>CAVXSW010000001.1:0-715955 GCA_963764555.1 uncultured Acidimicrobiales bacterium
CCTTCGACCTTTGGTTTACGAGGCGTACGAAACCGCAGCTTGGCTGCTCGGTCGCAGTCACACTGTCTTACCGGTTGATCATTTCGCTTTCATGCACTGATCAAACCTCTGCCTACGTAGCATAGGGCAAGGGCCCGAGCGCAAGCCGTTGCCCAGCGGTTTCGCGTTTCGGTGAGGTGCCGACGCTTTGGATTTTCTCGGGACTGATTCTCGGGCCATGCCCCGAGCTACGCGCGGACGGCGCGCCTTCTGTGATCGCCTCGATAGCGATCACGGTTCAGCGGGGCTCGACCACATTGGTGTGGTGGACCAAGTACCAGACGATTTCGAAGGCGACGGCGACGCCCAGGACTGCCATGAACTGCGGCTGTTCGTAGCCGATCGAATGCGACGAGCCCCGGTGACAGGGCCGGTGACAGCGCCGAAGACTCTGCGGAGCGAAGGGCGATGACGGCTATCGTCGATGTGCCGCCAGACCCGGCGCAGCGGGTCCACGAGAGCCTGAGCGGTGGATCGCCCGAGCACTCCCTGGTACACCACTAGCTCCGGTTTGTCCGCACGATTGCTCTCTCAGTCGCCATCCAGGGCGCGGTGGCCGGGGTCATCGTCGGTCCCACCGTGCTCGCCGGGCTCGTCGGTGGATCCGGCACCTTGGCCCACCTCCTGTGGATGTCTACAGTTCGCTTGCGTTCGATGCCCACTATCCCGAGCGAGTTGAGGACGTAACCGTCGTTCTCCGGGCGAGACAAGCTGTGATTGGCCCGGATCGGATCGGACGCCGATCGGCCGAGCCCGCCACAGCGGACTCGGCTGATCTCAGGGTCAAGCAGGCGGTCAGGCTGCTTCGATGGCTGCCACCTCCGCCATCGGAGGAGTCACTGCCGAATGCGCTCGGACGCGGGGGACTCGGGAGGCGATGGCCGCCGCCGCGACCAGGAAGATCGCGCACGCCGTCAGGGCCAGCTGGAATCCCGACGTGAGCGCTGCCGGATGCGAAGCTCCGGCCGCCACCTGCGCCGTGGTCCGGCTCGTCGCGAGCGCACTGAAGATGGCCAAGCCGACGGCGCCGCCTAGCGTCGACGACGCCGTGATCAGTGCTGCAGCAAGACCAGCCTTGTCCTCCGGAACTCCGGCGTTGGCAGCAGCCTGAACACCCACAAACACACCGCCGAGTCCCAGAGCCATGACGACCAGACCGGGGAGGACGTTGCTCAGGTACGAGCCATTCACGGGGATCCGCGACAGCCAGTACACGCCAACTGCGCCGAAGAGTGTGCCCGCCATGATGATCGGCCGTGGACCGATCCGGGCGATCAGCTTCGTGGCGATCCCCGAGGACATTCCCACCGCCACCGTCACCGGAAGGTATGCAGCGCCGGCTCTGATCGGAGAGAGGTGGAGCACGTTTTGCATGTACAGGGTGACGAAGAAGAACAGCGAGTAGAAACCGGCCTGTGCGATGACTTGGGTCACATCGGCAGCGGCCAAGCCGTTGATCCGGAAGATCGAGAGCGGGACGACCGGGTTACGGCTCCGACCTTCGTGGGCCACGAAGCTGATTAGAATCGCCGCCGCTCCTGCCAGCTCTCCGATCGTCGGGGTCGTGCTCCAGCCCACGCTCGGTGCGTTGACCAGTGCGTAGACCAAGAGGAGCATGCCGGCCGTCGAGAGGAGCGCTCCGAGTGCGTCGAAGTTCTTGAACGTAACCTTGCTCTGATCACGGCCGAGAACCTTGAAGGCACCGGCGATCACGACCACGGTTACGGGGACATTCACGAAGAACACCCAACGCCAACCGGGGCCCTGTGACAGGAGACCGCCAAGGAGAACCCCGAAAGCCGAAGCCAGCGGAATGGTGCCGCTCCAGACGCCGATGGCCTTTACCCGGTCACCGCCCTCAGAGAACGTCGTCGTGAGGATCGACAGTGCAGCCGGAGTCATCATGGCGGCACCGATCCCTTGGAGGAACCGGGAGCCCACAAGCATCTCGGAGTTGGCTGCCAGCCCGCCGACGAGCGACGAGATCCCGAAGAGGGACGTACCGGTAACGAGCAGGCGACGGCGTCCGATGAGATCGGCTGCGCGGCCGCCGAGGAGCAGCAATCCGCCATAGGTGAGCAGGTAGCCGCTCACGATCCACTGAAGGTTCTGGACAGAGAATTCCAGGTGGTGACGGATGGACGGGAGGGCAACGTTGACGATGGTGGTGTCAACGAAGTCCAAGAAGCCGGCCATGCACAGCAGGGCCAGGATGGCCTTGCCGCGACCGGTCGACAGTAACGACTGCTGGGTAGCTGCTGTCTGCATCACCACACCTCCTGATTTGGAGTCAGAAGGCCCTGAGATCTTCTGGCCCTTCTGAGCGCCGGAAAGGTTCCGACGTCGCTCAGGAGACGAATGGGCGGGAGCGAGATGGACATTTCCGTGCGATTGGCTGGTCCCTTGCGGCATGGCGATGGAACGTCCAGGTCAGATCCCGGAATGGGCCCCGAGCCCACTGGAAACCTGGGGCTCCCGACACCACCCGCTGGTTTCGCTCGGGACAAGTCCGGATGCTCGAGCGCCAGCCGTGGAGAAGCGCCTACCCAGGCTCGGATACCTGGGCGAACCTCTTTGTCAGGAAGCGGCGTTCAGCATCGGTCGGCGCCCGCTCCAGAGCCCTTTCGTACGCCACAACGGCGTCGGCGTTGCGCCCGAGCCGTCGGAGAAGATCACCCTTAGTGGCGGGAAGGAGGTAATAGTCCGAGAGTTGACCTTCCTTCTCGATCTCGTCGACGAGGGTGAGACCTGCTTCGGGTCCGTCGGCCATGGCGATGGCTACGGCTCGGTTGAGGGCGACGACCGGGGAGGTGTTGAGGTCCTGGAGCCTGTCGTAGAGAGCGACAATCTCTGGCCAGTCAGTGTCCTCTGCCGTGGGAGCGGTGTCATGAACGGCCGCTATGGCCGCGAGGAGCTGGTACGACCCGGTGCGCTGGAGGCGTATCGCTCCGTTGAGGATCGCGCAGCCTTCTTCGATTGCGGACCGGTCCCAAAGCCCACGATCCTGGTGGTCGAGTGTGACGAGGTCCCCATCGGAGTCGACCCGGGCTGGCCGCCGGGCGTTCTGGAGCAGCATGAGGCTGAGCAACCCGAGGGCTTCTGGTTCGTCCGGCATCAGTTGGGCGAGAAGTCTGCCGAGGCGGATTGCCTCATCGCAGAGATTGCTGCGAATGAGTTCTGCCCCGGAGCTCGCACCGTAGCCCTCGTTGAACAGGCCGTAGATAACGGCCAAGACAGGAACGAGTCGGTCCGGCAGTTGGTGCGCAGGGGGTATCCGGTAGGGGATGCCGGCATCCTGGATCTTCCCCTTAGCCCGAACCAACCGTTTCGCCATCGTCTCTTCGGGGACGAGAAAAGCGCGGGATATCTCGGTCGTGGTAAGTCCGGCCAGCGTTCGAAGTGTGAGGGCGACTTGCGCCTCGACCCGAAGCGCGGGGTGACAGCAGGTAAACATCAACCGGAGCCGATCGTCGACGATTCCACTCTCGTTCGGTCCGTCGGTCTGCTCTGATGATGGTGTGGTCACTGTCAGCTCCCTGAGCTTGGTTTCGCCCAGGCTCGCCCGGCGGAGCCGGTCGTAGGCCCGATTTCGGGCTGTCGTCTTGAGCCATGCGGCAGGGCTCGTCGGAATTCCATCGGACGGCCAGCGTTCCAGGGCCTTGGCAAAGGCATCCTGGGCGGACTCTTCGGCCAGGTCCCAGTTACCCACGATCCGGATGAGGTAGGCGACCACGGCTCCCCACTCAGCTCGGAACGCCTCGGCAACCGCTCCCTGAACGTCGATCACATCTCCCAAACAGGCCTCACTTCGACGGCGCCGTGCTCGGCGGCGGGGATCAACTGAGCGAGCTCGATCGCTTCATCGATATCCGAGCAGTCGACGACGAAATAGCCGGCGACCTGCTCCTTGGTCTCTGCGAACGGGCCGTCTGAAATGATGAGCTTCCCGTCACGGACACGTACGCAGGTGCTAGTCGAGGTCGGGCGAAGGCGCTCCCGATCGACGAACACGTTGCGGGACCGCAGCTCTTCCTCGCAAGCGGTGTAGGCACCGTAACGCCGGGAGGCTTCTTCGGGGCTAAGCCCGACCGACTCGTCGTCACACACCAACAACACGTATCGCACCGTTTCTCCTTTTCTTGGCCGCTTTGGCGACGCTCGGGGCCCGGGCCAGGCGTTATGAGGGCCAGCCCGGACCATCGGGTGTGCCTCGATTGTCCCAGATCGGACGGATCTCGACGCTACCGACATGTGCGACGGGGACGTTGCGCGCGAACTCGATCGCCTCGTCCAGATCTTGGACATCGACGACGAGGATGCCTCCGATCTGCTCCTTCGTCTCGGTAAAGGGGCCGTCCTCGACGACCAATCCGTTCTGGCGGATCCGTACCGTCCTGGCCTGGGGCGAGCGCAGCAGGTGGAGCGTCTCGTGCAGGCGCTCTCCGGCCTGACGGAAGAACTCCTCGAAGACAGCTGCCGTCTTCTCGTCTTGCGTGTGGTCGTGTTCACTCTCGTCGTAGCTCAACATGAGCGCGTACCGCATGACTCCTCCTCCTGCCCACTATCAAACTGGGACGGGTCGTCCCGGGCTCACTGGCCCGGGACGACCCAGCGTGTCGATCAGGAGGCGGCGAAGAAGACGACCTGCTCGTGGGCGATCTTGCCGTCCTCGTCGATGAGGTAGAGACGAGCCCCGGGAAGTGTGGTCCTTCCCATCCCGAAGTCCGCGTCTACGTTCACCAGAACGATGGCGTTGACGTCGTCACCGATCGCGGCGATCTCCTTCATGCTGCCCGGGATGACCGCTCCGGCGAAGCTCTGAAGCCCCACCATGTAGTCATCAACACCCACGGTGTTAACGGGCGGGGGGAACGGGCCAGTTGTGGTCACGGAGACCTTCACGTCGGACGTGAGGGCATCCCGGGATGTGTCCCAGTCGTGGTTGGTCCACGCCTGGATGTGCTTGCGGGCCACCTGGATCGCCGGTGAGTTCTTGTCGAGTGCCATGATAAATCTCCTTCTGTGAGGGTCTGATGCACCCAAGACGATCGACCCTTGGCCAAATGGACATCCCAGGACGAAATCTCTCTCCCCTCAGCGCGTCCGGCCTGGTGGCAGGCACCGTGGCCATCCGGGAACACGCCCGTGGTCGTCGGGCCCGGCCAGCGCCGATAACAGGAGCTGGAGGGTTGGGCCGGGGGGTCACACCTGCCCTCCTCGTCGGGGCGGGGACGATTACCGAAGTACCTTGCGATCGGGCAGGGTAATCCCGTGGCTTGGCGTGTTGTGCGCTCCAGAGGTGACCCAAGAGACGCCAGCACATTGCACTTCGTACGCGTCGTCGAGGCCGAACTTTTCCGGCGGCAACGAACAACGTCGAGGTGGCCGGTCGGCCGACCTTTCAGTCGGCATTCTCGCTCGGGGCCGAATTGAGTTTGGCACGCGCCTATGCACTGCGGATGCACGACGGGCTGCCCCGCCGCTTCATCGGGCCCACGACCCGAAGGTCGCCCAAAGTAGGGAATTACTCGGGACTCAGGCGGTGGCACGCCGATATTGAGCAGGCGCGTGCCCTAGGCAATGCGTATGCACGCGGCCCTTGACCAGCAGCGCCGTCGGGTCTGTAACCCGACGGTCGCGCGATCCCCCGCCAACTATTCAATAGGCCGACTTCTCTGTTATGAGCGCGACAAAACCGCTGGTCGGCGCATCGCCTCAGTCGCCGGTCTCCTGCAGGGTGATCAACACCAGATAGCCCATTGATCACCCTTGCGCTATGCAGCCTAAGCAGCGAGGACGGCACTCGCCATGGGAGGGGAGAAGACGCAGGTCAACCCTATGCACGTCGGCACTGGTGTTGTGCAAGCTGCCCTATGCACCCGCAGGTTTCTCGGGCACGAAGTGCCCGAGAAACCGATCAGCAGTTCCGTGGTCGTCAGCTGAGCAGTCCTCCAGCTACCACTCCCCCGACCGTCACCTACCGACACCTCGGGGAAGTCGTTGGGGTTGGCCCCCCACCGGCAGATCACCCGTGTAGCGGCACATTGGTGACAGTCCCCACCGGCGACGGCCATCCGTCTTCGAACAGGTCAGCGCCCGAATCGGGCGCAGTAGGCCGGACTACTGATCCGTGGTGCCGGTGAGGCTGGCGCGGACCTGGAGTGTCAGGTCAAGGCTGTCGAGGACGCTTGATGGCGCGAGTCGTGATGTTGTGCGGTCAGCGAGGCAGTCGAAGACGTGGTCGATGACGGCGGCGTAGGTGTCGAGGGTGGGGAGTTCGATGTCCTGGGCTTCATTGTCGGTGTATTCGGTCAGCTTCCCGGTGGGCTGGCCGTCCCAGCCGGCCGTCCAGGAGGACTCGATCACGGCGTCGTGGAACACGGCCCGGTAGCCGCCCCGGAGCCCGTAGGACTTCGGGTACAGGGCCGAGGCACTGCAGTGCGCGAGGAAGTCCGGGTAGGTGAGCAGTACCTCGGCGGCAGACCCTCGTGGATGCTTGGCGATACCTACCACCGTGGTCGCCTCGGGTCTACCGAGGGTGGTAGCGATGGTGTCGAGCCCGCCGTGCATGACGTCCATAGCGATGGAGTGCAGCCCGATGTCGTAGCCGTCCCACAGCAGCGCGCTGCGTGTGTCGATGTGGAGCGTCTTCAGGGTTCCGTACCTGCCGTCGGTGCTCGCAAGGACGAGGTACTCGGTGGAGGGGTCGAAGCGGCCTGCCATGTCGACGAACACCTCTCGGTCGCTGGCGGCGTGCGCATCGGCGACGCGGTGGGCGTCGGCCATGGTTGTCGCGAGCGGTAGTTCGCAGAGCACGTGCTTGTCGGCGTCAAGGGCACGCAGGACGGACTCGGCGTGCAGAGTGGTTGGCAGGCAGATATCAATGAGGTCGACCTCCGGGTCGTCGTAGACGCTGTCGAGGTCGGTGGTAGTCGCGAACCCGTGCTTCGTCGCGAAGGTCTCGAGTTTGGCCGGCGTACGGCCGAAGACCACGACCGAGTCGACCTGAGGGTGACGGTCGTAGATGGCGGCGTGGGCAGAACCGAACCCGGTTCCCAGCAATCCGATCTTCACGGTGGCGCTCCTTCCGAGATGTTTCGATCCTCCGAGCCCACCGTAAGACCCTTCTAGGACCGAATCCGTCCTAAATAGATGCGAGAATCTGGAGCGTGTCCAGTGACCTGCCCGCCCGGATGCTGCAGCTGATCGGCTTGTTGCAGACCCGGAGGGTATGGTCCGGGTCCGAGCTCACTGAGCGGCTGGGCGTGACGGGCCGGACCGTGCGCCGCGATATCGAGCGGCTGCGCCGGCTCGGCTATCCGGTCGAGGGCAGTGTCGGTCAAGGCGGCGGCTACCAGCTGACTTCCGGTGCCGTTATGCCACCGCTGCTGCTGGACGGCGACGAAGCGGTCGCCATCGCGGCGGCCCTCATCGTCGCGGCGACCAGCGTCGCTGGCATGGAGGAGACTGCGCTCCGGGCGCTGGCCAAGCTTCAGCACATGCTTCCTGCGAGACATCGTGAACGAGTCGACGCTGTGCAGGAGACGACCGTCGCCGCCCCAACCCGGCTGGGGCCTCCCGTCGATGCCGGAGCCCTCGCGCTTCTCGCCTGTGCTTGCCGCGACAACGAGATCGTGACGTTCGCCTACCGGGCCCGCACTGCGTCGATCAGCTCACGTCGGGTCGAGCCTCACAGCCTGGTGACCCTCTATGGCCGTTGGTACCTCGTCGCGTATGACCTCGAACGCGACGACTGGCGGACCTTCCGCCTCGACCGGCTCAGCGAAACCATGGCGACCGGCCACCATGTACCACGGCGAGCCGGGCCTGCTCACGACATCGCCGAGTACGTCGCCGCGTCCGTCGCCGGCGCCCCCTACCGGTATGAGGTCCGCGTCACCGTCCACGCACCAGCCCGGAAGCTCAAGGCCAAGAATCAGGTCCTGCCCCAACGGATCCAACCTTGCGGTGAGAACACCTGCACCGTCAACGTCAGCGACGACTCCCTCGACCACATCGCCAACCATCTCGTCGCCCTCAGCGCCGACTTCACAATCGGGCGGGGCCCACCCGAACTTGCAGCCCATCTCAACGAGGTCGCCCATCGCCTGACTCGAGCCGCCCAGTCGCGATGACCAGTCACCCTGCGCTAAAGGGTCGCCTTTTTCATGCCGACACGTGCCGGGCGGTGCACTAAAAGGGCTCCCTCGGTCCCGACCTATGAGGTGGGCCAGAGCACTTCGGCGGTGGTGTCGTCAAGATAGTGCTCGCGAATGGCGCCCTCGGCGTCGATGCCGAGCGCTGTGACGTGTGACCCGAGGACGCCATAGGTCTCGTCGAGACGGTCGAACGTGCCGTAGTGGACCGCCACGGCGAAGTTGCCGGCGGCGAGCACCTGCTTCGATGACGCCACCGGCACGAACGCGGCTACCTCGCCGACGTGCTCTTCGAAGAAGGCGGACTCGTAGACCGCACCGTCAGGCCCCGTGGCCGCCACCTGCTCGTGGAGCGACGAGAGTGCGCCTGCAAGCCAGGCCTCGACGTCGTCCCAGGCCACAACCTCTCGGACGACGGCAACGGGGGTCGCCGGCAAGGTCCTGTGGTCGATCGCGGCTTCAGGCGCGCGCATGAGCAACGACCGCAGCGCGGCCACGGTCTGCTGGGTACGCGCCAGCGTCGACTCCATCTGCTCGAGATGAGCGGTGATCACGGCGTCGCGCCCGTCGACGTCCGGCGCGCTGAGCACTTCCCGGACCTGCGGGAGCGGCATCTCAAGGTCCCGCAGCCGTCTGATCAGGTGGGCAGACGGGACCTGCGCTGCCTGATAACGCCGGTAGCCCGACGAAGGGTCAACGTCGGCGGGCACCAGCAGCCCGATGTCGTTGTAGTGCCGGAGGGCCTTGACGCTCAGGTGCGTCGCCCGCGAAAACTCGCCGATCGTGAACATGGGTCCAGTGTTGACTCTCCCGCTACAGGAGGGTCCAGCATGGCACGCATGGCAACCATCATCCGAGACACCAGAATCGACGCCACCCCCGCCGACGCGTGGGCGGCGCTCAGCGACTTCGGGGGCGTTCACCAGCACCTGGCCGTCGGCTTCGTCACCGACTGCACCCTCGACGCACCCGACGTGCGGACGATCACATTCTTCAACGGCGCCGTAGCCAAGGAGCGACTCGTCGGAGTCGACGAAGGTGCCCGCCGTCTCGCCTACACCGTCATCGAGAGCGGCCTCGGCGCGTCTCACAACAACGCCGCCGCCCAGATCATCGAGGACGCGGAGGGCACCCGCTTCGTCTGGATTACCGATGTCCTGCCCGATGAACTCGCGCCCACGATCGCCGGCCTAATGGACGCTGGGATCGCAGCCATCAGAGCCACCCTTGGGCGCAGGGACGTCGGAGACGCCCGAGACGCCCAGGTGGCCAATCGGCGCTAAGCCCGACCCGGCGAGGTCTTGTGTCCCCGGTTGGGCACGCCTGGCCAGAGGAGAACGTCACGGTCGCCCGACGGGTCATTGGCAGCGGTGGCCAGGCCCGGTCCCTACCCACCGTGGCGGGAGTCTTCGGCGCTCCGCATAGCCGCGACCGGGCTCAGGTGGTGGGTACTCCTTCGATGATGCTGACCATGGCTGGGATCGGGATGATTCGGTTCAGTCTGAAGCCGGCGGACTCGTATAGCGAGCGGATTCGGCCTCTGAGCGCTGGCGACCGCCAGTGCTAACTGAACCGAAGGATGACGATCGACCGGAAGCTGCTCGCATATGTTGGTGTCAGCCGTTCGAACTTCGAGTGCTCGGACAGGAGACTCAGAGCCGTGACGCGGCGGCGGAGTTTCTCGGGGCACGGCCCCGACTGGTCGACATTGGGTAGGGCAACCGCCTACGCACTGCATGTGCACGACGCCGCGACTAGCGCCTTCGTCGGGGTTGCAACCCGAAGATCTGGCGATGCGCCACCAACTTTCTGAACGCTCGATCGCGCTGTTACGAATGCGATGACGGCGGGATCGAGCGGTGTGCGTATGACCTGGATCGTCGCGAGCCTCACCGCATGCTCAACGAATACCGGTGGTCGCAGATCGCCACAGCGGGTTCGGATTTGGCTGCCACCCGTCGCGGCGAGAGGTCCCTCCGATGTCGCCTCCGTGGCTCAGATGTGGGCTGGCACTTACACGAAGTTCTCATGATGTCAAGTGGACGCTGGCGAAATCTACGCATATAAGTCCACTGGTTTCCGGAGGCACACGAGGAATGTCCAGGGCGTCCATCCCGTCCACCCACATTCCCTGAGTAGGGAGTCCATTCCGGACCGTCGCACCGAATCTGCTGGGTCGCACCTAATCGATTGCAAAAAGGGATTGGCGGTTCGCAGCACCACCCGGTACGTAGGCAATGCGAGCCGCTCGGACGGAACCATGGCGCAAGCTGACTTTCACCTCGGCCCAATCAGCACCTTGGGTTCCCTCGAGCGCGGGGACAATCGGACGGAGGTACATGTGGACTTGAGGAACATTCCACGTGGCGACGCCCCCGGGGGTTGGCCGGGGGCATCGCCGTCCTCTATGACCTCTCATGGTCAGGTGATTGTTGTGGCAGCGTCAGGCGTCTCGGTGCGTTACTCGCAGCGATGCTGCTACCAGGGCGATGCCTGCATAGGCGCCGAGAACGATGATTGCGGCACCGGGCTTCAGGAGGCCAGCCGACCAATGGACTGTCACCGCGGCCTCCAGTGCGGTTCCGGGCAGGTACTGACGGAAGTCGGCTGGCAGGAACTGGCCGAGCACGGCTCCTCCGACGATGACCAGCACCAGTGCTGTAGTTGCCCCTGCTGTGTGTCGGATGAGGCCACCGAGACCGACACCGATGATGGCGACGAAGCTCACCGCCAGTGCAGCGAACACCAAAGCTTGGAGAACGCCAGGAGACCCGAAGGACACCTGGAGGTGCTTGCCGGCGAAGACCCGCTGACCCACTTCGAAGCTGACCACGGCAGCCAGCAATGCCACCGGGAATGCGAACGCAGCGGTGACCGCTGCCTTGGCTCCAAGTACCAGGCGTCGGGCGGGCGTGGCGGTGAAGGTGGACCGGATCATCCCCGTCGAGTACTCGGCCGTCACCGTCCGCACGGCGAGCGCCCCGAGCAGCACGGCGCCGACCAAGAAGAATCCCCCCAACGAGCAGGCCGTGGGATCGAACGCGCTCCGCTGCTGGGCGTTCATCGTGGCCCACTGACCGGCTTGGGACACACAGAGGACAGCGCCCAAGCCGATGGATATGGAGACGGCCGCGACGGCGGTCCGCCAGGTCGAGGACAGCGTGCGCAGCTTGGTCCATTCCGACGTGAGAATCCTGCTGATCGGAGCTGTCCGTACCGGCGGAGCCGGTGCTGTGAAGTGGATCGCATCGATGGTGTGGGTCGCAGTGCTCATGTCAAGCTCCTTTGGTCGCGTCGACCAGCTGGCCGGCGTGGTAGTCGGTTGAATCCTTGGTCAAGTCGAAATACGCGTCCTCGAGCGAGGACCCAAGTGGGGCCAGCTCGATGAGGGTGATGTCGTAGGCGGAAGCGGCTCCTCCGATGGCGGCAGAGTCCATCCCGGTGACGACCATGGCGCCATCGGGTCCGCATTCGATCAGCGCACCGCGTTGGGTCAGGGTCTCGGCCAGGTCGGCCTGCTCCACGGCCCGGACCCGGACGCTGGGGGCCGTGTGTCGGTTGATGAACTCATCGGTCCCGGCATCGGCGATGATGCGGCCCCTGCCGATCACGATCAGGTGATCGGCGGTTTGGGCCATTTCGCTCATCAGATGGCTCGAGAGGAATACGGTGCGCCCCTCAGATGCCAACGACTTCATCAGGTTGCGGATCCAGAGGATGCCCTCGGGGTCGAGGCCGTTGATCGGCTCATCGAACATGACCGTCTCGGGGTCGCCGAGCAGGGCGGCGGCAATGCCCAGCCGCTGGTTCATGCCGAGCGAGAAGGTTCCGACCCGCTTTCCTGCGACATCGCTGAGTCCGACGATGTCGAGCACTTCGGCCACCCGGCGACGGGCGATGCCGTTGCTGTCGGCCAGCCATCTGAGGTGGTTGGCGGCGCTTCGTCCACCGACGATCGCGCCGGCGTCCAGGAGCGCCCCGACCGAGCGGAGAGGGTCGGCCACTTGGCGGTAGGGCTTGCCATCCACGATGACGTCACCAGACGTCGGCGTGTCCAGGCCCAGGATCATGCGCATGGTGGTCGACTTGCCGGCGCCGTTGGGTCCGAGGAAGCCGGTCACCTGTCCGGGCTTGACGGTGAAGGAGACCTCATTGACTGCCAACGTCTTGCCGTAGCGCTTGGTCAGGTGCTTTGCCTCGATCATGGCTCTTCCTTTCGTCGGTGTTCTTCCTTCTGGAGGCAGCTTGCGCTTCGGGCCTGAGGTGGGACTGTCGTGCCGCTGAGGCCGCAAATCAGGTCACCAAGCGCCGGGGTCCGACGCCGACGAAGCGCCGGTCCTACGGTGAAGGGGTGGAAGTCAGGTTTTTCGGCGAATTCGAGGTGGTGGAGAGCGGCGAAGTGGTGCCGGTCCGCGGGGCCAAACAAAGGGCACTGCTGGCCTTGTTGGCGCTGCATCGGGGACAGCCGATCGGGGCCGAACGGCTGATCGATGCGTTGTGGGAGGACGGACAGTCGGCGAATCCGGCCAATGCCCTACAGGCACAGATCGGCCAGCTCCGCCGTACTCTCGGCGCAACGACGATCCTCACGACGGAAGCGGGCTACGCCTTGGCCGTTGCTCTGGGCGACATCGATGCCGATCGCTTCGGACAACTGGTGGCCGAGGGTCGGCGCCTTTCTGACGAAGGTGATGCCGAGTCGGCGTCTGCTGCACTCGGTGATGCACTCCGGCTCAGGAGGGGCGAGCCGCTGGCCGAGTTCGCCTATGCCGGCTTCGCCGATGCCGAGCGTGCGCATCTGGACGAGCTGACCATAGTGGCGTTCGAGGCCCGGATCGGAGCGGACTTGTCTCTGGGGCGCCACGTGGAAGTCATCGGCGAGTTGGAGACCCTCTGCCGGGAGCACCCCCTTCGCGAGCGCCTTCGGGAACTGCTCATCATCGCCCTCTACCGAGATGGACGCCAAGCCGAGGCCCTGCGGGCCTACACCGACATCCGGGATCGCTTGGTGGAGGAGTTGGGCATCGATCCGAGCGCGGCCCTACAAGAACTCGAAGCTCGCGTCCTGGACCAGGACCCGGCGCTCGCCGGAACCATTCCGACCCGGCTCCGGGTGACTGCTGCGCCGCCCGCGCTGGGGAACCTGCGAGAGCAGTTGAGCAGCTTCGTCGGTCGCATTGCCGAGCTGGCACAGCTCAGCGAGACGGTGCGCACCTGTCGACTTGTGACCCTCGTCGGCCCTGGCGGAGTGGGCAAGACCCGACTGGCGGTCGAGGTAGCCGCCTCGCTTCGCGAAGACTACCGAGATGGCGCCTGGTTGGTCGAGTTGGCCGGCGTCAAAGAACCCGAAGGGGTTGCGCCGGCGGTGGCTAGCGCTCTTGGCGCTGCTGCATCCGCGCTAGGAAGCCCTTATCCGCCGGGGTCAACGGTAGATCTCATCCGCCGTCACCTCTCCGGGCGGTCCCTCATCGTCGTCCTTGACAACTGTGAGCACGTGATCGACCGAGCGGCTCAACTGGCTGAGAGCCTGGTCGGCGACGTCCCTGGTCTCCGACTAATCGCGACGAGCCGAGAGCCGCTGAGCGTGCCCGGCGAAGTTCTGGTTCCGGTGGCTGGCCTGGCCGAACGCGCTGCCATGGAGCTCTTCGTCGATCGGGCTCGGGCGGTGCAGCCTGGCTTCAGTGCCGAAGGGCACGCTGACCAGACTGTCTTGGATGTCTGCCGCCGGTTGGACGGCCTTCCCTTGGCCATCGAGCTCGCTGCCGCCCGCCTCCGTGCTCTTCCCCTGACGACGTTGGCCGAACGGCTCGACGACCGCTTCAGGCTGCTGACCGGCGGGGCCCGCACCACCATGCCCCGCCAGCAGACCCTGCGAGCCGTGGTGGACTGGAGCTACGACTTGCTGTTCGAGGAGGAACGCCTACTCTTCGCCCGGCTGTCAGTCTTCACTGGCGGCTGCGAGCTGACGGCCATCGAGGCGGTCTGCGCCGACGACCGGGTACCTCGCGATGAGATCCTCGATATCCTCAGCCGACTCATCGACAAGTCCTTGGTGACCGTCGACCTCAGCTCCAACCCGGCCCGCTATTCACAGCTGCAGACGCTCTGGCAGTACGCCCGAGAGCGCCTCGCTGACTTGGATAGGGCTGACCAAGTTCACGAACGACACGCCCGCTGGTACCTCGACCTTGCAGAACAGGGACGACCTGGCCTACGAGGCCACTTGGGAATTGAATGGCGAGCCCGTCTGGAAGCGGAGCTGGATAATTTCCGTTCTGCCCTCGACTGGTTCATCGGGCGGGGTGACGCGCCCTCGGCACTTGGCCTCGTGGGCAACGTCGCCTACCTGTGGTTCCTGCGAGCCGACTTCCACGAGGGCTACCGGTGGTCGAGCGACGCACTCGCGGTGGAACCATCAGACGGATGCGGGGGCCTTCGCGGCTTTGCCGCGGCCTACCAGGCATTCTTCGGGAGTATCGTCACCGGTCCAGGTTCGGCTCTCGCTGCCTTTCAAGAGGCACTCACCGATCTGCGCCAAGCCTGCTCGCCCGACCTCGGCGGCGCGCTGCTGGTGCTCTCAGATGTCCTCGCCCGCCTCGGCGACTTCGAGGCATCCCAAGAGGCTCTGGCCGAAGCGCTCCCACTGATCCTTGAGAAGGGTGACCCATGGGACGTCGCCACTCACGACATGTTCTCCGCCCGAAACCTCGCTGCCCAAGGTCGAGCCGAAGAGGCCGAGGGCCTCACCCGATCCAGTGTTGACCGACTCCGGGCCTGCGGCGATCACTGGATGATCCTCTATGGGCTGGGCATGCTGGCGGGTATCGAGGAGTCCCACGGAGACTTCTCGGCTGCGACCGCTGCCTACGAAGAGCTGATCGAGGCTTGCGGGTCGGCCGGAACCGTCCACTTTGAGTCGATGTGGCTCATCCGTTTAGCCACGCTTCGGGCCCGGCTCGGGGACGACTCGGCGGCGGAACGGCTCTTCGCCGACTGCAGTGTCATCAATACCGGAATGGCCAGAACTGCGGCCCTCGTCGGGCGAGCAGGTGCGGCCCGCCGACTTGGCGATCTCAGTTCGTGTCGACGCTGGTTGGAAGAGGCCAACGCCAACTATGAGTCCGTTGGCCTGCCAGGCGGGTCGACCCCGGCTCTCATCGGCATGGTGTGGTTGTCCCTTTCCGAGGGTGACGTTCCTGGAGCCGATCGGTACGCGGAACAGGCTCGAGACCGGGCCTCGGAGGCCGCCGATCCGTTGGTCGCCATCTTGGCCGACACGGTGGCGGCTGCGGTCACCCTCGCCTCCTCCGACACAGATGCGAACCGAGACCGTTTTGCGGCCGTCCTCGATCGACGGGCTGCCGCGGGGCGGTCCACGGCCTTCTTCGAGGCCAACCTGGACGACCCAGATGTGGAGGCTCTTGCATTTGTCCATGGTCTTCGGTCGGGTTGATTTCAGTGCCACCTCAGTGGTTCCTCAGACCATCGGGACACGATGGTGGCTATGGAGCACACGCAAGGTCGGAAACCGGAATACCGACGACAACCGGCTGACAGGGCGCCGGCCGTCGAGGAGCACGGCCGCGCGGTCACGGCAAACCTCAGAGCGGCAGCGTGGTATCGGCAGGCGCAGCGTGCCGTCGACTGCCACCGAGCAACTAGGGCACTGGAACTCTCGGTAGCTGCCGATCCGGGCTTTGCACTTGCCGTCGTCGATCTCTTCGCCATTAACGGAACGACGGGTCAGCCTTCCGGTCATGGGCAGATGAATTGGGAACGACACCACATCGAAGTCGTCAGCGCCGCGGTCACCGGCGACGCGGTTCGAGCGGCCGATCTACTCCGAGAACACCTGGCCAATGTGGGCTGTGACCCTCTCGCCCATCAGATCTCCGTTCATCTCCGAAAGCCAAGACGGGTGACCGACGAACACCTTCCGAATTGTCATCCCAAAGCGTGGAGGTGCTGTACATGACGTTAGGACTTGCTGGCCTCCGCTCCTGGCTGACCACCCGTCGACGCGAGGTCGAACTCGACATGAGGAAGTGGGGCGAAATAGTCGAGCCTCGAACAGCTGGCTCTTCCGCCCGAGTCTGACAAACACCTTTCAGCACGAGCCAGCCCCCAACGGCCACCTGGGCGTTCATGGTGGCGATCACGGCCACAGTGGCCGAGACCGAGGACCCCATGGCCGTGGCCACGAGGGCCGAGCCCTGGAGCTGGGGTGCCCGCAGGGCCTGCTGGATCTCCTCGGCTTTCTGGTCGACCCGGCGCTGACGACCACCTCGCCGGAGAGCCGCGGCGATCTTGGAGCGGGCCAGCCCGGCCCCAAGGGTCGGGGTGGGGGCCACTTTCAGCACCTCGAGGGCATCGCCGCTGGTCAGGTCGTCGAAGGCCACCAAGGCAGCGGGATAGAACTCCCGCAGAGAGGAGCGCAGGAAGTTGCTCTGACGGGTCCGTGACCAGATCATGGTCTGGTGGGCCCGGGCCAGGACCTTGATGGCCTCAGCCAGCTCGCTGTCCCCGGCCACCGGTCGGTGGTTGTGCCGGTCGGTCCGGACCATGTCGGCCAGCACCTTGGCGTCCCCGGGGTCGGACTTGGCCCCCGAGGTCGAGTGGCGATCCCGATAGCGGGAGGTCGACATGGGGTTCACGGCGAAGACCTGGTAGCCGGCAGCCACCAGCGCCCCGACGAACAGGCCCCGATCGGTCTCGATCCCGATCACCACCTCATCGGGCTCTTCGACGAAGGAACCGACCATCTCGTGGAACCGGGCGATGCCCTCCACCCCTTCGGGCAGCCGGCCACTGGCGAGACGTTTCCCGTCCTCATCCTGGACGAACACATCGTGGTGGGCCTCAGCCCAGTCCACTCCGACAAAGATCATTCCCTCAGCTCCTCTCCATCGACGGTCACGGCATGAGCCCGAGGACTCCAGCAGCTTCCTAATGGATCAGTGCTCGAGGCACGACATCCCACCAGCCGTCCGAGGAGACCTCACCGACCAGCAGGGGCACGATCTAACCGTAGGACTCGAGGTCCTGGGACTCTCAGTGCTCACCTGTTGGCGGCTCGGCAACCAGCCTCACGCTCTCAAGGCACGAAGTGGTCGATCCCCATTAGTGGCCATCACCGTCTCTGCAGCGTCCTTGTGGTCAAGACGTCTTCAGATAGCTCTGCAGGGCGTCGAGGCGGTCGTCCCAGGTGTGGGCGAGCGCAGCGAGAAATTGCTGGGCGAGTTGCACGGGGGCGGATTGCAGCCGGTAGCGCACCCGCCGCCGCTCGCCGGCCTCGGGCGTGACCAGGCCGGCGTCGGACACGAGCGCCAGATGCTTGGCGATGGCCTGGCGGCTGATCGGCAGCCGAGCGGCAAGGTCGGTGGCGGTGGACGGCCCCTCTGTGGCGAGGGCGGCAAGGATGGCGCGGCGGGTCGGGTCAGCGAGGGCGACGAAGACTTGCTCGGCAACGGCCTCGATGTCAGGCTCCATCGAGGTGCTCCGCCAGCTCTGCCAGTTCCCGAGACCACCCTTCACTGTGTGAGTCGTAGGTCTCTCGCCGGGTGGGGACGGGTAGCTGGGCGAACCCGCTCTCGACCACCCGCAGCAGGGTGCCGTCGCCGTCGGGCTCCAGGGTGAACTCGACGTAGGTGCGGCGGGGGTCGTCATCGGGCAGGTCGGGCAGCCGCCAGGTGTAAGCGAAAACCGCGGGTTCGTCGACACGCTCGACGCGCATGTCGACGGTCATGCCGCCCGGGAAGGTCATCGTCGCCGCGCCGCCGGGGCGCAGATCGATACTCGCCCTCTCGCCGAACCAGGCGCTCAATCCGTCGGCGGTTGTAAGCGCGTGCCACACCTGACGCGGCGGACGTGCCAGTGCCACGGTGCGCTCGATGCGGTCGGGGAACGCCACGACTTCCTCCTTGGGACGATTGAGAGTTGATGCCAAGCAAGGTCACCGACCCGGGGACGGCCTGGTCAGGCCAGCCGCCCCCGGGGGAACCCAAGATCAGCCGTTCTCCTCGGCGGCGCGGCGGGCGAGGTCGCGCGGGCTGCGGTTGGGAGCGCCAGGGCCGCCTTCGAGCAGCTCGCGCAGGCTGGTGCCGACGAAGTGATCCCAGCTGCGGCTGCACATGTCCTTGCACTCGAGCTGGTCGTTCAGGCCGCGGTGCTCGAAGGTGATTTCGCACGAGCCGTCGTCCATCGGCGAGATGGTGAACGTGGGCTGGGTGCCGACCCAGTCCTGCATGAACGTGCACTCGGTCACGGTCCAGCGGACGGTGGTCGGCCGGGTCGCCTCGTCGACACGGACGAGCAGCGGTGGCTGACCCGCCACCATCGGGAAGCGCAGCTCGCCGTCGGTCAGGCCCGAGCCTGTGACGGGGCTCCACCAGGCGGTGAGCGCCTCGGTCGTCGTGATGGCATCGAACGCAGCGTCGGCGGGGGCGTTCACGAGGATGGTCGTGCGGTAGTCGGTGCTGGTCTTCATTGGGGTCTCCTTGGATGACTGGAATGTAGCAACTTGTTGGTTGCAACAATATAGCAACCTGATGGTTGCGTCAAGTCGCTTCTGCGGCAGATCTGGTGCGCCTTCGTTCCTCTGGGTTGAAAGTATGCCGATATCGGCATACGATTGCGGGATGGCCCGAGCAGCGACGACGTCAGACGTCTTCAACGCAATCGCCGAACCAGGGCGGCGGGAGATCCTGGCCCTTTTGCGGGCAGGTGAGCGACCGGTGACCGACTTGGCCCAGGAGCTGGGTATGGCCCAGCCGAGGGCATCCAAACACCTGAGAGTGCTCCGCGAGGTCGGGCTGGTGCACGACCGAAAAGCAGGCAAGCAACGCCTGTACGACCTCGACGCCGGCGGGTTGCGACCGGTTCACGAGTGGACAGGCGGATTCGAGCAGTTCTGGAACGAGAGCTACGACCGACTGGATCAGTACGTGCAGAACCTCAAGCAGCAGCATGGGCGGAGCAGCTAATGGGCGCGGCCGACCGCGAGATCGTGATCTCCCGGGTCATCGACGCCCCGCGGGAACTGGTGTTCGAGGCGTTCACCGAAGTGCGGCATCTGTCGCAGTGGTGGGGACCGGAAGGGTTCACCACCACCACGCGGGCGTTCGAGTTCCGCGTGGGTGGGGAGTGGGACTTTGTGATGCACGGACCGGACGGGACTGACTTCCAGGAGTGGATCTCTTGGATCGAGATCGCCTCGCCGGAGCGGATCGCGCTGCTCCACGGTGAGTACCGCGGCGACCCGAATGCCTTTCAGTCGGTTCTCACCTTCGCGCCGGAGGGTGCAGGGACCCGGGTGGAGATGCGCACGGTGTTCCCTACCGAGGAGCAACGCGACGAGGCGGCCGAGAAGTACCACGCGATCGAAGGTGGACAGGAGACCCTGAGCAAGCTGGCTGCCTATGTCACCGAGATCGTTTGGGATCGGGGTTGAGGGCAAATGGTCGGGGCTGCAGGCTAGATGACCCTCGGTTTCGCACGCCGATGTTGACGGCCGTGCGCGATTGAACGGTCGCGTCGCTCAGCCCCACACATCGACAGACTTCAAATGAGAGGACAGACAATGTCAAAGGTTCGGGTCCACAACTTCTCGGTCTCGCTCGACGGCTTCGGCACCGGCGAGGGTCAAAGCCTCGAAACGCCGTTCGGGCATGCCGGCTCCAGGCTCAACGAATGGTTCTTTCCCACCCGCGCCTTCCACCAGATGCAGGGCCAGCCAGGCGGGAGCACGGGCATCGACGACGCCTTCGCGAGCAACTGGGGCCCCGGCATTGGTGTCGAGATCATGGGGCGTAACAAGTTCGGCCATCAGCGCGGACCGTGGGCTGATGAGGAATGGAAAGGATGGTGGGGTGATAACCCTCCCTTCCACACGCCAGTACTGGTCCTCACTCACCATCCCCGACCCACGATCGAGATGAAGGGCGGGACAACGTTCCAGTTCATCAACGCGAGCCCAACCGAAGCGTTGGAGATGGCCCGGCAAGTCGCGGGCGACCTCGATATTCGAATCGGAGGAGGACCGTCGACGGTCCGCCAGTTCCTTGCCGCCGATCTGATCGACCATATGCACATCGCCATCGTTCCTATCGTCCTCGGACGCGGCGAACGCCTGTGGGATGGCCTCGACGAACTCGAGCGGCGCTTCCAAATTGAGGTTGCCAGCTCGCCGAGCGGCGTCACTCACCTCACGTTCAGCCGTCCGTAAGCGACGCTGACCACGTGAGCGGTGTTTTGCACTCCGATCGAAACGCGGCTGGGCCTGCAACCGTCCCAAGACGACAATCGCCGCGTCCTTGCGACCGGTGCAGGAGCTCTGGTTGGTTCAGGTGCAGGGACGTCGCGCTCCCGACGTGCTGCCCGATGCAATCTGGGGGCTGACTGAAGGCTGCCTCGAGAAACCAGCGGGTCCTAGACGGGCAGACTGCCCGGCTCAGAGGGTCAGCAGCGTTTTGATTGCGCGCCGTTCGTCCATCGCCTTGTAGCCGTCGGCTACTCGTTCGAGTGGCAGTGTGAGGTCGAAGACCTTGCCGGGGTCGATCTCGCGGTTGCAGATGAGCTCGACCAGCTCGGGGAGGAACCGCCGGACAGGGGCGGGGCCGCCGTGGAGGTGGATGTCAGCGAAGAAGAGGTCGGGGCCGGGGATGGCGACTTCGTAGCCGATCCCGACGAAGCCCATGTGCCCTCCGAAGCGGGTGGCGCCGATGGCCTGCATGGTGGATTCCTGTGTTCCGACGGCCTCGATCACCGAGTGAGCGCCGAGACCGTTGGTGAGGTCCTTGATCTTGGCTACACCTTCGTCGCCGCGTTCTTCGATGACCTCGGTGGCGCCGTAGTAGCGGGCCAGGGCCTGGCGTTCGGCGTGGCGGGACATGGCGATGATCCGCTCGGCGCCGAGCTGCTTGGCGGCCAGGACGCCCATGAGACCGACTGCGCCGTCACCGACGACCGCAACGGTCTTGCCGGGTTTCACATCGGCGGCCACTGCGGCGAACCAGCCGGTGCCGAGCACGTCGGATGCGGCCAGCAGGGACGGGATGAGGTCCGGTTCGGGGCGATCGGGGGTGGACACCAGGGTGCCGTCGGCGAGGGGGATGCGGGCCCATTCGGATTGGGTGCCGATCTCGCCGGCCACGAAGCAGCCGTTGGGGCAGCGGGACTGGTAGCCGGCCTGGCAGATCTCGCAGGTGTTGTCAGAGATGACGAACGATCCGACGACGAAGTCGCCCACCTTGAGGTTCTTGACCTCGGAGCCGACCTCCTCGACGGTCCCGATGTACTCGTGGCCCATCTTCGTCGGCCCGTCGATCTTCTCGATGCCCCGGTAGGGCCAAAGGTCCGATCCGCAGATGCAGGTGGCCGACAGGCGGATGATTGCGTCGGTCGCCTCGATGATCTTGGGGTCGTCGCGTTGCTCGAGGCGGACGTCGCCCGGAGCGTGCAGCACTGCTCCTCGCATGGCGTCATTCCTTTCGTCTCAGTCCGCATCCCATGGAATCAACGGCTCGCGTCTCGGGGGGAGGCCAGCTGAGCCAGGTAGGGCAAGGTCATCGCCTGTCAGTCGCGATCAGCCGCTCGCCAGCGCCCGGTCCGGGCTCGGCTCGGACGTCTCGGGCCTGGAGCGGTTCGCCGCAGGAGGAGCAGATCATCACCGCATCGGAGACATTCCCGCAGTTCTTGTGTCGCACGTACAGCGGCGGGCCGTGGGGGGCGGCGTGGCGGTCGCCCCACTGGCGGAGGGTGGTGAGGACCGGCCACAGGTCCCGGCCCTTGGCGGTGAGCCGGTAGTCGTAGCGGGGCGGGTGTTCGCTATAAAGCTTCTTTGTCAGGATGCCCGCCTCGACGAGGCCGTTGAGGCGCTGGTTCAAGATGTTGCGGGAGATGCCGAGCCGCTCACGGAAGTCGTCGAAGCGAGTGACGCCCAAGAAGGCGTCTCTGATGATCAGAAGCGACCACCACTCACCGACGACCTCCAGACACTGGGCAACCGAGCAGGGCATGTCGGCGAAGCTCTTGCGTTCCACGGGACCAAGATAGTCGGTTGCATCATAGAATGCAATCCGGTAAGGTTGGTCCCATGACAGGACCAACCCTGGTCGGAGAGGAAGGTTGCCGGCTTCCAGCACGCATGGTGGCTGATCTCGGGCTCGTCCTGCTCGGCCTCGTCCAGGCCGTCAGTCCCATGGCGAGGCGAGCCTCGCCATGGGACCGCGCCTCACGATCGGGGGCCGTTCTCCGCCAACCCGAGCCATTGCCACCCTCCCAGTCAAATCAACGGAAGAGGTAACCGAGCCATGCAGATAGTAGGACGCTCCGCCCTCGTCACCGGTGCCAACCGCGGCCTGGGCCGCCACCTGGCCGAACAGCTCCGGGACCGGGGCGCCATCGTGTACGCCGCCGCCCGCAATCCTGGATCGGTCGACCTATCCGGCGTCAAGCCGCTACACCTGGATGTCACCGACCACCAGTCCGTCGTCGAGGCTGCCGCGGCGACCGGCGACGTGTCGATCCTGATCAACAACGCCGGGTCCTCGACGCAGAGCTCCCTCCTCAGCGGCGAGATCGCCGACGTCCGCCTCGAGATGGACACCCACTACTTCGGCTCGCTCATGGTGGCGCGTGCGTTCGCCCCACAGCTGGCCGCCGCCGGCGACAGCGCCCTGCTCAACATCCTCTCGGTGCTGTCATGGGTAAGTTTCCCCGCCACCGGCGCCTACTGCGCAGCCAAGTCCGCCGCTTGGTCGATGACCAACGCCGTCCGCCAGGAGCTCGCCGGACAAGGGACGGTGGTCAGCGCGCTCCATGTCGGCTACATGGACACAGACATGACCGCCGGCATCACCGACGCCAAAAGCGACCCCGCCGACATCGCCCGCATCGCTTTGGACGGCATTGAGCGCCAAGAGACCGAGATCATCGCCGACGACATCAGTGCCGCCGTGCGTGCCCTGCTGGCCGAGGGCGTCGCCGGCCTGTACCCGGCCTGGGCCGGTGGAGCCGCCAACGAGGATCCGTCGCCCTCCGACCGTACCGCCGCTCTGGCGTCGACCCCAGCTGGCGGGTTTTGACCCATGACGATCGCAGCCCCAAGCACGCTCCCGCGCTTGTTCAGCGAGGTGAGCGGCCTCCGCCAAACCGGACGTGGCCGCTTCGACGCCGAGGTGCACCCGCAATGGACGATCGGCGGCAAGCCCAACGGTGGCTACCTGCTTGCCATGCTCGGCCTCGCCGCGACCCATACCGGTGCCCACGACCACGTGATCGCGGCCAGCGCCCACTACCTTCGCTCTCCCGAGCCCGGTCCGGTGACCATCGACACCGACATGTTGCGCGCGGGGCGGTCGGCGTCACAGGTACGCGCCCGCATGAGCCAAGGCGACCGGCCCTGCGTGGAAGCCCTCATCACCACTTCCAATCTGGACGCAGACACGGAACCGTACTGGGACCGGGGGCTGCCCGAGGTGAGCCGCAGCAGCTTCGAAGACTGCGACCGGGTGATGCCGCTCCTGCCGAATGGCAAGCCCGTCGCCATCATGGAACAGATCGATCTGCGCCTCGAAGCCGATACCCGAAGCTTTGCCACCGGTCAGCCGACCGGGCGAGGCGAGCTGCGCGGATGGCTCGCCCTTCCCGGCGGGGAGGCGTTCGACCCGATCTCGCTGCTCTTCGCCGTCGACTCCTTCCCGCCTGCCACCTTCGACATCGAGTTCAGCGGATGGGTGCCCACCTTGGAGCTCACCGCCTACGTCCGGGCCCGGCCCGCCGCCGGGCCAGTGCGCATCCTGCAGCGGGCGCAGCTGATCGAAGCTCAGCTCGTCGATGAAGCTTGCTTCGTATGGGACCGCGGCGGGCGACTCGTGGCCCAGGGCACACAGCTGGCCGGGATCCGCCTGGGATGAACGCCGGCAAACGTCCAATCGTGGCCGCCCCGAACCGCGACGCTCTGCCGATGGAGTCCTCGAGCGCCTTCGTCGCCCACGCCGGGCTCGCCCTCGACGAGATCGAGGCGACCCGAGTGCTCGGCCACATCGACCTCACCTCAGCGCACCACACACCGTGGGGCATTGTGCATGGAGGCGTGTTCTGCACCGCCATCGAGAGCGCAGCCAGCATCGGCGCCAGCACCGCCGTCGCCGAGCAGGGCCAGGTCGCGGTCGGACTCACCAACACCACCCACTTCCTCCGCTCCCTCGCATCCGGCCGGGTGACGGTGACCGCCGACGCCCTATACCAGGGTCGGACCCACCAGCTGTGGCAAGCAGACGTCACCGACGAAACCGGCCGTCTCATCGCCCACGGCGAAATCCGCCTCCAAAACGTTCCAGCGGAAAGGTCATCGTGACGACGGTCCAGCCGGCAACGCCCGCGGCCCCGCGTCATCGGGGTGCCCGGCTAGCTTAGGTACGTCGACAGCGAGAAACTCGCTATGTACTGCTCGAACGCGGCGCTGCCGTCACCTGCCGGCAGCCCTTCGATCCGGTCGGCCCAGCCGCGCTCGCGGTAGGCCAGGTGCTTGACCAAGCCGCCCGAACTGCTCGGCGTCGGGGTCACGCGGGCTTGCTCATCGCTGAGTCCGTACAGGGCGTTGCCGACGGCCGAGCAAACCGTCGAGCTCGCTGTCAACTAAAGGTGGGTTCGTGGGTATGACGCGAGTATGGACCGCCAAATCGGACAGGGACTGGCCTCTTTGCGGACCGGCTCGGTGCTACGCGGTGCGGCGCTACTCGGAGCCTTCCATCTGGGCCAAAAAAGGCGGGCGGGCCAGCGTCCACCGCAGAAGGCTCACCTGGCCGTCGAGCGGCCGGACGATGTGGGCTTGGATGGCATTGGTGGCGGACACCGTTCTCGACCCAGGCTGAGGGTGAACTCATCGAGTTCACCCTCAGGGAGAGGCGTCGGTGTCGGGTCAGCCATCGTCATCCCTTCACATAGGAAAGCTTCTTGGCGACCCTGCCGTCGCTCACCTCGAAGACGTCGACACCTCGTACATGACCGCCCTCCCAGCTGTAGCGCCAAAGCTGGACGACCCGATCCCCGACGCCGAAGGACTCCTCGGGCTCGAACTTGGACAGCTTGTCGTCGAAGATCGTCTGCCACGCCTTTCGGATGGCATCAGGACCGACATGACGTACGCCGTCGGGGGCAGGGCCGGTGGCCTCGAAGACGACGTCCTGGCTGCAAAGGGCGAGCGCCGCGTCCAGATCGTGGGCTGCCCAGGCCGCTCCGAAAGCCTCGATCACCTGCATGGGCGAGCCGGCCATCTACTTGGCGTAGTTGCTAGCGCCGAACCAGTCGACCACCATCACCGGCTCGTCACCGACCACCCAAGCGTCATGTCCGCCGGGCAGCGAGGTGATGTCGCCTGGCTCGGCGACGAACTCAGTGCCGTCGTCCATCCGGATGCCCAGCCGACCCGACACGTGGTACTGGAAGTGCGGGGCGGTGCAGCTGTCAGTCCCGGCGATCGGTTTGACGTCGTTCGACCAGCGCCACCCCGGTTGGAGAATCAGCCGGCCGATCTCCGAGCCTCCTACCTTGAGGATCTCGGCTTCGCCGTTGGGGAAGTCGCGCACCTCGTCTGGTTCGGAGAACTCCCGATGTTCGGTCTTCTGGTTCATGACGCTCCTCCTTGGTTGCGAAACCCGGATGCTGTATCCTTACCTACTAGTAAGTCAGACGTCAACCGCGACCCGGCCGAGGAGGATGGAGATGGCAAAGGCGATAGCCGAACAGACCGGCACCCGCGGGTTGGCCCTCGACAGCGCCGAGCGGCTCGTGCAAGCACGCGGCTTCAACGGCTTCTCCTACGCCGACGTCGCCACCGAACTCGGCATCACCAAGGCCGCCTTGCACTACCACTACGCCGGCAAGGCCGAACTGGGTACGGCACTGATCGTTCGCTACGCCGCCCGATTCACCGACTCGCTAGCCGGGATCGAGGCCAACGGTCGCTCGGCCTTCGAACAACTGGCCGCCTACACGGACTTGTATCTCGGCGTGCTCACCGACGAGCGGATGTGCCTCTGCGGGATGCTCGCCGCCGAGTACAACACCCTGCCCGAACCCATGCGCCATGCAGTGGTGGAGTTCTTTGACTCCAACCATGCATGGCTGACTCGACTGCTCAACCAAGGGCTCGCCGACGGCAGCATCAATTTTGTCGGACGGGCGAAGGATGTCGCCCAACTGATCGTCGGGACTCTCGAGGGTGCCATGCTGGTCGCCCGGCCCTACGCGAACACAACCCGATTCAAAGCCGTAGCCGACCAGCTCCTCGGCGATCTCAACGGTCGCCGAGCCGGCACACGACCCCGACAACGCCAGCGACGACCACCTACTCCAGCGAAGTGAGCAACATCCCAAATGGGCATCGGCCGGTGGGGTCTATAGACGGGTTGGTCATGCTCGGTAGGTGAACGAAGCACCCAAAGTGGTTTCGGGCAACCTCGGTCGAAGCGACCAAACCGCAGGCCACAAAGGTCTCGCCGACGCCCCAATATCATCGAGTATCGAGGGCTGATTCGAGTCCCCAACTCAGCATCGCCATCCCAGAGCGGACGACTTACTGGCAACCATCGGCTCGAACGACTCGGCGCTGAACTCGCGGGCAGTCACGCCCGCCGCGGGTAGCTATGCGTTCATGGCAAAGGGCGAGATCCAGTTCGAATTTCACGTACAGGGTCTTGACACCAACAGCCAGGAGGGCAGGTCTATGAAAGACGCCCGAACGCGAGCGATCCGGGAGCTACTGCAGTACATCCACGATCGCCGACATGTGGCAGGCGCCACTGACCACGACGGCCGGTGGGCTGCGTCCGGTCTCAGACTCGCTCCAGGTGAGCCGCATCGGGCCGACCGCGAGGGATGATGGTGCGGTATGGGAAGGTCTCCCGAAAAGCGCCTCTACCGAAGGGCCGTGCCACCGGGTCGAGCTGGCCTCGGCGGGGCGGCCGCCGTTGTCCTCGTGGTGGCGCTCGGTGGGGCGATGTTCCCGCTTCGGAGCCATCTGAGCGTGGCGACGACCGCGTTGGTCCTGGTGGTGCCCGTGGTGGTGGGGGTGGCGGTCGGCGGTTTTGCCGCCGGGATCGTCGCCACCATGGCGGGGTTCTTGGTTTACGACTTCGTGTTCATCCCGCCCTACTACACGCTGTCGGTCGGGGCGGCCCAGAACTGGGCCGCGCTCGGCGTGTACGCCGTGGTCATGGTGGTTGTCGCCCAGGTGGTGGCCCGTTTAGACGCCGCCCGATACTCGGCACAGCTCCGGGCGACCGAGGTTCGGCGGCTGTTCGACCTCTCTGAGCTGCTTGTCCGCGAGTCGCCGATACCCGAGTTGCTGGAGACGATCGTCACCACCGTGGTCTCCGCCTTCGAGCTTGACGGCGCGGCGCTTTTGTTACCGGCCGGCGAGCGCCTCCAGCTGGTGGCCTCGGCTGGTGTCCCCCTATCGGCGCCGGAGCTTCACCAGCTCTCCGTTTCCGCGGGGATACCGGTCAGCGTGGAGAGCGCGTCGGTGGGCCGGGGAGCGATCCAGGCGGTTGCCTTGGCGACTTCCGGGCAAGCCATCGGGCTGCTGGCGTTGCGAGGTCTTCCCACGACCAGCGGGAGCCACGAGCTGCTCCGGGCGTTCGCCAATCATCTTGCCTTGGCGCTGGAGCGTGCCCAGCTGCGTGAGCAGGCCGTCAGGGCCGGGCTACTGGAGGAGATCGATCGGCTGCGGCGTTCGCTCGTCGGGGCCGTCTCCCATGACCTTCGCACGCCCCTGGCGACGATCAAGGTGTCGACCTCGGCGCTGCTCGATCCAGAGGCAACCGTGGACTCGGCGGCCTCCCGAGAGCTTCTCGGGCTGATCGACATGCAAGCGGATCGCCTGGACAGGCTGGTGGCGAACCTGCTCGATATGACCCGGATCCAGTCCGGCGCTTTGGAGCTTCGTCGGCGACCGGCGGCGGTGGCCGACCTGGTGGAAGAGGCCCTGACGGTGCTTGGGCCTTCGGGCGAAGCCGATCGTGTCAAGTGGCGGGCGCCCGCTGGCCTCCCGCTGGTCGACGTGGACCACGTCCTCATCTGCCAGGTGTTGGCAAACCTCATCGACAACGCGACGCGCTACTCGCCTGTCGACACGCCGGTGACCGTCTCGGCGGCCAGAGCCGCGGGTGGGTGGGTCGAGGTGGCGGTGGCCGACCGTGGACCCGGTGTGCCAGTCGAGGAGCGAACCAGCATCTTCCAGATGATCAATCGCCGCGAGGCGGGTGGCAGAGGGGGCTTGGGCCTGGCCATCGCCGAGGCCTTTGTGGACGTCCATGGCCAGCGGATCTGGGTGGAAAGCAACGGAGACGCCGGGGCCCGCTTCGTCTTCACACTGCCGGCTTTCGATCCCGAGCCGGTTAGCTGAGCAATGGCCCGGGTGCTGGTGGTCGACGACGATCGGGCGCTGTTGCGGGCGCTTCAGGTCGGGCTGTCCGCCCGGAGCCATGAAGTGCTGCTCGCTGTGACTGGCGAAGAGGGCCTTTCGAAGGTGGCACTCGCAGATCCCGACGTCGTGATCCTCGACCTCGGGCTTCCCGATCTCGACGGAGTGGAGGTCTGCCTTCGGATTCGCCAGTGGAGCGAGGTGCCGATCATCGTCCTGTCGGCAATCGGCCTCGAGGACCGCAAGGTGACGGCCCTTGACAGTGGCGCGAACGACTACGTGACCAAGCCGTTTGGGATGGCCGAGTTGGAGGCCCGGATTCGGGCGCTCGTCCGTACCCGCAGCCGGGAGGGAGCGAGCGCAGGTGGGCACCTGACGGTCGGCGCGCTGGAGCTCGATCTGGTGCATCACGATGCCAGGTTCGAGGGCCATCCCATCGATCTCACGGCCAAGGAGTTCGATCTGCTGGCCTATCTGGCCCGACACGCTGGGAAGGTTTGCACCCACCAGATGATCCTGGGTGCCGTGTGGGGCGGCGTGTACGGGACCGAAGCCGAATCACTTCGGGTGTACGTGTCCCGGCTGCGCCGCAAGCTCGGAGATTCCGAGAGCCGCCTGCTGCGCACGGCCCCGGGTATCGGATATTCGCTCACAACTGACTGACCCAGTCAGCTAGCCCGCCGAAAGAGGTCGCACTCTCGAATTCCTCCCGCCGGTGAGAGGCAGCTACCGACCGAACGCCGATTCACAATTCTTTTACGCCCAACGGTGGGCTGTTCACACCTGCTTTACGGCTGCGGTCGCAAGATGACGACATGGCCGACTTTCTCGCCGTTTTGGGTGTCGTGGTGTTCGTGGCTGTCATGCTCGGGTTGATCTGGGCGCTGGAGCGGGTGTGACCGTCGTCCAAGGTTTCCTCCTCGCCCTGTCGATCGCGGTGTTCGTGTACCTGGGCGTGGCGCTGTTCAAGCCCGAGTGGTTCTGATGGGCTTCTTCTGGACGATCGTCGTCTTGGTGGTGCTGCTCGGGATCTCCTGGCGCTTCCTCGGCTCGTACATGGCTGCCGTCTACGGGGGCCGGGTGGCCTTTCTTCGATGGGTCGAGCGCCCGATCTACCGGGTTCTCGGTGTCGACGCAGATGCCGAGCAGACCTGGCAGCGCTACGCCGGGGCGCTGGTCGTCTTCTCCGGTGTGGCCATCTTGGCGACCTATCTGCTGATCCGGGTTCAGGGGTCCCTACCACTCAACCCGCAGCATCTCGGTGCCACCTCCCCGGCGCTGTCGTGGAACACCGCGGTGTCGTTCGTCACCAACACCAACTGGCAGAACTACGCGGGCGAGTCGACCATGTCGTACCTGTCGCAGATGGCAGCGCTCACCGTCCAGCAATTCGTGAGTGCCTCGGTCGGCATCGCCGTGGCCATCGCGCTGGTCCGGGGCTTCGCCCGCAAAGGATCGCCCACCATCGGCAATTTCTGGGTCGACCTGGTCCGCGGAGTGCTCTACATCCTGATCCCGATCGGGTTCATCGCCGGCCTCGTCTTCGTCGGCGAGGGGGCGGTCCAGACACTGGCCGGTCCGGCCACGATCCACAATGTACTGACGGGCACAACGCAGGTGATCCCCCGCGGTCCGATCGGCTTCATGGAATCCATCAAGCAGCTCGGCACCAATGGTGGTGGGTTTCTCAACGCCAACGGATCGCATCCCTTCGAGGATCCGACCGGGCTCACCCACTTCCTGTCGTTCTTCTTGCTGCTCGCCATCCCGTTCTCGCTCACCTACACGTTCGGGAAGATGGTGGGCAACCGCCGCCAAGGAGTGGCGTTGCTGGCCGCGATGGCGATCCTCTTCGGCGTCTGGGTGGGTTTCACCTCCTACGCGGAGTCCCAGCCCAACCCAGCCGTTGCCGCAGCTCACGTCGTGCACCAATCGGACGGGAACATGGTTGGCAAGGAGGTCCGATTCGGAGCACTCCCCACGTCCCTGTACAACGTCGCCTCCACCCAGACCTCGACCGGTTCGACCTCGGGCGCCAACGACTCCTTCACCCCCATGGGTGGCTTCGGATTGTTGACCGGAATGATGCTCGGCGAGGTCAGCCCCGGCGGTGTGGGTAGCGGCCTCTACACGATCCTGCTCTTCGCACTGATTGCGGTTTTCCTCGGTGGGCTCATGGTCGGCCGAACACCCGAATACCTGGGCAAGAAGATCCAGGCCAAGGAGGTGAAGCTCGCCGCCTTCGGTGTGCTCGTGATGCCCATCACGGTGCTTGTGCTCACGGCCGTCGCCGTCTCCGTCCATGCGGGACGTGTTGGACCGGGCAACGCCGGCCCCCACGGCTTCACCGAGATCCTCTACGCCTTCACCTCGCAGGGCAACAACAACGGATCGGCCTTTGCCGGCCTCGGCGGCGATACCGCCTTCTACAACGTCACCGGCGGGATCGCCATGCTACTCGGGCGCTTCGCCATCATCGTTCCATCGCTCGCACTAGCCGGGGTACTGGCGGCGAAGAACGTCGTGCCTGCAGGTCTTGGCACCTTCAAGACCGACACGCCGTTGTTCACGGGTCTGCTCATCGGTGTGATCGTCATCGTCGGAGGGCTCACCTTCTTCCCCGCCACCTCGCTCGGACCCATCGTCGAACAGCTCAGCCACGGAAAGCTCTTCTGATGACCATCACCACCGTCTCCCCGTCATCTACGTCACAACCGCCGATGGCGCGAGGGGTCGCCCAAGCCCGGGGTCTACTCGACCGCGAAATCCTCGTCCAGGCGACCGTCGGATCTCTTGAGAAGCTAGATCCGAGGGTACAGATCAAGAACCCAGTGATGTTCGTGGTGCTGATAGGCACCGTGGTCACGCTCATCGAGGCCATCGGTCACCCGAGCCTCTTCTCCTGGAGTATCACCATCTGGCTGTTCCTCACGGTGATCTTCGCCAACTTCGCCGAGGCCATGGCCGAAGGCCGGGGCAAGGCCCAGGCCGAGACACTTCGGCGCATGCGGGCGGAGACCGAGGCTCGTCGCCTACTGCCCGACGGCAGCGAAGTGCGCTGCCCGGCATCGGCTCTGGCCAAGGGGGACATAGTGGTGTGCGAGGCGGGCGATCTCATCCCGTCCGATGGCGAGATCACCCAAGGCGTGGCTTCGGTCGACGAGTCGGCCATCACCGGTGAGTCCGCGCCGGTCATCCGCGAGTCGGGCGGGGATCGCTCGGCGGTCACCGGCGGCACGAAGGTGCTCTCGGATCGCATCCGGGTGCGTATCACCGCCGAACGAGGGCAGACCTTCATGGACCGCATGATCGGCTTGGTCGAGGGAGCCAACCGTCAGAAGACGCCGAACGAGATCGCGCTCACCATCCTGCTTGCCGCCCTCACCGTCGTCTTCCTGCCGGTCGTGGTGGTCCTCCAGCCCTTCGGCCACTATTCGGGCGCCTCGGTATCGGTGGTCGTCCTGGTCGCTCTGTTGGTCTGCCTCATACCCACCACCATCGGGGCGCTCCTGTCCGCCATCGGAATCGCCGGCATGGACCGGCTGGTCCAGCGAAACGTGCTCGCCATGAGCGGGCGTGCGGTGGAAGCGGCCGGCGACGTGCAGACCCTGCTGCTCGACAAGACAGGCACGATCACCCTCGGCAACCGCATGGCATCGGCGTTCGTCCCGGTCGGGGGCCACGACGAAGAGGAACTGGCCGGGGCGGCCCAACTCGCTTCGCTGGCCGACGAGACCCCTGAGGGACGCTCCATCGTGGTGCTCGCCAAGCAGCGCTTCTCGATCCGTGAGCGCGATCTCGGCCACGGACGGGAGTTCATCCCGTTCTCCGCGACCACCAGGATGTCGGGCCTCGACGTCAACGGCCGGCGGATCCGAAAGGGAGCCGCCGAAGCAGTGTGCCGCTGGGCGACCGAGCAAGGTGGCATAGTCCCGGTCGGCCTCAACGAGACCGTCGAGCGGATCTCCCGATCGGGGTCCACGCCTCTGGTGGTGGCTGACAGCGGAGCGATCCTCGGTGTCATCGAGCTGAAAGACATCGTGAAGGAGGGGATCCGAGAGCGCTTCGACCAACTTCGAGCGGTGGGCATCCGCACCGTCATGATCACCGGCGACAACCCGCTCACCGCCGCGGCCATCGCCCAGGAGGCCGGGGTCGACGACTACCTGGCCGAAGCCACCCCCGAGGCCAAGATGGACCTGATCCGCGCCGAGCAGGAAGGCGGGCGGCTCGTCGCCATGACCGGGGACGGAACCAACGATGCCCCCGCTCTGGCCCAGGCCGACGTCGGGGTGGCTATGAACACCGGGACCACCGCCGCCAAGGAGGCCGGGAACATGGTGGACCTCGACTCCAATCCGACCAAGCTGATCGACATCGTCGAGGTGGGCAAGCAGCTCCTCATCACCCGAGGGTCACTCACCACGTTCTCGATCGCCAACGACGTGGCCAAGTACTTCGCCGTCATCCCCGCGCTCTTCGTCGCCGCTTACCCCCAGCTCAACACGCTCAACATCATGAAGCTCCACAGCCCGCAGAGCGCCGTGCTCTCGGCGGTGATCTTCAACGCGCTGGTGATCGTGGCCCTCATCCCGCTGGCATTGCGCGGCGTTAGGTGGCGTCCTTCGAGCGCGGCCGCCATCTTGCGGCGCAACCTGTGGATATACGGGGTCGGGGGAGTTGTCGTGCCGTTCATCTTCATCAAACTGATCGATCTGTTCCTGACGGCCGTGGGGTGGTACTGATGCTGGTCCACCTCCGGCGGTCGATCCTCCTCTCGATCATCTTCCTCGTCGTTTGCGGACTCGCGTACCCGCTGGCTGGGACCGGGCTGTCGCAGCTGTTGTTCAGACACCAGGCCGACGGATCGCTCACGTCGGACGGGTCAACACTCATCGGCCAGACGTGGAAGGGCCCGATGTGGTTCCAGGGACGGCCCGATGGCATCGTCGTGACAACCGGCCCTGGCGGCGTCGTGGTTTCAGGGACCAACCAGCCAGGTCCACGGTCAAAGTCCTTGGAACAGGCCGTCGCCAAGCAGGCCGCCGTCCTCAAGAAAGAGGGGATCGTCCCCACGAACGACCTCGTCACCACGTCGGGGAGCCTGGTCGACCCCGACATCAGCCCGGCCGACGCCTACGCACAGGTAAACACGGTGGCCGCGGCACGTGGTCTCTCGGTCGCTGCCGTGCACAGGCTGGTCGCCAACCACGTCCACACGGAGGAGCTCGGATTTCTCGGTGCGGAGTACGTCGACGTGCTGGAGCTCAACGTTGCCCTCTCTCAGCTTCGGTGAGCAGTTCGGAGTTCACCAGCTCTGCCTCCGGGAGCGGCCGACCCGTCGTCCGGCGAATCGCGGACGCGTGCCCACGGGAACGAATCGTCGTCACGGGCACCGTTTGCTTGGTGGGCTCGACCGATGTGGGGTGTCTCGTTCTCGTGCGTGTTCGCCGAGGACAGTGGCGAGGTGGGCGGCTTCTTCCTCGGTCGCAATGCGACCCCTGGCGTGGTCGCCGGCACGCGTTGCACGGTCGCACGTACTCCAGAATGGGATCAGGCCAGCTGGTGCTCTGGAATCACCCTGTACCGCCTGGAGCCACCCGATGACGAGCAAACCCTCTCCGAGAGGACAGCGAGATGACTGAGCCGGGTACGGCTGGGGTCTCTCATCGGATCGACGGCGACGTCAGCGGAGCCGCGGTCGAGGCCGACGCCACCGAGGTCGTCGAATCCGCCGGCCACTTCCGGATCTACCTCGGCGCGGCAGCTGGTGTCGGCAAGACCTTCGCCATGCTCAGCGAAGGCCAGCGGCGGCGCGGTCGTGGCACTGACGTGGTCATCGGGTTCGTCGAGTGCCACGGACGACAGCTCACCGAGGCGCTGGTCGACAAGCTCGAGGTCGTCCCCCGCCGATCCATCGAGTACCGGGGGAGTCGTTTCGAAGAAATGAACCTCGACGCGGTGCTGGCCCGCAGACCGAAGGTCGCTCTCATTGACGAGCTGGCCCACACCAACGTCCCGGAATCGGGCCGGCACGAAAAGCGCTGGCAGGACGTCTTGGAGATCCTCGACGCAGGGATCGACGTGATCACTACCGTCAACATCCAGCACCTCGAAAGCATCGCCGACGCCGTCGAGCAGATGACCGGGGCCCAGGTTCGCGAGCGCGTGCCGGACTGGGTCGTACGCAAGGCCGACCAGATCGAGCTCGTCGACTCCTCGCCCGAGTCGCTCAGGCGCCGAATGCTCCATGGCAACATCTACCCGAAGCAGAAGGTGCCCCAAGCGCTCACACATTTCTTCCGCACTGACAACCTCATCGCCCTTCGAGAGCTGGCCTTGCGGTTCCTCGCCGACGAGACCGAGGAAGAGCTCCTCGAGCACCTACAGCGTCACCAAGCCCAGGTGTTGTGGGAGACGACCGAGCGAATCATGGTGGCGGTAACCGCGGCACCAGGAACCGATGTCTTGCTTCGCCGGGCCGCTCGAATCGCCGCCCGGGTAAAAGGCGACCTCGACGTGGTGCACGTGACGTCCGGTGACGCTACCGGCCACGGGAACCGACAAGCGATCGACAGGCTCCGACAGCTGACCGCCGACCTCGGGGCTCGCTGGCACGAGATGCAGGATCACGACCCCGCCCGGGCGCTCACTGGTTTCGCCCGTGAGCATCAGATCACCCAGATCGTCATCGGCTCCAGCCAGCGCAACCGCTGGCAAGAACTTACCGGTGGCGGATCGATCGTCAGGCGGGTCATTCGCGAAGCAGGCGCCGTCCGAATCGATGTGCACGTCATCGCACGCCGCGAACTGCCTTCAGCAGAAGCTGAACTCGGACCCACCCAAGAGTCATGAAACTCTCGCGACCGAAATCTGCCGGTGCGAACCTGCGACCGAACGTGTGTCGGTGAGCCGTTGATGGCGGTTCCCGAGAGGGGGCTCCACCGCCTCCGAAGTCATCCGCAGAGCACTCCCGCGGGGTACTTGAAGAGCGCGTAGCAGAGAGTCTCTCGGGACTGACCATCGAAGCGGCCTGCGATTGAGTAGGGCAACCGCCTGGGCGGCTGCATACACTCGGTCATTTCAACAATGCGCTTGTTGGCAGAGCAACCTCAACCTGCTAAGCAGAGATCTAATCCTGGGACGCGACCGCTGTTCCGAATTTGGCGTCCATACATTCAGAATGTTGGTTATGGTGCTGCTGGAAATAGACCACGACAACCTCGAGCGAGCGTCGACACGGTGACATCCTCTCGATCGACGACGCTGCATCGGCGTCCAGCTGACTCTCGTGGACCGTGGGTTCGCTCTCGACGGGAAAGGCTCCGAGAGCTCGTCAACGAGGTCTGGAACCATCCCGCGAATCGTGGGAACCGGCTGCTCTCCCTCGGGCGGGTGGCATCATTCCATTTGGAGAGCCGATTACTCGGTCGACGACGATTGGTAACAATCGGTGATCACACGAAGTTGTGGGCAGACCGGCGGTTTACCTGCTCTGTCGAACCGATCATTGGTAATCCACCCGACTGGGCTGAGATGAAAGTCTGGAAAGAGACTTCTCAAGCCAGGTTCACTCTTCGTTGACGTTGGCGCCAATATCGGGCTGTACTCGCTTTGGGCAGCAGATCTCGGGGCCAATGTAATCGCGGTCGAACCGATGGAAGACAGTAGGCGTGCTCTCCATGAGAACGCACGGCTGAATGGCTACGAGTTCGAGATCGTTCCTGAGGCACTGGCCGACAAAGCTGGCGAAATGTACATGACAACCCGACGCGGCACGATGGATCACCTCTTGAATTCTGGAAATGAGGGTGCTGGCCGAGCCATTCAGGTTAGGACGCTGGACGAAGTCTTGGACAAGCGATTCGTCGATGGTGTGAAAATTGACGTCGAAGGTGCAGAACGTCTGGTGCTTGCTGGAGCATCGTCCGCGCTTGCGGACGGCCGGATGCCGGTGATTCAGATCGAATGGAACGGGATGTCAGAGCGGATATTCGGTGAAGGCCGCGAGGTAGTCGCGGACCTTCTGCGGTCTTACGGCTATTCGTTTAGCCGGCCTGACAATAGGGGTGTACTTCATGAGACGGGCACCCAACCGGTAAGGGGTGACATCTTTGCAACATTGGGATCCCGGCCTTGAACTCCGTGTCAGAGTTCGCTCGGAGTGGCGATGAACCTTGACAGGAGGTTCGAGCCGTGAGATGAGGAGACTGTCTCCACTGCTCGTTTCGTCGTGCTGACGGCGGGGCCCTATGGGGTCACGATGGGGAACAGAGGCGTCGGTTCGTCGAGGTATGACAGCAGCCGCTGGATGAGTGCGGTGTCGCCCTCGGCCGGGACGTCACCAAGCCCGGTCGTGCCGGCCAGCAATCCGAGGAGCTGCGGTTTGGTCAAGGTCAGCGTCAGGGCAGCTGTTCCGGCGGAGGGATCGACGTCTTGGACAAGAACCCCGTTCGACAACTCGGTCCGGTACGTGTGATCCAGATCGGTGAAGACCCAGTCGATGGCGAACGCCTCATGCCAGCACTTTGGGCCGTTCAGTCGGACGGCCAGTGAGTCAAAGAGTTGGTCCACGCCCAGGGCGGCCACCATTTCGGGCGGCGCCAGGCTCACGGCCTCACCGGCATCGGCGCCTCGGAGTTCGGTGGCCCCTTGGAGGTAGAAGTTTCGCCAGGTACCGTTCTCGGCCCCGAATCCCAGCTTCTCGTAGACATCGGCCAGGAGACTCTTGGACTCGACATGGGACTCGTCGGCGAAGACGGCGTGCTTGAGCAGCTGGGCGGCGAACCGGAGGTCGCCGTCTTCGACGTAGCGCCGGGCCTTCGCGACCACCTCATCGACTCCACCGAGGCAGTCCACGTATCGCGTGGCGCTTTCGACCGGGGGGTGTTCCCACAATGACGACGGGTTGCCGTCGAACCATCCCAGGTAGCGCTGGTAGATGGCCTTCACGTTATGACTGACCGACCCGTAGTAGCCGTGGGTGTGCCAGGCGGCCTCCAATGCGGGCGGCATCTCGATCATCTCGGCGATCTCGATGCCGGTGTAGCCATGGTTCATGAGCCGCAGGGTCTGATCGTGAAGGTAGGCGTAGAGATCCCGCTGTTGGCGCAGATAGCCCACGATGTTCTCCCGGCCCCACGTCGGCCAGTGGTGCGAGGCGAAGGCGACCTCGACGTCCCCACAAAACAGGTCGATCGCCTCGTTTAGATATCGGGCCCATATGTGGGGGTCCCGCACCACGGCGCCGCGAAGGGTCAGCAGGTTGTGCAGGTTGTGGGTGGCGTTCTCCGCCATGCAGAGGGCCTTGCGGTCGGGGAAGTAGAAGTTCATCTCCACTGGGCACTCGGTACCGGGCGTCATCTGGAAACGGATGCGGACGCCATCGATCACCTCCTCCTGGCCGGTGTGGGTGATCTCTAGGGTCGGCGGGACGAGGCCGATGGTGCCGTTGGAGTTGGTGGCGCCGAGTCCGGCTCCGACCTGACCCGTGGGGCTCTTGGGCAGGTTTGCCCCGTACATGAAGATGCTCCGGCGGGCCATGGCCACTCCGGCGTAGACGTTCTCCGAAACCGCCGCTTCCATAAACCCCTGGCCGGCGAGCACCGGAACTTCGGACTCGTAGATGCCTCGGACGCCGCCGAAGTGATCGACGTGGGCATGGGTGTAGATCACCGCCGTCACCGGGCGGTCACCTCGATGCCGGCGGTAGAGGTCGAGCGCAGCGGTGGCGCACTCCGCCGAGATCAAGGGGTCGATGACGATGGCGCCGTTCTCGGACACGACCAGGGTCATGTTGGACAGGTCGAACCCCCGCACCTGGTAGACACCACCGGCCACTTCGTAGAGGCCCTGCATCGCCGTCAGCTGCGACTGGCGCCAGAGGCTCGGGTTGACGGTCTGTGGGCAGGGACCGTCCAAAAAGTCCAGAGCGTCGTTGTTCCAGATCTCCCTTCCTTCGGCGGTGCGGATGACGCAGGGTTCGAGAGAGCCGATCAGTCCTCGCTCTGCGTTGTCGAAATCGGTCCGGTCGTTGAAGTCGGCTCCGGGCACAGGATCCATCCTCCTGGTCAGACGGGCAGGGTTCTCGCGATGTTACGAGGACCAAGAGGCAGCGCATTCCGAGGTGCGGTTAATCCGAGCGCACCAACCTCGCCAAGGAGTTCAGCACCACCGACGTCGTTGCCGAACGTGGCGACGAAGCCGTGGAGCGTGTCCGGAGCTCACCGATGGTTACGGCGCTCACTGCGTGCTGGAGTGCGTCGGCCTCGATCAGTACACGCTCACCGCGATCGGGGCCGCCTTCCGGGATCCAATGTGAGCATTGGGTCACGACCTCGTCAGGACGGCTTTGCCAGCAGAGCCGCCGAGCCCTGCGGCTCGAGAGTGCCGCCTCGGGTTGCCCGGTAGGCAAGTTGAATCTGCCGCCGCTCCGGTCACGGCACCACGCGACGTCATCTGAATGCCGTCGTCGCCCTCCTCGGCGATCCGGTCCGGCTGCTCGCCGCCTCTGCCTCAGGAGTCCTGGACGAGCCCGAGGACGTTGCCGTCGGGATCGGTGACCGTGGCCACGAGGCGTCCGTTGCCGACGTCGCGGGGGGACTCCTTCAAGGTGGCACCGGCGCTGGTGACCTCGGCCAGCTTCGCGTCGATGTCGGCCACCGCCCAGTAGGCCACGGGCGAGACCATGCCCCCGGGGCCGCCGCCGGGAACGAGGCCGATGTGCTGGCTGTCGGTGTCGTAGCCCACGTAATATTCGGCGTCGGCTTGGGGCTCGAGGCCGAGTAACGCGGTGTAGACCGCCTTGGCTCGCGTCAGGTCGGACACGGGGTGCAATACGACCTTGATCCCCTGGGTGGAAGGGTCGGTCACGATGGCTCCTTTCGGCTCGCTGATCGATTCTGCCGTCACGGTCTCTGACGCGCCAGGCGACCGATATGTGACCGGCGCCCTTGGGTGCTCCCTGCCGCCACGCGGCGGGAAGCCCGCGTGATAGAGGCCCGGGAGTCTCAGACGGCGCACGCCAAGAAGGAACTGAAGCTCGCACGCGACGCGGAGCTCGAGCGCAACACCCAGTTGGTCGAAGCCCGCCGTGACGCCGACGACGGGACCGGCAGGCCGACGAAGACCAGCGGCGCTGTCTCGCTCTGATACCCGAGATGCGCCGGGTGTTCGCCGTACCGGGCCTGCTCGCCTCAGCCACCCCGACCCGTCCCCGGTCCAGGCGCCGATCGAAGAATCTGTCTCTGGGATCCGGCAGTTGGCTGAAGCCCTCGGGGGCTGCGTTCCTCCTACCGGCACCCGGGAGGTCAGCGCCGACGGCGTACGTCAGTCGCTGCGCCAGCGCCGCGACTCTCTCGGCGAGGGTTGGGACGCCGAGGACCGACAGCGCGACGAGTCGCTGCCGCTCATGGTGGAGATCAACGGACCCCAAGGCCGGTTTCCGCTCGCCGAAGCGGTCACCATCGTGGAGAGTCGGCGGTCTGAGCTCTCGTCGCTGCTCTCCAGCGAGCAGGACCAGGCTCTGCGCAACCTGCTCCAGGGCCTCGTCGCCCGGGAGGTGGCGGAGAAGCTGCACCGCCGAGGACCTGGTGCGGAGGATGAACAAGCGCCTGGACTCCATCACCACTTCCCACGGGATCGGCGTGTCGATCCGCTGGCGCAGGAGAGAAGGGCTGGCCCCCGAGCTGTCCGAGATGATCACCCTGATGGGCAAGCCCCCCGACCTGCGCACGGCGGAGGAGGATCTGCGGCTCAGGGAGATCATCTCCGCCCAGTTGGACTACGCCCGGCGGGAGAACCCCGAGGCGGCCTATGCCGATCTCGTCGGTCACATCCTGGACTACCGCGAATGGTACGAGATCATCCTGCTCCTGCGCCGACCCGACCGGCCCGACGAGCGGCTCACCCGCCGGACCGCCCTGTCCGAAGGCGAGAAGAAGATCGTCAGTTACCTGCCGTTGTTCGCCGCGGTGGCGGCGTCGTGCGACTCGCTGGCCGAGTCGGCCGCCGACGTTCCCCGCTTCCTGCTGCTCGACGACGCGTTCGCCAAGGTGTCCGAGGACAACCATCCCAAGCTTTTCGGGCTGCTCGTCGAGCTGGACCTCGACTTCATCGCCACCAGCGAGCGGCTCTGGGGGACTCACGCCACCGTCCCGCAGCTGGCCATCACCGAGGTGGTCCGCGACGCCGCCCTCGGGGTGATCGTCCTCGAGCACAGCCGCTGGGACAGCTCGTCCTTGACCCTCGTCCCGTGACCCTCGTCCCGTGACCGTCGTCTCGTGATCGGCCTGCGGTGAACGGCGACGAACCGTTCCTCCAGGCGGAGCCGGACGCCGAATCGGGACGGCTGCTCTTTCGATACATCACCGGAGACGAATGGCAGGAACACCGCCAGATCATGGCGGTATTCGCCGGGACGTTCTTCTCCGACTTCACCCCGGAGGAGGTCGAGCAACGGTTGGCCGAGTCGGGAACGGTGCTTCCCGAGGGCGTGGTCACCGCCCGGCTGGAGAGCTTGCGCCGGTGGGGCAACCTCACGGCATCCTCGGTGACCGGCACGCCGTCGAGCCTGGCCGACTACTACCGCCGGCGGAACCGGTACCTCATCACCCGGGCCGGCCAGGAGGTGCACGAAGCGGTCGAGGGGGTGATCACCCGGATCGACGAGGTCCGGGACGTGTACACCGGCCGCCTGCGGTCGCTGCTCGAGGCGCTCCGCACCTTGGCCGCCACCGACGTCGGCCACTGCGATCCCGACCGATTGGCGGAGATGGTGCGGGCGGTGTTCGATCCCCACCAGGCCTTCACCTCCGAGATCACGCAGTTCTTCGCCGCCATCAACCAGTGGCAGAACCGTTACGACCTCAACCCGGAGGAGTTCAGCTTCTTCGCCCAGGTGCTGGTTGGCTACGTCACCGACCGGTTGGGCGAGATCGAACGGGCCTCGCGGCCGATAGCCGCCGTCCTATCGGGCCTGGCGGACTCGTTCGAGGTCATATCCGAGCGGGCCAACCGTGGTCTGGCGGCCCGGGTGGCGGAAGCCGGGCTGGCAGAGGCGGTGTCGGTCACCCGAGCCCCCGGCTGCGCGGTGGACGACTGGCTGCACCTCAGCGGATGGTTCGTCGGTGCTGCCCACCGGCCGGCCCGGATCGAGCAACTGCGCCGCGACGCGGTGGCCGCGGTCAGGACCCTCACCCTCAACCTCACCCGGCTCTCGCGGGTCGGGCTCAGCGGATCCTCCCGCCGGGCGGATTTGCTGCGGTTGGCCCGACCGTCACGGAACGACCGGAGGCGGCCGCCGACCTGGTCAACGCCGGGTTCGGCCTCTACACGCCGAATCATTTCGGAGCGTTGCCTGCCGATGCGGACGATCCGGTAGCATCGCCACCGCGTGGTCGGAGGCCCCCCAGGCCTCAGTCCCGCTGTCGCTGCGGGAGCGGGGTGACACCGCGGCGCGCGGCAATGCCAGCCCGCTGCCGGACCGGACCGCCGCCCAACAGGAGATACGTCGCCGGCGGGAGCAGGAGCTGGCTGGCCTCCGGCGGGCCGAAGCGGAGCTGGTCGCCGGATTCGGGCTCGACGGACACGCTCTTTCACCGGCCGCCCTGTCCCGCCTGCAGGCCCTCATCAGCCGGGCCCTGTCCAAGATGTCGGTGGAGGCGACCGAGTTCGCGTTCGAGGACGGATCGGTGGCGGTGACCCTGACCAGGACGAGGGACGAGGGAACCGTGGTGCGGACCACCGCCGGCACGTTGTCCTTCGCCCGCCTGCGGGTGGCCGTGGAGGGGAGCACGTCGTGATGACCGGGCCCTTGAGCGGCGACCCGCAGGCAGCAGTCGAACGGCGCAGCGCGGCCCGCCACCTCATCTCCAACCCGCTCACCTGCGCCGAGCACGACCCCGACGTGTTCCGGCTGATCCGCCGGCACGAGGTCGAGGTCGATCGCTGGTTCACTCAGCGCCTGGGCTACCGGCTGCACGTGGCGTCCGACACCGCGAGACTGTTCAAGTCGGGCTACGTACCGTCCGGCCGACCACTGCGGACATCGGGTGGCCGTCCGCTGCACCAGCTCGAGTACTCGATGCTGATCCTGGCCCTGGCATCGACGGTCGCCGGGCCGGCCGTGATCAGCCTCCGCGACCTGATCGACCTGATCCGTTCGGCCGCTGCGGAGATCGAGCTCACCCTGTCGGGCGACGCGACCGAGCGCCGGTCGGTGGTGACCGCGCTCCGATGGATGATCGATCATGGCCTGGCCGTGGAGCTGCACGCTCGAGTCGACAGCTACGCCACCGACGAGGACGCGGACGCCGTGCTGCGGGTACGACCGGACCGCATCGCACTGTTGCCGCTCCCCGTGCTGGCCGGCGACGACGACCTGCTGGCTCGCGCCGACCGGCGGGACAACACCCGGCAGTGGCTCCGCGCCAGGCTGGCCGAGGACCCGGTGGTCTACCGGGACGACCTGACCGACGACGAATGGACCGAGCTGCGCCGGCGGCTCGGCGAAGAAGGGCGATTCCTGCACGAGATGTTCGGGCTGACCATGGAGGCGCGAGCCGAGGGTGTCGCCTCCATCGATCCCGACGGCACCCTCGCCGATCAGCCCTTTCCCACCGGTGGCACCGAGGGCCATGCCGCCCTCCTGCTGCTCGGTGTGATGCAGGAGCGCCGCGCCGAGTGGTGGGACGAGGCTGAAGTCCATCGGGCGGTGGCCAGCCTCGCCGGTGAGTACGGGCGGTACTGGGCCAAGGATCTGGTCGCCGCACCGGATCGACTGGCCCGGCGGGCCGTCGACCTCCTGGTTGCCGTGCGCCTGGCTGCACGCCGGGCGGACCCGCCCGGCGTCAAGCTGCTGGCCGCGGCCCCCCGGTTCGCTCCCTCCGTCAGACAGGAAACCCTGTTGTGACCGCCCCGGAATCGTTGCGGTCGCCCGACCTCCAGCCCGTGTTCCGGGCCGTCCGGCGGCGGCTGGAGAGATACGGCACGGGCAGGCGGGGGCGCATGAAGCTCCCCGAGGACGTGACCGCCCGGGGCCGGTACCTGTTGCGGGCGTTGGTGGACGGCCCTGTCCGGAGCGATATCGACCTCGACGCGCTGGAGAAGAAGCTGGCCGATCTCGGTATCGGGGCTGACTTGGTCGCCGCCCTGCGGTCCCTCGGCCACCCGCTCTCCCTCGAGCCGGAACAGCGGCGTGAGGTGCGCCAGAAGTCCGCAGCAGCGCGGCAGGCGGTCCGGGAGGAGGCCGGCCACTGGGACGAGGGATGGGCGGGGGAGTGGATCGAGGGATTGATCCGGGCCGGGATCCTGGCCGGTCTGGAGGCGGAGGAGGCAGTCGAGCTGGTTCGCTCCAGCCGGGCGGTCGTGACCCGGATCGGCGCAGGCAGCGAGGAGGCCGAGGGGCTCAGTCGGGTCGATCTGGCGGCCGGCATGCTGGGCGATTCCCACGCCCTCGATCACGGCACCCGGCACTCGGCGGCCGTAACCCGGGCCTTGATGCTGCGCCACGGAGGAGGGCTCCGGGAGGTGTGGGAGCGGGCGGCGTGCTCTCGACCGGGTATCCGCCCCCGTCCTGACCTGGGGGCTCGTGCCCGTCGCCACCAGCCCGATGTCTGCGATGCTGCACGAGGCCGCCACCCTCGGGGTGCCGATGCACCTGTCGCAGCTGGCCCTGCGCGACCACCCGCTCGAGGTGCCGATCGGTTCGGACGTGCTCGTCACCGAGAACCCACGTCTCGTGGAGGCGGCCTGCGAACGACGGGTCCCGTTCCCGGTCGTGGCCCTCAACGGCAACCCGGCTGGGGCGGCGCGTCTGCTGGTCCGGCAACTGCTCGCCTGCGGAGCGGCGCTCCGTTACCACGGGGACTTCGACGCCGCGGGGCTGCGGATCTGCGCCCGCATGCACCGCCACGGTCTGACCCCCTGGCGCATGGACGGCGGGTCCTATCTCGAGGCCGTCGCCTCCGCCGAGGCGGAAGGGGCCCGGTTGCCCCACGACCGTCACGGCTCGCCACCTACGCCGTGGGACCCGGGCCTTCAGGCGATCTTCGATGAGCACCGGCTGGTCGTGCACGAGGAGCGGCTGATTCCCTGGCTCCTCGAGGGGTGAGGAGCCCGCCCGTCCAGCGGGCCACCCGGCCCAGCGACGAGCTCGTACTCGCCTGTGGTTCCGGTGGTCCGAGCGGCGGCGTCGGTCGGGGCCCCGATGGGGGTGTAGCAGTCAGACCGCGATGCGGTACCGGAGGTAGACGACCCCGCTGGCGAACCGCTGCTCGTCGATCAGCCCCAGCTCGAGGCGCAGGCCGCGCGGCAGAGCCGGTTTTCCTCCACCGACGAGGACCGGCCTGATGAACAGCCGGCATTCGTCGACCAGCCCGGCCTCGAACGCCTGCTGGGCGAGGTTCGCCCCCGCTATGGTCAGGTGGCCGGTGGAGGACTCCTTCATCCTTCGGATCGCGTCGGCATCGAAGCGGCGTTGCAGCCGAGTCCTGGCCGTCGTGACCCCCTCGAGCGTTGTCGAGTACACGACCTTGTCGGCCGCCTGCCACATGTTCGCGAAGTCGGTCATGAGCCCCGACTGGGCACCGAGGGCCGGGTCCGTCTCCCAGACGGCCATCGTCTCGTACATGCGCCTGCCGTACAGATACGTCCCGGCGGACCGCTCGAGATCGGTGATGAAGACGAAGACGTCGTCGTCGGGGGCGCTGAACTCGAAGCTGCCGCGGTCGTCCTCGATGAAGCCGTCGAGGGACACGTTGGATGTGTAGATCAGGTCCGCCACGTGCTGCTTCCAGCGGATGAGTATGGGCCTCCACTCCCTGGGGTCGCGCCCGGCGACGAGGTCGACCGCGTCGTGCGGTCGCTCGTCTTCGGCGGGTAGGTGCGCATGGCACACACCCTAGGTCGCACGCTTTGACCGTCGGTTCGCCGCCGGCCTTCCCCTGGCGGACCCGGACCTCACGACACAGGTGAGGAACGCGGCTCCTGACCGGGGGCAGTCAGCAGCGTCGATCCGTCGAGCACGGCGGTGGCGCCTTGGGGACTCCGACCTCGAGCTGGTCGGCGGCTCCGAGTACGGCGGCGCCCCCGTGAGGGAGGAGATCGGATCGACTGGTACGGATCGATGGCTGCTCGTGCCCGCCTGACGCCTGGTCAGGTCGGAGCTTTCCGTCCGAGGAGGTGAAAGACGCGACTGAGTCGACGGTACGGGTCTCGTCGGCTGGCCTCCAACTCGACGGCGGCCGTCGCCGCGACCTGCTCGGAATCGCCCGGATCGAGCCTGACTCCGCTGAACTCGAGCCAGTCGACAAACAGCCAGACCCCGTACCAGCGCAGCGGGTCCACGCCGTGGGTGCGCATGAGCTCACTGAGCTCCTCCACCGTGTGGGCTCGGGCCGGCAGTCCGAGCACTCCGATCCCGGTTCTCGCGTCGAACGACGCGAGGGCATCCTCCCACCGCCGTTCCAGAGCTGGCTGCACCGCCGCCGCCCGGGCGTTGCCCGTCATGATCGAGACGATGCCTCCGTGCTCGGCGCAGCGGCACAACTGATCGACGAGCTGCTCGGGCTGCTCGAGGTACCCGAGCACGCCGTGGCACAGGACGACCGCAAAACGTCGACCGCTCACCGCCTCGTCGGCGTTCTCACCGTCCGCATCCAAGAGGGTCACCCGCCGCTGGACGTCAGGCGGCAGCCGCTGCAGGCGCTCGCGGGCTTTGTCCAGCATCGCCGGGGAGGAGTCGAGCAACATCACGTCGTAGCCGGCTCGGGCCAGCGGAAGCGATTGATGGCCGGCGCCGCCGCCGACATCGAGCACGGTGGCGGGAGGGGTCGGAAGGTGTTCCAGCAGCTGTTGGTGCATGACGTAGGTGCGCACGTACCCCTTCACCGAGGCATACGCCTCGTCGGCGAATGTGCCGGCCAGGCCGGCCCAGGCGTCGTCGCTCACGCCGTCAAGCTATCAGTTATTGGTTAGTAACTAGTAACCTAACGGCGATGACGGCACGGATGAACGGATCTCAACGGCGATCACAGGTGCTGGCGATCGCCGCGGAAGAGTTCGCCAGCGGAGGTCTGCACGGGGCGTCGACCGAGCTGATCGCCCGGCGTGCCGGGATCAGCCAGGCCTACGTCTTCCGGATGTTCGGTACCAAGAAGGCGCTGTTCTTGGAGCTCGTGATCGCGGCGTTCGACCGTATGGCCAGCGGGATGCGAGACAGTGTCGGCAACGAGACCGGGCTCGGCGCGCTTTCCCGTATGGGGGTGCAGTACAACCAGATGCTGGCTGACCGGACCTCGCTGCTGTTGCAGCTCCAGGGATTCGCCGCCTGTGGCGATCCCGAGGTCCGCGACGCGGTGCGCGCCGGCTTCGGGCGTGTCTGGCAGACCGTCGCCGACACCACGGGACTCGACCCGGTGACGATCAAGGCGTTCCTTGCCTTCGGCATGCTGTTGAACAACGGTGCCGCGCTCCAGGTCGCCGAGCTCGACCAGCCTTGGGCGAGAGGGGTGCGGACTCGTGTCCGCCCTGGCCTCTTCGAGCACATCACCGCCCGCACCAACCGGTAGGCGCCCCGTCTGGGCCCGGGGCCGGGAGAGGCCCGGCCGTCAGTACTCGTCCTTGATGACGAAGTACGAACCGCGGATGGTTCCCGCCAGCTTCGACTTCTGCCTCGCGAACTTGAACTGCGAGGCCAGCTCAGCGGGGACCTCCATCCCTTCGGAGAGCTTGAACCCGACCGCCCGCTTCTTGGGGTCGTCGTTCGTGTACATCACGTTGATCGACAGGCCGTCCTCGTAGAAGACGTACGCCATTCGGATGTTCTCGACCTGGAAGGCCGAAGCCTCGAGAGGACGAGACGAGATGACGAGGTCGCGTTCTTCCTTGAGGATCCGGTGGACCCAGTCGATGGTCGCCTTGGCGTTGCTCGCAGGCTCCACCGCGAAGTCGTGGTCGTACTTGTTCTTGAAGTAGCGGGCCTCGTTCGCCCGCAGACCGGCAAGCGCCGCCGCGACCGGCGACGACTCCAACCCGACGGTGGTGACGGTGTTGAAATCCACGGTATAGGGCATGATCGCGCTCCCCGGTCGGCATCCTCGTGCTTGGGGTCGGACGGGAGGCTATCGCAGGCGGTGGAGCCAGCGGAGCGTCGCTTCAGCACGAAGCGGCCCTCAATTCCCTGTTCGACCAGCTCTCCGATCGAGGGAACGTCCTCATGCCGCCGGGCCGGCATCCTTTTCCCAGAGGTTTGCATGGATCAGCGACCGCTATGGCGTCTCGTGGCAGCTCAGCGTGGCGCCCGAGGAGCAACCCACTCCGGCCCGTCCGGGACGACGAGGCTGCCTATGACGCCCGCCGCCGCCGGTAGAGATGCATCGCCCAGAGGTACGAGATCGATGCGATGCCGATACTCCACCCGAGGGCAGCGATGCCGTTCGTGCCGATCGGACCCCCGGTGAGGAGCCCGCGCAGCGTCTCCGTTTCAGGCGTGAAGGGCTGGTAGTGGGCGAACTGCTCCAGACCGCCGGGCATGGTGCTGGTCGGTACGAAACCGCTGCCGAGGAACACCAGCAACATGAGGAACATCGGCGTGTTGCTCGCCGTCTCGACGCTCTTGGCGGCCAAGCCGAGGGCGGTCGCCAGCCAGACGAGCGAGAAGGCGAACAGCGCGAGCGTCCCGATCGCCGCCATCCAGGAGACCACCCCGGCAACCGGGCGGAATCCGAGGACCACGGCGAATCCGATGACGACGGCGAGGCCCGCCAGCGTCTGGATGAGCGCCGCGAGGACGTGCCCGGTCAGCACGGATGAACGGGCGATCGCCATGGTGCGGAAGCGGTCGATGATCCCGCTGGTCATGTCCATGGCGACCACGATCGCCGTGCCCTGCACGGATGCGGCCACTGTGAGCAGCAGGATGCCGGGAGTGACGTAGTTCAGGTAGCCGTCGCGCCCGATGTGGCCGCCGGTCAGCCCGCCACCGAGGCCGTGGCTGAGCTGGCCCCCGAGCACGTAGACGAAGAGCAACAGGAACACGATCGGCATGCCGACCAGCAACAGGGTCATCGACGGATAGCGCAGCAAGCGCCTGACGTTGCGACGCGTCATGGTGGCTGAATCCGTCAATGTGTAGCGAGCGGTCGTCATGGCAGGGCGAGCGCCTCTTCGGTCGGGTGACCGGTGACGGCGAAGAACACGTCGTCGAGATCGGGGGAATGGACGGAGAGCTGATCCACCTCGATGTCGGCCTCCTCGAGCACGCTCAACAGGTGGCGGAGTGCGGCGACAGTGCCGTCCGTGGGCACCTGGACCGCCAGCTTCTCCTCGTCACAGGAGGCGCCGTCGAGAAGGGCCGCGGCTCCGCGGAGGGAACCGGCGGTCGGCATCTGCAGGCGGACGTGGCCGCCGGGTACACGTCGCTTGAGCTCGTCCGGGGTGCCTTCCGCCACGATCCGTCCGCGGTCCAGCACGGCGATCCGGTCGGCGAGCTCGTCGGCCTCGTCGAGGTACTGGGTCGTCAACAGGATGCTGACGCCGCCAGCGACGAGCTGACGGATGCTGTCCCACATCATCCGGCGACTGCCCGGGTCGAGGCCGGTGGTTGGCTCGTCGAGAAAGATCACCTTCGGCTCACCCACCAGGGTCATCGCGAGGTCGAGCCGGCGGCGCATGCCGCCGGAGTATGTCGTCACCGGCTTGTGCGCCGCATCGGTGAGCCCGAACCGGTCGAGCAACTCGCTCATACGCGACCGTCCGGCATTGCGGTCAAGGTGATTGAGGTCGACCATGAGCTGCATGTTCTCCACTCCCGTGCACAGGTCATCGAGGGCAGAGAACTGGCCCGTGACACCGATGGCGGCGCGCACCGCCTCCGGTTCTCGTACGGCGTCGTGGCCGGCCACGCGGATCTGGCCGCCGTCGGGGGTGATCAAGGTCGAGAGGATGCGGATCATGGTCGTCTTCCCCGCTCCGTTCGGACCGAGCAGCGCGAAGATGGAGCCACTGGCCACGGAGAGATCGACCGCGTCGAGCACGGTCGCGCCGTCGAAGGCCTTTCGTACGCCGGTGGCGACAATGGCTGATTGACCGGAAGTGGTCATGGCCGTCCACCACCGGGCGTTTCTGGTGGCAGTGTTCCTGCGGCGACGAGCGCGGCACGGCGCTCCTTCCAGTCCTGCTCGAACCGGACGATCTGCTCCACCAAAAAATCGGCGAAGGCGCTGAACTCCAAGAGGACGGCCCGTCGCTCCGGCGGGGCGTCCTTCAGCACCTCGAGCCCCTCGCGGGCCAGCTCCCCCAGTTCTTGGTACTCGGTGACGTCCATCCCCATCGCCTTCGGGGAGCTCATGTCGATGCGGATCCGATCCATCCGCTCGCCCGCCGACCGGAACCGTCGAATCACGTGCAGCATCTCGAGCGCCTTCACCGCAGCCGTGATCGCGCTGCGACTGGCGAGCAGGGCATCGGCAAGCTCGGCGATGGTCTGTTCCGGGGGCTCGCAGACTGCCAGATAGCCGATGAGCCGACCGGTCATCGGCGGAAAGGCGTAGCGGTTGGAGTAGAAGCGGCCCATGTGGTCGGCGAACGTGACCTGGGCATCCGTAGGCACATCTCGATATTACAGATATAGCTGAGATAACACAAATCTGTGTTATTGATGCTGAGTCGGCTGGCCCGTTCGATTGCCAGGCGGGCCCCGGGAGGTGCCTGTCCGAGACGATGCCGGTGGGTCCGCTGGGGGAGGGCTCCGGAGACCGGGTCCAGCGCCGCCGACGAGGACCGGCCCGGACGCGGCTTGCCGACCCCCTGTCGGCGACCGGTTCGGCTGGGCCCTCGAGCGCGCTGCCGGCGTAGAAGATCGGCCTCGGCCAGCAAGGGGCCAAGCAGGCTGGAGACGGCTCATGGCCGAACCGCGCTGGCCGGACGTCCCGGTGGAGCTACTTGTGGTAGCCGCCCTCTTGGATCACCTTGATGCCCCGCCAGCCCCAGTAGACGCAGTGGCGCTGGATCAACGACCCGGCGATCTCCATGACTTCGACAAAGTCCATCTGCTCGCCCTCGGGTGCGTCCCGCGGGTACTCGAAGACCATCGTTCGGCGACCGTCGGTGAGATAACCCGTTCGATGGTAGGTACGCAGCGGCGGCTTTCGAGCGGCCACCGCTTCGAGAACCGGGCGGAGCTCGTCCCGGCCGTGGCAGACCCCCGATTCGCCGCCCATGGTGAGGGGACAGCGGGGCTTTCAAAGTGCACGTCGGAAGCGTAAAGGGCGAGCAACGCGTCGACGTCGTCTTCGCTCAGCGCCTTGTCCCAGTCGTGATAGATGCGGGCCGCCGCCTCGGCGAATGCTTCCTCGGGCAACGCTCTCCCTCCACCTCTGTGGTCGGTATTGTCCGGATCCTTACCCGCCCGTGCGGTCCCGTAACAGGCGGCGGGCAACCAACAGGGCCACGGACAGCCTGCCGCGTGTCGGCTGAACCGCAGCCACGAGCGGCACCACGGTGCCGGGGGTGGGGGCTTCGAGCAGCGAGGCGCGACACCGCCGGAACGGTTGCGAGAACGGAAGCCCGGCCCCCCGGGGCCTGCCCCGATCGGCCCCCGCCGACGCACCCGGCCGGAACCCCCACTCCGGATTCCCGATCCGAGGTCGTGGCAGCATATGCGGGTGAGGAGCCCGTTGTTCCGAGGGCGGTTCTGGATCGCCGTCGGGGCATTGGCCGTCGTGCTGGCCGGAGGGACCCTCGGGTACTGGGTGCTCGGCCTGAGTCCTCTCGACGCCCTCTACCAGACCGTGACCACGGTGAGCACGGTCGGCTTCCGGGAGATGTTCCGCCAGACCGAGGCGGCCAAGGTCTTCACCATCGTGCTGGTCCTGGTGGGAGTCGGCACTGTCTTGTACGCGTTCGGGGTTGTGTTGGAGGCGGTCATCGAGGGCGACTTGGTCGACCTGTGGGGGAGGCGGCGCATGGAACGAAAGATCAGCGACCTGGCCGACCATGTCATCGTCTGCGGCCACGGCCGGGTCGGCCGGTCGATCGCCGGGCACCTTGCCGCAGGCGGCCATGACTTTGTGGTGGTGGACCAGGACCGCGATCGTCTCGCCGGTGTCGACTACCCGATCCTGGTGGGCGACGCGACCGACGACCGGATCTTGCTCCGGGCCGGGATCCACAAGGCCCGCGCCCTGGTCGCTGCCACCAGCACCGACACCACCAATGTGTACCTGACCCTGAGCGGCCGCACGTTGCGTCCCGAGCTGTTCATCATCGGTCGGGCCCGGGTGACCGATTCCGAGCCCAAGTTGCTCAGGGCCGGCGCCGACCGGGTCATCAATCCCCAGGCCATCGGGGGCGCCCGCATCGCGGCCATGTTGATGCAGCCCATGGTCTCGGAGTTCCTGGACGTCGTCACCCACGGGGACGAAGTCGAGTTCCGGCTGGCCGAGGTGCCGGTCCGTCCGGACTGCTCGCTCGCCGAGCGCTCCTTGCGCCAGGCACGACTTCGCGAGCTCACCGGGGCCCTGGTCCTCGCCATCCGCAGCGCCAGTGGCGGGTTCAGGACCAATCCGGGCCCCGACACCACGATGTCGGCGGGCGATGTCCTGATCGTGATCGGCACCCGTTCGCAGATCGAGGATCTCGTGGCGCTCTCGCGGACGGTTGCGGCCCGATGACCCCGATGATCTGTCGGCCAGCACGGGGGGACACGGACTTTGGCGAACCGCCGTGGACCCGAGGCATCCCCGGGGCGGCGGCCGGCCCCGATCGGGGTGACCCGGCCCGGCTCCGGGTGTCACGGATTCCCGCTCTCCCGCGTCAAACGACGGTAGAGACGAGCTCCGACGAAAGGAGACTGCGATGGACGCCCGACTCAGCTTGACCGAGCACTCCGTGGCCTCGAAGTTCGCGAAGTACATCAACTCCGCCGGCAGGGTCATCACCGACTCGACCCTGCCCGCCGCGACACAGGAGCTGGTGAAGATCCGAGCCAGCCAGATCAACGGCTGCGGCTTCTGCACCGACATGCACACCAAGGACGCCGCCCACGCCGGCGAAGACCCGGTCCGTCTGAACCTGGTGGCAGCCTGGAGGGACGCGACGGTGTTCACCGAGGCCGAACGAGCCGCCCTGGAGCTGGCTGAGCAGGGAACCCGCATCGCCGATGCAGCCGGTGGTGTCACCGACGAGGCGTGGGCCAACGCTGCTCGGCACTTCGACGAGGATCAGCTCGGCGCCCTCGTCTCGCTCATCGCCCTCATCAATGTCTACAACCGGATGAATGTGATCATCCGTGTCCCGGCCGGCGACTATCGACCCGGTCAGTGGGGATGACGCCGGCCGGCCAATCGCGACCATCCATATCTTGGCCCCGACGACGGGGGCCGCTGTCACGTCGGAGGCCGGCGTGCGGTGACCAGCCAGGCCTGCGACCCCAACCGGACCCCGTCGGCGGTCTGGTAGGGGTCGAGTGCGGCCGTCATGGCGCCGGTCACCCGGCGGCGAGTCGGCGCGTCAGCGTCGCGCAGGAGCCGTTGCCCGAGACCGGTCGCCTTCAGGAACTCCACGGTGTCGGCCGGATCAGATCCCATCAGGAGGGGCTCGGAGACCTGCTCGATGCCCACCTCGGTGAACCCTGCCGCATCGAGGAGCGATCGGAGACGATCGGTGCTGGCGAGCGAGAAGGGGCCGGGAGTATCGGGATCGGCGACAGCCGCCGCGGGCACGTGCTCGGCGGCCGCCGCGCCCGGGACCACGACCCACTCGTTGGCCATCAGCTCGGCCCAGCAGAGGAATGCCATCCGGCCCCCCGGGCGCAGGGCCCGGGCGACGTTGGCGAACGCAGTGACCGGCTCGGAGAAGAACATCATGCCGAAGCGGCTGATGGCGGCGTCGAAGGCCTCGTCGGCAAACCGATGGACTTGGACGTCGGCTCGCTCGAAGCGGACATGGGAGAGCCCCTCTGCACGGGCACGCTCTTCGGCCCGTTCCAGGAGCTGGCCGGAGAGGTCGACCCCGAGCACGTCACCGTCCACGGCTCGGCGGCCGGCGGACCGGGTCGTCGAACCGGACCCGCAGCCGACGTCGAGCACCCGGTCCGTGGGTGAGATCCCCGCCGCGTCCACCAGGCGATGGGTGAACGGCGCCAACATGGCCTCGTACCGGTCCTCGTGGAGGACCCAGTGAGCGCCCTCCTTCCCGTTCCAGAACTCGGCCTGCTCCTGGTTGGCTACGTCCCCGGTCATCACCGCCAGTCAACAACCTCGAGCGGGCTCGAGGTCGAGCGGGCCGGAGATCGAGGTCCCCAATCGGGGCCCACGTTCCGATCCCGGACCCGATGGCCGCGCCAGCCGGGGTCAGACGCATCGGTTCCGGAGGGTGCCGACGCCCTCCGCCCAGGACTCGAGGACCTGGCCTCGGGCGAGGAACCTGGGCGGCCGGCGGGTGAACCCGACCCCGGCCGGAGTGCCGGTGAAGATCACGTCGCCAGGGAGCAGGGTCAACACGGCCGAGAGCTCGGCGACGAGGCGGGGGATACCGAAGACCAGATCGCTGGTGCGGGCCTCTTGGACCTTCTCGCCGTCGACCGAGCAGCCCAGTGCGAGGTCGTCCGGGTCGGGGACGTCGTCCGGGGCGACCACCCACGGCCCGATGGGCCCGAAGCTGCGTCGGGACTTGCCGAGGGAGAACTGGCCGCCCGCCGCGAATTGCAGGTGCCGGTCGCTGATGTCCTGGCCCACGGCGAGCCCCGCCACGTGGCCCCAGGCGTCGTCTTCGTGGACTCGGTCGGCCCGGCGGCCGATGACGGCCACCAGTTCGACCTCCCAGTCGGTCGTCGTCCCGGCGATCTCGACGTCGTCGAAGGGTCCGGCGAGCGAGGACGGGAACTTGGTGAACGTGGCCGGCACCTCGGGAACCGCCATACCGGCCTCGTCGGCATGGCTGCGGTAGTTGACGCCGATGGCGAACACCTGCCGGGGGGCCGGCACGGGGCAGCGCAGCTCGGCCTCGACGAGCGGCCCGCTGCCCACGGTCAGGGTCCTGGCGAAGTCCTTGAATTCCGGCCAGTCCTCGTAGACGGTCATGGGATCGGGACCGAACCGTCCGTCCGACGAGTCGGCGACGTCGGCGATCTCGTTCCCGACGACGAGGGCGGCGCGCCCGTTCCTGTTGGCAAGCTTCACGACCGGCCTCCTCATCCTGTCGGCCTGACAGGCAGGGCGGCCCGGGCTCCGACCGTGCCTGCGCCCACGACGACCCCGGCAGCGTCGATGCCCCCGTAGCTCAGCTCCTGAAGGTGTAGCACCGTCTCATGCCCTCGTGCGGTGACCGGAGGTCGGTCACGGCGTCGGCGTGGGCCTCCATCACTCCGGTGACGTGGGATCGAGGACGGCCGCCGCACCCGGGGGCGAGCATCTGGGACCGCCGGTGAGGAGGTCGGAGCGGAGCGGGGCCGGAGGGGCGGGGATGCGACCAGCTTCGATCAGTCGGGCGAACCGGCGTTCAGCAGCGGTAGATCCGTTCGGCGTTGTCGGCGAAGAGCTTGGCGCGCGACCCGGCGTCGAGGCCGCCGGTCACGTCGCCGAACGCGGTGTAGAGGTCGTCGAAGGTGCCGCACGTCGAGTCGACGGGGAAATTGCTGGCGAACATGCAGCGGTCGACACCGAACGCGTCGATGGCGTACTCGAGCCACGGTGCCAACACGTCGACGCTCGTGGATCCAAACGGCATCGCCAGGCCCGAAAGCTTGCAGGCGACATGGTCACCCAGATCGGCCAGGGCGTCGATCCCGTCCTGCCAGAGCGCCCGCTCGTCGGCGGAATCCGAGCGCGGCCATCCGGTGTGCTCCACCACGACGAGCAGGTCGTCGGCGGGCTCGAGCTGCTCCGCCGCCGCCCGGAGCTGATCGGGATGGGTCATCAGTTCGAACACCAGGTTGCGATCCTGCAGGGCCTGGAGCACGGCGGCGTCGGGGACCGGCTGCCCGAGCGGCCCCATCGGCCGGACCCCCCGGAACCGGGGTGCAGCCGCCTGCCGGTCGAGGAGCTCGACCGCTTCGGCCACCGAGTCGGTGGGGGGGAGGCCCCCGATGATGGCGTGGGGACCGCCGCGGGAGGCCGCCTGGGTGTCGAGCTCGATGGTCTCTTCGATCGAGTGACGGCCGGTCGCGGCGGCGACGTTCACGAACTTCTCGACGTTCCAGCCGGCTGCCTCCTCCCGGTAGGTGTCCACGTCGAACCGGCGGTACATCCCCGATGCGCCGGCCGGCGCCGGGTCCGGGCGCGTGAGGTAGGGGTACCAGTCGGTGCGGGCGGGGTCCCAGAGGTGGATGTGGGCGTCGACGACGCGGGCCGGCCGTTCGGCCATCACTCCTCCCCGCCGGCTCGGTGGGGGGCACCCACGATCTCGCGGAGGGTGTCGTCGAACCACTCGGGAAGCTCGGGACCACCGAACGTGAGGGTGCCGACCGGCCGGGGGTGGCCGCGGACGCCCAACCAGCCGGGCCCGACCGCCAGCTCCGCGCCGGCGAGGGCGCGGGCATCCTGATCGCCGAGCAGATGGGCGACCAGCCCCCCCACGGCCCGGTCGACCTCGGACTCCGGCGCCTCGAGGCTCGCCGCGAACGCCGTGACCCGCCCGTCGGTCGAGCCCGCCGCGGCCCGGGCGAGCTGGGCCGCGGCCTGGGCCCGGCTCCGTCCCGCCGGGGTGGTGGCGTCGGTGAGCGTCACCAGCTGGAGGGGTCGGCCGGTCTCGGCGGCGTGGTCGGCCACCGCCCGGGCCCAACCGGCGTCGGTGTGGATGTCGTCGATGATGCCGTCGTGCTCGGCCAACAGCCGCTCCCACCCGTCGGCCGACACCGCCCCCGACCACCGGCCGGCGGGGGCGAGCACGACACTGTCGAGCGGACCGGCGGACCCGGCGACGGCGGTCAGGGCTCCGGCGGCCTCTTTGAACCCGTGCGCCACCTCGACGCGGTGACAGGTTGTGTTCCGGGCCTCGAGAGCGGCACTGAGGGACGCGGCCAGCTGTGGCCGGTCGGTGACGAGGACGCAGGACCGGGCCGGCGCCGTTGCCCCAAGGGCGGTGGCGGCGGGCTCCTCGAAGATCGGACCGAACCTCGGGTTGGTCCCGCCGGTGGTCGCCTGGTTCTGTTCGGCCATGGCGAGGGCTCCGGGGACGACCGCCTCGAGGACCCGATCGAGGGAGGCCACCTCGGAGGCGCGCACCACCTCGAGGAGGCGGGGCCCGTCGACGACGGCCACCTCCGAGCCGCCGGCGAAGAGCACCTGGCCGGTGCACCAGCCGAACCCGTCGCCGACCAGGTGGGCGCCGAGCGGTCCGAGGTGCTCGGGTCCCGGCATCGAACTGCTCAGCGAGAATCCGCCGCCACCGCCCTCGACGCCGGCACGGCGGGCCCGCTCGAGGGCAGCGGCGACCATCCGGGTGGCGGCGATGGGAGAGATGGCGTTGACCGTCACGCCCGGTGGCGTCACTGCGCCGAGCTGCCAGGTGAGGGCGGCGACGGCCCGTTTGGCACAGCTGTAGGCGCCGGCATCGGCCGCCCGCCATCCCGATCCCGAGGTCACCCCGAGGACGCGGCCGTGCCCGGCGGCGGCCATCAGCGGCAGGGCGGCGTGCAAGACGTTGAGGTAGCCGCCGAGGTGCACGGCGAGGACGGCGAGCCAGTCCTCCTCGGTGCCGCGGGCGAAGTAGGTCTGGCGGGTGATGCCGGCGACGTTGACGACGGCGTCGAGCCCGCCGCGCTCGTCGACGAGATCGGCGAACAGGCGACCGAGCGCCGCGCCGTCGGTCACCGAGACCGACGAGGCCCGGGCCGAGCCGCCCGCCGCCACGATCCGGCCGGCGGTGGTCTCCTCCGGCTCGGGAAGCCGTTCGGTACCCTCCAGGGTAACCAGGGGATCCACGGTGACCACGAACCAGCCGCCCCGACCGAGCTCCTCGGCGATGGCTGCACCGATCCCGCCCCCGCCGCCGGTGACGACGGCGACCCGCTGGCGTCCGTTCACGACGCCGGCGAGCGGGCCCCGACCTCCAGACCCTCGAAGCTGCCGGCCGCCAGCCACTGCTGGAGCAGCTCGCGGTAGCCGAAGAAGTCGCCGAACCCCCGGCCGTAGTTCCCGTTGCGGGGTTTCAGTGCCTCCGGGTGCCCCTCGTTGTTGATGCGAGACGGCGTGCACGCCGACATGACGGCGCTGCTGTCCACGAAGGAGTCGACGATCTTCTGCGTCCACGCCTCCTCGGCCTCGGCGCTCACGTCGAACATCTCGACACCTCGCTGCTCGAGCTGCCCGACAGCACGGCCGATGAACTCCGCCCCGAGGACGGCCAGCTGGGTGTAGTTGACGGTCACCACGGCCTGCTGTCCCGGCGCCGGCATGACGAACATGTTCGGGAAGCCCCGGCTCATCATCCCGAACAGGCTGGCGGCGCCGTCGGACCACTTCTCGGCGAGCGTCACCCCGTCACGCCCGACGATCTCGTGGCCGGCGCGGCGGAACAGGGGGGTGAGCTCGGCCTCGAAACCCGTCCCGTAGATGATGCAGTCGACCTGGTACTCCTGGCCGTCGACGACCGGGCCCCGCTCGCTGATCCGCTCGATCCCGCCGGGGCAGTCGATCAGCGTGACGTTCGGCCGGTTGAACGCGGGCAGGTACTCGTCGTGGAAGCACGGCCGCTTGCAGAGGTACCGATAGTACGGCTTGAGGACGTTGGCCTTGACCGGGTCGGCGACCAGCTCCTCGATCCTGCGCCGGTGCAGTTCCATGATCCCGTAGTCGATCTCTTCGGCCCTGCGCAGGTACTCGGCCATCGTCATGCCGTCCTGTCGTGGGGGATGCTGGACGGCGGCGTAGTGGTGGGTCCACCCGTCGTCCACCTGGTCGACGTCGGTGGGCCGGCCCATGAGGATCGCCTGAAAGTTGTCCATCCGGTCGCGCTGCCACTTCGGTCCGAGCCTGGTGGCGAAATCGGGATCCGTGGGCCGGTTGCCCCGCTCGCCGACGGCGGACGGCGTGCGCTGGAAGACGTAGAGGCGTTCTGCCGACTCGGCCAGCGGCGGCACGCACTGGATGCCGCTCGCACCGGTGCCGATCAGTGCGACGACCTTGTCGGTGAGCTTGTCGAGCGGCCGGCCGGGGCCGCCCCCGGTGAACCCGTAGTCCCATCGGGCCGTGTGGAAGGAACACCCGGCGAAGTCCTCCATGCCCGGGATGGTCGGCAGCTTCATGAGGTTGAGGATGCCGACGGCCAGCACGTACCACCGGCAGGTCACCGTGTCGCCCCGATCGGTGTGGATCCTCCACCGGGCCTGCTCTTCGTCCCATTCGGCCCGGGTCACACCGGTGTGGAACAGGGAGTCGTCGACCAGGCCGAACCGGTCGGCGATCGCCTCGAGATGGTGCCGGATCTCCCCGCCGAAGGCATAGCGGTGGCTCGGGATGTAGCCGAGCTCCTCGAGCATCGGCATGTAGATGTACGACTCGACGTCGCACATCACGCCCGGGTAGCGGTTCCAGTACCACGTTCCGCCGATGCCGCCCGCCAGGTCGATGATCCGGATCCGGCCGACGCCGGCCTTGCGAAGCTCGGCTCCGGCGAGCACGCCGGCGATGCCGCCGCCGACGACCACCGCGTCCACCTCGTCGACGACCGGGTCGCGTTCGGCGACGGGTGTGAAGGGGTCCTCCCGGAAACGGGCGAAATGCTCGTCCGTCCGCAGGTCCCGGATGTTGGCGCGCCCGGGGACCAACCGCCGGTCGCGCTCGGCGAGGTACTTCGCCCGGACCGTCTCGGGGTCGTAGCTCACCGGTTGGGGAGGGCCGGACATGTCGGCCACAATAGGCCAGGTCCGGCCGTCGGCCAGCGGCGAGAAGGCTCCCGAAGCCCGCAGCTACGCTGCCCGGTCGGGGCGCACGCGCTCCGGTCCGCGGGGTGGGCCCGGGCCCCCCGGCGTTCGGATGGCTCGAACCGGGGTGGCCGCCGCGCTGCGTCCGGCGCCCGACGCGGTGACCGCCGGCCACGAAAGGAGGCCTCCGTGACGTCGGTGCCCTTGCCGGACGACCCGAAGCTCGAGGACCTACGCCGCGAGGCCGAGGATCTCCGCGACTTGGCCGGAGCCGGCGTGCCCGCTGCCCTGGACCTGGTAGGCGCCCATCATCCCGACGGCCCACATCCGATCAGCCTGGCCGGGGCGCAGCTGGTGGTGGCCCGCCACTACGGGTTCGCTTCCTGGACGGCCCTCGAGCGCCATCTCGAGGTCGTGGACCGGTTCCGGCGTGAGCCCGATCGGGTCGACGGGCCCCTGAGCTTGGCCGACCGGTTCCTCGACCTGGCCTGCCTCCGCTACGCCGACGACGACAGCCCCGAGCGCCGGCGGGAGGCCGCCGGCCTCCTGGCCGAGCACCCCGGGATCATCCGGTCGAGCGTCGGCGTGGCGGCGGCCACCGCCGACCGTGACGCCCTCGCTGCGCTGGTGCAGGCCGATCCCGGCCTCGCCACCCGGCAGGCCGGCCCCTACCGGTGGGAGCCGCTGCTCTATCTGGCCTACGCCCGGCACGACCCGGCGATGACCGAGGAGGCGACGCTCGGTACCGCCAGGCTCCTCCTCGCCAACGGCGCCGATCCGAACGCCGGATTCCTGTGGCACGGCCTCACGACGCCGTTCACCGCGGTGACCGGCGCGCTCGGAAGGGGCGAGGGCCAGCAACCGGAACACCCGCACGGGATGGCGTTGGCGGAGCTGCTGCTCGAGGCCGGAGCCGACGCCAACGACGGACAGGCTCTCTACAACCGGCAATTCGGCGACGACGACCGGCACCTGGTCCTGCTCCTCGGTCATGGGCTCGGCCAGGGCGACGGGGGCCCGTGGAGGGCTCGACTCGGTCACACCACCGACTCCCCGTACCAGCTGGTGCGGACCCAGCTGTGGTGGGCCCTCGTTCACGACCTGCGCGACCGGGTCAGGCTCCTCGTCGAACACGGTGTCGACTTCCTCTCCCCGTACCGTGTGTCCGGGGACCGGCCGTCATGGGCTCGGACTTCCGACGGGCGGACCCCGGCGGAGGTGGCGGCGCTCGCCGGCTGTCCCGAGCTGGTGGACTGGCTGGGGGCACGAGGCGCGCACCGGCCGCCAGGCGAGTCGGTCGACGGGCTCGTCGCCGCCGTCCTGGCCGGCGACCGGGCCGGGGTGGAGCGGCTGCGGGACCATGCGGACGCGGCACGGCGTGAGCGGCCGGGCCTCGTGGTGTGGGCCGCCGCCCGGCGAAAGCCCGAGGCGGTACGCCTGCTGGTAGAGCTGGGGTTCGACGTCAACGCGCTCGGACGCGCCGATGTGCCGATGGAGCAATCCTGGGAGACCGCACTGCACCAAGCCGCCTCGGCCGGTGACGTCGACCTGGCCCGGCTGCTGCTCGACCTCGGTGCGGACCCGACGGTCCGAGATGCCCGGTTCGACTCCACGCCGCTCGGGTGGGCTCGTCACTTCGACGAACACGCCGTGATCGAGCTCCTCGAACCGCTGACCGGTCAGTGAGGCGTCGACGTCACCCCCGGCCCGGGCGCACGTGCCGTCGGGTGGCCGCCGGCGTCGCCGGCCGTGCCGTCACCGGTAGCTGGACTCGTACCGGTCATGGCGCCGGAACCAGGAATGGTCGCCCTCGGCGCGGCCCAGCGGCGTGCGGTCGAGCCACTGCCACATGTTCCACAGCGCATCGAGACCCCGCGCGTAGGCGGAGTAGGTGTGGTACACGACCCCGTCCTCCAGCGCGAACGCGCTCATGCCCGGAGCCTCGAACGGCAGGGACGCCGGATCCAACTGCCGACCTTCCAGTGGCCGGAAGTTGTAGGAGCCACCCTTCGACACCGATTCCGCGGTGAAGGACACGTCGAAATCGAAGTTGAAGTCGCAGCGGCCCGACGAAGCCCACGGGAAGCTCCACCCCATCCGGTCCCGGTAGGCGAGCAGCTTCTCCAGCGGCGCCCGCGAGACCGCCGTGAACGCGACGTCGTGGTTCTGGAGATGCAGGTGCGTCTCGTCGAATCCGTCGGCAACCGCCGAGCAGCTCGGGCAGCCCTCGTCCCATGTCGGCGCGAACATGAAGTGGTACACGAGCAACTGGGAACGGCCCCGGAACAGGTCGGCCAACGTCGCTTCTCCGCCCTCCGTGTCGAACAGGTAGTCGGGGTCGATGCGCACCCATGGCAGCTCACGCCGACGTCGGGCCAGGTCGTCGTTGAGGCGGGTCAGCTCCTTTTCGGCGTCGAGCAGCTCGGTCCGGGCCTCCAGCCACTGGCGGCGGGTTCCGGTGCGGTGTCCCGTGCCGACGGTGCTCACGAGCTCACCCCGGGTCCGGAGGTGTGTCGGGCCCGGGGTCCGCCCCGGTGGCGGCGATGGCCAGCCGGCCGAGGTAGTGATCCCAGCCGTGACCATGGTCGCTGACGGCGTCCTCGGGCAGGCCGCGATGGAAGAGCCGGACCCGGGTCTTGTCCCCCTCGGGATGCAGGCTGATCTCGACAGTCGTCGAGCCGGGCGGGATCGGGTGCCCCTCTTGCTCCCAACCGAAGGTGAAGACGACCTTCTCCTCGGGCACGACTTCGACGTACTCTCCCGCCGACTGGAATTGACCGGCGACCAGCACCCGGTAGACGCCACCGGGACGCGGGTCGATCTCGGCGACGGTACCGTCCCACTCGACGTGCTTGCCCGGCTCGGTGAGGAACGGCCAGATGGTCTCCGGGGTGGCGTCGATCATGATCTCGCGGACGAGCTCAGCCATGGACTACTACCTCTCTTTCGTTTGTCGCTTGCGGTCTTGGGCCGCCTCGGCGACATCACGAAGTCGCTCGAGGCCGGACGTCCAGTACTGGTCGAGGAAAGCGCGGACCTCGTCCATGGTGGCGGTGTTGGCCCGGTAGAGGCGGCGGGTGCCGTCACGCCGCTCGGACACCAGCTCGGCTTCCTTGAGCACGGCCAGGTGTTGCGAGATGGCCGGCCGGGTGACGTCCCCGAACCGGTCGGCGATATCGGTGGCCGCCAGCTCCCGCGACCACACCAGTCGCAGGATCGCCCGGCGCCGGGGTTCGGCGAGCGCCTTGAGTGCCGCATCCACACCGAACAGCTTAAACCATGACTTACGTAAGTGTCAACTAAATAAGTTCCCCCATATGTATCGATGGCCCGGGCTCCCGCCTCGGGCCCCGCCGACGGCGGGAACCGGCCGGAGGGGCGGAGCGAGGGGACGAAATAGCGGGCGCGTGGCGAGCGTTTCGAGGGTCATGGCCGAACTTGCGAGTACCCAGATCGAATACCTGGCCAGCCAGCGGCTGGGCCGCATCGCCACTGCCGGCGTGGACGGCAAGCCTCACGTGGTCCCGACCTCGTTTCGGTACAACCCCGAGCTGGGCACCCTCGACATCGGTGGTCTGCACGTGGCGACGACGAAGAAGTACCGGGACGTCCAGGCCAATCCCTGGGCGGCCATGGTGGTCGACGACCTGGTGTCGACCGATCCCTGGACGCCGCGGATGCTCGAGGTCCGGGGCCGGGCCGAGGCGGTCCCCTACGGCGGCGCGAGCCTCGGTCCGGGATTCGGCGACGCGTTCATCCGGATCTTTCCCGAAAAGATCAACGGCTTCGGCATCGAGTGACGCCGACGCCGGGCCCTCTCAGCCCTCGCAGCGGCACCACCTGCAGCCGCAACAGCTGCCCACCGGCCGTCAGGCCTTCGTCTCGTAGCAGTTGAACATCCAGCGGACGCCGAAGCGGTCGAGACAGCAGCCCCAATAGGCCCACGGCATCTCCTGCATGCCGGTCGCTTCGCTGCCGCCGTCGCTCAGCGCGGTGTAGAGGCGGTCGGTCTCGGCCCGGGTGTCGGGCTCCAGATTGATGGTCACGTTGTTCCCGATCCGCAGCTCGTGGCCCATCGACTCCACCATGTCCGTTCCCATGAGCACGTGGCCGGCGAGGATCGGGAGCTCGATGTGGGCGACCATCTGCTTCTCGGCTTCGGAGAGTCCGGGGGACCCCGGTTCGCCGGGCATGGCGCCCATGCGCACGGGTTCGCCGGCGAGCTCGGTTCCGAAGACCGATCCGTAGAACCGGAAGGCCTCCTCCGTGTTGCCCATGAAATTCAGATAGGTGCTGACCCGGCTCATGGCAGTGCTCCTTCTCGCGACACCGGTGGGGCCCACCGGACCTTCCCGCGATGAGATCGACGGTCGGGCCACCGGGAACTCATCGGTGCTCCGAGTCCCGGTCCTTGTGCGCCGCCGTTCGGGAGCCGACGAGCGCACCCGACCCCGCCGGCAAGCCGAGCTCGTCCCACCGCCGTCTCAGGCACCTGAGGCTGCGCCCAGACCGCGCCTCGTAGCGGTCGGCGAGGGCGTGCAGCGCCCCGGCGCAATCTCCACGGAACGACGACCCGTGCATGACGGCGAGAACGGCGGGCTCGAGGGCGGCCAGATTGCGGATCGTCGGCGCCGTGGAGGGGGTGAGGCAGGTGGCATGGAAGAGGTCCTCGGCCTGGTCGGCCTGTTCGACGATGTCCGCCTCGCGGACGGGTGGCCCGTCTCCCAGATGGGTGAAGAGATCCCCGCACAGCAAGGTAGAGGTGGACTCCTCGAAGAGGATCCGGGCTTCCCAGCCATGGGGGACGTGGGGGGTGTCGATGTGCCGGAGTCGCTTGTCGCCGACCACGATCACCTCGCCGTCGGCGAGCGGTCGCGGTTCCCGGTCGGCCATCTCGTTCAGTGACACCAGGCATCCGAGGGCGCCATGGGCGACCTGGGCGGCGGGTGCGGCTTCGAGGAGGAGGTTCATGGCACCGCATTCGTCGGACTCGACGTGCCCGAAGGTGATCCAGCGGAGACGCTCCACCGGCATGACCCGGCCGATCGCCTCGGTCACCCCGCCGAACATCGAACGGTGCCCGGTGTGGAACAGGAGTGGCTCGTCGTCCACCACCAGGAACTGGTTGAAGCTGAACCCGGTGGGCCCGATGTCGGGCACCAGCGTCGAGATCCGGAAGATCCCGTCGGCGATTTCACTGATCGTGGTCTGCACCCGTTCACGGTAGCCCGCCCACCGGGGGACCGCCGTGGCGGCGGCCCTTCACCGGTAGGCGGCCGGTCCCAGGGTCGCGAGGTACAGTCGGTTCGTCTTGGAGGATGTGCGGTGGTGGCAGCCGTCGTGGGCGACGCCGGACCGGGCCGGTCCGGGAGGATGACGGCCACCACGTCGCCCGACCTCACGGAGATGAGGCTCATCGTCGGTGAAGGGATCCTCCTCGCCGGGGGCGGCCGCGCCATCCTGCTCCAGGTGGCGAACCCTGCGGTCGGAAGGGCGGTGGCCGAGCACAGCGACTTCGCGGCGCGTCCGGTGGATCGCCTGCGGGCGACGATGAGCTACGTCTACGGCGTGACCTTCGGGACACCGTGGGAAGCCCGGCGTGTGTGCGAAACGGTGGATGCCGCGCACCGAGGAGTGTCCGGTCGCGGTTACGACGCCCGCGATCCTCGCCTTCAGCTGTGGGTGGCGGCGACGCTGTACGACACCGCCGTCCTCGTCTACGAGCGGGTCTTCGGGCCCCTGCCGAGCCGGATGGCCGAGGCCGCCTACGAGCAGTACGCCCTCCTCGGGACGGCGTTGCAGGTGCCGGGTGAGATGTGGCCGACCGACCGGGTCGCCTTTGCTGCCTACTGGGCGGAGTCACTGGCGACCCTCGAGGTGACGCCCGAGGCGCGCTCGGTCGCGGACGACGTGCTCCGTCCACGGCCCGTCGTCATGCGGGCACTCGCTCCGCTCAACCGGCTGGTCACGGCCGGGCTGCTGCCGGCGAGCCTCCGGAGCGCCTACGGGATGCCGTGGGACGGAGGCCGGCAGCGGAGGTTCGACGCCGTCATGGACGGGCTGGCACTGGTCTGCCCGCGGCTGCCCACGCCGGTCCGCCAGCTCCCCAAGTCCTGCTACCTGAGGGGCCTGCGCCGCCGCCTCGGAACGCCCCCGCCGTCCCGACCGCCGCCGATGGCGCAACCGCCGCACGCCGCGCCCGGCGACCCCGGCTCCATCAGCCGGGACCACCCGGTCCCGGGGGAGCGGGACGGATGAGATCGGTGGTGCCGGGACGTCCCATGTCCGGTGGGACCGACCCAGCGCCCCACGCGTCACAACCACCGCCCGCGCCACGCAAAAGGAGCAGCATCAGGCCGGCGCCGGACCGCCGGCGGGGAGGACATCGCAGAACACGAACCCGTCGCGGTCGACCCGCTCACCCGTCCGGGTCGCGATCGGGCTGGTGAACCCGGGGGCGTGGCGGACGAACGTGTGGAATTCGCCGTGCTCTCCGCAAGGGTCGACACCCGCCGGCAGGTCGTCGAGCAGCTCGCGGTCGAATGACCGACCGGCAAAGGATGCCGGCAGCCTGGTCGGGTCGATGCAGGTCACCACGGCTTGCACCTTGCTGGCGATCATCCTGGCGGCCAGCTCGTCGGTCGGCTGGCCCCAGAGCGGGAACAGAGGTCGCACGCCGGTTCCGGCCAGCGACTGCTCGCGGTAGGCACGCACGTCCTCGAGGAAGAGATCGCCGAAGGCCACGGCCTCGACGCCGTCCCGGATGGCCGCCGCCAGGGCTGTTGCCATCCGCTCCTCGTAGACGTCGTTCGGGCAGGCGGCCGGAATCTCGACCAGGTGCAACGGCAGGCCGAGCCGGTCGGCCTGGGCCTCGACCAGCGACCGCCGGACCGCATGCATGGCCACCCGGTCGGACTCGGCGTTCATGGTGACGAGCAGCCCGGTCACGGAGATGCCGGTGTCGGCTCGCAACGCGTGCAGGGCGTAGGCGCTGTCCTTCCCGCTGCTCCAGCTCATCCACGTTCGCACCACCGCCCGACATGCGACCACAACCGACGAGCGGGGGGCAATCAGGTGCCGCGAAATGTGACACACTCGCCGCCGATGGCTGCGAGGATCGCCCTCGTCACGGGCGCGGGGTCGGGGATCGGACGCTCGGTCTCCCGAAAGCTGGCCGGCGGAGGGTTCGCCGTGGTGGCCGCCGACCGCGATCTCGACGCCGCCGACAAGACGGTCCGCGATCTCGCCGGTCCGTCCACCGCCCGGTACGTGGACGTCGCCGATCCGGGGACCGTCGAGGACCTCCTCGAGGTCGTGCGGGACCAGGTGGGCGTGCCCGAGATCCTGGTCAACGCGGCCGGATGGGACCGGACCGAGCCTTTCGTGGACGCCACTCCGGCTTTCGCACGCCAGGTGGTCGACGTCAACTATCTCGGCCCGGTCTACGTCTGCCTGGCTTTCCTCCCGGCGATGATCGCCGAGGGACGGGGCGGCCGGGTGGTCAACATCGCCAGCGACGCCGGTCGGGTCGGGAGCGCCGGCGAGACCATCTATGCGGGGGCGAAGGGTGGGGTCATCGCGCTGTCGAAGTCGCTGGCCAGAGAGATGGCCCGCCATCGCATCAACGTGAACTGTGTCTGTCCCGGACCGACCGACACGCCTTTGTTCGCCGCCCAGCCCGAGCGGTTGCGGGAGGCGCTGGTCCGGGCGATTCCCTTCGGGCGGCTCGCCACGCCCGACGAGGTGGCCGACGCCGTGGCGTTCTTCGCGTCGGAGGCGGCGACCTTTGTCACCGGCCAGGTCCTGAGCGTGAGCGGTGGCCTCACCATGGCCGGATGATCCGGTCTCGGTCCCCGCGCCACCGAGCGGGACCCCGAGCGCCCTCCAGGAGTCGTCGATGGCCTTTTCCGAGTACGACCAACTGAACCTCGATCGTCGGGAGGGCGGCATACTGCTGGTCACTCTCGACCAGCCGCACAAGTACAACGCAGCCGACGAGGGCATGCACGCCGAGCTCGCCCGCATCTGGGCGGAGATCTCGGCGGACGACTGGACGAGGGTTGCCGTGGTCACCGGCTCGGGCAAGGCGTTCTCCGCCGGTGGGGACCTGGCGATGGTGCGGCGGCTGGCCGGCGACCATCGACGTGTCACCCACATGCTCTCCGAGATGAGCAGCATCGTCTACAACATGGTCGACTGCGAGAAGCCGATCGTGTCCGCCGTCAACGGGGTGGCCATCGGCGCCGGCCTGGTGGTCGCCCTGCTGGCGGACATCTCGATCTGCGCCTCGGACGCCCGGCTGGGCGACGGCCACGTGAAGCTCGGAGTGGCGGCCGGCGACCATGCCGCCATCGTCTGGCCGCTGCTGACCTCCATGGCCAAGGCCCGGTACTACCTCCTCACCGGTGAGATGCTGGACGGCACCGAGGCCGAACGCATCGGCCTGGTCACCAAGGCGCTCCCGCGCGACGAGGTGCTCGACGAGGCGCTCCGGATCGCGGCGGTGCTGGCCGAGGGGTCGCAGTCGGCCATCCGGTGGACCAAGCGCAGCCTCAACAATTGGCTGAGGGTCGCCCGCCCGATCTACGACCAGTCGGCCGCCTACGAGATGCTGGGTTTCATGGGCCCCGACGTGCTCGAGGGGCTCGCCGCCCTCACCGAGAAGCGGGCGCCCCACTTCCCGTCGGCGGCGGACCCACCCTCGTGACGACGGCCTCGGGTGCGGGCGCCATCGGGATCGCCCGGATGCGCCCCGGGGACGAGCGGGCTGCGACGGTGACGCTGGCCCGGGCCTTCCACAACGACCCCCTGTTCAATTTCCTGCTCCCCGATCTCCTCGGGCAGGCGTACGCGGAGTTGCTGTTCATGGGATCGCTCCTGCGGGACGCCGGGCGTTTCGGGGAGGTCTGGACCGCCCGGACGAAGGACGCCGTCGCCGCCGTCGCCGCCTGGCTCCCCCCGGGCGCCTACCCCCGGGGCGCGAGCCGCGAGACGGCGGCCTATCTGAGGGACCTGGGCTCCGTCCCGCGCCTGGGCCGCCGGGTTCCCGCCGGCATGCGGATCGAAGCCGCCATCCGCGACGCGCACCGCCGCATCCGCGAGCCCCATTGGTACCTCGCCCTCCTCGCCACCGATCCGTCCTTCCAGGGGCGCGGCGCCGGTTCGGCCTTGCTGTCCACCGTCCTCGAACGCTGCGATGCCGACCGCCTGCCCGTCTACCTCGAGACCCAGAAGGCCTCGAACGTCCCCTGGTACGAGCGGCACCATTTCGAGGTGGTCGAGGAGCTGCAGCCCCGGGCGTGCCCGAGCCTGTGGACCATGTGGCGCAGCCCTCGGTGACCACCCTCCGGTGCTTCGGGTGAGCCCCCTCCTCTTCAGCGGGGGACCGATCCTCACCATGGACGGTGCCCGGCCCGGGGCGGAGGTCGTGGTCGTGGACCGGGGAACGGATCGTGGCGGTCGGGGGTGCCGAGCTCATCCTCGCCTATCCCGACGCATCGCCGGTCGACCTGGGCGGCCGGACGCTCGCACCGGGCCTGATCGACGCCCACAACCACCTCTGCATCGCCGCCCTGCATCCCCGGTGGGCCGACCTTTCGGGCGTGCGCTCGAACGAGGAGCTCGAGGCGGCGCTCCGATCCCATGCCGAGCGCGAGCGTGAGGTGGCCTGGTTGCGCGGGGCGGGCTGGGACGACTCGGGGAGCGGCTTCGTCCCGCATCGGCGGGACCTCGACGCCATGGAGCTCGGCCGTCCGGTGATCGTCGCCCACTACACGCTGCACCAGGGGGTGGTCGACTCGGCCGGGCTCGACCGGCTCGGCATCGGGGACCGGACGCCTGATCCCGAGGGAGGTCACATCGGGCGCGACGGGAACGGCCTGCCGAACGGGCTGTTGGTCGAGCGGGCGTGGAGCCGGGCCCACGGGAGCTCCCTGGCGGCCTACGGCGACCCGGATCGCTGGGGGGACCACATCGTCGCCAGGGCCGAGCAGCTCCTCGCCGACGGCATCACCTGCGTGCACGACGCCGCCTGCCCGCCACGGGCCGAGGCTGTGTACAGCCGCCTGGCCGCCAGCGGGAAGCTGCCCGTGTCGGTCCTCGCCATGCCCCATCCCGTTGATCTCCTCGGACGGCCCGATCCCGAGCGCCTCGAGGGCCCGATCACCGGTGAGGGGTCCGAGCTGTTCCGGGTGGGCCCCGTCAAGCTCTTCGCCGACGGAGGGGTGGAGCCCGCCGTCTCGGCGAGCGTCGGGGGGCGAAGGTTCGAGTTCGGCACGCGCTTCGCCGGCCTGACCGAGGACGTGGCCGCCGCGACCGGGCGCGGGTTCCGGGTCGCCGTCCACGCCATCGGCAACCAGGGGCTGGCCGATGCCATCGACGCCTGCGCCCGGGTGGGCCGCCGGCACGCCGGCTCCGACCACCGCTTCCGGGTCGAGCACGTCACGCTGGCATCGCCCGCCCAGATCCGCGACATGGCTTCCCTCGGGATGGTCGGGGTGGTGCAGCCGGGCTTCCTCTCGCACCTCGGGGAGGCGGTCGAGGACGTGGCCTTCGACGATGCCGCCTGGCTTCCCTTCGGCGACCTCTTCCGCGCCGGCGTGACGCTGGCCGCCTCGTCCGACGACCCGTGCACCTTCCACGAACCGCTCCGGTGCTCGCGCCACGGAGCGACGCGGCGCACCCGGTCGGGCCGGGTCCTCGACGCCGGACAATCGGTGGCCGTCCTCGATTGGCTCCGGGCCTACACCGCCGGTGCCGCCTACGCCGGTGGCCAAGAGGCCGAACGGGGCATGCTGAAGGCCGGGCTGCGCGCCGATCTGGTGGTCCTCGAGGGGTCGCTGGGCGCCGAGGGGCCCGTACGGGTGAGCCAGACCTGGGTCGGCGGCCGGCTCGTCTACGACGGAGACGGGCCCGGGTTCCCCCTGAGGGAACCGAGCCGCCGTGCCCCTCGGGCCGACCGGCGCTCCTCCGGCGCACCGGCCGGCGGTGCTCCTCAAGCGGCGCAGCCTGCCATGCTCGGGAGGTGGAACAGCGAATCAGCCTCGTCACCCTCGGCGTCACCGACCTGGCCCGGGCGCGTGCCTTCTACGAGGCGCTGGGCTGGCACGGGGCCCGTCAGCCCGACGAAGAAGTGTGCTTCTTCCAGGCCGGCGGGATGGTGTTCGGCCTGTGGACGGCGCTCGGCGGTCACGGCGCTCCGGGCATCGAGCTGGCGCACAACGTACGCTCGCCCGACGAGGTGGGCGAGGTCCTGTCCGAGGCGGCGCGGGCCGGCGGCACCATCGTGCGGGCGTCGGCTCCGGCCAGCTTGGGGAGGCACCACCGGGGCGTTCGCCGACCCGGACGGCTACGTGTGGGAGGTCGCCCACAACCCCGGATGGACGCTCACCGACAGCGGGTCCGTCACGATCTGATCGGCCCGGTTCCTGTTCGGCCCGGTTCCTGATCGGCTCGGTTGCTGTTCGGCCCGGTTGCTGTTCGGCCGGGTTCGTGGGCGTCCGGTTCAGGAGTACCGAACGGCCCTGGTGCCCGGGGGGTTCGATCGGCCGGGGACGGCGTCCGGGTTCTCGACACAGACCTCGCACTCCAGGCCGTCCGGATCGCGGAAGAAGATGCTCAGCATCGGTCCGAAGTCCGTGACGAAGTCGTCCGCCGCGCCCCGGGCGATCAAGCGGTCACGGATGGCCTCGAACGCGCCGAGGGAGGCAGCCTGCAGGGCGAGATGGTCGATCCTGCCGCGGCCGAACATCGGTGTCTGGCGGTCGGCTTCGGTGTTTCCCTCGATCTCGAAGACGTTCAGTTCCGACCAGTCCCCGATCTTGATGATCGACAGCCGGGGTCCTGACCCGCCGGGCATCTCCGCACCGTCCCGGACCACCTCGGCCTCGAAGACCTCCCGGTAGAAGTCCTGGAGACGCCCGGCGTCCTTGGTGATGGTGGCGACGTGGTTGAGTCCTTTGAGCAGCAAGTCGGTGCTCCTTCCCGCGTGCACCGGCCGGGCCCGCCTGTCGAGCGGGTCCCGCCGATGGGACTTCGCATCCCCGAGCCTACGAGTCCAAAGACCGGCTACGAATCCAAAGAGCCTACGAGTCCAAAGAGCCTACGAGTCCAAAAGATCTACGAATCCAAGAGAGCCAACGAATCCAAGAGAGCCGACGAGTCCCAACCCGACCCGGCCGGCGCGGGGTGACGTCCGAGCCGCCCGGTGCGGCGTGACCCACCCCGGCCACGACGAGGGGGCCCGGTAGGTTGACGGGTCGTGGCGATCCTCGTCGGCCTCCTCGTGGCGGCTTTCTTCGGCAGCGGGGACTTCCTCGGTGGGCTGGCCTCGCGCCAGTCCAACACGGTGACGGTGCTGGCCCTCGCCCAGGTCTCGGCGGCCGTCGGTGCCGTCGTCGTCGCCCTCGTCGCCGGCGGGCCCCTCCGGGGCTCGGTCGTCCTGCTCGGCATCGGTGCCGGCCTCCTCAACGTGGCCGCCCTCGGCTGTTTGTACCAGGGCCTGGCCATCGGCCAGATCGGAGAGGTGGCCCCGGTGGCGGCCGTGGTGGGGGCGGTCATCCCCGTGGTCTGGGGACTGGCCGTCGGCGAGCGGCCGCCGGTGCTGGCCCTGGTCGGCGGGGCGCTGGCGGTGGCGGCGGCGGGTCTGATCACCCTCGAACGGGACGAGCGCCTCGGGTTGCGGACCGGCCGTGCCCTCATGCTGGCCCTCGGGGCGGGGGTGGGGTTCGGGACGTCGTTCATCCTGTTCGCCGACGCTTCCCACCACAGCGGGTTCTGGCCGGTGCTGACCGCTCGGCTCGCCGCCCTCGTCGGGGTGGGCGCCGTGGTGGCGGCGACCCGGGCACCCCGGACGTTGCCGCCGCGGCCGCGGCTCGGGGCGGTCGGTGCCGGGCTCCTCGACGTGCTCGCCACCACCCTCCTCCTGGTCGCGGTCCGCCTCGGGCTGGTCGCCGTGGTGGCGCCCGTGGCCTCGCTCGCCCCGGCGTTCACGGTGCTCGGGGCGTGGTGGTTCCTCGGTGAGCGGGCCTCGTGGGTGCAGACCTGCGGGCTGGTCCTCGCTCTGTTGGGCCTGGCGCTCATCGCCACGTCCTGACCCCGGGGGCGGCCCTATCATCGGCTGGGTGCCGACGTCGCTGCCCGTGGCCGCGGACCGTCCCCTCCGTGTCGCCGTCGTCGGCCTCGGGCAGATCGCCGAGCTGCTGCTGCCGGCGTACGCCGCCGATCCCGACGTCGAGCTGGTCGGTCTCTGCGATCTCGATCCGGCCCGGCCTGGCGCGGTGGGAGACCGTCGCCGGAGGGGCGCTGCGCACCGGCTCGCTCGACCAGGTCCTGTCGGTCGGCCCCGACGTCGTCGACGTGCTCGTGCCGACACCGGCGCACGCCGAGGTGGCCTCGAGCGGTCGCCGAGTCCGGGTGCCACCTTCAGGTGCAGAAGCCCATCGCCGCGACCTCGACGGAGCCGATCGCATCCTGAAGTCTGCCCGGTCGACCGGTGCGACCGTGTCGGTCCTCGAGGACTACCTCTGCTACCCGCCGTCTGGCCCGGCTCCGGGAGATCGTCGGCTCCGGGGAGATCGGGGATCCGGTCGGGCCTCCACATGAAGATCGTGGCGACCGGCCGGGGCGGATGGGAGGTGGACGCCAGGAGCTACGACTGGCAGTTCGAGCAGGCGCGCGACGGGCGCGGCATGCTCGTCTTCGACCACGGCTGGCACCAGCTGGCCGTGGCCCAGTGGCTCTTCGGACCGGTTCGTCGGGTCTTCGCCTGGCTCGGGACGACCGAGATCGTGCCCGGGATCGTGATGGACGCCCCTTCCACTCTCGTCTGGGAGCACGACAACGGCGTGCGGAGCGTTCTCGAGATCTCCTTCGCCGTCGACACCTACTTCCGGTCGTCGCACTACACGGGGGACGAGCGGGTCGAGGCGACCGGTTCGAAGGGTTACGTCCGGTGCAACCGGATCAGCGCTCAGGGGATCCAAGAGCCCTCCGTCGTCGTCTACCGCGACGGTGTCGTCCGCGGCTACCACGACCTCGACGACCGACCCCCCGACGCCTTCGCCGAGATGGTCCGCCGGTCGGTCCGGTTCTTCCGCGGCGAGGGGGAGCCGGTGCTGAGCGGCGCTGACGCCCGTCTCGTGCTCGAGTCCCTGATGGCCGCCCTCGAGTCCGCCTCGGTCGGGTGCACGATCGAGGTGGCTCCGGGCTTCGGGTGGCGGGGGCGGGAGATGACCCCCCGGCTCGACCACACCATCGTGTGGTGCCGGGACAAGCGGGTATCGGCGCGGTACCTGAGCGAGGTCCTCGGCTTGGACGAGCCGAGGGAATGGGGTCCCTTCCTCGCCGTCGAGCTGGCCGACCGGGTCTCGATGGACTACCACGACGTTCCCGACCGGGACGGCGAGATCGCCGCCCAGCACTACGCGTTCGGGGTGAGCGAGGCGGAGTTCGACGGGATCTTCGGGCGGCTCCGCGCCCGGGGCCAGGAGTTCTGGGCCGACCCGGCCCGGCGCGCCGCCGGTGAGATCAACCGGAACGACGGCGGGCGAGGCGTCTACTTCTGCGATCCCGACGGGCACCTCCTCGAGATCATCACGAGGCCCTACGGCAGCGGCGGCTGAGAAGAGACAGAGCGGCAGAAGCGGCAGAGCGGCAGAGAAACGGTGCGCGGACCCGGCTTCACCCTCTTCACCACCCCGGTCGGTCGGTGCGGCATCGCCTGGGCGGCGAACGGGACCTACGACCGCGTGCAGGCCGTGCAGCTACCCGAGACGAACCCGACTGCCACCCGTGCCCGCCTGTCCGGCCGGGTCCCCTCGGCCCGGGAGCAGGACCCGCCACCGGGGATCCGACGACTGATCCGCACCATCTGCGACGGGCTGGAAGGCGAGATCGTCGATCTGTCCGCCGTGCCGTTGGACTACGACGGCGTCCCCCGTTTCCACCGCGCCGTGTACGAGGCAGCCCGCACCATCCCGGCCGGGTCGACCCACACCTACGGCGAGATGGCTGCCCTGGCGGGCGCGCCGCGGGCCGCCCGGGCCGTGGGCCACGCGCTCGCCTGCAATCCCTTTCCGCTCATCGTGCCCTGTCACCGGGTGCTCGCCGCCCGGGGGATCGGCGGGTTCTCGGCCGAAGGGGGCGTCACCACCAAGCGCCGCCTGCTGGCCCTCGAGGGTGTTCGCCTCCCGCCGGAGGGGGGGCGGTCGGGCGGGTCGCCGACCGGCGGGCGAGCTCGGCGCCGACCTCCTCGGGACCCGGTTCCCTCGGCTCGACCCGCCCGCTTCCCTCGTCCGCCGACATGAACAGGTCGTGGACCGCCACCGCCCCGGTCGCCAACCGGTGGGGAGCGGCAGGGCCGTTCGGCCAGAGCTCGGGATGGTCCTCGAGCAAGGCCCCCGCCCTCCGGCAGGCGTCCCGCTCGGTCCGCTCGGCCTCCGAGCCGACGGTGAAGCGCCACCGCCGCGCCCGGGCGGCGACCGCCTCCTGCCCGCCGCCGGGATCGACCCCGGTGGCGGCGAAGATGCGGCAGTCGTAGGTCCGGCACGCCCGGGGCCGGTGCTCGTAGATCGAGCAGCGGTCAGCGACCAGCATCGGGCAGTGGCCCTGCTCGTCGTGGGGCAGGACCCGGTGCCCCGGCGGTCCGCCCGGAGCGGGGAAGAGCAGCTCCTCGGGAACCCGGGCGAGCGTGTCGGCCTCGTCCGGAGCCACGGGGACGAACTGGTGCGCCCGGCAACAGGCCGTGCAGCCCTCACAGGGGACCCGGGAGGCGGCCCCGTCCCGGATCGCCGCTTCGACGCCCCGGATCCACGACGAGAAGCCCCCTGCCGGCAGGGCCCCTCCCCGGTCCGCCCGGTTCCCGCTCACCGCTCGAGCGTAGCGCCGGCATCCGGCCGGCCCCATGCATGACGGCGGGGCGCCCGGGGTAGGGAACGGGCATGAGCATCTCACGCCGCCTGGCCCGACCGATGTTGGCATCCATCTTCGTAGTCGGAGGTGCGGACGCCGTCCGCGATCCCGACCCCAAGGTCAAACGGGCCGAGGCGGTGACCCGGCCCCTCGCCGACAAGCTGCCGGTGCTGGACCGTGACACCAGGGACCTGGTGCGGCTCAACGGCATGGTCCAGGTGGGCGCGGGCCTGCTCCTGGCCACCGGTCGGTTCCGCCGCCTGGCGGCACTGGCCCTCATCGGTTCGATCGTCCCCACCACCTACGCCGGGCACCGGTTCTGGGAGGAGGTGGACGAGGCCACCCGCACCCAACAGCTGTTGCAGCTGTGCAAGAACCTCGGCCTCGCCGGCGGGCTCATCCTGGCGGCGGTGGACGCCGAGGGCGCGCCGTCGCTGGGCTGGAGGGCGAAGCGCCGCGCCCGCCACCTCGAGCGGGCACTGACGAGCAGTCGGGCCAGCGCCGGCCGGCGGGCACGCCGTTCGGCCCGCCGGGCTTCGGGGATCACCCGGTCGGCGGCCGGGCACGTCAACGAGGCCGTCGGGGCGGTCCGCGAGGGCGTGGTCCAGCCGGTGCGCGGGTTGCCCGGCGAGGCCCTGGCCCAGGCGCGCGAGCACCTGCCGGTCGGCTGAGGGCATGGCCGCCACCGCCGCGGTCGGTGAGCGGGGTCACGGTGAACGGGGTCACGGTGAAGGGGGCCGGCGGGGCCGGCCCGTCGAGCGGGAGGTCAAGCTCGACGCGTCGCTGACCTTCGAGCTGCCCGATCTGGGCGACGCCGTGGCCGGGGTCGTCCGGTTGCCCGAGGTCGAGCTGCGGGCGGTCTATTTCGACACGCCTGACGCCCGCCTCTGGCGGCGGGGTGTGACCTTCCGGCACCGCCGCCAGGGCGAGGAGACCGGGACCTGGACCCTCAAGCTTCCCGCCGGCCGGTCGGGCCCCTCTCTCGACCGGACGGAGCTCGAGTGGCCGGGGCCGGTCGGGGAGCCGCCCCAGCCCGCCCTCCGGCTGCTCCGGGGCCTCGTCCGCCGATCTCCGCTGGGCCAGGTGGCCGAGGTGGCGTCGACCCGGCGGCGGCTCCTGCTCGGCGACCGCCAGGGGAACCGGTGGGGTGAGCTCGACGACGACACGGTCACCGTGGTCGGAGGGGTCGGCGACGGCCGGCGGTTCCGGCAGATCGAGCTCGAGCTCACCGGCGACGGCGACGAGGCGGTGGCCGCCGTCCTCGAACGGCTCGAAGCGGCCGGCGCCCGTCCGGGCGGCGAGCCGAAGCTCGCCATGGCGCTCGGCCCGAGCGGCCCGACCCCGGCACCGGCCCGAGCCGTCCTCGACCGGAACGCCCGGGTGGCGGATCTGGTCAGGGCCTCCGTCCAGCTGGGCACCGAGCGCCTGCTCGAACACGACCTCGGGCTCCGGCTCGACCCCCTCGCCCCGTCGCGCCATCACGTGCACCAGGCGCGGGTGGCGACCCGTCGATTGCGCTCGGACCTCAAGACCTTCTCGGAGGCCCTCGATCCCGTGTGGGTGGCGCACGTCCGGGCCGACCTCAAGTGGCTCGGGGGCCTGCTCGGCGACCTCCGGGACCTGGACGTCATCGGTGACGCCCTCGGATCGGGTGGTGTGCGCTCGCCGGCCGAGTCGGAGGGCCGCCGGGTGCTGCGGGAGCGCCTCGGCCGGCAACGGACGACGGCGTCCGCCGAGCTCTACCGGGTGCTCGACGGCGACCGGTACCTCGACCTGCTCGACCGCCTGGACGCCGCCGGCTCGGTGCCACCCTTCATCGGGGCGCAGACCCGCTCACGGCGCGGGCACCGGAGGCGTCCTGCCGACCGCCCGGCACGCCGGGCGGTGCCCGCCATGGTCAAGCCGGGTTGGCGCTCGCTGCGGCAGCGGGTCGACGCCGCCGGTCCCCAACCCTCCGCCGCCGAGCTGCACCGCATCCGCATCCGGGCGAAGCGCCTGCGCTACGCCTCCGAGGCCGCCCGGCCGGTGATCGGCAAGCCGGCGCACCGCATGGCAAAGGACGCCGAGGCCCTCCAGGAGCTGTTGGGCGAGTTCCACGACGCGGCGAGCACCGAGGGGTGGCTCCGGTGCGAGGCCCGGACCGGCACGGCAGAGACCAGCTTCGCCGCCGGGGTGCTCGTCGGTCGTCAGCAGCACCGCCAGGAGACCCTCCGGGATCGGTGGCGCGCCGCCTGGGACCGGCTCGCCCGCCCGAAGCGCCGGCGCTGGCTGCGCCGGTCCTGACCCGGGCGCGGGCCGCATCGGGAACGGGGGCGTCGTTCCTATACTTCGCCCGGTGACGGGCTCGCCGGGCGGATCGTCGACCTCGGGCGGCTCGGACGGCTCGGGCGGCCCGGTCGGGTCGGGAGCCTCCGACGACTTCGAGCGGGCGATCGACGAGCTCATGGCCCGGGAGTTCGACGAGTCGCCGGTGTGGGCCTCCCTGCTCGGTCGGGACGGCTACGACCGGCGCCTGGACGACTGCTCGGCGGCCGCCTTCGAGCGCCGCGCATCCGACGACGCGGCCTGGTTGCAGCGGTTCGCCGCCTCGGACCCCGCCGCGCTCTCCCCCGAGCAGTCCGTCGACCGCGAGCTGGTCCTCGCCGAGCTCGGCCGACGGGTGGCGCTGGCCGGTTGGGAGGCGTGGCGCCGATCGCCGGAGGTCTACCTCGAGACCGGACTCAGCGAGCTCTTCTTGCTGTCCATCCGCTCCGAGGAGGAGTTCGCCGATGCGGCAGAGGCGCGCCTGAGCTCGATCGGCGGTGTGCTGGCCGACGCGACCGACAACCTCGACCCCCGGCTGGCCGATGCCCTCGTGGTCGAGCGCAGTCTGGCCCAGTGCGTCGCCAACATCGGGTTCGCCCGCCACGAGGTGCCCGGCATGGTCCGTCCGGCTGATCGCGAGCGGGTACAGGCCGCCGGCGAGACCGCCGCACGCGCCTACGAACGGTTCGCCGGGTTCCTCCGCCAGCTTCTGCCCCGGTGCTCGGGCAGCTACGTGTTCGGCCGCGAGCGCTACGAAGCGGTCCTCGCCCGGGGTGAGCTCCTCGACCTCGACCTCGACTCGCTCCGCCGGCTCGGTTGGGAGGAGTACCACCGCCTCGCCGGCCGGATGGGCGGCCTTGCCGCGTCCCTGTCGGGCGGCACCGACGACTGGCCCGACGTCGTGCGCCGTCTCCAGGGCACCCACGCCGCCGGCGTGGATGCCCTGCGATCGGAGTACGAGTCGATGTGCGAGCGGGCCCGGCGGTTCATGACCGAGCACGAGCTCGTCTCCAATCCGAGCGACGAGCGCTGCGAGGTCGTCCCGGCGCCGGCGGCCGTCCGGGCCACCTTGGCCGTCGCCAGCTACCTGTCCCCGCCGATGTTCAAGCCGTCGAAGGTCGGCCACTTCTTCGTGCCCTATCCCGTGGACCCCGGTGACACCGAGGAAGTCGCCGGCCTCCTCCAGAGCAATGCCTCCTACTCGGTGGCCACCACCGCCGTGCACGAGGCCTATCCGGGCCATCACTGGCACCTGATGACGATGAAGGCGGCCCGGCCGATCCGGCGCCTGTTCACCTCGACGTTCTTCATCGAGGGCTGGGCGCTCTACATGGAGTCCGTCATGGCCGGCGCCGGTTTCTTCTCTCCCGAGGAGGAGCTCGGCCAGCTCGAGGCCCGGCTCTTCCGGGCGGCTCGCATCGTGGTCGACACCTCGCTCCACACCGGCGAGATGTCCGTGGAGGAGGCGGTCACGTTCATGCACGAACGGGCGCTGCTGCCCCTCCCGACGGCGCGCTCGGAGGTGGCCCGCTACTGCTCGTGGCCCACCCAGGCCTCCGCCTACCTGACCGGAGCGCTGGCCATCGAGCGTGCCCGCGACGAATGGCTGGCCGGCGGCGGCGACCTGCGGGGCTTCCACGACGCCCTGGCCGGGAGCGGCGCCATGCCGGTGCCCCTCGCGGCACGGGCCGCCCGCCAAGCCCGGGATGCCGCGGCGAACGCGAACGAGCGGGACGCCCCGCGGGCGCCGGGCTGAGCGGGCCCTCGGCCGGTCCGGCGCGAGGATGGTCCCCGTGCCCGATCCGCGATCTCACGGAGGCCCGCCATGACCGACGGCCGTTCCACCTGCGAGCACCTCGACCAGAGCCGGGACGTCTCGCCCTCCTCCGACGGCTGCGAGGACTGCCTACGGGAGGGTGGCCGGTGGGTGCACCTCCGGCTGTGCATGGTGTGCGGCCATGTGGGGTGCTGCGACAGCTCCCCCGGGCGTCACGCCACCGCCCATTTCGGCACCACCGGGCACCCGCTCGTGCAGTCGTTCGAGCCGGGGGAGGCCTGGTGGTGGTGCTATGTCGACGAGGCGGCCTTCGAGGTCGAGGGCGCACCGGTGTTCGAGCACCCCTGAGCGTCGCCGGCGGGACAGGGGCCGCGAGCCGGAGCCACCTCCGGGTCGCGTAGCTTCGTGGCCGTCATGGCAACCCGTCGCCCGATGGTCGGCGTCCGCACCGGGCGCGCCCGGCGGCTGTCGGCGCTGGCTCTGTCGGTTCCGGCCGTGGCGGCATCGGGATGCTCGCTGCTCGCCACGCCGAGCCCTCCGTCGATCCGCGGCGCCTCGCTGGCACCGACGGGTGCAGTCGGGTACGTGGTGTGCCCGGGCGCGGTCACCCCCGTCGAGCTGGCCACCGGGACCGCCGAGGCCGACATCCCCCTCCCGCTGCCCCGCCCGCCGTCGCTCGGCAACTTCGCCATCGCCGCCTCCCCCGACGGTCGTGCCGCCTATGTGGTGGCGACCAGCGACGGAGGTCCGACGGCTCCGGCGCCGCGCCGCCGCACCGGCGCTCCCGGACGGTTCCTCGGCGGGCGACAGCGAGGTGATCCCGATCGACCTGGTCGACCAGCGCGCCGGGCGCCCGATCGGTCTGCCCGCACTCGGGGGCACCCACGCGGCCGCCGTCCTGCCCGGGGACCGGACCGTCCTCGTCGCCGACGGCACCGCCGTCGTGCCGGTCGACACGGTGACCCGCCGGGTCGGCACCCCGCTCCAGCTCGGACCGGGCCACACCGTCTACGGCCTGGCCCTCGCACCCGGCGGCGCCACGGTGTACGCCCTGGTACCCGGCGGCGTCTACGCGCTGAACACGGTCACCGGCACCGTCGGCCCCGAGTTCGCCACCGGGCTCGCCATCTCGTCGGTCTACTCGCCCCACGGCATCGCCCTCACCGGCGACGGCGCCACGCTCTACGTGGTCGGCCAGGGAGGTGCCGACTTCGGTGGCCGGGTGCTGCCCATCGCGCCCCTCACCGGCGCCACGCTGCCGCCGGCCGGCTTCGACCGCTACGGCATCGCCGATCCTGCCGCGCTGGCCGTGTCGGCCGACGGCTCGTCGCTGCTGGTGGTCGACAACGCCAACAATTGGGTCAACCCGGTCGACCGCGCCGACTTCGCCGACCCTCCGCCGCCGGTCCGCCTGCCCGAGCGGCCGGGCTCGTCGGGGACCGGGCACCCGACCGACATCGTCCTCGGTCCCGACGGGAGGGCCTTCATCGTGGACGGGTTCACGTCGCTGATCTCCTACCAGCCGGCCACCGGGACCTTCGGCCGGCCGATCACCGTGTGCTCGGGCGCCACCTCCATGGCCGTGGCACCAGCGCCCTGACCGGGCCCGGCTCCGGAACGGGGCCGTCCGGCGGGGGTCAAACCCCCGGGCCGGCCACCTCGGCCACCTCGCCTCCCTCGCCCCCCTCGCCCCCCTCGGCGCTCTCGGCCGCCTCGGCCCGCACCGCGGCGGCGGCCTCGGGTGAGCGGTAGGTCGCCGCACCCAGGCCCGCCGCGGCGAGGAGCTCGTCCAGGGCGACCGGGACGGCGGCGGTGAGGCTCCACAGCCGGGGGATGCACTCCGGGCAGGCGATGATCCCCCAGTAGAGGACCCCGCGGTAGCTCATGATGGTGATGTTGACGCCCATGCCGTCCATGACCGGTCCGAGGGGGAAGCCCGCCTCGAGCTCGGCGCCGCCGAGGTAGAGCGGGAAGTCCGGCCCCGGCACGTTGGAGATGACCAGGTTGGCGATGGGGCGGTGGCGATCGGCGAGCCGCATCCGCGAGTAGAAGCGCGCCGCAGCCGAAAAGACGTTGGGCGTGGAGTGCTCGGCCCAGTTCTGGAGAAGGTCGGCGCCGAGGGCGTTGTGCTCCTCCTTGGCCCCCTTGGTCCCCTCGTGGATGGCCCGGAGCCGGTCGACCGGGTCGTGGAGGTCGACCGGCAGCTGCACGAACATCGACGACACCTGGTTCGAGCCCTTGGGGGCCTCGCTGTCGGGCCGGACCGATACCGGCACCACGGCCACCAACGGCCGGTCGGGCAGCTCGTCGCCCTCCACCAAAAAGGAGCGGAGGGCGCCGGTGCACACGGCCAGCACGACGTCGTTCACCGTCGTGCCGGTGGCGTTCTTCAGTCGTTTGACGTCGTCGAGACCGATCGCGGTGAAGGCGACCGAGCGGCGACGGGTGAGCGCGCTGTTGAACGAGGTCCGCGGGCGCGGAGAGCGGGAGCGCGGCGCGGGCCCGGGTCGAGCGGTCCGGCGAGCCGAGCCGGATGCGGCGGACGTTGAGCACCCGGTAGCCGGTCCGTACGATGTCCCGAGAGATCTCGAGGGGTCGCAGGGACCGGGCCACCATCGCCTGGCTCATGAGCTCGAGGCCGCTCGGGATCCGTTCGCCGTCGGGCGGCCCGGCCTCGCCCTCGGCGGCGGCCATGCCGCCGTCTGTCGGCGGGGCCGAGGGCTCGGGCTCGAGGTCGAAGAGCACCGAGAGCAGCTCGGCCCCCGACACCCCGTCGACGGTGGAGTGGTGCATCTTGGCGATGAACCCGATCCGGTCGCCCGCCAGGCCTTCGACGATCCACATCTCCCACAGCGGGCGGTCCCGGTCGAGCTGGTGGCCGGCGATGTCACCGGCCAGCTCGGCCAGCTGCCGCAGGCCGCCCGGCTTGGGTACCGCGGCCAGCCGGACGTGGTAGTCGAGGTCGAAGGCCGGGTCGTCGACCCACACCGGGTGCCCGAGTCGGAACGGCACCTCCACCAGGCGGCGGCGGAACACCGGGACGCAGGGGATGCGGGCTCCGATGAGGTCCTTGATGCGGTGGAACGAGTAGCCGCCGGGCACCGTCGAGGGGTCGAACACCATGGTCATGGCCACGTGCATGTGGAGGCTCGGTGTCTCGAGATAGAGGAAGCTGGCGTCCAGCCCGCTGAGTCGTTCCACTCCGTCCTCCTGTTTTCACCGCCCACCCGCTGCCCGTCGCTGTCGACTCCCGTCCGGCCGCCCGTGCGGAGGGATGGTTGTATGGAGGGATGGCCTGGGTGTTCCTCGTCGTCAGCTTGGCCTTCGCGTTGCTCGCGGTCAACGCCCTCTTCCCGATGCGGCGCGAACCGCTGACCGTGGCCAGCTTCACCCTCGGATGGATCCCGAGCGAGCTGCCGGTCCACGTCGGCATCGCCGAAGTGCTGGTCGCCCTGGCGCTCGCCCTCGACGGCGGCGTGGGTGCCTGGCCCGGCTGGGTGGCGTCGGCCGTGGTCGCCGGCTCGTGCGTGGGATGGGCCCGGCTCACCGTCGATGCCCAGGGGGCGGGCCGGCTGGTCGGCGAGGCCCTGTCGGCCGCGCATCTGTCCGGTGCCCATCTGGCCGGTGAGGATCCGGCCGGTGAGGATGAAGGGGAGCGGGACGCCGGGCCTCCCGAAGGCCGGGCCGCTCCGGCCGATCGGCTCGGTGGCACGGGCGGCACGGACGGCACGCCGGCCTGGACACGGTGGTGGCGCCTGGTCATCGCCGTGCCCTTCCGGCTCCGGGGCATCCGGCGCCTTCGCAACATCGACTACTGGGGCGACGGGAATTACCGTCACAAGCTCGACGTCCTCACCCGCCGGCGGCTCCGGGCCGAGCGGGCGCCGGTGCTCGTCTCCATCCACGGCGGTGCGTGGGTGATGGGAGACAAACGGCAGCAGGGGATCCCGCTCATGCACGAGCTGGTGCAGCGGGGCTGGGTGTGCGTGGCCATCAATTACCGGTTGAGCCCGCGGGCGACCTGGCCTGCCCACATCGTGGACTGCAAGCGAGCCATCGCCTGGGTCCGCCAGCACATCGCCGAGTACGGCGGGGATCCGGCCTTCATCGCCGTCACCGGTGGTTCGGCCGGCGGCCACCTGGCCGCCCTCGCCGCCCTCACCCCGAACGAGCCGGAGTGGCAGCCGGGGTTCGAGGACCTCGACACCTCGGTGGATGCCTGCCTCCCGTTCTACGGCGTCCACGACCTCACCGGCGATCCCGTCCGCTCGGGGGCCTACGGGCCCGGCCTGGTGGACCTGCTCGAGCGGCGGGTGATGAAGGTCCGCCAGGCCGACGACCCCGGGACCTTCGAGCAGGCGTCGCCCGACCGGCGGGTCACCGCCGCCGCACCGCCGATGTTCGTCTTCCAGGGCGCCAACGACACCCTCGTCCCACCGGCCGTGGGCCGCTACTTCGCCGAGCAGCTGCGCCTGGTCTCCACCGAGCCCGTGGCCTACGTGGAGCTGCCCGGGGCCCAGCACGCCTTCGACGTGATGGCTTCGATCCGGTCGCGCCACACCACCATGGGAGCGGTCCGGTTCCTCGAGGGCCTGCGGACCCGGGTCTACCGCTGACCGGACCGGCGCGGATCCGCCTGCGGAGGAGGCCCGCCGAGCCACCGGCGAGCCGCCGGCGACCGGCGTCGGTCTGCCCCCGTGGCCTCGGTCGTCCCGGGTCGGGGACCGTCAGGTGCTGGACACGGGGCCGAGTTTCTGACGTAGAGTCACATCTTTGAAGCGGCCCGGGTGCCGATCGACCTGCCGACGACACCAGCGCCTGGATCAAGGGGGAGCTTTGGGTTCATCACGGAAGACGCACCTGGTCGCGCTGGGCGTGGTCGCCCTGGTGGCGACCATGACCGTGGCGTGCACCTCCACCAACTCGGGCTCTCCCGCCTCGGGCTCCTCCGGGCGGTTCGAAGATCCCGGCCAGCGCCGACAGCGACCACACCGGGGTGACCGCCACCGCCGATCCACGTGGCCAATGTCGAACTGGGCGACCATCTTCAAGGGGGCCGGCATCGGGGCCGAGGCCTACGCCGACTACGTGAACTCCACCGGGGGGGTCCACGGGCGCAAGATCGTGGTCGACACCGGCGACGACGCCGACAGCGGCGCGACCAACAAGCAGCTGACCCAGAACGCCATCACCAACGACTTCGCCATGGTCGGCAATTTCTCGCTGCAGGACAGCTTCGGGGGGAAGCTGCTGGCCTCGAACCCCGGCATGCCCAACGTCTCGGTGGTCCTCGACCCCGACCACCAACAAGCTTCCCAACACGTTCAGCCCGGTCCCCCTCAACGACGGCTGGGAGGAGGGCCCGTTGCAGTACTTCAAGCACCGGTTCCCCCACGACCTCGCCGTGGGCACCCTGGTCGGCGACATGCCCTCGGCCGAGTCGGCCTGGACCGGCGAGAAGTACGTCCTGGAGAAGGTCGGCTACAAGGTCGTCTACGACCCCACCTACGCCGTGACCCAGACCGACTTCACCCAGAACGTCATCGCCATGAAGAACGCCGGTGTCAACATCCTCTTCGTCGACCAGCTGCCCGTGGAGTACGCCCCGTCCCTGCTGAAGGCGCTCCAGGCAGCAGGACTTCCACCCGGTCGTGGTCCTCGGCGCGGCCACCTACAGCAACGACCTCGTCTCCTCCTCGGGCGGCGCGGCCAACGTCAACGGGGACTTCCTCGACCAGAACTACTCGCTCTACCTCGGCACCGACTCCAGCGCCATCCCGTCGGTGAGCACCTTCCTCAAGTGGGTCAACACCGCCTCACCCGGCTTCAAGCCCGACCTGTTCACCATGTACGGGTGGATCTCGGCCCAGCTGTTCGTCCAGGCGCTGCAGAACGCCGGCTCCGACCCCAGCCGGGGGTCCCTGCTCGCAGGCGCTGTCCAAGATCACCACCTTCGACGCCGGCCACATCGATCGCCGCCAACAACCCGGCGGCCAAGACGGTGGGCAACTGCTACCTCCTCGGTCAGGTGGTCAACGGCCAGTTCCAACGGCTCGACGATCCGCCGGTGTCGGGCAGCACCAACGGCTACCGCTGCGACTACGGCTACGTGACACCACCGTCGGGGACCTGACCAGGACACCCTCGGAGGCTTGTCCGGTGATCCGCCGGGGAGGAGGATGATGCGGTGAGCAGCTTTCTCCAGTACACGATCTTCGGGATCATGCTGGGGGCCGGGTACGCCATCGCCGCCACCGGGCTGGTGGTCACCTACACCACGTCGGGGGTCTTCAACTTCGCCCAGGGCGCGGTGGGCATGATCGCCGCCTTCTGCTACTGGGATCTGGTCGTCGTCCCACCACGTGCCGGTGCTGGTGGCGCTGGCCGTGGTCCTGGTGGTCGGGGCGTCCATCTCCGGGGCGCTGGTCGAGCGGGTGCTGATGCGTCGCCTGCACGGAGCGTCGCCCGAGCGCCCGGTGATGGTCACTCTCGGGCTGATGGTGATCCTCACCGGTGTCGCCGTCATCACCTGGGACCCCACCCTCAACTACTCGGTCCCCAACATGGTCGGCGGCCAGTTCCGCCTGCTCGGGATCAACATCCAGTACCAGGAGGTCCTGCTCATCGGCGTCGCCCTGGCCGTGGCGGTCGGCCCTGCGGGCGCTCTTCTACTCGACCCGGACCGGTTATGCCCTGCGCGCCGTGGTCGACGACCCGGGGCTGCTCGCCATGTCGGGCGCCTCGCCCAACCGGATGAGCCAGTACGGCTGGGTCCTCGGATTCGTGATGGCCGCCCTGGCCGGGGTCCTGCTCGCCCCCACCCAGACCACCGGGCTCAACGTCGAGGCCATGACCCTGCTGGTGGTCAACGGCTACGCCGCCGCCATCGTGGGCCGGCTCAAGAGCATCCCGGTGACCTTCGCCGCCGCCATCGGCATCGGCCTGGCCGAGAACTACGTGATCATCTACGCCCTTCCCCACCTGCCCCAGAGCCTCGTCCCGGACGTGACCCTGGCCCTGCCGATGGTGTTCCTGTTCATCGCCTTGGTGACCCTGCCCTCGGTGCGGCTGCGGGCCGTCGGCCGCCTGACCACGGTCCGGGCCCCGCGGGTGGCCGGCGCCGGTGAGTCGCTGGTGGCCGGTCTCGTGTTCGTGGCGGCCGCCGTGGCCTTCGCCCTGGCCTTCGACAACACCCCCTTCAAGGGGACCACCATCCTCACCCTGGGGGGCGTGGTCATGACCCTCGGGATCGTCGGCGCTGTCGCTGGTGCTGGTCACCGGCTACTCCGGCCAGGTCTCGCTGTGCCAGTTCTCCTTCATGGGGATCGGGGCCTTCGTGATGGGCAAGGTGGCCGGCGGCGGCTCGCTGTTCGGCCTGGTGGCCGCCACCCTCGTCTGTGCCGCCGTCGGTGCCCTCGTCGCCCTTCCGACCATCCGGCTCCGCGACCTCTACCTGGCCCTCGCCACCTTCGCCTTCGCCGACGCCGTGGCCAACGGCTTCTTCACCGATTCCCACATCTACGGCGAGGGCGGTGGCCTCAATGTCGGCCGGATCGTCCTGCCCGGCCTGTCGTTCGGCAGCGACAGCGCCGAGTTCCTCATGGTGACGGTCTTCTTCGTGCTGGCGGCCTGGATGGTGCTCGCCATCCGCCGCAGCATGTTCGGCCGGAGGCTGGTCGCCCTCAACGACTCGCCGGCGGCCTACGCCACCGTCGGCCTCAACATCGGGGTCACCAAGGTGGCCGTCTTCGCCATCGCCGCGGGCATGGCCGGGCTGGCCGGCGCCCTCTACGGCACGGTGCAGCAGACCGTGGGCACGTCGGACTTCGACTTCTTCACCGGCATCATCTTCGTGCTGTTCGTCACCATCTGGAGCATCCGCACCGTGTCGGGGGCCTTCCTCGCCGCCCTGAGCTTCGTGGTCATCAACCAGTGGTCGCCCCACGGGCTCGGTCTCTTCGCCGGTGCCGGGATCATCCTCATCGGTCGGGCCGCCAACGGCCTCCTCGGTATCGAAGCCGTGCAGCTCCACCTGCCCTGGGTGCGTCGGGCGCCGGCCGAGGAGGCCTACGGTCGGGGTGCCGGTCCCGAAACGGTGGCGGCCGCATGACCGGCGGCGTGCCAACGGTGACCGGAGGCGGCCGTGCCGCCGGGCGAACCCGGCGCCGGTGCGGTGCTCACCGTCTCGGAGGTGGCGGTGCGGTTCGGAGGTGTCGCCGCCCTCAACGACGTGAGCCTGTCGGTGGGGGCCGGGTCGGTGACCGGGCTGATCGGGCCGAACGGTGCCGGCAAGACCACCCTGTTCAACGTCATCAGCGGGCTCATCCCGCCCGGAGCGCGGCACCGTCCGGCTCGTGGACACCGACATCACGGGCATGAAGCCGCACCGTCGGGCCCGGCTGGGCCTGGCCCGGACGTTCCAGCGCCTCGAGCTGTTCGGCACGCTCACCGCCGGGGAGAACGTCCAGGTGGGCCTCGAGTCCGACGCCAGGTGGTGGGACCGGGAGCGCCTGCGCGCGGCTTCGTGCCGCGACGGCGCGGACGGGACAGCGGCCCGACCGGCCTCCGGCCGGCCCGGGAGCGGCGCGGCCGGGGACAGCTGCGACGGCCTGCTCGCCGGTGTCGGGCTCGAGGGGCTGGCCGACCGGCAGTCGGCGGCCATGTCGACGGGGCTGGCCCGCATGGTCGAGCTCGCCCGCGCCCTCGCCATCCGACCCCGGCTCCTCCTGCTCGACGAGCCCGGTTCCGGCCTCGACGACGCCGAGTCCGCCGCGCTCGGGGACCTGCTGACCCGGCTGGCCGCCGAGGGCATGGCGGTGCTGCTGGTCGAGCACGACATGGAGCTGGTGATGCGGATCTGCGACCACATCCACGTGCTCGACTTCGGGGACATCATCGCCTCGGGGCCGCCCGACCAGATCCGCAACGACCCGACCGTCCAGGCGGCCTACCTGGGCGAGGCCAAGGAGGAGCCGGACACGGTGGCCGGGCAGAGCCCCCCCGAGCCGGTCGTCCAGCCGTGACCCGGCCCGTCCCCGTGCCCGAGATCCGGTCGGACGGCGACCCGGCCGGCCGCACCGGGCATCACCGTGAGCGGGGTCCGAGCCGCCTACGGGCGCATCGAGGTGCTCCACGGGGTGGACCTCGCCGTCCGGCCCGGGACCGTCTTCGCCCTGCTCGGTCCCAACGGCGCCGGCAAGTCGACCCTGCTCAAGGTCATCGGCGGGCGCATCCGCCCCACGGCGGGCGAGGTGCGCATCGGCGACCGCCCGGTCGGCCGGACCCCGCCGGACAAGCTCGCCCGGGCCGGCCTCTGCGCCATCCCCGAGGGCCGGGGGATCTTCCCCAACCTCACCGTGCGGGAGAACCTCCGCATCTGGACCTACAGCGGTGGCGCCAGCGCCGGACAGGTCGAGGAGCGCACGTTCGCCGCCTTCCCCCGCCTCAAGGAGCGGCGCCGGCAGATGGCCGGGACCCTCTCGGGCGGCGAGCAGCAGATGCTCGCCATCTCGCGGGCGCTGGTCACCGGGCCCGAGGTCCTGTTGCTCGACGAGCTCTCGATGGGGCTGGCCCCGCTGGTGGTCGCCGAGCTCTACGAGCTGGTCGGCGGGCTGGCCCGCCAGGGCATCACCGTCCTGCTGGTCGAGCAGTTCGTGACCACCGCCCTCACCGTCGCCACCCACGCCGCGCTGATGGTGCAGGGCCGCATCCAGCAGGAGGGGAGCCCCCAGGCGATGTCGGAGTCGGCGCTGAGCGCCTATCTGGCCTGATCGGGTTCGGGCGGGTCGGCCAGGACCACGGTGACGGCCGGGTCGCCGACCGCCGTCGTCAGAGCGAGGACTGCTCCGGCCTGGCACAGGTCGTCCCGGGCCGACACCAGGGCGTCGATCCGCTCCGCCGAGTCGGTCACCTCGAGGGTCGCCACCGGTGACCGCATCGACCGCTTCGCCGCCGTCTTGGCCCCGCGCACCGCGCCGAGGACGTCGCTCGTCATCTCGAGCACCGGACCCGGCGCCCGACCGGCCGGCCGGGCCGAGGTCATCGGCGGCCGGCCAGGTGGCGGTGTGCACCGACCCGGGACGCCACCACGACCACACCTCCTCGGTGACGAAGGGGAGCACGGGGGCGAACAGCCGGAGCACGACCGAGAGCGCCGCGGCCAGGGCGGCCTGGGCCGACGCCGGTCCGGGCTCGCTGCGTTCTCCGTAGGCCCGGACCTTGACCAGCTCGAGGTAGTCGTCGCAGAACCACCAGAAGAAGCTCTCGGTGCGCTCGAGGGCCCGGGTGTAGTCGTAGGCCTCGAACGCCCCGGTGGCGTCCTCGACCACCGCCGCCAGCCGGGCCAGCATGGCCCGGTCGAGCGGGGCGGTCACCGCCTCGGTCCGGGCCGGGCGGCACCGCCGACCGCCCCGCTCCCGACCGGCGAGGCGGCCGAGGGTGAACCGCGAGGCGTTGAGGATCTTGATGGCGAGCCGCCGGCCGACTCTCATCTGTCCCTCGTCCACCGCGGTGTCGGTCCCCGGCCGGCCGCAGGCGGCCCAGTACCGGACGGCGTCGGCGCCGTGCTGCTCGATCAGCGGGAGCGGCGTGATCACGTTGCCCTTCGACTTCGACATCTTCTTGCGGTCGGGGTCGAGCACCCAGCCCGATATGGCGGCGTCCGACCAGGGCAGGACGCCGTGCTCGAGCTCGGACCGGACGATCGGTGGAGAACAGCCAGGTGCGGATGATCTCGTGCCCCTGGGGGCGCAGGTCCATGGGGAACACGGAGCTGAAGAGCTCGGGGTCGTCGTGCCAGCCGCCGGCGATCTGCGGGGTGAGGGACGAGGTCGCCCAGGTGTCCATCACGTCCGGGTCGCCGACGAACCCGCCCGGCCGCCCCCGTTGCTCCTCGGTGTAGCCGGGCGGCACATCGGTCGACGGGTCGACGGGCAGGTCCTCCTCGGCGGCGAAGATGGGGGAGTCGAAGTCGGTCTCGCCCGCCGGATCGACCGGGTACCACACCGGGAAGGGGACACCGAAGAACCGTTGGCGGCTGATGTTCCAGTCGGTGTTCAGGCCCTCGACCCAGGCCCGGTAGCGGTGGGCCATGTAGGGAGGGTGCCACCGGAGCTCCTCCCCGCGGGCGATCAGCCGGTCGCGCAGCGGCAGGGTCTCGACGAACCACTGCCGGGAGGTCACGATCTCGAGGGGTCGCTCGCCCCGTTCGTAGAAGCGGACCGGGTGGGTGATCGGCCGGGGATCCCCGACGAGGGCACCCGTGCGGGCGAGGGCCTCGACGATGCGGGCCTGGGCCGCTTTGGTCGTGAGCCCGGCCAGCTCGCCGTAGTGGGCCGCCGCCTCCCCGGGAGCATCGGACTCCCAGCCCGGCGCGCCCCATGCCACCGGGACGAGCCGACCGTCCCGCCCGACGATGGCCCGGGTGGGCAACGAGAGCTCGCGCCACCACACCACGTCGGTGGTGTCGCCGAAGGTGCAGACCATGGCGATGCCCGATCCCTTGTCGGGGTCGGCCAGCGTGTGGGCGACGACCGGCACCCGCACACCGAACAACGGGGTGCGGGCCTCGGTGCCGAACAGCGGGCGGTAGCGGTCGTCGTCGGGATGGGCGACGAGGGCCACACAGGCGGGGAGCAGCTCGGGCCGGGTGGTCTCGATCTCGATCCCGCCCTCGGCGCCGACCCGGGGGAAGACCAGCCGGTGATAGGCGCCCGGCCGTTCCCGGTCCTCGAGCTCGGCCTGGGACACCGCCGTGCGGAAATCCACGTCCCAGAGGGTGGGGGCGGTGCGCTGGACCACCTGGCGGCGGGCCGCCAGGCGGACGAAGCCCCGCTGGGAGACCCGCCGGGCCCGTTCGGAGACGGTGGTGTAGGCGAGCGACCAGTCCACCGACAGCCCGAGCATCCGCCACAGGTGCTCGAAGACCTGCTCGTCCTCGGCGGTGAGCTGGTGGCAGAGGGTCACGAAGTTGGGGCGGGAGATGGCGACCTGCTCCTTCCCGGGACGCTCGGGGGGGACGAACCCCGGGTCGAAGGGCAGGCTCGGCTCGCACCGGACGCCGAAGTAGTTCTGGACCCGTCGCTCGGTGGCGAGCCCGTTGTCGTCCCAGCCCATCGGGTAGAAGACGACCCGCCCACGCATCCGCTGGAAGCGGGCGACCGTGTCGGTGTGGGTGAACGAGAAGACGTGGCCGATGTGGAGCGATCCCGACACGGTGGGCGGCGGCGTATCGATCGAGAACACCTTCGACCGTTGGGCCGAGCGGTCGAAGCGGTAGGTCCCGTCCGCCTCCCAGCGCGCCGACCAGAGCGCTTCGAGCCCCTCGAGTGCCGGCTTGTCCGGGACTCCGGGCCGCCGCGTCGCCCGGCGGGTCGAGCCGGTCGTGTCGGTGCTCATGATCGGGTTACCGTACCCTGCGTGCTCCGGCTCCACGACACCGCCACCGGCGATGTCAGCCCCCTGACGTTGCGCTCACCGGACCGGGTGGCCATGTACGTGTGCGGTCCGACCGTGTACGACTCGCCTCACATCGGCCATGGTCGGATGGCCCTGGTGTTCGACGTGCTCCGGCGGTACCTGATCTTCACCGGGCTCGACGTCACCTACGTCTCGAACATCACCGACATCGAGGACAAGATCATCGACCGGGCCGCCGAGCGCGGTGTCGACCCGACGGGGCTGGCCGCCGTCTACGAGGAGGACTGGTGGCGGGCCATGGACGCGTTGGGAGTGATGCGGCCGGACGAGACGCCCCACGCCACCGCCTACGTCGGGCGGATGGTCGACCTCGTCACCGACCTGATCGGGCGCGGCGTCGCCTACGAGACCGGCGACGGCGTCTACCTGTCGGTGGCCGACCTCCCCGGCTACGGGGTGCTCGCCCGGCAACCGCTCGACTCCCTGCGGGCCGGGGCCCGGGTGGAGCAGGACGAGGAGAAGCGCTCGCCGCTCGACTTCGCCCTCTGGAAGAAGGCCAAGCCCGGTGAGCCCACCTGGGAGTCGCCGTGGGGACCCGGCCGGCCCGGCTGGCACACCGAGTGCGTGGTGATGGCGCTCGACCTGCTCGGAGAGGGGTTCGAGCTGCACGGCGGAGGCCTCGACCTCGCCTTCCCCCACCACGAGAACGAGCGGGCCCAGGCGATGGCCGTCGGACGCCCCTTCGCCCGCCATTGGGTGCACAACGGGCTGGTCACCGTGGAGGGCGACAAGATGTCCAAGTCCCTCCACAACTTCACCTCGCTGGAGGACCTCCTGGCCCGGAGCGATCCGCGGGCCTACCGCCTGTTGGTGCTCCGCTCGCACTACCGCTCGCCGATGGAGGTCACCCCGACGACGGTGGCCGACGCCGAATCGGGCCTCGCCCGCCTCGACGAGCTGTCGCGGCGGTTCGGGCTCGCCCACCAGCTGGCGAGCGGACCGGTAGTCACACCGGCCGGGGACGACGCCGGCCACACCGACTCCGAGGCGATCCTCCGGTTCCGGCACCAGATGGACGACGACCTCGACACACCCGCTGCGGTGGGGTCCGTCTTCGAGCTCGTCCGCCGGGCGAACGCGGCAGCCGACCGCGGCGACACCGAGGCGGCCGGCCGGCAGGCACGTACTGTCGCGCTGGTGTGCGGCGCGCTCGGCCTCTCGCTCCGTGCACCTCCGGAGGCCGATGCCGATCCGCGCGCCGCGGATCTGGTCCGTCGCAGGGACGAGGCCGGGTACGGCGCGCGACTGGCCGACGGCGGACGCGCTGCGCGGTGAGCTGGAAGCAGCCGGATGGCTGGTGGAGGACGGCCCCGAGGGGACCCGGATCCGTCGGCGCTGAGGGCCGGAGCGGGGCCCGGCGAGCTGGTACACAGCAGTTGATTCTCCGCGACGGGCTGCTAGCGTTTCGCGCTGCAGGCAATCCGTCCTTCCAACCGCCGGTCATCGATGCCACCGTGCTGTTGCACCGACGCGCGTGGGACGGAGGCGTGCGTAGAGATTGTGGAGGAAAGGGGAACGCCACCGTGGCTTCCGGAACAGTCAAGTGGTTCAACGCTGAAAAGGGCTTCGGCTTCATCTCACAACCGGACGGCGGCGCCGATGTCTTCGTGCACCACACGGCCATCCAGATGAACGGCTTCCGCGCCCTCGAAGAGGGTCAGGCGGTCGAGTTCGACCTCCAGGAGGGGCCGAAGGGCCTCCAGGCAGTCGACGTACGCCTGGTCCAGCCCGCCTAACCGCACTCCGCACGCCTCTCGGGGCGCCCTCCACCGCCGTCTTCGCGCCGCGGTCCGACTCCGCCCGAGCCAGCGCCGCCCGAGCCAGCGCCGCCCGAGCCAGCGCCGCCCGAGCCAGCGCCGCCCGAGCCTCACGTCCGAGCTCAGCGTCCGAGCCTCGGCCCGACCGTCGGGGCGGCGCCCGCCCGGTCGCGTGCTCCGGCCGCGCTCGCACGGGCGTCCCGACGGCCCGGTTCGTTACACTGCGCCGCTGTGAGCTCTGCGGCCGGGAAGCCTGCGCCGCGGTGAACGAAGCGGCCGGCCGACGGTGAGCCGGTCCCGGGGCGAGGGACCCCAGGCCCGCCGGCTCCGGGACCCACGCGGACCGCTGCGGTGGTCGTGGCGCTACCTGGCGTCGGCATGGGGCGCACACCGAGCCCGGGAGCTCGACGACGTCGAGCGCTTCTGCCTCTTCATCGGTCACGCTCGCAGCGGCCATTCGCTGATCGGTTCGCTGCTCAACGCCCATCCCGAGGTGGTGATCTCCCACGAGCTCGATGCGGTGCGCTACGTGGCGCACCGCTTCGGCCGGCGCCAGCTCTACTGGCTCATCCTCCAGCGCGACCGGGTCTTCGGGACCATGGACCGCACGTGGACCGGATACGACTACTCGGTGCCGAGCCAGCACCAGGGGCGGTTCGATCGCCTGCGGGTCATCGGTGACAAGCGCGGGCGCACCACCGCCCTCGAGCTCGGAGCGAGACCCGAGCTGCTCGACCGGTTGCGCCGCACGGTGGGTGTCCCGCTCCGGGTGATCCACGTGACGCGCAACCCCTACGACAACATCGCCACCGAAGCCGTCCGCCGGCGTCTGACCCTGGCCGAGGCCACCGTCTGGTACGAGCGGAGCTGTTCGGCCGTGGACCGGGTCCGTCCCCTGCTGGCCGCCGACGAGCTGGTCGACCTTCCCTACGAGTCGTTCACCGAGGACCCGCGGTCGGCCCTTGCCGGCCTGTGCCGCTTCGTCGGGATCGGGGCGACCGGTCCCTACCTCGATGCGTGCTCGGAGCTGGTCTGGCCGACCACCCGGCGCCGCCGCGACGCCCTGGCGTGGTCCGCCGACGACCTCGGGCGGGTCGAGGAGCTCATCGGCCGCCATCCCGTCCTGGGCCGCTACACCTTCGACGGCTGAGCTTCCCACCGTGTCCGCTCCGCGGCCCGGTGACCAGGAGGTTCCGGTCCCCGTCGGCTGGCGCCGGGCGCTCCGGCCCGCCCCGCCGGAAAGAGGTTACTATAGAGTAACTACGAGCCACAGGGGCCGGTGCCCGGTCCAGGAGGGCGAGCCCGGTGACGGGCCCGGCCGGTGGCCGTGACGCAAGCAGGCCCGTCAGAGGCCGGAACGGAGCGAGCAGGATGTCTGATTTCTCCCTCGATCTGAACGAGGACCAGCTGCAGATCCAGAAGTGGGTCCACGACTTCGCCGAAAACGTCATCCGTCCCGCCGGGCACGAATGGGACGAGCGCGAGGAGACCCCCTGGCCCATCATCGAAGAGGCCGCCCGGATCGGCATCTACTCGTTCGACTTCATCTCGCAGGCGTTCTTCGACGAGACCGGGCTCCTCATGCCGATCGCCAACGAAGAGATGTCCTGGGGCGACGCCGGCATCGCCCTGGCGATATTCGGGAGCACCCTGGGCCTCGCCGGCATCGCCAGCAACGGCACGCCCGAGCAGCTCCTCGAATGGGGCCCCCAGTGCTTCGGGACACCCGACGACATCCAGACGGCCGCCTTCGCCGTCTCCGAGCCCGACGCCGGTTCGGACGTGTCCTCGTTGCGGACCCGGGCGGTCTACGACGAGGCCCGGGACGAGTGGGTCCTCAACGGAACGAAGACCTGGATCACCAACGGCGGCATCGCCGACATCCACGTGGTGGTGGCCTCGGTCGATCCCGAGCTCGGCTCGAGGGGCCAGGCCAGCTTCATCGTGCCGCCGAAGACCCCGGGCCTTTCGCAGGGCCAGAAGTTCAAGAAGATGGGCATCCGGGCATCGCACACCGCCGAGGTGGTGCTCGATGACGTCCGGGTGCCGGGCAGGCTCCTGCTCGGGGGCAAGGACAAGCTCGACGAGCGGCTCGCCCGGGCGCGCCAGGGGAAGCGCTCGACCAACCAGGCCGCCATGAAGACCTTCGAAGCCTCGAGGCCGGCGGTCGGCGCCCAGGCGCTCGGCATCGCCCGGGCGGCCTACGAGTACTCGCTCGACTACGCCAAGGAACGTCGAGCCTTCGGCCGGCCGATCATCGAGAACCAGGCCATCGCCTTCAAGCTCGCCGACATGAAGACCCGGATCGACGCCTCTCGCCTGCTCATCTGGCGCGCCTCGTGGATGGGGCGGACCGGCAAGGAGTTCACCGCCGGCGAGGGTTCGATGTCGAAGCTCTACGCCGGCGAGACCGCGGTGCACGTCACCGAGGAGGCCATCCAGATCATGGGGGGCTACGGCTACATCCGCGAGCATCCCGTCGAGCGGTGGCACCGCGACTCCAAGATCTACACCATCTTCGAAGGCACATCGGAGATCCAACGGCTGATCATCAGCCGCGCCATCTCCGGTATCCACATCAACTGATCCGGCCGGCCCGAGGAGTCCGCCGTGCAGGTGCTCGTCCTCTGCACCGGCAATGCGGCGCGGTCGGTGATGGCCGGGGCCATGTTGCGGGCCGGGGGGATCGACGTGGTGACCGCCGGTACCCACGTCGTCGAAGGCCAGCCCATGAGCCGCCGGACCCGGGACGCCCTGGCCTCGCTGGGGATCGGAGAGGACCTGCACCGGAGCCGCCAGATCACCGGCGCGATGGTGGCCGAGGCCGACCTGGTGCTGGCCATGGCCGGTGAGCACCTGGCCTTCATGCGTCGAGAGTTTCCCGAAGCGGCGCACAAGACGGCCTCGATCAAACGGCTCTGTCGGGACCTGCCCGCCGGCCCCGGCACGCTCCCGGAGCGGCTCGAGGCGCTCGGGCTCGCCGATGTCCCGGTCGAAGCGTGGGAGGACGTCGACGATCCGGCCGGCGGCGAAGCCGACGTCTACCGGGCCTGCGCCAGGGAGTTGTCCTACCTGTGCGCCGATCTGGCGCCTCGCCTCGGCCAGGGCCGCCCTTCCTCGTCACCGAAGAAATAGCCCCGGAGGAAGGCCACCTCGTCGCCGGGGACCACCCCGCTTCTGACGGCGGCCGTTCATGTGGTGAGGGCGGCGACGAGGTTGGCGCCGGCGTGGGCGAGCCAGGCTGGTCCGATGCTGCCCGATCGCAGGCGTAGCCAGCCGAGTAGCCAGCCGGCGATGAGTTGGACGGGCAGGATTGGCCACAGCGCAATGTTCACGAGCAGCAACAAGGCGTGCGGCGCGAGAAAGATCAGCGCCTGCAGCGTGTTGCCGACGAAGAAGCGCCACCGGCGCGCGAGCAGCCCGGCGATCAGGCCGCGGAAGAGCATCTCCTCGGCGAGCGCGTCGATGACCAGCGCGAGGTAGCCGGCGGCGGTGTGGGCCGCGCCGACCACGACGCCGCGGCGGGTGAGGTCGCCGGCCGGGATCGCCTTGAGCGCGGCGTAGCCCAGCGCGGCGGTGAGGACGAGCACCACAGCGGCCCAGGCGTAGTCGGGACCTGACCCGGCACGAAGTCCGATCGCGGCCGACGCCTGGCGCGAAGCGGTGCCGCGGCGGCGCAGCCAGGCGCGGTAGACCCAGCAGGGCGCGCTGAACACCAGCAACTCGAGCACGCTGCCAGCCAGCATCCCATGCCCTCCGTATCGACAAACGATATGGTATTCGTTTTATCGATAAACAGCAAGAAGCCCTAGGCGGTGCCCTAGGCGGTAAGGCGTCGCCACGGCCGGCGCCGGCGCCGGTCCAGTTCGGGCGGCTGGTAGCTGATCAGCTCGCCCGGCTGGCAGTCGAGTTCGCGACAGATCGCTTCCAACGTGCTGAATCGGATGGCGCGGGCCTTGTTGGTCTTGAGGATCGACAGGTTGGCCAGCGTGATGCCGATCCGCTCGGCGAGTTCGGTGAGAGTCATCTCGCGATCGGCGAGCAGCTCATCCAGATGTACGACGATCGGCATGCACGCCTCCGGCCAGAATCAGATGGTCAGGTCGTGGTCTTGTTGAAGTGCGGATCCGCGGCGGAACACCTCGGCGAAAACGATCAGCAGGACCCCCGCGGCGAGCACCTCGATCCGCAGCGGGAAGCCCGCCCGGAAGACGACGCCTGATGCGTGGACGTGCCGCGCTGCCCACCACGAACCGGCCAGCAGCACGCCAGAGCGCAGCAGTTCGCTGAGCACCAGCGCGCCACCGACCACGGTGACCCGGCGCGCGTTGGCAGCGGTGAAGGGCCGGCCGGCACGCAGCGCAGCGACCAGGCGCCGCAGCTGAAAGATGATCACCAACACGAGGCCGACGCCCGCCGCGACCACCCCGAGCACGATCAGCACGGCCGGCCCGGACCCGCGCACCCCCAGACTCGCGGAGGCGCCCGAAAGGCTGACCGGAGGCCGCACCCGAACCGTGTCACTCGGCAGGGCGAGCCGGACCGGCACCGACACCCGCAGCGGGGCGTGCACCGCCGCGAGCACGGCCAATACCGCGATCACCGCCGCCGACCCGAGGAGCACCACCCACCACGCGATCGCCAACCCGACCGTCACGACGGCCAGCCACAGCGCACTCCCGCTGTCCTTCACACATCACTCCCCACGTCGGCGACCACCGCTGAAGGATATCGACAATCGATACCGGACACGGAGGACGTCGTCCGCGAGAACCCGGCGTCTACCGGGCCTGCCGGGGAGTTGTCCTACCCGTGCGCCGATCTGGCGCCCCGCCTCGAACGGTCCCCCCAGCCCCAACCGGACCGGACCCGGGGCCGCCCGGCCCACCCGGGCGGAGCGGCCGGGCTCCGTTCCCGGGTCAGGCGGCCGCCCCGACGGCGCCCCGGACCAGGTTGAGCCCGGCGAGGCCGGGGAGCCGATCGACCCGGCGGTCGATGCGCTCGGCCAGGGCCCGCCCGTCGTCGTCACCGAAGAGATAGCCCCGGAGGAAGGCCACCTCGTCGTCGGGGACCACCCCGCTTCCGACCGGGGCCCAGAAGCGCCCGAGGGCCCAGCGGGTGAGCCGCCGGGCGGCCCGGCTGTCGGCCAACCGCTGGGTGGCCTGCCCGGCATAGAAGTCGATGTGGCGGCCCTCCTGTCTCATGATGCGGCGGAGGAGCTCGGTCAGGGTGGGATGTCCGGCCAGCTTCGCCAGCCGCGAATAGCCCGCCTGGGTGGTCCATTCGTTGATGGCCCCCCAGGTCATGTGCACGGCGGTCAGGTGCGGGGTGATCGCCGACCCGAGCTGGAAGGAGAGGGGTCGCCAGGCGTCCCGTCTGGGCAACCGGCGGCGCAGCGCGGCGATCCGTCCCGTGCCGGCCGGCTGGTCGTGCGCCTCGAGAACGTCGGCGAGGGCCTCCCCGTGCCAGAACTCCTCGTAGTTCCACAGGGTGAGGAACGAGGTCACCTCGGGATCACGGTGGGCCCGGGTCACCAGCACGTCCCGCAGGTAGCAGACGGTGTGGCTCTCGACGTCGTGCATGTAGCACAGGGCGCGCAGTGCCTCGGCAGAGAGGGGCCGGTCACGGAAGGCTCCGAAGTCGATGTCCCCGGTCTCGAGCCTTGCGGACAGCCTCCGGTAGGTGTCGATGTCGAATCCCACGGCACCGGTTCGTCGCCGTGCGCCCGTCCGGATGACCGGTCGGGACGAACCGGCCCCATCCGGTGGCCGGGGCGGCACCGGATACTGTCCGATGGTGGCCGACCTGCACCAGGCGAGCGATGCCAATCTGGTGGTGGCCGTCGGACGATGGCATCAGCAGGCCCTGGCCGAGATCTACCGGCGGCACGGCGGGGCCGTGCACGGCCTGGCCCGCCGGGTCCTGCGCAGCGATCCGCCGGCTGAGGAGATCACCCAGGAGGTCTTCCTCGACCTGTGGAACCGGCCCGAGAAGTTCGACGCCGAGCGCGGGACCCTGCGCTCCTACCTGCTGGCACGGACCCACGGCAAGGCGGTCGATCTCGTACGAGCCGAGGTGGCGCGCCGCCGCCGTGAGGAGCGGACCTCACGCGAGACCGCCACCGCCGGCTACGACATCGACCACGAGGTCTGGGACATGGCCGTGGCCGACCAGGTGCAAGAGGCGCTCGGCGCGCTCCCCGATGAGCTGCGCCATCCCATCCAGCTGGCCTATTTCGGTGGCCACACCTACCGCGAGGTGGCGAGGATCCTGGAGGAGCCGGAGGGGACGGTGAAGAGCCGGATCAGGTCCGGGCTCGGCCGGCTCCGGGCCGGCTTGGCCGAGCGGGGGGTCGCGCCGGCGGGGGCCGAGCCATGAACCGCCGCGCCGCCGGCACGGGCGGGGACCGGCGCGAGCCGGCTCACGGCGAGATCGAGGAGCTGCTCGGTGCCTACGCGCTCGACGCCGTCGACGCCGCCACGGCCGCCATGATCGAGCACCATCTCGAGAGCTGCGTGCGGTGCTCGGTGGAGGTGGCCAACCACCACGAGGTGGCCGGGCTGCTGGCCAACTCGGGCGGTGAGTCGTCGCCCGAAGTGTGGGACGGGATCGCCGCCCGGCTGGCCGGATCGGGCCGGCCGCCCTGGGAACGCCTGGCGGCGCGGCTCGAGCCCGGAGCGGGCCCGGCGGCGCAGCCGACCCCCGGCCCCCAGTCCCCGGCCCCCGGCCCCGGTGGTGGGCTCCGCCCCGGCCGGCGTACCCGTCGGTGGGTGACCGCCGGCGCCGTCGTCGTGGCCGCCGCCGCCGCCCTGGTCGCCGTCCTGCTCGGCGTCCGGGTCGACCGTCTGGACCACCAGGTGAGCGCGCTCGCCCCGCCCTCCTCGTTGCAGGCCGCCGAGCGCGCCGCGCTCGCCGAGCCCTCGACCCGGTCGATCGCCCTCGGCGCCCCGGCGGGGTCCACCTCGACGGCGAGAGCGACCGTGGTGCTGACCGCCTCGGGAACCGGGTTCGTCCGGGCGGACCGGCTGTCGGCCCTGCCGACGGACCGGACCTACCAGCTGTGGGGAGTGGTCGGCGGCGAGACCATCTCCCTCGGGCTGCTCGGCCCCGATCCCACCCTGGTGCCGTTCAGCGTCGCCGGGGAGCAGCCGGTCCGGACCTTCGCCATCACCGACGAACGGAGCGGTGGCGTGGTCGCGAGCACGCACCAGCCGGTGGTGGCGGGGGGGACCGGCGCCTGAGGATCGGGTCAGACCGGGTGGACCTGGCGGAGGCCGGCCCAGGCGAAGTCGGCGAGCCGGGTGGCCAACAGCGCGGCCTCCTCCTCCAGGCTGAGGCCGTCGCCCCCGCCGTCCCCGTCGACGGTTCGCTGCCGGCGGGCGTCGAGCCAGTGGCGGGTGGCCCCCTCGGCCACCCCGACCACGGCGTGGGCCAGCAGGAGCCGGTGCTCGGGGTCCAGCCCGGCGGCGATCAGGGGGTCGATGGCTTCGGCGATGGTCTCCTCCACCCGGCGCAGGGCGGCTCCGAGCTCGGGATCGTCGGGTGCGTCCCGGCCGTAGAGGAGCCGGAACGCCGCCTCGTTGCCCACCATGAGCCCGAAGTAGGCGGCGAACCCGAGCTCGACCTGACGGCGCGGCCCCTCGGCGTCGGCGGTGGCCTTCACGATCCGGGTCACCAGCTCCCGCGAGAACACGTCCATGAGCTCGAGGTAGAGCGCCCGCTTGGACTCGAAGTGCTGGTAGACGAGCGGCTTGGTCACCCCGGCGGCCTCGGCGATGTCGTCCATGGTCGTCGAGGCGTACCCGTGCTCGGCGAAGAGGGAGAGGGCCACCTCGAACAGCTGGCGGCGCCGGGCGTCGGCCGTGAGCCGCTTCCCGCCCGGAGCCTCGCCCCGACGTCCGGCCACCGGCGAGGCACCGGGGTCGGCGGTGGCCGGGTCCGGGGAGGGGGCCATGGAGGGCGATGGTACTCGGGAGCTGCCGGTTCGGACCGGCCCGCGCCGCCACCTTGCGGTCCCCGGTGCCGGCCGGCGCCATGCCGCCATGCAGCCCGCCGCCATGGAGTCTCAGTGCGCGGGGAGCACCGCGGCGATGCGGCCCGGGAGGTTGCGCAGGGAGAACTGGGACCGGGCGACGGCCAGGTTGCGCTCGAGGAGCGCCGGGTCGGGGCGTTCCAGCCACCGGGCCAGGCGGTCCGACCGGCGCAGGGTGAACCACTCGAACCCGAAGGCGGCGAGCTCCCGCCCGACCGGGTAGGGGCCGATGGCGAGCGGGCGCCGGTGGACGGCGGACTCGACCGACGGGTTGCCGAACCCCTCCCACGTCGAAGGCAGCACCACCACGTCACAGGCGCGGTAGGCGTCGTCGATGCCGAACCCCTCCAGCTCCGCCGGGCTCCCGAGGACGACGGGGCAGGCCGCCCCGGCCACCAGCGCCTGGAGCTCGGCGCCGTAGCCGTCCTCGGCTTCGCCGAGCAACCAGTAGGTGGCGCCGAGCTCGGCCGCCAGCGCCAGCCCGCCGGCCACGTTCTTGCGGGGGAGGGCCCGGGTCGGCTGGAGGACGAGGCGCCGCTCGTCGACCACCCCGAGGGCCCGGCGGACGACCGTCGCTGCCGGACCGGAGCGGGCCGAAGCGTCGACGGCGAAGGCGTTCCGCACCGTCGTGGCGGCGATGCCGCGGGCCCCGAGCTGACGCCGGCTCAGGTCGTTGATGGTCACCTGGGCCCAGTGCCGATCGACGGGGGGCGGCGGGTGGTGGATGAATTGGGGACGCTGCCAGGGCAGGTCGTGGTGGTGGAGGACGGCGGGCCGGCCGGCGAGGACCCCGGCCACCACCGCGGCGGCCGCCGGGTTGCGCGGCAGCGAGCACAGGTTCTCGACCACGACCAGGTCGGCATCGTCGAGGACGGCGGCCACCTCCGCCCGTCCCGGCGGGCAGGCCGCGTCCATGGCGAGCCCGGGCACCAACCGGTCGACCGCTCCCTCTCCGGCCACCGTGACGGTGGCGAAGCCGAGCGAGACGAGAGCGCGCTGCCACTTGGCCGCCTCCACCGCGACGCCGTCGGTGCCGCCGAGGCGGAACGAGAGCAGGGCGGCGGTCGGGATGGCGCCACCGTAGCGGCGCGTCCCGAACGGGCCCGGACCGCCCCTGGCCGGCGCGCCCCTCGAGCGGACACGCGCCCGGCCTGCGGGCTACCGTCCCCCGGGTGCCCGAAGACCCCGCTCCTGCCGCGCCCGGCCGGTCCGGACCCGAGCTCCTCGCCGAGCGGGAGGGAGCGGTCCTCACCCTGACCCTCAACCGGCCCGAGCGCCGCAACGCCATGACGTGGGAGATCATCGCCGGCCTCCGCCGCGAGATCGCCCGGGCCCGCTCCGACCCGGCGGTGCGGGTCGTGGTCCTGGCCGGTGCCGGTGACCAGGCGTTCTGCGCCGGGGCGGACCTCTCGGGCATGGTCCGAGCCGAGCCCGGCGGATCGGGCGACCCCTTCGCCGAGCACCACCGGGCCCGCGGCTGGCTGGCCGAGCTGTTCGAGGACCTCTGGCACCTCGGAAAGCCCACCATCGCCCGGGTCCAGGGCTGGGCGCTCGCCGGGGGATTCGGGCTGGCGCTCGCCTGCGACATGGTCATCGCCTCGGAACGGGCCCGATTCGGGGCGCCCGAGCTCGACGTCGGCCTGTGGCCCTACATGGTGACGGTGCCCCTGCTCCGCTCCATGCCGGCCAAAAAGGCCCTGGAGCTGATGCTGACCAGCCGGGTCGTGGACGCAGGGGAGGCCGATCGCATCGGCTTCGTCACCAGGGTGGTCGCCCACGACCGGCTCGACGCCGAGGTGACCGCCACCGCCGCCCTCCTGGCCTCGAAGCCACCGGGCGTGATGAGGATGGGCCGCGAATCGTTCTACGCTGTGGTGGACTCCGCGGCGACCGAGGCGTTGCCCTACCTGCACGCGATGCTGACCGTCACCAGCCAGACCGCGGAGGCGGCTGAAGGGATGTCCGCCTTCGCCGAGAAGCGGGCGCCCTCCTGGCAGGCACCCCCCGCCGACACCGACTGAGCCGAGGAGCCCCGACCGACCATGGCGAGACGAGCACTGATCACCGGCATCACCGGCCAGGACGGTTCGTACCTGGCCGAGTTCCTGCTCGAGCAGGACTACGAGGTGTGCGGCATGGTGCGGCGGTCGAGCACGGTCAACTTCGAGCGCATCGCCCACATCCAGGACCGGGTGACCCTGGTCGCCGGCGATCTGCTCGACGAGGTCTCCATGATCAACGTCCTGCGCGAGCAGCGACCCAACGAGGTCTACAACCTGGCTGCGCAGTCGTTCGTGCAGACGAGCTGGAACCAGCCCGTCCTGACCGGCGAGACCACCGCCCTCGGGGTGACCCGGATGCTCGACGCCATCCGCATCGTCGACCCGGAGATCCGTTTCTACCAGGCCAGCTCGTCGGAGATGTTCGGCAAGGTCCTCGAGGTCCCCCAGCGGGAGCTCACCCCGTTCTACCCGCGCAGTCCCTACGGGGTGGCCAAGGTCTACGGCCACTGGATCACCGTGAACTACCGCGAGAGCTACGGGTTGCACGCGTCGTCGGGGATCCTCTTCAACCACGAGTCCCCGCGACGCGGCCTCGAATTCGTCACCCGCAAGGTGACCCACGGGGTGGCCCGCATCAAGGCCGGCATCGACCAGCGCCTGGCGCTCGGCAATCTCGACGCCCAACGGGACTGGGGCTATGCCGCCGACTACGTCCGGGCCATGTGGATGATGCTCCAGCAGGACCGACCCGACGACTACGTGGTCGCCACCGGCGAGACCCATTCGGTCAAGGAGCTCGTCGAGCTGTCCTTCACCGCCGCCGACCTCGACTGGGAGCGGTACGTGGCCATCGACGAGCGGTTCCTCCGACCCGCCGAGGTCGACCTGTTGGTGGGCAACCCGTCCAAGGCGGAGAAGACGCTCGGATGGTTCCGCCAGGTCGAGTTCCCCGAGCTGGTCCAGATGATGGTGGAGGCGGATCTGGCGCTGGTGAAGAGCCAGCTGGCCTAGGCGCGCCGTGGTCGGTCCGGCGACGGTCCCAGCCGTCCAAGCCGACCCCCTCGGCCTCCTCGTGGCGTTCGGCGCCGGCATGCTCTCGTTCCTGTCCCCGTGCGTGCTCCCCCTCGTGCCCGCCTACCTGTCGATGGTGTCGGGGCTCTCGGCCGCGGAGCTGGCCGAGCTCGGTCCCCGGCTCGCCCCCGCCGGGGCGGCGGCCGGGGAGGGAGAGGCCTCCCGGGGTCCGCGTCCTCCGGCCGGTGGTGCCCCGAGTGCCCCGAGTGCCTCGAGTGCCTCGGACGCCTCGGACCGCCGCCGGGTCCGCGCCCGGATGGTGTCGGGGATCCTCGCCTTCATCGCCGGTTTCACCGTCGTGTTCACCCTCCTCGGCGCCTCGGCGTCGGCGATCGGCCGGTTGCTCCTCACCCATCAGCGGTTCCTCGACACCCTGTCGGGGGTGCTCATCGTCGTCTTCGGCGCCGTGCTGGTCGCCATGGCCGCCGGTGCCACCCTGCCGGTGGCGCTGGCCGGCGAGCGGCGCTTGACGGTGCGCCCGTCGGTGCTCGGGGCATGGGCCCCCCCGGTGATGGGGATGGCCTTCGCCTTCGCCTGGACACCCTGCATCGGTCCCGTCCTCGGCAGCGTGCTGGCCCTGGCGGCGGGCACCGGCGGCACGGCGCGCGGGGGGATCGCCCTGCTGCTGGCGTACTCGCTCGGCATCGGGGTCCCGTTCCTGCTGAGCGGTCTGGCCTTCGGGCGGCTGACCGGGGCGCTGGCCCGGGTGCGCGGGTACCTGCGCCTGGTCGACCTGGTGGGTGGCTCGGTGCTGGTCGCCTTCGGGCTGGTGCTGCTGACCGGTCACGTGGGGGTGGTGTCGGGCACCATCGCCGGCTGGCTCCACGACCTGCACCTCAGCCGCCTCTCGACCAGCTGACCCGGGCCCCGGAGGGCCGGGCCGGGCGTCCGTGCCCGTCTGGCTCGTCGGGGGCCACGCTCGTACCATGGTGGCGGCCATGGCCCCCGCTTCCCCTCCCCGAACCGCCCTGTCCCTGCACGACGTCGTGGCGTTGGCCGGTCGGTTCCCGCTGCTCGCCGGCGTGGACCTCGAGGTGTCGGCGGGGGAGACGGTGCTCGTCGAAGGGGCGAACGGCGCCGGCAAGTCGAGCCTGCTCCGGGTCTGCGCCGGGCTGGTGCCCGTGGCCGGCGGGCGGATGACGGTCCTCGGGCTCGACCCGGTGCGCCGACGGACCCAGGTGCGCCGGCGAGTGGGGCTCGTCGCCCACACCGCCCATCTCTACGACGACCTCACGGTCTCCGAGAACGTGGCCTTCGCCGTGCGTGCCGCCGCCGGCGATCCCGGCCGGGTCGAGGGCGCCTGTGGCCGGCTCGGCCTCACCGGACGGTTGGCGCGCACCCGGGCGGGCAAGCTCTCGGCCGGCCAACGGCGGCGGGCCGCCCTCGCCGCGCTGGTGGCCCGCTGGCCCGACCTGTGGCTGCTCGACGAGCCCCATGCCGGGCTCGACGCCGCGGCTCGCCGGATCCTCGACGACCTGATCGCCGAGGCGTCCGCCGGCGGCACCACGGTGGTCGTCGCCTCGCACGAGGCGGCCTCGGTCCTGCCCCTGGCCACCCGGGTCGTCACCTTGGTGGGCGGCCGGGTGGCCGGCGAGCGCGCCCTGCCCCGGACGAGCGGTCGGCTGGCGGTCGACGGTTCCGTGTCCCATGTGGCGTGACACCCTGCTGGTGGCGGGCAAGGACCTCCGTATCGAGGCCCGCTCGCGGGTGGCCCTCTCCCAGGTGGCGCCGTTCGGCATCGTGGCGCTGGTCCTGTTCGCCTTCGCCCTCGGGCCCGACCGGTCGCTCATGGCCCGGGCGGCGCCGGGGCTGTTCTGGGTGGCCGTGCTGTTCTGCGCGGTGCTCGCCGTCCAGCGCAGCGTGTCGGTGGAATCGGCCGACGGGGCACGCGACGGGCTGCGGCTCTCGGGGATCGACCCCGCCGGGCTCTTCCTCGGCAAGGCGCTGGCGGTGGCGGCGGTGCTGGCCGGGCTCGAGGCGGTGCTCGGGACCGGCGTGGTCCTGCTGTACGGAGCCCGGGTCCACCAGCCCGGGCTGCTGATCGCGTCGGCCGCCCTCGGGACCATCGGGCTCGCCGCCACCGGCACGCTGTACGGGGCCCTGTCGGCCGGGGTCCGGGTGCGGGAGACCCTGCTGCCGTTCCTGCTGTTGCCCATCGCCGCCCCCGTGCTGCTCGCCGGTACCCGCCTGTGGCAGGCGGCCATGGCCGCCGGTGGCCTCGCCGCCGACGGCAGCCAGTGGCTGCGCCTGCTGGTCGTGTTCGACGCCGTCTACGTGGCGCTCGGCGTCGTGGCCTACGGACCCATCCAGGAGTCGGCGTGATCGGGTCGCGGTCGCGGCCCCTCGCCGGCCGGGCCGGGCCCGTCCCTCCCGGCCCCCGTCCGGAGGCACCGGAGGGCCTGGTGTCGCGGGCGGCGGTGCGGGCCGAACGCGTCCTCGGCATCACCGCCCTCGTCGCCGTCGGTCTCACCGTGTGGCTCGGGCTGTGGGTGACCCCGCCGGACCGCACCCAGGGAGACCTGGTGCGCCTGGTCTATCTCCACCCCGGCGTGGCGTGGGTGGCGCTCTATCTCGCGTTCGGGCTGGCCGCCGGGGCCAGTCTCCTCTACCTGTGGCCGCGCACCCGGTCGCTGTTCTGGGACCGCCTGGCCGCCGCCGCCGTCGAGGTGGGGGTGGTGTTCAACATCTGCACGCTCGTCTCGGGATCCATCTGGGGCAAGCCGACCTGGGGGGTGTGGTGGGCCTGGGACGCCCGTCTGACGAGCACCGCCGTGCTCGCCGTCCTGTTCCTCGGCTACCTGGCGTTGCGCCGGGTGCCGGCCGAACCCGAGGTGCGGGCACGGCGCAGCGCGTTCGTGGCCCTGTTCGCCGCGGTGGACGTGCCCATCGTGCACTTCTCGGTCCTCTGGTGGAAGACGCTCCATCAGGGTGCGACGGTCCTCAACCCCGATCTGACGCCCACCATCCACGGGTCGATGGCCTGGACCCTGTTGCTCAGCTTCGTCGCTCTCACCCTCACCTTCGCCTGGATGCTGCTCGTGCGGTACCGCATCGGCCTGCTGGAGGACCGGCTGGGCCGCGGCGAGCTCGAGCTGGCGCTGGCCGAGCGCCGGGCGGAAGGGGACCGGGCCGGCGCGGGGGAGGCGGCCTGATGCGCTACATGGTGGCCGGCTACGTGGTGGTGCTCGGTCTCCTGGCCCTCTACGCCCTCAATCTCGCCTGGCGCCGCCGCCGGCTCTCCCGGGCCGTGCTCCGGGCCGAGTCCCGTCCGCCCGATCCCGGTCTCACCGTGCGTCCCGGTGGTCCGGTCGACGACCGGTGACCACGGCCGCCGCGCCGCCGGGGCCCCGGGCCCCCGCCGCCGGGCCGGAGGAGCGCCCGCCCGCCCCGCCGGTCGGGAGGGACCGGTCCTTCCGGCTCCGGTACGCGCTCGTCGCCGTGGTACTGGCGGGCTCGCTCGGGTTCCTGGTGGCCAAGGGCCTCGGCTCCTCGCTCGACTTCTACCTCCCGGCCGACCAGGCGGTGCACCAGGCGGCCAGCCTCGGAGGGCGGACCTTCAACCTCGAAGGAGTGGTCCGGCCCGGGTCGGTCCGGTCGACCCCGGCCGGGGTCGACTTCGTGGTCACCTCGGGCCCGGTGGCGGTCGACGTGCACAACACCGGCAGCCCGCCCGAGCTCTTCCAACCGGGCATCCCGGTCATCGCCGTCGGGCACTTCGTCGGACGGGCCTTCGTGTCCGACCAGATCCTGGTGAAGCACTCCTCGGACTACATCGCCGCCCATCCGGGCCGGGTCACCGCCCCCAACGGCACCAAGCGGTGAGCCCGACGAGCCGGTCGGCTCCCCCCACCGGGCCGGGCGGTCAGCGCCGGTGAACGGCACCTTCGGTCACACCGGGGTCCTGATCGGGTTCGCCGCCGCCGTCGCCGGGGCCGTCGTGATCGCCGTCGGGCTGGCCCGCGGCGCGCCGTCGCCCGGACGCCGGGCCCAGGTGTACGCCCCGCTGATCCTGCTCGGGGGGCTGATCGCGGTGGCGGCCATGGAGCACGCGCTCCTCACCCACGACTTCTCGCTCACCTTCGTGGCCGACAACAACAGCACCTACACCCCGCTGCTCTACACGATCACCGGCATGTGGTCGGCGCTCGCCGGCTCGATCCTGCTGTGGGCGGTGATCCTGGCCGGGTACGCCACGGCCATGGTCTGGCGCTTCCGGCGCCGCGCCTCGGACCCGCTGGTCGGATGGGCCACCCTGGTGGTCTACGTGGTGGCGGCGTTCTTCTTCGGGCTCATGCTCGGCCCGGCGGACCCGTTCGGTCACGTGTCGGGGGCGGTGCCCACCAGCGGGCTCGGACCCAACGTCCTCCTGCAGGACAACCCGCTCAACGCCTTCCATCCGCCCCTCCTCTACCTCGGCATGGTCGGCTTCACCCTGCCCTTCGCCTTCGCCATCGCCTCCCTCGCCACCGGAAGGGTGGACGAGGACTGGCAGGGCGAGACGCGGCGCTGGACGCTCTTCTCCTGGGCCTTCCTGTCGGCCGGCATACTCCTCGGCGCCTGGTGGTCCTACCAGGTCCTCGGGTGGGGCGGGTTCTGGGCCTGGGACCCGGTGGAGAACGCCGCCCTGTTGCCCTGGCTGGTGGGCACGGCCTACCTGCACTCGGTGATGGTCCAACAGCGGCGCGGTCTGCTGCGGATCTGGAACCTCTCGTTGGTCGTGGCCACCTTCAGCCTGACCATCCTCGGGACCTTCTTCACCCGGTCCGGGGTGTTCGAGTCGGTGCACTCCTTCACCGCCTCGTCGATCGGCCCGGTGCTGCTCGCCTTCTTCGGGGTCGTGGTGGCCGCCGGCGTCGGCCTCATCGCCTGGCGCGGGGACCGGTTGCGGTCGGCCGGGGGCATCGACTCGCCGCTCAGCCGCGAAGGGGCCTTCGTGGCCAACAACCTCTTGTTCGTGGGGTTCACCTTCGTGGTGCTGCTGGGCACGGTCTTCCCGCTGTTCTTCGAGGCTCTCCACGGCGGTGACCAGGTGGCCGTGGGCGCCCCGTACTTCAACCGGATGTTCGTCCCGGTCGGGCTGGCGCTGCTGTTCCTCATGGCGGTGGCGCCCGCCCTCCCGTGGCGCAAGACCACGGTCGGGACCATGCGGGCCCGCCTGGCGGTGCCCGCCGCCACCGGGGTGGCCGTCGTGGTGGCCTGCGTGGCGGCCGGCGTCCGGGGCGTCGAGCCCCTGCTCGCCTTCGGGCTCGGGGGCTTCGCCGCCGCCACCGCCGTGCGCTCGTTGGTGCTGTCGGTCCGCGGCGCCTGGTTGGGGGCGCGGGCCCTCGGCGCCGGCCCGGCGCGCGCCGTCCTGTCCGGGTGGCGCGGTCTGGTCGGACGGGCCAACGGCGGCATGATCGTCCACGTCGGCGTGGTGGTGGTCGCCGTCGGTCTCTCCGCCGCCGCCGGCTTCCGCCACGACGGGCTGGTCCTGCTCCGCCACGGCCAGTCGGCGACGGTCGCCGGCCACCGGCTCGAGTTCGTCGCCACCCGGGCGCAGAGCTCGCCGTCCCATTCGGAGCTCGAGGCCGTGCTCCGGGTGGACGGTGGGGGCGAGTTCACGCCGGCCATCAGCCAGTTCGGCACGGGCACCCAGACCGTGGGCACCCCGGCCATCGACTCGAGCTGGCGGGAGGACGTCTACCTCACCATCGCCGCCATCCCCGGCAAAGGGGCGGTCTGGCAGTTCCGGGTGGTGGTGCAGCCCCTGGTGGCCTGGCTCTGGGGCGGCGGCGCCCTCATCGTCGTCGGCTCGGCCCTCGCCGCCGTGCCGGGACGGCGGCGGCGCCCGACCGATCCCGTCTCCGCCCCGGTCACCGGCGCGGCCGGCGATCCGCTCGGCGCCGTGCCCGACGAGAGACGCCGCCCCGGACACCCCGGGGACGAGGTCGATCCCGTCCCGGTGGGCGCCGGTGGGCGACGGTGACCACCGCCGGTGACCGCGCCCGACCGCCGGTCCGCCACCGGGCGCGCTGGGTGGCCGCCGGGGTCCTCGTGGTCGTGGCCGGACTGGTCGCCGTGCTCGCCACCCGGCCCCCGGCCACCGCCAGCGAGGCGTTCAGCCCCCTGGTGGGCAAGCCGGTGCCGGCCCTCACCGGCACGACGCTGTCCGGGTCGCACTACGCGCTGGCCTCGCCGCCGGGCCGCTTCACGGTGGTCAACTTCTTCGCCGCCTGGTGCGGGCCGTGCCAGCAGGAGGGGCCCGAGCTGGCCAAGTTCGAGTACGAGCACCAGCGGTCGGGTGACGCCTCCCTGGTGAGCGTGGTCTTCGACGACAGCGCCGGCGATGCCCGCACGTACCAGGCTCAGCTCGGCGCGGCCTGGCCGACGCTCACCGACCCCGGTGGCCGGCTGGCCCTCGACTTCGGGGTGCGGGCGCCCCCCTCGACCTTCGTGGTCGCTCCCGACGGCAGGGTGGTCGCCTACCTGGTGGCGCCGGTCACCGCCGCCGACCTCGACCATCTCCTGTCCCGGGCCGAGGCCTCGGGGGCATGACCCGGCGCTTCCCCCTCTGGACGCTGCTCGGCGTGGCGCTCGCCGGGGCGCTGGTCGTCGGTAGCGGGGTCCTCTCGTCCGCCCCGCCGACCCGGGCGCAGCGGGCCTACGCCATCGAATCGGTGCTGCGCTGCCCGAGCTGCGAGGACCTGTCGGTGGCCGACTCCACCGCGCCGACGGCCCAGGCCGTCCGCGCCACCGTCGACCGGATGCTGGCGGCGGGACGGACCGACCAGCAGATCGAGTCCTACCTCGAGGACCGCTACGGATCGGCCATCGTCCTCGACCCGCCCGGTCGTGGCTGGCCGTTGCTCGTGTGGGTGCTCCCCCTGGCGGGCGGCGGACTGGCGGTGGCACTGCTCGGGGCGTTCCTCTACCGCCGCCGTTCGGCCGCCTCGGCCGGCCCGGACCTCGAGACCGCACCCCGCCCGTCCGGCCGCGGAGAGCTCGAGGAGCAGAGGCGGTTCCTCCTCGCCTCGCTGTCCGACTCCGACGCCGAGTACCTCGCCGGCGACCTCGACGAGGGTGACTACCTCGCCCTGCGCCGGCGCGACCTCGTCCGCCTTCGCTCCGTCGAGGCGGAGCTCGACCGTGCCGCCTCGGCCGCCCAGGCCGTCGATGCCCCGGCGGCCGCCCGGCCGTCGATGCCGCGGCGGCTGTCCCCGCCGACCAAGCCCCGGCGGCCCCGGCCGTTGCGGGCGGGCCTTCCGGTTCCGTCGAACCCGAGCCCGGCGCCGCCGCCTCCACCCCGCCCACCGGGCGGGAGGCGGGCGTCCCCGTCGTCCGCCGGCCGCCCCGCCGGCGACGCTGGCTCCTCCGCGGGGCGACCCTGTCCTTCGCCGCCGCCCTCGTCGTGGCGGTCTCGCTGTTCGCCTCCAACCGGTTGCCGGGCCAGAGCGAGACCGGCACCGTGAGCATGACCCGGTCCCAGCGCATCGCCCAGACCCTGGACGAGGCGGCCGGTCTCGAGAACCAGGGTCAATCGGGTCGGGCCGCCCAGCTCTACCAGTCGGTGCTGGCCGCTCATCCCGACAACGAGGTGGCACTGGCCCAGCTCGGTTGGCTCGAGTACCTGACCGGACGGTCGGGGAGCAGCCGATCCCTGATGGACGACGGCGAGCGGAAGCTGGAGCGGGCGGCGAACCTCGACCCCGGTGACTACGCGGCGTCGCTCTACCTCGGAACGGTGCTGTTGCAGCGCGACGGGAACCCGGCCGCGGCCCTCGGCCAATACCAGCGCTTCCTGGCCGACAACCCGCCGCCGGCGTTGGTGAGCGAGGCCGCCCCCCAGCTCCGCCAGGCCTACCGGCAGGCCGGGGTGGCGCTTCCCCCCCAGCTCGCCGGCAGCTGATCCCGGGCCGCTCTCAGCGGGGGCCGGGGCGGGCCGCCAACGCCGCGCCGAGCTGGTCGGCGAGCGCCACGGCGACGACGCAGCGGTCGTGGGGGATCGGCTCGCCGGGGGTGGGCGTGAGGACGAAGGTACCGAGCACCCCACCGCCTCCCCGTACCGGGAGCTCGACCTGGCGGGTGGGCAGGCCCACCGAGGATGCCGGCCACCGCAGCGGGTTGAGGTGGACGGTGCCGTCAGTGGCGATCCGTGCCCCCTTGCCGGAGGGACGGTTGGGGGTGAAGCGGCAGTCCTGGAGGACGAGGAGCTCGCGGAGCTGGGCGGCCACGCTCATCATCACGAACTCGGGATCCTCGCCGAGGACGATCTGCTCGCCGACCCCGTGGATGCGGTCGAGGCTGTGGCGGCCCTCCGCCGCCGCGCTCCGGTACCGGCGGCCGCGCGCCGCCAGGTCGCCGACGATGAGCCCGACGGCGACGAACAGCAGCTCGGTGGTGAGGTCCGCCTGACCGGTGATCCGGAAGGACTGGTAGGGCCGGGTGAGGAAGAAGTCGAACGTCGCCGCCGAGGCCAGTGCGGCGACGGCGGCCGCGCCTCGACGGCCCGATGTGGCGACGGCCACGGTCACCACCACCATGACCAGCGCGTCGTTCGACGCGCTCAGGTGCCCGCGCCCGGGGACGAGCGCCAGCGCCGCCGCCACCGGCAGGCCGAGCGCCGCCACCCAGACCAGCCAGGCGCGGCGCGCCGGTCCCCGGCCGGCCGGCACCGGATCAGCCGGCACCGGGAGCCTCGGTCGTCGAGAGGAGCTCGTAGGTGGGGTTGATGATGGCCAGCTTGTGCCGGTGCTTGCCGACCATCCCCTCGGCCACCAGCACCGATCCGCTGCGGAGCCCGCTGATGGACCGCCGGCCGAGGAAGACCAACGTGATGGCATGGCCGCTGCCGTCGACCACCACGCACTCGAGGCTCGGGGCCTGCACCCAGGGTTGGACCCGCAGCGTCTTGACCCGGCCGGCGACCCGCGCCCGGGCCCGCCAGGTGAGCGCGGCGATCGGGGTGGTCCCGGCCACCTCCGGCACGTCACCGGGCGCCTTGGCCGGCGCCGCACCGCGCGAGGAGCCGCCCCCGCCCCGACCCGTCCCGGCCGCCGTGGACCCGCCCCCGCCGGGCCGGCGACCGGCGGTCTCTCCGCCCCGTTGCTGGTCGATCCCGGGCGCCACCAGAAAGGGGACGATGGTGGCGTTGACGTGTGAGAGCTGGCTGACCACGTCCACGATCTGATCGGCCGTCTGGTCGTGGAGGAACCGCCGCCACGCCTTCCCGTAGGAGCGCCGGGGCAGGAGGATGCTCACCTCGGTCTCGCCGTCGGCGAGCTCGGCGGCCAGCTCCAGCGAGGCCCGGGTCAGCCGACGGTCGGGACAGTCGATGACGTCCAGCGACAGCCGGGAGAGCCCGAGCCGCCGCCACCGCTCGATCAGGGCCTCGGCCCGCAGGTGGTCGATGTTGAAGTGGACGGCCCGCAGGTCGTCGGGCGCCAGGCTCCGGGCGTACTGGATGGCCCGGGCCGTCGCCAGGTCGATGCGGTCGACCAGGATCACCACGACGCTGCGCCGCAGGATGCGCGGCATCGCAGGCCTCGATGGCCGCGCCCTCCTCGAGGATCGAGTCCTCGGCCCGGTACTCACGGTTGGTCCGGACCAGCCCGAAGACGAGGAGGGGCATGACCACCACGACGACCCACCCGCCCTTGGTGAACTCGGCGAAGGCGAAGACCACGACGACCACGGCGCAGACGATGGCGGCCGCGGCGTTGACCGCCACGCTCTTGCGCCAGTGCTCGTCCCGCCGGGTGAGGTGGTGCTTGACCATGCCGGCGCCCGCCATGGTGAACCCGGTGAAGACGCCGATGGCGTACATCGGGATCAGGGCCGAGACCCGCGCCCCGGTGGCCACCAGCAGGACGATGGACGCGGCAGCCAGCACCAGGATGCCGTTCGAGAAGACGAGGCGGTGACCCCGGACGGTGAGCATGCGGGGCAGGAACGAGTCCTCGGCCACGAAGCTGACGAGGAACGGGAACCCGGTGAAGCTGGTGTTGGCGGCCAGGATCAAGATGAGCGCCGTGGCCGTCTGCAGCAGGTAGAACACGATGCGCCCGGCCGGGCTCGTCCCGTAGACGAGCTTGCCGATCTCCGATACGACGGTCGGTGTGCCCGACGTGTAGGGGAGCGCATGGGTCAAGGCGGCGAGCACCGACACCCCGAGGAACATGGCGCCGAGGATGGTGCTCATCAGCACCAAGGTGGTGCGGGCGTTGCGGGCCTGGGGGGTGCGGAAGACGCTGACCCCGTTGGAGATGGCTTCGGTGCCGGTCATGGCCGAGCTGCCCTGGGCGAAGGCGCGCAGCAGGAAGAACGCCGAGATGCCGAGGACGAGCCCACCGGTGGCGTGGCCGAGGGGCATGGTGCCGGGTCCCGCGGGGGCGTGGGGGAGCCCGGTCGTCACCTCCTTCACCAGTCCGGCGGCGATGAGCACCGTCATGTTGGCGATGAAGAAGTAGGTCGGGACGGCGAACACCCGTCCCGCCTCGCGGATGCCCCGCAGGTTCCCGTAGGCCAGGACGACCACGAAGAAGATGGACATCTCGACGGCGGCGTGGCCGAGGGCCGGGATGGCCGAGATGATCGCGTCGGCGCCCGCTGCCACCGAGACGGCGACCGTGATGGTGTAGCTGATCAGCAGGGCGGCGCCGGCGATCTGGGCCAGGTTCGGGCCGAAGTTGTCCCGGCTCACCACGTAGGACCCGCCCGCCTTCGGATAGGAGCGCACCACGTCCCGGTAGCAGACGGTGACCACGGCCAGCACGGCGAGGATCACCGCCGTCAGGGGGGTCACGAGGGAGAACGCCGCCAGGCCGCCGATCGGCACCAGCACCCGGATCATCTGCTCGCTGGCGTAGGCCGACGAGGACATCACGTCCGAGGAGAGCACGGCCAGCGCCGTCGGCTTGCCCAGCCGCTGTCCGACGAGTTGCTCGCTCACCAGCGGGGGCCCGAGGAGCTTGCACTTGATCCGGTAGCGGAGGCTCTCGGGCAGGTTGGCGGCCGAGCTGGTGTCGGTCGGGTCGGGGCTCCGGGTCAGCTCGTGCTCGCCCCGCCTCGATGCCGCGATCCCGGTCGTCGCCTCGGCCTCGGCCTCCTGCATCACCACGGTCTACCGCCATCGTGACGTGGCCGGCCAGCGGGCGTGGCTGCCCGCCGCCGGGTCAGGGGACCACGACCGCCTTGCCGCTGATCGAGCGGTCGAGGAGGCCCGACATCACCGTCGCCGCCTGGTCCAGCGGGTAGGCCACGGGACGGGTCGGGTGGAGCCGGCCGTCCTCGACCATTCCCATGAGCTCGTCGATGAGCCGGCGGTTGCCGGCGGGGTCCTTGAAGGTCCACCCGCCCCAGTCCACCCCCACGACGGTCCGGTTGTTGAGCAGCACCTGGTTCAGCGGCACCGAAGCGATGGTGCCCGTGGCGAAGCCGATCACACAGAACCGGCCGAGGTGGCGGAGGGCGCGGAGTGCCGCCTCGCTGTGGTGCCCGCCGACCGGGTCGACGACCAGGTCGACTCCTCCGCCCGAGAGCTCCCGGGCCCGGGCCTTCAGGTCCTCCCGCTCGTAGGGGAGGGTCGCCTCGGCGCCCATGGCCGACGCCGCCTCGAGCTTGCCGGCGTCCGACGCGGCAGCGATGACCCGGCCGCCGAGCGCGGTGGCGACGTCCACCGCGGCGAGGCCCACCCCGCCGCCCGCCCCGAGGACCAGCACCCATTCCCCGGCCTCGAGACGGGTGCGCCGGGTGAGGGTGAACAGCATGGTGCAGTAGCTCTGGATGAGCGCCGCCGCCTGCCCGAAGTCGACCCCTGGCGGCATGCGGACGAGGGACAGGGCGGGGACGACGACCTGCTCGGCGAAGGCGCCGAACCCGGTGAAGGCGATCACCGGGTCGCCGACCGCGATCCCGTCCACCCCGGGGCCGACCGTCGCCACCACACCGGCCAGCTCGCTCCCCGGCACGAAGGGGGCGGGCGGTTTGATCTGGTACTTCCCCTGGCAGATGAGCCCGTCGACGAAGTTGACCCCGGCCGCCCGCACCTCGACGACCACCTGGCCCTCCCCGGGCGCCGGCGGCGGCTGTTCCTCGAGCACGAGCCGTTCGAGGGGGCCGAGCTCGGGGCAGACCAGGGCGCGCATCGCCCCGAAGCTACTGGGCCGGCTCGAGTGCGGGGGCACTACCCTGGCCCGGTGAGCGGACCGCGGGTGCCCGGTGGAGTGGTCCACCACCTCCCCGCAGACCTGCGCCGGACCCTCGTCGCCAACCCGGTGGCGCTCGACGCGTGGAAGGACATCACGCCGCTGGCGCGCAACGAATTCATCTGCTGGGTCGAGGACGCCAAGCAGGAGATGACCCGGGAGCGCCGTATCCGCCGGACCCGCGAAGAGCTGGAGGAGGGCCAACGGCGGCCCTGCTGCTGGCCCGGTTGCGGCCACCGCGAGCGGAACGGCCGCCCGTAAGGGCGGCGCCCTCGGCTGCTCGCCGCGGCGGGGCGGGTCAGTCGCGGAGGGACCGCAGCCCCGCCACCACCACACCGAACGCCGACTCGAAGGCGTCGACATCGGCGCCGGTCGTCGACCAGCCGACCGAGAGCCGCAGGGAGCGCTCGGCGTCCGCCCCCATGGCCTCGAGCACGGGCGAGGGCTCGAGCGTCTCCGACGAGCACGACGAGCCGGAGTGGACGGCGATGCCCGCCTGGTCGAGCCCCAGCAGCACCGGCTCGGCTTCGACGCCGGCCACCGTCAGGCAGACGATGTGGGGGAGCCGGTCGACCGGGTCCCCGAGGACCTCGACGCCGGCCACGGCGGCGGCCGCCTTGGCCAGCCGCTCGGTCTGCGAGCGGGACCGCGACGCCTCGGCCGCCAGGGTGCCGCCCGAGGCCAACGCCTCGGCGGCGGCCCCGAACCCGACGGCGGCGACGACGTTCTCCAGCCCGGCCCGCCGGGCCCGCTCTTGTTCCCCGCCGACCACCAACGGGTCGATGCGGAGCCCGCCGCGCACGACCAGTGCGCCGGCCCCGGCCGGGCCGCCGAGCTTGTGCGAAGAGATCGACACGAGGTCGGCGCCGGTCTCCCCGAGGTCGATGGGCAGGTGGCCGGCCGCTGCCGCCGCGTCGACGTGGATCAACGCGCCGATCTCCCGGCTGGCGGCGACCGCCTCGGCCACCGGCTGCACCGTGCCCACCTCGTGGTTGGCCCACTGGCAGTGCACGAGGGCCGGGTCGCGCCCGTACAGCGATCGGCAGCGCCCGGCGGCCTCACCGATGTCGCCGATGCGGCCCGACGGGTCGACGTCGATCGGGACCACGGGGCCCGACCGGGCCGACGCCTGGCGCACGGCGGAGTGCTCGACGTCGGCGCAGAGCACCGGCCCGCCACCGGGCGAAGTGGCCCCCCACACCGCGGCGTTGATCGACTCGGTCGCCGCCCGAGGTGAACACCACCTGGCGGGGACGGACGCCGAGCAGGCCCGCCACCTGCTCGCGCGCCTCTTCGAGGGCGGCCCGGACCATCCTGCCCTCGGTGTGGACCCGGCCCGGATCGGCGGTGACCCCGGCGTCGGGACCACTCGTCCATGGCGGCGAGGGCCTCGGAACGGATCGGTGTGGTCGAGGCGTGGTCGAGGTAGTGCCGGGCCATCCCCCGTGCCGCCGCTCAGACCACGGCGCTGCAGGCGTCGTCGCCACGTGCCCGCGACGACGACAGGACCACCGGGACCGTCCCGTCGGAGTCCGGGCCGCACAGCCCGGCGAGCAGGCCCTTGACCATGCCCCGGTCGACGGCGCAGAGCACCGGGTACTGCGACGCGGCGTCACCGAAGGGGCAGTTGTCGGCGACGACCGCGGTGGACGTGCCGAGGTCTTCGGCGTGGGCGTCGAAGCCGTGGGCGGTGAGCGTCTCGGCGATGGCGTGCATGGCGGTACGCAGCGAGCGCTGCCCGTCGCCGGGTGACATCTGGCCGGCCAGGGTGCGGCCGTACTCCTCGCCCACCCGTTCGGCCATGCCCTCGGCCGCCGCCGGGCCGAGCAGCTGCATGGCTTCCTGCAGGAGGAGCACGAGCAGGTCGTCCCGACGGGTCAGCAGATCGAGGGTGGGATCGTTGCCGACGGCCCGGAACCGCTTGGACGGCCGGCCGGCACCCTGCCCCACCGGACGCTCCATGGTGATCTCGAGGTAGCCGCCGGTGGCGAGCCGTTCGAGGTGATGCCGGGCCACGTTGGGGTGCAGGGAGAACCGGGTGGCCACCTCGGAGGCGGTGGTGCCCGGGTTGGACCGCACGAACAGGTAGATCTCCCGCCGGGTGGGATCCCCGAACGCCGAGGTCACCGCGGTCACCGCGGCCGAGAAGTGGCTGTCCGACGGCCCCGGGTCGGATGGCCGGTCCGGCTCGGGTAGGTCCGGCTCGGGTGGCACGGCCCCTAGTCTACCGGTGGCGCCGGATTTTCCCGAGGAGATGCACCGATGTCCATCGACGAGTCCCAGGTGGCGCGGGCCGTGGCCGGTGTGGTCGACCCCGAGCTGCGCCGGCCCCTCGGGGAGCTGGGCATGGTCGGCTCGCTGCGGGTGGGCCGCCGGCGGGTGTCGGTGGAGGTGGCGCTGCCCGTCGCCCACTATCCCCAGGTCGACGAGCTGGTCGACCGGGTCCGGCAGGCGGCTGCCGCCGGCGGGGCCGTCGGCGACGTGATGGTCGAGCCGGTGGTGATGGACGACGAGTCCCGCGCCCGCCTGCGGGCACTGCTGCGGGGCGAGCCCGTGGGCGGTCCGGCCGGGTCGCCGTCCTCCGGCCACCCTCCGGACGCCGGGCACGGGCACGGGCACGGGCAGGCGCAGGGTGCCCTCGGCCACGAGGAAGGCCGGCCGAACCGGTTCATGCACCCCCGCTCGAAGACCCGGGTCCTCGGGATCGCTTCGGGCAAGGGCGGGGTGGGGAAGTCGTCGGTGACCGTCAACCTGGCTGTCACCCTCGCCCGGATGGGTCTCGACATCGGGGTGCTCGACGCCGACGTGTACGGGTTCTCGGTGCCGGCGATGCTCGGGGTGAAGTCCGATCCGTTGATCATCGGCGACCTGGTGGTCCCCCCGAGGCCAACGGTGTCCGGTGCCTCTCGATGGGGTACTTCGTCCCCGACGAGACGCCGGTGATCTGGCGCGGCCCGATGCTGCACAAGGCGTTGGAGCAGTTCCTGGTCGACGCCTACTGGGGCGAGCCCGACTTCCTCCTCGTCGACATGCCGCCGGGCACCGGTGACGTCACCCTGTCGCTCGGACAGTACCTGTCGAAGACGGAGGTCTACGTCGTCACCACTCCCCAGCCCGCCGCCGAGCGGGTGGCCCAGCGTTCGGCCTACGCCGCCCGGAAGCTGAAGCTCGCCGTCCGCGGCGTCGTCGAGAACCTGAGTTGGTTCACCGGTGACGACGGGACACGCTACGAGCTCTTCGGGTCCGGGGGTGGACGCCAGCTCGCCGGCGAGCTCGGAGTCCCGCTGCTCGCCCAGGTGCCCCTGGTGCCCGATCTCCGCCAGGGGGGCGACGAGGGTGTCCCGGTGGTCCTGTCCGACCCGGGCGGCGAGGTCGCCGGGGTGTTCGACGCCTTGGCTGCCACGGTGATCGAGCTCGGGCCGGCCCGTGTCTACCGCAAGGAGCTCACGGTCCGCTGACTCCTCGGCGGGTTCGCCGGAACCGGTTCGTTCAGTCCCAGTCCCGCCGGGTCGGAGGCATGCCGCTGCCGCCCGAGGGATCGATCGCCACGCCGAGCACCTGGTGGACGGCGAGACCCCCGTCGTCGAACCCGTTGGCCGAGGCCGCCATGTACAGCCGCCAGATGTTGGCCCGCGCCGGCCCCACGGCGTCGACCGCCTCGCCCCAGTGGTCCTCGAGGTTCGCCACCCAGCGGTGCAGCGTGCGCGAGTAGTGCTCGCGCAGCGACTCGACATCGCGCACTTCGAACCCGGCACGCTCCATCGCCCCTGCCACCTCGGCCACGTCGACCAGCTCGCCGTCGGGGAAGACGTACCGGCCGACGAACGAGCGCGACCCGAGCCTCGTCCCGCCCGCCTTGGAGATGGCGTGGTTGAGGAGGCGGCCCCGGTCGGCGAGCAGGCCGCGCAGCGTCTCGAAGTAGCGGGCCATCCGGACCGAGCCCACGTGCTCGAACATGCCGATGGAGGAGATGGCGTCGAAGGTCTCCCCGCGCAGCTCGCGGTAGTCCTGCAACCGGATCTCGACGCGGTCGGCCAGCCCGGCGTCGGCGACCCGCCGCTGGGCCAGCTCCACCTGTTGACGGCTGAGGGTGATGCCGACCACCCGGGCGCCGTAGCGCTCGGCCGCATGGATGGCCATCGACCCCCACCCGCAGCCCACGTCGAGCAGGCGGGCGTCCCGGCGGCGGTCGAGGCCGAGCTTCCGGCAGACGAGCTCGTGCTTGGCGGCCTGTGCCTCCTCGAGGGTGGCCCCGGCGTCGGCGAAGCGGGCGCAGGAATAGGTCATGCTCGGCCCGAGGACCAGACGGTAGAAGCGGTTCCCGACGTCGTAGTGGTGGCTCACCACCGCGGCATCCCGCGAGGGCGAGTGGATCCGGCCCGCCGGGCGGCACTCCTCAGGCGGGGGAGGGAGCGGTGGGCCGACGGCCCCGAGTTGTCGCGCCGCGCCGAAGACGGAGGGCAGGTCGCGCCACCCGATGCGACGGAGGTCGCGGCGGGAGGAGTCGTGGAGGACCCGCAGGAGGGCGAAGAGATCGCCGTCGACGCTCAGGTCGCCGGCGACGAAGGCGCGGGCCAGGCCGAGCTCGCCCGGTGCCCACAGGATGCGCCGCACCGCGTCGGGGGAGCGGACCGACACGGTTCCGATGCCGCCCTCGGGACCGAGGGCGCTGCCGTCCCAGAATTCGAACCGGACCGGTAGGTCCTTCCCGAGGAGGGCGGCGAGCAGGGGAGCGAGGCCGTCGGCGGCGCTGCCGGGCGGTCCGTCGGCGGCGCTCCCGGGGGGTCCGTCGGCCGGTGCCGATGCGGGTGCGGAAGTGTCCCCCGGCCGGACCCTGTGTAGGGGCCGGTCCAGCGCCGCGCCGGGCTCGGCTGCCGTCGGGGGGGCGGCCGGCTGGGTGGATGCCCGGGTGACCATGGTCGACCTCCTCGACAGTCGGCGGTGGGGGCGTTCCAGTTCCCGATCCTATGGGGTCGACCCCGGTTCGGGTCGCGCCACTGTGGCGCCGCCGACCCGATTGAACCCCCGACGGGCGGTTGCTACGGTGCGGCGGTGGGTCGACCGATCGTGCTGCTGTGCACCGACGGGTCCGACCTTTCCCGCAAGGCGCTCGCCGCCGGTGTGGCCCTGCTGGGTCGCGACCGGCGGTACGGGGTCGTGACCGCGGCGGACACGCCCGATCCGACGGCGCTCACCGGCACCGGCTTCGCCGGTGGGGTCGTCTCGCCCGAGGAGTTCGACCGCGAGGTGGCGGCGGCCACCGACGCGGCCACCTCGGAAGTCGCCGGAGTCATCGGGTCGCTCGGGCTGGACGGTGCCGAGTCCCATGTCGTCCGGGGCGCGGCCGGACCGGCCATCTGCGATCTCGCCTCCGAGCTCTCCGCGGCGGCCATCGTGGTCGGGTCCCGCGGCCGCGGTGGCCTGAAGCGGGCGGTGCTCGGCTCGGTCTCCGACCATGTCGTCCGCCATGCCCCCTGCCCGGTGCTGGTGACCCGGGAGGAGGCAGCGGACGTCCCTGCTTGACGGGTCGGGGCCCGCTTGACGGGTCGGGGTCAGGGGCGGGCGGTGGTGTCGACCCCGGCCGGGAGCTTGTCCGGGTCCCACCCGAGCAGGGCGACGGCCCGGCTGAAGGCGAACCGGTCGGTCATCCCCGCCACGTAGGCGACCGCGGCCCGCACCGCGTCCGGCTCACCCCCGGTCAGGCCGGCGCTCGTGCCGGTCTCGTCGGGAATCAGATTGGGACGGTCGCTGAAGTAGTCGACCAGGGATCGCAGGACCGCCACCACGGCGCGCCCTTGGGCCACCGAGCTCGGACGCAGGTAGATGTGCTCGTAGTTGCTGGCCCGAAAGGCCGCCAGCGCCTCGGCGTGCTCCTCGGCCATGGCGATCCTCCCGCTGGCCAGCACCGTCGAGACCATCGCGTCGATGAAGGTGCCGAGCTGGCGCCCTCGTCGGTCCCCGCAGCGATCACGCACCAGGGCCGGCAGCGCGTCGGTCGTCACGATCCCGCTCCGCACGGCGTCCTCGAAGTCGTGACAGACATAGGCGATGCGGTCGGACCAGCTGACCACCTCACCCTCGGGGGTCGACGGTGCCGGTCTGGACCACGAGTGGTTGCGGATCCCGTCGAGAGTCTCCGCGCAGAGGTTGAGCGGGGCCAGCGAGACGTCCGCCCCCCACGGGGCATGGTCGAAGCCGTCGTCGAGATAGGGGGAGAGCGCGTCCTCGCTGGCGTGGCCGCCGGGGCCGTGCCCGCAGTCGTGCCCGAGGGCGATGGCCTCGGTGAGCGCCACGTTGAGCCCGCAGGCTCGGGCGATGCCCGTGGCCACCTGGGCGACCTCGAGCGCGTGGGTGAGCCGGGTGCGCTGGTGGTCGTCGGGGAACACGAAGACCTGGGTCTTGCCCGCCAGCCGGCGGAAGGCGCTGGCATGCAGGATGCGGTCGCGGTCGCGCTCGAAGCACGTCCGCCACGGGTCGGGCTCCTCGGGGACGCCCCGGTTCCCGGCGCCCTCGGCCCGGGTGGCGCCCGGGGCGAGCCGCTCCCCTTCGATCTCCTCGCGTGCCGGGCGGTCGTGGCGCCGGGCGGCGAACCCGGCGGCCGGACGGACGCCGCTGTCGGCGTGGGCGAAGCGGATCCCTCCTCCGCCGTGGCCGTCCATGGTCGAGGCCCATCGGACGTTGCGATCGTTCGCCCCGGCGCTCTGCTCACCTCGGCTGTCGGATCGGCCCATCGGCACGCTCCCGTCCGGTCGGTTCCCTGTTCACCCGCGGTTCACCGCGGTCATCCGCGGTGGTCCGCGCTTCTCCGCAGTGCTCTGCAATGCTCTGCAGTGCTCGGCGGTGTGCTGCGTTCGGGCCCGCCGACGACCGGCGACCCCGCCCGTCCAGTGTGCCCCACGGTTGTAACAGCGGCGGCGGGAGCCTCCCGGGCACCTTGTAGGGTCGGTGGCAGCCCGGCGGGCCTGCCGGTGCCCGCGGAGAGGAGCGTGCCAGGTGGACGTGCGTATCGGGATCGTGCAGTCGGTGAAGGAGCTCGACGTCGAGCTGCCCGACGACGCGGACCGCGACAAGGTGCTCGCCGACATCGAGTCGGCCCTCGCCGGGGACGGGACGGTCCTGTGGCTGACCGATCGCAAGGGCCGCCAGGTGGGCGTGCCGGCGGGGAAGGTGGCCTACGTGGAGGTCGACCCTCCGGTCTCGGACCGCCGGGTCGGCTTCGGGATCTCCTGAGCGACCCGCCGGCCCCCGTTCGGGTGGGTGAGGGTCCCGCCCGACCCGTGACCACCCTCCTCGACCTCGATCTCCTCTTCGTCACCGGCAAGGGCGGGGTGGGAAAGACGAGCGTCGCCACCGCCTTGGCCCTGCTCGCCTCGACCCGCGGCAAGCGCGTCCTCATCTGCGAGGTCGATGCCAAGGGGGACGTGGCCGGGTTCTACGAGGCGCCGCCGACCGGGTTCACCGAGTCCGAGGTCCTCCCCGGGCTGTTCGCCATGACCATGGACACCGAGGCGTCGCTGCGCGAGTACCTCAAGCTGCAGTTGCGCATCCCGGTGGTCGGGCGGATCGGTCCGCTGGCCAAGGCCTTCGACTTCGTGGCGACCGCCGCCCCCGGTGTCCGGGAGATCCTGACCGTCGGCAAGCTGGCCTACGAGGTCCGCGAGCGCCATTACGACCTGGTGGTCGTCGACGCTCCGGCATCGGGCCACGTCATCGGTCAGCTGGCGGCGCCCCAGGCGATCAACAGCCTGGTCAAGGTCGGCCTCATCAGGAGCCAGACCGACTGGATGCTCCGGATCCTCTCCGACCCGCGCGTCACCGGGCTGGTGGCCGTGTGCACGCCCGAGGAGATGCCGGTCAACGAGACGATCGAGCTGGCCGTGAGGGTGAGGGAGGAGACCACCGTCCAGCTGTCGGCGGTGGTGGTGAACCGGGTGCTGCCCGAGCTGTTCGGGCGCCAGGAGGAGGCGGTGTTCGACGCCCTCGGTCAGCCGGCGCCCGCGGCGCGGAGCTCGACCGGCTGGTCGGCGGCGACGCCGAGCCGGTGCTCGCCGCCGCCCGGCTGGCGGTGACGATGCGCCGTACCCGGGCCGCCCACCTCGACCGCCTGCGGCACAACATCGATCCGGCCGTGCCGATGCTGTACCTGCCGTACCTGTTCACCCGCTCGCACGGGCTGCGCACCACCCGGCAGGTCGCCGCGTCGCTCGGCGAGGAGCTCGGGTACTGATGGCCGCGGCCCGGGCCGGTCGCTCCGGAGGCAGCCCGAAGGTCGCGCGCCGGCACCGGCTCGGTCGAGGGGCTGCTCGCCGCCAAGGAGATCGTCGTCGCCTGCGGGCCCGGCGGCGTGGGCAAGACCACCACCGCCGCGGCCGTCGGCCCTGATGGCCGCGCTGCGCCACGGGAGCAAGGTCCTCGTCCTCACCGTCGATCCGGCCCGGCGACTGGCCGACGCCCTCGGGCTCGAGGGGATCGGCAACACCGAGCACCGGGTTCCCGACGAGGCATTCCGGGCTGCCGGCCTCAAGCCGCGGGGTGAGCTGTGGGCGGCCATGCTCGACACCCAGGAGTCGTGGGACGCGCTGATCCGTCACCATGCCCCCGATGCCCGGACCCGGGACGAGATCCTCGCCAATCCCCTCTACCAGAACATCGCCGGGCGCTTCGTCCAGAGCCACGACTACATCGCCATGGAGCGGCTGTACGAGATCCACGCCGAGAGCGACTACGACCTCATCGTGGTGGACACCCCTCCGACCCGGAACGCACTCGACTTCCTCGACGCCCCGCAACGCATGGCCGAGTTCTTCTCCTCCCGACTGCTGCGATGGCTCATCGTCCCCTACCGGTCCCGTCTGGTGAACGTGGCGACCAAGCCCTTCTACCAGATCGCCGATCGGATACTCGGCACCGAGTTCCTGGCCGACATCTCCGAGTTCTTCGTGCTGTTCCAGTCGATGTACGACGGGTTCGTGGCACGGGCCGAGTCGGTCGGCCGCCTGTTGTCGGACCGGCGGACCACCTTCGTCGTGGTCTCGACCCTCGAGGCCGTGCCACTCCGCGAGGCCGAGTTCTTCGCCGAGCAGCTCATGTCGAAGAAGCTGCACCTCGGGGCCATCGTGCTCAACAAGGTGCTGCCCGACTACCTGAGCGGGACGGCCGCCACGGCGGTGGCGGACGCCATGCGTGAGCGTGCCGCGAACCTGGCCGTCGAGCTCTCGCCGGCCCTCGCCGGTGTCGACCCGTCGCTTCCCGACGATCCCGACCAGGTCGCCCGGGTCCTCACCGAGGTGGCCGACAGCTACCTGAACTTCCAAGTGGTGGCGTTCCGCGAGATGGAGGAGCGGGCCCTCTTGTCGGTGGTCCCCGACGTGCTCGCCACCGTTCCGTTCTTCGACACCGACGTCTACGACCTGTCCGGCCTGGCACGGCTGGGGGAGCAGATCTGGGAGTGAACGGGACTGGGAGCGAACAGATCCGGGAGCCGGGACCGGGTCGGCGAGCGGCGTCGCTGCGGTGCTCCGGACCGGCCGGCGTCCGGCCTGCCTTACGATGACTGCCGATGACCGACATCGTCGCCCCCGAGCTCGACGCCTACGCCGCCGAGCACACGACCGCACCGCCCCCCTATCTCGAGCGCCTGGCCGACGACCTCCGGGCCACGCTGGATTTTCCGAACATGATGGTCGGCCGGCTCGAGGGCCGGTTCCTCGAGCTGCTCACCTTCGCCCTCGGCGCCCGCCACGTGCTCGAGATCGGCACCTTCGGCGGCTACTCGGCCCTCTCGATGGCGCGCCGGGCTCGCCCCCGGCGGGCGGATCACCACGCTCGAGATCTCGCCTACCCACGCCGAGTTCGCCCGGCGGCACATCGCCGCCAGTCCCTACGCCGATCGGATCGAGGTGCTGGTCGGCCCGGCCATCGAGACCATGGCCACTCTGGAGGGCCCCTTCGACCTCGTCTTCATCGACGCCGACAAGGCCTCGTACGCCGCGTACTACGAGGCGGTCCTGCCCAAGCTGGCCCCGCGGGGGCTCATCGCCGCCGACAACACGCTCTGGCGCGGGCCGCGTCCTCGACGCGCAGCGACACCAGTGAGGACACCGAGGCCCTCCGCCGGTTCAACGACGCGCTGGTCGTCGACCCTCGGGTGGTGGCCGTCCAGACCACCGTCCGGGACGGTGTCACGCTGATCCGCCGGGCCGACTAGCGGGCCTCGGCAGGCGGTGCTCGACTACCACCTCCATCTCTGGCCCCACACCCGGCGCGACGTCGAGGCGACCATCGAGCAGGTGGCGGCGTACTGCGAGCGGGCCGCCGCCGCCGGGGTGGTCGAGGTGGCGGTGACCGAGCACTTCTTCCGCTTCACCCAGGCCGCCGATCTCGCTCGGCGGGTTCTGGGAGGACCAGCCCGGCGACGTCGCTCCGTGCCGGCATGGCCGCCTACTGGGACCACCATGCCCGGGCCGACCTCGACCGCTATGTCGAGGTGGTCCAGGCGGTCAAGGCCGACGGCCTGCCGGTGGTCCTCGGTCTGGAGGTCGACTTCTACCCGGACCGCATGGACGAGGTGGCCGAGCTCCTCGGGGGCTATCCCTTCGACGTCCTGTTGGGCTCGGTGCACTGGCTGGGCGCCTGGCGGTTCGACTGCCTCGACGAGCCCGAGATCATGGCGGAGTGGCGGGCGCGTGACATCGACGCGGTCTGGGCCGACTACACCCGGGCCATGGAGGAGCTCGGGTCCTCGGGCGCATGTGACGTGTTCGCCCACCCGGACCTCATCAAGGTGGCCGGTCACGCTGCCGGCCGTGCCCCGACGAGTTCTACGACCGCATCACCGAGGCCGCCGTCGGCTCGGGCATGGCCGCCGAGCTCTCCTCGGCGGGATGGCGCAAGCCGGTGGGCGAGGAGTACCCGGCGCCGGCGCTGCTCGAGCGCCTGGTCGGCGCGCGGGGTGCCGCTCACCACCGCCTCGGACGCCCACTCGCTCCCCGACGTGGCCGACCGGGCCGGCGAGCTGCGGGGGATCCTGAGCGAGGCCGGCGTCGACCGGCTCCAGGGCTTCCGCCGCCGCCAGCCCCGGGACGTGGCCCTCGCCGCGGGCGGCCGGTGATGGTGGCCAGCCCGGCCGAACTGGCCTTCGGGCGGACCGATCTCGACGACCCGCAGCTCGGCCACCTGCGGCGGCTGCTCGGCACCTGGGGGATCCTCGCCGATCTCTCCTTCTCGGACCTGGTGCTGCTCGCCCCGGTGGCCGCCGATGCCGACGCCGGCCCCGGCGACGGAGGTCGAGCTGGTCATCCTCGGGCAGATGCGGCCCTCCAACAGCGCCACCGTGGTCCCGTACGACCTGGTGGGGCAGACGGTGCCGGCCCGCGACTGGCCGCTCGCCCTGCTCACCCTCGACTCGGGCGCCGAGACCCGCGGCGAGGTGCTGCTCGAACCGGGTGACGAGCCCGTCGGCCTGCACTGCATCCCCGTCCGCTTCGGTGCCGCCACCGTGGCCGTGCTCGCCCGCCTCAACGCCGAGACCGGCCGCCGGCCGGGTCACCTGGAGCGCACCTACCGCGGCCTGTTCGACCGGTTCGTCACCATGGTGACCGAGTCGACCTTCCCGTTCCCGAGCGAGGAGGTGGCCACCGAGGAGGCGCCGAGGGTCGGCGACGGACTGGTGCTCGTCGACGAGGAGGGCCGGGTCCAGTACGCCTCGCCCAACGCCACCAACGCCCTGCACCGCATGGGCATGTACTCCCAGGTGGAAGGCCGCCGCCTCACCGATCTGGGGATCGAGGAGTCGGCCATCGAGTGGGCGCTGGCCTCCGCGCTGCCCGTCGTCGAGGAGGTCGAGCGGCGGCCGGACGTGACCGTCCTGCTCCACTGCATCCCCCTCCTCGCCGGCGACGACGTCACCGGGTGCCTCGTGCTGCTGCGGGACGTCACCGACGTGCGCCGGCTGGACCGGCTCCTGCTCTCGAAGGACGCCGCCATCCGGGAGGTGCACCACCGGGTGAAGAACAACCTGCAGACCATTTCGGCCCTGCTGCGGCTGCAGGCCCGCCGGTTGCCGCCGGGCGGTGGCAAGGTGGCCCTCTTCGAGGCCGAGCGCCGGGTCCGTTCCATCGCCATCGTGCACGAGATCCTCTCGCGCGAGCCCGAGCGACCAGGTCCCCTTCGACGAGATCGTCACCTCGTTGATCCGGATGGCCGAGGACTCGGTCGCTCCTCGCCCGGGACCTGACCTTCGAGGTGACCGGAGAGCCTCGGCGAGGTGCCCGCCGACCTCGCCACCCCGCTCGCCGTGGTGCTGGCCGAGCTGCTCCAGAACTCGGTCGAGCACGCCTTCCCCGACGCCGAGCCCTGCGAGGACCCGGCGGGACGGCCGGCCCCGGCCTCGGCGCCCGAGGGATCCGGACCCGCCGGCCTGTGCCCCCCGGGACCGCTCCCGCCCGGTCACGTGCTGGTCCATCTGGTGAACGACCTGACCAGCCTGGTGCTCGAGGTCGTGGACGACGGCGTGGGGCTGCCTCCCGGCTTCGACATCGAGGCCACCCAGAGCCTCGGCCTCTCGATCGTGCGTGACCTCGTGCGCAGCCAGCTCGACGGCTCGATCACCATGAGGCCGCGGACCGACGGGACGAGCGGGACCGTCGTCTCCATCGAGGTCCCCTACCAGGAGGGACCTCCTCTCGGCCTCTGATCCCCGGCCGGCGGGTGCCGCCGGGCGTGCGATCAGACCGGCGCGGCGGGTACCGGCGGGGCGGGGGGTACCGGCGGGGCGGGGGTCAGCCGGCGCGTCGGCGAGCTGCCAACCACGCCCGGCGGAGCTTGCGCCGCTCCTCCTCGGACGTACCGCCCCAGACCCCGGATTCCTGGTTGGTGGCGAGCGCGAAGTCGAGACAGGGCTCTTGCACCTCGCAGCTCCGGCAGACCCGCTTGGCCGCCTCGATCTGGTCGACGGCGGGACCGGTGCTGCCGATGGGGAAGAACAGGTCGGGCTCGGTGCTCCGGCACGACGCCAGCTGTCGCCAGTCGCCGTCGTCCCACTCGACCGTCCGGTTCCACATAAGGGCCACGATGTCTGCTCCTCCCGGTCCCTCTCGGCTGGTGATCCGCTTCGTTATCTGGTGCTGTCCTGGTTTGTGATCTGTTTCACATAGACCGGCGCCGCGGAGATCCCGGCCGATCGGATTCGGTGTGTACAGTAACCACCGCCATGGCCGGACGCAAGCGGTCCAGGTCGGGACGCACGGCCTCTGACCTGGGCATCGCCGTCGGGAGTGGCGGCGCTCGAGGCGGGAGGTGGCCATCGGTGAGGACGGTGGCGGTGCACGCCCACCGGGGCAGTCCCGATCCGGGCTCCGGCGTGGAGGAGAACTCGGTCCGGTCCTTCGAACGGGCGCGACGGCTCGGCGCCGACGGGGTCGAGCTCGACGTGCGGCTCACCGCCGACGGATCCCTGGCGGTCTGCCACGACCCGGTCGTCACGGGGCGGCCGGTCAGCGAGACGGTGGCCGACGACCTGCCCGCACACGTCTGCCTGCTCGAGGAGGCCCTCGACGCCTGCTCGGGGCTGACGGTCAACGTCGAGATCAAGAACCTGCCGGGCGAGCCGGGCTTCGACTCCGAGGAGCGCCTGGCCGCCGAGGTGGCCGATCTGGTGGAGGAGACCGGTCGGATCCCGTCGGTCATCGTGTCGTCCTTCTGGCCGGGCACCCTCCAGGCCCTCCGGGACCGGCGACCGCAGGTGCCGACCGCCTTCCTCGTCAGCGGCTGGCCCGATCCGACGGCGAGCGTGGCGGCGGCGGCCGGCCTGGGCTGTGCCGCCGTGCACCCGGAGCTGTCCATGCTGACGACGGCGCTGGTGGACCGAGCCCACGCCGCCGGACTGTCGGTCGCCACCTGGACCGCCCGGGACCGGCCCGGGCTGCTCGCCGCCCGGAGCGCGGGCGTGGACACCGTCATCACCGACGACGTGGCACTGGCGGTGTCGGTGCTCGGGGGGCCGGTGCCCTGAAGGTCCCGCGGACCGGCTTGCGGACCGGGTCGCCCTGACCTGGGCTCACGGCTCCGATTGGTCGAAGGGGCCGATTTCAACAACAATGCACGGCCATGAACGTCGTCGTCTGTGTCAAGCAGATCCCCGATCCGGCCGCCCCGCCGGCCCTCGACCCCGAGACGAAGAACCTCGTCCGCGAAGGCAAGCTGATCCTCGACGATTCCGACTCCTACGGCGTGGAGATGGCCCTGCAGCTGGCCGACGCGGCGGGCGGCGGGGAGGTCACCCTGGTGTCGATGGCGCCCAACGGCGAGACCTCGGGCCTGCGGACGGCGCTGGCCATGGGCGCGGCGAAGGCCATCCTGATCAGCGACGACACCCTGGCCGGCTCGGACGCCCTCGGCACGGCCAAGGTGCTGGCCGCCGCCATCAAGCGGGCAGAGCCGGATCTGGTGCTCGCCGCCACCGAGTCGACCGACGGGTACACCGGGACGACGCCGGTGCAGGTGGCCGAGCTGCTCGGCCTGCCGTCGGTGACCTTCGCCAAGAAGGTCGAGATCGATGGTTCGTCCGTCAAGGTCGAACGACAGACCGAGGCCGGCTACGACGAAGTCGAGAGCCCGCTGCCCGCCGTCGTGACCGTCACCGCCGGTGTGGTGGAGCCCCGCTACCCGTCGTTCAAGGGCATCATGGCGGCCAAGTCGAAGCCGGTCGACACGCTCACGGTCGGCGATCTCGGGATCGACGCCGGCCAGGTCGGCGCGACCGGGGCCCGCCAGGAGATCACCGAGGTCGCCGAGGCCGAGGCGCGCACCGCCGGCGAGATCGTGGTCGACGAGGGCGAGGGCCACCAGCGGGTCATCGAGTTCCTCGAGCAGCTGAAGGTCGTCTAGGAACCGTCCCGGAGAGCGAGCGCACATGCCTGTCGACAAGATCTGGGTCCTCACCGAAGTCGCGGACGGGGCCCCCACCACCACGTCCCTCGAGCTCGTCTCCCACGCCCGCTCCCTGACCGGGACGGTCGAGGCGTTCGCCTGGGGGGACGCAGACGGCGGCCGTGGCCGGCACGCTCGGCGAGTACGGGGTGGCCACCATCCACGATGTCGGCGACCTCGGGGGGTCGCTGCCGGGGGCCGCGGTGGCGGCGTCGATGGCGGCGGCGGTGGCCGCCGGCGACGGTCCCGACGTGATCCTCTTCCCCGCCTCCTACGACGGCCGCGACGTCGCCGGCCGGCTCTCGGTCAAGCTCGACCGGCCGGTGCTCACCAACGTGGTCGACCTGGTGGACGGTGACGGCGGGCTGGCGAGCCAGCACGCCATGTTCGGGGGGAGCCACGTCCTGTCGGCCCGGTTCACCGGCGAGGGGCCACAGCTGTTCGTGGTCCGCGCCAAGTCGTTCCCGGCCGAGCCCTCCGGTGGCGCCGCCGCCGCCGTGGTGGCCGCCCCCGCCGCCGACAGCGGCGCCGCCGACGCGGCGAAGATCGTGGCCCGCCACGTCGAGGAGCGCACCGGCCCCAAGCTCGACGAGGCCGAGGTGGTGGTGTCGGGCGGACGGGGGCTCGGTGAGAAGGACCAGTACGCGGTCATCGAGGAGCTGGCCCGCCTCCTCCACGGCGCGGCCGGCGCCAGCCGGGCCATCGTGGACGCCGGCTGGGTCCCCTACTCGCACCAGGTCGGCCAGACCGGCAAGACCGTCAAGCCCACCGTGTACCTGGCATGCGGCATCTCGGGCGCCACCCAGCACCTGGTGGGGATGAAGAACTCCAAGAACATCGTGGCCATCAACAAGGACCAGGACGCCCCCATCTTCTCGGTGGCCGATCTCGGTGTCGTCGGCGACGTCCACAAGGTCCTGCCGAAGCTCATCGAGGCGCTCAAGAACCGGGGCTGACCGCCCCCGTTCGCCTCCCCGCCGGCGCCTCCCGGGCGTGCCCGGCAAGACCCGGGGGCCCCGCAGGCAGCCGGTAGTGTCCCGACGGGAGTGAGGGAGTCCCTCGCGCCCGCCAGGACCCATCCCGCCGGACGGACGGCCACGTGCTCTTCCCCACCATCGACTTCGCCATCTTCTTCGCCGTTGTCTACACGGTGCAGTGGCTCCTCAACCCCTACCCGGGTCCGTGGAAGGCGTTCATGGTGGTGGCCAGCTACTTCTTCTACGGCTGGTGGGACTGGCGGTTCGTGTTCCTGCTGGCCGCCTCGACCGCCATCGCCCAGGTGGGCGGGGCGCTCATCGGGCGGAGCGCCGGCACCGCACGGCGCGTCGCCCTGTGGGGCACCCTGGCCGGACTCGTCGGCCTGCTGGCCTGGTTCAAGTACTACGGGTTCTTGGGGGTCAACCTCGACAACCTGTTCCACTCGGTGGGCCTCGGCCGCCCGGTGCCCCTCCTCGCCATCACCCTGCCGGTCGGGATCTCCTTCTTCACCTTCATGGCCATCAGCTACGTGGTCGACATCCACCGGGGTGTCCTCAAGCCGGCCCGGGCCATCGACACCGCCGTGTACCTCTCGTTCTTCCCCCACCTGGTCGCCGGGCCCATCGTCCGGGGGACCGAGCTGCTCCCCCAGATCCGCCGCCGGCGCGACGAGCGCCACGTCAACTATGTCGAGGCCTGCTGGCTGATCAGCGCCGGCCTGGCCAAAAAGGTGGTGCTCTCCTCCTATCTCTCCACCTACGTGGTCGACCCGGTGTTCGCCGATCCGCACCAGCACTCCGCGCTCGAGGTGCTCTTCGCCGTCTACGGATACGCCGTGCAGATCTACGCCGATTTCAGCGGCTACACCGACATCGCCATCGGGATCGCCCTGCTCCTCGGGTTCCAGTTCCCGCAGAACTTCCGGCGCCCGTACGCCGCCATCTCGCTCCAGGACTTCTGGCGGCGATGGCACATCACGCTCTCGTTCTGGCTCCGCGACTACCTCTACATCCCGCTCGGCGGCAACCGCGGCAGCGAAGGGCGCATCGCCGTCAACATCCTCGTGACCATGCTGCTCGGCGGCCTCTGGCACGGCGCGGCCTGGACCTTTGTGGCGTGGGGCTTCTACCACGGCGTCGGCCAGGTGATCGGGCGCCAGCGCCGGCGCCGGCGGGCCGCCCGCGGCCTGCCGACCGAGCCGGTGGGACGCGCCCGGATCGCCCTGTCGCGCTTTGTGACCTTCCAGCTGGTGTGCTTCGGCTGGCTCCTCTTCCGGTCCGACAGCATGGCCACCGTCTCCGCCATGCTCAGCCGGCTGTTCGTGGGGTGGGGCCCGTCCCCGCTCGTCACCCCGCTGGCGGTCGCCGCCATCGCCGCCGGCATCGCCAGCCAGTACCTGCCCGACGGTTGGCTCCAGCGGGTCAAGGACCAATTCGCCGCCCGCCGGCCGGTACTGCAGGGCGGCATACTGGGCCTGGTGCTCCTCGCCATCACCACGCTGGGGCCCCAGGGCGTCGCTCCGTTCATCTACTACCGGTTCTGAGCGCCCCCGCATGGACCCCGTCCCGCCCACGTCCGAGCCCGGCACCGGCCGCTCGCCCGGCCTCGCCGAGGAGACCGACGGCGAGGCTCCCGGTCCCTCGGCGGACCCGTCGGTCGTCACGGATGCGCTCCCGCCCCCGGGCGCCACCGCCGAGGGGGACTCCCCTGGGCGCGGCGGCGACGGCGCGCCGGGATCGGCGGACGACCCCGTCCGGCGCGGGCGCGGGTGGCCGGTGGCGGCGCCGCCCGGCGGCATCCGCTGGACCCGGATGCTGCTCATCGGGGTGGTCTGCTTCGCCGTCTGGCTCCTCCTCGACGCCCCGAGCCTCCAGCGCTCGGCGGCGATCTCCCCCCTCGGTACCCGCCGGACGGTGTCCCTCGACACCGTCGGGCCCATCGCCGCTCTCAGCCGCGGCCTCGGGCTCTCCCACGTGGTGGGCTGGGCCGACGAGGTGCTCGGCCGCACCCCGGGCGGCGGCCCGGCTCTCGCCGCCCGGGTCCGCCCGCCCCTGCCCGCCCGGGACGCACACCACCCGCCGGGGTCGCGGCCGAGCGGACCGGCCGGACCGACCGGGCCGACGACCTCGTTCCCTCCGCCGCTCGACCAGCACCCCACCGCCGCCGATCCGCTGCGGGTGCTGGTCATCGGTGACTCGATCGGGATCGACCTCGGCCAGCCCCTCGTCGCCGACCTGTCCGCCACCGGGGTGGTGTCGGCCAGCCTCGACGGCAGGATCGACACCGGCCTGTCGCGGCCCGACTACTTCAACTGGCCGGCCGAGCTCGGCATCGACCTGGCCAACCAGCGGCCGCAGCTGGTGGTGGTGATGATGGGGGCCAACGATCCCCAGTCCCTCGAAGGTCCCGACGGCACGACCCCCTACGGCGCACCCGGTTGGGGCGCCGAGTACGGGCAGAGAGTGAGCGCGCTCGTCGGTGAGGCCAACGCCGCCGGTGCCCACGTGCTGTGGGTGGGCATGCCGCCCATGGCCCGGCCGGACCTGAACGCCCAGATGCAGGTCCTCAATTCGATCGTCCAGGGACAGCTCGCCACCCGTCCGGACGGCGCCACCTACCTCGCCTCGTGGGGAGTGCTCGGCGACCCACAGGGCAACTACAGCCGCGTACCTCCCCGACAGCTCGGGGGCCGAGGTGAACGTTCGCACGCCCGACGGCACCCACCTCGCCCCCGGAGGCGGGGAGCGGCTGTCCCAGGCGGTCCTCGGTGCCCTGCGCTCGCAGCTCCACATCGACCTTCCGGGCTGAGCCGTCAGGCCGAACGCGGCCGGCCGGCAACCGGCGTCAGACGACGCGGCTTCAGACGAGCGGCCAGGGATACGGCGGCCGGTCCCCGGCCGGCTCCGGGAACACGCCGGCATCGACGAAGCGGTGGATGCGCTCGGCCAGGGCGCCACGTTCCCCGGCGCTCAGGATCCCCTCGAGCGTCGCCGGAAGCTCCGAGGCCACCCCGGCCAGGTCGGCGAGGATGGGGCCGGGCACCGGCTCGGTGGCGAAGTCCCAGATGACGGTGCGCAGCTTGGGCTGGCGGTGGAAGCACAGCCCGTGATCGATGGCCCAGAGCCGGCCGCCCGGGCCCTCGAGGACGTGGCCGCTCTTGCGATCGGCGTTGTTGGCCGCGACGTCGAAGGCGCACACCCGGCGCAGCGCCAGCTCGTGCCGGCCGGTCTCCAGCAGGGTGAAGTAGTGCTGGGTGTAGTCGGCCTCGACGAAGAGCTGGAGCGATCCCGGTCCGAACGGACCGTCGGTCCGCTCGACGGTGGGTGGCACCAGTCCCCACCCGAGCGCCTCCGAGAGCGCGTAGGCCACCACCTCGCGCCGGTAGAGCCCGTCGGGGAAGTCCCAGAGCGAGCGTTCGCCGCGGGCCGGCTTGTAGACGGCGTGGAGCGGCTCGGGCCCGTCGGTCTCGAGCGTCACCAGAAAGGTGAGGTTCGAGCTCCACGGGAGCCGGCCGGCCACCGACAGCCCGGATGTCTCCAGCAGCTCGGCGACCGAGCCCAGCCCGGGACCGACCTCGGGCCTCCAGCCGGTCAGCTGGCCGGAGGCCGGTGGCCGTTGGTCCGCGGGCACTCGTGTCCGGAGGGGTCGAGCGGGGAGCCGCACAGCGGGCAGGGGGGGCGGCCGGACTCGACCAGCTTGGTGGCCTGGATGGCGAAGGCGGCGGCCTGCGGGCGCGAGATCGACAGCCGGGCGATCGCCCCCGTCTCGTCCTCGGGGACCAGCTCCTCGATGACGAGCACGATCCGGTCGTCCCCCTCGTCGTAGGAGACACCGATGGTCCCGACCACCCAGGCCGGCTCGGCCGGCTGCTCCAGCTCGACCTCGTCGGGGAGGTCGGCTGACCGGGGCTGGTCCCGGACGATCCGCGCCATGTAGTCGGCCATGACCGCCACCTGCTGCTTCTCCATCTTGAGGGTCAGCAGGACCGGACCCTGGCGGCACTGCAGCAGGAAGAGCCGGTCGCCGACGGGGCCGACGGTGCCGACCGTGATCCGCTCCGGGTCGGAGAGGTCGTAGCCCTCGCTCACGACGGCACCAGCTCGGCGAGCGACTGCGTGGAGTTGACACTGAGCACGAGAGGTGCGGCCCCGTAGGACAACGCGGTGACCGAGCAGGGCGAGACCGTGAGCCGCTGGAACAGGTCGAGGTGGGTGCCGGCCGCCGTGGCCACGGCGGCCTTGATGGGGTCGGCATGGGACACGGCCACGATGGTCTCGCCGGGGTGCGCCCGGGCCAGCCGACGGATGGTCGACGCCATGCGCCCCTGCATCTCGAGGAACGACTCGCCGCCGGGGAACCGGAACCCGCTCGGCCAGCGCTGGACCTCCTGCCACTCGGGCTTTCTGGCCAGGCTGCTCAGGCGGGCGCCGGTCCACGAGCCGAAGTCGCACTCGAGCAGCCCGCGCTCGCTGCGGACCCGCAGCCCCAGGCGGCGGGCGATGGGTCGGGCGGTCTCGGTGGTGCGCTCGAGCGGCGATGCGTAGACGGCGGTCGGCCGCCGGGACGTCCCGTCCGCGGCTGCGGCGATGCGCTCGGCCACCGCTTCGGCCTGGGCCTCGCCCTGCGGGGAGAGGTGGAGCCCGGGGGCCCGGCCGGGAAGGACCTTGCCGGTGGTCGGGGTGGTCCCGTGCCGCACCAGCAGGATCACCGTCGGCCGGTCGGGCTTGGCCCGGCCGGCCACGGCTGCGCTCACCTGCCCGCGGGCAGCCGGCCGGGCATGGCCACGGCCGTTTCCGGCCACCGGCGGCGGCTGACCCGCGCCAGGCGGTGGAGCAGGTCGATGGCCCCCGGGTCGTCGTCGCCGGGCCGGGTCTCGACGGCGCCGTCGGCGATCATCCCGTCGAGGAGCTCTCGGCCCTGCTCGGTCCGGACGACGGTGAGGGTCCAGTCGTTGTAGGCCCCGATGCCGCCGGTCGAGATGTCGGCGTGCTCGGCGGCGAAGTCGGGGCAGGCCTTGCACCCCTCGCGGGTCCAGGCCTGGGCTTCCTTGAGCGGGATCTCGTGGTAGGCCCCGTCCCTCGTCCACACCTGGAAGACGCCTTTGATGTTCATCTTCTCGATGTCGGGACGGGAGATCCCGTAGCGGGCCTCGAACAGCTCGGGGAAGATGGCGTCGTCGAAGGTCTTCGAGCACATGAGCCCGATGGTGAGGGAGAGCCGACGGGCGATCTTGCCGGCCTTGCGGGCCTTCATGACCGGCGGGGCGGACGCCTGGCACCCCATGCCGACCAGCGCGATGCGCTCGGCGCCGGATTCGATGGCACGCCGGTAGGCGAGCGGGTTGGCCGAGTAGGTGTAGCGCGAGCCCGAGGCCGCCAACACCTCGGCCCGCGTGGTGGCGAGGCCGGGCACCGCCTTCCAGGTCGACCCGTCCCCCTCGAGCTCGGAGACCAGCGCGGCGTCGACGACGTCGTGCTCCAGCGCCCAGACGAGCAGGGCGGAGACCAGCCCGCCGTCCTGTCCGAGCTCGAGGATCTCGGGGTCGGTGGCCCGCACCAGCACGATGTCGGAGGACACCCCGATGTCCTCGTCGGGAGTCCGCTCCCGTCCGAACAGGTGGGTGTCGACCTCGGTCTCCCAGAGCCGGAACCTCGGGCAGGCCCGGGTGCACATGGTGCAGCCCCTCACCCCGTAGGTGCAGCTGTCGGGCCCCCCCTCGGCGTCGATGTGGAAGGGCCGGTACCGGCCGCCGGTGTCGTCGTAGGAGAGGACGTCGTAGGGGCACGCCACCACGCATGCCGCGCAGCCCGTGCACAGGCTGGTCGTGACCACCTCGTCGAACAGCTCGGCCCAGTGAGGCTTCTCGGGGGGCATGGCCTCACCCTATCGGCCAGGTTCGCGCCGGCCCGCTTGGGGTCTGCGGGGGAACCGGCGCACCGGGGACGGGCGGCGGGTTCGTTACCCTCGCACCGTGCCCGAGCTGCCCGAGGTCGAGCGGTACCGCACCGCCGCCGAGGCGGTGCTCGGGCGCACGATCGTGGCGGTCGAGGCACCCGACGACTGGTACCTGAAGGGAGGGGTCACCGCCGCCCAGCTGAAGGGAGCCCTGCTCGGCGGGGTGTTCACGCAAGCCCGCCGGATCGGCAAGCTCCTGCTGCTCGACGTCGACCTCGGGCCCACCCTCGGGATCCGCTTCGGGATGACCGGCACGCTCGTGGTGGACGGCACCGCCGCCATCGAGCGGCTGCGGAGCACGTCGGTCCGTGCCGAGCCGGGCTGGGTCCGTTGGGCGGCCGCCTTCGCCGGGGGCGGGACCCTCGCCGTACGCGATCCACGGCGGCTCGGTGGGGTGACGCTCGACCCCGACGTGTCGCGACTCGGCCCCGACGCCCTCACCGTCGGGCGATCGGCGCTCGCCGCCGCGCTCGGCGGGTCGGCCAGCGCCCTGAAGGCCAGGATGCTCGACCAGTCGCGCCTCTCCGGCGTCGGCAACCTCGTCGTCGACGAGGTGCTGTGGCGGTCCGGGCTCTCGCCGCTGCGTCCGGCCGGCTCGCTGTCGGCCACCGAGGTCCGCCGGCTCCACCGCCATCTGGTCGGGACGCTCGCTGCGCTCATCGACCGCGGCGGGTCCCACCTCGGCGACCTGACCGATGAGCGCGGGCCGGGCGGCCGGTGCCCCCGGGACGGCGCCGCCCTCGTCCGCGCCGTGGTGGGCGGTCGGACCACCTGGTGGTGCCCGCTCCACCAACGGTGAGGAGCCCGCCGCCACCGTCCGGCCACCGCGATCACAGTGCCGCCCGCATCTTGTCGGCCAGCCGCTCGAACATCGGGTAGGCCGACGTGCCCCCCATGGACTCGATCGACGGCTTCCAGAGCTCCCACCGGTCGACGAGGCGGTGGCCGAGGAGGGTCTTGATCATCTCGAAGTCGAATCCTCCGTGCTTCTCGAGCGTGCCCAGCTGCTCGAAGAAGTCGAGCTCGCGGTAGAGCACGTAGGTCTCGCGCGCATTGTCGGCCACGAACGCCACGAAGGCGTCGCGGAGCGCCTCTTTCGTCGGGAACTGCGCCACCAGCCGCCGCGCCTCCACCAGGGGCTCCTCGTCCCAGCGACGGAAGAACTCCACGGCCGTCTGGGCCTGGCGGCCGATCCGGGCCTCCCGGGTCTGGACGCCGGCGAACGCCACGGCGGCGATGGCGCTCAACAGGCCGACGGCGCTCACCGCCGTGGCGATCGCCGTCACCTGCTCGGCCCAATTCGGCACGGGCACCTCCGATCTCCCGATCTCCCCGATCTCCTGATCTCGTCCCCGGGGATGTGCCGGCGTCCGGTCCCGGGCCGATCGGGCGGCACGGCCCGGACCTGGGATCAGGCGGCCAGCTCGGCCAGCACCTTTTCGGCGTGGCCGTCGGCCTTCACCTGGTACCAGGACCGGACGATCTTGCCGTCGGCGCCGATGAGGAAGGTCGAGCGGATGACCCCGACCGTCTTCTTGCCGTAGAGGGTCTTCTCGCCCCAGGCCCCGTAGGCCTCGCCGATCTTGTGGTCCTTGTCGGTGAGCAGCGGGAACTTGAGGCCGTACTTGGCCCGGAAGGCCCGGTGGTCGTCGGCGCTGTCGGCCGAGATGCCGACGACCGGCACCTTGGCCCGGCTGAAGGCCCGGAGGTTGTCGTTGAACTGGCAGGCCTCCTTGGTGCACCCCGGAGTGTCGTCCTTGGGGTAGAAGTAGACGACCACCCGCTGTCCGGCGAAATCCTTCAAGGAGACCGGTTTGCCGTCCTGGTCGGGGAGGGTGAAACGGGGGGCCCGGTCGCCGGGGGTCAGCTTTCCCATGCTCGCCGTCCTTTCGTCCGGTGCCGCGCCGAGTCGGCACCCGGCCCCACGATGGCACACGTGGGCCGGGGCGGGTCGGGGCCGGGCCTGCCGGCCGGGTTCCCTGGGTCCCGGGTTCCGGTTGCCGGGGGGAGGGAGCCGCCCCGCGGTAGACTGACGGCGTGGCCGGGGGTTCCCGACCACCGGGGTCTTCCTCATCCTGTGCTCTCGAGGCCGCCGAGCGGCCCGGACGACGGCCCGAGGCGGGCCCGCCCGCCCGTGAACTGCACGGGCGGTGGCGGCCGGACGGCCGCCCGAACCAGAGAGCGAGCAAGACCACCCCATGACCACCGTCATCGACCCGTCGGACCGCGTCGCCGGGACCGATCGACCCTCGTCGTCCGAGCACGACGACCCGCACACCTTCGCCGGGCTGGGCGTCGACCCCCTGTTGGTCGAGGTGCTCGGGCGCCAGTCCATCACCAGCCCGTTCGCCATCCAGGCGATGACCGTCGCCGACGCGCTGGCCGGCCGGGACGTCTGCGGCAAGGCCAAGACCGGCTCGGGCAAGACCCTGGCCTTCGGCATCCCCCTCCTGCAGCGGACCATGGCGGCCCGGTCCACCCGGCCGGGACGGCCGCGTGCCCTGGTGCTCGTGCCCACCCGCGAGCTGGCCGTCCAGGTGAGCGAAGTGCTCCGTCCGCTGGCGAAAGCCGTCGGCCTGCACATCGCCGCCGTCTACGGCGGCGCCGACATCGACCGTCAGGTGAAGAAGCTCCGGCGAGGAGTCGACGTGGTCATCGCCACGCCCGGCCGGCTCATCGACCTGGGCGACCGCGGCGAAGTGTCGGTGGCCGACGTCGAGACGCTGGTGCTGGACGAGGCGGACCGGATGGCCGACATGGGGTTCATGCCCCAGGTCGAATGGGTGCTCCGCCGGCTCGAACGGCCCCACCAGACCCTGTTGTTCTCGGCCACGCTCGACGGCGCCGTCGACCGGCTGGTGAGCCGGTACATGGCCGGGCCGGTGATGCACGAGGTCGCCTCGCCGAGGACCACCGTCGAGGAGATGGAGCACCGCTTCCTCGAGGTCCACCAGATGGACCGGGTCAAGGTCTGTGCGGCGATCTGTCGCCACTCGGACAAGACCCTGGTGTTCGTCCGGACCAAGCGCGGGGCGGACCGGCTGGTCGAGCAGCTGCGCAAGGAGGGGGTGCGGGCCGGCGCCATCCACGGGGACCTGCGCCAGGTCTACCGCGAGCGCACGCTGCGCGACTTCGCCGCCGGCAACGTGCCGGTCCTGGTGGCGACCGACGTGGCCGCCCGGGGACTGGACATCGAGATGGTCGACGTGGTCGTCCACTTCGACCCGCCCGAGGACCACAAGGCGTACCTGCACCGCTCGGGCCGCACGGCCCGGGCCGGCGAGGCGGGCCTGGTGGTGAGCCTGGTCCAGTGGAACCAGATCCTCGAGATCGAGCGCATCCAGGCCCGGATCGGGCTGAAGTCGCCGGTCGTGGAGATGTTCTCGAACGACCCCCGTCTCGCCGACCTGGCCGCCTGGCGGCCCGGCCAAGGCTGAGCCCTCGGTCCCGTCGGCCCGGGCGTCCCCGCGCCCTCGCCGGCTCCGTCCGTCCCGCACCGGAGGCAGAAGTGGTTCACGGCAACGTCTCCCCGACGCTCCGGGTGGACCCCGGAACCGAGGGCGTCGGGCGCATCCTGGTCGTCACGGCCCATCCCGACGACGTGGACTTCGGGGTGGCCGGCTCGGTGGCGGTCTGGACCGACGCCGGAGTGGAGGTGGCCTACTGCATCGCCACCGACGGCGACGCCGGGGGGTCGGACCGGTCGGTCTCCCGCACCGACATGGCTGCCACCCGCCAACGTGAGCAGTCCGAAGCCGCAGCCGTGGTCGGGGTGACCGAGGTGGCCTACCTCGGGCTTTCCGGACGGGCGCCTGGTGGCCGACCTCGACCTCCGCCGGGCGATCACCGCGGTGATCCGCCGGTTCCGGCCCGACCGGGTGGTGACCCAGTCCCCGGAGCGGAACTGGGACCGCATCTATGCCAGCCATCCCGACCACCTGGCGGCCGGCGAGGCGGCCACCTGCGCCGTGTACCCGGACGCCCGGAATCCCTTCGCCTTTCCCGAGCTCCTCGACGAGGGCCTCGAGCCCCACACGGTGCCCGAGCTGTGGCTGATGGCCACCGACCGGGCCGACCGGGCGGTGGACGCCACCGAGCACTTCGACCGCAAGCTCGCCGCGCTGCGTTCCCACCGCAGCCAGGTGGGGGACGGTTCCGAGCTCGACGCCCTGCTCCGGTCGTGGATGGCGGGGACCGCGCTGGCAGCCGGACTGCCCGAGGGGAGGCTCGCCGAAGCGTTCCGGGTGGTGGCCACCACGTGACCGGCGACGGCGTGAGCCCGACGGGCGGCCCCTGGGTGGTGCTCCAGCACGTCGAGCACGAGGGCCCCGGCCTGATCGGACCGGCGCTCGACGAGGCCGGCTGGAGCTGGGACGTGGTCCGCCCCGACCGCGGTGAGCCGTTGCCCGCCGCTCGGTCGCTCGCCGGACTGGTCGTGATGGGCGGCCCCATGGGGGTCCACGACACCGAGGGCCACCCCTGGCTGGTCCCCGAGCGGGACCTGCTCGGCGAGCTGGTCCGGGCCGGCCGGCCCGTGCTCGGCGTCTGCCTCGGCGCCCAGCAGCTCGCCGCCGCCCTCGGGGCGGAGGTCACCACCGGGCCCGAGCCCGAGATCGGTCTCGGGCGGGTGCAGCTCACCCCGGCCGGCCGCCGGGACCCGGTCCTCGGACCCGAGTACGGCGGCCTGTCCGACCCTGCCGTCCCCTGTGTCCACTGGCACCGGGACACCTTCTCCCTCCCCGACGGCGCCGTCCATCTGGCCGGGACGGCACGCTTCCCGCACCAGGCATTCCGGGTCGGAGGGCGCGCCTACGGGCTCCAGTTCCACGTCGAGGTCGACCGGCCCCTCGCCGCGGCGTGGAGGGAGCACCTGCCCGACGGAGTCGTCCTCGAGGTCCCGGCCCTGGCGGCCGTCGAGGCCGTGGGCCGACGGCTGCTCCGCCGGTTCGTGGCCGGGGACGGCCGCTGATGGCGCCGGGCACGGAGGTCGGCGCCGCCTCGCCGCTCGGTCCGGAGAGCCCGGCCAAGCCGAAGCTGCGAGGGGTCCTGCACGAGGTGGCCTTCTTCGTCTCGCTGGTGACCGGAGCCGCGCTGGTGGCCGTCGCGCCGACGCCGGGCTCGGCGGTCGTGGTGGCGGTCTACGCCCTGTCGATCTCGCTCCTGTTCGGGGTGAGCGCGCTGTTCCACCGGCGCACCTGGGGACCGGCCGGGAGGCGGCGGATGCGGCGGGCCGACCATGCGGCCATCTTCGTCGCCATCGCCGGGACCTATACCGCCGTGGCCGGCATCGCCCTCGGCGGGTGGGCCAGGACGACGGTGCTCTGCATCGCCTGGGGCGGCGCCGCCGCCGGCATCGGCATGCGCCAACTGTGGCTCGACGCGCCGAAGTGGGCCGTCGCCGTGCCCTACGTCGTGGTCGGGTGGGCTGCCCTGGCCGTGCTGCCGCAGCTGTTGCACGCCCTCGGTGCGACCGGCTTCATGCTGCTGCTGGCCGGCGGCCTGTGCTACTCGGCGGGGGCCGTCGTCTACGCCCGCCGGCGGCCCGACCCCCGGCCCGAGGTGTTCGGGTACCACGAGGTCTTCCACGCCTGCACCCTCGCCGGCGCGGCTCTCCACTATGCCGCCATCGCCGGGTTCGTGCTCCCGCTTGCCGGGTAGGCGCCCGCCGGCCCGGTCGGGCGGTCCCTCCCGGCCCGGGCTCAGCCCGCCATCTGGCGGAGCATGAAGGGAAGGATGCCGCCGTGGCGGAAGTACTCGGCTTCCATGGGCGTGTCGATGCGCAGGCGAGCCTCGAATTCGACCACCCGGTCGCCGTGCTCGGCGCGCACGGCCACCGTCTTCGGCGTGGCGCCCTCGTTGAGCGGCCCGAGGCCGGTGATCGTGATCTGCTCCTGCCCCGTCAGGCCGAGCGATTCCGTGCTCTCGCCGGCGGCGTACTGGAGCGGCAGCACCCCCATCCCGATGAGGTTGGACCGGTGGATCCGTTCGAAGCTCTCGGCGAGGACGGCCCGGATGCCGAGCAGGGCGGTCCCCTTGGCCGCCCAGTCCCGTGACGAGCCCGACCCGTACTCCTTGCCCGCCAGCACCACCAGCGGCAGGCCTTCCTCCGCGTAGCGCATGGCGGCGTCGAAGATGGTCGTCTGCTCGCCGTCGGGCAGGTGGACGGTGACCCCCCCTTCGGTCCCGGGGGCCATCCTGTTGCGGAGGCGCACGTTGGCGAAGGTGCCCCGGACCATCACCTCGTGGTTGCCCCGCCTGGTCCCGTAGGAGTTGAAGTCGGCCGGGACCACTCCGTGGTCACGCAGGTACCGACCGGCCGGCGTGTCCGGACCGATGCTGCCCGCCGGAGAGATGTGGTCGGTCGTCACGCTGTCACCCAGCACGGCGAGCACCCGGGCACCGACCACGTCTGCGACCGGGGCGGGCTCACGGCCCAGGTCCTCGACGAACGGCGGCCGGAGCACGTAGGTCGAGTCGCCGTCCCAGTCGAAGGTGTCGCCGGTCGGGGCCTCCACCGCCCGCCAGCGCTCGTCCCCGGCGAACACCGCCCCGTAGCGCCGGCGGAACATCTCCGAGTCGAGTGACGTGCGGATGGTCTCGATGACCTCGTCCGCCGCCGGCCACAGGTCGGCGAGGGTGACCGGCTCCCCGTCGGCGTCGGTGCCGATGGGGTCGGTGGTGAGGTCGATGTCCACCGTCCCGGCCAGCGCGTAGGCCACCACCAGGGGCGGCGAGGCGAGGTAATTCAGGCGGACCTCGGGGTGGATCCGTCCCTCGAAGTTGCGGTTGCCCGACAGCACGGCGGCCACCGACAGGTCGCCCTCTCGGACCGCTTCGGACACTCCGGGCAGCAGGGGTCCCGAGTTCCCGATGCAGGTGGTGCACCCGAACCCGACGAGATCGAACCCGAGCTTCGAGAGCGGGGCGGTGAGCCCGGCCCGGTCGAGGTAGTCCATCACCACCCGCGATCCGGGGGCGAGGGACGTCTTCACCCACGGCGGGGGGGCGAGGCCCCGCTCGACGGCCCGGGCGGCGAGCAGCCCCGCACCCACCATGACCTCGGGATTGGAGGTGTTCGTGCAGCTGGTGATGGCGGCCACCACCACGGCGCCGTCGTCGACGGTGATCGGCGTCCCGGCCGCATCGCCGGCCGCCCGCCGCGGCGGGCGGCCGAGGGCCCGCCGGTAGGAGGCACCGGCCCCGGCCAGGCGGACCAGGTCCTGGGGCCGGGTCGGCCCGGCGATGCTCGGCACCACGGTGGCCAGGTCGAGCTCGACCGTTTCGGTGAACACGGGCTCGGTGTCCCCTCGAGCCAGGAACATCCCCTGGTCCTTGGCGTAGGCCTCGACCAGGTCCACATGGTCCGGGTCACGGCCCGTGAAGCGCAGGTAGTCGAGGGTGAGCTCGTCGATCGGGAAGATGGCGCAGGTGGCGCCGTACTCGGGCGACATGTTGCCGATGGTGGCCCGGTTGGCCAGCGGCACCGCCGCCACCCCCGGCCCGTAGAACTCGACGAACTTGCCCACCACTCCGTGCCGGCGGAGCAGGTCGGTGATCGTGAGCACCAGGTCGGTGGCGGTGGTGCCCGCAGGCAGCTCGCCGGTGAGGCGGAACCCGACGACCGGCGGTACGAGCATGGACAGCGGCTGGCCGAGCATGGCCGCCTCCGCCTCGATGCCCCCCACCCCCCAGCCGAGCACGCCGAGGCCGTTGACCATGGTGGTGTGGGAGTCCGTGCCGACCAACGTGTCGCAGTAGGCGCGCCCGTCGTCGGTGGCGAAGACCACCCGTGACAGGTACTCGAGGTTGACCTGGTGGCAGATGCCCGTTCCCGGCGGGACCACCCGGAACCCGTCGAACGCCTCCTGCGCCCAGTGGAGGAGCTGGTACCGCTCGATGTTCCGCTGGTACTCGATGTCGACGTTCTCGTCGAAGGCGCTCGGACGACCGGAGGCCTCGGCGATCACCGAGTGGTCGATGACCAGCTCGACCGGGACCAGTGGGTTGACCCTGGCGGGATCACCCCCCATCGAGGCCAGCGCGTCCCGCATGGCGGCGAGGTCGACCACTCCGGGGACCCCGGTGAAGTCCTGCATGAGCACACGCTCGGGCCGGAGGGCGATCTCCGCCGCGGCCTCGGAGTCCGTCGCCCCCCCGCCGCGCTCGGCCCAGCCGGCGACCGCCTCGATGTCGGCCGGCCGCACCGTGACCCCGTCCTCGTGGCGGAGGAGGTTCTCGAGCACGACCTTCATCGAGTAGGGGAGGCGGCCGACGTCGAATCGTTCGGCGAGCGCCGCGATCCGGTAGACCTCGTAGGTCCGGTCTCCCACCGCCAGCGAGGCGCGGGCGCCGAACGAATCAGGGCCGGAGGCCCGAGACGGTGCCATGGGCTCCATTCTGCTCCGGCGGCGCCGTCCGGGCCACCTCCCCGGCGTGGTCAGATGCGGCTGCGGTAACGACGCACGGCCAGCGGGATGAGCACCACGAGCAGCCCGAGCGACCAGAGGACCGACTGGGTCACCCACGATGCGGTGGGCCCGCCGGTCATCAGGGATCGACAGGCGGTGACGGTCACGCTCACCGGCTGGTAGGTGGCGAACCCCTGCAGCCAGCCCGGCATCGACGCCACCGGCACGAAGGCCGAGGAGGCGAAGGTGAGCGGGAAGAGGAGGGGGAAGGAGATGACCTGGGCGACCTCGCTGTTGGGCGCCGACAGTCCGATGATGGCGAACCCCCACGACAACGCGTAGGCGAAGAGCAGGATGACCAGGATCCCGGCCAGGTAGGCGAGCGCTCCGGTGGAAGGCCGGAAGCCGACGATGAGGCCGACCACCGTGATGATGACGACGGTGAGCACGTTGCGGCAGAGGTCGGCCGTGGTGCGCCCGGTCAGCACGGCCGACCGCGCCATCGGCAGGGCCCGGAACCGCTCGATGAGCCCCTTCTGGAGGTCCTCGGCCAGGCCGATGCTGGTCTGGACCGAGCCGAACACGACGGTCTGCACGAAGATCCCGGGCATGAGGTAGTTCACGTAGGTCGATCCCGGGACGTGGATCGCCCCGCCGAACACGTAGACGAACAGCAGGACGAACAGGATCGGCTGGACGGTCGAGAAGAAGAGCGCCTCGGGGATGCGGGTGTAGCTCAAGACGTTGCGCTTGGTGATGGTCAGCGTGTCCGACAGCCCCCAGCGCAGCCGGGTCAGGATGCGGGTGGAGTGCGGAGCCCGCACCAGGGTCGGGATGGCGGCCGTCGTCATGACGGCTCCCCCGCGGCGACGGGCACGGGCGAGACGCCGTCGTGGTGCGGCGGCTCCGGTTCGCGGCCGCCGTCCTCGGTGGGCTCGGACTCCTCCTCGGCCCGCCGGCCGGTGATGGCCAGGAAGACGTCGTCGAGGCTGGGCTCGCGCAGGGTGAACGAGGTCGGCACGATCCGGTGCTGGTCCAGCGAACGCAGGCCGGCCATCGCCGCTTCGGGCCCCTGGTCCACGGTGACCTCGACCACGGTCCCGTTGACGGACGGGGTGTGGGGCCCGAGCGCGTCGAGCAGGCCCAGGGCCTGTCTCGCCTGCTCGATGGTCGACAGGCCGACCTCGAGCACCGTTGCGCCCAGGTCGGCCTTGAGCTCGGCCGGTGTGCCCTCGGCGATGACCCGGCCGTGGTCGAGCACCACGAGGGTGTCGGCCAGGCGGTCGGCCTCCTCGAGGTACTGCGTGGTGAGCAGTACCGTCGTGCCGTCCTCGACCAGCTGCTCGATGACCTCCCAGAGGTCGTTGCGGCTCTGGGGGTCGAGCCCGGTCGTCGGCTCGTCGAGGAACAGGACGTCGGGGTGGGCGACCAGTGCCGCGGCCAGGTCGAGCCGGCGCCGCATGCCGCCCGAGTAGGTCTTGAGCGTCCGGTCGCCCGCATCCTCGAGGCCGAACTGCGACAGCAGCTCCGACGCCCGGCCGCCCACCGAGGACCGGCGCAGATGGTTGAGGTTCCCGACCATCTCGAGGTTCTCACGCCCGGTCAGGTTCTCGTCGACGGCGGCGTACTGCCCGGCCAGGCCGATGAGGCTCCGGACCAGTGCCGCCTCCTTGGCCACGTCGTGACCGAGCACCCGCGCCGAGCCGCCGTCCGCCGTCAGGATGGTGGTCAGGATCCGGACCGCCGTCGTCTTGCCCGACCCGTTGGGCCCGAGCAGGCCGAACACGGTGCCGGCGGCGGCATCGAAGCTCACCCCGTCGAGGGCACGTACCCGGTGCTTGCCGGCGAAGGTCTTCTCGAGGGCCTCGGCTTGGATGGCGTGCTGCATGACGATTTCGTCCCTGTGGTGGTCTGTCGGGAGCCATGTGCCGGCCACGGGGCCGGAGAGGCGGAGCCGGAGCGGAGGAGTGCCACGCTACCGGCGCCTGCATCTTACGAGCCCTCGCCGACGCCCGGATCAGACTCGAGCTCGGCGTCATCGGCTCTCGATCGGCCGGCCGACGGTAACCTCGCAGCATGCAACCCGGGGACCGTGCTCCCGACTTCGAGCTGCCCGACGAGGACGGGGTCCCGCGGCGGTTGAGCGAGCTGGCCGCGACCGGACCGGTGGTGCTCTTCTTCTACCCGGCGGCCATGACCCCGGGATGCACCGCCGAGAGCTGCCACTTCCGCGACATGAAGTCCGAGTTCGAGGCGATCGGCGCCACGCGTGTCGGGATCAGCGCCGACCAGGTCGAGAAGCAGAAGCGGTTCTCGGACAAACATTCGTTCGACTATCCGCTGCTGTCCGATCCCGACGGCACCGTGGCCACCCAGTTCGGGGTGCGGCGGCGGTTCACCAAGCTCTCGCCGACCAAGCGGGCGACCTTCGTCATCGACCGCGATCTCACGATCCTCGACATCATCCAGAGCGAGGTGCGCATGAACCTGCACGCCGACCGGGCGCTCGCCGTGCTGGAGCAACGCCCGGCCGGCTGACCGGCCGCGCCCCCGGGGCGGCCGAATCGGCGGGGACCGCCCTCCCACCGTCCCCGCCTCGGCGCCGCGCCGATGGGAAGCTGTGTGCCATGGACCCAGGGCGGGGAGGGGCGGCATGAGCCCGGTGCCCGGAAGCGGGCGGATCGAGCAGCTGGCCCAGGCGGTGGCCGAGCGGGTGGTCAGCATCGTCATGGACGCCATCGACATGGATGCGTTGCTCGACCGCATCGACGTGGACGCCGTGGTCAGCCGGGTCGACGTCGACCGGATCGTCGACCGGGTCGATGTGGAGAAGATCGTCGAGCGGATCGACGTGAAGAAGATCGTCGAGCGGATCGACATCGACGCCGTGATGGAGCAGACCGAGCTCGGGACGATCATCGCCCGGTCCACGACGAGCGTGGCCTCGGACGTGCTCGACCTGGTCCGCGCCCAGGGGGTGGGCCTCGACGACTTCATCGCCCGGTGGGTCAACCGGATCCTCCGGCGGCGGGCCCGTGACCTGGCCCTCGGCCCGCCGGCCCTGGTCCGGCCCGCCCCGCCTCCCAGCCGGTCCGTCGGGGCACCATGACGAGGGACGGGTCGACGATCAAGCCCGTCGAGGGGCGCCAAGGCCACTACGCCGGCGGCGTGACCCGGCTGGTCGCCTTTGCCGCCGACGTCGGTGCGTCGTGGGGTCTGTTCATCCTCGGGGCGGCCGCCCTCGCCTTCGCCGCCCAGCTGGTCTCCGGGCACAAGTTCTCGATCACCAGCTACCAGGCCGTGTCCCTGGTGGCCGCAGTGGTGTGGGAGTTCCTCTACTTCGCCTACCAGTGGTCGCTCAGCGGGAGGACCCTCGGGATGGCCGTGCTCGGCATCCGGGTGGTCACCGCCGAAGGAGCGGCCATCGGCCCCCGGCAGGCCGTCGTTCGCACCCTCACCCTCCCGCTCAGCTTCCTCCTGCTCGGGCTGGGCTTCCTCGGCATCCTCACCGACCGGCACCGCCGGGCGCTGCACGACCACCTGGCCGGTACGGCCGTGGTGTACTCGTGGGACGCCCGGGCGGCCCGGTTGCGCTGGCTCGCCAAGCAAGACCCCGCCGACCCGGCCTGACCGGAGGAGACAAGGTGGCCCCGACGCTCGAACGCCTGCGGGATCGGCGGACGGTGGCCGCCGGGGCGGTCCACCTACCCGGCTGGCTGGACCGGGACCGTCAACGCGCCCTGGTGGGCTCGTGCCGGCAGTGGGGCGAGGAGGCGGGCGGGTTCCGTTCACCGCGCACGCGGGGAGGGGCGATGTCGGCGGCCATCACCTGTCTCGGGTGGCACTGGTATCCCTATCGCTATTCGAGGACCGTGGACGACGGTGACGGCCGGCCGGTGGCGCCGTTTCCGGCGTGGCTCGGGCAGCTGGCCCGCCGGGCCGTCCTCGAGGCCGCAGAGGTCGACGGATCGCTGGTCGACGGCCTGGTCGGTTGGCGGGATGACCGGGCCGGCGACTGCTACCGCCCCGATGTGGCGCTCGTCAACTGGTACCGCCCCGGGGCGCGGATGGGGATGCACGCCGACCGCGAGGAACCGAGCTCTGCGCCGGTGGTGTCGCTGAGCCTGGGGGACAGCTGCGTGTTCCGGTTCGGCTCACCGGCCGGCCGCGGGCGACCGTGGACCGACGTGGTGCTCGAGTCGGGAGACCTCTTCGTCTTCGGGGGCGCCTCACGGCGGGCCTACCACGGGGTCATGAGGCTCCAGCCGCAGACCGCCCCCGCCGGGCTCGAGGTCGCCGGCGGACGGTTCAACGTCACCATCCGGGAGACGGGCCTCGCCCCTCCCGGCCCGGTCGGGCCCGGGGCCGGCCCACCGCAGCTCGAGGCGGGATGATCGTGGAGCTCCCGGCCCGAGCGCGCCGCTGGGCGCCCTGTCCCGGCACAGGTCCGGAGCTCGCCGACCCGTGTCGCGCATCACCGTCGACCGATCCCGACTGGAGGTCGCCATGCCCGAATCCCCGCCGTACCGACGCCCGGACTGGTTCACCCGGCACGTCCTCAACCCGCTGATCCGGCTGCTCATGCGGATGGGCATCAGTGTCCTCGGCTCCCGGGTGCTCGAGCACCGCGGGCGCCGTTCCGGCCGGGCTTACCGCACCCCGGTGAACCTGCTCCGGCTCGGCCCCGAGCAGTACCTGGTCGCCGCCCGTGGCGAGACCGAATGGGTACGCAACGTACGGGCTGCCGACGGGCGGTTGGTGCTCGTCCTCGGACGTCGCCGCGAGGAGCGGGCCGCCGTCGAGGTCCCGGTGGCCGAGCGCCCCCCGGTGCTGCGCGCCTATCTCCGGAAGTGGCGGTTCGAGGTGGGGATGTTCTTCGAAGGGGTCGGGCCCGACTCGACCGACGAGGAGCTCGCCGCCATCGCCGATCGCCATCCGGTGTTCCTCCTGCGCTAACGGCGAGGGCGCCGAGCCAGAAGAGAGCTGGCCCAGGTTCGGGCACGGACCCGGCACCGGCCCGTTGACGACGTGGGGGCGCCTCGTTAGCTTCGGTGGCAGAAGGCCCGTCCCGCCGGTGTGAGGGACCTGTTCCCGACACCCTCCGGGCCGGAACACGATGGAGGCTGCCGTGGCGTACGCAGAAGGTCGCACCTACCTCGATGCCGACAGCCACTTGATGGAGCTGCCGAACTGGCTCGAGGACTTCGCCGACCGCCAGACCAGGGAGAAGCTGCGACCGCTGTACCTCGGGGGGGCCGGGGCGCTCGCCGAGCAGGCCATCGTGGATGCCCAGCGGAGAGCGGAGGATCCCGAGGCGGCCTCCGCCCTCGAGCGCGAGCTCATGACCCAGAAGGGCTGGGGCGCCCTCGGAGCCTTCGACCCGGCGGAGCGGAGCCGCGCTCTCGACCTGCTCGGGTTCCAAGGACAGCTGGTGTTCTCGACCTTCGCCCCGACCCAGTTCCTCGGTGACGACCTCGACCTCCTCTACGCCGGCACGGCCGCCCACAATCGCGGGATGGCCGCTTTCTGCGCCGACGACCCCCGGCTCCTCGCCGTGGCCAACGTGCCGTGGGCGGATGCACCGCGAACTGTTCGGGCGGCACAAGAGGCGATCGACCTGGGGTGCAGTGCCGTCCACGTCCCGTCCCATCCCGGTGCAGGGCTCTCGCCGACCCATCCGGAGTACGACCGCTTCTGGTCCCTGCTCCAGGAGGCCGACATCCCGTTCATGCTCCATGTCGGCGGGGGAGGCCGGCTGCTCCGGCGGGCCTTCCACGAGAACGGCCGACCGGTGTCCGACTTCCTGGGTGGCGGCGAGAACATCCGGGCCAAGGACTACATGGCCATCCATCAACCGCCCGAGCAGTTCCTCTCCGCCCTCGTCCTCGACGGGATCCTGGAGAAGTTCCCGCGCCTCCGGGGCGGATGCATCGAGCAGGGCGCCATGTGGGTCGTCCCCTGGATCCGGCGGCTCGACATCGCCCAGCAGAGCTTCGCCCGGACGGAGCCGACCCTCCGCGACCTACCCGAGAAGGCATCCGACTACGTGCACCGCCAGCTCTGGTTCACCCCGTTCCCCACCGAGCCGGTCGGCTGGATGACCGAGCAGGCCGGTGACGACCTCTTCCTCTTCTCGTCGGACTTCCCCCACCCCGAGGGAGGCCGCGACCCGTTGGGACGCTTCGAGGCCTCGCTCGCCGGTGCGACCGAACAGGAGCGGGACCGCTTCTACAGCGGCAACTTCACCGACATGATGGGAGCGGCCGCCTCTCGGTGAGCCGTCCGGGTCAGGACGTAACGGTCAGGAAGGGTGGCGGTCAGGACGAGTAGCTGATGGTACGAGGGACAGCCTCGGAGCTCGGCTGGTGCGGCCGCGGGAGCCATCGGCCTCGGTCCGCTCCGCCGGGTGGGGCACTGTCGGTTCCATCGGAACCCCCCTTTCGCCCGGCCGCAGCCTACCCGCGCGGATTCGGTCGCCGCCGGTCTCACTCCATGGCTCGCCCGATCACCTCGCGTCCACGTTTCGCATCGCCACCACCGTCGGCTGCGGGGGCGCCGTGCAGGCCGGAAGGTCGATGTCCAGACCCTCCGCGGTCGGCCTCCAGGGGAGCCTCGTCCCGTCCAGGGCCTCGACCTCCGATGTGGCGGTCGCCCTCACGTCGGGGAGCACGACTCGGCCTCGCCCTCCCCGCAGGATGGCGAACACCGTGTCACCGCGCGCCGTGTACCGGACCGGCCGGCCGCCGTCGACCGTCGTGCCCGGACGGATCCACGGCCTGGTCTCCATGAGGGCGCTTCGGGCCTGCCCCACCCACTCGCCGAGCCACGCCAGCCGATCCAGCTGTTCATCGGGAATCTGCGCATCGACACCCCTCGGACCGACATTGAGCAGGAGGTTTCCTCCCTTCGCCACGATGTCGGCGAGCAGCCAGAGCAGGTCGTCGTGCGTGATGAAGTCGTCGGGCCGGGAGGACGCGTTGTAGCCGAAGCTGTGATCCATACCGCGCACGCACTCCCACGGCTTGGGCTGGATGTCGGGAAACGTCGCGTATTCCGGGGTTCGGACGTCGAAGTGGGGGGCGGGAGGCGGGACCAGTCCACCTTCGCGCCGGACCTGCCGCTGGATCGCCGTGTCGACCGCCCGACCACCGGCCTTGGTCCGGGCGGCGGCGAACAACGGGTTCCACGGCATCCACCGGTCGTTCACGACGCCGTCGGGCACCTCGCGGTAGTAGTGCTCGAAGAGCGGCCACAGCTGCTTGCCCGGCGCCGGCCAGGCGATGTCGTTCCAGAGGACACTGGGCCGGTACCGGTCGATGAGCTCGCGGACCTGTGCTTCGGCGTATGCCGGATAGTCCCCTTGCGGGACGCCGGCGAGCACGTCCGACATCGCGCCCATCGGCCGGTCGTCGAAGCGCCAGTCCATCCCGCCGCTGTAGTACAGCCCGAAGCGCATGCCCGCCCCACGTACGGCCTCGCCGAGCTCGCCGACCACGTCGCGTGAGCAGTTCCAACCCGGCCGCCGGGGGTTGGCCACGCTCGTCGGCCAGAGGCAGTACCCGTCGGCGTGCTTGCTGACCAGGACGACGTACCGGGCGCCGGCCGCGGCGAAGTGCCGCGCCCACGAGTCGGGGTCCCAGTGGTCGAGGCCGGCCTCCCAGTCACCGCGGAAGTCCTCGTAGGGACGGTCGCCGTACACCTGGCGGTGATGATGCCGGACGGGGCTGTCGGCGAACCGAAGCGAATTCTCGTACCACTCGACATAGGGCGACCACCCGAACGCCTCCGACCGCCGTGAGGCGACCAGCTGGCCGAAGTCGACGTCGACCGGAGCGAAAGCCGGCACGGAGGCGATCGTCCAGTGCACGAAGATGCCGAGCTTGGCGTCACGCCACCAGGTCGGGACCTCCCTGCGCCGCAGACGCCGGAGCTGCTGGTTGCCGGTCGGCATCGATCGTCCTCCGTGACCACGCCGTCGACGTGGCTTCTGTGCACGGCCCGGCGTTCGCCCGACCTGGTCCGGCGAGCTCCTGCGCTCCCGCCGGGCCCGCCGTCCTGATGTTAGAACGGTGGCCTGCAGCGCCCTCGTGCCGGCCGATGACGACCGTCGCCGGAAACGGGTGATGCCGGGAGGTTCGACATGACCGATGGTGGGATCGACCGGCGGACCTTCCTCGGCCGGGCGGCGAGCGTCGGCGGGGCTGCTGCGCTCGGCACCGTGGGTGCCACCGCTCTCGCCGGGTGCTCGGATGGCCCGTCTTCTTCGGGCTCCGCCACGACGGCCAGCACCCGGCCGCGAACGACGAACCGCGGCGCGCCGGTCCGAGGGGGGTCCCTGAGCGTCGGGACCATGGCCGAGATCGACGGGTTCTACCCACCGTCCAACCACTGGGACACCAATGGGCTCCTCTACGCCAACACGGTCTACGACCCGCTGATGGTGGTGGCGGCCGACGGGACCGTCCGGCCCTACCTGGCCGCCTCGCTGGCGAGCAACAGCTCCCACGACATCTGGACGATGACCCTCCGACCCGGTGTGTCGTTCAGCGACGGATCGGCCTTGACCGCGTCGGTCGTCAAGGCCAACTTCGACGCCCTCCGATCGTCGGCCCTGGCCGGCCAGGCGCTCCAGCAGGTGGCCTCGGTCGAGGCGCGGGACGCCATGACGGTCGTGTTCACCCTGACCGGACCGGCCCCGGACTTTCCCGTCGGCCTCACCACGCAGGCGGGGTACGTCGTCGGCGAAGCGATGATCGAAGAAGCATCCTCCCACCCCGCCTCCGCCCCCAAGCCGGTGGGCACCGGCCCCTTCGTCTACGCGCAGTGGCAGGAAGGGTCCTTCTTCACCGCCACCAGGAATCCCCACTACTGGAGATCGGGGCTTCCCTATCTGGATCAGATCACCTTCAAGCCGATTCCCGACAGCAGCCAGCGGGAGGCCTCGCTCAGAACGGGCGGAGTCGACGTGATCATCTCGATCGATCCGACCACCGAGCAGCGGTTCGCCGGCACCGGCGGGTTCCAGACCGTCGACAGCAGCCACGGCGTGATCGGCGAGCCGACCATGGGCTTCGTCACCCTGAACACGGCCGTGCCACCGACCCAGGACCTGCGGATCCGCCAGGCCCTCGCCAAGGGGATGGACCAGGCGGAGCTCCAGAAGCTGTTCTGGGGACGCTTCGTCCGCCCCGTCAACGGTCTGTTCCTTCCGGGGTCTCCCTACTACTCGGCTACCGGCTACCCGGCGTTCGATCCCTCCGGAGCCCGCAAGCTGGTGGACGAGTACACGGCGGCGCACGGAGCTCCGTCCCTCGAGGTCCTCATCACGACCGACCCCCGTATCACCCAGCTCGCCGAAGCCGTCCAGCAGATGTGGCAACAGGTGGGGTTCCACATCTCGATCTCGGTGGCGGAGCAGGCCGAGATCATCTCCGATCTCCTCGCCGGCCGGTTCCAAGCCGTCCCCTCGGCCCAGTTCGGAGCGGTCGATCCCAATCTGAACGCGGTATGGCTCAGTACGACCACGGTTGCTCCGGTCGGGACCGTCGGGCTCAATTTCCCCCGCAACAACGACCCACAGATCCAGACGGCGCTGGTGGCGGCGCGCACGGCCACGGATCAGGCCACGAAGGTGTCTTCGTTCCGCACCGTCAACAAGCGGCTGGCCGAGGACCTGCCCTACCTGTGGATCGCTCAGGACATCTTCACCCTCGTCGCCGACGGCAGGGTCGAAGGAATCGAGGCCTTCACCTTGCCCGACGGAGCTGCGGGGTACAGCTACAACGAGGGAGTGTTCTGGCCGGTCCAGATCGGCCTCACCCGGTAGGTGGGCCGGGGTTGACTCTTCCCTGCGGAGAGGGTCCATGCTCTAGGAATGGAAGAGCTCCTCAGCATCGGTGAGTTCGCTTCTCAGAGCGGACTTACGGCCAAGATGCTCCGCTCGTACGCCTCGGTCGGCCTGCTGGTGCCCGCTGCGGTCGATCCATCGTCGGGCTATCGCTACTACTCGACCGAGCAGCTCCATCGAGCTCGTGTGGTTGCTCTGCTTCGTCGAGCGGGGGTCTCCGTCGACGACATCCTGGACTTCTTCGAACGTCCCGAGGAGAGCCATCTCGAGCGCTGGGACGCGGAGATCGTCACCTCGTCGGCGTCTCGTCGACAGGCGCTCGCCGAGGCGGCAGCCCTCACCACGGGACGCGGATCCTTCGCATCCTGCTCGACCGATCCAGCAAAGGAGAATCAGATGGGTGTCGCCTGGGTGCCGGGTAAAGCGACCGGTTGCGGGGAACGGGAGACCAATGAGGACGCCGTGCTGATCGACGACGCCCTGTATGCCGTGGCAGACGGCATCGGAGGCCTCCCCCACGGCGAAGTGGCGAGCTGCCTCGCCCTGGACACGCTCAGCTCCGCCTTCCGGCCGGATGGCAGCGTCTCGGATCTCCTCCACGCCTGCCAAAGGGCCAACCGGGCAGTGTGGGAACGGTCGTGTGAAACGGGGGCTCAGATGGGCACGACGCTCTTGGCTGTCGCTGAGACCCGGGATGGGGGAACGGTCGTGCTCCACGTCGGCGACTCCCGCGCCTATCGCCATCGAAATCGGCGATTGAACCAGATGACCCTCGACCACACCGTGGTGGCCGAATCGATGAGCGCTGGCGACATCGCCGAAGAGGATGTTGCTCATCATCCGTACCGCTATGTCCTGACACGCGCCATCGGGGTCGCTCCGGAAGTCGAGGCTGACTATGCAGGCTTGTCGTGCAAACCGGGGGACAGGCTGCTCTTGTGCACTGACGGTCTGTACAAGGCGCTCCCCATCGCCGACATGGACGAGATTCTGATCTCGGAGTCCGATCCCCAGGGATCGGCAGAACGGTTGGTGAAGTCCGCCGTGGACCGCGGCGCCGAGGACAACGTCACCGCGGTGGTGGTCGATGCCCGGTAGAAACAGATCTCCGGACAGGACGGCTCGGATCGGGCGGTCGTGGTGACGAACCCTCCATCAGCCGAGGCGATAGGCCACCAGTCGACCTGACGAGCCCACGGTACCGGTCGGCACCACAAGCAGGCTCCCGGCGATCGCCGGCCAACCGCTGACACCGCCACCGGTCTTCGTCGTCCAGGCGATCCGTCCCGTTGCACGGTCGACTGCCACCAGCTGCCCCTGGAACGTGGCGGTGATGACGAGGTCGTTGACGACCGTCGCCCCTCCGCTCGGATCACCGGGGACCGAGGTCGTCCACCGGGTCCGGCCGTTCGCAGCATCGATGGCCACGAGCTCGCCCTCCATGGTGCCGATCTTTCCGCCGAAGTACGCGGTCTGGTCCGGTGACAGGACGCTCGGTGCGTTCACGACGGCGAGGTAGATGGTGCCGCCGGCCGCTGCGGGCGGCGTGAGGACACCGCCGTACGTGCCGGGCATGACCGGCGTGGGCCCCGGGAGCGCCGTGAGAGCGTGGTTCTCGTGGCGCCCCACCGAGGCCTTCCAGAGGAGACGGCCGTCGCCGGGGTCCATCCCCAACACCTGCCCGCCCTTCCCGGTACCGACCACCACGTCCCGTGACCCCGAATCGACGGGCACGATCATCGTGTGGACGAAGTCCTGATCGAACAGGTCGTGGGGCACCGCTTGGTGGAACCAGATGAGACGGCCGGTGGCCAGGTCGAGCGCCACGGTCGAATCGGTGTACAGATTCCGCCCCGGGCGGCTCGATCCGTTGGGGAATTGCGTCGTCCCCGGGAAGGGTGCCGGGTTGGCCGTCCCCCAGTAGACGATTCCCGTCCGACGGTCGACGGCCGGTGGGTACCACGCGCCCCCACCGGAATTCACACCGGGGTCACCCCAAAGGCTCTTCGACGCGATGGTGTCGAACCGCCAGTCCACCCGACCGGTCGAGGCGTTCACGGCGACCAGTTCACCCCGATCGCCTCCGCGGTACTGCACCGCTGCACTGACCGGGACGGTCGCCATGAGCACCTGGTGGCCGACCAGCGTGGGCTGGATGTCCACACCCTCGGTCGGAGTCTGCGTCAGCCGCCGGACCCACACGATCCGGCCGGTCTGCCCGTCGAGCGCCTCGACGCCGTTCGATGTTGCCGCGTACACCCGCCCCAGGCCGACGGCGACACCTTCTGGTCCGACCGTGAACCCCGCCGGCACTGATTGCCACCGCACCCGACCGGTCTTCCCGTCGACGGCCACGACGGCCCCGCGGTCGTCCTGGGCGTACACCGTGCCGCCGACGACGAGCACGGCGGTCGTGAGCGCACCCGGAGTCGCCACTTGCCAGGCCGGCCGTAGCCGGTTGATCGCCGACGAGTTCAGGGACGAGCCGACGGCAGTCCGCGAATTGAGATAGTCCTGTCCGGGGAGCGGCCAGTCGGCGGCGGCCCGTGCGGCGACGTGGTGAGGGTCGGGTGCCACAGATGTTGCCGTCGACGGGACACCCGAGCCGCAGGCGGCCGTCATCGCCACCACGGCCGCCGAAGCAAGGACGACGGTCCGGTACCGAGGTTGCCCCTTCACGCGTTCCACAGGTAGGCGCAGATCATAGAGAAACCCCTCCCGTTGCGTCATCGTGGAGGTGCGGGGCGCCCTCCGCTGGAGCCGGGCCTCCGTTGCGGCGCCCGCCAGCGCGGCTGGAGCTCGCCTGATTGGTGACCTCTCCGTCGATCCACCTGTGCGTCACAGCCGGGCGCGAGGATGCCGAGATGGGCGTGCAGAATCGTGAGCGACGGCAGAAGAAGAAGGCCAAGCGGGATCGTCAGCGACGGGCCGGAGCAAGCGCTGGACGAGCGCAGCATGACCTTGGAGCCCCGATCACATGGGAGCTCGGGGTGGCCATGGCGGTGCGGGAGGCAGCCGAAGCGGCCTATCACCGAAGAGACGACGCCGCCGCGCTGCTCGCGGTCCTCGTCGGCGGTCCGCCGGTACCGGGGGGACGGCGGATGGTGGCGAGGGGTCTGGAAGAGATGCTGGCGGACGAGATCGTGGCCAAGGCGTCGGGACACTGGCTTCCGGGTGAGATCGTTCGCCAGGTGCGTCGACGAGGCAGGGCCACCGGCGAGGAGGTCGTGACGTCGGTTGTCCAAAGAGCGTGGCGCCGGGGCGGGCACGGCGTCAGCGACCCGGAGTGGGCGGCCGAGGCAGCTTCGCTGGAGCCGCCGAGCTGGCGGATCGATGCAGCGGCGTCCAGCTGGCCGGAGGACGTCGAGGCGGCTGTCGGTGTCCTCGGACTTCTCACCCATCTCCCGCCATTGCCCGCGTGTCGTTCGGGCGGGGACCGAAACGGGCCGGCAACGGGCGCTAGCGCTCAGGGACGAGTCCTCGAAAAGGTCCGCCATCTGTTGTCGAAGGCCGAGTCGACCGGCTTCCCCGACGAGGCCGAGGCGCTCACGGCCAAGGCGCAGGAGCTGCTGGCCCGCTACAGCATCGACCGTGCCGTGGTGGACAAGTCTGACCCCATGCGGCGATCGGGCGCTGCTGTTCGGCGTGTCTGGATCGACGAGCCCTATGTGGCGGCCAAGGCACAGCTGCTCCACGTGGTGGCCGTGGTGAACCGTTGCCGGTCGGTGCTGACCGAGGCACTCGGCCTGGTGACCGTCGCCGGGCACGAGGACGATCTCGATACCGTCGAGACGCTGTTCACTTCCCTCCTCGTGCAAGCGACAACGCAGATGACGGCTTCGGGGTCGCGAACCGACAGTGCCGGGCGCTCGCGGACTCGGTCTTTCCGGCAGTCGTTCCTCGTTGCCTTCGCCATCCGGATCGGCCATCGTCTGGACGCGGCGGGAGAGGCAACCGTCTCGGCCGCCACAGAGACCCACGGCAGCGCACTCGTGCCCATTTTGGCGTCCCGTGTGCATGCGGCCGATGAGGCGATCGCCGAAATGTTCCCAAGGCTCGACCACCGGGGTTCTCATGTCACCAACCGGGAGGGTTGGGTGGCGGGAACGCTGGCGGCCGACCTCGCCTCGCTCAGCGTCCAGCCCGAACTCTTCAACGAGGTGGCGTAGTCCCGAGTCCCGGCGGAGGAGGACTGCGGCTGAGAGCACGAGGCCTGGATCGTGATCGCCGACGCGTGGTTGAGGGGGGCGTCTCCCGAGGTGATCGCCGCCCACTATTGAGCACCAACCGAAGTGGATGCTCAGACGGCGATGCTTGCGGCGCTCAGCGCTCGTGAATTCGTCCGTCGAGTGGGCAAAGGTGAAAGGGCCAGGTGACAGGGAACATAATTCACTGTCTGCTACCATTCACTGGCTAGTGAATGAACGCCAGGAGTGAATGATGGCTCAAGTCACCATCGAAGTCGACAAGACCGTGCCAAAGGCGACTGTGGCCATCTTGGGGGCCATTCCCGGCGTCACCATAAGTCAGAACAGCCGCCATAACCGGCTCCGGATCAATGGCAGGTCTACGCCACTAGCGATCGTATCGGGCGGTCTCAGACCGTTGGCCCAAGCAACCGCTCCCGTGCTGGCAGCCCTGGCCGGAGACAAGAAGCTTGGATTTGTAGTGGCCGATCGCTTGCCCGAACACGTTCGCCGAGAGCTTGAGAAAGGTGGCTGTGCCTACGCCGACGCAACCGGAGCGGTGCACATCGAAGTGCCTGGAGTTTTGATCCATGTAGAGGGTCGACCGAGCCGACGGCAAAACCAAGCTGCTGCCCCAAGAGGTATCGGCGTAGTCGGCGTTCGTGCGATCCAAACGTTGCTTGCCGAACCAGAGCGCGCATGGTCTGCAGTCGATCTAGGAAACTCTGCAGCTTGCTCCGTTGGAAACGCACACAACGTGTTGCGTCGACTGGAAGACGAAGGGCTTCTGACTACGCAAGGACGCGCCCGTACACTCCGTCGCCGAGCCACCAATCCCGGTGAGCTTCTCGACTGGCTCTCGACGGTGCCTGCGGCGCGGAGGATCCGGGAGCGGCTGCACGCTTACATTTACGCAGGCGATCCCGACAAACTGACGACGGTGGTTTCCAAATACGCGTTAGATGCGAAGCTCGTTTACGCCTTCACAGCTGCGGCAGCGGCCCGGATTTGGGGAGCCGGAACAACAACGGCGATCCCGGTCACGATGCTGCGGATACACCCTGATGTTGCGCTGGTCGAGGCGTCAGAGATGCTCCATGCGGAGCCAGTCGACCGTGGTGCCAACGTTGTCCTCGTTCGTGACTTCGGTGAGCTAGGGGTCCACAAACGCGCTCGGAATGGCCCAGCGGCTATGGCGTTGCCGGTGCGGGTGTGGCTCGACATGCTTGGGGAGCCGCGAGGCGAAGACGCTGCAGCGTTGTTCAGGGAGTCTGCAATTGGCTGGTGACGTACAACACTTCAGCGAGTACGACCCAGCCGTAACGGAGGAGATTCTTGGTGAAGCTGCCTACCTGCTCCGCGCAATCGGGTTTGCAGCTCAGCACGCCATCCTCATCGGGGGAATGGTGCCTGGTCTGCTCGTCTTGGATCCTCCACGCGGCGCAGAGCCTCACCTCGGGACAACCGACCTCGACTTCTGTCTGAGCATCGCTCTTGTCGAAGGCGACACGGCGGAGTACGAGAGGATTGAGACCGCCCTCAAAGATGCCGACTACGAGCCGGAAGGGTCGACCTACTGCTGGCGAAAGAAGTCGGGTATCCGACCGAAGCTTGAGGTCGCGCCGCGAACGCTCCAGTAGTTGCATGGAGCCACTTCACCTGGTCAAGCTTGGAGGCGATGGCGCTCAGCCCGCGGGGTTCAAGGTAGTAGCTGACACGGTTGGACCGGGCGAATTCGTAGTCGCGGGTCCAACGCCTGATCGTTGCCTTCCAATCGAGCGCAGTGATCGCACCGCGCTCGCCACGAGTGACGAAGCCCTCGCGGTCGAGGAGATCAATCGTCCGGGAAAGGGAGCCGCGAGACACCGACGCCCGCCTAGCCAGATCGCGGACACCGTATGGCGGACGGAAGTCGACCAGAGCCCGCACGGCGCGGCCGGCTGCTCGGCCGCGAAGGGATTGGAGGGAGTCATCCGAGGGCCAGGGGTCCTTGGTGCCGCCCTGCCGCTCCACGAGAAGACCTGGGCGGTCCGAGACGAGGCGAAGGTTGCCCGTGGTATCGGCGAAGCTCACACCGCGGTCGGCTAGGGAGGTTCGCAGAGTTCCCCCCAGGTAGGGCGCAACCACTAGTGGACGTCCTTCGGCCGCGGCGAGCTGTGCCAGCATGTCGCCGAGTTGGCGGCCGATGACTGACCGCTTGACCTCGACGGCGAAGGTCGCGGCGCTACCGTCCGGGGAGCAGATGGTCCACTCGGCGTCGACTCGGCGTCGCCGTCCCGCAGTCTCCCGGCGCGAGCGGAACGACCAGCCCGGCGGGAAGGCCTCGTTGGCCAGGCGCTCGACGGTGCGGAGCGTCTCTGCTTCGCTGGGTGGGCTGCCCGCCATGACGGCACCTCCTCTCGGCTTCCGGGCATACCAGATGTTCCAGAACTACAGCCGTTCCGCTGATACCGGAACAAGGGTATTTATGGAACAACTTCGACGGACGATACCCGGGAGGGAAGAGCAGGGCCGACATGCCTCGCACACCTACAATGCCGTCGGGCTGATCGGGATCAGGTTTGATCTGGGGATTTGGCCGAGCGCCGCGTTGGCTTCGTCATCCCGATGCCCGCGTGGAGTCGCCGAAGCCACGTTTCCCCGTCAGGCGGCGGCCGCATCCGAAGGGGCTGCCGCCGGTAGCGGCGGTGGAGGGTCCCGCTGTGTTCCCGCAGAAGAGGTGGCCGAGCTCACCCACATGGGACACTGTCTCCGAGCGGCGGCGAGTTCTGTCGTTGCGGATGCGACAGTTTTGTCAGTAACCCGCGGCGCCCTCGGCAGGACTCGAACCTGCGCTCACGGCTCCGGAGGCCGATGCTCTATCCGCTGAGCTACGAGGGCGGGAAACGGGGCGCAACCTTGTCGTCGGATTGCGCACCCGGCCGGTGAGACAACTCTACTGTGCCGGGTTGGTGCGCTTCCCCAGACAGGTGGCCGCTGTCGGAAGCCCTATTCTCGCAACCCATGGCCACCCGTGATCTTCTCGCCCGGGCCGTCAGCGATGCCGCGGGCACCGTGGCAGAGCGGGAGGGCCTCGCCGTCACCACCGACCCGGCGTCGGTGCACCTCGAGCGGCCGGCCCGCCGGGACAACGGCGACTGGTCGACCACCTTCGCCCTGGCCACGGCCAAGCAGGCTGGGACCTCGTCCAAGGCCCTGGCCGAATCCCTGGTCGAGGCACTGCGGGCGGACCCGCCGCCCCACACCACGGCCATCGAGATCGCCGGACCCGGCTTCATCAATTTCCGGCTCGACGAGGGTTGGCTCCACGACGCGCTGAGCGACGTGCTGGCCGAAGGAGAAGAGGGGTACGCCCGGCCCGACGTCGGCCACGGTGAGCGGGTCCAGATCGAGTTCATCTCGGCCAATCCGACGGGCCCGATCCATGTGGGTAATGGCTGGTGGGGGAGCTACGGCGATGCGCTCGCCCGGGTGCTCGCCCGTTCGGGCTACCAGGTAAGCCGCGAGTACTACGTGAACGACACCGGCGGCCAGATCCGCGCGCTCGGGGAGAGCCTCCTCGCTCGCCGTAGGGGCGATCCGGTACCCGAAGACGGTTACCAGGGGGAGTACGTCACCGAGCTCGCCGCGGCCTACGACGGTGCCGACGAGGTGACCGAGGCCGGCCGCTGGGCCGCCGACCTGGATCCTCGAGCACATCCGCTCGTCGCTCGCCTCGGTCGGCATCCACTTCGACGAGTGGTACAGCCAAGCTTCCATCGAGGAGAGCGGGGCAGTGGACGAGACCATCGCGCTGCTGGCTGCCAAGGGCCTGGTCTTCGAGCACGACGGGGCCACCTGGTTCCGGGCGACGGCCTTGGGGGACAGCCGTGACCGGGTGCTCCGCAAGTCGGACGGTGACGCCACCTATCTCGCCGGCGACCTCGCCTACCACCGTGACAAATTCCTGGTGCGGGGCTTCGACCGGGTCATCGACGTCTTCGGTGCAGACCATCACGGCCAGGTGGCGAGCCTGCGGGCCGGGGTCGAGGCCCTCGGGGTGGATCCCGACCGGCTCGAGGTCAAGCTCGGGCAGATGGTCTCGTTGGTGGACGGCGACGAGGCCGTAGCCATGGGCAAGCGGGCCGGCAACGCCGTCACCCTCGACGACCTGGTGGCCGACATCGGACCGGACGCCACCCGGATCCTCAGCCTGATGAGCTCGCTCGACCAGGCGACCACCTTCGACCTCGCCGCCGTGCGGGAGCAGTCCGCCGACAACCCCGTGTACTACGTCCAGATGGCGAGCGCCCGAATCGGCGGTGTCGGCCGCAAGGCCGCCGAGCGCGGGGTGACCCGGTCCCCGGTGGCCGACGTCGATCTCACCCTGCTGGTACACCCCCGCGAGCTCGAAGTGATCCGGTGCCTCGAGGAGCTCCCCGAGGTCGTGGCCGACGCCGCCGTCGACCGTTCCCCGACCAAGGTCACCGCCTGGGTCCGCCGCCTGGCGACCTCCTTCCACGGCTTCTACCACGATTGCCCGATCCTGGCCGATCGGGCGTCGACCCGGGCTTGGCCCAGGCTCGCCTGTGGTTGGTCGAGGGGACCCGGATCGGGCTGTCCATCGGGCTCGGGTTGCTCGGTGTCTCCGCTCCGGAGTCGATGTGACCGGGCCGGGCCCGGAGTCGATGTGACCGAGCCGGGTCCGGGGGGCGGTGGGCGCGGCGGGGTTCGCCACGACCGTCCGACGGATCCGGTCGACCCCGAGCTGCTGCCCATGACCGCGGACGTCGACGGCTCGGGTCGTCTCCGGGTCGGGGGCGTCGACCTCGTCGACCTGGCCGAGGAGCACGGGACACCGCTGTTCGTCTACGACGAGGCCCATCTCCGGACGAAGTGCCGCGAGGCGGTCGACGCCTGGGGGGACGGGGTCGCCTATGCCACCAAGGCGTTCCTCTGTACCGCCATGGCCCGGCTCGCCGTCGAGGAGGGGATGTGCCTCGACGTCTCGACCGGGGGCGAGCTGCACGTCGCACGCTCGGCCGCCGTGCCACCCGAACGGCTGGTCCTCCACGGGAACAACAAGTCGGACGAAGAGCTGCGCACCGCTGTCGCCCTCGGCGTCGGTCGGATCGTCGTCGACTCGTTCGACGAGATCGACCGCCTCGAGCGGTTGCTGGCCACCCGACCGACCGATGCCGTCCCCGTACCTGGTGGGTCGGGCAGCCATCATCGGCCCAAGGTGCTCGCCCGCATCACCCCCGGAGTCGAGGTGCACACCCACGAGTTCGTCCGCACCGGCCAGGACGACTCGAAATTCGGGTTCGGCCTGGCAAACGGGTCGGCAGCCAAGGCGGTGCAACGCCTCTCCGATCTCGACGCCGCCGGTGCCGTGGAGTTCGTCGGCATCCACGCCCACCTGGGAAGTCAGGTCTTCGCCCTCGCCCCGTTCGCCCGGGCCGTCGAATTGCTGGCCGGTTTCTTCGCCCCGCTCGGACTTCCCGAGCTGGTGGTCGGCGGTGGGCTCGGGGTGGCCTACGTGAACGGGGAGAGGGCGCCCAGCCATGGCCGAATGGGCCGCTTCGGTCCGCCAGGCCTGCCACGATGCCGGGATCGCCGCCGGTGTCCGGGTCACCGCCGAGCCGGGGCGGGCCATCGTGGCGGCAGCCGGTATCACCCTCTACCGGGTCGGCACCGTCAAGGACGTGTCCGGCCACCGGACCTACGTGGCGGTGGACGGTGGGATGAGCGACAACCCCCGCCCGGTGCTCTACGGCAGCGGCTACGAGGCGTTCCTCCCACGGGAGACGTCAGCGGACCGCCACCTCCCGGTGCGGCTGGTCGGGAAGCACTGCGAGACGGGGGACGTCGTGGTGTCCGAGGGATCGTTGCCCGCCGACCTCGCCGTGGGGGACGTCCTGGCCACGCCGGTGACCGGCGCCTACGGGCACTCCATGGCGTCGAACTACAACAAGGTGCCCCGTCCGGCCGTCGTGTTCGTGGCGGACGGCGTCGCCCGGACCGTCGTGCGCCGCGAGACCTACGACGACCTGGTTCGACTCGACCTCTGATCGCCGGTGCCTCATCGCCGGTGCCCGATCGCCGGTGCCCGATGCGCCGGTGTCGATCGCCGGTGTTCTCGCCGGGCAGCGGTAGCGTGAGCTGATGACCCTGGCGTCAGCGACCGAACAGGTCGTGCGCATCGCCGTGCTCGGGTGCGGCAACGTCGGTGCCGCCCTCGTCCGTGTCCTGCAGGATCGGGCCTCCGACCTGGTCGTCCAGAGCGGGGCGCACCTCGAGGTGGGCGGGCATTGCCGTGCGCGAGCTCTCCCGGGCGCGCGATCCCCACGTCCCGACCGAGCTCTTGACCGCCGACCCCGCCGGGCTCGTGACCGACCCCGACATCGACGTGGTGGTGGAGCTCATCGGCGGCCTGGAGCCGGCCGGCGACCTGATCCGGGACGCGCTCGAAGTCCGGCAAGTCCGTGGTCACGGCCAACAAGGCCCTGCTGGCGTCGTCGGATGGCGTCGCCCTGCGCGGACTGGCCAAGGAGCACGGGGTCGACCTCCTGTACGAGGCGGCGGTGGCCGGCGCCATCCCCTTGGTCCGGGCCCTCCGGGAATCCCTGACCGGTGAGCGGATCCACCGGGTCATGGGCATCGTGAACGGGACCACCAACTTCATCCTGACCGAGATGGCCGAGCAGGGGACGGGCTATGCCGAGGCCCTCGGCGAGGCCCAGGCCCGCGGCCTGGCCGAACGGGACCCGACCGCCGACGTCGAGGGGTTCGACGCCGCCGCCAAGGCGGCGATCCTCGCCGGCGTGGCTTTCGGCTACGACGTGGCCGACGCCGACGTGATGCGCGAGGGGATCACGGGCATCCAGGCCGCCGACGTGGGATTCGCCGACCGCCTGGGCTGCGCCGTCAAGCTGCTCGCCATCGTCGAGCGGGACGGGGACGACGGCGTCTCGGTACGCGTCCATCCGGCCATGGTGCCCAAGACCCACCCGCTGGCCGGGGTCCGGGGCGCGTTCAACGCCGTCTTCATCGAGGGGGAGACGGCGGGCGAGCTCATGCTCTACGGGCAGGGGGCAGGTGGCCTCCCCACGGCCAGTGCGGTGGTCGGCGACCTCATCGACGCCGTGCGCAACCGACTGGCCGGCACGACCGCCCCCGCCCCGGACCGCCGGCCGGCGAGGCTCCTGGCCTCCGGCGACCTCGCCACTCCCTGCTACGTGCGCCTGGACGTCGCCGACCGGCCCGGGGTCCTGGCCGCGGTGGCGAAGGTCTTCGGCGACCACGGCGTGTCGATCCGCTCGATGGAACAGGAGGGTCACGCCGACCGGGCCCGACTGCTGTTCGTCACCCACGCCGCGCTCGAACGGCAGCTGCAGGCCACGCTGGTCTCGCTCGGGCAGCTCGAAGTGGTACAGCAGGTCGGTGGGATGATCCGGATGCTCGAACCATGACGCCGGAACCGACCCGGGGATCCTGGCGCGGTGTCATCGAGGAGTACCGCCCGTTCCTCCCGGTATCGGACGACACGCCGGTCGTCACCCTGCTCGAAGGAGGGACACCGCTCCTGCCGGCGCCTCGGCTGTCCGATCGGGTCGGAGCGCGGGTCCTGCTCAAGGTGGAGGGGGCCAATCCGACCGGGTCGTTCAAGGACCGCGGCATGACGGTCGCCATCTCGAAGGCGGCCGAGGAGGGTGCCAAGGCCGTCGTGTGCGCGTCGACCGGCAACACGTCCGCCTCCGCCGCAGCATTCGCCAGCCGGGCCGGGCTCACCTGCGCGGTCCTCATCCCCGAGGGGCACATCGCGCTCGGAAAGCTCGCCCAGGCGCTGATCCACGGTGCCCGTGTGCTGCAGGTCCGTGGGAACTTCGACCAGTCGCTGTCCATCGTCCGCGAGCTGGGCGAGCGTGCACCGGTCACGGTGGTCAACTCGGTGAACCCGTACCGGATCGAAGGCCAGAAGACCGCCGCCTTCGAGATCGTCGACGCGCTCGGCGACGCCCCCGACGTGCATTGCATCCCGGTGGGGAACGCCGGCAACATCACCGCCTACTGGAAGGGCTACCTCGAGTTCAAAGAGGCCGGCCGCTCGACCCGGCTTCCCCGTATGCTGGGGTTCCAGGCCGAGGGGGCGGCTCCCATCGTCGAGGGACGGCCCGTCGACCACCCCGAGACCGTGGCCACCGCCATCCGGATCGGCAACCCGGCGAGCTGGTACGGCGCCACGTCGGCGGCATCCGAGTCCGGTGGCGGCATCGCTGCGGTGTCCGACGACGAGATCCTCGCCGCCTACCGGTTCCTCGCCGCCGAGGAATCGGTGTTCTGCGAGCCGGCATCGGCGGCATCGGTCGCCGGGCTGCTCAAGACCGGGCTCCCCGGTGGTGGCGACGGAGGGACGACGGTCGTCTGCGTGCTCACCGGTCACGGACTGAAGGACCCCGACATCGCCATCAGTCAGATCTCGGTGCCGACGGTGATCGACGCCGAACTGGCTGCGGTGTTGGACGAGTTGGCCCTCTAGCCCGGCGGGGTCGCCACCGGGTTGTTGCCGGTTCGGGTCGCTCCCTGTAGTATGGGGGCACCGTCGCCACACAGTGTGCCCTTTCGGGCTGGTGGGTGAGTACTTTGGTCCGCATCTGATGACGTGACCACCTCGCATGCGGCGTCGGGGGGAGTTGCAGCGAGAGCGGATCTCGAAAGCGGCGACTTCCCACCCCTTTATCCTGGTGGAAGGCATCGATGCCTCCGCCCCACGAGGACATTCGAAGCGAGGAAGCCGATGACTGCCGAACAGCAGCTCGAGCGCTCGGTGTTGGAGGGCAAGGAGCGCGAAGAGCTCCAGACCATCGCACAGGCCTTGTCTGTGAAGACCAATACCAGAACGAAGAAGGCCGACATCATCGACGGCATCCTGAAGGCCGCCGGGCTGCCGGCAGGCGGTACTGGGTCCGGCCCGGTCACCTCCGACAACGGCTCGGCCGGTCCGTCGGCCAACGGCGCCGGGGCGCCGGCTCCGTCGCCACGTCGGCCGGTCACCCACTCGTTCGGCCCCGGTGACGACGCCGTCCGGGCGGGTGAGCTGGAGCTCGACGACGACATCGCCGACCCGGTCGTGACCGGCAACGGCGCCGGGCCGGCCGGGGCGGAGAGTCGGTCCGACGAGCGGATGGATGCGGTCCAGTCCGCGCCGGCCGTCCCGCCGGGTCCCGCTCAGCGCAATGGCGACGGAGGGCACGCACCCGCCAACCAGGGTGGGAACCAGAGCCGCAATCGCAACCAGCGCAACCGCAACCAAAACCAGAACCGGAACCAGGGCAACGACGACATGGGCAACCGCCGCAACAACCGTCGCCGCCGCGGCCGCGACCGCCAGGGTGGTGGCGGGGAAGGAGACCTCCAGGGCGCGGGGGGTCATCAGGACCAGCAGTACCAGGGCGAGCTCATCCCGGTGCGCGGGCTGCTCGACCTGCGCGACGAGGGCTACGGCTTCCTCCGCTGCGAGGGTTACCTGCCGTCCAGCAAGGACGTCTACGTCTCGATCAGCCAGGCCCGGCGGTTCGCCCTGCGCAAGGGCGACAGCATCGAGGGATACTGCCGTCCCGCCGGGAACACCGAGAAGTTCCCGGCGTTGCTCCAGATCGACACGGTGTCCTCCGTCGACCCCGAGGTCGCCCGCCAACGCCCGCGGTTCGAGGATCTGACCCCGCTCTTCCCGGACGAGCGGCTGCACCTCGAGATGCCCGGTGACAAGGAGAACATGACGGCGCGCATCGTCGATCTCCTGTCGCCCATCGGGAAGGGACAGCGCGGACTGATCGTGTCGCCTCCCAAGGCGGGCAAGACGACGGTCATGAAGCACATCGCCGCCTCCATCGAGGCCAACAATCCCGACGTCCATCTCATGGTGCTGCTGGTCGACGAGCGTCCCGAGGAGGTCACCGACATGCGCCGGTCGGTGAAGGGTGAGGTCGTCGCCTCGACCTTCGACCGCCCCTCCGAGGAGCACACCGCCGTGACCGAGCTGGCCATCGAGCGGGCCAAGCGGCTGGTCGAATCGGGTCGCGACGTCGTCATCATCCTCGACGGCATCACCCGGCTCGCCCGGGCGTACAACCTGGCCCAGCCGGCCACCGGTCGCATCATGTCCGGCGGGGTCGACTCGGGTGCGCTCTACCCCCCGAAGCGCTTCTTCGGGGCCGCCCGCAACATCGAGGAGGGCGGCTCGCTGACCATCCTCGCCACGGCGCTGGTGGAGACCGGTTCGAAGATGGACGAGGTGATCTTCGAAGAGTTCAAGGGAACCGGGAACATGGAGCTCCGCCTCGACCGGCGGCTCGCCGAACGCCGCCTGTACCCGTCGATCGACGTGAACGCCAGCTCGACCCGGCACGAGGAGCTCCTGTTCGACCGGTCCCAGCTCCAGCAGGTGTGGAAGCTCCGCCGAGTGCTCAATGCCCTCGCCAACGAGGGAAGCGCCGCTCCGGGGCTCGAACTGCTGATGGACAAGATCCGCACCACCAAGAGCAACGACGAGTTCCTGGCCGAGATCGCCAAGGGCCCCGCCACCTGATCGCCACCACGGGAGAACCATGAAGTCCGATATCCACCCCTCCTACATCGAATCCTCGGTCCGCTGCTCGTGCGGCAACACGTTCACCACCCGATCGACGAAGCCGGAGATCCACCTCGAGCTCTGCAACGAATGCCACCCGTTCTTCACCGGCAAGCAGAAGCTGGTCGACTCCGGCGGTCGCGTCGAGAGGTTCCAGCGCCGCTACGCGAGGAGCGGGGGCCGCCGGCGGAAGTCCTCTCCGCCCGCATCCTGAGCCGGGCGGACGGCCGCGACACACCCGGGGCCGCGTCGCCGACAGCAATGACCCGTCGGTAGTTGGCGCTACCCTTTGGTGTGTTCCACCAGAGGGTTCAGGAACGTCTGCAGGAGCTCGAGCGCGAGTACTCGGCGCTGTCGGACGAGCTGTCCGATCCCACCCTCTCGCGGGACCCTCGTCGGTTGCGCGACGTGTCGCGCCGCCACCGTGAGCTCCAGGAGATCGTCGACGGCTGGCACGCCCTGCAAGGGGCCGAGTCGGATCTCGAGGCGGCCCGCGAGATGCTCCATGACGCCACCGGCGAGGAGCGGGCGCTCGCCCAGGGCGAGGTGGAACAGGCCGAGGCCGACCTGGCGCACCAGACCGAGGAGCTGCGGCTGCTGCTGGTGCCGCGGGACCCCAACGCCGGACGCAACGTCATCGTCGAGATCCGCGGCGCCGAAGGCGGCGAAGAGGCCAACCTCTTCGCCAAGGACCTCTTCGAGATGTACAGCCGGTATGCCGCCCAGCGGAAGTGGAAGGTCGACGTGCTGTCGTCCAGCCCTTCCGAACGCGACGGCCTCAACGAGATCACCTTCGTGGTCAAGGGGGAGGACGCCTGGCAGCGCCTCGAGCACGAGGGCGGCCCCCACCGGGTCCAGCGGGTCCCGGTCACCGAGTCCCAGGGACGGATCCATACGTCGTCATCGGCGGTGACCGTCCTGCCCGAGGCCGACGAGGTGGACGTGGACATCGACCCCGCCGATCTCAAGATCGACGTCTACCGCTCCACCGGGCCGGGCGGCCAGTCGGTCAACACCACCGACTCCGCAGTGCGGATCACCCACCTGCCCACCGGGATCGTGGTCGCCATGCAGGACGAGAAGAGCCAGATCCAGAACCGGGCGAAGGCCATGACCGTCCTCCGGTCGCGCCTGCTCAAGGCGGAGCAGGACCGCCAAGCCGCCGCGGCGTCCGAACAGCGCCGGAGCCAGGTCGGCGGGGGCGGCCGGTCGGAGAAGATCCGTACCTACAATTACAAGGAGAACCGGGTCACCGACCACCGGATCAAGCTCACGTTGCACAAGCTGGACCGCATCCTCATGGGCGATCTCGACGAGCTGACCGATGCCCTGATGGCCGACAAGCGGTACCGGCAGCTCGATGACGGCTGACCTGGCGGGCTCCGGGCTGGTGGCCGGGCTGGCCGAGCAGCTGGGCTCGGCCCGGGAGGCTCGCTGGATCCTCGACCACGCCGGTGCGGACGGCTGGCAGGAGCTGGTCGATCGGCGACTGGGAGGCGAGCCGCTGCAGTACGTGCTCGGCACGTGGCCGTTCCGGGCGCTCGAGCTGATGGTCGACCGCCGGGTGCTCATCCCGCGGCCCGAGACCGAGCAGGTCGTCGACGTGGCGCTCCGAGAGCTCCGCCGCCAGGTCCGCGATGCGGGCCCGGACCGCCCGAGGGGCGACCCCTTCCGCTGTGTCGACCTCGGCACCGGGTCGGGCGCCATCGCCCTGTCGCTCGCCGCCGAGGGACGGGCCGGGCGCCACGGGCTCGAGGTCTGGGCCACCGACGACTCGGCCGAAGCGCTGGTGGTCGCCCGTCACAACCTCGGTGCGCTCGCTCCTCCCGCCCGGCGGGCCGTGAGGCTGGCCAGGGGACCGTGGTTCGGCGCCTTGCCCGCCCGGCTGGCCGGAGGCGTCGATCTGGTGGTGTCCAACCCTCCCTACGTGCCCGAGGAGGACTTCGCCGGTCTCGACCCCGAGGTGCGCGACTGGGAGCCGCCCCACGCGCTGGTGTCTGCCCATAGCAGCGGCGGAGTTCCGGGGATGGCGTCCATCGAGACCATCCTCTTAGAGGCACCGGGCTGGCTCCGCCCGGGCGGCACCGTGGTGATCGAGCTCGATCCCCGCCAGGCTCCGGCTGCCCTCACCGCCGCCCGGGCGGCGGGGCTCGGGCGGACCGGCGTCGCTTGCCGACCTGGCCGGCAGGGAACGTGTCCTGGTAGCCGGCAGGTGACCGACCTGCCTCGACTGGTCGATCCGTCCTCGACGGGCGCGGCGTGTGCCGGCGACGCGCTCGCGTCCGGTGGGGTCGTCGCCGTCCCGACCGACACCGTGTACGGGCTGGCGGCCCATCCGCTCCACCCCGGCGCCCTCGCCCGGCTGTTCTCGTTGAAGGACCGGCCGGCCGATGTCGCGGTCCCCGTCCTCGTGGCCGACACGGCCCAGGTCGCCGAAGTGGCGGGCGAGCTCGAGGCCGCCGCCGCTCTGCTGGCCGCACGCCACTGGCCGGGAGGGCTCACCCTCGTGGTGCCGAGAGCCGCCGGGTTCCGCGTCGACCTCGGAGGTCCCCCGTCGGCGGCGTCGACGGTGGCGCTCCGATGGCCCGACCACGAGCTCGTCCAGACGTTGTGCCGCCGGGTGGGTCCGTTGGCGGTGACCAGCGCCAACCGCCACGGAGCCCCGCCGGCGAGCACGGCCGGCGAGGTCCTCGAAGCGTTCGCCGGGCGGGACGGACTCGTCGCCGTCGTCGACGGCGGCCGCTGCGACGGGGTCGCCTCCACGGTGGTCGAGTGCCAGGGATCCTCGGCCCGCTGTGTCCGCGACGGGGCGATTCCCTGGAGGGAGCTGGCCCGCAGCGCCGAGGAGACCGACGGGTACGACGGTCGACCGTCCGCCGTGCGGTTCGACCCCGGCCCCCGGCGGGGTTGACGGTGCTGCCCGGACCGGCGACACTGGATGCCTGATGAGATCGTTCTCCGACCCCCGCAGCTCGGTAATCATCATCGACTAGGCGCGCACCCACGCCCGTGTGCGCCTGACGACCGTCCACTCGGTGGGCGGTTTTTCAATTTGGGCGAAGATGGAGCTCCCGGCGGCAGGCGGCACGAGAGACCAGGCCGGACGACAGAGCAGGTCAGAGGACAGAGCAGGTCAGAGGACAGAGCAGGTCAGAGGACAGAGCAGGCCAGATGACAGCAGGCAACCGAGCAGACCCGATGAGCGAGCGGTCAGCGGGCATGACGGGGACAGCGGGACCGTGAGCACCTACCGGGTGGGCCTCATCGGTGGCGACGGGATCGGCCCCGAAGTCGTCGCCGAGGCCCTGAAGGTCGTCGACGCCGCCGGGGTGTCGCTCGCCACCACCTCCTACGACCTCGGTGCCGACCGGTACGTCCGCACCGGCGAGGTCCTCCCCGATGCCGTGCTCGAGGAGCTGCGCGGCCAGGACGCCATCCTGCTCGGCGCGGTGGGCCCGCCGGTCGGTTCGACGGCGGTCCCGCCCGGCGTGCTCGAGCGGGGGCTCCTGCTCCGGCTTCGGTTCGAGCTGGACCTCTACGTCAACCTGCGGCCCTTCCTCGGGGTGCCCGGCGCCCCGGCTCCCCACTGCGATCTCGTGGTGGTGCGTGAGAACACCGAGGGCACCTACGCCGGTGAAGGCGGCTTCCTGCGCAAGGGGACACCCTTCGAGGTGGCGACCCAGGGGTCGGTGAACACCCGGCACGGCGTCGAGCGCTGTGCCCGGTTCGCCTTCGGGCTGGCCGCCGGACGGGGCCGCCACCTGACCCTGGTGCACAAGACGAACGTGCTGACCTTCGCCGGAGACCTGTGGCAGCGGACGGTGGACGACGTCGCCGGCGAGTACCCGTCAGTCGAGCACGACTACAACCACGTCGACGCCACCTGCATCTACCTCGTCGAGGACCCCGGCCGCTACGACGTCATCGTCACCGACAACCTGTTCGGCGACATCATCACCGACCTGGCCGGCGCCATCGCCGGGGGTATCGGCTATGCGGCGTCCGCCAACCTCAACCCTGACCGCACCGGCCCCTCGCTGTTCGAGCCGGTGCACGGGGCGGCCCACGACATCGCCGGCACCGGCCGGGCCAATCCCGCCGCCGCCATCCGCTCGGCCGCGCTCATGCTCGACCATCTCGGTGAGACCTCGGCAGCCGAAAAGGTCTCCCACGCCGTCGCCCAGTTCATCGCCTCCCGGCCCGATCCGTCCCTGTCGACCACCGAGATCGGCACCGCCATCGCAGAAAGGCTCTGAGCCATGCCCGTGACCCCTACCGACAAGATCTGGATGGACGGCGAGCTCGTCGACTGGGCCGATGCCACCACCCACGTCCTCACCCACACCATGCACTACGGATCCGGCGTGTTCGAGGGGATCCGGGCCTATCCCACGGCGCGCGGCGTCGCCGTGTTCCGGCTCCGCGACCACATCGAACGGCTCTTCACCTCGGCAAAGGTCTTCATGATCGACATCCCCTACTCGGTCGACGACATCACCGACGCCGCCCGCACGGTGGTGCGGGTCAACGGGCTGGAGGACGGGTGCTACCTCCGCCCGCTGGTGTACCTGGGCTACGGCGAGATGGGGCTGAACCCGATCCCCTGCCCGGTGAACGTGGCCATCGCCGCCTGGCCGTGGGGGACCTACCTCGGCGACGAAGGGGTGGCCAACGGCGTGTCGATGAAGATCAGCTCGTGGCGGCGCCACGACCCCAACGCCGTCCCGACCGCGGCCAAGGGCACCGGCATGTACGTGAACTCCTCCCTGGCCAAGGTGGAGGCGCTGCGGGCCGGTTACGACGAGGCCATCCTGCTCGCGCCGGACGGCAAGGTCAGCGAGTGCACCGGCGAGAACATCTTCGTCGTGCAGCGGGGTCGGCTGGTCACCCCGCCCACCTCCGACTCCGGGGCGCTCGCCGGCATCACCCAGCAATCCGTCGAGACCATCGCCCGGGACCTCGGCTACGCCGTGGCCTACGAGCCGATCATCCGCACCGACCTCTACACGGCGGAGGAGGCGTTCCTGACCGGCACCGCCGCCGAGCTGGTGCCCATCCGGGCGGTCGACGACCGCCAGGTCGGGGACGGGAGGCCCGGACCCATCACCAAGAAGCTGCAGGCGGCCTACTTCGCCACCGTCCGCGGCGAGGTCGATCAGTACAAGGACTGGCTGGACTATGTCGAGTGACGGGCCCAACCTCGGGGAGGCTCCCCGGCCCGGCGCGGGCCATGGTGGCCACGCCCACGGCGGTCCTTCGACGGCCGGCCGGCCGCTGACCGCCGGCCAGCGCTCCCATGCCCGCAGGAGGGACGGCCGGGCGCCCCGCGCCCCCGACCACGGCCACGACTACGACCTGCCCGACCTCCCCGAGGCGGTCGACGTCTTCGACACCACGTTGCGGGACGGTTCGCAGCAGGAAGGCCTGTCCCTCACCGTCGACGACAAGCTCCGGGTGGCCGAGCAGCTCGACCATCTCGGAGTGGCCTTCATCGAAGGAGGGTGGCCCGGCGCCATTCCCAAGGACGCCGAGTTCTTCGCCCGGGCCCCGTCCGAGCTCTCGCTGTCACGGTCGACCCTGGTGGCCTTCGGCTCGACCCGGCGTGCCGGGGTCGCCGCCGAGGACGACGAGACCCTGCGCAACCTGGTCGACGCCGGTGTGTCGGCGGTCTGCATCGTGGCCAAGTCCTCGGAGATGCACGTCGTCGACGCCCTCCGGACCACGCTCGACGAGGCGGTCGCCATGGTGGCCGACTCGGTCGCCTTCCTCACCCGCCACGACCTCCGGGTCTTCCTCGACGCCGAGCACTTCTTCGACGGGTACAAGGCCAATCCCGAGTTCTCGCTGGCCATACTGCGGGCCGCCGAGGAGGCGGGAGCCGAGACCCTCGTGCTCTGCGACACCAACGGCGGCACCCTGCCCCACGAGGTGGAGCCGATCGTCCGCGACGTGCTCGGGCGCTTCGGGACCCAGGTCGGGGTCCACTTCCACAACGACGGCGGCTGTGCGGTGGCCAACTCGCTCGCCGCCGTCGGGTCGGGTGCCACCCACGTGCAGGGCTGCGTGAACGGGTACGGCGAACGGGCGGGCAACACCGACCTGTCGGCGGCCATCCCCGACCTCACCCTGAAGCTGCGCGTCGGCACCATCCCGCCCGACCGGCTGGAGCTCATCACCCCCGTGTCCCATCACATCGCCGAGCTGGTCAACATCGCCCCCGACCCGCAGCAGCCGTTCGTCGGGTCGGCCGTCTTCGCCCACAAGGCGGGGCTGCACACCTCGGCGATCGTCCGGCGTTCGGACGCCTACGAGCACGTGTCACCCGAGCTGGTCGGCAACGGCACGCGGTTCGTGGTCTCCGAGATGGCCGGCCGGTCGACCCTCGCCCTCAAGGCGGCCGAGCTCGGCCTCGAGCTCGACTCCCAGGCCATGGGGTCGGTGCTCGACTCGCTGAAGCGGCTCGAGCACGAGGGCTACCACTTCGAGGTGGCCGACGGGTCGCTCGAGCTGCTCCTCCGCAGCTCGACCGGGTGGGAGCAGGACTTCTTCGAGCTGGAGTCCTATCGGGTGATCGCCGACCAGGGCGAGGGACTCTCGACCGAGGCCACGGTCAAGGTGCTGGTCGGGGACGAGCGGATCGTGGCCACCGCCGAGGGGAACGGCCCGGTCAACGCGCTCGACGGGGCGTTGCGCCAGGCCATCGGCAGCCGCTACCCGGCGCTCGCCGGCCTCCACCTGGTCGACTACCGGGTCCGGGTGCTCGACACGGCCAAGGGCACGGCCTCGGTCACCCGGGTGCTGATCGACTCGACCGACGGCGACCGGACCTGGACCACCATCGGCGTGTCGGAGAACATCATCGCCGCCTCGTGGCAGGCCCTGTCGGACTCCATCGTCTACGGTCTGCTCCACGCCGGCGCCCCGGCCGCACCGGCGGAGGCGGCGGGCCCGCCGGCCCGAGGAGCCCCACCGTGACCCAGCCCAGCTTCGTGCCCATCGCCGAGGGCGACCAGGTCCGGCCGGCCTACCAGCTCAAGGTGCCCACCGTCTGGACGCAGTCCCGGCCGGCTGAGCTCCGCGGGACGAGCCAACCGCGTGGTGAGTGGTTCGGCAATCCCGGACCGGACCTGGGGTACGCCCTCCGCCTGGCCCCTCGGTTCGAGAGCCGGCTGTCCTTGTCGGAGGGCGAGTCGACCGAGGACGCCATGGCCGGCTGTACCGCCGTGGCCATGCGCCGGTGCGCCCGGTTCGGGCGCGCCCCGGTCATCCACGACCTCACCTTCGCCTTCACCCTGTGGGGATTCCTCCCTCCGGCACCAGCCGATCTGGTGGAGGCGCGCGGCCCGCTCTTCCGGTCCGCCGCCGATCACTACGAGGCCCGGCGGGCGATCGCCGCCTCCGTGACCGAGGCGACGCTCGGGCTCACGCCCGACGAGGTGGCGTCGCGCCTCGACCGGTGGCGCGACCTGCTCGTGCTCCCGCCGACCGAGCTGCCCTGAGGCCCACCGGCCCCGATGGCGAGGCTGGTCTGTTCGGCGATCACCCGGCGCCGAGTCGCCTTCCCGTGCCCGGACGTCGATCGAGCGGCCCGGAGAGCACCGGGTTCGGCGGCGGGGTGGTTCCCCCTCGACTACGGCATTCGGGACCTTGGGTAGCGTCTGACCAATGGACGCGACCGGCTTCACCCTGACCGACACCCAACGCCAGTTCCGCCAGACCCTGCGCAAATTCGTCGAGGAGCGGATCGCTCCCGAGGCGGCCGAGGCCGATCGGCGGGCCAGCTTCCCACGACGGTCCTTCGAGGCCTGTGTCGAGCTCGAGCTGCCGGCGCTCGGGATCCCGACCGAGTACGGGGGGGCAGGAGCCGACATGGTCACCCAGGCGATCATGGCCGAGGAGCTGGCCCGGGCCTGCGCATCGACCTCGCTCACCATGCAGATCTCCAAGGTCGGGATGATGCCGGTCATCAACTGGGGTTCCGAGGAGCTGAAGCGGACCTACCTGCCGCCGGTCGCCTCGGGTGAGCGCCAGGCCAGCTACTGCCTGTCCGAGGCCGACGCCGGCAGCGACGTGGCCGCCATGCGGACCAAGGCCGTCCGGCACGGCGACGTCTACCTCCTGAGCGGCACCAAGTACTGGGTCACCAACGCCGGCGTCTCCGACACCTACACCATCTTCGCGGTGACCGACCCCGCCGCCGGCCGCCGCGGCATCAGCTGTTTCCTGGTCGAGACGGCATGGGGGATCGAGGTGGCCCCCAAGGAGGACAAGATGGGGCTCCGGGGCAGCCCGACCGCCGCCATCTCCTTCGACTCGCTGGAGGTGCCGGCGCGCAACCTCGTCGGGGAGGAGGGCATGGGGTTCACCATCGCCATGCACACCCTCGACCGGTCCCGCCCGGGCATCGGTGCCCAGGCAGTCGGGATCGCCCAAGGTGCCATCGATCATGCTGCCGGCTACATGAAGGAGCGTCGCGCCTTCGGCGGGGTCATCGCCGATCTGCAGGGGCTGCGGTTCATGCTCGCCGACATGGCCCTGCGCACCGAGGCGGCCCGGACGCTCGTCTACCGTGCCGGCTCGCTGATCGATGCCGGCGACCCCGACGGGGAGCTGACCGCCGTCGGGGCCATGGCCAAGTGCTTCGCCTCGGACACCGCCATGGCGGTGACCACCGACGCCGTCCAACTGCTCGGGGGGTACGGCTACACCCGGGACTTCCCCGTCGAGCGGTTCATGCGCGACGCCAAGGTCACCCAGATCTACGAGGGGACCAACCAGATCCAGCGGGTGGTGATCGCCAAGCACCTGCTCGGGTAGGGCGGACGTCCCCCCGGGCTCTCACCGAACACGGGCGTCGCCAGCACAGCCCGGCCGGTGCCCGCTCCCGTCGAGCAGGGCACCGCAGTCCGCGCAGACCTGACCGGCCCAGCAGGCCGGATCGCCGGCGTCACCGGCGTCCTCGTCGCAGAGCCGGCACTCGACGGCGGTGCCCCTCTGCTGCGTCCGGCCGGCACCCGGCTCGACCGACGGCCGCCGCTCGAACGGGGGCCGGCGCCCGACGGGCTGGCGATGACCGCACGAGAGCTCGGCGACCCAGTCACCCGTCTCGTCCCGGTGGAAGCCGCTGATGGTGCGTTCCACCGGCCCAGGTTAGGTCCGGGCCGGGGGCGAGCCTCAGCCGCCGGTGTCGGCCGCCTGGGAGGCCACGTACTGCGCCGCGCCGGCGAGGAAGCCCGCCACGTCGGCCGCCTTTCCCGACGCGAGGTCGGCGAAGTAGCCCGGCACGTACACCTGGACCGCGCCGTCGTCGAGCGCGCCGAAGACCCCCGACACCAGTTCGCTCACCGGTATCGACTCCACCCCGGCAACCACCGGGTCGTTGCCGGGGACCGACGCGAGCTCGGTGTCGACCAGCCCCGGGTAGACGACGAGGACCTTGATGCCGCTCGGCCAGAGGTCGACGGCCATCGACTCGCTGAAGGCGGACAGCGCCGCCTTTGAGGCGTCGTAGGCCGACTCGCCCGGGGAGCTGAGCGTGGCCGCCACCGACGAGACGTTGACGATCCGGCCCGTGCCACGCTCGAGCATGTGGGGCAGGAGGGCCAGGGTGAGCCGTACCGGGCTGAGGAAGTTGAGGGCCATCACGTCCTCGACGGTGGCCATGTCGAGCTTCGAGACGTGGCGCCGTTTGGGGATCCCGGCGTTGTTCACCAGGATGTCGACCCCGCCGAGCTCGTCGAGGGCCAGGACGGCCAGCTCGTCGACCTCGTCCGGCCGCGAGAGGTCCAGGACCCACCGGCGCGATCCCGGGGCATGGGCCCGGCAGCGCTCCAGCACCTCGTCGAGGCGGTCCCGGCGCCGAGCGCAGATGCCGACGGTCGCTCCCCGGCGGGCGAACTCCTCGGCGAGCCCCGCGCCGATGCCCGAGGACGCTCCGGTCACGAGGACCCGCTGGCCGCTCACGTCCATGGTCATGTCTCCCCCGCTCGGTCGGCTCCGCTCGACGGGCATGATACGCACGCCGCCGCCGGGCCGTGGCGAACAGGTCGGGCGCGGGCACCACGGTAGGGTCGACGGGGATGGAGAGCCCGTTCGCCCCGCCCCGCGATCACCCCTGGGAGCGAGTGTCGCCCCGGCTGGCCCGCATGCGCCGGACCGTCCTCGTCGGCGCCGGCCTGCCCGTCGCCGGCGTCGTCTCGTGGGCCTGTGCCCTGGCGTCGCCCACGGCCGGCTGGGCGGTCGGCGCCTTCGCCGTCGTGCTGGTGGTCCTGGCCTGGGTCTCGATCGGGCGCAACCAGCGGTCGTGGGGGTACACCGAGCGGGCCGACGACCTCCTCGTGACCCATGGTGCACTGTTCAAGAAGCTGACCGTCGTCCCCTACGGCCGGATGCAGCTCGTCGACGTCGAGGCCGGCCCGATCGCCCGTTCCTTCGGGCTGGTCAGCGTCAAGCTGCACACCGCGGCGGCGACCACCGACGCCACGGTGCGCGGCCTCCCTCCCGAGGTGGCCGCCCGCCTCCGCGACCGGCTCACCCAGCTCGGCGAGGCCCATGCCAGCGGTCTCTGAGCCGTCCGACCCGGTCGGCCCCGGTCCGGCCGCCGGCGACGAGACGTTCCGCCTGCACCCGCTCACGCCGGTCGCCCTCGGCGGCCGGGTGCTCGGCCTGCTGGCCGTGTTCGCCTTCTTCAGCCTGATCAGCCAGCTCAACGGCGAGCGCCGCCACACCAACTGGGTGCCCTTCGCCGTCTATGCCGCGCTGGCCCTGCTGGTCGTCGTGCGGGGCGTGGTGAACGTGGCGGTCACCCGCTACCACCTGTTGGGAGGCGAGCTGCGCATCGACTACGGGCTGTTCCGGCGGCAGTCGAAGCGGGTGCGGCTCAACCGGGTCCAGAGCGTCGACCTGCTCGAACCGCTGGCCGCTCGCATCTTCGGGCTGGCCGAGCTCAGGGTGACCACGGCGGGGACCGAGCGGGCGGCCATCCGGTTGCGGTACCTGGCCCTGCCGACCGCCCGCGGGCTGCGCGCCGACATGCTCGGCCGGTCTGCGGGGACCGACGCCGGCGTGCCGGAGGCGCCCGAGCGACCCGTGCTCGCCGTGCCGCACGGGCTGCTCGTGCGGTCGGTGCTGCTCGAGATGGTCTCGTGGCGGCTGGTGCTGCTGCTGGTCGGTCCGGCCCTCGGCCTGCTCGGGCAGGCCAACAGCCACCGGACCACCGTCGGGCTCGGGGTGTTCATCTTCGTCACCTTCGGCATCGTCATCGTGCAGGCCATCTGGCGTCGGGTCAGCAGCCTGTGGGACTTCACCGTCACCGAGTCGCCGGACGGGCTGCGGATCCGTCACGGCCTCCTCTCGACCAGCCGCCAGACCGTGCCCCCCGGGCGCATCCAGGCGGTTCTCGTCCACCAACCGATGTCGTGGCGGCTGTTCGGCTGGGCCCAGGTCCGGATGAACGTCGCCGGTTATGCCGGCGCCGCCAACACCCACTCGACGATGCTCCTGCCGGTGTCCGATCGGTCCTATGCCCTCGCCCTGGCGGGATGGCTGTTCGGCGGCATCGACCTCGATGCCGTCCCGATGTCCCGGCCCCCGGGGCGGGCCTGCCTCCGGGCGCCGCTGTGGTGGAGGGCCCAGTGGACGGGCTCGGACGACCGGGTCTTCGTCGTCCGCCACGGTCTCCTGTCGCGCACGGTGGACGTCGTCCCCCACGAGCGGGCCCAGAGCGTCCGGCTGAGCGCGGGACCGCTCCAGCGGGTGCTGCGGCTCGCCACCGTCCACCTCGACTCGACCCGGGGACCGGTCAAGACCCGGGCGAAGAACCGCGACGCCGCCGAGGCCCGTCGCATCCTCGACCTCGAGGTCGAGCGCGGCCGGCTGGCCCGCAAGGCACTCGCCCCGCCGGACCCGGCGCCGTCGCCGGCGAGCACCGGGTCGGCGACGGCCGCCGGGGTTAGGCGACCTCCGCTCCCGGCCGCGGTCCCCTGCCGGTCAGCCACCGCGGGAGCCTCCGCCGCCCGCCGCCGGGCCGCCCAGCCCGGCCCGCGCACCACGTAGGAGAGCCGCTCGGCCCAGCCCGTCGAGCCGGCCACGTCCGCCAGGATGTCGGCGTACTCGTGGGTGGCGATCCGCCCGACGTTGAACGAGTCGATGTTCTTGGTCAGCCCGTAGACGACGGTCTCGCCTTCGGGCTCGAAGGTGCCGAACAGCTTGTCCCACACGATGAGGATCGACCCGTGGTTGCGATCGAGGTACCGCCGGTTCGACCCGTGGTGGACCCGGTGGTGCGACGGCGAGTTGAGCACCGCCTCGGGCCGCCCCAGCCGGCCGATGGCCTCGGTGTGGATCCAGAACTGGTACAGCAGGTTGACCCCGCGGGCCGTCTCGACCAGCCCCGGAGGGATGCCGAACAGGCAGAGCACCCCGTAGGGCAGGGTCGTCCCGAGCGCGTCGGCCACCGGCTGGCGCAGCGCCGTCGAGAGGTTGTACCGCTCGCTGGAATGGTGCACGACGTGCATCGCCCACATGTAGCGGCTCTCGTGCTGGAAGCGGTGGTTCCAGTAGTAGATGAAGTCCCACCCGGCGATGGCCAGGGCGAGAGCGACCGGTCCGTTCCCCCGGAACGGGAGGAGGCGGCGACGCCAGAGGCGCCCGGGCGCGGTGGCGTCCGCCCACAGGGTCGCCACCGCCACCCCGCCGGTGACCACGGCCGCCACCCCGCCGACCGACGCCACCCGCCGGGCCGGCGACGTGTCGGGCGGGCGCCCGGCGGCCCCCGACCCGCCCGCCTGGCGGCGGACCACCATGTCGGCGCCGGTCGTGACGACCGCCGCACCCGCCGCCACGGCGACGAGGGCTTTGCCCAGTCGTCCGCGACCGGGGGTGAACGGCCGCAGCAGCCGCGGGAGGACCAGCGGCGCCACCAGGCTGCCGACCCCCATCGCCAGGCTGGCGACCGTGTCGCGGCGCTCGTAGTCCCCGGCCACCGGGCCCCGGGTGGCCGCCCGGCGGCGGAGCCAGCGGTACTCGGCGGCCATGGCGGCGAAGTAGACCGGCACCGCCACCACGGTGAGGTCGAGCGGTCCCTCCCTCCGGCGCGCCACCTATCTCCTGATGGTGAGGTCGTAGGCCACCGCCGGGACGGCGGTGTCGGGTGTCGAGGCCGTCACCACGATCGTCCCGGCCGTCGCCGGGGCCACGGCTCGCCCGCTCGAGACGTTCCCGTTCCGGTCGGTCACCGCGGTGAGCGTCGGGCAGCCGCACCCGGCGAAGCGGAGCCCGGGCGAGCCGGACGAGAAGGTGACCGGGACACCGGCCAGGGGGACCCCGAGCGAGCTCGTCACCACCGCCTGCAGCTGGTGCGTCGAACCTCCCGCCCGGACGACCTGATGGGTGCCCGAGGTGGCGGCGAGGCCGAGGGCGGGGGGGACGGCCACCGCTCCGGCCGTCACCGACGGTGCGGGCACGGGCTCGACGGTCAGCCGCCAGTCCGGTTGCAGGGCCAGCACGGTGAGCGACCCGACGGTCACCGACGGGGCGGCCGAGGCCGGATAGACCTGGATGCCCACCGCGGTGACCGGCCGGCCCTGCCAGCCCTCGGGGAGCTTGACCACGGTCCGGAAGTGGCCGGTGGTGTGGGCCGGGTAGCCGGAGTGGAAGTCGCTGGCGTACCAGGTCGGGTCGCCCGCCAGCTGCAGCTCGACGGCCACCGAGGTCACGCCGGTGCCGGCCACGTCGAGGTCGACGGTGGCGTACTGGCGGGCGTCGCCGGGCTCGGGGGAGCGGGGATCGGTGGACACGTCCCCGTACCAGCGGGTCACCTCCTCACCGGAGATCTGATAGGTGAACGGGTTGGCGTCCATCACCGACTCGCGGGTCTGGCCGGGTGCCGGACCGGCGACCGGGGCCAGCTGGAAGCGGAACGGCGTCGTCCCGGCGTCGGAGAAGTCGTTGTTCCCCGTCGCGTCGCGAAGGACCGGGTGGTGGCCGTCCCATTGCCCGGCGAACGGCACGTCCACCTCCTGGAGGGCGCCCTGGCTGTCGGGGAACCCGGTCGGGGGCTCGCCGCCCCACAGGTAGGTCGCCCCCGACACGGTGCCGTCGGCCGCCACCGTGAAGGAGATGGCGTTCTCGATGTCGGTCATCCGCCCCCAGGTGCCCCACTCGAGGAAGGGCACGAACCCGGTGCCGGCGTCCTCGTGGCTCCAGATGAAGGTGTAGGAGAGCCGGGTGGCTCCACCCGGCTGCGGCGTGGCCGTGGCGTCGACCAGCAGGGGTACGTCGTGGAGGGCGGACGTCGACCGCCCGAACATGACGGGGGCATAGGCGGTGGCGAGGTACGCCGGATCGGCCGGGCCCACCACCTCGAGCTCGGCATCGACGACGTCGGCGTGGGGGGTGCGGGCGTCGGCCGGCCACGACAGGCCACCCGCGGCATGTGACGGCTCGGCTTGGACGGTGACCCGGTAGGCGTCGGCGGTGGTGGCCGGCCCGGCGAACCCGGCGTAGACGAAGGGGCTGTCCCCGTCGAACAGCACGAATTGCTGGGTGCCGAGCGTCTCCGACCGGGTCGTGTCGGTGACGGTCACGTCGACCACGGTCGAGCTCGGGAGGCGCGCTCCCCAGGAGGTGCGGGGCGAGGACAGGGCGAGGCGTACCAGGCCCTCGCCGCTGACCGGCGTGGCGGGCACGTCCGGGGGCGGGAAGGGCGCGCGATAGGGACCGGTCACCGTTCCGGGGGTGACGAGGTCTCCCGCCTGGCCGGCGGTGACGTCCACCTGCACCGGGTGCCCCGGCCTCGCCGACCGGGCGGTGGAGCTCTCGGTGGCCGTGTCATGGGCGCCGGTGCCGATCGACGGGTCCCAGGCGTCGGCCGGCGGTGTGCAGGAGTGGCGCCCGCTACAGGCGCCGGAGGAGAACGAGATGCCGGCGACGAGAGGCGACGACGACCCTCCCGTGGCGTAGAGGGCGTCGGCGGCGATGAAGCACTGCTCGCTGCGGCAGTCGCTCGGCCCGAGGGCGGTGGTCAGGACGGCTTGGGGCTGCAGGGTCGTCGCCGCAGCACCTCCAGCGTCCACCGTCACCACGGCGTTGTGGCGCGAGTCGCAGCCGTCCGACGGCGACGCCCCTTGGGCCAGCAAGGAGAAGGCGGTCGGGTCGCACTCGACCACCACGTAGGTGGTGCCCGCACTGGCTCCCGAGATCAGCACCGACGCGGTCTGGCCGTCGACGAGCCCCGTCGACGGCGTCACCGTGAGGGTCGGACCCGCCGCCCCGGCCTGGGTGCCGGTGGCCACCCCGATCACCAGCGTGCCGGCCAGCACCGCCGCCACCGTGGCGACGACGACGGCCACGTGCCCGGCCAGGCCCCGTGCGGACCGGGTCCGGTGGCTGTTGGTCATGGCTACCCCCCATTCGCTCCGGCCCGCTCCGGCGGGCGGACCGCTGCTACCCGGCCAACCTAGGGCCAACCGGCCGAACCTGGCCAGGTCGCCGGGTGATCGTCAGGGGCCGCTCCTGCGCCTGGCGCCGGGTGCCCGAAGGGTCGGGCACGCGGCCGGCGGCCGGTGCCCGGGGCGCCCGCTGGGGCGGGCGACGTGGAGCCACCGAGGCCGACCGGAGGTGCCGGCGCGGCCCGGACCAGGGGGCGGGTGGGGCCGTGAGCCGGTCGGCCAGCCGGTAGGCGACCGATTCGTAGTTGACCCGCCAGCCCCGGAAGTGGGGCCAGGCCTCTTCGGCACTGCGCTCCATGACGAACCCGACGCTCTCGAGCATCTCCACGGCCTGCGCGAACTCGTCGTAGGTGAGGGCGATCGGGCCTTCGGGATTGGGGTCGGGGTCCACGTGCCAGCCGAGCGCGGCGCCGATCCGGTTGAGCGCGGTGAAACCCATCCGGAGGCACAGGCGGGCCTGCGACGTCGCCGTGCTGGGCGCCAGGGCCAGGTGCATGGCCGCCCCGTCGAGCACGGCCAGCAATCCGATGAGCCACGAGAACCAGGGCTGCGGCGACCGGAAGAGCAGCATGACCGGATAGGTGGTGTGGCTCTCGGCTACGTCTGCCGCCCACTGCTCCCAGTCGGTGTAGAAGCCGGGAAGGGCGTCGCTGATGCCGACCAGCTGATGACGCGCCAGCAGCTCGGGGCCCCACGCCGGGATTCCGGCTCGGCTCTCCAGCATGGCGACCAGGTTCTCCCGCCGGTTGAAGGCCCCGTAGAGCGCGGGCAGGTATGCGATCTGGAGCGCCACGACCACCACCCAGGTCCCCCCGGCGGCGATGTCGACGGCGCGGTCGGGCGGCCCGTCGAGGTCGAGGGTGCCGACGGTGAACACCGATCCGGCCGCCTGGACGATCGCCGAGGCGAAGCTGTGGGTGACCGGTTCGAGCATGAGGGCGAACCCGACGACGAAGCATCCCGCCCACAAGGCCAGCTGGGCGACGAGGACGACGGGCGCCGTCGAAGCGAGCACCATGTCCTTTCCCTCGTAGGTCCTCGCCAGGCGTGAGAGCCCGACGAACGCCAGCCGGACGGCCCGGTTGACGACGGTGGCGAGCCGTTGGAAGCCCCGGGGCTCGCGGGGCAACACGATGGTGAACAGGATGCTGGCCGATGTGAGGAGGACGATGACGAGCCCGCCCGCGAAGGCCAGGCCGCTCATCGGATCGCCGGTCGGACCACCGGGCCCACCGGCCCGCTCCGTCGGCACGGGCCGGGGCGGCCCCGGCCCTGGTCGCCTGCGCCCGGCATGACGTCATGGTACGGGCATCGGCCCGCCGGTCCGGGATTCCCGCAGCCGGCAAGGGCGGCCGGTGTGCCTCGAGGCGGGGAAGGGTAGGACCAGGACATGCAGGACGAACAGCGAGACCAGGGGGAAGTGACCGACCGGCCCGACCGAAGCCGGTTCGAGCTCGTCGCCGAGGGTGTGACAGCCGAGCTCCGCTACGAGGTGCGCGGCCGCCAACTGGTGCTGGTGCACACCGGCGTCCCCGAGGAGCTGGGCGGCCGGGGCATCGGGGGCCGCTTGGTGGAGGCGGCTGTCGCCCGCGCCGACCGGGACGACTTGGACATCGTGGCGCGATGCCCCTTCGCCCGCGAGTGGATCGAGCGGCATCCCGCCGCCCTCGGCTCGGTGCGGATGGCGGACTGACCCCGGGCTCCGGCCGTCGCCTTCGACGGCGCGACGTCCGAGTTTTCCTGCCAGGCCGGTTTCTTCCGTGCCGGACGTTTAGCGGGGTCTGATCGGGTTACTTTCGGCCCGTGCCCCGTCGTGCGCGCCTGCTCCGGCTTGGTGTTTCGGGTCTGACGCTCTCCATGGTCGTCGGCTTGGCCGCCTGTGGCAGCGCATCGCCTCCCGTCGGTTTCCTGGCCGGGACGGCGATCGCCTGCGGCGGCACGAGCGCCCCACCGGCGACGGCTCACGTGCAGGTGCTCAAGGGGACCAAGGTGGTGGCGGAGCAGACGGTACCGAACGACACCGAATACCATTTCAAGCTCCCGACGGACACCTACGCGGTCCGGGCCGGGTCGTTCACCACGGGTCACGTCACCGTCCGGGAGGACGAGACCACGACGCTGTCGGCCAAGGTGACCAGGTGCTTTACGACCGGATGACAGCCTCCGCCTTCGAATGCGGCCCGGACGGGCCCCTGACGGCGGGTTGAGGGAGGAGGGGCGATCGGTTCCCGGCGGAGCCGGAATATTAGAACCGGTTCTATGACCTAGCCCCGCTACCTGGGCTTTCGTTCCCGGAGTCCGCGAAGAGTCCGCGGTCCGACCGATTTCCCTGAAACGTGGCGTCGATGATCGCCCTGGTGCGATCATCGTCGCCGGGCCACAGATGCGAGTAGATGCCGAGGGTGACCGCGGCCGATTCGTGGCCGAGGGCGAGTTGCACCGCCTTGACGGAGGCGCCACCAGCGATGAGCGCCGAGGCGAAGAAGTGGCGCAGATCGTGGGTCACGACGTCCGGCAGTCCAGCCACCTCCCGAGCCCGCTGCCAGTGCTTCGCCCATGCGTGGTAGACGAGCGGCCGGCCAGTCGGCATCAGGAACAGGCCGTCGTCGGTCGGAAAGGCCGCCAGGTGAGCCGCTAGGGCGTCCGTGACGTATCCGGCGAGCGGAACCGTCCGCACGGAGCTCGACGTCTTCGGGCTGCCGATCTGGCCATTCGGGAGGCGCTGCTGCTCCACCCTGACCGTCCGGCGCAGGAAGTCCACGTGGCGCACCTCGAGACCCAGCGCCTCGCCGATGCGAAGCCCCGATCCGGCCAGGAGCGTGACAGCCGCCCGGTAACGGTCCAGCACGGCTCGGACAGGCGGCCAACCTCCTCGACGGTTAGCGGCGTAATCTCACCGCCGGCGATACCGGGCAGTCGGACATTGCGGCAGGGATTGACTGCGATGACCCGATCCTCGACGGCCGAGCCGAACACCCGCGTCGCCACTCCGTGGATGTTCCGCACGGTGGAGGGGGCGCAGTGCTCCGACAGGGCCTTCACAAGAACCTGGATCGAGCTCGGTCGGATCGAGGCCAGAGGACGTGATCCGAGCACCGGGTTGAGGTGGAGCCGGAGGGCGACGTCGTTAAGTCGGCGGGTGGCCGGACGGCCGACCTGGTGCCGTTCCCACTCGGCGGCGTAGGCGGCGAACGTCACCTTGCCCGCCTTCGGATCGACGTACTGGCCCGTGACGATGGCGGTGGTGACCTCATCGAGCCACCGCTGGGCGTCGGCCTTGCGGGGGAAGTGTCGGGCGTGCTCCTTGCCGGCCTCGTCGCGGTAGCGGGCCCGCCAGGTTCCGTCAGTCCTCTGTTTGATGCTCGCCATGGTTCTCCTCCTCTAGAACGATGGTTGCCCATTCATCCTCGAACCGGTCGACGGCAAAGGCCGTCCGCTGCACCGCAGCGCGGGCCTTTGCCAAAGCGATCTCGGCCTGGTCTTTCGCCGCCTCGGCGGCATTGAGAGCCGTCATGTTCTTGATGTGCTGAGTCCGGAGTCGCCGCTCCTCGAGGTCCGGTCGATCGTTGAGCATGGCGGTTACCCCCACCCCGAAAAGGGAGGCAACCGCGACGGCTTCGTTGAGGCGGATTGGTCGCTCGGCCGCCTCTGTTTTGGAGACTGTTGTCTGCAGCCAGTCGAAGCCCCGCTCCCGCATGGCCTTGGCTAGATCGGCCTGCGACCAGCCCATTTCCTTGCGATACAGACGGACAGAGTCGCCGAAGATCCCCTCTGGACTCGAAATATCCTCCATAGGAGTGGAGAATACATGGCTGCTGGGGTTGACACAATGGCTCGCGGTCCATATCCTTGGGGGTTGAGAGATTCACCCCATGGACGCATAAGGAGGCAGGGTGCGCAAAGTTCTGTTGATGCCGGAGGTGTCCGATCGGATCCAAGTCCCCGTGGACACGCTGAGGTTCTGGCGGTCCGTCGGCAAGGGGCCGAAGTCGTTCCGCCTGGGACGACGGGTGGCGTACCTCGAGACCGAGGTCGACCGGTGGCTGGACGAGCAGGCGGGCGCGGCGTGAACGCCGCCGAGGCGCGGGCGATGGCTGAGGCCGAGATGGCGACCTGGGGGCTCGACGGGTGGACCTTTGACTTCGGCCGGGCGGTCGCAAGGTACGGGTCATGTTCGGGACGGGAGAAGCGCATCTATCTAAGCGCAGCCCTCGTTCCGAGGATGTCGGTCGACGCGAGACAGTGGCCCACGAGATCGCCCACGCGCTCATTCATGAAGCACACCCGCCCGTTGTGCACCGCTTACCTGATGGGCACGATGGGCAAGAGGTGAAGGGCGTTCAGTACAACCGGATCGGACACGGGCCGGAGTGGAAGGCAATGGCCCGGAGGGTCGGCGCTGTCCCCGAGGCCTGCAAGTCGGTCGCCGCCCCCGTTCCGAAGAAGTGGATGGCGACGTGTCCTGACTGCGACAACGTTGTGCGGCTACACCGCCGACAGCACGGGTGCTACTGGACGTGTTGCAGCCCTCACGGGGCCGACCTCGAGTGGGTGCTCGCAGACGACTGGGATGGTGCGGCGAGATGACCGCCTCCTACGACCCCACCGATCCTGAGCAACTCGAGCAATGGGTAAACGATCTCGGCACGGTCACCACCGTGGGCGACATCGAGTGGCGCCGTGACGTCGAGGTCAACTGGCGCGCTCCCGACTGGGTGAAGCACCTTGCCTGCCGCGTCGGGACGGCCGGCGCCTTCGAGGCGGTGGTGGACGCCCTCGAGCGGGCCGGGTGTCAGCCCAAGTGGCACGGCAACGACAAGGTGGTCGCTCGCTGCCCAAACCCGGAGGCCCACAGCCACGGCGACCGCACCCCCAGCCTCGAGGTTGGCCGTGGAGACGAAGCCGCCGTGATGAAGTGCTTCGGCGGGTGCGACACCCGCGATGTCATCGACCGCCTCGGTCTCTCGATGAGCGACCTGTTCGACCGGAAACGAGACCTGGAGCGGCGGCGCAGAGCCGCTGAGTATCCCTACACCGACGAGCAGGGACAGCTGCTGTTCACCGTTGTCCGGTTCGACCCCAAGGGATTCGCCCAGAAACGTGCCGACGGCACTTGGAAGATGGACGGCGTTCGCCGAGTCATCTACCGGTTGCCCGCGGTGCGCCTCGCCGCCGTGGCGGGTGCAGACGTGATCGTGACCGAAGGTGAGAAGGATGCAGACGCCGTTGTCCGCGATGGGCTCTGTGGCACTACGGCACCTGGTGGGGCCGGCAAGTGGCGGCCCGAGTACGCCGAACACTTCCGCGAAGTCAAGCGGGTCCTCGTCGTTGCTGATAGGGACCTGCAGGGCTACCGGCATGCCCGAGATATCGCCCGATCGCTGGCGTCGGTGGTCGGGGAGGTCATGGTCCTCGAGGCCGCCCACGGGAAGGACGTGGCCGAGCACCTTGGGGGCGGGCTGCCTTTCGAGCAGCTGGTGAACATCACCGACGAGCTCGACGAGCTGTGCGCCGATGGCGCCGAGGTGGATGACGATGGAGAAGGCGAGGCGGCAACGATCGGCGTCGCGCCCGACGGCCATCGGCTGACCGACGCCGGCAACGCCCAGCGGCTCATCGAGGAAGCCGCCGGCGCTGTGCGCTACGTCCACGAGTGGGGTCGCTGGATCGTTTGGCAGGGTGGCCGCTGGGATGTTGACGCCGGCGATGCGCTGGTGATGGAGACCGCAAAGCGGGTCCCAGCGAAGCTACTCACCATGTCGATCGACACCCGGCTGCCACAAGAGATGCGCGGCAGCGTTGTTCAATGCGGGCATGGCGGCCGAGTCGTCGTCGAAGTTGGCGGCCATGGTACGGCTGGCCCGAGGGATTCCAGGGGTCATCGTCGGCCACGAAGAGCTCGACGCCGGGCCCGACATCCTGAACTGTCGGAACGGCACGGTCGAACTCGCTACGGGCAAGCTCCGACCACACAGTCCCGATGATCTCTGCACCAAGCAAGTGCCGTTCGCCTACGACCCGTCAGCCACGGCGCCGTTATGGGAGGCGTGCCTCGAGCGGTGGCAGCCGGACGCCGAGATCCGCGACTATCTGCACCGCGAAGATCGGGGCCGGCGCAACGGGTCGAGCCACCGAGACACTGTCAATCCACCACGGAAACGGAGCGAATGGGAAGAGCAAGTGCTTCGGCGCCGTGCAGCACGTTCTCAGCGTCTACACCATCGAACCGCACAAGTCGCTACTGATGGCCTCGCGGCATGAGCAACATGCCACCGTCATCGCAGACCTGTTCCGGGTCCGTCTGGCCGTCGCCAGTGAGACCAACGCAGCTGCGGCGCTGAACGACGAGCAGGTGAAGCAATACACCGGAGGTGATCGTCTGCGAGGTCGACGGATGCGTGAGGACCCGTGGTCGTTTGCCCCGAGCCACACCCTCGTGATGTTTAGCAACCACCGTCCGCGGGTGCAGGGACAGGACGAAGGAATCTGGCGTCGTGTACGGCTCATCGACTGGCCGGTCACGATTCCCGAGGACGAGCGCGACGAGAAGCTCGCCGAGAAGCTCGCCGCCGAAGCCGAAGGGATTCTGGCCTGGATCGTGGAGGGTGCGAAGCGCTACCTGGCCGAAGGACTGAACCCACCGGACAAGGTTCGAGTCGATACCGCCGCCTACCGGACGGCGGAGGATACCGTCGCCCGATTCATCGACGACCTGATCGAGTTCGACCCGAGTGGCGAGGTCGCGTCATCCGAGCTGACCCAAGAGCACGCTGGATGGTGCGACGACAACGGGCTGAGCGGTAACGCCGTGGCAGGGCACTGGAGGAAGGTTGCTGTCCGGCTCAAGGAACGGGGCGCTGAGTCGAAGCGGACAGGACACCGTGGCCGATATTGGGTCGGCGTCCGGCTCCGATGATCCACGCGGTGTCGCATGGTGTCGCCTTTGCCTTATAGCCGTGAAATCCCCTAGGCGCGCGAGATCTATGGGCAGACCCGACACCATGTGTCACCCAACCCGCTGACCTGCGGAAATGCGAGACAAGGTATCCCACGAATGAACGAATACGAACGCTCGCTCAACCACTGGGACATCCCCGACCCTGACGCCGGCGATGTGGCCATCACGATTCTGGAGACCCTACGTCTTGGGACGCAGGCATCCCTCCGGCTAGATCGCCCCATCACCGATGACGAAATAGAGGAGCTGTACCTCCAGATACTGAAATGGCGCGAAGGAGCGGGGATGCTTCGGATGTGGGAACGGGGCGAGATCCAACTTGTACCGAGGAGCGGCGGCGGCGTGGACATTGCCTTCGTCTATCCCGACTTCGACGGCGACGAATGATGCACCCGGAGACGTGACGACGGGGGGCATCGCCAACGATTACGAAGACTCGCTCCGCACGGCACGACGCCACCAGAAGGCGCAGGATCGTCGGCGCGTCAACGCCGAGCGGCCACGTCAGCTGTTCGACCGCGGTCTGCCGAAGCTCGTCTATCACCCACCTGTTCCACGACCATCGTCGCCGAGCTGGCAGCGGTGTCCTTGGCATCGGTATCGCTGGCAGGTCAGCGGTCGTCGATATCGGACTGCACCGAATCGTGGTGTCTCGCTGCGTTGCCTGGTGTGCCTGCGGCCCGACAAGATCCTTCGTCGGGATCAATGCTGCGAGCCTTGCGAGAAGGCGTGGCGACGCGCTGGTCGACCCTGGGGCGACGGCTACGCCTGGTTCCAAGCGTCGAGGCGCGCCCTGTCTGACGAGCACATCGCCGGTGTCACCAGGGCGAAGCAGTACATCGCTGTTGTCCGACCCCCCGATTCGCCCGTCGTATGCCCTGACCAGGGAGAACGTGCCTCGAACTACAGCTATATCATTCGATCGTGGGAGACTATTAGTGGAGCGCTGGCGGTCGGCGATCTTTGCGTGCATCACCGAAACTCGAGGCTGGCGTGCTCAGCAAGCCACGTCGGATGAAGGCCAAGTGACCTGCCGCTTCCCCTGGTCGACCACCTGGCCTGCGACCAGCTGCGGGGAGCCAGCGGCCGTGGTGAAGGAGTCCCTGTCGCAAACCATGGATGGTTCACAGTTGTTGTGGCGGGTCCTTGAGGTGCAGCCGGGGTGCCGACCTTACGGTTCAGTGATGACTGCCTTCGTCGCCCGTTCCTGTGTGAGTGCCTGGGGTCGCGTTGTTCTCGCACATCTCGAAGGTGAACAGCCCGCCTGAATCGTCGCCGGAAGTCACGTTGAATGTGAACTGATTCTCAGTCGTTCCCTTTGGACACCTGTCCTTGTTGCCCATAGTCGTCGGGGAGGAACTGTTACTGAGGCTGATGGCCACCGGATTGGCGCTGGTGCTCCCTTCGAAGGGCGGGTTCCAAGTTATGGAACCGCTGGACGGAAACCCGCAGCATGCACCCGAAACGAAGGACCAAGTCCCAGAGCCCCCCATCTCGACTTCCTTGGGCGAATCTTTGCTCCGAAAAGACCGGCAACCTGATAGATGACCGTAAGAGGTCAACATAATGTTCGAGAACGTCACCGTCTTGCAGATATCTGACGGCTGTCGTGGCGTTGGATTCGCAGCAACCGCCTCCGAACCAGAGAATGCGACCACCGAGCCAGCAAGAGCAAGCCCAAGCGTCAGCACGAGCAAAATCCGAAAGCGACCAGGTAGGAGGTACATACTCCCTCCCTTCCCTCAACGACAGCCCTCGTCCCGATATGGGTGTAGCCGACGCAAGTAGGCCAGCCCTGTGGGCTCTTGAACCAGTGTGTGCTCGAAGAGCCAAGACGTCAAGGGTCGTTGGTCCGTGACTCGCGGCGGCGGCCCGACGATGCGCGCAATGACGCCGACGAACTCCACCTCACCGTGCGCTGCCAGGCTGGTCAGACCAGCATCCGGTTCGTGCACGAGCCGCACCTCTGACCACGCCATGAGACGCTGCAATGTTGGCCTAGGAATGTTCAGACCAATCTACGAACTGCTGCTGATTATCTTGCCGGATAAAACCCAAGGTCATTCAAATAAGGCCAAGCATGCCAATGGGTAGCTCACCAGGCAATAGGCCCAGCCATGACCGAGCCACAACCACACGGCATACACCGCATAGTCCCAGGCAATCAGGCACAGGCCATAGCCGATAGCGGTGCGCCATACCACGATGGCATTGCCATTGTCCTGGCCTGTGCTGTGGCGCTGGCCACACGCACGACGTCCGATCGGGTCGACGGGTTGTCTCGGCTGTCGTGCGAACTCGCAGCCACGGTTCAGTCAGCTACCCGGTAGCCAGACGGACGGCGGAATAGTTGTCTGATCTGGACTTATACCGGGGGTAGGGTCGACTTTCTGACCTGGGCTTACCTGGCCCGCCCAGTGCCATTTTCTCCCCCCGAGGCGATTTTAGGCCGACCCTCCCCTCACCCCGGAGGTTCTTCAGGCCAATCGGGACAACCCCGCCCGTTGTCGGTCGTAATCGCCAACGCCCAGTAGCGGGGACCTCGTGAGGCCCCCGATTCCCAGGAAGGAACACCCGCCTTGAACACCTACGCCAACCGACGCCACGTCATCGACTACCTCCGACGCCACGGCTCCACCCCGGAGACCGCACTGATCCGTGAACTCAAGCTGTCCGACGGACCGCGGTTCCTCCGAGACATGGAGGTGGACGAGCTCATCGAGCGAGCCGGCGAAAAGTGGAAGATGCCGTGGTCGACCCTGGCGGTCCGCTGAATGTCTCGCCGATTCGCCGACGGCAGATACCTCTCGACCACGCAGCAGGGCTACGGCTACCGGCATCAGCAGCGCCGACAGGTCTGGGCAGTGAAGGTTGAGCGTGGCGAGGTCGCCTGCCGCCACTGCCATCGCCAAATCCTGCCGGGTACGCCATGGGATCTCGCCCACCCCGCCGATATCAAGCAGGCCGAGCCTCACCCGTGGCATGCCACGTGCAATCGGTCTTACGCCATGAAGGTAACCAGGCGCCGCCTCAACGGTCGTGAGCCGCTGACACGGCCATCTAGCCGCCGGCCTGCCGACGACTGGTTCCTCTACGCCCCGCCGATGAAGTGGTGCCGGGTGTGGGCCAGTCCTCCGCCACAGGGTTATTACCTCACCACCGACCCTACCGGGACCGTCATCTACCCCGACGGCGATCCGAGGAACGACAACAAGGAGAACAACCCATGATCACCACGCGCCGCCGTCGACGTGCCGAAAGTGAACACCGAGCCGACGTCACGGCGAAGATCCTCGTCGCCCGCGAGCTCACCCTCGGCGCACTGCACGAGGCCACGGACCCCGTCGTCCTCGAGTACTTACTCGACTCCGTCGAAAGCCTGGACCGGGCGCTGGCCCTCATCGAGCCCCGCCTCACCGCCGACCACGACGACCTGCGCGAAGCCCTCGCCGCCCGCAGCCCGAGGATCTGACATGACCGCAGACCGACCACTCACTGCCAGCCAAAAACAGGATCGCCTTCGACTCCACGGTGGGCTCGCCCGTCGCCCCACGGGCGGATCGTCCATCAACGTCAACCGCCCCAGCCGGCGCTCGGCGGCACCGACGGGCAGCGCGAACTGCACTTGCTGGCCGCCAAGGGCGAGCTGGTCTCCGCCCGAATCAAGGCGCGCGTGGCTCGCAAGTTCTTCGCAGCATCCAAATCGCCGAGCAAGCGGTTGACGCCGCGCTCGCCGAGCTCAACAAACGATAGGAGCACCAAATGTCACAACGCTCAAAAAGATGGGTCGACACCCCCGAAGGCATCGCCGCCGCCAATCGGGCGCGAGGCCCCGGACAGCAGTTCGTCCAACCCGTAGCCACGACCGCCCAGGCCATCGAGGACCCCGCCAAGCATGGGGCCCAGTGGCACTGCCTCGAGGATGGGTGCAACTTCGTCGCACCGTGGAACTCCCGCGAGGCGACCCGTCACCACGCCACTCACCGGCGGAAGCTGACCGACGCCGATCGCCGGCGACTCGAGAACGACGCAGCGATAGGGCGAATCCAACCCTACACGTGGCCGTGTACGCATTGCGATGCTCCGCTGACGCCGGGCGTCGTGCATTACTGCCCTGGGTCCAAGGACCCGGACCGGGTGCTGCCGCACCAGCAGCAAGTGGCCGCGTTTCACAAGGCTGGATTGGCCGCCACGCTCGAGGAGCTGAAGAAGTACAGGTTTGGCCGGTGGACGTGCGTGGGTTGCTCCGCCCCAAGCTGCCGCCGTCCTCGACGTGCCTGGTGTGCCTGCTACCCCTAATGAACATCCTGTACTTCGTCCGGACGAGGTCCCGGGCTGCTCGCGTCCACCTTCGCCGCAGACGAGTCGCCTTAGTGCCGTCTGATCCTCATCCAGAGCCAGCCGATGGCGGCCCCAAGTCCCACGAGAATCGCCAGTGAGATGCCGTAGTTGAGGATGGGGCTCCGAAGGTGGTGCTCATCTCCTTGGCCATGAGCCGCCGTCGGGTTGCCTGTCCCCACAACGGCACATGTGGGCGTGTGGACAAGTCTGCCGATGTTAGGTGGGTCGACTGCGATCTTTGATCGCAGCTGAACAGTCCACTGTCCGGTTGTCAGGGTTACTACTTGCCGTCCGAGCCAATCGCGAACCGGCGGCGCGATGCCGGGAGCGCACGCCAGAGCCGTCCGGCAAGAATCGCCAGCCCAAAGATGCATACGTAGACGAGCGGCAGCAACGTGCCGCCCACCTCGGTGGCCTTCCCGTTGACGAACGTGAACGTCGCATCGGTGAAGACATAGGCGACACCGTGCCAGTGGAACAGTCCAGTGGCGTGCGGATTGGCCGCGATTACGCCCCCCTTGAAGGCGTCGATTCGGGCATTCGACACCCAGAACATGAACCAGAACGCCGGTAAGAGGACGAAAATTGCTGCCCACCAGGAAGGTGCTGGTCCGCCGTACTCAGCAACGATGTAATCAGCGGCGATCGTGCGGACGTTGCCCAACCGCCGCAAGGCTTCCTTGGTGCCGACGTCGGCGGAGGCCGCCAGCAGGTTGACTCGCAGCTCGCGGCGCTTCGCGGCCTGGGAACGCCATGGCAGATTCTGCAAGTAGCTGTTGAGAGTCCACACAGCCCGCTCGATACGGAGCCGGTCTGTCCAGATCAGGGTTCCACTCATTTCACACTTCCTTTGTAGGTTGAACTGGTTGGGGCGGGTAAGGGAGTGACAACACCGGGGTGACCACGTCGGCAAGCGAGAGCCAGGAGGACACGCCATCGGTGAGTGCCGCATAACCGGCCTTGGTGGGTCGGTAGTACTTCCGGGCCGGACCCGAACGCGACGAAACCAGACGGGCGCTGACTCGGGACTCGCGTTCGAGCCTTGCGAGGGCGGGATAGACCGTGCCGTCGGAGATATCGGATAATCCGAGTTGATGCAGGCTCTGAACGACCTCGTACCCGTAGGACTCGCGGTCGGCGAGCAGGCGCAGCAACAACAGCGACAGGACGCCTTTGAGGAGCTGAGGATCGTGAGTCGGGGGCATGCGTTCACACTAAGCCAGGTACTATGTATTGTCAAGTACTAAGCTAAACCAGGTCAGGGATGACTCGCTCAAACATCCAAGGCGACCTTGGGGGAGCAACGGCGTGACGGAGAGGGCTACGCCCTCCGTGATGGCGATTGGAGGGGCCGCATCGAGGCGCTCGCCGTGTTCAGTGCTGAGGCTCACGGGACGTATGCCGACCCCAGCACACTCTTCGTGCACGGCCTCTGATGCCATCTTCCCCTGCCCCACAACGCCGGTTAGGTGGGACACCGGATGTCGGTCGCAGGCACCGCGAGGGACAACTCCTCTCCCCACGGCGGGTTTCAAAATGTTCCTTGTAAAGGGCCAAGTAGGCGCCGCTTCGGGGCGTCACCTACCGGCACATCGGGGATAGCTCATGATGGCGAGAGGCATTCGGAAATGGCAACCCGTCACGTCACCACCCTTCCGCGCCGTATCCGGTAGCGGCGCCGGAGGTGGCGCGCCTGCGGCGATTTCTCGGTAGTGCTGGCGCCAGATCAGCCGGTAGACCCGGCTCCAGCGAGGAATCGAGCGGAGGCCCGGGATGAAAGGAACTAAGGCCAGCAACACGGTCAAGATCATCATGATCGCCCAGACCTGAAGGTCGGCGTTCGTCGATGTCTTCATCGGAGGCACCTGATACCAAAGCGTGTAGAGCCACAGCCAGGCCTGTCCCGGGTAGCTCCCCGTCTCATTCATCATCCCCCACTGGTTCCCGGAGAGGTGCTGGCGCTGGGCCAGATTGGCCAGGTAGCTGCCATCGGCGATGAACAGCAGCGGCTTGGTGTAGTCGGTGCCATAGAACTGGCGGGAGCTGAGCAATGCACCATCGAGGGCGCCACTCCGGGCCATCGATGTGAGACCGCTGATCATCGGGCCCACCGGGCCGTAGGGCCCAGACGGGACTTTGAGCGCGCCATGGCGAAAGGAAGCATTGGCCACCGCTTTCTCATAGGCGGTCGTCCATTTCGCCTGTTGGTCCGACGAAGCAGAGGTGTAGGTGGATATGGCGGCATCCAGCTGCGGCTGATCTGGAAGCGTTCTGAGCGGCGCGATCACATAGTCGTTGGCGGTGTCGATCGGATGGTGGACCCCCAACCACTGTCCTGGGGAGAACGGGCCGATCGACTGGGCTGTTCCCGCGGTGTTGTAGGGCGGACCGTAGGTGGCGATGGCGCTGGTACCGTCGAGCTCGGTGATGGCCGTTTGGGCGAAGTCGACCGGGTCGGAGGTCGACCACGACTTCACGGTCACCGGCTTTTCGTCAGGAGAGGAGAAGATGACGGCCAGACCGACCACAAGCACCGACACCACCACCAAGGCGATGATGAACTCCTTCACCAGATCGTAAGGAAGGTACTTGCCATGCCATTCCTCGACATCGCGATCGGGGTTAAAGCGCCGACGACGTCGAGAATGGCTGGCCGCTCCAGCAACATCGGTCATGACTGCTCGCCAGGTGGGAACGGCTCCGCAGTAGCAGCCTCCTTGATTTCACCGATCGAGTGATCGGTAGGAGCGAAGGGAGGCACCACACCGCGCCGACGCACGAGCAGGACGTGCACACCCACGATGAGCACGACGGCGAGCGGCAGGAGCATGATGTGCCACATGAGCATCTGGCCGAAGTTGGTGACGTTGAAGATGGCACCGGCACCGGTCGCATTGATGCCGTCCTTGGCCTGGGTACTAATCCACTGGGAGTCGAAGTTCTGCTGGGACAGGTAGCCGGTGAAGGCTGCCCCCACTGAAACAACAAAGGAGATGACGCCGGTGACCCAGGTGGCGCCGCCGCCGACCACGCCATGCGGCCATGAAGAACTTCCCCCACAGATGGACGATCATGGCGAAGAAAAACACTTCGACGCTCCACAAATGTAGGGAGTTCACAAAAAGCCCGGTGGAAGAGAGGTGCCACCAGGTCGGCCCGAAGATCGCCAGCACCATGCCGGTAATGATCACGACCGCAAGGGCGGCGATGCTTACGACTCCGAAAACGTAGATCCACGACGCTACATACGCGGGCTGGCGATCGGGCAACAAGCGTTGAGGTGGAAGCGCCTCGACCGCGGCATGACGCAGCTTCGCGGTCCATTGGTCGGCGTCTTCGGGAAGGTCAGCTGCGACGTTCTCTGGCGCCTCGGTGTCCGCATGGGTGTTGGTGGTCATTCGTCACCACCACCGCTATGCCGCCGGAACGGGATGAGAATCGCTCCGACAAAGACAATCACCATCAATCCGATGAGGACCAGGTTGGCGACGGATATCTGGATGAAACCCCAATGGACGTACCTGCCGGGACCGTTCAGATCGATCAGGCTCCCGAGCAGGTTTACAATCGCAGCTCCAATCATTTGCATGGCATGACCTCCAAATCTGGAGACTAGGTATGAACGGGTGTTCTAGCAAGGGACAGTGGATCCCCCCTGCCCCATACCGCCGGGTGTAGGACGTTCCGCTGGTGCCATTGCGTGCGGACCTCATTTGACTTCTTGTGCCAACGAAAGGAACGGGATCAGTGGTGTGAGGAACCATTCAGTGATGATCATGACTGGGGTCTGTTCGGAGTCAAGGCGATAGGTCCGGGCAAGGAGGTAATCGCCGACCTTCACATCGCGGTTCGGTCGAGGGACGGCATCTGGCTCGTCGACACGTTGGCGGGTGACAGCGATCCCCATTTCGTCGAGTATCCGACCGATCGGGTCCGTGCTGGTCTTGAGCTGGTGACAGAACCCTGTCGGTAAGCGACCAACCACAATGACACTTTCCGCGTAGACGTACGAGCAGCCGGACGTGCGACCCCGAAGAGTGGCCGCCCGGTGAAGCAGCGGCTGACCCTCTTCAACTCCTAGAGCGTTTGCGTTGTGGGCTTCGACTATGTCGTGGTCATGGATATTGGCATCGATCTTCTCACCGACAAGCTGCTGCAAGAAGTCCGTGACGGTGCCGCTCGTTCTGTCCAGAGACTCCCGTAGGCCTAATCGACTCGCCACTGTCAACATTGAATCGCAACTCCGCCGTCGGGTCACCGAGGTGACGTGAGCCCAGGGCCGGGCGTCCTGATTGAGGGTAGCCCCGAACGCCGGCTGTGGGTGCGTTATCGAGGGGCGAGTGCTTGCCGACCACTAACTTCCACTGACCGGCACGAAGGTGACGGGTCTCTGATTTGCCTAGCTAAGTTGCCAATGGAAATCCCATCGGGAAAGTGCGACGATGGTCGGTGCAGCCCCGGATTGACGGGGGCATTCCGAGAGGCGGACGTTCTTCGGTTCGCGAAGCGGCGGTGTTGCCCTGGTCTTCACCGGTTCGCTCCTACACGGGATCGGAGATCGGGGCCGGGTGGTCACGGTGGACTTCCTGCGTGTCCGGCAGTGCCCCCGGCTGGCCTTTTGTAGGCGAAGCCGGCCCGTCATTTCGCGCGGCCGACACACTGCTGCTGTCCAGGCGATCACCGTGTCGGCGTACTCAGCCACCCCGTCGTTTGCCTAAATCGGCGGGATTCTACGACGTCTCCTCCGGCGGTAGGCCCAAGTCATGCCGAACGAGATTGACTGTCGCATGTTCAGTGGCTGCATCCCGTTGAAGAGCGGACTCCCACTGTGCAGCATCCACTAGGTTGATGGTGGACAATCCTTGTAGGTCTCCCTGGATGGCGCCCAGGTTTCCGACCAACGTATGGGTGTCAGCCAAAGCCGATGAAGGCCACTGCTGGTCGGTGAACTCAGTGACCACCCTTCCGATTGCAGTGATCACCGGCTCCGCGTCTGCCTCTGCCTCAGAGTTGCTTGTGTTCGACGTCCAAGCACTCGCCTGAGTAGTGAAGGTAGTCAAGGCAACGTTCGTGGGCGCGACATCGGTCAGATACTGCTGGCTCGCCTGCTGAACGCCGATTGTTGTTGTCGTCGTGGCAGCAGGCTGTTTGACCGACGCAGTCCTTGTTGTTGAGGTAACCGATGAGGAGGAGCCGTTTGAGGAGCATGCCGCGAAGAGCAGGGCACCGCCTGCAAGTAGCGCCATCACCGAAAATCGCTTTGTCACCCTTGGACCATCGACCGTAAAAAGCGGCTACTTAAACTGGCACTTCGGAAATGAGCGGGGTGCTCCAGCGGCCCAGAAGTGCTCGCGACAGTTGCCTGTCCCCTACCGGCACTTCCGGGCTTAGGCAGACTGCGATGAAGGACCCCCGCCGGGAATGTTGCTCACACCTAGCGCCGACGGTCGTAATACAGCCAGGTAGCGCCGCTCTCGCTGGTCATCTGATCAGCGAGCGACCACGACGAGTCGGGAAGCCCATTGTCGAAGAGGCGGGCACCTGCTCCAACGATTTCGGGAGCCAGGTTGATGCTGAGACGGTCGACTTCGTCTTTCGAGAGCAGCGACCTGATCACGCTTTGGCTTGCCAATATGACGATGTCGCCACCTTCCTGTCTGCGAAGTTCTTTTGCCACAATCGCCGGCTCATCGTCGACAATGCGGGTGTTGGTCCAGCTTGCGTCGGTGATCGTCGAAGAAAACACGATCTTCTCCACTTCGTTGAGCCAGCGGGAAAAAGCGCGGTCGCGGGGGTCTGCACTCTCGTCCTGGGCAACCGTCGGCCAGTACGAACCAAAACCCTCGTAGTTCGTACGACCGAGCAGCACTGTCGTTGCCTCGGTCAGCCGAATCAGGCCCTCTCGCGCCACGTCAGTGACCGCGTGAGGGACGATCCAGCCCATGTCGTATTCCCCACCAGGTCCGTTGGTGCGACCATCGATCGACAACGTGATGTTCGCAATGACTCTGCGATTTCGATCCGTCATCTTCCCTACTCCCATCAGTCCGTTATGGATCTTGCCTTATGAGACGGTCACGGCGCCTTGCAGTCATCGGTGAACTGAGGCAGCGCCGTTCTCTGCACGAGGGAGAGCCCACCCCTGTTTTACCGTGCCATTCCCAAGGCGGCTCCGACGTGCCACCTACCGCCGGCTGTGGGTGCGTTATCGAGGGGCGAGTGCTTGCCGACCACTAACTTCCACTTACCGGCACGAAGGTGACGGGTCTCTGATTTGCCTAGCTAAGTTGCCAATGGACATCCCATCGGGAAAGTGCGACGATGGTCGGTGCAGCCCCGGATTGACGGGGGCATTCCGAGAGGCGGACGTTCTCATGGCGAAGTATCTCTTGACCTGGAAGACGCGTGCGGCTGGAACAGCCCAACAGAACCACGATGACGGGAAATCCATTCTGGAGGCGTTTGCCAAGTGGCAAATCCCTTCTGATCAGAAGTGGTCTGAAATTTTGGCTCGCATCGACGGCCAGGGCGGCGCTGCCGTCATCGAGACTGAGAATCAGGCGGGCCTCATGGACGGAACGTCCAATTTCACGACGTGGCTTGAGTTCGACCTGATTCCTATGGTTGACATCACGGATGGTGTATCCATGCTCGGAAAGGGTGCGGAGTTCCGCGAGTCGGTCTGATAGCTTTAGTTCCTTTTTTCCTTTCTGGTGGAGAAGCTTCCTTTCTCCAGCGGTTAGCCCGTACGGGTTTCATCACCGTCGTGGGGACGCGATCGATTAGAGCTGCGAGTCAGCGCAGAACGGCAGGATGAGAGGTGCAATTGGCGTCCCCTGCCCCAGATCGCCCGAGCGTGGGACGGTCAAGGAAGGGCGCCCCCCATCCGCGAGCACCTGGCGCAGCGTCGCAAGCTCCTGAATGTCCTTCGACCGTCATAGACGACCGTTGCGGAGTCGAGGGCACTGCTCCTTCATGGCGAGCATTCCCGCGGTACTCATAACGGGAACAGGAACTCCCGTCAGGCCTTCCCAGGGCATCACCGAAGGAGCGAACCGGGAACACCCAATCCGACCAGCGGCCTCAGGTGGCGAACGTCCGTCTGTTCGTCGATGGAAGTATGCGGTGCTGAATGGCACGTCAGCCCATAGGAACTCGCAAGCCTCTCGTCAGGTTGCGTGTCCAAATACGGTGGCGCCGGCTTCAACGAGAGCGACCCTTGATCGGCGTGCGTCGGACTGACATCGGCCTTGAACAACCCGACCGTGTGGTGGGAACCGGATAGGCCAGGGTTCTCAGCGAGCCAGCGATCTGCCGAGCTCCTCGTGGTGCACTGCACAACCGGCAGTTCAAGTCGGCCCTCCTCTTGGTCGATGGACGAAGGATGAGGGGCCGATAAGGAGGCCGAGTCACATGAACGCCGTCAAGAAGGTTGCCCTCACTACCTGGGAGGGCATCTGGTACGTCCTGCAAAACATCGCCCTGGGCACGGGCTACTTCGCCAAGGTGCCTGTAAAGAAAGCACTGTCTGACTTCGGATTGGTCGAGATGACGTCCGCCGAGCACTTCTGGTACATCGTGCAGTGCGTGTTTTTCGGAGCGGGCTACTTCGCCAAGATTCCGACCGCCAAGGCGCTCACTGAGCTACCGCAGTTCGCCAACACCCGAACCGAGGCCGTGACGGCGACCACCCTGGAGACAGCTCCGATCTGAGCTGTCTCTCTCGGGTCTTCGGCTAATGGGTTAATGCAGGCATGCGAGGAGATGGTGAGGTCACCGCAGAGCCGACTCGGGCAAGTTTGCCTTTTGCTCAGCGCCGATGGCTTCCACGGGTGAATATCAGAGGAGCAACATGAGTGTGTGGAAGCGGATGACGTCGCAGTTCTACGCCACTGGCGGCGCACTCGGTCTGTCGACGGATGCGCTGGACCAGGCACTGGAGGAAGGGGCTAATGCCCGCGTCGACCGGAACTCGGTGATCGTGCGCTACCCCGACGGCCGGGAGTCCTACCACCACATGGCGATTGGCGTGCGGGCTAGGGCAACAAAGTGGGTCAACCGGTTCAATCAGCGGGCCACCGCCGAGTCGTGAACGCCGTCTAAGCTTCACGTGTTCTTCTTCGGCTGGTCCTCGGCCTCAGCATGATCTTCCCCGGCGTTCTGCGGCGCCGGGGAAGCCCAGGTGCCGCTGCATGATGGGCCGCCCAAGGCGAACCCCCGTGGCGGGATCCGCGTCTAATCCACGTTTAATCTCAGATCGCCCGTCGACTCGGCTCAGATCGGACGTCTTACGTCCACGACCTGCGACGACGGCACAAGGACTTCCCCGAGCCCGTCAAGAGGTCGGGACTTCCTGGGCGTGGTCCTGGGCAGCTGTGGAGAAGTGGGCGAGGAGGACAGGGAGGTTGAAGTGACTCCCTATCGCCCACCGTCGTAACCTCGCCCAGATCCGCCGCCAGACCTACCGACCCGCTCGCGACCTCGGCAACGTCCAGGCCGCGCTGAAGGTGCCGGCGCCCTCTCCAAGCGGTACGGACGGCGGGCCGTGTATCGGACCGCGAACCGAGGCCTCGGCCGGGCGCTGCGGGGGCTGGGGCTCTAGCCGACCGTTGCTGCCGGGCCCGGAGCTCGGGGCATGGCTGTGTCCTTCGCTCGACAGGCCCGGCAGAGTCCCTACTATCGGCCGATTGCCCGCCTGTCCTTGAGCGTCGGCCTCGGGCGGCGCTGCGGGGGATGCAGTCCGCGAAAAGTCCGCGGAATATCACGCGCCCACCGCTAACCGTCACCAACAGCCAGCAACGGAATCCCTGGTCGGAGGGCGATTCGCCCCCGAACTCCCTGGTGGCTCCCACGCTTGCATACGAGAACCGGTTCTATACTCGGGCGAACGCGCCGTGTCCGAGGTATCGCCGGGCCGGCCGGGCAGGGGGGTACCGCCCCGTCAGCCGGCCGCATGTCTCCAGGGAGGCTCTCATGTCCCAGCCAGTGATCGTCGAAGCAGTCCGCAGCCCGATCGGCAAGCGCAACGGCTGGCTGGCCGGCTTCCATGCCGCCGAGCTGCTGGGGAGCGTGCAGGTCGAGCTGGTCAAGCGGGCAGGCGTCGCTCCGGGTGACGTCGAACAGGTCGTCGGCGGCTGCGTGACCCAGGCGGGGGAGCAGGCATCCAACGTCACCCGCACGGCATGGCTGAGCCAGGGCCTCCCCTACGAGGTGGCGGCCACCACCGTCGACTGCCAGTGCGGCTCCGCCCAGCAGGCCAACCACTTCGTGGCCAACCTGGTCAGCGCCGACGCCATCCAGACCGGGATCGCCTGCGGAGTCGAGGCGATGAGCCGGGTCGGCCTCGGGGCCAACGCCTTCAACGGCCCGGGCCGTTCGCGCCCCGAGAGCTTCCCCTGGGACATGCCGGACCAGTTCGGCGCGGCCGAGCGGATCGCCGAGCGGTACGGCATCACCCGGGAGGACGTCGACTGGCTCGGGTTCGAGTCGCAGCGCAAGGCGGCTCGCGCCGTGGCCGAGGGCCGGTTCGACCGGGAGATCGTCCCCCTCGAAGCCCCGGTGGTCGGCCCCGACGGCCCGACCGGCGAGCGCACCCTGGTGAGCAGGGACCAGGGGCCGCGCGAGACGACGAGGGAGGGTCTGGCCGCCCTCAAGCCGGTGCTCCCCGATGGGATGCACACCGCCGGCAACAGCTCGCAGATCTCCGACGGTGCCGCTGCCGTCCTGTGGATGTCGGAGTCCCGTGCCGCCGAGGCCGGGCTGCGGCCCCGGGCCCGGATCGTGGCCCAGACCCTCGTCGGCTCGGACCCCTACCTCCACCTCGACGGCCCCATCGCCGCCACGGCGGACGTGCTGGCCAAGGCCGGGATGACGATGTCGGACATCGACCTCTTCGAGGTCAACGAAGCCTTCGCCTCGGTCGTCCTGTCGTGGGGGAAGGTGCACGACGTCGACTGGGACAAGGTCAACGTCAACGGGGGCGCCATCGCCCTCGGCCACCCGGTGGGCTCGACCGGAGCACGCCTGATCACCACCGCCCTCCACGAGCTCGAACGCTCCGATGCCACCGTGGCGCTCGTCGCCATGTGCTGTGGGGGGGCATTGGCCACCGGCACCATCATCGAACGCATCTGAACCGGGCGCCGTGGCGCGGTCCCGGCAGCGTCGCGGTAGAAGGGTACGGTGCGATCCGCGCCCGCCCATCCGGTGCCCGTCGCCCCGCGCCGGGGCGATCGCCGAGCCGTCATCTGGTTCGCCGTCGTGGTCGCTCTCGGCCATCGCCGCCCTCGGCCTGGCCGGCGCCGGCCGTCGCCGGCCCGTCGGCTCCGGCCGGGGCGGTCCCCGCGGGAACCGGACCGTCGGTCGCCGTCCAGCTCGGACTGGACGACCTTCGACCACGATCCGCTCCGCAGTGGAGTCGACAGCTCGGGCAATTCCTTCTCGCCGGCCGCGCCCGCCTGGACCTCGCCGGTCTTCGACGGCCAGCTCTACGGCCAGCCCCTCGTCCTCGGCGGCCGGGTGTTCGTGGCCACCGAGAACGACACCGTCTACGCGCTCGCCGCCGACTCCGGCTCGGTGCTCTGGTCGAACCACGTGGGCACTCCGCTGGACCCGTCCACCGTCCCGGGCCTGTGCGGTGACATCCGGCCGACCGTGGGGATCACCTCGACGCCGGTCATCGACCCGGCCGCCGGCGAGCTCTTCGTCGTGGCGGCCGAGGCCGTCGCCGGCGGCACCCGGCACCATCTCGTCGGGATGGACGTCTACACCGGAGCCGTCCTGCTCGACGAAGTGATCGACCCGGTGCCGGCCAACCAGGCGTTCCTGCTCCAGCGGGCGTCGCTGGCGCTCACCGACGGTCGGGTCATCATCGGTTTCGGGGGGAACGCCGGCGACTGCGAGCCCTACAACGGATGGGTGGTCTCGGCTCCGGAGGACGGCTCGGTCCCCGTCGACGCTTCGAGGTGGCCCCGTCCGAACAGCCAGGGCGCGGTCTGGATGGGGGGCGCCGCGCCGTCGGTCGACGCCCAGGGGAACGTGTGGGTGGCAACCGGCAACAGCGCCAGCCACAGCTCGTCGGACCCCTACGACTACAGCGACGGCGTCCTCGAGCTGAGCCCGACGATGCAGCCGCTCGACTTCTTCGCTCCCGCCAACTGGTTCCAGGACAACGCCACCGATGCCGACCTCGGCTCCACCGCCCCGGCGCTGCTTCCCGACGGCCTGGTGTTCCAGGTGGGCAAGTCGACCACCGCCTACGTCCTGAACCAGGTCATCGCTGGGCCACGTCGGCGGTCAGGTGGCCCTGTCGACCGGGTTCTGCTCGGGCCCCGCCGACGGGGGAGCCGCCGACCTCGACGGGACTCTCTTCGTCCCCTGCAGCAACGGGATCCACGCCGTGACCGTGCACGGCCTCGCCGCCGGTGGCGTCCTGGACGACCTCCAGCGGAGCGCACGGCTCACCGGTCGTGGCCGGCGGGCTGGTGTGGTCCATCGGGAGCGGGAACCTCGTCGCCCTCGACGCCGGCACCGGGGCGACCGTCCAGCAGTTCCCCATCGGCGGCTCGTCCTCCTCGTTCCCGTCGCCGTCCGCCGCCGACGGTCTGGTGCTGGCGCCCTCGTCGGACCAGGTCCACGCCTTCGCCGGTCCGGCCGGACTTCCCGGGCCGCCCGACCCCGGCGCCCGCCGCGCCCCGGCTACTGGTTGGTGGCCTCCGACGGGGGCATCTTCTCCTTCGGCGAGCGCTCCCTTCTTCGGCTCGACCGGCGCCATCCACCTCAACCAGCCGGTGGTCGGCATGGCCGCCACTCCCGACGGTCGGGGCTACTGGCTGGTGGCCTCCGACGGGGGCATCTTCTCCTTCGGCGACGCTCGCCTTCTTCGGCTCGACCGGCGCCATCCACCTCAACCGACCGGTGGTCGGCATGGCCCCGACTCCCGACGGTCGGGGCTACTGGCTGGTGGCCTCGGACGGGGGCATCTTCTCCTTCGGCGACGCCCCCTTCTTCGGCTCGACCGGCGCCATCCACCTCAACCGACCGGTGGTCGGCATGGCCGCCACTCCCGACGGTCGGGGCTACTGGCTGGTGGCCTCCGACGGGGGCATCTTCTCCTTCGGCGACGCCCCCTTCTTCGGCTCGACCGGCGCCATCCACCTCAACCAGCCGGTGGTCGGGCATGGCCGCCCACTCCCGACGGTCGGGGCTACTGGCTGGTGGCCTCCGACGGGGGCATCTTCTCCTTCGGCGACGCCCGTTCTTCGGCTCGACCGGCGCCATCCACCTCAACCAACCGGTGGTCGGGATGGCCGCCGACTCCCGACGGTCGGGGCTACTGGCTGGTGGCCTCCGACGGCGGCATCTTCTCCTTCGGCGACGCCCCCTTCTTCGGCTCGACCGGCGCCATCCACCTCAACCGACCGGTGGTCGGCATGGCCGGCGCACCGGTGCGGTAGCCCGTCGGGCGCACGCGGCCCCGGGCCCGGTAGCGGTCTGCTCCGGCAAACGAGAATCCGTTCTACTGTCACCTTCCGCCCCGCCGGCGGGCGGGCGCCGACGACCCCGCGACCCCGATGCCCCGTGACGCGGCATCCGCCGGGGTCGATGGAAGGGAGCGTCGATGGAAGGGAGCACCGTGATCGGCACCGAGCACCTGACCTACGAGCGGGTGGGGGCCACTGCGGTCGTGACCATGAACCGGCCCGAGGCGAAGAACGCCCTCTCGGGTCCCATGCTCGTGGGCATGGCCGATGCCTGGGTCGAGATCGACGGCAACGACGACATCCGCTGCGCCATCCTGACCGGTGCCGGAGGCACCTTCTGCGCCGGCATGGACCTGAAGTCGATGTCCGGGCCCGGGCAACGAGGCCGTCCGGCAGCGGATGGCCGAGGACCCCGATCTCCACTGGAAGGCGCTGCTCCGCCACTACGCGCTGAAGAAGCCGCTGATCGCCGCGGTGGAGGGCTGGGCCGTGGCCGGGGGAACCGAGATCCTCCAGGCCACCGACATCCGGGTCGCCGGCGAGGGCGCCAAGTTCGGCGTCTTCGAGGCCCGCCGCGGGCTGTTCCCCCTGGGCGGATCGACCGTCCGGCTGCGCCGCCAGATCCCCTTCACCGTGGCCATGGACCTGCTGCTCACCGCCCGCGAGGTGTCGGCCGAGGAGGCCAAGGAGATCGGGCTCATCGGCCGGGTGGTCCCCGACGGCCGGGCCCTCGAGACCGCCCTCGACATCGCCGAGGTCATCGGGGCCAACGGCCCGCTGGCCGTCGAGGCCATCAAGGCCTCGGTGCGAGGCCACCGAGGGCGTGCCCGAGGAGGAGGCGCTCAAGATGGAGCTCGAGCTCGGGTGGCCCATCTTCGCCACCGAGGACGCCAAGGAGGGCCAGAAGGCCTTCGCCGAGAAGCGGCCGGCGCAATTCCGGCGCCGGTGAGCCCCGCACCGGAGGGCGGCCCGTCCCGGGCCGAACGCAGCGGCCCCCCGGGCCGGACGCAGGCCGGGCCCGACGACGGAGTGGCGCGGCGACGACTGGCCGCCGCCCTGCGGCCGGTCATCACCATGACCGTGGCCGGTCTGTTCGAGGACGAGGACGTGGCCGAGGCGGCGGAGGCCCTCGAGGCCGTCTCGGCCCGCATGGCCGGCCGGGCGGGCCCGGGCCGGCTGCCACGGCGCCACCCCGACATCTTCGCGCCCGCCCCAGGAGTTCTTCCCGACCAGCCCGGTCACCGGCCTCGACGAACCCGCTCGCCCCTCCCGTCCGGGTCGAGGTGGTCGACGGCACGCGGCCCCTACCGCGAGATCCGGGCCGAGGCCTACTTCGACTACCCCTACGAGGGACCGCCGACCTGCGTGCACGGCGGGGTCATCGCCGAGACCTTCGACGAGCTGCTCGGCGCGGCCAACATGGTGGCGGGTCACCCGGCGCATGACCGGCACCCTCACCGTCCGCTACCGCAAGCCGACCCCGCTCCGCAGCGCCGCTCCGCATCGAGGCCCGGTGCGTGGTCGCGGAGCGGCCGCAAGGTCCGGACCTGGGCCGGCATGTACCACGGCGACCTGCTCACCGCCGAGGCCGAGGGGATCTTCATCGAGGTCGCCCCGACCCGGTTCCTCGCCATCGCCGAGGACAACGCGGGAGGCACCGACCCGACCACGCTCGAGATCATGCGGGCCGAAGCCAGTCGTGAAGGCGCCGCGTCGGACGTGCCGGGCTCGCTCGGGGTGGCCGATCCATCCGGGGTGGCCGACCCATCCGGAGCGACCGACCCGGCTCCGGAGTGACCGACCCCGGCCGGGACCCGATCGCCCGGATGCGCACCCGGCTTCAGATCTTCTCGCGTCCCTCCCAGTAGGGGTCGCGCAGCTTGCGCTTGTAGAGCTTGCCGTTCGGGTCCCGGGGCATGGCGTCGGTGAAGTCGATCGACTTCGGCGTCTTGAACTTGGCCAGCCGGCTGGCGCAGTACTCGAGGATCTCCTCGGCCAGCTCGGGGGAGGGCTCGACGCCGTCGGCCGGCTCGACGACCGCCTTGATCTCCTCGCCCCAGTCGTCGTGGGGGATGCCGAACACGGCCACGTCGCCGACCGTCGGGATGGCCGAGCAGCACGTTCTCGATCTCGGCCGGGTAGATGTTGGCCCCGCCCGAGATGATCATGTCGATCTTGCGGTCGCGGAGGAACAGGTAGCCGTCCTCGTCGATGAGGCCGACGTCGCCCACGGTGAAGAACTTGCCGATCCGGTTGCTCTTCGGTCTTCTTCTCGTCCTTGTGGTACGCGAAGTCGCCGGTCTGCATGGACATGTAGACGGTGCCGATGACGTTGGGCTCCTCGATCCGGTTGCCGTCGTCGTCGAAGATGGCGATCTCCGAGATGGGCCAGGGCCTTCCCGACCGTGCCCGGCTTCTCCAGCCACTCCTGCCGCGGTGACCAGCGTGCCGCCGCCCTCGGAGGCGGCGTAGTACTCGTCGATGGCGTTGCCCCACCAGTCGATCATCTTGTACTTGACGTCGACCGGGCAGGGGGCGGCGGCGTGGATCATGTGCCGCAGGGAGGACACGTCGTACCTGCTGCGGGTCTCCTCGGGCAGGGCCAGGAGCCGGTGGAACTGGGTGGGGACCATGTGCGAGGTGGTCACCCGGTACTGCTCGATGAGCCGCAGCATCTCCTCGGGGATCCACTTGTCCATGAGCACCACGGTGTGGCCGAGGTGGATGGAGGCGCCCGAGAACCGCAGCACCGCGGTGTGGTAGAGCGGCGAGCCGACGATGTGGACGTTGTCGTCGTGGGGCTGGATCCCGAACAGGAAGAGGATCCCGGACAGCCCGAGGGCGGCCTCCTCGGGGGAGAGGCCGCTCAGCGGCCGGAACACGCCCTTGGGGTTGCCGGTGGTGCCCGAGGTGTAGTTCATGACGTCGCCGACGGTGCGGTCCGGTGGGTCGTCGGTCGGCTGCGGCCTCCCGGATGGCGGCGAACGAGGCGAAGCCGGCGATGTCGCCGACGGCCAGGCGGGCCGACGGCGGCGATGCCGGCCTCGTCGGCGGCGGCTCGCGGCCACCTCGGCGAAGCGCTCGTGGGCCACGAACGCCTTGGCTCCCGAGTCGTCGAGGATGTAGGCCACCTCCGGCCCGACGAGATGGTGGTTGATCGGCACCAGGTACCAGCCGGCCTGCAGGGCGGCCAGGTAGAGCTCGAACATCTCGACGCCGTTGGGCAGGAGGGTGGCGACCACGTCACCCGGTGCCGAGGCCGAGGCCGCGCAGCGCGTGCACCACCTGGTTGGCCCGTGCCGAGCAGCTCGCCGGCCCGGTACTCGGTCCCGTCCGGGGCCACCAGGGCGAGATGGTCGGGGTCCTCGTGGGCCAGCGCCCAAAATCCAAGATCGCCCATGGTCTCCCGATGACCCCCTGCGCCGTGCGCCGGCGCTCCGATGGTTCCCTTCGCCGGTGCAGCCCGGCGAGCCGGGGCGCGGTGCCCGGGCTGGCAGCGGACCCGGATGAGGACGCTAGAACAGGTTCTCGTATTCGGTCAATCGCGGCCGATGCGCCGCCGACGGCGCGGGGGAAACGGCCGAGCACGATGAGTGGGTTCCTGACGGGCAAGGTGGTGGCCATCACCGGCGCCGGAGGCGGGATCGGACGGGCGGTGGCGCTGGCCGCGGCGGCCGAGGGAGCCAAGGTGGTGGTGGCCGACATCGGGGTGTCCCTGGCCGGCGAGGACCCGACGAGCGAGGTGGCCGAGGCGCGTGGTGGCCGAGATCGCGGCCGCCGGGCGGTGAGGCCGTGGCCGTCGCCGAGAGCGTGACCACCCTCGGCCGGCGGCGAGAGGATCGTCGGCGCCGGCGTCGAGCGGTGGGGCCGGATCGACGGCGTGGTGGCCGTGGCCGGCATCCTGCGGGAGCGGATGCTCTTCAACATGTCCGAGGACGAGTGGGACGCCGTCGTCGAGACCCACCTGAAGGGGCACTTCACCGTGTTCCGGGCGGCGTCGGCCATCATGCGCAAGCAGGAGGGCGGCGGGTCGCTGGTGGCCTTCACCTCGGGCGCCTTCGCCGGCAGCGTGGCCCAGGCCAACTACGCGGCGGCCAAGGGCGGGATCGTCTCGCTGGTCCGCTCGGCGGCGGCCGGCCTCAACCGCTACGGGATCACGGCCAACGCCGTCGCCCCGGTGGCCCGCACCCGGATGTCGGCCAACGTGCCCATGGACCTCGCCGAGATGGGCGATCCCGAGGACGTGGCGCCGCTGGTCGTCTACCTGCTGTCCGATCGGGCCAAGCACGTGACCGGCCAGGTGTACACCTCGGTCGGGTCCGAAGATCGCGGTGTGGAACCAGCCGCGTGGAGGTGCGGGCCGTGTACGCCGACGGGCGGTGGACACCCGAGGCGATCGCCGCCCGCCTCGACTCGACCGTCGGCCAGGAGCGCATGCCGCTGCTCGACCAGCTCGAGGCCTACCGGAAGGCTGCCGAGGCCAAGGCGACCGGGGCCGGGGCAGCTTCGTAGTCCCACCGAGGTGCCCGAGCCCTGGAGTGGTGCCCAGGACGGACGTTGGTTTCCCCCACCCCAGGGCTCGGTGGCTGCACCGTAACGAGCCAAGCTTGGACCGGGCTTGGTCCGGCTGGCACGGCGCCCCCGTCATCCGGCGGAACGGGCGGGCACGGAGGGCGAAGGTGGCGGGCCCGGAGCAAAGGTGGCGGAACCCCGCTCGACGGGCCCGCCGGCCCGGGATGGTAACGACGTCCGACGGGCCCCACCAATCACCCTGGTCACGGGCGGATGACCCGCCGCCTCCGCTCGTTGCCACCTCGCGCCGGCACCCAAAGTCGATGTCATCGGGCATGCACCGGTCGTGCGCCCCTCGTCCGTACCATGAGGCGCGGACGAGCGGTGTCGCAAACGGGCGCCGCCGGGAGGGTCCGGAGGTTGCAACATGGTCGCACTGGCAGTCGTCCTCTGTGTCGTCGTCGCGCTGATGGCCGTCCTGGTGGCCGGGCTCCTGCGCAGCCACGCCGACATCCTCAAGGCGTTGCACGAGCTCGGTGCGGGGGTGGGCGACCCGGCCGGCTCCGGGTCCCCGGGCGGATCTCCGTCAGGCGGCGGCAGGGCCCCGGCAACCGGGGTCCCGGTCACCATGGGGCCGCCGTTGCCCGCCGAGCGGAGCTCGACGACCGCCCCCACCGTCGCCGGTGTGACCCCCGCCGGGGACGCGCTGGCGCTGCCGGTCGGCTCGACGGGCCATGCCACCCTGCTCGCCTTCCTCTCGTCCGGGTGCCACACCTGTCGGGGCTTCTGGCGGGCGTTCGAGCATCCCGACCGGCTCGGGTTGCCCCCCGCCACCCGGCTGGTCGTGGTGACCAAGGGCCCGGAGTCGGAGATCGTCGCCGAGGTGGCGGCGGCCGCCCGTCCCGGGCTCACCGTCCTCATGTCGACCGACGCCTGGCGCGACTACGAGGTCCCTGGTTCGCCGTTCTTCGTGCTGGTCGACGGTCGGGCCGACCGACGCATCGGCGAGGGGGTGGCCAACCATGTCGGGCAGGTGGTCGAGATGGTGCAGCGGGCGGCCTCCGACGCCGGGGGGTTCGCCCCCGTCGAGCCCGTCGAGCCCAGCGAGCCCGGCGACCCCGGCGCGCCCGGCGACCCCCTCAGCGCCGGTCGTGCCTTCGCCGATGGTCTCGACGGACCGGCGCGAGAGTCGGCCAACGACCGTGAGCTGTTGGCGGCGGGCATCCGTCCCGGCGACCCCAGCCTCTACCCGCGCTCGCTCGACGACCTCTACGGTCGGACGCCGGCGGCCCCCTCGGGTACGAGGTCCGCGTCGCCCAGCGATCCGGTCGGCCGGGCGGGTTGACGGTGGCGACGCTGCGGGCGCACGGCATCGAGGCGCCCCTGCCGGCAGGGTTCGGCGGACGCATCTTCGTGCGGGCACCTTCGGCCGGCGCCCACACCTACCCGGTGGCGCACTTCGCCACCATCGCTCTTCCCGACGAGGTGGGCGACTTCGGGGGCGGGGCGGTCAACCTGCTCGGTGCGTCGGACGTCTTCGCCGTCCTGTTCGAGTACGGCCCCGAGAGCCTGGGCCGGCCCCTCTTCGCCCGGGCCGGGATGCCGCGGGCCCTCGCCGTCTCCGACTTCCGGCCCTATGCGCTGCGGCGCGGCCTTCCGGGTCACTCGGGAACGCAATGGTTCTTCACCGAAGCCGGCAGGCCGTTCACGCTGTACGTCGTGCTCGGCAGCCACGCCCACCGGACCGAGCTCGTACCGAGGGTGAACGACCTGCTCGGACAGATGACACTCGCCCCCGCGGTCCCCGCTGCCCCCGCTGCGCCCGCCGTCCCAATCGCCCCCGCGCTTGTCGCGCCGGTCGGAAACACCGCACCCCCGAGGGCGCCGGTGCCGTCCGGCGACGGTGTCCGGTGGAACTGATCGGGCTCTACCTGGTCGCCTGCTACCTGCTGGTGGCGGCGGGCGCGGCCAAGGCCGCCCGGCCCTCCGGCACTGCCCACGCCCTCGCCGTGCTGGGGCACGGCCGGTTTCCGCTGTCGCGGACCGCCGCCCTCGTGCGTACCGGGGCCGTCGCCGAGCTGTCCCTCGGCCTGGTGGCCCTGGCACTGCCCCGGCCACCGGTCGCCTGGCTGGTCGCCGGTTCCTACGCCGCCTTCGGGGTGATCGTGGCGGTCGCCCGCCGGCGCGGCGGGGCGCTCGCCAGCTGTGGCTGTTTCGGGGCGCCCGACACCCCGGCGACCGCCCTCCACGTGGTGGTGGACGCGGTGCTGGCCGGTGCGGCGGCCGCCGTGGCGATCTCCGGCCAGTCGGGGTCGATGCTCGGCGCCCTCTCCCGCCAACCGGCCGCCGGCGTGCCCCTGCTCGCCGCCTCGGCCGTCGCCGCCTGGTTGGCCTACCTGGCCGTCTCGTCGCTCGCCGTCCTCGAGGCCGTTCGGGCCGGGCCCACCGGCCCGCCACCGGCACTGTCCCGGCCCCGGGAGCCCCGCCCCGGGCCGGGTCCTCGGCCCGATGACCCTGGTCGAACGGGCCTCGGGGTTCCTCGAGTCCAAGCTGTCGCGTCGCAGCTTCATCAACCGTTCCGCCTACGCCGGCAGCGCGGTGGCCATCGGCGCCGGGCTCGACCTCGTGCTGAAGCCCGGGACCGCCTACGGGCTGGTGTGCACCTGCGGCAACGGCGCGTGCGGGTGCGGATCCACCTGCTGCTCGGGCTTCTCGGAGTTCTGCTGCTCGGTGAACGGCGGGTACAACTACTGCCCGGCGGGGACGGTCATGGGCGGGTGGTGGAAGGCCGACAACTCCTCGTTCTGCGGCGGCCCCCGTTACTACATGGACTGCAACGCCACCTGCAGCTGCGACACCGGTTGCGGCAACGGATGGGGGTTCTGCGATCCCGGTTGCGACGGCACCGCTTGCGGGTGCGGGCCGGCGGGGTGCGACTCGTACCTCACCGGCTGCCTGCAATTCCGCTATGGCCAGTGCAACCAGGACGTCGCCTGCATCGGTCGGATCGTCTGCCGGGTGGTCGCCTGCGTCCCGCCGTGGGAGGTGGACCCCTCCTGCACGACCACCAACGCCCAGGACGACAGCACCGCCGAGCAGAACGAGCCGTGCTGGACCGCGGCCCCGCCCTCACCTCCCCCCGCCCCGTGCAGCTCGCCCCTGACCGCCTGCGAGGTGGTGGGCATGTCCGCCAGCGCCGACGGGGGCGGCTACGGGATGGTCACCGCCTTCGGCCGGCTGCTGGCCTTCGGGGACTTCACCGCCCAGGGCGACGCCTCGTCGCTCGTGCTCAACCGGCCGATCGTCGGGATGGCCGTCCGTCGACAAGGGGGCTACTGGCTGGTCGCCTCCGACGGCGGGGTGTTCTGCTTCGGTGACGCCCCGTTCCTCGGCTCCACCGGCGACCTGGTGCTCAACCGGCCGGTGGTCGGGATGGCCGCCACCCCGAGCGGGCGGGGCTACTGGCTGGTCGCCTCCGACGGCGGGGTGTTCTGCTTCGGCGACGCCCCGTTCTTCGGCTCCACCGGCGACCTGGTGCTCAACCGGCCGGTGGTCGGGATGGCCGCCACCCCGAGCGGGCGGGGCTACTGGCTGGTCGCCTCCGACGGCGGGGTGTTCTGCTTCGGTGACGCCCCGTTCCTCGGCTCCACCGGCGACCTGGTGCTCAACCGGCCGGTGGTCGGGATGGCCGCCACCCCGAGCGGGCGGGGCTACTGGCTGGTCGCCTCCGACGGCGGGGTGTTCTGCTTCGGTGACGCCCCGTTCCTCGGCTCCACCGGCGACCTGGTGCTCAACCGGCCGGTGGTCGGGATGGCCGCCCTCGCTTCACCCGAGGGCTACTGGCTGGTCGCCGCCGACGGCGGAGTCTTCACCTTCGGCACCCCCTTCTTCGGATCGCCCGCCTAGCGATGGGAGCCCCATGACCCTCTGTCTCGCTCTGCTCGCCGCCCTCGTCGCCGTGGCCGCCGCCGCGCGCTCCACCTGGTCGCCCTGCGGTCTGTCGATGCTCTCGACCATCACGCCGGTGGGCGAGCGTGGCCGGGGCCACCGCTACGCCGTCACCGCCGCCTGGTTCGTGCTCGGGGCGGCGCTCGGCGGCGCCTGCCTCGGCGGCGTGGCCGCCTCGGGCGCGCTGGTGGTCGCCCGCCTCGCCCCGTCCTCCCCGGTGCCCGGCCTGGTGGCGCTCGCCGCCGCGCTCGTCGCCGCCGCCTCGGATTCCGGCCTGGCCGGTGTCGGCCTGCCGGTCCATCGCCGCCAGGTGAACGAGCGGTGGCTCGACGGGTACCGGCCCTGGGTGTACGGCATCGGGTTCGGCTGGCAGATCGGCACCGGCCTCGCCACCTACATCACCTCGGCCGCCGTCTACCTCACCGTGGTGCTCGCCGCCTCGACCGGCCGCCCGGCGGTCGCCGTGGCCGTCGGGACGGGGTTCGGCCTGTTGCGCGGGCTCGCCGTCCTGCTCACCGCCCCGGTCTCCTCACCGTCCGGGCTTCTGGCCTTCCACCGTCGGTTCGCCGCCCTCGGTCCGGCGGTGAGCCGGGCGGTGGTGGTCGTCGAGATCGGGGTGGTCGCCGTCCTGGCCGCCTACCTCCGCTCGCCGGCGGCGCTGGCCCTCGTGGCCGTCAGTGCCGCGCTCGTCGCGACGGTGCGGGTGGCGGGACGCTCCGCCTCATCCCGATCCGGTGGGGTCGGTCCGGGCCAAGGTGACGCCGCTGCGGGTCCGGACGGCGCGCACCGGCGGGTCGAGGGACGGCACCGGGGCCGGATCCTCGTCGGTGCCGCCCGCCGCGACGGGTTCGGCTCCGCCGTCGACGGCGGGTTCGGCTCCGGGAGCAACGGTGTCCTCTCCCCGCCGCCAGCGCTGCAACGGGCCGACGCGGCTGGCGAGCAGGATCACACCGGCGACCACGAGGGCGATGCCCGCCGCCTGCACCAGCAACGAGCCGAGGTGGCCGTCCTCGCCGAGCCATAGGTGCTCGTCGAGGAACCGCTCGATCCCCCACAGGACCATCCCGACGCCCAGCACGATCCCCGACGGTGGGAGGGGTGAGGCGACCACCGGTTCCCCGCCCGCCGGCACGGCCGGCACCGGCGCCACCGACCGGAGCCAGCGCTCGACCAGGAGGAGGAGGGCGAAGATCGAGAAGTCCTCGATGGACTGGAAGATCGGGACGGGCAGGCGCTTGCCCACCTGACCGGCGTAGTACATCCCGAACCACTGGTGGGTCGGGTGGCCGCCCCCGGCCACCATCAGCTGCGGACCGAGCAGCCGGCCGATGCCCCAGCACGCCATGAGCACCGGGGCCATCAGGTCGGCGAACCGCAGCGTCGCCAGCTGCGGGCAGCGCCGGCGCGAGCTCACGATGGCGACCGGCACGGCAAAGAGGAGTCCCCCGAACGAGGACAGCCCGCCCTGCCAGATCGAGACGACCTGGGTGGGATGCCCGCTGTAGAAGGAGAGGTTGGACAGCACGTGCAGCACCCGGGCGCCGACGATGGCCGACACGATGACCCACACGAACATCCCGGTCACCCACTGCCACGGATAGCCGGCCTTGCGGAGCCGGCGCTCGGCGTAGCGGAGCCCGAACCAGAAGGTGAGCGCCAGCCCGATCCCGTAGGTGTGCACCTCGAGGAACCAGACGTGGAACGCGACGGGGATGGGTCTCAACGTGGATCCGGTCTCATGGGTCGGGCTCGGATGACGGGCAGGCGCCGGATCCGAGACACGATCGGCGCCCCCCAGTATGCACCAGGCCCTCGGTAGGGTGGCACCGGCCCGGGCCGGTAACCAGACCGCCGCCGGGAGGACGACCGCCGCGAGGCGGGGAACCGGAGCCGGCCGGAGCAGCACCGGACGGGCTCGGAGCGGAGGACCGGTGGGGCGACAGGCACGGTGGGGCGCAGTCGGCATCGGCACATCGTTGGCGGGACGGGTGGCGGTCGTCACCGGCGGCGCCTCGGGTATCGGGAGGGCGACGGCCGTGCGCCTGGCAGGGGCGGGTGCATCGGTGGCGGTGGTGGATATCGACGGGGACGGCGCGCACCGGGTGGCGGCGGAGCTCGGCGGGTTGGCCGTGGAGGCCGACGTCGGGCGTTCCGACCAGTGGCGGGCGGATCGTCGAGGAGGTCACGTCGCGGTTCGGGGGCGTCGACCTCGCCCACCTGAACGCCGGGGTGACGACCGGCGAAGCCGACATCGCCGCGCTCACCGACGACGCCTACCGGCGGGTCCTCGGGGTGAACGTGGACGGTGTGGTCTTCGGGGTGCGGGCCCTCGTCCCGGCCCTGTCGGCGCGCCGCCGGGGTGCGATCGTGGTCACCGCCTCCCTCGCCGGCCTCATCGGGTTCTCCCCGGACCCCCTCTACTGCCTCACCAAGCACGCCCTCGTGGGGCTGGTGCGGGCCCTCGCGCCGCAACTGGCGGAGCGAGGCGTGACCGTCAACGCGGTGTGCCCCGGCATCGTCGACACGCCGCTCGTCGGCGCGGCCCGGCCCTTGTTGGAGGAGGCCGGGTTCCCCCTCGTCGACCCGGCCGCCGTGGCCGAGGCGGTCGTCGGCGCGCTCGTCGGGGAACCGAGCGGCCAGGCGATCGTCGTCCAGGCGGGACGGGAGCCGGTCGCCTTCCGCTTCGGGCGCCGCCCGGGCCCCTCCGGGGCGAGCGCCCTCCGGACGCCCTCGCCGCGCACGACCAGGCATGAGCGAACGGGCCAGGCGTACGGGTCCGCCCGGCGACGCCGGACCAGGGGTCAGACGACCCGGCCGACGCCGACGAAGTCGCCGTCGGTGCGCACCCCGGTGATCCAGACCGACGCCCCGGTGTAGGGCGCCTCGATCATCGAGCCCCCGCCGACGTACATGGCCACGTGCTCGCGAGCCGCCCGGGCCGTAGAAGAGGAGGTCCCCCGGCTGGATGTCGGCCAGCGGAGATGTGGGTGGTGGCGGCGTACTGGGCACCCGACGTGCGGGGGAGGCCGATGCCGGCCTGGGCGTAGGCCCACATGACGAGGCCGGAGCAGTCGAACCCGGCCGGGGTGTCACCGCCCCACACGTAGGGGACCCCGACCTGGCTCTCGGCCGCCTGCACCGCGCCGGCCGCCCCCCCTGCCACCGGCGGCGGAGGCCCGGCCGGGGCGGCCGCCGGCCCCGAACCCCCCCCGGGGGCGACGCCACCCGAGCGAGCCGGCGCCGCGGCGGTGGTCTGGGCCCGCTGGGCGGCGGCGAGCTTGGCGTTGAACGAGGCGGTGGCGGCCGCCTTCGCCGCCGCCGCCGCCTGGGCCTGCTGCTGGGCCACCAGGTTCTGGATGTTGGCGTTGACGCTGTTGAGGGTGGCCTGGTCCTGGCTGGCCAGCGCGGTCGCCTGGCTCTCCGACGACTGCAGGTTGTCGCGCGCCGCCGCCGCCTGGCTCTGTTGCTGCTGCAGTGCCGCTTGCGCCGCCTGGAGCTGGCTCTGCGCGGTGTGGAGATGGTCGATGGTGGTCGTCACGTTGCCCGTGGCGATCGATGCGTACTCCGAGCGGATGTCCGACGTGTTCGGGCTGGACGAGAACATCTGGGTCACCTGGTTGGTGGTCCCACTGCTGGTGTAGTCGGTGATGGCCTGGGTCCGCAGCTGGGCCTGGTCCTTGGCCACCTCGGCCTGGTCCTTGGCCACCTCGGCCTGGTTGGCCGCGATCTGGCCGCTCAATTGGGAGAGCTGGTAGTCGGCCGCCTGGACCTGGCCGGTGAGGGCGGCGATCTGTGCCTCGGTCGCCTGGATCTTGGCGGTGATGGCTGCCGCCTGGGCCTTGGCGTCGGAGATTTGGTCGGCCGAGGCCGTGCGGGGAGACACAATTACCGCGGCGGTGATACCGATTGTGACCGCCAGCCCGAGCACGGCAAACACATGTTTGCGGGGGGATTTGCGAGGGGCGGGGGGTACAGGCGGCGCTGACGTCGAGGACAGCTCGGCGTGAGGCATCGGGGTCCCTGTCTAGTCCCTCCGGTCCGGGTTCACAAGTACCCCTCGGGCAATTCGAGCCCCTGAACAGGTTCGTCACCCGAGAACTTTCCCGCCGGCCCCTGCATCCGTCCGCCCCCGGGACCGAGCCGCCTCCGGGCACCCGGGCTCGGAGGTGAGATCGGCGCGGCCGCACGGTAGGGTCGACCGGCATGGGTGAGATGATCGAATTTCCGAGCAATGGAGACCGCAGCCGGGGCTATATCGCCGCTCCCGCCAATGGTCCCGAGTCGGGCCCCGGAATCATCGTGCTCCAGGAGTGGTGGGGGCTGGTCGACCAGATCAAACGGACCTGTGACCGGTTCGCCGGAGCCGGCTTCTGTGCCCTCGCCCCCGACCTCTACCACGGGGACACGGTGCCCCTGAGCGAGCCCGACGAGGCGGGCCGGCAGATGATGGCCCTGGGGATGGAGAAGGCGGCCAGGGACCTGAGCGGCGCGGTCGACGAGCTCCTGTCGCCGGACCGGGCGCCGCTCGGTCGGAGTCATCGGCTTCTGCATGGGCGGCGGGCTGGCCCTGGTGCTCGCCACCCAGCGCCCCGACGCGGTGAAGGCGGTCGTGCCGGCCTACGGCCTCATCCCGTGGCCGGACGCGCAACCCGACTACTCGAAGCTCGACGCCGCCGTGCTCATCCACGCCGCCGAGCAGGACGACTACTTCACTCCCGACGCCGCCCGCGCCCTCGAGGAACAGCTCCGGCAGTTGGGCACCGAGGTCGAGATCCACCTCTATCCCGGTGCCGGCCACGCCTTCTTCAACGAGGACCGGCCCGAGGCCCACCACCCCGAGTCCGCCGAGCAGCTGTGGGAACGGTCGGTCTCCTTCTTCCGCCGCACGCTGGCCTGAGGCGCCGTGGCGAGAACCGGGACTGGTCGAGCGGTACCTCACCCTCGGCCTGCGCCTCGGCCGTCACGTCGACGGCCTGGTCGACGCCTACTACGGACCGCCGGCGGCGGCCGCCACGGTCGGCGCCGAGCCCCTGCGCCCGCCGGCCCGGCTGGCCGCCGACGCCCGGGCCCTTCTGGCCGGCATCGACGCCGGCGAGCCCCTCGAACCTCGGGCCGATGCGGGGTCCGGGGAGGGCGAGGTACCCGCCCGCCGGCACTGGCTCCGGGCCCAGGTGGTCGGGCTGCTGACCACGGCGCGCAAGCTGGCCGGAGAGCCGATCGCCTACGCCGACGAGGTCGAGGCCTGCTACGGGGTGCGCCCCACCAGGGTGGACGAGGAGGCGTTCGTCGGGGCCCAGCGCGCGACCTCGACGCCGTGCTCCCCGGCACCGGGCCGCTGGCCGAGCGGCTGGTCGCCTGGCGGGAGGCCCACGCCGTGCCGGTCGACCGGTTGCGCCCGGCCATCGACTCGCTGGCCGAGGACCTGCGCGACCGCACCCGGCGCGCTGTTCGGACTGCCCGACGGGGAGCGCGTCGACTTCGAGCTGGTGTCCGACCAGCCGTGGTCGGGGTTCAACTACTACCTCGGCGACCTGCGCAGCCGGGTGGCGGTCAACACCGACCTCCCGGTGCTCTCCACCGGACTGGCCCATCTGGTGGCGCACGAGTCGTACCCGGGGCACCACACCGAGCACACCCGCAAGGAGGTCGGGCTGGTCCGGAAGCGCCGGTGGTGGGAGGAGTCGATCTTCCTCGTCGGCACGCCACAGTGCCTGCTGGCCGAGGGACTGGCCGATCTCGGCCTCGAAGTGGTCATGGGACGGCGCCCCGAGCACACCGTGGCCGGTCACCTCTCGCCCCTCGGCATCCGCTACGACGCCGAGATCGTGGCCGCGGTGGCGGAGGCGACCGAGACGCTCGGTGCGGTCCGCCAGAACGCCGCCTTCCGCCTGCACGAGGACGGTGCCGATCCCGAGGTGGTGACCGACGAGGTGGCGCGATTCGGACTCCTGCCGCGGGCCCGGGCGTCCAAGGTCGTCGAGTTCCTCACCCACCCGACCTGGCGCGCCTATCTCACCTGTTACGTCGAGGGCCTGCCGCTGTGCCGGGCCTTCGTCGGCGGGGACCCGGCCCGGTTCGAACGCCTGCTCTCCGAGCAGATGACGCCGGACCAGCTGGCCGCCCAGACCGCCGACGGGGCCGCGCCGGGCGCCGCACCCTGACCCTCCCGGCGGGGCGGATCCACCGGGGATGCGGTTTCCGCCCCCGGGGGGATCGGACCTACCATGCGGGAATGTCCGAACGTTCCCGCTACCTGCCCCGTCGGTCGTGCATGTCGACGCCGGGGTCGAACGAGCGCTTTCTCGCCAAGGCCCCGACGGTCCCCGCCGACATGAGCTTCCTCGACCTCGAGGACTCGGTGGCCCCGCTGGAGAAGGAGGCCGCCCGGGCCAAGGTGGCCGACGCCGTCAAGAACCTGGCGTGGGACGACCGGGTGCTCTGTGTCCGGGTCAACGCCTGGGACACCGAATGGACCTTCGGCGACGTGATCGATGTCGTGTCCCTCGCCGGCGAGCGCCTCGACGAGCTCATGCTGCCCAAGGTGCAGTCGGCCGCCGAGGTCGTGGCCCTCGACCTGCTGCTGGCCCAGGTGGAGAAGAAGGCCGGCCTCCCCGTCGGCCACGTCGGCATCGAGGCCCAGATCGAGACCACCCGCGGTCTCATCAACGTCGAGGAGATCTGCGCCGCCTCCCCCCGGCTGGAGACGATCATCTTCGGACCGGCCGACTTCGCCGCCTCGATGGAGATGCCGGTGCTCACGGGAGGCGTCGCCATTCCCGAGTACCCGGGCGACCATTTCAACTACGTGTTCTCGAAGATCCTCATGGCCGGCCGGGCCAACGGGCTCCAGGTGATCGACGGCCCGTTCCTCAAGGTCCGGGAGCTCGACAGCCTGCGCGAGTTCTCGATGAGGACTCGGGTGCTCGGCTACGACGGGAAGTGGGCCCTCACCCCCGATCAGGTGACGGTGCTCAACGAGGTCTACTCGCCGACCCAGGAGCAGTTCGACCGCGCCTGGGAGATCCTCGACGCCTACCGCCGGGCCACCGAGGACGACCGGTCCGGGGCGGTCATGTTCGGCGACGAGATGATCGACGAGGCCTCCCGCAAGATGGCGACCAAGTTCGTCAGCCGGGGGGAGCGGGCCGGGCTGACCCGTTCTCCGGGCTGAGCGGCGTCCGGGTAGGACCCGGGCGCGCCGGCGGCCTCAGAACCGGAACTCGCGGTGCCATTCGTCGAGCACCGTGTAGTCCCCGCTCATGTCCACCGGGCTGAGGGGCGGGCGGTGGTAGAGGACCAGCTCGAGATCGGAGGCCGCCCCGGTCACGGTGAGGTCACCGGCGGGGGCGCCCGCCTCCGGTCCGTGACGGTCCACGTCGATCCGGTTCGACTCCATGACGGCCGCCCACGAGACGGGTTCGTCCGTGCAGACGAGCGCCAGGGTCCGCCCCGTGCCGTCCCCGGTGCGATCCCGGGAGGTGACCAGGGCGTCGAAGATCTCGTCGATCCCGTCGACGGCCAGCGCCGGTGCGATCGGCTCCCACTCCCCGCGGGCCGACTGGGCGTCGTAGCGGTGGACGGCGAGCTCGTGGGCGCACCGCCTGGCCACGAACCGGGCGGTGTGGTCGGCTGCGAACCACGTCCAGACCTCGGTCGCCGGCGGGGTCGCCTCGAGCTCGGCGACCAGGTGGGCGGCGAGCTCGTCCAACCAGCGGATCAGGTCGGCGCCCTCGGGCGGGTCGGCAAACGGGGTCTTCGTCCGGCCCGTCCCTTCGCAGAGGACGTGGGTCCAGAACCCGCAGAAGGCGCCGACGTGCACGGCCAGATCCGACACCGTCCAGTCCTCGCAGGTGGGGACGATGGTGTCCATGGCGGGCGCCGACCCGAGGGCCAGCGACGGTGGCGGCCGACTCGGTCCGGACGGCGTCGGTCAGGGCGGCGTACTCCATCGCCGTACCCTCAGGCGCCCGCATCGGCGAGCAGCCGGCGGGCGATCACTTTGAGAGCCAGCGTCTCGTCGGCGCCCTCGAAGATGGACAGGACCCGGGCGTCGACGAAGTAGCGGGACACCGCGAACTCCTCGGCATAGCCCATGCCCCCGTGGATCTGGAGGGCCTCGCGGGTGACCCACTCGGCCGCCCGGCAGACGTAGGCCTTGACCATCGATGCCTCGAGGGCGCCCTCGCCCTTCGACATGAGGCGTGCCACCTGGTACGAGAACTGCCGGGTCGACTGGATCAGGACGGCCATGCGGGCGAGCTTGGCCCGGGTCAGCTGGTAGTCGATGATCGGCTGGCCGAACACCACCCGGTTGCGGGCGTAGTCGAGCGCCGCCTCGTAGGCGGCCTGCATGACCCCGACCGCCCGCGCCGCCGTCTGGAGCCGCCCGTTCTCGAACCCCTGCATCTGCAGGTAGAACCCGCGGCCGAGGCCGCCCTCCCCGCCGACCAGGTTCGACCTCGGGCACGAACCAGTCCTCGAAGGCGACCTCGTAGGAGTGCATGCCCCGGTAGCCGAGGGTGTCGATGGCCCGCCCCTCCATGCGACCGGGCGGCCCCGGCGGCCGCCCCCCGGTCCCCGCCTCCTGGGTGAAGGCGAAGCCGTGGCCCTCCGCCCTCGGCTTCTCCACCACGAACAGCGACAGCCCCCGATGGCCCCGGGCCCGGTCGGGGTCGGTGCGGGCGAGCAGCAACAGCACCTCGGCCCGGGCGGCGAACGTGCACCAGGTCTTGACGCCGTTGATCGTCCACCCGCCCTCGACCGGCGCCGCCGAGGTGGTCACGTTGGCGACGTCGGAACCGAAGTCGGGCTCGGTCACGGCCACCGCCCCGAGCACCTCGGCGCCGGCCAGCTTCGGCAGCCACTGCTGCTTCTGTTCCTCGGTCCCGCCATGGACGATGGCCCGGGTGAGGATCTCGGGACGGGTGATGAGCGACCCGCCCGCACCGAGCGATGCCCACGAGAGCTCTTCGGTCGCCACCACCATGCCGAGGTAGTCGGACTCGCCTCCCGTGGCGAAGCCCCCGTACTCCTCGGGGACCGACATGCCGAAGCCGCCCATGTCGGCCATGCCGGCGATGATCTCCTCGGGGATGTCGGTGTTGGCCCGGTGGATGTGCTCCGCACGGGGGCGGATCTGCTCGTCGGCGAACCGGTGGAAGGTCTCGCGCACCAGCTCGAAGTCGGGGTCGAGATGGCGCTCGCCGGGCTGCTCGGCCAGGGTGGCCACGAAGCCCGGGTCGGAGTAGGTGGCGACGAACGGCTCGGCGGGGGCCATCCAGTCCGGGGCCGCCCCCCACGCGCCGGCGCGCCCGGTCGTGCGGGACGCCAGGTCGCGGAGGGCGTCGGCCACAAAGGCGCAGGCGATGCGGCCCTCGGTCTCACCGAAGGTGCCGTAGGCGAGCACCGCTTCGGCCGTCCGGACGGCGGCGGCGGCATGGGCCACGTCGTAGGCCAGCACCTGTGCGGTGTCGGGGCCGCCCGCCGCGGCGAGGGCGCGGACCCCGGCCTGCACCACCGACTGGGCGACAGAGACTGCGTCGGAGGCGCCCGCGAGGTCGGGCGCCGGTGGGCCTTCGGCGTGCACCGGGCCAGGTTATCCAGGGCCGGTCGCGGGGACCTGCGCCACCACGGTGACCAACGGTGGCAGCACCACGGCGTCGTCGCCGGGGTCGGTCTCGGTCACCAGCTTGAGGTAGTCCGCCACCGCCCCCGGGCCGGCACCGGCCGGGGCCTCGGCCCAGGCGTCGACGGTGACCAGGCCGGCGCGGCGTGCCAGCGAGGGGAGCAGCGCCCCGACGTCGGGGTGCCGGGCGGCGGGCATGGTGAAGGGATGGCCGTCGATGCGGCCGGCGGTGGTGACCGGCTCCTGGGCCACCACCCATCCGCCGGGACGCACGGCCGAGGCCATGCGGGCGAGGACGGCGGCGGGCTCCACCACATGGAGCAGCAGGAAGCGGCAGAAGGCGAGGTCGACGGGCTCGGGCAGCCGGAGGTCCTCGCCGGCCTGGGTGACGGCGAGCACCTGGCTGTGAGCGGCCGCCGCCTCGGCCACCTCGTCGCGGGCCGTGGGGTCGCTGTCGACGGCGTAGACCCGCCCGGCGCGCCCGACGATCTCGGCGAGGGCCACCGAGACGTCACCTCCTCCCGCACCGACGTCGACACAGGTCCAGCCCGGTCCGATCCCGAGCCGGTCGAGCGCGGTGGCCAGGGGGCGGCGGTAGACGTCGTCCCGCAGACCACGGAGCTCCATGCGCCTACGTTACCGAGGGCCGCCTCCGGGCCGTGGGGGCGGAGCGAGCCGGTATCCTCGGATCTGTGAGAGTGACGATGATGTTGTGCGACGCCGCCCAGGTCTCCGACGGCAAGTTGTACGTGCTGGGTGGGGGCTGGAGCATGACCGGGCCCGACCCGGTGCCCTCCGCCATCGCGCTCAAGATCGACGTCGGCTGGCACGAGGCCGAGTCGCCCCATCACTGGGAGCTCTTCTTGGAGGACGCCGACGGGCGGCCGGTGCTGGTCGAGACGCCCGAGGGCGAGCACCCGGTCGAGGTGCGGGGCGAGTTCACCGTGGGGCGTCCCCCGGGGATCCCCGAGGGCTCGCCCATCGACGTCGCCCTCGCCGTCAACCTCGGCCCGTTGCCGCTCACCCCGGGCACCCGTTACACCTGGCGGATGGCCATCGACGGTGACTCCCACACGGACTGGGTGCTGGGCTTCACCACCCGGCCCACGCTCGTGCGCGACTGACCGAGCATGGCCGTCTTCGACCGTCCGTTCGGTCGCTACTTCGAACAGTTCGAGCCCGGCGACGTCTACCGGCACTGGCCGGGCAAGACGGTCACCGAGGCCGACGACCATCTCTTCTGCATGATCACCATGAACCACCACCCGCTCCACTCCGACGCCTGGTACGCCGAGCACGAGACGGTCCAGGGGCGCAACGTGGTGGTCGGCAACCTCGTCTACTCGCTGGTGCTCGGCATGAGCGTGCCCGATGTGAGCGGGACGGCCATCGCCAACCTCGAGGTCGAGTCGCTCGTCCACCGGGCCCCGACCTTCCACGGTGACACCATCTACGCCGAGACCAAGGTGATCGACAAGGTGGAGTCGAAGTCGAAGGACGACCGGGGGGTGGTCACAGTCGAGACCAAGGGCTTCAACCAGCGCGGTGAGGAGGTGTGCTACTTCCGCCGCAAGGTCATGGTGTGGAAAGAGGCCGCCGCGCCGCCGCGCCGGCGTCCCTACGGGGACGACGTCTGGGACTGATCCTTCACCGTGCCGGTCGCGCCCGCCGCCGGGCCGCCGTCGGGAGGACCGCCGGGATACGTCGAGCCCGCCCGGGCGCGTCGGCTCGGGGAGGTCGTCACCGGGTGGGGCGCGGCGGAGGGGCAGGGTTCGTCGCGGCGGGCCGAGCTCCCGTGGCGGGCCACCCGGGACGCCTGGCCGGTGCTGGTGAGCGAGGTGATGACCCAGCAGACCCAGGTCGCCAGGGTCGTGCCGGCCTATCTCGGTTTCCTCGACGCCTTCCCCGATCCGGGGGCCTGCGCCGCCGCCCCGCTGGGCGACGTGGTGCGCGCCTGGCGGGGCCTCGGTTACAACCGACGGGCTGTCTTCCTCCACCGGGCGTCACAGACGTTGGTCCGCCACCACGGCGGGCAGGTGCCGGCCACCCTGCCGGAGCTGCTCGCTCTTCCCGGCGTGGGCCCCTACACCGCTCGGGCGGTGCTGGCCTTCGCCTTCGGCAAGGACGTCGGTGTGGTCGACACCAATGCCGGACGGGTCATCTCGAGGGCCGTCGCCGGGCGGCGGGTCGGTCGCCGCGAGGCCCAGGACCTCGTCGACGCCATGGTGCCCGCCGGGCGGGGATGGGAGTTCGGCCAGGCCCTGCTGGATCTGGGCGCCCTGGTGTGCACACCCGCCGGGCCGTCGTGCGCCCGGTGCCCGATCCGCCGGAGCTGCCGGTGGGGTCGGCGCGGTCGCCGACCTCCCGATCCGGCCCGGGGCTCCGCCGGGGTCTCGGTCTCCCAGAGCCGGTTCGACGGCTCGGACCGCCAGGGACGGGGCCGCCTGGTCGATGTCCTCCGGCACCGACCGGTACCCCCGTCGGACATCGCCGCCTCGGCCGGTTGGCCCGACGACCCGGCTCGGGCGCGCCGCCTGGCAGACGCGCTGGTCGCCGAGGGGATGGCCCTGCGTGACCGCCGCGGCATCCTGCGGCTCCCCTGATCGTCTCGGGCCCCGAGTGCGTCGGTACGTGTCCGTCCCTGCGCGCGTTGGGCTCCGAGCGCGTCGGGCTCCGAGGGCGTCGGGCCCGGAGCGTCCGGGATCAGGCGGTCAGGAACTCGATGATCCGGTCGTTGACCGGTCCGGGTCGCTCGAGGTGCAAGAAGTGACCGGTACCCTCGACCACCTCGAGCTCCGACCCCGGGGCCAGGAAATCGGTGACCGGGCCGATGATGTCGACCCCCATGCACCCGTCGTCGGCACCGTGGAGGTAGAGGGTGGGCTGGGGGGCGACGGTGCCGGCCGCCGCCTGGGCTTCGGCCGCCGCCGGGTCGGCGGGAGGGCCGGCGAACATGGCCCGGTAGTACCCGATCGCCGCACCCAGGTTGGCGGGTGAGCCGAGCGCCTCTTTCACCCGGGCGGTGTCCCACGAGGCGTCGAAGCCCGGGGACCAGTCGGCCCACAGGCGGTCGACGAATGCGTAGCCGTCGAGCGAGACGACGTGCTCGGCCAAGGGGGTCTGGAAGAAGAAGACGTACCAACTGCGGCGGAGCTGGTCGAAACGGAGGAACCCCTCCGCCACCGACGCCTGCGGCGGAACGGCGGCGGTGACCACCCGGCGCCACCGCTCGGGGTCGCCGGCCGCCGCCCCGTAGGCGGCAAAGGCTCCCCAGTCGTGCCCGACGAGGACGGCGTCCTCGTTCCCGCCGAGGGCCCGGTGCAGCTCGCCGGCGTCGAGGGCGAGGGTCCCGGTGTCGTAGCGGCCGTCCTCGGGAACGGCGGTGGGCGCATAGCCGCGCAGGTTCGGCGCCACGGCGTGGAAACCGGCGTCGGCCAGACGGGGGAGCAGGTGGCGCCAGGTGTGGGCGGTGTCGGGGAACCCGTGGAGGCAGAGCGCCAGCGGTCCGTCCGGCGGCCCGTCGTGCAGATAGGAGAATTCGAGTCCGTTGGCCTCGACCCGGGCGCCATCCATGGGTTGGCAGGGTACCTCGCAGCGCCCCACCCGGCCTTTCGCGACTGAGGAATTGGCCAACTCAGGGGTCCGCACGGCCGCGCCGCACCACCCGGAGATGCGGAGCGCGGACAAGGGGTCGGGACGAGATCATCTCCTCGGCATCGGGTGCTCGCCCTCGGCGCAAGCCGTCCCGAGGGACCCTCGGCTCTTGGCGCTCACCTCGACCGGTGCGGCGACGAGCGGGTGGGGGTGGGTCGCCTGGGTGCCGCCACTTCCATAGGGGCGGGTGATGATCTCGAGCATGTGGCCGTTCGGGTCGGGAAAGTACACACCGCGTCCGTCGTCCCAGTGATTGATGTGCCCCGGATGATGGCGGTGTGGATCCGACCAGTAGGCGAACCCTCGTTCGCCGATCCGCGCGAAGATCTGGTCGAACTCCTCCTCGGTGACCAAGAAGGCGTAGTGCAGGGGCGCAATGTCGCCCTCGGTGTCGATGAAGTCCAGTGTGGTGTCGGTGCTCACCTTCAGCACCGCGAAGGGTCCGAAGCTGACAGGCTGTTCCAGTCCGAGCACATCGGCGAAGAACAAGGAGGTCGCGTCCTTGTCGGCGGCGGCAACGATGTGATGGTTCAGGGCAACCATCGGATGAGCAGTACCCCAGATGTCGGGCGACGCACCGTGGCTCCGTTGCGGTCTGAGCGCTTCTGCGTCCGGCGACGCACGGCCTGGACGATGGGCCGGGGTCGGGACCGTCCGGGCTGGTCACTCCTCACGCAGGAAGGCCGCCGCACCGGTGCGAGCGGCGCGCCAACCCGGGATCGCTGCGGCTGCATTCGCGAGCACGAGCGCGGCGGTCGCCACGAGGACCACTGAGGTAGCTGGCACGGTCGGGGAAGGCACCGCTCCGATCTGCTCGGCGAACAGGATCCATAACCATCGGCCGATCACGATGCCGATCGGGATGCCGAAGGCCATCCCGATCGCGACGACAAAGGAGGAGTGCCAGGCCACGGCAGCGGACAGCTGCCGTTGAACGAAACCCAAGACCTTGAGTTGCGCCAGATCTCGGCGGCACCGCCGGGCGGACGCGGTGAGGGCCAATCCGAGCGCCACCACCGCTCCGAGCGCGAGACCCCCAGCGAGCAGCAGCGGGGTCGTGCCCATGGAGCCGTAGTTGACGATCTGGGCGGGGCGCTGGACGCTGAGGACGGAAGCTACGTTGCCGCCGCAGATCGAGCTCGACGGTTGCGCGGCGAGGACCCGGTTGGCCGCGGCGGAGAGCCGTTGGGCGACAGCCCGGGCCGGCGGCGAGCCCGGACCTCCCCGAACCCGCACGAAGACCATGTTCGGTCCATTGCAGGGCGCCCCGTAGGCCTGCGGGCCCAGACTCACCGTCACGGGCCCCGCGTCGGCGGGCACGGCCGCACCGACGCCCATGGACGTGTGGAGCCCCTCGGCGATCCCGATCGCTGGCATCGTCGCCACACCCACGATGGTCAGCGCGATGGGGCGGCGTGGATAGCCGGGCACGTATCGGAGATCGACGGTGTCACCGATCCGCTTGTGCAATTGGGCGAGGGTTGCGGCGCCGAGGACCACCTGATGCGACGAGGCAAGCCCGTGGCCCGAGATGACGGGGGGAGTGACCGGCGCCCCCGGGTCCGACAGCAAGGTGGGCACCTCGACTCCGTCCAGCTGCATGGTCGCGAACCAGACGCCTGACACCGTGACCGCCGGATCGTTGCGCAGCGTCGTCACTGCCTGGTTCGGAACGGGCCCGTAGCCGTCGGAGCTCTGGACTGCATCGTCCCAGTTCCACCCGTAGAGCGCCGGATGTGAGACGAGCGCGCTCAGGCTGGCACCGAAGGTCAACGTCGCGGTGACGACGACCATGGCGAGCACCGCGGCCAGGAGGGCCCAACGGTAGGCACCGGCGGTCCTGCCGTAGCGGGCGTCGATGGCGAAGGACGCTCCCACGACGGCCGAGGCGGGCAACCCGGCGCCGGCCACCAGGGCGACGGTGGACGAACGGCGGGCGAAGGACCGAGATCGCCGCCGCGCTCGATGAGGTGCGTCGAAGTAGGAGAGGAGCACCGCGCCTGTCCCGATGACACCGACCATCACGGCGAATCCGACACCGAGCACGGCCCAGTCGGCGTTCACACCCGGATCCGGGACGGGGCGGACTGGGCCGATCGGGAAGAGACTCGACATGGCCACGGCCACGCCGACCGCCACCGCGGACCCCATGAGCACCGATCCGAGGATCCCGATGAGGCCGTCGAGAACGGTCGTCGCCGGATCCGCCCCGACGGCCTGCATGACCGTCAGGTCATGCTCGCGAGCACTCAATTGGCGTGCCGCGAGTTGGATGCCGAGGAGGAGTGTCGCAAGGGCGGCGATCCCCCCGAACACGGCGAGCGCGAGCGCCTCCGGCCGTATCGCCTGGTCCGCTTCGGCCTCCAACGCCGAGGCCACCTGGAAGTCGGTGAAGTAGCGCTCGGAAGAATTCCACTGCCGCTCCACCGCGGGGACGTCTGCCGCACCCCGGCGAAGCTGCACTCCGAGGTACACGATGGAGGCGTCGCCGGCTACCGACCGGGTGAGGGCCGGTGTCGCCACGATGTACGTGGGGTACTTGGCGATTTGGTCCTGGACGACCTCGCGGTTCAGCAAGCCGATGCCGACGACGTTGAGCCCGAGGCGTCGGGCCGGTCCGGAGCCCGAGGACGGCGAGATCGCCACATCGACCACCTCGCCCAGGTGCAGCCCGAGTGCCGTCGCGGCGTTCTGCGTGATCACGACCTCGTCGGCGCGGGCGGGATCTGCCATCCGGCCGCTGGTGACGGCGAAGCGGTCCTGGTCGAAGAGCAGCCCGTCGATGCTCCCCACGAGGGCGACGTTGCCGTTGAGGCTTCGCTTCTCGAGCTTTCCCGCCGAGATGAGCGATGCATTCAATGCCTCGTAGGCCTCGACGTGTTTCACCTGTGGGTATCGGCGCACGGTGTCGACCAGGCGTCGCACGTTGTCGGGCTGGCTGACGCCAGGCCCGCCTCCGGCCGGCTCGATCATGAGATCCGAGGGATTCGAGCTGGCCAGGAAGGTGTCGTAGGACGAATTCGTCCGGCGGGCCCCGGCGATCGATCCAAGGGCCACACCTCCGACCAGGCCGATCAGGACGACCAGCATGAGGTAGCTCGCTCGCTGTCGTCTCCAGCCGGTGGCGGTTCGGTACCAGGCGGTGTGGAATAGGTCCCGAAGGGGCGCCCCCTCCGATGGGGCGCGCCAGCCGGTCACCTCCGGGCCGGCCGCCGCACGCTCCATGGCCCCAGCCTGCCCGACTTGCGGTCGCTCGCCAATGTGGTCAGCAAGTGCGTTCGGCTCGTACTAGCACCAGTACCGTTTGCCTGTCACCGGCGCTCTGCGAGCGTGCCCGGGCGCCACGCAGACGGCAAGCGAGCGCTCCAGCGGTGCGGCATCGAACGGCCCGGCCGCCGTCCGGGCGACTCCGGCCCAGCGCCGGCACTAGCCTGCACCCTCGGTGAGGGTCACCTTCTTCGGTGTGCGAGGGTCGTGCCCGTGCTGCTCCGAGCAGCAACGGCGCTACGGGGGCAACACCTCCTGCGTCCTGGTCGACGTGGCCGGGGAGCCTCCGCTGATCCTCGATCTCGGCACCGGGCTCCGCGCCCTCGGCGACCAGCTCGAGGGGTCGCTCCGGGCCACGGGGCGGCCGCTGCGGGCCACCGCCCTGTTGAGCCACTTGCACTACGACCACGTGCTCGGCTTGCCGTTCTTCGCCCCCATGCGCGACCCCGGGGCGGTGCTCGACGTGCACGGCCCCTCCCAGGACGGCCAGCCGTTGCACGAGGTGCTGTCGGGGATGGTCAAGCCGCCGTTCTTCCCCGTCCACATGGCCGACTTCCGGGGCCAGCTGTGCTTTCACGACCTCGACGGCCCGGCCGACTTCACCATCGGGTCGATTCGGGTCAAGGCCCGGTCGATCCCCCATATCGGACACACCCTCGGCTACCGGCTCGAGGCCGACGGCCGCGCCGTCGCCTACATCTCGGACCACCAGGCCCCCGTCGACCGGATGACCGTGGACAAGGAGGTCCTCGATCTGTGCGAAGGGGCCGACCTGGTCATCCACGACGGGCAGTACTCGGACGAGGAGTTCCTGCGACTCTCGGACTGGGGTCATTCGACGCCCGCCTATGCCGTGTCGGTGGCGCGTGAGGCCGGCGCCCGGCGCCTCAGCCTGTTCCATCACGACCCCGCCCATTCCGACAAGGAGATCGACACCCTGCTGGACCACGCCCGCCGGCTCACTCCCCGGCGGACGGTGGAGGTCACCGCGGCGGCCGAGGGAGCCTCGATCGACCTCGGCAAGGCCTGATAGGTGGGGATCGATCTCGAACGGTTCAAGGACGCCATGAGCCGGTTCGCCACCGGTGTCACGGTGGTGGCCGGCTCGGAGGACGGGCGTCCGGTCGGGTTCACCTGCCAGGCCTTCGTGTCGCTGTCGGTCGATCCGCCCTTCGTCGCCGTGGCGCCGGCCCGCACCTCGACCAGCTGGCCGCGGATCGCCCGGGCCGGCACGTTCTGCGTGAACGTGCTCGCCGACCATCAGGAGGAGCTGTCCCGCAGCTTCGCCGTCTCGGGGGGCGACAAGTTCGAGGGCGTGGTCTGGCACCCGGCGCCGGCCACCGGGTCTCCGGTCATCGACGGCAGCATCGCCTGGGTGGACTGCGAGGTGGCGCTGGTCCACGACGCCGGCGACCACGAGCTGATCATCGGCAGGGTGCTCGACCTCGGCACGGCGGAGGGCTCCCCCCTGATCTTCTTCCGGAGCAGGTTGGCTACTGTTGCCCGGGACCAGGCCCTCGACCGGGAGTAGCGCGTGCCAGACATCAAGGAGTCCGGTGTCATCGCCGACGTGGTGGTGGTGGAGCCGGCCGCCCACGGGGACGACCGTGGCCGGTTCGTCGAGACCTACCGCCGGAGCTGGTTCCCGCTCGGCCGCGAGATGGTCCAGGCCAACCGGTCCGAAAAGCAGGCGGGTTCGATCGTCGGCCTGCACTACCACCTGCACCAGGCGGACTACTGGTACGTGCTCCGTGGGACGGCGCGGGTGGTCCTCCACGACCTCCGCCAGGGTTCGCCCACCGACGGCGCCACCCTCTGCCTCGACCTCGACGGCGCCGAGGACCGCGGGCTGTTCATCCCGCCCGGGGTGGCCCACGGGTTCGCGTCGCTCACCGATCTCACGCTCTGGTACCTGGTCGACGGCTACTACAACCCCGACGACGAGCTCGGGGTGGCCTGGGACGACCCGGCCATCGGCGCCGACTGGGGCATCACCGATCCCGTGCTGTCGGATCGGGACCGGTCGAACCCGCGGCGCGCCGAGATCGCTCCCGGCGTCCAGCCGAGGGTGACCCTGCGCACCTGAGCGCGCCCCGGGGACGCATGACCGTCGGGACCGGCCGCGCCGCCGCTCTGGCAGACTGCCACGATGCCACCCCCACCGCCTAGCCCGCTCGGCGTTCCGGCCACCGGGGTGCTCGTCACCGGGGGAGGGTCGGGCATCGGGCGGGCCAGCGCGCTCGCGCTCGCCGAGGTCGGCCGGCCGGTGGCCGTCTGGGACCTCAACGGCGAAGGAGCCGAGGAGACCGCCTCGCACTGCCGTGAGCGCTACGGGGTGGCGGCCGAGTGGTCGGTGGTCGACGTGGCGGACACCGCATCCGTCGGGGAGGCGGTGCCCCGCGCCGAGCGGGCACTCGGGACCCTCGGCGGCTTCGTGCACGCCGCCGGGGTGCCGGGGGCGATGCCGGTGGACCTCATCGACGACGAGCTCTGGGACGCGACCCTCAATGTGAACCTCCGTGCGGCGGCGATGATCAGCCGTCTGGTCATCGAGCCGTTCCGGCGGGCCGGGCCCGGCTCGGCCGCCGTGCTCATCTCCTCCGTCGAGGGGTTGTACGGCAGCTCCTTCCTCACCGCCTACTGCGCGTCGAAGGGCGGCGTCCTCGGCGTCATGCGGTCGATCGCCCACCGCTTCGCCGCCGAGGGGTTCCGGGTCAACGCGGTGTGCCCGGGGGCGGTGGACACCCCGATGCTGGCGCCGGCCCTCGGGCTGCCCGGGTTCCGCCAGCAGCTCGAGGAACGCACGCCGCTCCGCCGGGTCTCGGGCCCCGACGAGATCGCCCGTCCCATCCGCTTCCTCCTCTCGGAGGAGGCCTCCTTCGTCACCGGCACCTACCTCACGGTGGACGGCGGGCTGACTGCCGTCACCGCCGTCTGACCTGGACCGTCACCCCGGTGCGCGGCGGGACGGCCGCCCGGCGGCCCTGCCGGACCCTCCCCGGCGCTCCCCGCGCTCACCCCGGTTCGGGTTGAATGGGCGGGATGTGGTTCGTGCTCGGGGCGGTGGCGCTGGTCGCGGTGGTGATCGCCGCCATCTCGGTCCTGCGTCGGCCGAGCGCGGAGGACTTGAGCTCGGTGCGCCACTACCACTCGGCCCTCGGGACGCTCGAGCACCTGTCGGAGCGCAACGCCCGCCCGACCGGCGAGGCGGCGGGGACCGAGGCGACCGGTCCCGCCGGTTCGGGGTGGTCCGAGGACGACGGGCCGGCCCCGGGGGACCCCCGGCCCCGTTCCTACCGCCGCCCGGAGACCGGAGCAGCCGTCCCTCCCCGACCGCGGACCGATCGGCTGGAAGACCCGCTGCGCCCCGCGCCCCGCAGCTCGAGACCGGCCCCGGCGGTGGTGCGACCCGTCCCCGCCGAGACGGGGGACTCGCTCGTCTTCGACGATGCCCACCCCCAGGTCCCCTCGGACCACCCCGCCGCCCCGCCGTTGTCCCGGATGGACCGGGCCCAACGCCATGCGCTCGACTCGATGAACCGGCGACCCAGGCGCGGGATGACGGCGGTGCTGGCGGTGGTGGCCGTGGCCGTGCTGGTCGGCGCCCTGGCCCTCGTCGGGAGCCACCGGTCCCGGCCCAACACCACCAACGGTGCGCCGGCCCGCCACGTCCCGCCGACGACGACGCCCACGACCCGGCCGCGCCACGGTCAAGTCCCGAAGACCCGCACCACCGCGCCGGCCCAGCTGCTGGCCCAGTCGTCGACCTCGAACGCGGCCCAGTACCTGGTGAGCTCGAACGCCTACCGTCTCACGCTCTCGACGTCGGGACCGTGCTGGGTGAACGCCACCGACACGACGACCGGCACGGCCCTGTGGACCGGGACCATGCAGGCCGGCGGGGTGCAGCAGATCCAGGCGGCGGGCACCACCCGGGTCGAGTTCGGCACGCTGGCGGTGGCGGTCACCGTCGACGGCGTCCCCGTCGTGGTCCCTTTGTCGATCCACTCGCCCTTCGCGCTGACCTTCGTGCCTGCTCCGGCGATCGGGGCGACCGGTCCCTCGTCCACCACGACCACCGCGCCCACCCCCGCCACGTCCGGCTGATCCCCACGGCCGACACAGAGCACCCGCCCTCGGGTGCTCTGCCGGTCGGGGCTACCGGCCGGCGAGACCGACCGCCTCGAGGATGAACGCATAGACGAACGCCTCGTCCCGCCAGGCGTCGTAGCGCCCCGAAGGCCCGGCATGGCCCGCGCCGAGCTCGGTCTTCAACAGGACACGGTTCTCGGGATTGGCGGCCCGGAGCTTGGCGACCCATTTGGCCGGTTCCCAGTAGCCGACCCGGGGATCGCTCAACCCGGCGGTGGCGAGGATGTCCGGGTACCGGACCCTGCGGCCTCCGGCGTCGACCGGTCGGATGTTGTCGTAGGGGGAGTAGGACCGCATGACCCGGTAGGTGGTGGGATCGGCGGCCGGGTTGCCCCACTCGTCCCACTCGAGGACGGTGAGGGGCAGTGTCTCGTCGAGCATCGTGGTCAAACAGTCGACGAAGGGCACCTCCGCCACGATGGCCCGGAACAGCTCGGGCGCCAGGTTGGCCACCGCGCCCATGAGCAGCCCGCCGGCGCTGGCGCCCCGGGCCACCAACCGCGGCGGCGAGGTCCAGCCGGTGTCGACGAGCGTGCGGGCGCAGGCGACGAAATCGGTGAAGGTGTTCGGTTTGGCCGCCAGCTTCCCGTCCTCGTACCATCCCCGACCGAGCTCGCCCCCGCCCCGTACGTGGGCGATGGCGAAGACGAACCCGCGGTCGAGGAGGCTCAGCCGGAGGGACGAGAACATCGGGTCCATCGACGCCTCGTAGGAGCCGTACCCGTAGAGCAGGCACGGCGACCCGCCCGCCTCGGTCCGACCCGCGCCGGGAGCGGCCACCAGGTCCGGGCGGTAGACCAGCGAGACCGGGACCCGGACCCCGTTCGCCGAGGTCGCCCACAGCCGTTCGGTCCGGTACCGGTCCCGGCGGAAACCGCCGAGGACGGGCTGGCGCTTGCGGAGCGTCGAGCGTCCCGTCGCCACGTCCAGGTCGTAGACCGAACGCGGGGTGACGAGCGACGTGTACTCGTAGCGGAGCGTGCCCGAGTCGTACTCGGGGTTGGCGCCGCCCCAGACCGTCGACGGGGACTCCGGTCGTTCCACCGGGGTCGAGGAGCCGGTCACGGTGTCGACCACGCGGAGCCGCGTCTCCCCCTCCGTCCGCTCGTAGACGGCGAGCCACCCTTCGAAGGGGTCGACGCTCTCGAGCCGGACCCCGGACCGTGCCGGGATCACCTCGGTCCAGTGGTCCCGACCGGGCGCGTGGTCGGGCGCCGCCATCAACCGGAAGTCCTCTGCGCCGTCGTTGGTCACGATCAGGAACCGCCCGGGACGGCCGCCGTCCGGGTCGCCGCGGTCGTGGCTGACCCGGTACTCGACGCCCTGGCGCCGTGGCTCGATGACGGTGAACGTTCCGAAGGGATCGCCCGATGACAGGGCGTGGACCTCGGTGGTCACCTTCGACTCGAGGTCCATGAGGATGTACCGATCGTCCTTGGTCCGGCCGACCGACAGGTAGAAGCTCTCGTCGCGCTCCTCGTAGACCAGCGCGTCACCGGTCGGATCGGTGCCGACCACGTGGCGCCACAGCTGGTACGGGCGCATGGACTCGTCCACCCTCACGAAGAACACGGTGGCGTTGTCGTCGGCCCAGGCTGCCCCGTACGAGGTGTCCTCGAGCGACTCGGGCGCTTCGGCCCCCGTGTCGAGATCGCGGAACCGCATGGTGTAGCGCTCGCCGCCCGTGGTGTCGGTCGAGTACAGGATCCGCCGGTGGTCGGGGCTGACTTCGAGGTTCCCGACGGCCAGGAACTCGTGCCCGGCTGCCAGGAGGTTCTCGTCGAGCAGGACCTGTTCCCCGGGAAGCGGCCCGTCCTCTTCGGGTGCTGCCTGTTCGGGTGCTCCCTCTTCGGGCAGCGGCTCCTCGGCGAGCCCGGCCGGCGAGGAGCCCGTGGACGAGCTGGCCCGCTCTGCGGGGGCACGGCAGTGGATGCCGTAGCTGCTCCCCTCCACGGTCCGGCTGTAGTAGAGCCAGGGACCCTTGCGGGCCGGAACGGACAGGTCGGTCTCCTCGATCCGCGACCGGATCTCCTGGTAGAGGGCGTCCCGCAGCTCGCCGGTGGGGGCGGTCATCGCCTCGGTGTAGGCGTTCTCGGCCTCGAGATGGGCGACCACCCGGGGGTCGTCCCGGTCCCGCAGCCAGTACCAGTCGTCGACCCGGACGTCCCCGTGGGCCTCGAGCACCGTGGGACGGCGATCGGGGACCGGGGGTTCGACGGCGGGCCGGGCGCCGCTCGGGGCTCGGCGCGGTGACCATCCGACCAGGATGTCACGTCACCCCGGCCTGGGGGTTTCTCCTTCGTTCCGGGCGGGGCCCGGGGTTGTTACTATCTGTATAGGAGAAATGTACCGTCCGCCGGGCGGTTCCCCAGGGAGCGTGATGACCGCCACCGACCTCGATCTCGGCAAGTACAAGCTCGGGTGGTCCGACCGGGAGGACTACGTCTTCAAGCCCAAGAAGGGCCTGAACGAGTCCATCGTCCGCGAGATGTCGGCGATGAAGGGCGAGCCCGACTGGATGTCCGAGTTCCGGCTGCGGGCCCTCAGCCGGTTCGAGCGGCGTCCCATGGCGGAGTGGTTCGCCGTCAACATGCCCGACCTCGACTTCGACGACATCTACTACTACATCAAGCCCACGTCGGGGCAGGTCGAGGACTGGAGCGACCTGCCCGAGGGCATCAAGAACACCTACGAGAAGCTCGGCATCCCCGAAGCCGAGCGGAAGTACCTCGCCGGGGTGACCGCCCAGTACGAGTCCGAGGTCGTCTTCCACCGCAACCGTGAGGACCTCGAGGCCAAGGGCATCATCTTCTGCGACATGGACACCGCCGTGCGCGACCATCCCGAGCTGGTCCGGAAGTACTTCGGCAAGATCATCCCGCCCAACGACAACAAGTTCGCCGCTCTCAACTCAGCCGTGTGGTCGGGGGGGTCGTTCATCTACGTGCCGCCGGGCGTCGTGGTCGATCAGCCGCTCCAGGCCTACTTCCGGATCAACGCGGAGAACATGGGCCAGTTCGAGCGGACGCTGATCATCGCCGACGAAGGGTCCCAGGTGCACTACATCGAGGGGTGCTCCGCCCCGGTGTACACCAGCGACTCGCTCCACTCCGCGGTCGTCGAGCTGGTCGCGCTGGAGGGCGCCCGCATCACCTACACCACCATCCAGAACTGGTCGAACAACGTCTACAACTTGGTGACCAAGCGTGCTCGGGCCGAGGCCGAGGCCCGGGTCGAGTGGATCGACGGCAACATCGGCTCGCGCCTGACGATGAAGTACCCCTCGGTCTACCTGATGGGGCCCAAGGCATCGGGCGAGGTGCTGTCGGTGGCCTATGCCGGCGCCGGCCAGCACCAGGACGCGGGCGCCAAGATGTTCCACGTCGCCCCCGAGACCACCTCCACCATCGTGTCCAAGTCGATCTCCAAGGACACCGGGAGGACCACCTACCGGGGAAAGGTCCACGTCGACGAAGGGGCAACCCGCTCCAAGAGCTTCGTGCGCTGCGACGCCCTGCTGCTCGACGACACCTCGATCTCGGAGACCAAGCCGTACATGGAGGTGGCCGAGCGCGATGCCCGGATCGGTCACGAGGCCACCGTGTCGAAGGTGGGAGACGACCAGCTCTTCTATCTGATGAGCCGGGGCCTGTCCGAGACCCAGGCCATGGGGATGATCGTCAACGGCTTCATCGAGCCGATCACCCGCACCCTGCCGATGGAGTACGCCGTCGAGTGGAGCAGGCTGATCGAGTTGCAGATGGAGGGCTCCGTCGGCTGACGGGGGGCCGACCCGAGGGAGTGCCCCGCCGCGGGCAGCACCGGCGGACCGCTGAGGAGTGATCGGAGAGGCAGACCATGGCGATGAGGGAAGAGTGCAAGCACTTCCAGAGCCGGACCTACGATTCGGGGGAGGTGGCCCGGTTTTGCACTCTCGACCTGGCCCCCGAGGCTCCCTGGCGGTGCCCGGCGGACTGCCCCTCCTACGCGAGGCGGCTCGCCGACGTCGGCTGGGCGCACGGATCGCTGGTGGAGCCCAAGCTCGAGCCGATGCCCGACGTGCCCGGCGAGGAGGCGGCCCGGTTGCTCGACCAGGCCGAGGACATCGTCAACTCGGTCGGCCCCGAGGTCGTGGCCGAGGTCGAGGAGCAGGACCGCAAGGAGCAGCGCACCGAACGACGCTGGTGGCGTCGGCGGCGCTGACCGCCGCCAGGCTCGTCGAAGGGCGAGACCGTCACGCCGGGCGCGCCCGTCACCTCTCCCGAGTCGGCGGGACCGGTGCCCGCTAGCGGCCGGTGAAGACCCCGGGCCGCTTCTCGACGAAGGCGGTCATCGCTTCGGTGAGGTCGTCGGATGCGAGGAAGCCGGCGTTCCAGGTGGCCACGAACTCGAGGCCCTCGGCCACCGAACGTCCTTCGCCGGCGGCGAGCACGGCCTTGGTCCCCTGGACCGCCAGGGGCGAGTTGGCGGCGATCTCGGCGGCCATGGCACGGGCGTCGGCGAGCACCGCGTCGGCGTCCGGGCTCACGTCGTTGACCAGACCGATCGCAGCAGGCCCGCTCCGCGGTGATGTCCTTGCCGGTATAGGCGAGCTCGGCCACGTGCCCCTTCCCGATGATGTGGGGGAGCCGTTGCAGGCTCCCGAGGTCGGCGACGATCGCCACCTTCGCCTCCCGCACCGAGAACACCGCATCGGCGCTGGCCAGCCGGATGTCGCAGGCCGCCACCAGGTCGACGCCGCCCCCGATGCAGTAGCCGTGGATGGCGGCGATGGTCGGGACGGCACAGTCCGCCACCGCGGTCACCGACGCCTGCAGTCGCAGGATCTCGGCCCGGGCGGCGCGGGCCCGGGCGGCCATCGAGACCGGTGCGCCGTTGCCGGTGCCCGGCCCGCCGACCAGTCCCGCCATGGCCACCAGGTCGAGGCCGACCGAGAAGTGGGGCCCCTTCGCCGCCACCACGACGGCCCGGATCTCGGGGTCGGAGCCGATGGCGGCCATGGCCCGGGGGAGGTCGGACCAGAACGGCGGACCCATGGCATTGCGCTTGTCGGCCCGGTCCAGCCACAGCGTGGCGACCGGCCCGTCGGTCTCGATGGCGAGCACGTCGGACGAGAACGAGTCGGTACCGGAACCGGATGACGGGGTCATGTGAAGAGCGTAGGCCGGAGGGCGCCGGTCTGTCCCCGCCGGGCGGACGGCCCTCGACCGGTACCATGGGCGCCGAGGCTCGTGGTCCGAGCCTCCTTTCGCGAGACGCAGTGACCCGAGACGCAGTGGCCCGAGGCGGAGTGACCGGATACGCAGTGACCCGAGAGGCAGTGACCTGAGCAACTTCACCCCCGAATCGGCTGCTGCCCTGCCCGGGCCCGAGTGGCTGCGGCGCCGCCGGGCGGCGGCGGCGGAGAGCTTCGCGAGCGCCCCCCTTCCGACCGAAAAGGACGAGGTCTGGCGCTACAGCCGGATCGACCAGCTCGATCTCGATCGGTTCGGCCCCGCCCTCCGGCCCGATGAGGCGACGGGGGACGGAGCGGGGCGACCACCTTCGGAGCAGGTGAGGATCCTGGTCGACAGCCTCGGGCCCCGCGCTGCACTGGTCGTCACGATCGACGGCGTGCTCGCCACGGTGGCGTCGGAGTCCGACGACGCGCCTCACGGTGGGCCGCCTGGCCGAGCACGACGAGGGCCGCGACCCTCCTCGGCTCGGTCGCCGGCGATCCCCACGAGTTCCAGCTGCTCAACGACGCCTTCGCCGCCGACCCCCTGCTCGTCGACCTGGCGCCGGACGCGGTCCTCGAGGCTCCAGTGGTGGTCGTGCACATCGTGGCTGGCGGGGAAGGCGCCGCCACGTTCCCCCGAACGGTGGTCCGGGCCGGAAGGGGATCCAAGGGCGGGGTGATCGAGGTCGTGGTCGCCACCGGAACCGTGATGGTGCCGGGGGACAGGCCCGGAGCGCCGGTGGGCGGCGACCAAACCGGGCGGGACGAGCACCTGGTGGTGCCGGTCAGCGAGGTCCAGGTGGCCGACGACGCCGTCCCTTTCGTTCGTCAGCATCCAGTCCCTCGGTCGCGAACGCCTGGGTGCTCGCCCACCAGGCGAGCACCATCGGTGCGCGGGCCCGGCTCGAGAGCTTCGCCGTGGCGCTCGGAGGAGGGTACGCCCGCCTGCGGACCGACTCGGCGCTGTCGGGAGAGTCCGGCACCAGCATCCTGCGGGCTGCCTTCACCGGCCGCGGCGACCAGATGCTCGACTTCCGCACCCTTCAGGACCACCGGGCCCCGCGCACCACCAGCGACCTCTTGTTCGTAGGAGCCGTCTCCGAGCGGTCGCACTCCGTCTACAGCGGCCTCATCCGGGTGCAGCGCGGGGCGGTGCGGGCGGACGCCATGCAGACCAATCACAACCTCGTGCTCGACGAGGGAGCGCACGCCGACTCCGTCCCGAACCTCGACATCGAGGAGAACGACGTGCGGTGCAGCCACGGCTCGACGGTCGGGCCGGTGGACGAGGACCAGCGCTACTACCTCGAGTCTCGCGGCGTCGAGCCACAGGTGGCCGAGCGGCTGATCGTCGCCGGCTTCTTCGACGACATCGCCGGCCAGGTGCCCATCGTCGGCGCCCGTGACGTCGTCGGGCGGTCCCTCGCCGACCTCACCGGGGTGCACGGTGACTGAGCCGGCTGCGGGCGCCACGGACCAGCCGGCCACCGTCCGGCTCTGCGGCCGGGACGACCTGGCCGCCGGGGAGGCGCGACGCTTCGACGTGGCCGGCCTGCGCATCGCTCTGGTGCGCATCGGCGACGACTTCTACGCCATCGGGGACCGGTGCAGCCACGAGGACTACTCGTTGGCCGAGGGCGAGGTGTGGGCGGGCGAGTGCGAGATCGAGTGCGCCAAGCACGGTTCCACCTTCGACCTGCGGACCGGGGAGCCCTGCTCCCTGCCGGCCACCAGCCCGGTGCCGGTGTACGAGGTGGTCGTGGACGGCGACGACGGTGTCGGTGGTGGTGACGTGAGCACGGGCGAGCTGTGCATCGAGGGGCTGCGGGCCGGGGTGCCCGGCCGCGAGATCCTGCGGGGCGTGACCCTCACCGTCCGCAGCGGGGAAGTCCACGCCGTCATGGGCCCGAACGGTTCGGGCAAGAGCACCCTGGCCCACGTGCTGATGGGCCGGCCCGGCTACGAGGTGCTCGAGGGGTCGGTCACCCTCGACGGCGTCGACCTGCTGTCGTTGCCCACCTGGCAGCGGGCCCGAGCTGGTCTCTTCCTCGGCATGCAGCACCCGATCGAGGTGCCGGGAGTGTCGCTCGTGAAGTCGCTGACCGCGGCCCGCCCGAGCGTGCCCGCCGGCGAGATCGGAGCAGAGACGGCGGACGTGGCGGCCCGGCTCCGGGCCGAGGCGGCCCGCATCGGCTTCGACGCCCGGTTCCTCGACCGCTCGCTCAACGTCGACCTGTCGGGAGGGGAGCGCAAGCGCAACGAGACCGTCCAGCTCGGCGTCCTGCGTCCCCGCTTCGCCGTCCTCGACGAGATCGACTCGGGGCTCGACATCGACGCGCTCGGAGCCGTCGGGAAACGGGTGCAGCAGGCCACCGAGGAGTGGGATCTCGGTGTGCTGGCCATCACCCATTTCGCCAGGTTGCTCACCGTGCTGCGGCCCGACGTGGTCCACGTGCTGTACGAGGGCCGGGTGGTGGCGAGTGGCGAGCCGGCCCTCGCCGACCTCGTCGACCGGACCGGCTACGGCTCGTTCGCCTGATCCGCCTCTCTGATCCGGCTCTGATGCGGCTCTCCGTCCGCTCCTCCGCCACGACCGTCGGCACCCCGGTGCGGTCCGGCTGAGTGACGAAGCCAGCCGGGGCTGCCCCGATCCGGGAAGTGCCGGTTGGTAGCGTCTGCCATCATGGCTCGCCGGGACCGTCGACGTGGTGGTGCCCACAGTGCCGGCCGAAAGAGCAGTGCGGGCCGAAGGAGCAGTGGGGGCCGAACGAGCAGTGGCTCGTCGGGGGCTCCCGCCCAACCATCGGCGTCGGAGATGCTGTCGGCCGGGCCCCCGGCGGCCGAACTCCCGGCGGACGAACTCCCGGCGGCCGAGCCCCAGCCGGTGGGACCCCCGGCGGCCGAACCCCCGGCGGCCGAACCTCAGCCGGTCGGACCCCAGCCGGGCGGACCGGGTCCGCCCCTCACCCGAGCCGAGCGACGCGCTGCGGCCAGGGGCAAGGACCCGGCAGGGGGCCGAACACGGTCGGCCCCCAAGAGGACCAAGCGCAGCTGGCTCGACCGGGTGCTCCTCGCCGGGGTGGTCGTCGTCGCCCTGGCCCTGGTGGCGGTGGGATCGGGGTATGCCTACCTCCAGTACCGGTTCAACCAGGTGGCCAAGGTCACCGTGAAGCACCTGACCAAGGCTCCGGCCGGGCAGCCGTTCAACGTGCTCCTCATCGGGTCCGACAGCCGGGCCGACGTGAGCTCCTCCGACCAGGCCCACTTCGGCAGCCAGACGACCAACGGCGGTCAGCGAAGCGACGTGGTCAAGATCGTCCACGTCGTCCCGGCCACGGGTGAGGTCCGGGTGCTCTCGATCCCACGAGACACCATGGTGGCGGTCGCCGGCAACAGCAACGACACCGGTACGCTACAACCGGATCAACGCCACCTACGGAACCGGACCCGATCAGCTGGTGCAGACCATCGAGGCCAACTTCGGGATCCCCATCGAGCACACCGTCCAGATCAACTTCGAGGGATTCCGGGGGGCCGTCGACGCCATCGGCGGCATCAACCTGAACTTCCCATACCCGGCGCGCGACGCCTACACCGGACTCGACATCACCCAACCGGGCTGCCAGCACCTCAACGGCGGGTACTCGCTGGCGGTGGCGCGCAGCCGCCACTACCAGTACGAGAAGAACGGCTACTGGCAGATCGACCCGACGAGCGACTTCGGCCGCATCCAGCGCCAGAACGCCTTCTTGAAGGCGCTGATCAACCAGGCCGAGACGAGGTACAACCCGCTGACCATCAACGCCTTCATCGGATCGGTGGTCCAAGGAGTGACCATCGACTCGACCTTCACCGTCAGCGACCTCATCTCGCTGGCCCGACAGTTCCACACCTTCGCCTCCGAGTCGCTGCCAGACGGCGACGCTGCCCACCTACTCGACCTACAGCTCGCGGCTTCGCCTCGTACGGCGACGTGCTCTACGTGCAACAGCCACAGGCCGCCGCGGTGGTCGATCAGTTCCTCGGTCAGCCACCGGGAACGGCGCTCACCCCGCCGCCCGGGCCCGCAGGGGGCGGTCCCGACCACCACCACCGTGGCGTCGACCGCCCCCTCCCGGAGTCCACGCCGGCGACATCGGCACCCTCGAGCACGACGACCACCATCGAAACGGACTTCGACCCGACCCCCTGCTGACGACCCGGTCGGATCCGACCGACCTGCTGACGACCGGTCGGATCAGCCGGCGGTGCCGTTCTCGTCGAGCCCCTGGGCCAGGGTGTTCCAGCTGAGCGTGGCGCACTTGATCCGGACCGGGAACTTGACGACGCCCTGGAGGGCGGCGAGCTCTCCCAGCGTGTCGATGTCGACGGCCTCGGGCTCGGGGACCTCCACCGGCAGATCCGGCTCCTCACCGGAGGTACCGTCGGCCGAGGGCAGGGTCGACTCGTGGATGGACATCATCCCCTTGAAGGTGCGGATCAGCTCGCGCACCTCGGGAACGGGCTTGCCCTTCACCGCCGCCGACATGAGCGAGGCCGAGGACTGGCTGATCGAGCAACCGGTGCCGGCGATCTTGATGTCGGCGACGACCCCGTCGTCCACCTGCATGGTCACCACGATCTCGTCGCCGCACAGGGGGTTGAACCCCTCGACCCGCTGGGCCGGCGGCGATGCCAGCTCCCCCCGATTGCGGGGCGAGCGGTAGTGGTCGAGGATGATCTCGCGGTAGAGATCCTCGATGCCGCTCATTCCGTGACGGCCATCGGGACCCGGCCGGATGCGTGAGCTACGACGGCAGGTTGCACGGGTTCAGCGTACCGTCCGACCCTCATCCGAAGAACGCCCCGGCCTCGGACAGGGCATCGGCCAAGGCGTCGACGTCGGTCCGGTCGTTGTAGAGGGCGAGCGAGGCCCGGGCCGTGGCCGTCACCCCGAGCCGCCGCATCAACGGCTTGGCGCAGTGGTGCCCGGCCCGCACGCACACCCCGTACTCGTCGAGCACCTGGGAGATGTCGTGGGGGTGGATGTCGCGGTAGGCGAAGGAGATGACCCCTCCCCGGGCTTCGGGCTCGGTGGGCCCGAAGATGCGGATGTCGTCCCCGAACCGCTCGGTCAGCGTGTCGAGGGCGTAGGCGGTCAGGGAGACCTCGTGGGCGCGCACCGCGGTCCATGCCGACGCACCGGAGGTAGTCGACCGCCGCCCCCAGGCCGATGGCCTCGGCGATGGGCGGAGTCCCGGCCTCGAACCGCCACGGGATGTCGTTGGGAGTGAAACCGTCCTTGCGTGACGTCGAGGATCATCTCGCCGCCCCCGAGGAAGGGCGGCATGGCGGCGAGCAGGTCCTCGCGACCCCACAACACCCCGATCCCGGTCGGACCGAGCATCTTGTGGGCGCTGAAGGCGAGGAAGTCGACCCCGAGCGAGCCGACGTCGGTCGGCAGGTGGGGAACGGACTGGGCGCCGTCGGCCACCACCACCGCGCCGGCGTCGTGGGCCACGGCCGGCGATCTCGGGCACCGGGTTGAGCGTGCCGAGCACGTTCGACATGCAGGTGATCCCGACCAGCTTGGCCCCGTCCACGAGCTCGCTCGAGGCCGGTCGAGCACCAAGCGGCCGTCGTCGTCGATGGGGATCCAGCGGATGGTCAGGTCCCGCTCGGCGGCCAGCATGTGCCAGGGCACGATGTTGGCGTGGTGCTCCATCTCGGTGAGCACGATGGCGTCGCCCGGTTCCAGACGGGACCGCGCCCCAGCTGTGGGCCACCAGGTTGAGGGCCTCGGTGGCGTTCTTGGTGAACACCACCTCCCGCGTCGGATCGGGCGCACCGATGAACCGACCCGACGTTGCGCCGGGCGGCCTCGAAGCGCCGGGTCGCCTCCTCGGCGATGGCGTAGACCCCCCGGTGCACGTTGGCGTGGGTCGTCTCCTCGTACTCGCGCATGGCGTCGAGCACCGGCACCGGCCGCTGCGAGGACGCCGCCGAGTCGAGATAGATGATGGGGTGCCCGTGCACCTCCCGGGCCAGCAGGGGGAAGTCCTTCCGGATCCGGGCGACGTCGAGCTCGCGGCCGGCCGTCGCTCACCGTCGCCATGCGTCGTACCCTTCGGTCTCGAGCCGCTCGACGAGCTCGGGGCCGCCGTCGGCGGCGATGACCCCGTCGACCAGCACGTGCACCCGGTCGGCGGCCAGCTCGTCGAGCATGCGCTGGTAGTGGGTGATCACCAGGACGCCCGAGCTCGGGACGGGCCTCGCGCACGGTGTGGACGCCGCGGGCCACCGCCCGCAGGGCGTCGACGTCGAGCCCCGAGTCCGTCTCGTCGAGGACGGCCACCTCGGGCTCCAGGATGGCCATCTGCAGGATCTCGTTCCGCTTCTTCTCACCGCCGGAGAATCCGTCGTTGAGGTGGCGTTCGCCGAACGCCGGGTCCATGCCCAGCTTGTCCATCCACTCCATCATCATGAGCCGGATCTCGAGCGCGGACATGTCGATCCCGCGCCGGGCCGACAGGGCCTGGCGCAGGAACTGGATGACCGGGACTCCGGCGATCGACTCGGGTTGCTGGAAGGCGAGGAACATGCCGGCCTTGGCCCGCACGTCGGTGGGCCAGGCGGTGATGTCCTCGCCCTGACAGGTGGATGGTGCCGGCGGTGACCTCGTAGGCGGGGTTGCCGAGGAGCACGTTGGCCAGGGTGGACTTGCCCGAGCCGTTCGGGCCCCATGAGGGCATGGACCTCGCCCGGCCCGACGGCGAGGTCGACGCCCCGGAGGATCGGCACGCCCTCGACCGCGACGTGCAGGCCGGCTCGACCTCGAGCAGAGGCTGCCTGCCCGTGAGCCGGTCGGCCGGATCGGTCGGCGGGAGGGGCCACGACGTCGAGTCTAGTCGGAATCCGGAGTTTCTCCTATGAGAATAGGGCTAATCCGGGGTCCCGGTGCCCGACCCCACCCTCGCCATGCCATCAGGTCGCCAGGCCACCAGGTCACCGGGTCACCCGGTAGCGAGCAGGTACCGTACCCGGATGGCCGACCCGTGGAATCTCGACGGCCCGGTGGCCAGGCTCGGCGCCAGCACCGACGTGGTGACCCTGGTGGACGAGTCCACCTTCGCCATCAGCACCAAGGCCGGCGACATGTCGCCCCGGGCCGCCCACGGGCTCTTCGTCCGGGACACCCGCATCCTGTCCAGGTTCGAGATCCTGGTCAACGGGGCGCCGACCGAACCGCTGGCCGCGGTCACCGACGATCCCTTTTCGGCCACCTTCGTCTCGCGGTGCCTGCCCACCGCGGGCCGGGCCGACTCGACGCTCATGGTGTTCCGCCACCGCTACGTGGGCCAGGGCATGCGCGAGGACCTCGTGATCCGGAATTTCGGCAACGAGCCAGCCTTGTGCACGGTCGAGGTGGTCATCGGGTGCGACTTCGCCGACCTGTTCGCGGTGAAGGAAGGCAGGACCGGGACCCGGCCCGACTCGGGCGAGCTCTCCGCCACCGTGACCCCGGCCCCGGTCTCGGCGGAACCGGCGCCCGGTCCGGACGGATCGGCCGGGGGGCCGGCGCCCGTGCCGGAGGGGGCACCCTCCACCCCGGCCGTCGTGACGTACTCGTACAGCCGGGGCGGGGTGGTGCGGGGGGTCGAGCTCCGCTTCGGCCAGCCCACCCGGGTGAGCGCCGACCTGGCCACCTTCGAGGTGATCGTCCCGCCCCGGGGCCGTGGTCGACCTGCATCGAGGTCGGGCCGGTGTTCGACGGGTCGGCCATCGACCCGAGGTACCGCTGCGGCGAGCCGGTCGAGCGGGCGACGCCGACCGAGCGGCTCGAGCAGTGGCGCCGCCAGGTCCCCCAGGTCGAGACCAGCCACCCGGGCCTGGCAGAGGTGATCGCCCGGAGCGCCGAGGACCTCGGGGCGCTGCGCATCTTCGACCCCGACTACCCCGAGCGGGTGGTGGTGGCGGCCGGGGCGCCCTGGTTCATGACCGTCTTCGGACGGGACTCCCTGCTCACCGCCTGGATGGCCCTGCTCGTCGATCCCGACCTGGCTCGGGGGGTCCTCCAGACGCTGGCCCGGTTCCAGGGCACCGAGGTCGACCCGCGCCACGACGAGGAGCCCGGCCGGATCCTCCACGAGATGCGGTTCGGCGACGCCGCTCTCGCTCTCGCTCGGGGGCGGCAGCATCTACTACGGGACGGCCGACGCCACCCCGCTTGTTCGTGATGCTGCTCGGCGAGATGCGGCGCTGGGGCGTGGCCCGCCAGATGGTCGACGAGCTCCTGCCCAACGCGGCGCGGGCCATCGAGTGGATCGAGCAGTTCGGCGACGCCGACGGCGACGGCTACGTGGAGTACAAGCGGGCGACCGACCGGGGTCTCGCCAACCAGGGCTGGAAGGACAGCTGGGACGGCATCCGCTACGCCGACGGCCGGGTGGCCGAGGCCCCGATCGCCCTGTGCGAGGTGCAGGCCTACACCTACGGCGCCTACCTGGCCAGCGCCCACTTCGCCTTCGAGGTCGGCGACACCGCCACCTACGACCGCTTCCGGGCCAAGGCCACCCAGCTGAAGGCGGCCTTCAACCGCGACTTCTGGCTGGAGGACAAGGGCTGGTTCGCCGTCGGGCTCGACGCCGACAAGCGGCCCATCGACTCGCTGACCTCCAACATCGGCCACTGCCTGTGGACGGGCATCGTCGACGAGGACAAGGCCCGCCAGGTCGCCGAGAAGCTGGTCTCACCGGCCATGTTCAGCGGCTGGGGCCTGCGCACGCTGTCCCGGGACAGCGGCGGGTACAACCCGATCAGCTACCACTGCGGATCGGTCTGGCCCCACGACACGGCCATCGTCGCCGCCGGGCTGGCCCGCTACGGCTACGACGGCGCGGCCCAGAAGCTCATCTTCGGTCTGCTCGACGCGGCACAGGCCCAGGGCGGCCGGCTGCCCGAGCTGTTCAGCGGGCTCGACCGCGGCGAGCTGACCGTGCCGGTCGGCTACCCGACGTCGTGCTCGCCCCAGGCCTGGGCGGCGGCCTCGCCGCTGCTGTGCCTGCGCACGCTGCTGCGCCTCGACCCCTGGGTCCCCTACGGCAAGACGTGGCTGTCCCCCAACCTCCCCGACGACATCGGCTACCTGAAGGTGGAGGGCATCCCGCTGGCCGGCGCCCGGGTGACCGTCGAGGTGGGCTCCGAGGTGCCCGGCGGGGTGGCCGTCGAGCGGGCTGCCACCCGAGATCGAGCTCATCCGCGAGCCCCGGCGGCCGTCGACCGCCATCTGACCGCCGCCCGGCCGGGCCGGCTACCAGCCCCGCTCGATCCACTCGGCCAGGTGGGGGGACTCGGCGCCGATGGTGGTGCCCGTCGCCGTGCCCGGGCAGGACCAGGGTGTCGGGGCCGAAGGAGGCGAACAGCCGGTCCTCGATCGACCGGATGATGGTGGCGAAGTCGGAGTGCTCGAAGGAGGTGTTGCCCGGGCCGCCGGGGAAGAGGGTGTCCCCGCTGAAGAGCAGCGGGGTGCCCTCGACGGTGAAGCACATCGAACCCGGGGTGTGCCCGGGGGTGGCGATGGTGCCCATCCGCAGCCGGCCCGACCTCGAGCACCGACCGGTCCTCGAGCAGCTGGTCGTAGGAGGGGAGCATCGCCGCGTCGGCGGCGGTCACGGCCACGTCGATCCCGGCGTCGCGGACCGCCTCGACCGCCTGGATGTGGTCCCAGTGCCCGTGGGTCTCGACCACCTGGCGCACGTCGAGCGCCTGGCAGAGGTCGAGCAGCTTGTCGTGCTCGTTGGCCGCGTCGATCAGGGCGGACTCGCCCGGTCTGCGCGGCACCGGACGATGTAGACGTTGTTGTCCATGGGACCGACCACCACCCGGTGCACCTCCACCGCGGCGTCCTGGTAGTCGATGGCGCGTCTCGGTCACCTCGGTCGCGAGCGTAGTCGCGGCCCCCTGACCCGTTGGTCAGCCTCGTCCGGGTTCTGGTAGACAAACGGGCACACGGGGCCCCCGCGGCGTGGGCCCCCGGATGGAGAACACGATGAATTTCGCCTTCAGCGAGGAGCAGGACGAGCTCCGGCAGGTCCGTCCACCGCTTCCTCGAGGACAAGTCTCCCGAGACGGAGGTGCGCCGCCTGATGGAGACCACCGAGGGCTACGACCCCGCCGTGTGGGCCCAGATGGCCGAGCAGCTCGGTCTGACCGTCCCTGATCATCCCCGAGCAGTTCGGCGGCGCCGGGCTTCTCCTACGTCGAGCTGATCGTGGTCCTCGAGGAGATGGGAGCGAGCCTGCTCTGCGCCCCGTTCTTCTCCACCGTGGCCCTCGCCACCAACGCCCTCCTCACCTCCGGCGACACGAGCGCGCAGGAGTACCTGCTGCCGGGCATCGCCGCCGGCGAGACCATCGCCACCCTGGCCTTCACCGAGGACTCCGGGCGCTGGGACCCCGAGGGGGTCACCCTCGCCGCCACCCCGTCCGGGGACGGGTGGTCGCTCAACGGCCACAAGTCCTTCGTGATCGACGGGCACGTCGCCGGGCTGGTCCTCGTGGTCGGGCGGACCGCCGCCGGGCTCTCCCTCTTCGGCGTGAAGGGCGACGCCGAGGGCCTGACCCGCACGCCGCTCGCCACCATGGACCAGACCCGCAAGCAGGCCCGTCTCGAGTTCGCCGACACCCCGGCCTGGCTGATCGGGACCGACGGCGGCGCCGAGCCGGGACTGCGCAAGACGCTCGACCTGGCGGCCGTGGCCCTGGCCGCCGAGCAGGTCGGCGGGGCCCAGCGCTGCCTCGACAGCTCGGTGGAGTACGCCAAGACCCGCATCCAGTTCGGCCGGCCGATCGGCAGCTTCCAGGCCATCAAGCACAAGTGCGCCGACATGCTGCTCGAGGTGGAGTCGGCCAAGTCCGCCGCCTACTACGCCGGCTGGGCGGCGGCCGAGGACTCCGACGAGCTCCCGGTCGTGGCCAGCCTGGCCAAGTCCTACTGCTCGGAGGCCTACTTCCACGCCGCCGCCGAGAACATCCAGATCCACGGCGGGATCGGCTTCACCTGGGAGCATCCGGCCCACCTCTACTTCAAGCGGGCCAAGTCCTCCGAGCTCATGCTCGGGGACCCCGCCTACCACCGCGAGCTGTTGGCCCAGCGCATCGGCATCTGATCCCGGTGACCGATGCCAGACATCTGATCGGCTGGGTGCTCCTCGGGGGGTTGGCGTTGATCACCGGCGGGGCGGCCGCCCTCGGGGTGGTGCTCAGTCGCCGACCTATGCGCCGCTGGCCGAGGCCGCCACCAACACGCTCAGCGCCGCGAACTACTCGGAGGTGCTGGTACAGAAGACGGCGAGTCAGGGCACCCAGACCGCGTACTACGTGTTCCAACGCGGCCGGGTGATCGGTCGGGTCAGAGGGAAGGTCGTTCGGGCTCCCGATCGGATCCGCTGGTACACCGAGAGCGGCGGCAACCGCACCTACTTCTTTGTCATCGGCTCGACCGGCTATCAGAGCGTGACCGCACCCGCCGGGGTTCCCCTCGGTCGCCTCACGTTCCTGCGGCAGACCGCTCAAGACGCCGTCCAGTACGACCCCGCCCACGGTTACCTGCCCTATGCCACCGAGGCCAAGGATCCGACGAAGGCCGGAGGCAACTACTCGTTCTCGCTGACCAAGCGAGGCCAGACGGGCCACTTCACCTTCACCGTGGACAGCCGCTACGTGTCCCAGTTCACCTTCACCGTATCGAACGGCTCGGTCCGGCTGGACATCTCCGACGTCGGGACCTCGCCACCGGTCCAGCTTCCCGCAGGTGTCCGGGTGGTCACGGAACCGGCCGGAAGCTCCGGCTGACGGGACCGCCACCGGGACGTCGCCCCGGCCCCGGCCGGCTGCCCGGTCACCAGGCGTCGCCGTCCACCGTGTCGTCGATCAGCCTCCGCAGCTCCCGGGCGTTGCCCTTGGGGTCGGCCGCCTCGGTCAGCCAGCGGACGACGACGAAGTGCCGGGCCCCGGCGGCCAGCATGGGACCGATCGTGGTGGGGCCGACGCCGCCGGTCACCCAGACCGTCCATGGCGCCCGCCCGATGGCCTCGCGGAGGTAGCCGAGACCGGTGGGCGCCCGCCCCGGCTTGGTGGGAGTGGCCGCCACCGGCCCGGCCGAGAGGTAGTCGACGGGCAGCCGCCCCGTGCCGGCCGTGCGTCCGACCCGGACCCGGTCCCCAGCGCCCGGTCGAGCTCGGCCGGGGCGTGGGTGGACAGCCCGATGATGGCGTCGGGCCCCATCGTCCGGCGGGCCTCGGCCGGATGCATGTCGTCCTGGCCGACGTGGACCCCGTCGGCGCCGAGCGACGCGGCGAGGACCGGGTCGTCGTTCACCACGAAGGGGACGTTGTAGTCGGCGCACACCCGCTGGACGACCTTGGCCCGCCCGGCCAGCGCCGGCGGCCGGAGGTCCTTGTCGCGCAGCTGCACGAGGTCGACCCCGCCCTCGATGCAGGCCTCGACGAACCGCTCGAGGTCGGGCCGGTCGGGTGTGCAGAGATAGAGCCGGCGCTCGGCGAGGCCCCAGCGGGCCGAAGGGCCGCTCGGGTGGTTCAACCGGCCTTCGACGCTCCGGCCTCGGCCTTGGCCTTGGCCCGGGCCTTCATCTCCTGCTTGTACCGGCGGACCTTGGCCAGGGTCTCGGGCGAGTCGATGTCGGCCACCGAGCGGAAGGACCCCGGCTCGCCGAAGGGCCCCGCCGCCTCCTCCCAGCCGGGGGGGCGCACACCGAGTTGCTTGCCCAGCAGGGCGACGAAGATGCGCGCCTTCTGCTCACCGAATCCCGGGAGGGCCTTCACGTTGTCGAGCAGCTCCTCGCCGGTGCCCGCGCTCGTCCAGACGGCGGCCGGGTCGCCGCCGTAGGTGTCGACGATGCGGGCGCAGAGCTCCTGGACCCGCGCCGCCATGGATTTGGGGAACCGGTGGAGCGCCGGCCGGGCGCTGAAGCGGGCGGCGAGCTCGTCGGGGTCCATGGAGGCCACCGCCGCGGCCTCCAGGGTGCCTCCCAATCGCTGGCGGAGGTCGAAGGGCGAGCGGAAGGCCTTCTCCAGCGGCACCTGCTGGTCGAGGACCATGCCGACGAGGAGTGCCAGCGGGTCCTCGGCGAGGAAGGCGTCGGCCTCGGGCTCACCGGAGAGGAACAGTGCCATGCCGCCAGTGTAGGAGCGCCCCCGGCCGGGTTCCCGAGCGCCGGCGTTCAGGCCGCCCAGGGGTCGGCGGTGTCGGGGTCGATGCCGTAGCGGTCGATGGCTTCCCCCACGGTGCCCGGGTCGAGCTGCCCGCCGTCGGCCAGCGCGTGGAGCACGGCGACCACCACATGGGCGCGCGTCCACCTCGAAGTAGCGACGCAGCACCTGGCGGGTGTCGGACCGCCCGAACCCGTCGGTGCCGAGCGAGGTGAACCGGCCCGGCATCCAGCGGGCCACCTGGTCGGGCACCGCCCGCATGAAGTCGGTGACGGCCACGATCGGCCCCTCCGAGCCGGCCAGGCACTCGGTCACGTAGGGGGTGCGCGGGGTCCGCTCGGGATGGAGGCGGTTCCACCGCTCGGCCGACAGGGCGTCCTCCCGGAGCGCCTTGTACGAGGTGGCCGACCAGGTGGTCGGCCTCGACGCCCCAGTCGGTGGCCAGCAGCCGCTGGGCCTCGACGGCCGCCCGCCAGGCGGGCCCGGAGAACAGGATGGAGGCCGTCCCGACCGGATGGTCGACCGCGTCCCGGTCGGGGGCGTCGAATCGGTAGAGGCCCTTGACCGTGCCGGTCCGGACCCGTGCCGCGTCGTCGGCGCCCTCGGGCGAGCGCGGGCATGGGGTAGTTCTCGTTGTAGAGGGTCAGGTACCAGACGCGGTCCTCGGCGTCCGGACCGGTCATGCGCCGGATCCCGTCCTCGACGATGACGGCCAGCTCGTAGGCGAAGGCGGGGTCGTAGGCGGCGACGCTCGGCACGGTCGAGGCCAGCAGGAGCGAATGGCCGTCCTGGTGCTGGAGGCCCTCGCCGTTCAGGGTGGTGCGCCCGGCCGTGCAGCCGAGCAGGAACCCCCGGCCGCGGCTGTCGCCGAGCGCCCACAGGAGATCGCCCACCCGCTGGAAGCCGAACATGGAGTAGAAGAGGTAGAAGGGGACGAGCGCTCGCCCCAGGTGGCATAGGAGGTGGCGGCGGCGGTGAAGGTGGCCGCCGCGCCCGCCTCGGTGATGCCCTCCTGGAGGACCTGCCCGGTGGCGCTCTCGGCGTAGTGGAGGGCCAGCCCGGCGTCGACCGGGGTGTAGCGCTGGCCCTCCGGGAGCGTAGATCTGGGCCTCGCTGATGAGGGACTCGAGGCCGAAGGTGCGGGCCTCGTCGGACACGATGGGCACGATCCGCGGCCCGACCGACGGGTCCCGCACGAGCGACCGGAGCAGGCGGGCCAAGGCCATGGTGGTCGAGACGGCCTGGCGGCCGGACCCGGCCAGCAGGTCGGCGAAGGCGCCTGGCGCCGGCGGGTCGAGGGCCCGGGCCCGCACCGTCCGGCGGGGCAACGGGCCGGCGAGGGCCTGGCGTCGGTCGGCGAGGTACTTGGCCGCCGGCGACCCTGGCTCGGGCCGGTAGTAGGGGGGAGCTCGGCCTCGAGGTCGCGTTCGGGGATCTCGTCGTGCAGGAAGAGCCGATCGCGCAGGGCCAGCAGCTGGGGCTTGGTCATCTTCTTGATCTGGTGGGTGGCGTTCCGGGCTTCGATCTCGGGACCGAGGGTCCACCCCTTCACCGTCTTGGCCAGAATCGCGGTCGGGCGCGCCGCGGTGCTCGGTCGCCGCCCGGTAGGCGGCGTACAGCTTGCGGTAGTCGTGCCCGCCCCGGGGGAGCGACTGGAGCTCCTCGTCGGAGAGGTGGGCGACGAGAGCCGACAGGCGTGGGTCCGGGCCGAAGAAGTGCTCCCGGATGTAGGCCCCCGACTCGGTGGCGTACTTCTGGAACTCGCCGTCGACGGTGGTGTTCATCTTGTTGAGAAGCACCCCCTCGACGTCCTTGGCCAGCAGCTCGTCCCACGTGCGGCCCCAGATGACCTTGATCACGTTCCACCCCGCGCCGCGGAAGAGGGCCTCGAACTCCTGGATGACCTTGCCGTTGCCCCGGACCGGCCCGTCCAGCCGCTGGAGGTTGCAGTTGACGACGAAGGTCAGGTTGTCGAGATGCTCCCGGCCCGCCATGCCGAGGGAGCCGAGAGTCTCGGGCTCGTCCAGCTCGCCGTCGCCGACGAAGCACCACACCCGGCTGGAGGCGGTGTCCGCGGTCCCGCGGGCCTGCAGGTAGCGGGCGACGTGGGCCTGCCCGATGGCGTTGATGGGTCCGAGCCCCATCGACACCGTGGGGTACTCCCAGAACTCGGGCATCAGGCGTGGGTGCGGGTAGGAGGAGAGGCCGTCGACTCCGACCTCGAAGCGGAAATTGTCGAGCTGGTCCTCGGCTCAGGCGCCCTTCCACGAAGGCCCGGGCGTAGATGCCGGGCGAGGCATGTCCCTGGAAGTAGACCTGGTCACCCGGGCCGCCACCGTCCTTGCCCCGGAAGAAGTGGTTGAAGCCGACCTCGTAGAGAGCGGCCGAGCTGGCGTAGGTCGAGAGGTGGCCACCGATGGCCTCGGAGCGGACGTTGGCCCGCACCACCATCACGGCCGCGTTCCAGCGGATGAAGGCCCGGATGCGCCGCTCGAGGTACTCGTCGCCGGGGAACTCGGGCTCCTCGTCGGAGGGGATGGTGTTGACGTAGGGGGACGAGACGGTCGCCGGGAAGCCCACCTGCTTGTGACCGGCCCGCTCGAGGATCCGCATGAGGAGGTAGCGGGCCCGGGTCCGGCCCTGGAGGTCGACGACGTCCTCGAACGCGTCCAGCCACTCCGAGGTCTCGACCGGATCGGCGTCCGGGAGCTGGTGGCTCACACCGTCGAACAGCACCCTTCCATGGTCCCACCGCCGGCCTGCCTTGGGAAGGCACCCCGGGCCGGTCGCCCTGGCGGGAACCCGGGTGCGCCATGCTGTCCCGATGGTCCCGACCACCACCACCGGCGCAGCCCCGACCGTCGTCTACACGGACGGATCGTGCCTCGGGAACCCCGGTCCGGGGGGATGGGCCTGGGCGGTGGACGGCGGGGGCTCCGACAGCGGCGGCGAGGCGTACACCACCAACCAGCGGATGGAGATGACGGCGGTGACCCGGGCGTTGCAGGCCCTGCCCGGCGCCCTGCACGTGATGAGCGACTCGACCTACGTGGTGAACTGCTTCCGCCAGCAGTGGTGGGCCGGTTGGAAGCGGCGGGGCTGGCGGAACTCCCAGGGCAAGCCGGTGGCGAACCGGGACCTGTGGGAGGCGCTCCTGCCGCTGGCCCTCGACTCCGGGCGACCGGTGAGCTTCCAGTGGGTCCGGGGGCATCGGGAGACCGGATGAACGACCTGGTCGACCTGATGGCCACCCGGGCCGCCGCGCTCCAGTGAGGCCTCCGACGATCGCGACGAACATCGCTCCGACGAACATCGCTCCGACGAACATGGCTCCGACGAACATCGCTCCGACGAACATCGCTCCGACGAACATCGCCGCCGCCGGGCGGCCTGGGGCGCCGGCCACCCCGGGGCCGGTCGAGGCGGACCCGTCCGGTGCCTGCCGGTCGGCCCGGTGCCGCGGAAGGGGATTGGGAGCCGCCGCCCGGCTCCCGTAACCTGCTGCCATGGAGATCAGAGGAAGTTCAGCCATCGTCACCGGCGGCGCGTCGGGGCTCGGGGAGGCCACTGCCCGGAGGCTCGCCGCCGAAGGGGCACGGGTCACCGTCTTCGACCGGAACGAGGAACGGGGCAAGGAGGTGGTCGCCGACATCGGGACCGGCGCCAACTTCGTCGGTGGCGACGTGACCGAGCCCGACGACTGCCAGCGGGCGGTGGACCAGGCGGCCGAGGGTGGCGATCTCCGGATCGCCGTGAACTGTGCCGGCTCGGGCTGGGTGGGGCGGGTCATCAACCGCGACGGGTCCCCCCACGACCTCGATCCCTTCCGGTTCATCCAGAACCTCAATGTCATCGGCACGTTCAACGTCATGACCAGGGCCGCCTCGGCCATCGCCGCCGTGGCACCGCAGGCCGACGGCGAGCGCGGCGTGATCGTCAACACCGCATCGGTGGCCGCCTTCGACGGGCAGATCGGCCAGCTGGCCTACTCGGCGTCGAAGGGAGCCGTCGTCGGCATGACGCTGCCGGCGGCTCGCGACCTGGCCGTGGTGGGCATCCGGGTGGTGGCCATCGCGCCGGGGCTGTTCGACACCCCGCTCCTGGCCATGCTTCCCGAGGAGGCCCGCAACGCCCTCGGCGAGTCGGTGAATTTCCCGAAGCGCCTGGGCGACCCGGCCGAGTTCGGCGCCCTGGTGAGCCAGATCGCCGCCAACGGTTATCTCAACGGCGAGGTCATCCGGCTCGACGGAGGCATCCGCATGCCTCCGAAGTAGGCGGCACCCGATGACCGCCACCGCGACGTCGCCCGAGACCGGCGGCCCGGCGGGAACCCCCATCATCCGGACCCTCGGCCTGACCAAGATCTACCCGGGCTCGGACCTCCGGGCCGTCGACGGACTGGACCTCGAGATCCGCCCGGGCGAGATCTTCGGGCTCCTCGGTCCGAACGGCGCCGGCAAGACGACGACCGCCGGCATGCTCACCACCCGGGTCCTCCCGACGTCGGGACAGGCGTGGGTGGGCGGCATCGACGTGGTCGCCCACCCGGCGCTGGCCAAGCAGATCCTCGGGATCGTGAGCCAGGAGAACACCCTCGACCGCCAGCTGACGGTCTGGGAGAACCTCTACTTCCACGGCCGCCTGTTCGGCATGTCAGGCCCGCGAGTCGCGCCGTGTCGCCGACGAGCTGCTGGTCCAGTTCCAGCTCGAGAAGTGGTCGGGGGCGTCCATCTACGCCCTGTCGGGCGGCATGGCGCAGCGGCTCATGGTGGCGCGGGCGATCTTCCACCGGCCGGCCGTCCTCTTCCTCGACGAGCCGACCGCGGGCCTCGATCCGCAGAGCCGGCTGGCCCTGTGGGACATCCTCCGGCAGCTGAACGGCGACGGCCAGACCATCATGCTGACCACCCACTACATGGAGGAGGCCGACCAGCTCTGCGGGCGGGTGGCGATCATGGACCGGGGCAGGATCCTCGCCCTCGACACCCCGCTCGCGCTCAAGCAGCAGGTCGAGGCCGACACCATCGTGACGGTCATGGCCTCGGGGGAGGCCGATCGCCTGGCGGGCGCGCTCGGCGAGCGCATCAGTGGCGTCACCCGGACCCGACCGATCGAGGGAGGCGTGGAGCTCCACGTCAAGGGCACCGACCGGCTGCTGCCCCGGGTGGTGGCCGGTGCCGAGGAGGCGGGCTTCCCGGTCATCGACCTCTCGGTCGCCGAACCGACGCTCGAGACGGTCTTCATCAACCTCACCGGCAAGGAGCTGCGCGACTGATGAGCACCCTCGAGCAGGAGATGCCGGTGGCCGGCGTCGTTCTGGCACCGACCCGGTCGACCACCGCGGCGGCCCGGACCGCGCTGTGGGCGCTGATCCTCCGCGACCTCGTGGTGCTGCGCAAGCACGTGATCGAGTTCGTCGTCCGGGTGCTGGTCCAGCCGTTCCTGCTCTGCTTCGTCTTCCTCTACGTCTTCCCGAAGATCGGCCAGGGCATCGGAGGCGGTGGCGGTCAGCTGGCGGAGTCGGGGTTCGCCACCCTCCTCGTCCCGGGCGTGGTGGGGATCTCGATCCTGTTCCAGGGCGTGCAGTCGGTCGCGCTCATCATGTCCCAGGAGTTCGGGTTCACCCGCGAGATCGAGGACCGCGTCCAGGCCCCGTGCCCGATCTGGCTGGTGGCCCTGGCCAAGGTGCTGTCGGGCGCGGTCCAGGGTCTGATCTCGGCCGTCATCGTCCTGCCCATCGCCTCGGTCGTGCACGCCAAGGGGGTCGAGGCCCACCTCGTCCTGCACTGGTGGATCATCGTCACCATGGTCCCCCTGGCCTGTGTGACCATGGCCTCGTTGGGGCTGCTGCTCGGGACCAGCTTCGAGCCCCGCAACATCGGGCTGATGTTCGGCTTCATCATCCTCCCCGTCACCTTCCTCGGCGGGACCTACTACGAGTGGACGCGGCTGGCGCCCATCACGATCGGAGGGTGGCACTGGCTGCAGACCATCGTCCTGGTCAACCCGCTCATCTACGTCAACGAGGGGATGCGTGCGGCCTTCACCGATGCACCGCACCTGCACCTGTACGTGATCTATCCGGTTCTCTTCGGCTTTCTGGCCCTCTTCCTCGGCCTCGGGCTGCACAACTTCCGCCGTCGAGTGCTCTCCTGATGCCGGCTCGCCGGCTGGCTCCCGGCCACCGGCCGTCGGGCGACCGGCCGACGTCGGCCGGGCCTACGGACGTCGCCACCTCCCCGGTGATCGTCGCCGGCGGCACGCCGGTCCGGAGACCCCGCCGACAGGGCGCCCGCGTCGGCCGGTACACGGGGTGCCCCGCGTCGCCCGGCACACCGAGCGGTCCCCGCACCGAGGGGACCCGGCCCGCCAACCGTTAGTCTGAACGGTGCCTGCGCGTGGTCGCCCCTGGTGGGTGGCTCGGCACCGGCGATCGCCACCAGGCGCTCGATGGAGGTGGTTCGGACGGCACCAGAGACGACGACAGCCGACAGCGGATCAGAGGCCCCCACGGTCGGGCCGGAGGACGCGGCTGCCTTCGACGTGGTGATCATCGGCGGGGGGCCGGGCGGGTACGCCACCGCTCTCTACGGCGCCGCCGCCGGGCTGTCGGTGGCCATGGTCGAGCTCGACAAGGTGGGGGGGACCTGCCTGCACCGGGGCTGCGTACCGGCCAAGGAGTTCCTCGAGACGGCGGCGGTGTACCGGACGGTCGACGGGTCGGCCCAGTTCGGCATCACCACCCGGCTCCCGGCGGGCCAGCGTCCCGACCTCGACTTCGCAGTGAGCCAATCCCGCAAGCAGCAGGTCGTCGACCAGCTCTATCGCGGGTCTCGAAGGCCTGCTGCGGGGCCGCGGCGTCACCACCTACCCCGGCACCGGCACGCTGCTGCCCGGGCACCGGGTGCGGATCACCGCCACCGACGGCACCGTCAGCGAGGTCACCGGCACCGACATCGTGCTGGCGTCGGGATCCGTTCCTCGCACCATCCCGGGCTTCGACGTCGACGGATCGCTGGTGATGACCTCGGACGAGGTGCTTTCCCTGAGCGAGCTGCCCTCGTCGGTGGCGGTGATCGGCGGCGGTGCCATCGGCTGCGAGTTCGCTTCGCTGTTCGCCGACCTCGGGACCAAGGTGACCGTGCTCGAGGCGCTCCCGGCCATCCTCTCGGGTTGCGACGAGGACGTGGTGAAGACGGTGGCCCGCTCCTTCCGCAAGCGGGGCATCGACGTGAAGGTGGGAGCCCGGTTGCAGGGCCACACCCCCGATCCGTCGGGACGGGGCACGGTCCTGACCTACGACGACGGCGAGAAGCTGGCGGTCGACGCGGTGGTCGTGTCGGTCGGCCGGAGGCCCCGGACCGAGGGTCTGCTCGCACCGGGGACCGGCGTGGAGCTCGATGCCGCCGGCTTCGTCGTGGCCGATGCCACCATGCGCACCGCGGCCGACGGGGTGTGGGCGGTGGGGGACGTGGTGGCCGGCACGCCGCAGCTGGCCCACGTCGGTTTCGCCGAGGGGATCGTGGTGATCAAGAGCATCCTGGGCGAGCCGGTCGTGCCGGTCGACTACGGCCGGGTTCCGTGGGCCATCTACTGCCACCCCGAGGTCGCCTTCGCCGGGCTGACCGAGGACGGCGCCCGCCAGGCCGGCTTCGACGTGGTGGTCAAGAAGGACCCCTTCGGAGGAAACAGCCGGGCCCGGATCATCGGGGACACCGAGGGTCTGGTCAAGGTGGTGGCCGAGCGCCGCCCCGACGGCACGACCGGCAAGGTGCTCGGGGTCCACATGGTCGGGCCCTGGGTCACCGAGCAGCTCGGGGCCGGGTACCTGGCCGTCAACTGGGAGGCCACCGCCGAGGAGGTGGCCCACTTCATCCAGCCGCACCCGTCGCTGTCCGAGGCGTTCGGCGAGACCATGCTGGCCCTGACCGGAAGGGGGCTCCACGTTGGCTGACGTGACGATGCCCCAGCTCGGCGAGACGGTGACCGAGGGGACCATCACCAAGTGGTACAAGGCGGTCGGGGACCAGGTCGCCCGCGACGAGCCGCTCTTCGAGGTGTCCACCGACAAGGTCGACTCCGAGGTGCCCTCGCCGGCCGAGGGTGTGCTCACCGAGATCCTGCGTCGAGGAGGGTGACACGGTCGACGTCGGGGTGACCCTGGCGGTCATCGGCGGCGCGGAGTCAGGCGACGGCGCCGCACCGACCGGTCCTGCGGCGACCGACTCGGCATCCGCACCGACCGCTCCTGCAGCGACCGAGGCGGCATCCACGCCGGCCGAGTCCGCCCAGGTCGCCGCCGAGACCGCACCCCCGCCGGATCACCCCGCACCCCCGGCGCCGCCCGAGTCCGCGCCGGCGGCGGAGCCCGCGCCCCGGCCGGCCGAGCCCGCCGCTCCGTCTACCGCGCCGCCTCCACCGGCCGGGAGGCAACCGGCCGGCGAGGCCACCGGCCGGGAGAACACCGGGCTGGTGCTCTCCCCGGTGGTGCGCCGGCTGCTCCGCGAGCACGACATCGACCCGGCGTCGGTGCCGGGACGGGTCTCGGCGGTCGCATCACCCGGGCCGACGTCGAGGCGGTGGTCGGCGCGCCGGGGACACCGGGGCCTGGCGGTCCCGCGCCGGTCCCGAGCATCGCCGAGCGCCAGACCGCCCCCGAGGGGGCCGCCGCCCCGAGCGGCCCAGCCTCGCCGGCTGGGCGCGAGCCCGAGCGACCGGCCCGGTCGGCGTCGGGGGACGAGGTCATCCCGTTCACCAACATCCGGAGGCGGACCGCCGAGCACATGGTCCGGTCCAAGGCCACCTCCGCCCACACCCTGATGGTGCGGGAGATCGACTACGAGCGGGTCGAGCAGGTCCGCAGGGCCGACGGCGAGCGGTTCCGCGCCGAGGAGGGCTTCACCCTCACCTACCTGCCCTTTGCCGCCCGGGCGGCGGTGGAGGCCCTCGGGGAGTTCCCCCACCTCAACTCGTCGGTGGGCGAGGACGCCCTGATCGTCCACCGGGACGTCAACCTCGGGATCGCCGTCGATCTCGACAACGAGGGGCTCATCGTCCCGGTCGTGCACAACGCCGAGGAGCTCAACCTCCGGGGGATGGCCCGACGGATCCGCGAGGTGGCCGAGCGGGCCCGGACCAAGCGGCTCAATCTCGACGACATCAGCGGAGGCACCTTCTCGATCACCAACGCCGGTCCTTTCGGGACCCTCATCACCGGGGCCATCATCAACCAGCCCCAGGTGGCCATCCTCTCCACCGACGGCGTCAGCCGGAAGCCGGTGGTGGTCGAGCTGCCCGACGGGTCCGAGTCGATCACCATCCACTCGGTGGGCCTGGTGGCCATGTCCTTCGACCATCGCGCCGTCGACGGCGCCTACGTGGCGCGGTTCCTGGCCCGGATGTCGCAGATCCTCGACGACCGCGACTGGGCCGGCGAGCTCTAGCGTGCGCTGCGGCTTCCACCCGGCCGGACCGGTCGTCGGATCGGCGGGTCGCCGATGAGGGTCCGCTGGCTGGGCCGGGTGCCCTACCGAGAGGCCTGGGACCCTCCAGCGCGCTCTCGCCCGCCGCGTCGACCGACGACTACCTCCTCCTCCTCGAGCACCCGCACGTCTACACCCTCGGGTCCAACGCCGACCCCGACCACGTGCTGGTCGACCCGGCGTCGGTGGGGGCCGACCTCGTCCGGGTGGACCGGGGTGGCGATGTCACCTACCACGGTCCGGGACAGCTCGTCGGCTACCCCGTGGTGACCGTGGGGCCCGGGCCTCACCGGGGAACCGAGCACGTCCGCCGGGTCGAGCAGGTCGTCATCGACACGCTGGTGGAGCTCGGCGCCCCGCCGACCTCCGTCGGCCGGCTGGAAGGGTACCCGGGGGTCTGGGTCGGCCTGGACCAACCACGGGCCGCGCCCGGTCCGAGGAAGATCGCCGCCATCGGCGTGCGCACGGCCAAGGGGCGCACCACCCACGGGTTCGCCCTCAACGTCCACCCCGACCTCTCCATGTTCGGGCACATCGTCCCCTGCGGGATCGCCGACAAGCCGGTCACCTCGATGGCCGAGGAGGGGTGGGAGGTGGGCATGACCGACGTCGTCGAGGCGGCGTCCGCCGTCGCCCGGGCCCGGTGGGGGGACGACGGGGACGTTCAGCGGGTCACCGATGCGCCCCGAGCCCACACCGGCGCCGGCCGTCGGGATCCGGGCACCGCTGCGCCGGGCCGTGGCGTCGCGGGCGTACCGGTGACGTTCGCCGGCGCCGAGGGTGGGCGCGCCCTCGAGCGGCGCCTGTCGAGGTCCGGGGTCGATCCCCGGGCCGGCCTGTCGGTCCGGGCGCGCAAGCCGCCCTGGCTGCGGGTCCGGGCCCGGACGAGCGAGGGATTCCTCGGTCTGCGTCACGACCTCCGTCGGCTCGACCTCGTCACCGTGTGCGAGGAGGCGGGCTGCCCGAACATCTACGAGTGCTGGTCGGACGGCACGGCCACCTTCATGATCAACGGTTCGAGGTGCACCCGGGCGTGCGGCTTCTGCCAGGTGGACACCCGCCGTCCCCTTCCCCTCGACGGCACCGAGCCCGCAGCGGGTGGCCGAGGCGGTCGAACGGATGGGCCTGGCCCACGCCGTCATCACCTGTGTGGCCCGCGACGACCTGCCCGACGGAGGCGCCGGCGCGTTCGCCGCCACCGTCTCGGCGATCCGGCGTCGTTCGCCGCGCACCACCGTCGAGGTGCTCATCTCGGACTGCAAGGGCGAGCCGGCTGCCCTGGACACCGTCTTCGCCGCCCGACCCGACATCCTCAACCACAACCTCGAGACGGTGGCCCGGCTCCAGCGTGCGGTGAGGCCCTCGGCCGGCTATGCCCGCAGCCTCGGGCGTGCTGGCCCGTGCCGCCGAGGCCGGGCTCACCACCAAGTCGGGGATCATCGTCGGGATGGGCGAGCGGGAGGACGAGGTGCTCGGCGGCGCTGGCCGACCTGCGGGGGGTCGGGGTCGGGATCGTGACCATCGGCCAGTACCTGCGCCCGAGCGGCCGCCACCTGCCGGTGGCCCGGTGGTGGACGCCGGACGAGTTCGCCGGGCTCCGCCGGGCGGGACTGGCCATGGGGTTCTCCCATGTGCAGGCATCCCCGCTGACCCGGTCCAGCTATCACGCCCGTGAGGCCGCCGAAGCCGCCGAAGCTGCCGAAGCCGCCGGTCGGCCGCCTGGACCGGTCCCCGCCGGCGCTGCTCACCACCCGGTGAGAGTTCGGTGACCGCGCTGTCCGACGGCGCCCGGAGGGCGCGGGTTCGCCGTCTCGAGGCCGTCCGCCGGCGCATGGACGCCTTGGGCGTCGACGCCCTCTTGCTCTCCCACGGTGCGGACCTGCCCTGGTTGACCGGCTACCGGGCCATGCCGCTCGAGCGCCTGACCATGCTGGTTCTCCGCCCGGCGGGCCGACCGGTGCTGGTGGTGCCCGCCCTCGAGGCTCCCCGGGTGCCGGAGTCGGACGACTTGTTCGCGGTGGCGCCGTGGACCGACGACGAGGATCCTCTCCAACTGGTGGGCTCCCACCTGTCGGGGCGGGGCGAGGGGAGCCGACCCGTCGCCCGATGTGCCGTGTCCGACCGCGCCTGGGCCACGACGGTGCTCGGCCTGCAACGTCTGGTGCCGTCGGCCGAATGGGTCCCGGCCTCGCTGGTGACCGCTCCGGTCCGGGCCGTCAAGGACGCCGCCGAGCTCGCCGCCCTGCGGCAGGCGGCCGCCGCCGCCGACCGGGTGGCCCGCACCCTGCAGGAGGGAGGGATCGGCCTCGTCGGACGGACCGAGGCGGAGGTCTCGGCCCACATCTCCTCGCTCCTCCTCGCCGAGGGCCACCAGCAGGTCAACTTCGCCATCGTGGGAAGCGGGCCGAACGCGGCGAGTCCCCACCACCAGGCGGGGACCCGGGTCATCGGCCGGGGCGAGACGGTGGTGTGCGACTTCGGTGGGGCCCTGGCGCTCGACGGCGACGTCGGGTACTGCTCGGACATCACCCGCACCGTGGTGACCGGCCCTCCGCCCCCCCGGGTGGTCGAATGCTACGAGGTGCTGCTGGCGGCTCAGCAGGAAGCCGTCGCCGCGGCCCGCGCCGGCGTCACCGCCGAGGAGGTCGACCGGGTGGCCCGGTCGATCATCGGGGCTGCCGGGTTGGGCGAGCGCTTCATCCACCGGACCGGGCACGGCATCGGCATCGAGGAGCACGAGGACCCCTACCTGGTGTCGGGCAACCGCGAACCGCTCCGGCCGGGCCATGCCTTCTCGATCGAACCGGGGATCTACCTGCCCGGGGAGTTCGGGATGCGGCTGGAGGACATCGTGGTGATCGACGAGGACGGCGCCCCCGACCCGATCAACGCCGCCGACCACCGGCTCGTCGTGGTCGAGGGCTAGGCAGGGCTGGCCCCGTTGGACCTCGGGATCGCCGGCCGGGCCGCGCTGGTGGTGGCGGGTTCGCGGGGTCTTGGGCGCGCCTCGGCCGAGGCGCTCGCCGGCGAAGGGGTCCGCATCATGTTGTCGTCCCGAAGCCGGGCGGCCCTCGACGAGGCCCGCTCGGCCATGCGCTCGACGGGGGCGGAGGTCGAGGTCCAGGCCGAGGACATCTCCGACCCCAGGGCACCGGCCCGCCTGGTGGAGGCGACCACAGCCGCCTTCGGGTCGATCGACATCGTGGTGGCCAACGCCGGCGGCCCGCCGGCCGGACGGGCCCTCGAGGTGGACGATGCCATGTTCGCCACGGCGCTCGAGGCCAACTTCCTCTCCGCGGTCCGGCTCGTCCGCGAGGCGGTGCCCTCGATGCGCGAGCGGGGCTGGGGCCGGATCTGCTGCATCGCCTCCTACTCGGTGGTCCAGGCCGTACCGACCCTGGCCCTGTCCAACGCCGCGAGGACCGCGCTGCGGGCGTGGGCCAAGACGGCCGCCCGCGACCTGGCCGACGCCGGGAGCGGCATCACCCTGAACCTCGCCTGTCCCGGGCCCCACGCCACCGACCGCATGCGCGAGCTCGGTGGTTCGGGGGCGATGGGACGGCCCGAAGACTTCGGCAGCCTGGTCGCCGTGCTCTGCTCCGAGCAGGCGGCGTTCGTCACCGGGGCGGCGCTCGTGGTCGACGGCGGAGCCACCCTGGCCCTGTGAGCCCCGGGCCGGCGAGGTTTCACCCGACCCGGCGCGGGTAGCGGGTGACGATGCGCCGAGGACCGCTCGTCGCCAGCTACCCCGCCGCGGTGGCCCTCGTCGTCTTCTCGCTGATCCCCTATCTGGCCCTGACGGCCGCCGTTCTCCCCCTCCTCCCCGACATCGCCAAGGGCACCGGGCTCTCCGAGCATGCGCTCGTCGTGACCATCGCCTGCTCCACCGGGGCCTATGCGGCGGGCACCGTGCTCGCCGTCCAGTTCGCGGTGCATCTCCGCCCCCGGCGGATGCTCGTCGGGTACGAGGTCGCGTTCGTGGCGGCTTCGGTGCTCGCTGCCTGGGCCCCGACCCCGTCGGTGTTCGTCGCCGCGTTCATCACCCAGGGCCTGTGCACCAGCCTGATGCTGATCGGAGCGGTTCCCCCGCTCGTCACCCGATGGCCGGCGGACAAGATGCCCGTCACCGGAGCGATCATGAACCTCTGCATCTTCGGTGCGGTGGCGCTCGGCCCGACGGTGGGTGCCGCGCTCGAACGATCGGGAGGCTGGCGGCCGGTCTTCTGGGCCGTCGCCGTCGTTGCCGGCATGGCACTGGTCTTTTCGATCCTCACCTTCGACGACGATCCTGCGCACGATCGCGGCGCTCCGTGGGACCTCGTGGCCCTGGCCCTGGCCGTGCTGGGGTGCGGCCTGGCCTTCTTCGGCGCCGGACGCCTGCAGGCGATGGCCACCGGGCCGGCCGCACTGGCACCGCTGGCGGTCGGGACAGCCCTCGTCGGGGCCCTGGTCGTCTACGAGTACGTCCAGAAGAACCCGCTGATGCCGGTCAAGGTCGCGGCGACCACCGTGCCGGCGACCGGGCTGCTCGTCGCCCTCACGGCCAGCGCCGCCGCCTTCGGTCTGACGGTGCTCGTGCTCCAGTCGCTCCAGCGAACCGACTCGCCGGCGACGGTCGCTCTCGTCTTCTTGCCCGAGTTCGCCGGTGCGATCGTGGTGGCCGGCCTCTTCGGCGTGCTGTTCCGCACGCGGTACACGCCGTTGCTCGCCCTGGGCGGACTGGTGGCCGTCGGGGGCGCCGCCGGGGTGTTCCTCGCCGGGCTGCCCGCCGGCGGTCCCTCCATCGCCGCCGGCACGGGACTGCTCGGGCTCGGTGTCGCCGCATCGGTGTCCCCGGCCCTGTTCATGGCCGGGTTCTCGCTGCGGTCGCCGCTCCTCCAGCGGGTCTTCGCCCTGATCGAGCTCATGCGCGGGGTCACCGCGTTCCTGGTGGCACCGATCCTCGTCTTCCTCGCCGCGGCCATCGGAGGGGGGAGTGCAGGCATCAGGGCTGGCATCTGGATCTGCCTGGGGATCGCCGGCGCCGGCCTCGTCGGTGGCGGCTTCTTGTACCTGTCCGGAAAACGGAGTCTCGAGGCCCCCGACCTCGAGCGCTGGCACGCGGGAGACGAGCCTGCCTGGCAGTCGCCCGCCCTGTTCGCCCGCTGGCGCGACTGGCGACCGCGTTCCCGCCACGAAGGGACCGGCACCGGGGCCCTCGAGCCGGCGTCGGTGCACCGGGTCGGGCACGCTCTCGACCGTCGGCCCGGCGGGTCCGGGGGTGCTCACCCCGCCGGCCCGGTACCGCATCACCCCACCGGGGCGGGACCGCATCACCCCACCGGGGCGGGACCGCATCACCCTGCCGGGCCGCGAGCGCATAGCCGGTGGCCGGTCGGGGTAGGGGAAGCCGGAGCAGAAGCCGGAGCGCACCGGGCGGCTACCCGGTCTCGAGCAGGTCGGGCGGGCATGGGCCGGGCCGGACAGAGGGAGGACCACGACATGGCAGACGGGCTCGCGGGCAGGAAGATCGCATTTCTGGTGGCCAACGAAGGGATCGAGCAGGTCGAGCTGACCCGCCCGTGGGACGCGGTGCAAGAGGCCGGTGGCCAGCCGGTGCTGGCCGCCCCCGACGAGGGCCGGGCCCAGGCGTTCCACCATCTGGACCGCGCCGACACCTTCGGGGTGGACGTGACCACCGACCGGCTCGAGGTGGGCGACTTCGCCGGCATCGTGCTTCCCGGCGGGGTCGCCAACCCGGACCGCCTGCGGACCGACCCCGGCGCCGTGTCATTCGTGCGGGCCTTCTTCGAGGCGGGAAAGCCCGCCGCCGCCATCTGCCACGGCCCCTGGACGCTCGTGGAGGCCGGCGTCGTCCGCGGTCGCCGGCTGACCTCGTGGCCGAGCCTCCGCACCGACATCTCGAACGCCGGAGGCGAATGGGTCGACGAGGAGCTGGTCGAGTGCACGGAGGGCCCCAACACCCTCCTCACGAGCCGCAAGCCGGACGACCTCGACGCCTTCTGCCGGGCGATCGTCCGGGTGTTTGCCGGCCAATCGGCTCGCAGCGCCGCCTGACGCTCCTCCCGGCTTCGCTCCTCTCCGGGGGGACCGGGTCCCCGCGGAGCGTCGGTGCCCCGGTGCTCCGGGATGTCGCGCCGGTGTGCCACCATCGGGGGGATGCGGGTCCATCGCAGCTTCGCCTTCGTCGACGTCACCGGGTTCACGGCCCTGACCGAGCGCGAAGGGGACGAGCACGCGGTCACCGTGCTCGCCGCCTTCCGGGCCGTGCTGCGGGACATCTGCGCCCGCCGGAGCGTGCGCATCGCCAAATGGCTGGGGGACGGCGCCATGCTGGTCTGCGTCGAGACCATGCCTCTGCTGGCCGCGGTCCTCGAGCTGCACCACTGGACGGCGGAGGGATCGAGACCGTCCCCGCCGGTCTCGATCCGCTCGGGGGTCGCCTCGGGTTACGTGATCCTGATGGAGGGCGACGACTACATCGGGCACTGCGTGAACGTGGCGGCACGGATGTGCGACCTGGCCGAACCCGGCGAGATCCTGGCCGCCCCGTCGGTGATCTCCGAGCTGCCCCGGTGGGGGAGCGCGCTCGCCCACCGGGACATCACGCTCCGAGGGGTGGAGAGCCCGGTGCGTGCGGCCAGCCTCGGCATGACACCTGCCGGAGCCGGCCACGCCATCGACCCGATCTGCGGCCTGCCGATGTCCGAGACGACGGCGGAGGAGACGGCGCGTGACGACACCGGAGGGCTGGCGCTGTTCTGCTCGGCGGCCTGCCTCGACACCTGGCAGCGCCGACCGGCGGACTCGATCGGCGCCGGTACCGGGCGGGGTCCGGTCACCGGAGGCTGAACCGGTCGACGACTCGCCCGAGGTGAGCGTCCCGGGCTGAGCACCGCCCCGGGGGCCGGTGGCCCCTGGCCTGATCAGGCGACGAAGTACTTGGCCTGGGGATGGTGGCAGACGATGGCGGTGGTCGACTGCTCGGGGTGGAGCTGGAAGCCGTCGCTGACCTCGACGCCGATGCGGTCGGCGCCGAGCAGCTCGGCCACCTTTGCGTTGTCCTCGAGGTCCGGGCAGGCCGGGTAGCCCCACGAGTACCGGCCGCCCCGGTACTGCTGGCGGAACAGTCCGGTCAGGGTCGGGCCGTCCTCGTCGGCGAAGCCGAGCTCCTGGCGGATGCGCCGGTGCCAGTACTCGGCCAGCGCCTCGGCCATCTCCACGCCGAGGCCGTGGAGGAAGAGGTAGCTCTGGTACTCGTTGTCGGCGAAGAGCCGGGCCGTCTCCTCGGAGACCCGCGGACCCATGGTGACCACCAAGAAGCTGGCCCAGTCCGGCTCCCCCGAGTCGAGCGGCCGGAAGAAGTCGCTGATGCACAGCCACGGCTCCTCGGTCTGGCGCGGGAACGTGAACCGGGCGGCCTCGCCGGTCCGGCTCTCGTCCTCGAAGATGACCAGGTCGTCGCCGTCGGCGTTGGCGGCGAAGTGTCCCCAGGCCACCTGGGGGACGAGCAGCTGGCTCGCCTTGGCCTTGGCGATCTGCTCGCGCAGCACGGGTCGAACCCGGTCCTTGAAGGCGGCGTCGTCCTCGCCGCCCTCGGGACGGAACCCCCACTGGTTGCGGAAGAGCGCCGTCTCGTTGAGGTAGTCGGCGATCTCGTCGATGGCGATGCCCTTGGCCACCCGGGTGCCGAGGAAGGGCGGCTTGAAGGTGGGGTTGTCCGCGGCCACCTCCGGAGACCGGGCGGGCAGGTGCTCGCCGCGCGCCAGCGCCTCGGCCGCCGCCTGCCGGCGGAGCTCGCTCCGGCGGGGCCCGAGCTCCCGCCCGCCGAGGGCGGTGCCGAACTCGGGGTCGTCCTCGCCGGTCCGGGCCAGCTCGACCAGCCGGTCCATGGTGCGGAGCCCCTCGAAGGCGTCCTTGCCGTAGAAGAGGCGGCCCTCGTAGACCTGGCGCAGGTCGCGCTCGACGTAGGTACGGGTGAGGGCGGCACCCCCCAGGATCACCGGGATGCGCGAGAGCCCCCGTCGGTTCAGCTCCTCGAGGTTGTCGCGCATGATGAGCGTGGACTTGACCAGCAGGCCGCTCATGCCGATGGCATCGGCGCCCGACTCCTCCAGGGCGCCGACCATGTCGGCGATGCCCACCTTGATGCCCAGGTTCTTCACCGTGTAGCCGTTGTTGGTGAGGATGATGTCGACCAGGTTCTTGCCGATGTCGTGCACGTCGCCCTTGACCGTGGCGAGCACGATCGTGCCCTTCCCGCCCTGGTCGGCCTTCTCCATGTGGGGCTCGAGATAGGCGACGGCGGTCTTCATCGTCTCGGCCGAGCTCAGCACGAAGGGCAGCTGCATCTCGCCGCTGGCGAACAGCTCGCCCACCGTCTTCATGCCGGCCAGGAGGAACTCGTTGATGATGCCGAGGGGGCGATGGCCCTCGGCCATCGCCTGGTCGAGATCGGCCTCGATCCCGTTGCGGTCCCCGTCGACGATCCGGTGCTCGAGACGCCGCTCGACCGGCCACCCCGAGCGGTCCTCGTGGGTGGTGGCGCTGGCGGCGGACGCGCCCTCGAAGAGGGAGAGCAGCTCGGTGAGGGGGTCGTAGCCGTCGTGGCGGCGGTCGTAGACGAGGTCGAGGCAGACCTGGCGTGCCCGGTCGTCGATCTTCGACAGGGGCAGGATCTTCGAGGCGTGCACGATGGCGGCGTCCAGACCGGCTTCCACGCACTCGTGCAGGAACACCGAGTTCAGCACCTGGCGGGCCGCCGGGTTGAGCCCGAACGAGACGTTGGACAGCCCGAGCACGGTGTACACGCCCGGAAGCTCGGCCTTGATCCGCCGGATGCCCTCGATCGTCTCGATGCCGTCGCGCCGGCTCTCCTCCATGCCGGTGGACAGCGGGAGGGCGAGGGCGTCGAAGAGCAGGTCTTCGGGGTGCAGGCCGTAGCGCTCGGTGGCGATGTCGTGGATGGCCCGGGCGGCGCGCAGCTTCCAGTCGGCCGTGCGGGCCTGCCCCTCGGTGTCGATGCAGGTGCAGACGACCGCGGCGCCGAACTCCTTGGCCAGGGTGAGGAAGGAGTCGAGGCGGGTCCCCGGACCGTCCCCCTCCTCGAGGTTGACCGAGTTGATCACCGCCCGCCCCCCGATCCACGAGAGGGCGCGTCTCGACCACCGGGGCCTCGGTCGAGTCGACCACCAGCGGCACGGTCGACTGGGTGGCGAACCGCGACGCCACCTGCTCCATGTCGGCCACACCGTCGGCCCCCGTGTAGTCGACGCAGACGTCGATGAGGTGCGATCCCTCCTTGACCTGATCCCGGGCCATGGCCACGCAGGTGTCCCAGTCGCCGGCGAGCATCGCCTCGCGGAACTTCTTCGGACCCGTTGGCGTTGGTCCGCTCTCCGATCACCAGGAACGACGTGTCCTGCTCGAAGGGGACCTGGGTGTAGATGGACGCCGCCCCGGGCTCGGGTGCCGGATGGCGCCGGGCCGGGCTCAGTCGCGGCGCACGCCTCCACCACGGCGGCCAGATGGGCCGGGGTGGTGCCGCAGCAGCCGCCCGACCACCGACACCCCGAGCTCACCGACGAACTGGGCGTGGAACTCGGCCAGCTGCTCGGGGGTGAGGTCGTAGTGCATGGCCCCGTCCACCACCGAGGGGAGACCGGCGTTGGGCAGGCACGACACCGGGGTGAGGGCATGGTCCGACGAGGTGGCGCAGGGGCTCGAACATCTCGGCCGGCCCGGTGGCGCAGTTGAGGCCGATCACGTCCACGTCCATGGCCGCCAGCGCGCACAGCGCGGCGCCGATCTCGGTGCCGGGCAGCATGGTCCCGGTCAGCTCGATGGTCACCTGGGCCTGGATGGGCAGGCTGCCGGCCGGCCGCGGGCCATGGCCCGGCGGGCCCCGTTGATGGCCGCCTTGGCCTGGAGCAGGTCGAAGACCGTCTCGATGATCAACAGGTCCACGCCGCCCTCGATGAGGGCCGTCGGCCTGCTCCTCGTAGGCCTGGCGCAGCTCGGCGTAGGGGATCTGGCCGAGGGTCGGGAACTTGGTGCCCGGGCCGATGCTCCCGGCCACCCACCGCGGGTGCTCGGGGGTCGAGAAGTCGGCGGCGGCCCCGCGGGCGAGGGCCGCGGCGGCCAGGTTGAGCTCGCGGACCCGGCCCTCCTGCCCGTACTCGGCGAGCACCGGGGCGAAGGCGCCGAACGTGTCGGTCTCCACCACGTCGCATCCCACCTCGAGGAAGGACCGGTGGACCCGGTCGACGACGTCGGGCCGGGTGACCACCAGCAGCTCGTTGCAGCCCTCGAGCTCGGGTCCGCCGAAGTCGTCGGCGCTCAGCCCGGCCAGCTGCAGGTTGGTGCCCATGGCGCCGTCGAAGACGACCACCCGCTCCGAGGCGGCCTGCAGGTAGTCGGACTGGAGGTCCGGTGGCCATGGTCGCCCAGGCTACCGGGGCCGTGCCCGTCCGTCGGCGGGGACCCGGGTCTGGCGAGGTGCGCCGTCGCCGCCGGGGCCCGGACCCATCGTCGTTTAGCATCGGCGGCGGTGAGGGCGTGCTGAAGATCTACACGAGGACCGGCGACGACGGCACCACCGGCCTGCTCTTCGGGGGCCGGGTCGCCAAGGACTCCGACGTCATGGAGCTCAACGGGACCGTCGACGAGGCCCAGGCGGCCATGGGCCTGGCCCGGGCCGAGGCCGAGCCGGGGTCCGAGCTCGACATCCTGCTCACCGGGCTCGAGCGGGACCTCTACGTGCTGATGTCGGAGGTGGCCACCGACCCGTCCAACCGGTCCAAGCTCAAGCCGGGGTCCACCCTGGTCACCCCAGCAGATGGTCGAGGTGCTCGAGGCCCACATCGACGAGCTCGTCGACCGGATCGACATGCCGGCCGAGTTCGTCGTCCCCGGTGCCAACCGCGCCTCGGCCGCCCTCGACCTGGCCCGCACGGTGGTCCGCCGGGCCGAGCGCCTGGTCGTCTCGTCCCCGCTGGCCGGCTCGCCGGTCGGCCACCTATCTCAACCGCCTCTCCGACCTGCTGTGGGCCATGGCCCGGTTCGCCGAAGGAGAGGAGCACCTGCTGGCCCGGGGCGCTCCCGCGCCGGGGTGGGTCCGCCCGGTGAAGGTGGTGGCCCGGACCGGAGGTGAGCTCCCGTCCGAGGCCGCAGTCGTCGGGGTGCCGGTGCTCGCCGGCGAGGACGGGCCGACGCCGTCTCCGGGCGCGGTCGGGCCGGCGGGCCCTGGCGGGGTTGGCGGACGGGCTCGATCCCGCCTGGTGCCAGCGCCACGCGCTTCGAGGGGAAGGTGGGCCAGACCCTCGGCGCTCGGCTCCGGCGGCTCCCGAGATCGTGCTGACCGGCCTCGGCGCGGCGGCCGAGCTGGACGGCGATCGCGGCCTCGAGTCGGTGCGCCGGGCGGTCGGCCTCCTTCGTCCGGGCGGCCGGGCGCGCCGAGGTGGCCGCTTGGATGCTGCCGGCCGGGACCGGGCTCAGCCCGTCCGACCAGGCGGCGGCGGCGGCCGAGGGCGGGGCCCTCGGCGAGCTACCGCTTCGACGCGTTCCGCTCGGGGGAGGGGCGGGGCCAGGTCGGGACGCTGGTCATCGTCTCGGGTTCGCCCGACGACGCCGCCGCCGTCGAGGACGGCGCCCGGCGCGGCTCGCGCCTGGCCGAGTCGGTCTCGTTGGCCCGGGACCTGGTCAACGAACCACCGAGCTCGCTCACACCCGAACGGCTGGCCGATCGCATCGTCGCCCGGTTCGCCGGCGAGGCGTCGCTCGCCGTCGAGGTCTGGGACGAGGACCGCATCGCCGAGGAGCGCCTCGGCGGCCTGCTCGGGGTGGCCCGGGGATCGGCGCAGCCGCCCCGGCTGGTCAAGGTGACCTACCGGCCGCCCGATCCGCTCGAGCTCGACGGCCACGTGCCCCACCTCGGTCTGGTGGGCAAGGGGATCACCTTCGACTCGGGCGGCCTGTCGCTCAAGACGGCCAGCGGCATGGAGACCATGAAGACCGACATGGGCGGTGCCGCCGCCGTGCTGGCCGCCATCGACGCCGCCGCCGCCTTCGGGGCGCGCCTGGCCATCACGGCCTTCACCCCGCTCACCGAGAACATGCCCGGCGGTTCGGCCACCAAGCCGGGCGACGTCCTCGTCGCCCGCAACGGCAAGACCATCGAGGTCCTCAACACCGACGCCGAGGGCCGGCTGGTGCTGGCCGACGGCCTGTCGCTGGCCGTCGAGGACGATCCCGACGCCATCGTCGACCTCGCCACCCTCACCGGAGCGGCGGTGGTGGCCCTGGGCAAGGACGTCGCCGCCCTGCTCGGAAACGACCGGAGCCTCCTCGCCGAAGTGGAGGCCGCCGGCGAGCGGGCCGGCGAGCCGCTCTGGCCGCTGCCCCTGCCCGACGAGTACCGCAGCCACATCGACTCCGAGGTGGCCGACATGCGCAACATCGGGCGCCCCGGCGAGGCCGGCACCATCGCCGCCGCCATGTTGCTCCGCGAGTTCGTGGGGAACGTGCCCTGGGCCCACCTCGACATCGCCGGCCCGGCCCGCTCCGACGAGCACAGCCGGTACCTGGCCAAGGGCGGCACCGGGTTCGGGGTGCGCACCCTGGTGGCCCTGGTCACCTCCGAGGACTTCGGAAGGGTCCTGGCCGGCCTGCGGACGATGCGGTCCCGATAGGCGTCCGGGCCGCCGCTCGGGATCGCGGACCGCCGGGGCCCTGCGGTACCGTCGTCGGGTGAGGATCGCCGTGCTCGGGGCCGGCTCGTGGGGGACGACGGTCGCCTCCCTGGTGGCGCCCAGGCACCCCACCGTGCTGTGGGCCCGGGATCCCGACGTGGCCAAGGCCGTCCACCACGACCACCGCAACACCGGCTACCTGCCGGGCTTCTCCCTCGCCCCCGAGCTCGCCGCCACCGCCGACCTCGAAGAAGCCGTCTCGGCTGCCGACCTGGTCGTGGTCGGCGTCCCGACGTCGGGGTTCCGCAGCGTCCTCGAGCAGGCCTCGTCCCACCTCCGTCCGTGGGTCCCGGTGGTGAGCCTGTCCAAGGGGCTCGAGCGCGGCTCCCACCTCCGGATGACCCAGGTCATCAAAGAGGTCGTCCCCGGCCACCCGGTGGCCGCCCTGACCGGGCCCAACATCGCCCGCGAGATCATGTCCGGCAAGGCTGCGGCCGCCGTCGTCGCCACCGAGGACCTCGAGGTGGCCGGCGCCATCCAGAAGGTCGTCAGCCGCGGCCTCTTCCGCGTCTACCTCAACCACGACGTCGTCGGTTGTGAGATGGGGGGCGCGCTGAAGAACGTGATCGCCATCGCCGCCGGCATCGGTGAGGGGCTCGGGGTGGGGGACAACACCCGTGCGGCCGTCATGTCGCGGGGGCTGGCCGAGCTGACCCGCCTCGGGGTGGCCATGGGGGCCCAGCCGAGCACCTTCGCCGGCCTCGCCGGCATGGGGGACCTCATCGCCACCTGCATGAGCCCCCACAGCCGCAACCGCGCCGTCGGCGAGCAGCTGGGCCGGGGCCGTCGCCTCGACGACATCCTGGCCGACATGCACATGGTGGCCGAAGGGGTCAAGACGGCGACGGTGGCCCTCGAGCTGGCCGAGCGCCACGGGCTCGACCTGCCCATCTGCACGGTCATCGACGGGGTGGTGAAAGGCGAGATCGAGCCGGCCGGCGCCTACTGGGGGCTCACCCCGGCCGGTCACGAGGACGAGCCCGGCTGACCTCCCCGGAGGTGGCGGCCTCCGCCGCCGTGAAGGCCACCGAAGGGTGGAACTTCCAGGCGCCGAGCTGCCGCTCGATCTGGGGGCGGTCCCGTCCCGTGGCCGCCAGGCTGGCGGCCAGGCGGCCCGCTCGCCGGCGCATCTGCTCGGGCTCGGGGAGGCGTTGTTCGGTGAGCCAGCGGCGGTGGCTGGCCTGAAGTGAGTCGGGCAGGCGGCTCAGGTGGCGGAGGGGCAGGGGAGGGATCCGGGTGCGCACGGCCAGTGCACCGGGTCCATGGGGGCGGGCCAGGTCGAAGGTGCACAGCCGTTGCAGCGCCCGGCGGAAGGGCGAGTTCCGGCCCATGCGCTCACCCAGCCCGAGGCAACGCGCCGTCTCGGCGAGGTCGATGTCGAACCCGTCCCGTCGGAACTCCAGGCCGTAGGAGATCCGCCGCAGGAGCCACGTGGTCGACGGCCCGATGATGCCGAGCCAGTAGAGCTCCACATAGCGCGAGCAGGGATGCACGCCGTGGGGATCGGCGACGGGGTCGACCCAGGGGACGATGCGCAGCGAGGTGGCGTCCCCGACCGACCGCAGCGGTCGGGCGCGTGCGCCGACCCCGGGGCGGGGAGTGCTCGCCGCCTCCGGGGGCGCAGGTGTGCTCGTCGCCTCCGGGGGCGCAGGTGATGCTCGTCGCCTCCAAGGGCGCAGGTGTCCGTCGCCTCCAAGGGCGCAGGTGTCGCGGCCTGTGTCACGGTGGGTCCTCCTCGGTCGATCGACGCCGGCGAAGTGACGGCGTCCCGCCAGCGTCGACGGCGCACCTCGCCGCCCACCTGATCGCCACCTTGCCGATGGGCTCAGCGCGCCGGGCGAAGCGGGTCCCAGCCGCCGCGGTGCACGCTGTCGGCGACCGAGCGGCGCGGCCGCCGGGCCGAGGAGGAGGGGGGATCCGGCCGCGACGGCTCACCGAGCAGCACGGCGCCGAGCCAGCGGAGGCGTCCCGGCACCCCGAGGGTGCGGCCCAGGGCGTCCTCGCCGCGGAAGTTGCCGAGGAACGCGGCGCCGAGGCCCCGGTCGGCGGCGCCGAGGAGCAGCACCATGGCGGCGAAGGCGGCGTCCACCCACCAGTAGGGGACCGGCCAGGTGTCGGTGCCGCCGCCGGCCTTGTCGGTCTCCCGGTAGCGGGCGGCGTACGCATCCGGGTCGGCGTAGGCCAGGACGACGACGGGCGCCCGGGCCAGACCCTCGTACCGTCTCGAACGGGCACGCCAGCCGGGGTCGGTGGTGGCCTCCCAGTACCGGGCGGTCTCGTCCGGGCCCTCGAGCACGACGAACTCACGACCTTGGGTGTTTCCGGCCGAAGGGGCGGTGAGGGCACCCTCGAGCAGGCGGTCGACCACGCCGGCGTCGAGCGGGCGGTCGGCGAAGTTCCGGCACATCCGCCGCCGTCGCAACGCTTCGGTCAGCTCCACGGTCCCTCCACCGCGGCGCACCCTATCGCCGTGCCCCCGGAGCGCCGTGCCCCGGACCGCCGTGCCCGCCGCGCCCCGGTGCGGCGCGTGCCTCCGGCCCGCCCCGCCTCCGGATCTCCGGGCCTGCCGGTGGACGACGGGTGGATCCTCGGGGAGCGGGGAATGTTGACCCCGCTGGTAGTGTTTGAGTGACCGTACAGGGCCGGTGCGGGCCAACGGGGACCCGGTGGCCGGCCGGTGGCGGTGGTGGTCACGCCGACCGCAGCGCCGGTTGCCCGAGGCGACCGGAGTGCTGGTCACCGGGCCGGTCGCCCGCCGTCGGGAAGGATCTGATCGCGTATGCCGTCATTCAGGGAGATGTTGGCCGAGGCCAAGGCGGCCATCCGCCAGGTGGAGCCGGCCGAGGCCGCCGACGAGATCGCCGGGCGCGACACGGTGGTGCTCGACGTCCGTGAGCCCGACGAGTACGAGCAGGGCGCGCTGCCCGGCGCCGTGCACATCCCGAGGGGCACCCTCGAGACCTCGGTGGAGGGCCGGATCCCCGACAAGTCGAGTCACGTGCTCGTCTACTGCGCCGCCGGAACCCGCTCCGCCTTCGCCGCCCGGACCATGCAGGAGCTGGGCTACCGCGACGTCGCCTCGGTCATCGGCGGCTTCAACCGGTGGAAGGACGAGGGGCGCGCCTGGGCCGACGCCCGAGTCGCTCACCCCCGAGCAGCGCAACCGCTACCAGCGACACCTGCTCCTGCCCGAGGTGGCCGAGTCCGGGCAGCTCGAGCTCCTCCGACTCGAAGGTCCTCCTCCTCGGCGCCGGAGGGCTCGGCTCGCCCGCCGCGCTCTACCTGGCCGCCGCCGGGGTGGGGACCATCGGGATCATCGACATGGACGTGGTGGACGCCTCCAACCTCCAGCGGCAGATCCTCCACAACGTCGACCGGCTCGGCGAGCGGAAGGTCGACTCCGCCAAGAAGACGATCACCCTCATGAACCCCGACGTCAACGTGGTCACCTACGACACCCGGCTCGGGGCGGACAACATCCTGGACGTCATCGACGGGTACGACGTGATCCTCGACGGGACCGACAACTTCCCGACCCGCTACCTGGTGAACGACGCCTCGTTGGTCAAGCGCATCCCGGTCGTGCACGGCTCGATATTCCGGTTCGAGGGCCAGGCGACGGTGTTCAACCCCTACGAGGGTCCCTGCTACCGCTGCATGATCCCCGAGCCCCCGCCGCCCGAGCTGGCCCCGAGCTGCGCCGAGGCCGGGGTGCTCGGCGTGCTGCCCGGCATCATCGGGTCGATCCAGGCCGTCGAGACGCTCAAGATCCTGCTCGGCATCGGGGAGACCCTGCAGGGGCGCCTCCTGGCCTACGACGCCCTCGAGGAGAGCTTCCGCACCTTCCAGGTCCACCGCGACCCGCAGTGCCCGGCCTGCGGTCCCGACGCCGGCGAGATCGTCATCGCCGAGTACGACGGGCTCTGCATGCCCCACGGCTCCGCGCCGGCCGACGCCTGATCCGCGCCCTCCCGGCGGGAGGGGCTTCGGGACGCTCTACCCTGGGGGCATGGCGACCACGAAGGGCACGAAGGGCACGGTGGGCACGTCCACCGGGTCCGAGCGCCGGACAGACTCCGGCATCGAGATCCGGCCGGTCTACGGGCCCGACGACCTCGCGGGCTGGGACCCGGCCCGGCAGCTGGGGGACCCGGGGCAGTTCCCCTACACCCGGGGGATCCGCCGGGACATGTACCGGGGCCGCCTGTGGACCATGCGCCAGTACGCCGGGTTCGGCACGGCCGAGTCCACCAACGAGCGGTTCAAGTTCCTGCTCGGAGCAGGCCAGACCGGCCTGTCGTGCGCCTTCGACCTGCCGACCCAGATGGGGTTCGACTCCGACCACCCCCGGGCCGAAGGCGAGGTGGGCAAGGTCGGGCGTGGCCATCGACTCCCTGGCCGACATGCGCCTGCTCCTCGCCGACCTCCCCCTCGACAAGGTCACCACGTCGATGACCATCAACGCCACGGCCGCCATCCTGCTCCTGCTCTACGAGCTGGTGGCCGAGGAGAACGGCATCGCCCCCGCCGACCTCGGCGGCACCATCCAGAACGACATCCTGAAGGAGTACGTCGCCCGGGGCACCTACATCTACCCCCCGCGTCCGTCCATGCGCCTGGTGACCGACACCTTCTCCTACTGCGCCGAGCACCTGCCGGCGTGGAACACCATCTCGATCTCGGGCTACCACATCCGCGAGGCGGGCTCCACCGCCGTCCAGGAGATCGCCTTCACCATCGCCAACGGGATCGCCTACGTGGAGGCGGCCCTCGCCGCCGGGCTCGACGTGGACGCCTTCGCCCCCCGGCTGAGCTTCTTCTGGAACGCCCACAACAACCTCTTCGAGGAGGTGGCGAAGTACCGGGCGGCCCGTCGGATGTGGGCGAGGATCATGACCGAGCGGTTCGGCGCCTCGGACGAGCGGTCCGCGCTGCTCCGCTTCCACACCCAGACCGGAGGGTCGACGCTCACCGCCCAGCAACCCGAGAACAACATCGTCCGGGTGACCGTCCAGGCCCTGGCCGCGGCGCTCGGAGGCACCCAGAGCCTCCACACCAACGGGTTCGACGAGGCCCTCGGGCTGCCGACCGAGCGCGCCGCGAAGATCGCCCTCCGCACCCAGCAGATCGTCGGCTACGAGTCGGGGATCGCCGACACCGTCGACCCCCTGGCCGGATCGTGGTTCGTGGAGTCCCTCACCGACGAGGTGGAGCGCGGCGCCTGGGAGTACCTCGACCGGATCGACGGGATGGGGGGTGCGGTCGCCGCCATCGAGGCCCAGTTCATGCAACAGGAGATCGAGCAGGCCGCCTACGCCTACGCCAAGGCCGTCGACGCCGAGGAGAAGGTCATCGTCGGGGTCAACCGGTTCGTGGACGACCAGGCCGAGCCGCTCGGAGGTGTTCCCGATCGACGCCGCCCTCCAGCGATCGCAGGTGGAGCGGCTGGCCGCCGTCCGGGCCGGACGCGACCAGGCGGCGGTCGACGCCGCCCTGGCCGACGTGGCGGCGGCCGCCCGTGGCACCCAGAACCTCCTCGTGCCGATGAAGGCCGCCCTGTCGGCGATGGCGACCCTCGGCGAGGTGTCCGACGTGCTGCGGGAGGTCTTCGGGGAGTTCCAGCCCGCCGGGTAGTCACGAAGCGGGCGTCCGCCGGCCCGCCAGCAGCCGGTCGCGTACCGCGGTGTCGGTCGCTGCGTCGATGGCGGTCCAGGCCATGGCCAGGGCCCCGTCGTGCAGGGCGGCGTCGGCCGAGTCGGTGACGCAGGCCGCGGCGAACTCGGGCTGGTGGTTGACCGACCCGGCGGCGTCGATCCCCACCAGCGGGTGGATGGTCGGGACCGCCAGCGACACGTTGGCCATGTCGGTCGAGAAGGTCGGCCGCGGTGCGCCCTCGTCGTCGAGCTCGAAGCGCCGCCCGAGCGCCTCGGCGTTCGCCCGGTAGAGGTCGAGGAGGCCGCCGTCGCTCTCCATGTGGGAGTAGGCGGGGGCGAGGTCCGTCGCGCTCGAGCGTGCAGCCCGCGGCCAGCGCCCCGGCCTCGAAGCAGGCCATCGACCCGCGGCTCGAGCGCCTCCAGACCGGCGAGCGAGCTCGAGCGGCACATGTAGCGGGCGGTCTCCGTGTCGGGGATGACGTTGGCGGCCCGGGCCGCCGGTGGTCACGACCCCGTGCACCTGGTCCCCCGGCGGGAGCTGCTGGCGGAGCAGGCCGATGGCCACCTGGGCGACGGTGATGGCGTCGCCGGCGTTGACGCCCTCCCAGGGGGCGGCCGAGGCGTGGGCGCTCTTGCCGGTGAAGCGGACGTCGAAGTGGGACACGGCCAGGCAGGCTGCCCGCCAGCCGCTCCTGCGGCCAGGGGTGGATCATCATCGCCGCGTGCACGTCGTCGAAGACGCCCGCGTCGAGCATGCGTGATCTTGCCCCCTCCGCCCTCCTCGGCCGGCGTGCCGAGGACCGCGCACCGTCAGGCCGAGCTCGCCGGCCACCCGGGCCAGGCCCAGCCCGGCCCCGACCGCGGAGGCGGCGATGATGTTGTGCCCGCAGGCGTGGCCGACGTCGGGGAGCGCGTCGTACTCGGCGCACACCGCCACGACCATCGGGCCGTCACCGGCCTCGGCGCTGAAGGCCGTGGCCATGCCCGCCGTCCCGCGGGTGACGGCGAAGCCCTGGGCGGCGAGGAGGTCGGCCGTCCACGCCGAAGCCTGCGCCTCCTCGAAGGCAAGCTCGGGGTGGGCGTGGATGGCATGGCTCAGGCCCACCAGGTCGTCCAGCCGCTCCTCGATGGCGCGGCGGGCGGCCGCCTTGTGCGGGCTGGGCTCGGACATGGTGGGCCGGCTTACTCGATGACGGCGATGACGTCGCCCGGTCCGACCGACGCCCCGGCCTGGACCCGCAGCTCCTTCACCGTGCCGGCCTTTTCGGCGTTGACGTTGTTCTCCATCTTCATGGCCTCGAGCACGCAGATGGTCTGGCCGACCTCGACGGCGTCCCCTTCGGCCACCAGCAGCTTCACGATGGTGCCCTGCATGGGCACCGCCACCATCCCCGATCCGGCGCCCGAGGCGGCGGCCTTGGGGCGTTTCGGGCCGGCGGCGCGCCCGGATCCCGCCGCGCTCCCGCCGACGACCAGGGTGTCGCCGAGGTCGGGGACCCACAGCTTGACCTGGTAGCGCCGGCCCGACCACCTCGGCGGTGACGCTCGCGGAGCACGGTGGCCGGCCGGTCGGCGCGGTGGGGTGCTCTCCTCGGGCGGGCGCGGGGCGAGCCCGCTCAGGTCCAGGGTGTGCTCGACCCAGTTGGTCGAGTGCTCGGCGGCCACGAAGTCGGGGTGGGAGAGGATGGCCACGTCGGCCGGGAGCGTCGTCGCCGGCCCCTCGATGACGGTCTCGTCGATGGCCCGGAGCATCCGCCGCCGGGCCGCCTCGCGGTCGTGGCCCCAGACCACCAGCTTCGCCACCAGGTTGTCGTAGAACTGGCTGACGGTGTCGCCCGACTCGTAGCCGGCGTCGAGGCGGACCCCCGGGCCGCCCGGGGCCACCAGGCGGGTGATGGTCCCCGGCGAGGGCGTGAAGGCCCCCCCGGCCGGGTTCTCGGCGTTGATCCGCACCTCGATGGCGTGCCCGTTCCTGGCGACGTCGTCCTGGGAGAACCCGAGGGGCTCGCCCGACGGCCACCCGCAGCTGCCACTCGACCAGGTCGAGCCCGGTCACCAGCTCGGTGATCGGGTGCTCGACCTGCAGCCGGGTGTTCATCTCGAGGAAGTAGAACTCCCCGTCCTGGTAGAGGAACTCGACGGTGCCGGCGTTGACGTAGCCGCAGGCCTCGGCGACCTTGACCGACGCCGCTCCCATGGCGCGGCGGACGTCGTCGGGGAAGCCGGGCGCCGGGCTCTCCTCGATCAGCTTCTGGTGGCGCCGCTGGGCCGAGCAGTCCCGCTCGCCCAACCAGAGCACCGTGCCGTGGGTGTCGGCGATGACCTGCATCTCGACGTGCCTCGGCCAGGCCAGGTACCGCTCCACGTAGCACTCGTCGCGGCCGAAGTAGGCCGCCGACTCCCGCTCGGCCGACTCGAGGGCTTCGGGGGCGGCTTCGGCGGAGCCGACCACCTTCATCCCGCGTCCGCCGCCGCCGAAGGCGGCCTTGATGGCCACCGGCCAGCCGTACTCGTCGCCGAAGTCGGTCACCTCGGACGGTGAGCGGAGGACCTCGGAGCGGCCCGGAACCCCCGACACCCCGGCCCGCTCGGCGGCATGTCGCGAGCTGATCTTGTCGCCCATGACCTCGATGGCCTCGGGCGGCGGACCGATGAAGGTCACCCCGCGCCCGGTGATGGCCCGGGCGAAGTCGGCGTTCTCCGAGAAGAACCCGTAGCCGGGATGGACCGAGTCGACCCCGCTCCGCTCGACGACCGACAGGATGGCCTCGGTGTTGAGGTAGCTCTCCGCCGCGGTCTGGCCGCCCAGAGGGTAGGCCTCGTCGGCGAGGCGCACGTGGAACGCGTCCCGGTCGAGCTCCGAGTACACGGCCACCGTCGCCACCCCCATCTCGCGGCAGGTGCGGATGACCCGCACCGCGATCTCCCCCCGGTTGGCGATGAGAACCTTCTCGAGCACGCTGGGCCTTTCGGATCGGGCTTCGAGCGGTGGCGCCACCGCATCGAGGCCGTACAACACTGTCACGGCCCGGAGGCCGTACAACACTGTCACGGCCCGTAGGGTGTGTGCCATGTTGCCGGGCACCAGGTTCACCGATGTCCGGCGGCTTGGATCGGTGGACTCCACCAACCGCTACCTGCTCGACGAGGCGCGCTCGGGTGCGCCCGAGGGGACGGTGGCGGTGGCCGATTACCAGACGGCCGGCCGGGGGCGCCTCGGCCGGCGCTGGGAGGCGCCGGCCGGGGCCAACCTGTTGGCGTCGGTGCTGCTGCGCCCCGAGCTCGGTCCGGACGAGCGGCACCTCGCCGCGGCATGCGTGGCCCTCGCCGCCGCCGACGCCGCCGGCGCGGTGGCCGGCGTGGAGCTGGGCGTCAAGTGGCCCAACGATCTGCTCGGGTCCGACGGCCGGAAGGTGGCCGGGGTGCTGGCCGAGGCCGACGTGACCCCTCCCGCCCGGACCGGCCCCCCTCCGGCGGTGGTCGTCGGGATCGGGCTGAACGTGAACTGGCCCGCCGGCGCCGACGACCTGCCGCCCGAGCTGGCCGGGACCGCCGGCTCGCTCCGGTGGGAGGTGGGGCGTCCCGTCGACCGCGACCGGCTGCTCGAGGCCCTGCTGGCTGCCCTCGAACCGCGGGTGGCCGACCTCGGGACCGAGCCGGGCCGGGCCCGCCAGGCGACCGAGCTGCGCGCCCGGTGCACCACCCTCGGCACGCCGGTCCGGGTCGAGCTCCCCGAGGGGGTCGTCGAGGGGACGGCCCTGGATCTCACCCCCGCCGGCCACCTGGTGGTGGGAACCGGGCAGGGCACGAGGACGGTGCTCGCCGGCGACGTCGTCCACCTGCGCGCCGGGTCTCCGGAGCCGCTGCTCCGAAGGCCTCCACCCGGCCGCCTGTAACCTTTCGGGGCTATGCGGCTGCTCGTGACCGGCGGTGCCGGCTTCATCGGCTCGAATTTCGTGCGCTACTGGACCGGCCGCCACCCCGACGACGGCGTCGTCGTCTACGACGTGCTGACCTACGCCGGCAACCGCCCCAGCCTGGCCGACATCGAGGACCGCATCGAGTTCGTGCAGCGGCGACATCGGCGATCTCGACACCGTGGCGAAGACCCTCGACGCCCACCAGATCGACGTGATCGTCAACTTCGCCGCCGAGTCGCACAACAGCCTGGCCATCCTCGACCCGGCCCGCTTCTTCCGCACCAACGTGCTCGGCACCCAGACCCTGGCCGAGGCGGCCCGGCGTCACGGGGTGTCGAGGTTCCACCACATCTCCACCTGCGAGGTCTACGGGGACCTCGCCCTCGACTCCGACGAGACGTTCACCGAGGAGACGCCCTACCGCCCCCGCACCCCCTACAACGCCTCGAAGGCCGGGGGCGACCACGCCGTGCGGGCCTACGTCGAGACCTTCGGCCTTCCGGCCACCATCACCAACTGCTGCAACAACTACGGGCCCTACCAGTTCCCCGAAAAGGTCATCCCGCTGTTCACCGCCCGGGCTCTCGACGACCAGCCGCTGCCGCTGTACGCCTCGACCCAGAACCGACGGGAGTGGCTGCACGTCGACGACCACTGCCGGGCGATCGAGCTCGTGCTGCACCACGGCGAGGTGGGGGAGACCTACAACGTCGGCAGCGGCGTCGAGGCCAGCATCGAGGAGATCGCCGACGCCGTGCTCGACGCCACCGGCAAGCCGCGCGTCGCTCAAGGAGATCGTCCCCGACCGGCCGAGCCACGACCGGCGCTACCTCCTCGACTCGACCAAGATCCGTCGCGCTGCTCGGCTGGGAGCCGACGGTGGCCTTCGCCGAAGGGCTGGCCGCCACCGTGGCCTGGTACGGCAGCCACCGCGAGCTGGTGGGAGCCCCTGCGAGACCGGGCGCCGATCGTCGAGGGGGACTGGGGGCCGGCGGGCGGCCCGGGATCCTCCGGCTCGCCCGGGTCGTGACCGTGCCCCGGCGGGTGCTGGTCACCGGCGGCGACGGGCAGCTCGGCCGGGACCTCTGCGACGTCATGGCCGGCCGGGTCCCCGACGGGGGCACCGAGCTCGCCATCCTGCCCCGCGCTGCGACCGGGAACCTTCGACGTGCTCTCCACCGACATCGACACCTTGGACGTGGCCGACCGCGACGCGGTGCGGGCCGCCGTGGACGGCTTCCGGCCCGAGATCGTGATCCACGGCGGCGCCTACACCGCGGTGGACGCCTGCGAGTCGGATCCCGACACCGCCTTCGCGGTCAACGCCCTCGGCACCCGCAACGTGGCCGAGGCGGCGGCCGGCAGTCGGCGCCCATCTGGTCTACATCTCGACCGACTACGTCTTCGACGGGACGCTCGGACCGCCCCTACGACGAGTGGGACGCGCCCCATCCACGTTCCGTCTACGGGCGCAGCAAGCTCGGCGGCGAGCTCGAGGTCCGTGCCGTGGCCGGTCCCGGCACGACCATCGTGCGCACGGCATGGGTGAGCGGCGCCCACGGGGCCAACATGGTCAAGACCGTGCTGCGGCTGGCGGCGGCCAACCCCGACGGTCCGCTCCGGTTCGTCGACGACCAGCACGGCTGCCCGACCTTCACCGCCGACCTGGCCGGTGCCGTGGTCCGACTGGCTCTCGATCGGCGTCCCGGCACCTTCCACGTGACCAACCAGGGCGAGACCACCTGGTACGGCTTCGCTCGGGCCACCCTGGCGGCGGCCGGGCTCGAGCCCGGGCTGGTCGAGCCCATCGCCACCGCCGACCTCGATCCGCCCCGCTCCCGCGCCCCGACCGGCCAACTCGAGGCTGGACAACGCCGCCCTCCGGCTGTCGGGACTGCCCCTCCTGCCGGACTGGCGGGACGGGCTCGAACGCCTGGTCCGCGTCCTTCCGCCCGCCGCCCGGACCGCCGGCTGAGCCGGCGCTGGAGCCGCCGGCTGCCTGCGGGTCGAGGCGGCGGCGAGCGTCTTGCGGCCCGGCGCACCGCCCGAACGGCACGAAGCTTCAGGACGGAGGAGAATGAGCCGACACCGACATGGCGCCGCCGCCCGCGGACGGGACCGCCGTTGAGAGGGTACGAGGAGTGATGATGGAGAACTCCCGGTTGTTCGGGGGCCGCTCGGGCGCACCCGGTCGGCGGAGCGGGCCGGGCCCGATGGGCGCTTCCTTCGGCCACGGCGGCAGCACCGTGCGGGTCCTGCCCCACGGCCGGGGGCACACCGTCGCGGTCATCGGCATGGGGTACGTCGGTCTGCCCACCGCCGCCACGCTCGCCCACCTGGGCCACCGGGTGACCTGTGCCGATTCCGACCCGTCCAAGGTGGCGCTGCTCGAGCAGGGGCGGGTCCCATCGTCGAGGACCACCTCGAGGAGCTGCTGGCGGAGGGCCAGGCCGCCGGGCGGCTCCGGTTCGTGGTGGGCGCCACGGAGGCGGTGGAGGGCGCCGAGTTCGTCTTCCTGTGCGTGCCGACCCCGCAGGGGGCCGACGGGTCGGCCGACCTCTCCTACGTCGAGTCCGTGGCCAAGGAGATCGGTCCGGCACCTCATGCCGGGAGCGGTCATCGTCAACAAGTCGACGGTGCCGGTGGGCTCGACCCTGGTGGTCGAGCGGGTGCTCGGCCGCCACGACGTCTCGGTCGTGTCCAATCCGGAGTTCCTGCGCGAGGGGACGGCCGTGGCCGACAGCCTGCATCCCGAGCGCATCGTGGTCGGTGCCGACGACCAGACGGCCGCAGCCAAGGTGGGCGAGCTCTTCGCCGGGACCCATGCACCGCTGCTCATCACCGACGCCGCCACCGCCGAGACCATCAAGTACGCGTCCAACGCCTTCCTCGCCACCAAGCTGAGCTTCGTGAACGCCGTGGCCGGACTGTGCGAGGCGGTGGGGGCCGACGTGCGGGACGTGATCCTCGGGCTGGGCTACGACAAGCGGATCGGGTTCGAGTTCCTGCGCCCCGGACCGGGCTGGGGCGGCAGCTGCCTGCCCAAGGACACCCGGGCCCTGGTCCAGATCGCCGACCAGGCCGGGTACGACTTCGCCTTTCTCAAGGGAGCCATCGCCGCCAACGAGGAGCAGTTCGAGCGGGTCGTGGACAAGGTCCGGGCCGCCGTCGGAGGCGAGCTCGACGGGAAGGTCGTCGCCGTCTGGGGCCTGACCTTCAAGGCGGGGACCGACGACCTGCGCAACTCGCCGGCCGTCGAAGTGGTGCGCCGGCTGGTGGACGGCGGCGCCGTCGTGCAGGCCTTCGACCCGACGGTGTCGGTGCCCGACGACGCCAAGTCCGCGCCCGTCGACGAGCTCGCCCCGGTGGCCGCGGACGGGGACGGCCTGCACCTCGATGGACGCGGTACGGGCCTTCCCCGACGCCTATGCCGCCTGCGAGGCAGCCTCGGCGGTGGTGGTCCTCACCGAATGGGACGAGTTCCGCTGGCTCGACTTCGGCCAGGTGCGGGTGGCCATGGCCGCCCCGGTGGTGGTGGACGCCCGCAACCTGCTCGACCCGGCCCAGCTCCGCCGGATCGGCTTCGAGTACACGGGCATCGGTCGCCGGTGAGCCCGCCGGATGGTGGTGCTGGGGGGCGGCGGGTTCCTCGGCTCGCACCTCTGCGACCAGCTGCTGGCCCGCGGGGACGAGGTGGTCTGCGTCGACGACTTCTCCACCGGCCGCCGGGCCAACGTCGCCCACCTGCACGACGAAGCGACGGTTCACCCTCGTCGAGGCCGACATCACCGCCGACATGCCGGTCGAGGGGGACTGTCGCGGGGTGTTCCACCTGGCCAGCCCGGCGTCCCCGCCGGACTACCTGGCCCGTCCGCTCGAGACCCTGGCGGTCGGCAGCGAGGGCACCCGGCGCGGTCTCGAGCTGGCCCAGCGCCACGGGGCCCGGTTCCTGCTGGCCTCCACCAGCGAGGTCTACGGCGACCCCGAGGTCCATCCCCAGCCCGAGGCGTACTGGGGCAACGTGAACCCGGTCGGTCCGCGCAGCGTCTACGACGAGGCCAAGCGGTTCGCCGAGGCGCTGACCATGGCCCACCACCGGACGCTGGGGCACCGACGTCGCCATCGCCCGGATCTTCAACACCTACGGCCCCCGCCTGCGGCCCGACGACGGCCGGGTGGTGTCCAACTTCCTGGTCCAGGCCATGCGGGGCGAGCCCCTCACCGTCTACGGCGACGGGAGCCAGACCCGGAGCCTCTGCTACGTGGACGACGAGGTGCAGGGGCTGCTCGCCCTGTTCGACTCGGCCCTCACCGGCCCGGTCAACATCGGCAACCCCGACGAGCACACCGTGCTGGAGCTGGCCCACACCGTGGTCGACCTGCTCGGCTCGCCCTCCCCGATCGTGCACCTGCCCCTCCCCACCGACGACCCGACCCGCCGCCGGCCCGACATCACCCTGGCCCGAGCCGAGCTGGGCTGGGAGCCGACCACCGGGCTGCGCGAGGGGCTGGTCGCCACGGCCGCCTTCCTCGCCGCCCCCGGGACGTCACCGGCCGAGGCCGCCGGGCCGGCTCCGGCCGCCGCCTCCTCCCGGGCGTCCGAGGACCACACCAGCGACCGCGGTCCGGCCCGGGCGGGCACGGCCGATCGAGGAGGCTGAGCCCATGGCTGACGAGATCCGTCCGGGACCCGATGACCGGGCGAGCGAGTACGCCCTGCTGTCGGTCATCGTGCCCGTCTTCAACGAGCGAACGACGGTGGCGGAGCACTCCGGCGGGTCCGGGCCGTCGAGGTGCCCCTCGACGTCGAGGTGATCGTGGTCGACGACGGCTCGTCCGACGGCACCGACAAGGTGCTGGCGGCCCTCGGCGACTCGACCGTCCGGGTCATCACCCACCCGGTCAACCGGGGCAAGGGTGCCGCCGTCCGCACCGGGCTGGAGGCGGTCCGCGGCGACCTCGTGCTCATCCAGGACGCCGACCTCGAGTACGACCCCGAGGACTGGCCCAGGCTGCTCGACCCGATCCTGCGGGGCAAGGCCCGGGTGGTCTACGGCAGCCGGTTCACCGGCGAGCGCAAGAACATGCTGCCCTTGCACTGGATCGGCAACCGGTTCCTGTCGCTGGTGACCAACGTGCTCTACTCGTCGACCCTCTCGGACATGGAGACCTGCTACAAGCTGTTCGACCGGCGGGTCCTCGAAGGGATCACCATCGAGTCCGACCGGTTCGAGTTCGAGCCGGAGATCACCGCCAAGGTGCTGCGCCGGGGCATCGCATCTACGAGGTGCCGATCTCCTACGCCGGGCGCGAGCCGGACGAAGGGAAGAAGATCACCTGGCGCGACGGGTTCGGCGCCCTGAAGGCCCTCGTCAGGTACCGGTTCACCCGGCCGCCCCCGTGACCCCCCGCCCCCACGGGCGGGACCCAGAGGCGCGGAGGGCGCCGTGTCCGGGCATGGCGGCGGTGGTCGTGAACTACGAGTCGGGGCCGGCGCTCGTCCGCTGCGTCGAGGGATTGCGCCAGCAGTGCCCCGGCGAGATGGTGGTGGTCGACAACGGCTCGACCGACGGCTCGCTCGACGGGTTGCGCGGCCGGGTGCCCGAGCGTGGTGGTGGTCGACCCGGGCGGCAACCTCGGCTACGGGGCGGCCGCCAACCGCGGCGTGGCGGCCACCACCGCCCCGTGCGTCCTGGTCTGCAACCCCGACCTCGAGGTGGCGCCCGGGCGCGCTCGCCACACTGGCCGGGGCGCTCGAGGCCGCTCCGGACCTCGGCGTGGTCGGCCCCCTGATCCGTGACCCGTCCGGGGCGCGGTACCCGTCGGCCCGCCGAGCTTCCCCTCGCTGATCGACGCCGGCCGGGCACGCCCTGCTCGGCCTGTTCGCCCCGGACAACCGGTTCACCCGCGCCTACCACCAGGCCGAACTGGCCGGGAGCCGCGCCGACCCGCCGGGTCGACTGGGTGTCGGGCGCCTGCCTCCTGGTCCGCCGGCGCGCCTTCGAGGAGGTGGGCGGCTTCGACGAGGCGTACTTCATGTACGCCGAGGACGTCGACCTGTGCTGGCGGCTGGCCCGGGCCGGCTGGCGGGTGGCCTACGTGCCCGCGGCCGAGGTCACCCACGTCCAGGGGGTCTCGACCGGGCGCGCACCCGTACCGGATGATCCTCGAGCACCACCGCTCGCTGCTGCGGTTCGCCGCCCGCTCGTCGACCGGGTTGGCGCAGGGCCTCCTCCCCCTGGTCGCTGCCGGGCTCGGCGTCCGGGCCGCCCTGGCCGCGCTCAAGCGGACCGCTCGACCGGTCGCCCGGCCGCCGCCGGGACCGCCAGAGGCGCAGGCTGTAGGGTGTCGTCCGATCTATGCCGAGCACGGTCCGACAGGCAAGTGGGTGGAGCGCGCCGCCACCACGGGTGGGGGACGGACCTACCGCGGCCAGATGCCGGTCAACTGGTACGCCAGCCTGGTCGTCATCTGCATCGTCGGCCTGCTGCTGGTCGGGTTCAGCCGCTACCAGCGGACCCACCAGGCGGCCTCGTCGTCCGGGCCGCCGACCACCAGTCAGCGTTGGTACGCCGCCCTCGGCATCGACATCTGCGGGACGATGCAGCCGGACCTGCCGGCCAGCACCAACACCGGCCAGACCGGGCTGATCGCCAACGGGAACGGCGTGGTCACCATCGCCCCCAAGAACAGCTCCGAGTCGGGCGCCAACGCCACGCTCGGCAAGTTCGTCTCGGGCTACCACGGCCTCGAGCTCACCTCGTCGACGCTCCAGTACCCGGGGAAGGCGCCGATGACCAACGGCGACGTCTGCCCGAAGGGCACGCCCCAGGCCGGCAAGCCGGGCGTGGTCATCGTGGACAGCTGGCCCAACTTCACCTCCAAGGGCGGCGGACCGAGACCAGCGGGCCGCCCCAGGACCTCCAGTTCGCCAACGGCCAGCTGATCACCATGGCCTTCGTGCCGGCCACCGCCACCGTGCCCAAGCCGCCGGCCCAGGCCATCACCAACCTGATCACCGCGGTCGACCATCCGGCTCGGCCACCCCGTCGACCACGCACCACGGCCTCCCCGGCGACCACGACTCCGGCCACGACCGTCGACCACGACCGCCGGCCACCACTGCCGCGCCACCTCGACCACGCACCACCGGGCGGAAGCAGCAAGTGAGGGCCGTCGTCCTGGTGGGCGGCGAGGGCACCCGCCTGCGGCCGCTGACCCTCACCACGCCCAAGCAGATGCTGCCGATCGTCGAGGAGCCGATGATCGAGCGGGTGCTCGGCCACCTGGCCGCCCACGGGATCGACGACGCCGTGCTCTCGCTCGGCTACCGGCCCGACGCCTTCATCGACGCCTATCCCGACGGGGCCATCGCCGGTGTCCGGGTGACCTACGCGGTCGAGCCGACCCCGCTCGACACCGCCGGGGCCATCCGGTTCGCCGCCGGCCCACGCCGGCATCGACGAGACCTTCGTGGTCGTCAACGGGGACGTCCTCACCGACCACGACCTGAGCGACGCTGGTCGAGCTTCCACCGCGACCGGGGAGCCGAGGCGACGATCAGCCTGACCCCGGTGGAGGACCCGAGCGCCTTCGGGGTGGTCCCGACCGACGAGGCGGGCCGGGTGGAGGCCTTCATCGAGAAGCCGCCTCGCGACGAGGCGCCGACCAACCTCATCAACGCCGGCACCTACGTCTTCGAGCCCGGCGGTGCTGGATCGCATCCCGGGGGACCGGCGGGTCTCGATCGAGCGGGAGACCTTTCCCGCCCTGGTGGCGGACGGGACGCTCTACGCCCTGGGCTCCGACGCCTACTGGCTGGACACCGGTACGCCCGACGCCTACCTGCGGGCCCATCGCGACCTGCTGCTCGGCCGGCGGGCGGGGCCGCCCGCCCCCGGCGCCGAGCTCGACCCGGCCCTCGGACCGGGCATGTGGCGCATCGGCGCGGTCGACGTCCAGAGCGACTCGGTCGCCCGCTCGCTGCTCGGCTCCGGGCGCGTCGGTCGCCGCCGGGGCCGTCGTCGAGGAGTCGGTGGTCGGTGCCGGCGCGCGTGGTCGAAGAGGGCGCCTCGGTGGTCGGCTCGGTGCTGCTGCCCGGGGCGCGGGTGGCGGCCAAGGCCACCGTCGAGGGCTCGTTGATCGGCCCCGGCGCCATCGTGGGCCAGCGCTGCACGATCCAGGGGCTCTCGGTCATCGGCGCCGGCGTCGGTCACCGCCTCGGGAACGGTCATCGACGGCGAACGGGTGGCCGCGGGGGCCTGACCGTGCGCACGCTGGTCACCGGCGGTGCCGGGTTCATCGGCTCGACCCTGGTGGACCGGCTGCTGGCCGAGGGCCACGCCGTCGACGTCGTCGACGACCTGTCCACCGGGTCGCTCGCCAACCTGGCCGAGGCCCGGGCGGCCGCCGGGCACCAGCTCACCGTCCACCAGATGGACATCCGCTCCCCCGAGCTGGTCGAGCTCATGCGGCGGCGGCGGCCCGAGGTCGTGTTCCACCTGGCCGCCCAGGCCGACGTCCGGGTGTCGGTCGCCGACCCGGTGTTCGACGCCGACGTCAACCTGCTCGGGACCCTCCGGGTCCTCGAGGGCGCCCGGTCCGCCGCGTCCACCCGGGTGGTCTTCGCGGCCAGCGGCGGCACGCTCTACGGCGAGCCCGATCCCTCCGAGCTCCCGTTGAAGGAGTCCCTCCCCCAGCGCCCGCTGTCCCCCTACGGGGTGTCCAAGAAGGCGGCCATCGACTACCTGGTCGCCTACCGCGAGCTGCACGCGCTGGAGTTCTCGGCGCTGGCGCTGGCCAACGTCTACGGGCCGCGCCAGGACCCCCACGGCGAGGCCGGGGTGGTGGCCATCTTCGCCGAGCGGCTGCTCGGCGACCAGCCCGTGACCATCTTCGGGGACGGGGACCAGACCCGCGACTTCGTCTTCGTCGACGACGTGGTCGACGCCTTCGTGCGCGCCGCCACCAGGGGCGGCGGGCTCCTCTGCAACATCGGCACGGGTCGCGAGACCTCGGTCAACGACCTCTACGCCGAGATGGCCGCGCAGGCCGGACGGCGCCCTCGCGTGGAGCAGCGGCCGCTCCGTCCCGGCGAGCTGCTGCGGAGCAGCCTCGACCCCGGGCGGGCCCGCATCCAGCTCGGGTGGTCGGCCTGGACCACGCTGGCGGCCGGAACGGCGGCGGTGCTCGACTTCGTGGCCCGGCGGGCCGACGGCGGTCCCGATGCGCCGGCACCCGCGGAGGGGGCGCCGCCCGGCTAGCGGGAGCGCCCGGCGAGCGGGAGCGCCCGCCTAGCGGAAGAGGTCCTCGGCGGGAGCCCGCACGATCTCGGACGGCCACCGACGCGTCCCGGAGCCAGCGGGGGTCCGCCCCGCGCACCACGGCGGCGGGGACGGCCCGGTCCTTGCCCATCACCAGCTCTGCCGCCCCGGCCAGCTCGTCGGCCACGCAGACCTCGGTCACCTCGAGGCGGCGGCCGTTGGCGTCGGCCGTCCCCCGCAGGTCGACCACGCCGGCCACCCCGGCGATCCCGATGGCCACGTCGGTCACGCCGTTGCGCCACGGACGGCCGAAGGTGTCCGAGACGATCACCCCGACCGACACCCCGCACCGGTGCCGGAGCCCGGCACGGATGCGGCGCGCCGAACGGTCCGGGTCGAGCGGCAGCAACGCCGCCGTGCCCGCCGCCACGTTGGAGAGGTCGATCCCGGCGTTGGCACAGACGAAGCCGTGGCGGGTCTCGGTGATCACCAGCTCGCCGCGTCGGCGCACCACCCGCACCGATTCGGCCTCGATCAGGCGCGACTTGGCGGCGGCGTCCCCTTCGGCCAGCGGCACCAGGCGAGCCTCGGCCTTGGACACGACCTTCTGGGTGACCACCACGACGTCCCCGTCGGCGAGCCCCCCGTCCAGCCGGTCCGGCCCGGTGGCCGCCGCCAGCAGCGCACCGAGGTCGTCGCCGGGCTCCACCTCGCCCAGCCCGGTCACCGGCAGGACGACAGAGCCCGCCGGCCGGCGCGGGAGGGGGCGCGGGGTCAGGCCGCGGCACGAAGGACCGCCCGGGCGAGGTCGGCGGCGCGGTCGACCGAAGACATCACGGTGGGGGCGACGATGCAGCGAACCCCCTCGGCCTCGACGTTCCGGGCCAGACCGGCGTCGGCCTCGTCGACGACAAGGGTGCCCAGCCACGGGGCGTACCACCGGGCCACGCCCACCACCGAGGACTCGAAGCCCATCTCGCGGAGCAGCCGGTCGGCCGGGCCCTTCAGCGCCGCGCCGGCCACGATCGGCGAGACCCCGACCACCCGGTCGCGGCGGGCGCGCAGGTGGTCGAGCACGCCCGGCACCGACAGCAGTGGATCGATGGACACCACCGGGTTGGACGGGCAGACCACGATGGTCTCGGCCGCGTCCACCGCCTCGAGGACACCGGGACCGGGCCGGGCGTGGGCGGATCCTTCGAAGCGGACCCGCTCGACGGCCACGTCGTGGCGCAGGCGGACGAAGTACTCCTGGAACGCCACCTCGGGTCCGCCGGCCAGCACCACCCGGGTGCGGAGCGGGTCGTCGGTCACCGGCACGAGGCGGACCGCCACGCCGAAGGACCGGGCCAGCTCGGCGGTGACCTGGCCCAGGGCGGCCCCCTCGGCCAGGCGCTGGGTGCGGTAGCAGTGGGTGGCGAGGTCGCGGTCCCCGAGCCGGAACCAGGTGAGGCCGCCGAGGTGCTCGAGGGCCTCCATGACCCGCCAGGTCTCGCCGGCGAGCCCCCAGCCCGTTTCGGGGTTGACGGCGTCGGCCAGCGTGTACATGACCGTGTCGAGGTCCGGGGAGACGTGCAGCCCGTGGAGAACGGTGTCGTCACCGGTGTTGACCACGGCGGTGATCTCGGCGGGCGCCACCACCTCGACCATCCCGCGCAGCAGGCGGGCGGCGCCGACGCCGCCGGCCAGGGCGGTGATCACCGGGCCGGCGATCGCCGAAGGGGAGCGCGACCGGGCACGGAGAGGCAGGCTACCCGCAGCGCCCGGTGGCCCGGCCCCGTCCGGGGCGTGTGCAAGGCTCCACCGGTGCGCCCGGAGCGACCTGTCACCTCCGACCCGGGCCGACTGTCCGTGGGGTTCGATGCCACGCCGTTGCTCGGCCGGGCGACCGGGATCGGCGCCTTCTGCTCGGGTGCGCTGACCGCCTTGGCCTCGCGCGACGACGTGTCGGTGTCGGCCTTCGCCGTGAGCTGGCGCCGCCGGAAGGGCCTCGAGGCTCGGGTGCCCCCTGGCATCGCCACCGGCCAGCGGGCCATGCCGGCCCGTCCCCTGCACCGGGCGTGGCGCCTCGCCCGGCGCCCGCCCGTCGAATGGTTCATCGGCCGCCGCGACGTCGTGCACGGGCCCAACTTCGTCGTCCCGCCCACCCGGTGGGCGGCCCAGGTGGTCTCGGTCTGGGACCTGACCGTGGTGCTCTACCCCGAGCTGTGCGATCCGCCCACCCTCGAGTACCCCGGGCTGATCCGCCGCGCGCTCGGCGAGGGGGCCTGGGTCCATGCGCCCACCCGGTTCGTGGCCGATCAGGTCGTTGCCGAGCTCGCCGCCGACCCCGCCCGGGTGCGGACCGTGCCGCTCGGGATCCCGGCGCTCGGCCCGCTCGGTGGACCCGGCCCGCCGGACGGTCCATCGCCCGGCCCGGGGCCCGGCCGGCCCGCCGTCGAGCTGCCCGAGGGCTGTGGCCGCTACGTGCTGGCCATCGGGACCGTCGAGCCGCGCAAGGACTACCCGCTGCTCGTCTCGGCCTTCACCGCGGTGGCGGCCTCCCATCCCGATGTGGCCCTGGTCGTCGTGGGGGGAGACGGCTGGGGGGCGGAGCGCTTCGCCGCTGCCGTCGAGGCCTCGCCGGTCCGCCGGCGGGTCGTGCGCCCGGGGTACCTCGACGACGCAGCGCTCGGCGCCGTCCTGGCGAGGGCATCGGTGCTCGCCTACCCCTCGCTGTACGAGGGGTTCGGGTTCCCGCCCCTGCAGGCCATGGCGGCGGGCGTGCCGGTCGTGGCCACCGCGGCCGGGGCGGTGCCCGAGGTGGTCGGCGACGGCGCGCTGCTCGTCGAGCCGGGCGACCGCGACGCCCTGGCCGCTGCGCTCGACCGGGTCCTCGGCGGTGGGAGCCCGGTCGACGACCTGGTCGCCCGCGGGTCGGATCGCGCCGCGCTGTTCACCTGGACCGCCTGCGCCGACGGACTGGTGGACCTGTACGCCGCCGCCGCCGGGCGCCCCCGGGACCGCCGTCGGGTCGCCGGGGCGGGGTGAGCGGGTGCGCCTCCTCATGGTGGTGGAGCAGTTGCGGCGGACGCCGCCGGGCGGGATCGGCACCTACATCGAAGGGCTGGTGCGCGGCATGGGGGAGCTGAGCCCCGACGAGCGTCCCGAGCTCGTCGTGACGGCCTCCCGGCCGAGGCGGGGGACCGGTCCCGATCCGCTCGTGGCGCTGGGCTGTCCGGTGCGCACCCCGGCGCTGCCCCGACCGGTGCTGACCCGCGCCTGGGACCTCGGTCTCGTCGGGTGCCCGGCCGGTTTCGACGTCGCCCACGCCACCTCGCTCTCGACCCTCCGGCCCCGGCGGGCGGCTCTGGTGGCCACGGTGCACGACCTGTTGTGGCGGCGGGTGCCCGAGGCCTACCCGGCCCACGGGCGGGCCTGGCACGAGGCCGCCCTCCGACGGGCCCTGCGACGGGCCGACCGCTTCATCGTCCCCGCCGACGTCGTGGCGGCGGATCTCGTCCGTGCCGGCGCCCGGCAGGAGGACGTGACCGTCATCCCGATGGGGTCGGACCACCTCCCGCCCCCCGACCACGCTGGGGCAAGGGCGTTGCTGGCGCGCGTGGGGGTGACCGGTCCGTTCCTGCTGAGCGTGGGTACCCTCGAGCCGCGCAAGAACCAGACCCGGCTCATCCAGGCCTACGAGCGCATCCGCGGGTCCCTCCCGGAGCGGTGGCCGATGGTGCTGGTCGGCCCGAGCGGCTGGGGGGAGCGGGTGCGACCGGCCGCCGGGGTGGTGCTCGCCGGGCTGGTCTCGCCGGCCGAGCTGTCGGCCCTGTACGGCATGGCCCGTCTGTTGGCCTATGTGCCTTACGTCGAGGGCTTCGGGCTCCCGCCGGTCGAGGCCATGGCCTTCGGGGCTCCGGTCGTGGCGAGCCGCAGCCTCCCGAGCACGTCGGGGGCCGCCTTCGAGGTCGACCCCCACGACGTGGAGTCCATCGCCGAGGGCCTCCTCGTCGTCGCCACCGACGACCGGGAGCGGTCCCGCCTGCGGGCGCGGGGTTCGGTGCGGGCCGCCGAGCTGACCTGGGCCGCCATGGCCCGCCGTCACCTGGCCGTGTGGCGCGAGGCGGCCGAGGGAGCCACTGCGCGGCGTGGCCCGGGAACGCGCCGCCGGTCGGGAACGCACGGCGTCTCCGGGACGCGCCGTGCCTGAAGCCCCGCTCGCGCTCAGCCTCGACGTGTCGGCGGTCCCCGCCCGGCCGGTCGGCGCCGGCCAGTACACGGTGCGGCTGGCGGCCGCCCTGTCCGCCCGGGGCGACGTCGCGCTGGGGCTGTGCTGTCGCCGCCGCGACCGAGAGCGGTGGGCCGCCGTGGCGCCCGGGGCGGCCGTCGTGGCCGAGGCGCCGGGGCCGCGGCCGCTCCGCCTGGCCTGGGAGCAGGCGCGGTTGCCGGCGCTGTTGTCACGCCGGCACCTCGAGGTGCACCACGCGCCGCACTACACCATGCCCGAGCGATCCCCCGTGCCCGTCGTGGTGACCGTCCACGACCTGAGCTTCTTCGAGGAGCCCGCCTGGCACCAGCGCTCGAAGGTGTTGCTGTTCCGTCGCGCCATCAAGGTCGCCGCCCGCCGCGCCGACGCCGTGGTCTGCCCGAGCCGGGTCACGGCCGAACAGCTCCGGCGGTGGTGTCGCGTGGAGGCCCCGGTGTTCGTGGCACCCCACGGGGTGGACACCGCCCGCTTCCGCCCCGAGGAGCCGGTCGCCGGTGCCGACGCCGCCCGGCTGGGCGCGCTCGACCCACGCCTGGCCGACGGGCGCCCCTATCTCGTCTTCGTCGGGACGGTCGAACCGCGCAAGAACGTGCCGGGTCTGGTGCAGGCGTTCGCCCGGGTCGCCTCACACCATCCCGAGGCCCTGCTGGTCCTGGCCGGTCGCGACGGCTGGGCCGCCGGATCGCTCGCACGAGCGATCGCCGGTTCGGGCGTCGCCGCCCGCGTCGTCCGTGCCGGGTACGTCCCCGACGACACCGTCGCCTCCCTGTTGCGGTCGGCCACGGCCGCCGTCTACCCGGCCCTCTACGAGGGGTTCGGGCTGCCGGCTCTGGAGGCACTGGCCTGCGGGGTGCCGCTGGTGACCACCACCGGCACGGCCATGGAGGAGGTGGCGGGGGAGGCGGCCGTGCTGGTCGGCCCGGGCGACACCGCCGGCCTGGCCGACGCGCTCGACGCCGAGCTGTCCCGTTCCGGGACCGGGGCCGTCGATCCCGACCGCCGCCGCCGGGGGCTCGAGATCGCCGCCCGCCACACGTGGGAGGCGAGCGCCGCCGAGCACGTCGAGGCCTACCGTCACGCCGCCGGCCGGTCGGGTGCGGAGGAATGAAGGTGCCGGAACCCAGCCAGTATGGTGACCCGTCGTGCGCTCGCTCATCACGGGAGGCCGGGGCTTCGTGGGGCGGTGGCTCACCGACCACCTCCGGTCGATCGGTGACGAGGTGGTCGTCATCGATCACGAGGTGGACGTCACCGATCCCGGCCGCCCTGCTCGACGCGGTGCGGGCGGCACGGCCCGACGCCATCTACCACCTCGCCGCCCTGACCCATGTGGGGCGGTCGTGGGACGAGCCGCTCCGGGTGATCGAGGTCAACGTGATCGGGACGGCAGCGCTCCTGGCCGCCGCACGCGAGTGCGGCACCGACCCGCGGGTCCTCGTGACCAGCTCCGCCGAGGTCTACGGCGCGGTCACCGATCCGGCCGACCTCCCGCTCACCGAGTCGTCGCCGACGGCCCCGCTCACGCCCTACGCCGCCAGCAAGCTGGCCGCCGAGTCGCTGGCGGCCCAGGCCCGCCTCGGTCACGGCCAGCGGGTGATCACCGTCCGCCCGTTCAACCACATCGGGCCGGGCCAGTCGCCCGACTTCGCCGTGTCGGCCCTGGCCCGGCGCATCGTCGACGCCGAGCGGCGGGGTGCCCCGGCCATCCCCGTCGGGAACCTGTCGGCCCGGCGCGACTTCACCGATGTCCGCGACGTGGTCCGGGCCTACCGCCTCCTGGTCGAGGCAGCCGAGCCCGTGGAGCTCTGCAACGTCTGCACCGGGCGCGACGTCTCGATCGAGGAGATCGCCGCCGGGCTCCTCCGGTCGGCCGGGACCTCGCTCGAGCTCGAGACCGATCCCGAGCTGGTGCGTCCGGTCGAGGTGCCGGTGCTCCGCGGCGACCCGGGCCGGCTGGTCGAGGCGACCGGCTGGAAGCCGGAGATCCCCCTGGAGGAGACGCTGGCCGACGTGCTGGCCTACTGGCGCGCCCAGGCGGGGTGAGCCCGGCGTCGGGGACGGGCTCGGGCCCCGCCGACGGGACTTCTTCAGGCGCCGCCGACGGGGAAGAGTCCTCAGGCGCCGCCGACGGGGACGTCCTCAGGCGCCGCCGACGGGGAAGTCCTCAGGCCCCCGCCGTCGGGATCAGGGTGCGCAGCTGTCCGCGGGCCTCGCGGGCCTGCACCTGCGCCTGCTTGGCCAGGTCCCGGGCCTGGGCCGGCAGCCGGTCCTCCAGGGGGGCGAACACCGCCTCCACCCGCTCGATGATCTCCTCGAGCCGGTCGACGAACTCGTCGACCGTGGCGTCGACGTCCTTGCGTGCGCCGGTCAGGTCGCTGCGGACCGACGCCAGGCGGTCGGTCGAGGCCCGAGGTCGGGTCGCCCGAGACGCTTCTTCAGCTCCTGGCGCTGGACCTGGAGCTGCTGGAAGCCGAGCACCCCGGCTCCGATGACCACGTAGGTGGCGTCCTTGGCCACGGCGGCGACGTCCCGGGCCGCCTTGGCCACGTCGGTGTTGATCTCGGGGATCTTGATGTCTGGCATGCTCGCTCCTTGGTTGCTCGGTTCTGGCCGGACGGTCGACCCGTCGGCTATGGATACAAGTGTATCCATAGTGTTAAACAGTTGCAAGCACCCGGCGGGGCCCCGAAACTTTATTGCTCCTGAACTGGGAAGACTCCAGGCGCCGGGCCCGGAGGGATAGCCTGTGGGCCCTGATGCGGACCCTGGCCCCACCGGTTGTGGCTGTCGTCGTCGCCCACGACCCGGGTCCGTGGTTCGAGGAGGCACTGGCCTCCCTCGGCACGCAGGACTATGCCGAGCTGTCGGTGCTGGTGCTCGACGCCGGCAGTGGGGAGGACCTCACCGCCCGGGTCGCCGCCGTCCTCCCCTCCGCCTACGTGAGGCGGTTCGAGGACAACCGGGGGTACGGCTCGTCGGTCAACGAGGTGCAGTCCATGGTCGACGGCGCCGACTACTTCCTGCTCTGTCACGACGACGTGGCCCTCTTCCCCGACGCCGTCCACCTGATGGTGGAAGAGGCCTTCCGCTCCAATGCCGGCATCGTCTCGCCCAAGGTGGTCAGCTGGGACGACCCCGAACGCCTGGTCCACGTGGGGATGACCGTCGACAAGGGCGGATCGGTCGTCGACCGGGTCCAGCCCCACGAGGTCGACCACGGTCAGCACGACGCCGTCCGGGACGTCTTCGTGGCCCCCGGAGGGTCGACCCTCGTCCGGGCCGACCTGTTCGACGAGCTCGGGGGGTACGACCCCGCCATCGTGGCCATGGGCGAGGACCTCGACCTCTGCTGGCGTGCCCAGGTGGCCGGCGCCCGGGTGATCGTGGCTCCCGACGCCCGGGTCCGCCACCTGGAGGAGCTGGCCGGGGGCTCCCGCCCCATCGACCCCGCCCTGGTCGAGCCCGACGCGGAGCGACCCCGTGCCCATCCCGTCACGCTCCAGGAGCTGCAACGGCGCCACGAGCTCCTGGCCGTCCTCAAGTGCTACGGCCCGCTCCACCTCCTCCGGGTGGTGCCCCAGGTGCTGGTACTCGCCGTCGGCGAGATCATCGTGGCGGAGGTGGCGGGCAACCGGAGCCGGGCCCGCGCCGTCCGGCGGGCGTGGCGGTGGAACCTCGGGCGGCTCGCCACCTTGCGCCAGCAGCGCAAGGAGCTGCGCACCCACCGGCGGCTGAGCGACCGGGAGATCCGCGCCCTCCAGATCGGGGGGAGCGCCCGCCTCGCCACCTATGGCCGCCGGGTCTTCCAGCACGGCTTCCAGGGTGCCCACGCCGACGAGCTCGTCGCCTCCGGCAGGGCGGCTCCCGGTTCGCTGGCGCCGCCGGGGGCCGACGGCCTGGCCGTGGTGGATCTGTCGGCCGGCGGCGCCGGCGATCCGGCGCCCTCGGCGCCGGGCGGCCTCGGCGCGGGCACCAGGCTCGTCGCCTGGCTGACCGCCACGCTGGTCGTCCTCATCGGGTCGCGGGGCATCGTCAGCGGGCGGCTCCCGGTGGTCGGCCAGTTCGTGCCCTTCCCCGGCTGGTCCACGACCCTCTCGCAGTTCGCCGTCGGCTGGCAGCCGGCCGGGGTGGGCACCACGGCCCCGGCCTCGCCGGCGCTGGCGCTCACCGGTCTGGCCGGCACCCTCCTCTTCGGGGCGATGGGTGCCACCCAGAAGGTGCTGATCTTCGCCTGCGTGCCGCTCGGGGTATGGGGGGTCGTGCGGCTGGTGCGCCCGTTCGGATCGCAACGGGCGGCACTGGTGGGCGGGCCTCGCCTACTTGGCCATGGCCCTCGCCTACGACGACCTCGCCCTCGGGCGGTGGGGCGCCCTGGTCGCCTACGCCGGCACCCCCTGGGTGTTGGCCCGGCTCTTCCGGGCGACCCGGACCGCCCCGTTCCTCTCCCGGGAACAGACCGCCCGGCCCGGCGTGGACGGCGACGGCGCGGACCGCCGACCGGCCGGACCGGCCGGCGACCATCCGGCGGCGGGTGGCGGCGTGGAGCAGCCGGCACCGGGCGGTGCGCGCCGTGGTGGCCCTCGGTCTCCTCCAGGCCGTCCTCGTGTCCTTCGTCCCGGCGGCGGCCATCGTCGTGGTGCTCGCCGCGCTCGGGCTCGTGGTGTCCTCGGCCGTCTTCTTCGACTGGCGGTCGACGCTCGGCGCCCTGGTCCTGGCGCTGGTCTCGACCCTGGTGACGGCGCTCATCTGCCTCCCCTGGGTGATCGGCGTCCTCTCCGCCGGCCGGGGTGCGGTCGCCGTGTTCGGCGTCCCGGTCCCCGCCTCCGAGGCACCCTCGTGGGGGTCCCTCCTCCGGTTCGCCGTCGGGCCGATCGGCAGCTCGCCCCTCGGCGTGGGGATTCGCCCTGTCGGCCCTGGTGCCGCTCGCCCTGGCCCGTGGGGAGCGGTTCCGCTGGGCGGTCCGGGCGTGGAGCGTCGCACTGGTCTGCTGGGTGGTCGCCTGGGCCGTCGGACGGGGCTGGCTCGGCGGCCTGGCGGTCGACCCGCACGTCCTGCTCGCTCCGGCCGCCGCCGCCGTCGCCCTGGCCATCGGCCTCGGTGTGGCCGCCTTCGAGGCGGACCTGCGGGCGGCCCAGTTCGGGTGGCGCCAGGTGGTCACCGTGCTCGCCACCGGGGCGGTCGTCCTCGGCGCGGTACCGACCCTCGTGTCGGCGCTGCCCGGTCGCTGGGACCTGCCCGACACCGACTTCAGCCAGTCGGTGGCCTGGATGGGCCCAAGGTCGGCGGCGGGCGCCTTCCGCGTGCTGTGGCTGGGCGACACCCGGGCCCTCACCCAGGGGTCGTGGGCGGCGGGCGACGGTCTCGCCTACGCCACCTCCGAGGGAGGCAGCCCCGACGCCCGCCTGCTCTGGAGCCCACCGGGTCCCGGGCCCGCCTCGAGCCTCGCCACCGCGGTGGACCTCGCCCGCGCCGGGGGCACCGACCGGCTGGGCCGGCTGCTCGCCCCCGCCGGCGTGCGCTACGTGGTGCTCGTGACCTCCCTCGCACCCGAGATCCCCGGCGAGCAGACCCCGGCGCAGTTCCCGGTGCCCCCCGACCTCGCACCGGCCCTCGCCCGCCAGCTCGACCTGTCCTCCGCCCTCTCGGGCAGCGGGATCACCGTCTACGACAACGCCGACTGGGTCCCGGCCCGGGCCGAGCTGCCGGCCGGGTCGCCGTCCGTACCGCGGTCGGGGCCACCGGCGGCTCTCGCCGGGCCGGCGGGGACGGGCGTCCTCCCCGGGGCGCGGCCCGTCCTGCCCGGGCCGCCGGTGTCGACCCGCTACCGGGGCCCGCTCGGCGCCGGCACCGTGTACTCGGCGGCCGCCCCGGCCGGCCGGTGGGTGCTGACGGGACCGTCGGGCGCCGCATCGCCCTCCGCGCCTGCGTTCGGCTGGGCCGGCCAGTACCGGTCGGTGCGGCCCGGCATCGGCACCCTCCGCTTCGACGGTGGCCCGATCACCGCGCTCTCGTTGGCGTGCTCCCTCGTGGTCTGGCTGGCCGCCGTGGCGCTGGCGGTCGGCGCCGCGCTCGGCCGGCCCTGGCGGCCCCGGTGGTGGCGAGGCCGGTCGCCGGGCTCCGGGCGGCGCGCCGCCCCCGACCCGGACCTGGTCGCCGGGTGACCGGCGGATGACCCCGCCCGCCCCCGCCGACCCGGCCGCACCCGAGCGGCCCGCCCGGCGCCCGCGTCATGGGGACGCCCGGTCCCGGCGCCGCCGCTGGGGTGCGCTGCTCGCCGTGGTGGGCGTGGTCGTCGCCGGAGCGGTCGTCGATGCCGCCGCCCCCGAGTCCCCGGCCGCGCCGCCGGTCGGAGCCTCCGACGCGGTGGCGGTGTCGGCGGCCGGCTCCTACTCGTCGTCGGCGTTCTGCGTCGGCGGCACCGGAACGGCGGCGGCGACGACGATCTACCTCACCAACACGACGGCGCGCACGGTTACCGGCGACGTCACGTCGGTGGGCCCGGCGGGATCGGGCGGCGCGGTGCCGACGACCCGGCGGGCGGTCACCGTGCCCGCTCTGCGGACCGCGGCGGTCGATCCCTCCGAGGGACTGCCGTCGGGGTCAAACGCCACGACGATCAGCTTCTCGGGCGGCGGCGTCGTGGTCAGCCAGGCCGTGTCGGGCCCGGGCGGATGGAGCACGGCCCCGTGCGCGTCGCGGGTCTCGCCCCAGTGGGACTTCGCCGGCGGGTCGACGGCGTCGGGAAACCTGCTCACGCTCGCCCTGTTCGATCCGAGCGCCGCCGAGTCGGTGGTCAACGTTTCCTTCCTGACCGACGCCGGGGTGGTCAGCCCCCAGGCCTACCAGGGTCTGGTGGTTCCCCCGGGCCAACTGGTCACCGAGAACGTGGGGGACTTCGTCCAGAACGCCGGCGCCATCGGCACCGTCGTCACCGCCCAGTCGGGCGCCCTGGTCAGCACCGAGTTCCAGCAGTGGGCGCCGGGGGGGACGGGCGGGATCTCCTTGTGCCTCGGCACGCCGGGTCTCGCCACCACGTGGCGGTTCGCCCAGACGACGACCATGTCGGGATCGACGGTCAATTTCTACCTGGCCAATCCGGGACCGGCACCGGCGAGCGCGACCATCTCCTTCGGCCTCGCCTCGGGCTCGGTCGAGCCCCGCCAGACGGTGGTGGCGCCCGGGTCGGTCACCACCTTCACCGCGTCGTCGACCGCCGGCCTGCCCCACCAGGTCCCCTATGCGGTGACCGTCAGCGCCAGCGGCCCCATCGCCGTCGGCCGGTCGGTCCTCGCCCCGGGCGGCTCGCCCGCGCCGGTCTGGGGATCGTCGCCGGGAACGGTGACGGCCGCCGCATCCTGGGTGGTGCCCGGGCCCGGCGCGCCGGGCGCTCCGGGCACGACCGGTGCCTCGGTGCGCAGTCTGGCCGTCGCCGACCCGGGGGCGCGCCGGTCACCGTCGGCGTCACCCGTCTCGGTGCGGGCCGCCCCTCGGCCCGGGTGACCGTCCCCCCCGGAGGTCTCGTCGTGCTCGGCTCCGCCCAGGTCGGCGGTCTGGCCACCTACCTGGTCCGGGCCTCGGGCCCGGTCGACGTCGAAGCCGACTCGGCACCGGCCGGCGCCCCCGGAGTGGTCTCCTCGGCCGGCTTCCCCGTCGTCCCCTGACCGGCACGCCGCCGGTCGTCGGGCGCAGCGCGCCGGCCGCCGGGCCCAGCGCGCCGGCGGACCACGAAATAGGCCTTGATCGAGTCGTCTCCGGCCGCCTCTCCACGGTCGTCGGTGAGCTCGAGCAGGTCGAACCGGGCCTCGACGGCGGACCGCAGCCTCGAGAGCCCGACGCCCAGCTCGCCGATCCGCTCGTGGTGGAGGCGGAAGCGGCACCCGCCCATCTCCTCGAAGACGCGGACGTCCCACTGCGTGACGGCCTCGCCCCGACCGCCGTCGGCGAAGGCCACGTCGACGATGGCCACCCCGCCGTCGAAGTCGTACACGGCGGCCGGGTCCTCGCCCAGACGGCGGAGCTCGCCCACGGTGTTGACGTCGAAGACGAACAGACCACCGGGGGCCAGGTGGTCCGCCACGGCGTCGAAGGTCGCCAGCCAGGCGTCGAAGGTGAGCAGATGGTTGAGGGTGTCGAAGACGCAGACGACCACGTCGAAGGACCTCGCCAGCGCGAACGAGGCCAGGTCGCCCCGGACGAGCGAGGCTCGGGGCACCTTGGTGCGGGCCCGGGCGAGCATCTCGGGGGAGCGGTCGATGCCGACGAGAACGGGCAGGCCGACCAGCGCGGCGAGGATCGAGCCGGTGCCGCAGCCCAGTTCGAGCAGCGAGGCGGCTGCCGGCCGGTGACGGGCGATGGCCTCGACGACCCGGGCCGCCCGGGGGGCCGGGTCGTCCATGACGTGGTCGTAGAAGGCGGCGAACCGGTCGTAGTCGGTCACCGCCGCACTAGCGGGCGGCGAGCAGGTCGGCGACCCGGTGGCCCAGCACCGGGTCATCTTGGCACCGGGGCCGGCCGCAGGTCGGCCCGGTGGTGCCGGCCCGGCCGACGGGCGAGACTGCGGCATGGCTGTGCTCGGTCTCGGCCTCGCCGCCCTCGGCCGGCCCGGGTACCTCACCGTGGGGCACGGCGAGACCCTCGGCGCCGACCGGTCGGTCGAGGCCCTGCGCGCCCGCTGCCACCGGGTGCTGGACGCGGCCTGGGCGGGCGGGATCCGGTGGTTCGACGCGGCCCGTTCCTACGGGCGGGCCGAGGAGTTCCTGGCCGAGTGGCTGGCCCGCCGGGGCATCGGCCCCGAAGAGGTGTCGGTCTCGTCCAAGTGGGGATACGCCTACACGGCGGGCTGGCAGGCCGAGGCCGAGGTCCACGAGGTCAAGGACCATTCCGCCGCCGCGCTGGCGCGCCAGTGGCCCGAGACCGAGGGGATGCTCGGACGGTGGCTGCGGTTGTACCAGGTGCACTCGGTCACGCCCGGATCCGGGATCCTCGACGACCGGGACGTCCTGGCGGCGCTGGCCGCATTGCGCGTGCGGGTCGGGCTGAGCCTCAGCGGCCCGCGCCAGGCCGACACGCTGCGGCGGGCGCTCGCCACCGAAGTCGACGGCCGTCCGGTCTTCTCGGCCGTCCAGGCCACCTGGAACCTGCTCGAGACCTCGGTCGGCCCGGCCCTGGCCGAGGCCAAGGCGGCCGGCTGGACGGTGATCGTGAAGGAGGCGCTGGCCAACGGCCGGCTCGCCCGCCCCGGAGGGCACCGTGCCGTGCTCGGCGACCGTCCCGACCGGGTGGCCCTGGCCGCCGCCCTGTCCCGACCCTGGGCCGACGTGGTGCTGTCGGGGGCGGTGTCGGTCACCCAGCTCCGGTCGAACCTCGCCGCCGACGGGCTCCCGCCGGGGGACGACGACGACCGGTTCGCCGCCATGGCCCTCGACCCGGAGGTCTACTGGGCCGAACGCGCCGCCATGCGCTGGACGTGACGGGAGGGTCGGGGCCGATTTCAGACCGTCCGGATCAGACCGTCCGGATCAGACCGTCCGGATCAGACCGTCCGGCCGGCGAAGTTGCGCCGGCCATGCCGACGGCGCCGCGGCGCCGCGCCCCGAGCCGTCGAAGCGCGCCCGTCGGCGATCGCCGAGTACCGGTCGGGACACCTCGCACACCTCCGACACCGGGCGAGCCGGCCGCTCGGGAACCGCCGCCTCAGCGAGACGTCGGGGGAGGGGGAGGGGGAGGCCACGGCGCCTGCTTCGGCCACGGGCCGGGCGCCGGCTGGGCCGGCAGGTGGGCGGGAGCCTGGGGCCGGTGGGCGGCGGGCGGCGGCGGCCAGGGGGCCGGCCCGGCCTGACCGTCGGTGTCCGCCTCCGGCGGGGCGTTGTCGGGCCGCGACCCGCCATTGGTGTCGCTGGCCCGGGCGGCGCCCGCCACGCCGGTGTCGGCCGGCTCCTCGTGGGTGTCGCCTGCCTCGTCCCCGACCCGGTCGGGCGATCCCGCCGCCGCTGCCCCGTCCTCGACCCCGGTTGGGCCCCGGTGCCCGTCGGTCGTCTCGGGGGGGCCGTCGACGTCGCCGGCGCCCGAGGGCCCGTGCTGGGAGGCCACGAAGATGGGCGGCACCTGCTTCACCCCGTGCTCGTGCACCGGACGGCCGTAGGCCGTGTCGACCAGGCGCCCCACCGTCTCCCCGTCGATGGTCTCCTCGTCCAGCAGGCCGCGGGCCACGGCGTCGAGTCCGCCGCGATGGCGGGCGAGGACCTCGAGGGCCCGCTCCTCCTGGGCCCGGAGGATGAGCTCCACCTCGTCGTCGATGATCTGGCTGGTGTGCTCGGAGTAGTCCCGGGTGTGCATGAGGTCCTCGCCGAGGAACACCTGGCCCTGGGAGCCCCAGGCCATGGGCCCGATCTTGTCGCTCATGCCCCACTCCCGCACCATCTTGCGGGCCAGCTCGGTGTTGCCGACCAGGTCGTTGTTGGCTCCGGTGGACAGGTCCCCGTAGACGAGGAGCTCCGCGGCCCGCCCTCCCATGCGCACGCACAGGGCGTCCTCGATCTGCTGGCGGGGGTGGATGTGGCGCTCCTCCATCGGGAGCTGCATGGTGACGCCGAGCGCCATGCCGGTCGGCAGGATGGTCACCTTGTGCACCGGGTCCGCCTCGGGCAGGACGTAGGCCAGTACGGCGTGACCGCCCTCGTGGAACGCCACCCGCTCCTTCTCCTGCGCCGGAGAGGATGAGGCTCTCCCGCCGCTGGCCCATGAGGACCCGGTCCCGCGACGCCTCGAAGTCGACGTTCTGGATGACCTTCGAACCTCGCCGCACGGCGTGGAGCGCGGCCTCGTTGACCAGGTTGGCCAGGTCCGCCCCGCTCATCCCGGGCGTGCCGCGGGCCACCGTCCCGAGGTCGACGGTCGGGTCGACCCGCTTGTCCTTGCAGTGCACCTGGAGGATGGGCAGTCGCTCGTCGAGGTCGGGGAGGGGCACCACGATCTGGCGGTCGAACCGTCCCGGCCGCAGGATGGCGGCGTCGAGGATGTCGGGCCGGTTGGTGGCGGCCATGACCACGATGCCCTCGGTCGGGTCGAAGCCGTCCATCTCCGAGAGCATCTGGTTGAGGGTCTGCTCGCGCTCGTCGTGGCCGCCTCCGAGCCCCGCGCCCCGCTTGCGCCCGATCGAGTCGATCTCGTCGATGAACACGATGGCCGGGGCCTGCTTGCGGGCCGTGGCGAACAGGTCGCGGACCCGGCTGGCCCCCACCCCGACGAACATCTCCATGAAGTCCGAGCCGCTCACCGACATGAACGGCACGCCGGCCTCGCCGGCGACGGCCCTGGCCAGCAGGGTCTTGCCGGTGCCCGGCGGCCCGACCAGCAGGATCCCCTTGGGGATCCGGGCCCCGATCTCCTTGAAGCGGGCCGGGGTCTTGAGGAAGTCCACCACCTCGCTGATCTCGAGCTTGACCCCGTCGTAGCCGGCCACGTCGTCGAAGGTGGTCGACGGGCGCTCGGTCGAGTAGAGCTTGGCCTTGGACCGGCCGATGGACATGATGCTGCCCATCTGGCCCTGGGCCTTTCGGCTGATGTAGTAGAAGATCCCGCCGATGAGGGCGAAGGGAAGTATCCAGGTGAGCAGGATGTTGAGCAGGGCGTTGGAGCCCGAGGTCACCAGCTTGTAGTTCGAGCCGAGGGGCTTGAGGGCGTTGAGCTCCGAGTCGGTGACCGGGTTCGGGCCGTTCACCGTGTAGGACCCGCCGTTGGTCAGGTCACCGGTGATGACGCCGTTGGTCTGGTCGACGGTCGCCGACTTGACCTGCTTGCTCTGCACCTCGGTGAGGCAGGTGCTGTAGGTCAGGGTGTTCGGCGACGACTTGTGCACCAGGCCCGGGACGACGAGCACCGCCAGCACCGCCACCACGATGACGGCGTAGAGGAACATGCGGTTCCGGTTCTGATCCGGGAACCTCCGGTCCGGGTCCGCCGCCTTGGGGTGCAGGCCCGCCCGGACCGCTGGGATTGGGCGGAGTCACCCCCTCATGCTATTCGCACCCCGGTCCACCTGACGCATCGCCTCGGCTCACGACCAGGCCCGCCGCCTCCCGGGAGGGCTCCGTCGGTATCGTGGGAGGGTGATCGAGCGGTCCGAACCGGCAGCGGGCCCCGCTGCCTCGAACGACCGCCCGCCGGCCGCTGGTCCGCCGTCCCCGACGGGGGCTCCCTCCCTGGTCGAGCCGGTCTGGGGCCCGCCGGGATGGGCCCCGCCGCCCGGTGGCGCCGACCCCGCTGCCGTCCACCCGGCCGTCCCCGACCCGGTTGGTGCTGTCCACCCGGCCGTCCCCGGACCGCGCCGGCCCGACGCGTCCCCTGGCCGCCCCCGACCGCCTGGGCCCCGCCCCCGCCCGCCCCGGTGTGGGCCCCGCCGCCCCCCCCGCCCCCGGGACCGCCGGAGGCCGGACCCCCCGGTCGTGCCGAACTACCGCTCGGCCGGCAGCTCGACGAGGGCGCCGCCCCCGACAGCCGCGCCTCGGCCTGGATCTGGCTGCTGTTCGCCGCCCTCGGTTTCCTCGGCGGGCCAGATCCTGGCGGCGGTCTTCGTCGCCGTCAGCGCCGCCGTGACCGGGAAGCTCGGCTCCCTGGCCGCCATCGCCCGGCTGAGCGAACCCCCGACCTGGTACGTCGTGTCCACCCTGTTCGGGCTGTGGGCCGGGTTCTTCGGGGCGGCGGTGCTGGCTCGTCCCGGGTCAAGGGAACGGCACGGCTCGCCCGCGACCTCGGCCTGCGCTTCCGGTGGATCGACCTCCTCGGGGTGCCCGTCGGCGTGGCCGGCCAGGTCCTCGTGGCCCTCATGTACATCCCCATCGCCCAGCACGTCCACGACTTCAACCAGCGCTTCAACGCCCCTTCCCAGCGGCTCACCGGCGGGTCGCACGGGGCCGGGTTCGCCGTCATCGCCGTGTGCACCGTGGTCGGCGCGCCCTTCTTCGAGGAGCTCTTCTTCCGGGGCGTGCTGCTGCGCTCCCTCGGCCCGGCTGTTCGGCACGCGTCGGCGGGTTCGTCGGCCCGGCGCTCGCCATCGTGGTCACCGGCGTGCTGTTCGGGCTGGCCCATGCCGAGTCGCTCCAGCTGCTCGGCCTGGCCACGTTCGGCATCGTCCTCTCGTTGGTCTCCTACCTCACCGGCCGGCTGGGCATGAACATGGTGGCCCACGCCACGTTCAACCTGATGGCGGTGGCCGCCGCGGTGGTGGCGCCGGCCGCCCTCGGGGGATTGCCGCTCTGACCATGACCGCGTTCGGGCGATGACCGCGCCCGTCGACCTGGTGCCGGTGGCCCGGCCGACGCCGCGTGAGCCCGGCGCGGGAGCGGCCGGCCGAGCCGGGCCTCCTCCGGCGCCTGACGGGCCGGTCGGCGTGGCCGGGCTGGTCCAACGCCGTGGTCGTGGTCGGGGTGATGCTCGTCGCCCTCAGCCAGCTCCATCCGTCGCTGCTGGTGGCCAGCACCACCACGGCGGGCGGCGACACCGGCGGGCACGTGGTGCTGCCCGCCTTCATGAAGTCGCACCTGCTCGCCGCACGGGCAGCTGACCGGCTGGGACCCGGACTGGTACGACGGGTTCCCCGTCTACACCTTCTACTTCCCGCTGCCCGGGCTCATCACCGTGCTGTTCAACGCCGTGGTCTCCTACGACGTGGCCTTCAAGCTGGTCACCGTGCTCGGCACCCTCCTGCTGCCCCTCTGTGCCTGGGCGTTCGGCCGGCTGGCCGGCCTGCGCGACCCCGGCCCCGCCTGCCTGGCCGCGGCCACGCTGCCCTTCCTGTTCGAGCCGAGCTTCACCATCTACGGGGGGAACATCCTCTCGACCCTGGCCGGCGAGTTCTCGTTCTCGTTGAGCCTGTCACTGGCCCTCCTGTTCCTCGGCGTCGTCGCCCTGGGCCTCCGAACCGGCCGGCACCGGGCGCTCGCCGCCGTGCTGTTCGCCTGCACCCTGCTGTGCCACCTGCTGCCGGCGCTCTTCGCCGCCGCCGGTGCCGTCGTCCTGGTCCTGCTCGACGCCGACCTGCGCCGGGGGTTCCGGCGCGGCCTCGGCGGCCGGCGGGCCCGGCGCCGGTGGTCGCGCCGGTTGCTCTGGGCGGCGGTGGCCGGGGCGCTCGGCATCGGGCTCACCGCCTGGTGGCTGGTGCCCTTCGTCACCGAGCAGGCCTACACGACCAACATGGGGTGGACCAACGTGGGCGGCTTCCCCCACCTCCTCTTCCCCGGGTCGGCGCGTTGGGTCCTGGCGGCCGATCTGGTCGGCCTGGTGGTGATGGTCGTCCGTCGCAACCGGGTGGCCTGGTGCATCGCCATCCTCGGCGGGATCGCCGCGGCCGTCGTGTGCCTCGACCCGCAGGGCAAGTTGTACAACGTCCGGTTCCTTCCCATGTGGTTCCTGTGCCTCTACCTGCTGGCGGGGTACGCGCTGGCCGAGACGATCTCCGCCCTCGCCCGCTGGAACCGGCGGCGCCGCCTGGCCCGCTGGGTCCTCGTGGTCCGGGACCGGCTCGCCCAGCCGCTGCGCGCCCCTTGGCGGCCCGGCACCCGGATCAGCCGGTTCCGCCGGCCGACGGCCGGACCGAACCCTCCCGGGGCGGTGGCGGGCCCCCTCATCGCGCTGGTCGCCGCCTGCGTCGTGACCGTCCCGCCACTGGTCCTGCCGGCCTCGGCGCTCGCCCGGGTCGGGGTCACCGTGGGCGCCGACCAACCGAGCGCCTGGGCCGCCTGGAACTACTCGGGTTACGAGCGCAAGCCCGACTATCCCGAGTACCACGCCGTCGTCCAGATGATGGCCCGGGTGGGAGCCGAGCGCGGATGCGGGCGGGCCATGTGGGAGTACGACCCGTCGCTCAACCGGTTCGGCACCACCATGTCGCTCATGCTGCTGCCGTACTGGACCAACGGGTGCATCGACTCGATGGAGGGCCTCCTGTTCGAGTCGGCCTCGACGACCCCGTTCCACTTCATCGACCAGAACGAGCTGTCGGTGAACCCCTCGGACGCGGTGGTCGGGCTCCCCTACGGCGGGCTTGAACGTGCCGCTCGGCATCGACCACCTCCAACAGCTCGGGGTGCGCTACTTCCTGGCCTCGTCCAGCACGGTGGAGCAGGCGGCGGCCGCCGATCCCTCGGTGACCGAGGTCGCCTCGACCGGGCCGTGGACCACCAGCTACAACGGCGAGGCCCTGAGCACGACGTGGAAGGTCTACGAGATCAAGGGCTCCTCCCTCGTGCAGCCGCTCGCCCACCAGCCGGTGGTCTGGCAGGGGATCCGACCGGGCCAGACCAGCTGGTTGGCTCCGGCGGTCAGCTGGTACGACGACCCGTCGCGCTGGGACGTGGTGCCCGTGGCCGGTGGGCCGGCGGACTGGGCGCGGGTCCGGGTCGGGGACAAGCGGCCCGCCGCCGTCCCGGTGCCCGGCACCACCGTGTCCCACGTCACCCAGACCGACAGCTCGATCTCCTTCCGGGTCGACCGGGTCGGCACCCCGGTGGTGGTCAAGGTCTCCTACTTCCCCAACTGGCGGGCGACCGGGGCGCAAGGACCGTGGCGGGCGGCACCCAACCTCATGGTCGTGGTGCCGACCAGCCACCAGGTGACCCTCGACTACGCCAGCTCGGCGAGCGACAAGGCCGGCGCCGTCGTCTCTCTGGTGTCGCTGCTCCTGGCGCTGTGCCTGGCCGTGGGGGAGCGGCGGGCCAGGCGGGCCCGGTCGACGCGCAACGCCCGCGCCCCGTCCTGAGCCGGCCGGGCCGTGGTCCGCGAGCTCGCCATGTTCCCGCTGTCGGCCGTCCTGTTCCCGCGGGCCCCACTTCCGCTCCACGTGTTCGAGCCCCGCTACCGGCGCCTGCTCGCCGACTGCCTCGCCGGAGCGGGGGAGTTCGGGGTCGTCCTCATCGAGCGCGGTTCGGAGGTGGGCGGCGGCGATCACCGGGCCGGCGTCGGGACGCTCGCCCGGATCGTGCGGGTGACAGGCATCGAAGGCGGCCGGTCGCTGGTGCTGGCGCGGGGGGTGCGCCGGATCCGGGTGGAGCGGTGGCGGCCCGACGACCCCTACCCGCTCGCCGTCGTGGTGGACCACCCGAGCACGCCCGGTCACGGACCAGGCCCCGAGCTCGGCACTGCCCTCCGCGCCGCCCACGCCTCGGTCTCCCGCCTCCGCTCGCTCCTCTCCGAGCTCGGTGGGGTGGCCGCCCTGCCGCACGACCTCCGGCTGGCCGAGGACCCCGAGGAGGCCGGTTGGGAGCTGTGCGAGCTCGCCCCGCTCGGTCCGATGGACCGCCAGGCGTTGCTCGCCGCGCCCGGTGCCTCGGCGCGGATGGAGCTGCTCGCCGAGCTGTGCGACGCCGCCGCCGACGACGTGGTGGGGATGCTGTCGGACGAACAGTGAGCCGTCCTCGCGCCCCGACGGCGGCAACCGCACCCGGGGCGGGCGCGCGCCGGCTGGGTAGGATGGCCCGGCCATGGCCAGCCTCTCCGACGTCTTCAAGGCGTACGACATCCGGGGAGTCGTCCCCGACCAGCTGAACGACGAGCAGTTCCGGGCCATCGGGATGGCGACGGCCCGCTTCACCGGGGACCCGACGCTGCTGGTGGCCCGGGACATGCGCGAGTCGGGCGCCTCGCTCTCCCGGGCCTTCGCCGACGGGGCGCGTTCCGAGGGGGTGTCGGTGATCGACCTCGGCCTGGCCTCCACCGACCTCCTCTACTTCGCCGCCGGCAGCCTCGACGCGCCGGGGGCCATGTTCACCGCCTCGCACAACCCGGCCCGTTACAACGGGCTCAAGCTGTGCCGGTCGGGCGCCCGGCCCATCGGGCGTGACACCGGGCTGGCCGACATCCAGCGCACCGCCGAAGCGTTGCTCGACGACTGGGGAGCGGCCGGGCCGCCGGCCGTCGACCCCGACCGTCTGGCGCCGCTCGAGGAGCGCTCGGTCCTCGACGCCTACGCCGACCACGTGCGCTCCTTCGTGGACCGTCGGGGCGCTCCGGCCGCTGCGGGTGGTCGCCGACACCGCCAACGGCATGGGCGGACTGGTGGTCCCGAAGGTCTTCGAGGGGCTCCCCTTCGAGCTGGAGGTGCTGTTCGCCGAGCTCGACGGCACGTTCCCGAACCATCCCGCCGACCCGATCCAGCCCGAGAACCTGGTCGACCTCAAGCAGGCGGTCCTCGACTCCTCGGCCGACATCGGCCTGGCCTTCGACGGGGACGCCGACCGGGTGTTCCTCGTCGACGAGCGGGCCCGCCCGGTCTCGGGCTCCCTCACCACCGCCCTGGTCGCTTCGTCGATGCTCGACAAGCATCCCGGGGCCACCGTCCTCTACAACTGCATCTGCTCGCGGGTGGTCCCCGAGGTCATCGCCGAGAAGGGCGGGACCGGCATCCGGACCAAGGTCGGGCACAGCTTCATCAAGCAGGTGATGGCGGACACCGGCGCGGTCTTCGGCGGGGAGCACTCGGGCCACTACTACTTCCGCGACAACTTCCGGGCCGACTCCGGGATCATCGCCGCCATGGTCGTCCTCGAGCTGCTGAGCGTCTCGGGAAAGCCGCTCTCCGAGCTGCTCGCGCCCTTCCAGCGCTACGCCGACTCGGGGGAGATCAACACCGTCGTCGACGACCCCGCCCGGGCGGTCGAGCTCATGGCGGCCGAGGTCGAGGCGGCCGGCGGGGCGCTCGGGCTCGGCCGACCGTCTCGACGGTCTCACCGTGGACCGGGGCGACTGGTGGTTCAACCTCCGGCCGTCGAACACCGAGCCACTGCTCCGCCTCAACGTGGAGGCGCCCGACGAGCTCTCCTGTGCCGAGCACGTGTCCGAGGTCGAGGCCGACATCAAACGACTGCTCGGGTCGTGACGACGGGCGCGCCGTCGCGGCGCGGGATCGGGCCCGGTCCGGCCCGCTGGTCAACCGCCGGTGGACGAGACAGGATGACGGCATGACACTCGACCCGCTCCTGATCGAGGTGCTCGCCTGCCCCGAGGACAAGGGGCCGCTGCTGTACTTCGCCGACGAGGACCGCCTCTACAACCCGAGGCTGCACCGCGAGCTACGAGGTGCGCGACGGGATCCCCGTCATGCTGATCGACGAGGCCACCGACGTCGACGACGCCGAGCACGATCGGCTGATGGCCAAGGCCGATGCCGGCGGGGCCGCCACCACCGGCGAACCCCGGGATCCGTGAGCGCCCGCCACGGGCCGGGCGGCGCGCTGTCGGGCACCGCGTCCCCGCTGGCCCTCGACAGCCTGGACATGTGGGGGGCGACGGCCGGGCTGCCCGAGCAGGTGGAGGCGGCCGTCTCCGCCGCCCGGGGTGTCACCGCTGCCCCGCCGCGAACGGGTGGAGAACGTGGTCGTGCTCGGGATGGGCGGGAGCGGGATCGCCGGCGACGTGCTGATGGCCACGGCCGCCCCGTTCATGCCGGTGCCGGTGACGGTGGTCAAGCGCTACGAGCCGCCCGACTACGTGGGGACCGGCTCGCTCGTCTTCGCCATGTCGTTCTCGGGCAACACCGAGGAGACCCTCGAGGCCGCCGCCGGGGCCTACGAGGCGGGGGCGTCGCTGATCGTGGTGGCCGGAGGCGGCGCGCTGGCCCGGCTGGCCGACGACTGGAAGGTCCCGGTGGTGCCGGTGCCGGGCGACATCCCCCAGCCACGGGCCGCCCTCGGGGCCATGGCCATCCCGCCGCTCGTCCTGCTCGAGGAGATCGGGCTGTTCCCCGGGGCCGTCCAGTGGGTCGACCAGGCCGTCGACCAGCTGCGGGCCCGCCGCGACGAGCTGCTCTCGCCGGGCAGCACGGCCGAGCAGGTGGCCCGGACCATCGGCCGGACCATCCCCCTCGTCCACAGCTCCGGCGACCTCGGCGCCGCCGCCGCCCTCCGCTGGAAGGCCCAGGTCAACGAGAACGCCAAGTGCCCCGCCTTCTTCAACGTCTACCCGGAGCTGTGCCACAACGAGGTGGCCGGCTGGGGCCAGCACGGCGACGCCACCCGGCAGCTGATCACCTTGGTCAACCTGCGCCACGACGCCGAGCACCCCCAGGTGAGCCGGCGCTTCGACCTGGTGGCCGAGGTGCTGCGCGAGGTCGTGGCCGGCGTCGTCGAGGTCCGGGCCGCGGGCGAGGGCGACCTGGCCCAACTGCTCGATCTGGCCATGGTGGGGGACTTCGTCTCCCTCCACCTGGCCGGCGCCGAGGGCATCGACCCCGGGCCCATCCCGGTCCTGGACGAGATCAAGCTCCAGCTGGCCATGGGCGCCGGCTGAGCCGGCAGCGGTTCCCGGCCCCGAACGGGCCGGCGCACCGGCGTGTTGCCAACCGGTGACAGCGGCGTCTCAACCTCGTGAAGCGGGCCTGAGGGCCTGTCGCAGCCGCCCGGGCGGGCCTACACTGCAACCGGTGAGCGGCGTGCGGGTCTGTGGTTGCAAGTCGATGCCAGTCGCAGGCGAAACGACCCACGTAAGGCAACTCGTGGTTGCTGAGCATGGTGCGGCTTAGGAGTAAGTCCTGCCCGCCGCGTCTCCGGCTGTCGGGGGCGGGCGGAGATGGGGCGACGCGACCGATTCGCGGGCCGCTGGGTGCTCCGGCTCGTCCGGTCGCCGCCGGCCCGGGGTCGCCAGACCCACCGCAGGCGAGTGTGGGGTCAAAGACCAGGTCAGCCGTGCGCCGTTCATCCGCACGCAACGACCGTGGCCGCACCCAGACCGCCGAGCACGCCGGTAGTCGCCCCCACGGACACGGAGACACAGAACAGACACGAGACACGGACCGACACGAGCCGAGAGCAGAGACACAGGGAGAGCAGAGACACACGGAGGCACGGAGACACACGGAGCAGCAGACCGACAACACGAGGAGGCAGCAAGTGGACGTGGTCATCGCGCAGGGCAGGAACATGGTGTCCGACGGTGTGAGGATGCTGACCGAGGAGAAGGTCGGGCGGCTCGCCCACCGGTGCCCGGGCCTCGAGCGGGCCGAGGTGCAGTTCTCCGAGGAGCACAATCCGAGGATCGCCGATCGCGAGTGTTGCGAAGTGACCATCGTGGGCCACGGACGCATCGTCCGGGCCCGGGCCTCGGCGCCGGCCCCGCTCGGCCGCCGTCGACCTGGTGGTGGAGAAGCTCGAGCACCAGCTCGAGAAAGTCAAGGGACGGCGCCTGGTGGCCCGCACCGCTCCCCGCCGCCGGGCGCTCAGCTCCGGTCCCGCCCTCCACGAGCGGGTGCGAACCGCCTGACGACCCCGGGCCGGCGGCTCCCGGGTGCTGCCGGCGGCCCCGGCCGCCAACCGGGAGCGGCGGGAGGGCGACGGTAGAGTGGGAAGCCCATGAGCGTGCTCACCAAAGTCCTCCGCGCCGGCGAGGGGAAGAAGGTCCGCCGCCTGGCCGAGCTGGTCCCCCTGGTCAACGCCCTCGAGCCGGAGATGGAGGCGCGCACCGACGGCGAGCTGCGGGCGCTCACCGACGTGTTCCGCCAGCGGCTGGCCGACGGCGAGACGCCTCGAGGACCTGCTGGTCGAGTCGTTCGCCCTGGTGCGCGAGGCCGCCTGGCGGGTGCTCGGCCAGCGCCACTTCGACTGCCAGCTGATGGGGGGGATGGCCCTCCACTTCGGGTGGATCGCCGAGATGAAGACGGGCGAGGGCAAGACCCTCGTGTCCACCCTGCCGGTGTACCTCAACGCCCTGGAGGGCCAGGGGGTCCACGTCGTCACCGTCAACGACTACCTGGCCACCCGCGACTCGGAGTGGATGGGGCGGCTCCACCGGTTCCTCGGCCTCACCGTCGGCCGGGTCGGCCCCGACGTCGACGACCCGACGGCCAAGCAGGAGGCCTACCGCTCGGACGTCACCTACGGCACCAACACCGAGTTCGGCTTCGACTATCTCCGTGACAACATGGCCCGCTCGAAGGACGCCATGGTGCAGCGTGGCCACCCCTTCGCCATCGTCGACGAGGTCGACTCCATCCTCATCGACGAGGCGCGGACCCCGCTCGATCATCTCCGGCCCGGCCGCCGAGTCGGCGCAGCTCTACTACCAGTTCGCCGGCGTCGTCCGGACGCTCCGGATCGACGACGACTACGAGGTCGACGAGGAGAAGCGGACCGTCGTCCCGACCGAGGCCGGCATCGAGAAGGTCGAGCGCCAGCTCGGGGTGGACAACCTCTACGACGCGGTGGCGGTCAACTACGTGCACCACCTGACCCAGGCCCTCTACGCCAAGGAGCTCTACAAGCGGGACAAGGACTACCTGGTCGCCCAAGGCGAGGTGAAGATCGTCGACGAGTTCACCGGGCGTACCCTCGAGGGCCGCCGCTGGTCCGACGGCCTCCACCAGGCGGTCGAGGCCAAGGAGCGGGTGCGGATCAAAGAGGAGAACCACACCTGGGCGACGGTCACCCTCCAGAACTACTTCCGGCTCTACGACAAGCTGGCCGGGATGACCGGGACGGCGGAGACGGAGGCCTCGGAGTTCGCCAACACCTACGACCTCCCGGTGGTGCCCATCCCCACCAACATGCCGCTCATCCGGGAGGACAACCCCGATCTCGTCTACAAGAGCGAGGATGCCAAGTTCGCGGCGGTGGTCGACGACATCGCCGAGCGGAACGCCGCCGGCCAACCGGTGCTGGTCGGTACGGCCTCGGTGTCGAAGTCCGAGCAACTCTCGCGGCTGCTCGACAAGCGGGGCATCCCCCACGAGGTGCTCAACGCCAAGCAGCACTTCCGCGAGGCGGAGATCGTGGCCCAGGCCGGCCGGGTCGGAGCGGTGACCGTGGCCACCAACATGGCCGGGCGGGGCGTCGACATCATCCTCGGGGGGCAACCCCGAGGGCCTGGCGCTGCGCGAGGCCCAGGCCCGTGGCGTCGACCCGGGCACCGAGGAGGGCGCGGCGGAGCTCGCCGCCATCGAGGCCGCCTTCGAGGAGACCTGCCGGGCCGAGGGCGAGCAGGTCCGCGCCGCACGGCGGCCTGTACGTGCTCGGCAGCGAGCGCCACGAGAGCCGGCGCATCGACAACCAGCTCCGGGGCCGCTCCGGCCGGCAGGGAGATCCCGGTGAGAGCCGCTTCTTCCTCTCCCTGGAGGACGACCTCATGCGGCTGTTCGCCACCGGAGCCATGAACTGGGTGATGGGCCGGACGCTCCCCGACGACGTCCCCATCGAGGCGAAGATGGTCACCAAGGCCATCGAGCGCGCCCAGAACACCGTCGAAGGCCGCAACGCCGAGTCCCGCAAGGACGTCCTCAAGTACGACGACGTCATGAACGAGCAGCGCAAGGTCATCTACCGTCGGCGCTTCCAGATCATCGAAGGGGAGGACCTCCGCCAGGAGACCCTCGAGCTGCTCGAGGAGACCGTCACCGCCCTGGTGGCGGCATCGTGCCCCTCCGACTACCCCGAGGAATGGGACCTCCCCGGACTGGTCACCGAGGTGACCCAGTACTACCCGACCAAGTTCACGGCCGAGGACCTGGCGGTGGCGGCCACCGTCGGCCAGCTGACCGAGAGCATCCTCACCGAGGCGCTCGAGCTCTACGCCGAGCGGGACGAGACGATCCCCGGCGGCGCCGAGACGGCCCGCCAGCTCGAACGCGACATCATGCTGCAGATCATCGACCAACGGTGGCAGGACCACCTCGCCGAGATGGACTACCTCCGCGAAGGCATCAACCTGCGGGCCATGGGCAACCAGGACCCGCTGGTCGCCTACCAGCGCGAGGGCTTCGAGATGTTCGGCAAGCTGATGGACGGGATCAGCGACGACTACCTCCGGTACGTGTTCCACGTCCAGGTACTCGCCGAGCCGGCCGCCGAGCCCGACCTCGACCGCGCCAGCTACCTGGCGGCCGACGACCCCGTCCAGGGGGACGGCGCCATCTCGGCGGCGTTGGCCGCCGCGCCGCCGACCGAGCTGGACCTGTCACCGGCCGGGCCTCCCGACGGCGCCGCCCCGGCCGGGGGCGATCACCAACCGGTTCGCCGACGACGGCGAGACCCAGGTCCCCATCGTGAAGACCGAGCGCGAGAAGATCGGGCGCAACGAGCCCTGCTGGTGCGGCAGCGGCAAGAAGTTCAAGTTCTGCCACGGCGCCAACTGAGATGGCCCGCACCACGGTGTCGGCCGGCGGGGCCGACGACGGGGGCGCGCGACCTCGGCCAGGTGCTCGCCGGGCTCCGGGAGAGGCTCGACGAGGCGGGACGCATGGTCGGGACGGAGCGGCTGGCCGGCCGTCGGGCCGAGCTCGAGAAGGTGGCCTCCGAGCCCAACCTGTGGGACGACCCCGACCGGGCCCGCGACGTCACCCGCGAGCTGGGAAAGGTCGCCGAGGACCTCGAGCTGGTGGCCGGGCTCGAGACCACCTTCTCCGACGCCGCGACCCTGCACGAGCTGTCGGAGGAAGAGGGGGACGAATCGCTCCGACCCGAGATCGAGGCGCTCACCGGCGAGCTCGACCGGCGCCTGGCCGGGCTGGAGCTCCGGGCCCTCTTCGCCGGCGAGTACGACGGGAACGACGCGGTGGGGGAGATCCACGCCAGCGCGGGCGGCACCGACGCCCAGGACTGGGCCGACATGCTCCTGCGCATGTACACCCGCTGGGCGGAGCGCCGGGGTTTCGAGCTCGAGGTGGAAGAGGCCACGCCCGGGCAGGAGGCCGGCTTGTTGTCGGCCACCTTCATCGTGCGCGGGCGCTTCGCGTACGGGCTGCTCGCTGCCGAACGCGGGACCCATCGCCTGGTGCGCATGTCGCCGTTCGACGCACAGCACCGGCGACAGACGAGTTTCGCGTCGCTCGACGTCGTTCCGTTGCTGGACGTGGCCGAGGCCGTCGACATCGACGAGAAGGACCTTCGCATCGACACGTACCGCTCGTCGGGTGCGGGTGGACAGCACGTCAACAAGACCGACTCGGCGGTTCGCATCACCCACCTGCCGTCGGGGATCGTGGTCTCGTGCCAGAACCAGCGCAGCCAGCACCAGAACAAGGCCAAGGCTCTCGAGGTGCTGGCGGCCAAGCTGGCCGACCGCCAGCGCGCCGAGCACCAGGCGACGCTCGACGAGCTCTCCGGAGACCGCACCGACAGCGGCTGGGGCAACCAGATCCGTTCCTACGTGATGGCCCCGTACCGCCAGGTGAAGGACCTGCGGTCCAACCACGAGACCGGCAATGTCGACGCGGTGCTCGACGGCGACCTCGACGCCTTCATCGAGGCCGAGCTCAAGCGGCGGGCCGAGGAGCGTCGCGCCGCTCGGTGAACCGGCACGGGTCACGCCGGGCCGGTGGTGAGCACCGCGCCCCGAACCGGTTGTGGCTCGTGGCGACAGGCCGGTGGCGAGCACCGCGCGCCGGACCGGTTGTGGCTCGTGGCGGCAGGCCGGTAGCGAGCGCGTCGGCGGAGGTCAGCGGGGTTGATGGCTTGGCCGGGCGACCTGTGGTTAAGCTATGCCGCGAATGAGCATTCCGTCCCGTCGGTCCTGCACGTTCCCTACCGCGTCGTGACGCATCCCTCGCCCGCCATGAGCTTCGTGCCGTCCGCCACGCCGTCGATCGATCTCCGCCCATGATCAAGTTCCAGAACGTCACCAAGACGTACAAGGGCTCGACCGTGGCCCTGAACGACTTCTCGGTGACGATCGACAAGGGCGAGTTCGTCTTCCTCGTCGGGCCCTCGGGGTCGGGCAAGACCACCTTCATCCGTCTCCTGCTCCGCGAGGAGATGCCCGATTCGGGGCGCATCTGGGAGGCGGGCAAGCAGATCGGCCACCTGGCCAAATGGCGGATCCCCTACCTCCGCCGGAACATCGGGTGCGTCTTCCAGGACTTCCGCCTCCTGCCCAACAAGACCGTCTTCGAGAACGTCGCTTTCGCGCTCGAGGTCATCGGCCGGCCCAAGCACGTGATCGGAGCCCAGGTTCCCCAGGTGCTCGACCTCGTCGGGCTCGCCCGCAAGCGCGACAACCTGCCCCACGAGCTGTCGGGTGGCGAGCAGCAGCGGGTGGCGGTGGCGCGCGCCTTCGTGAACCGGCCGTTGATCCTCCTGGCCGACGAGCCGACCGGCAACCTGGACCCGACCACCAGCCTCGGGATCATGCGACTGCTCGACCGCATCAACCGGACGGGCACCACCGTCATCGTGGCGACCCACGACGCCGGCATGGTGGACCAGATGCGCCGTCGTGTGATCGAGCTCGACCGCGGCATTCTGGTGCGCGACCAGGCACACGGCGTGTACGGAATCGACAACGCGACGATGCCGATCGGCTCGGCGGGCGGGGCGGCCCTGCCCCAGGTCCCCGCCGGCGCGACGGGACGGTCCCGCCCGGACAGCGTGGCCAGCCGCACCTGATGCCGGTCTCGGCCGGCTACGTCTCCCGGGAGGCGATGACCAACCTCTGGCGCAACCGCCTCATGACGGTGGCCGCCATCCTCACCGTCGCCGTCTCCCTGGCGCTGGTCGGCTCGTCCCTCCTGCTCAAGCAAGGTGCCTCGAAGGCCACCGTCCAGTGGCAGAACGGGGTGGACACCATCGTCTGGGTGAGCCCGGGCGCCTCGGCCCCGCAGGCGTCGGCGATCGGCACCGAGCTCAAGCAGTCGCCCTACATCAAGTCGTGCATCCAGCGCAGTCAGGCCTTCGACTACAACGAGGCGAAGCAGATCCTGCCCGTCGACGAGCTCGACGCCACCACCGTGTCCGACTACCCCTCCTCGTTCCGGTGCGTGCTCAACGATCCTTCGCAGGCGGCCGCCGTCTATCAGACGTTCATGTCCAAGCCCGGGGTCCAGTCGGTCAAGTACCCCGGACAGCAGATCAAGACCATGCAGACCGTGATCCGGATCCTCCAGTGGGTGTTCCTCTCGGTGGCGATCGTGCTCCTGTTGTCGGCGTCGGTGCTCATCCTCAACACCATCCGGATGGCCATCTTCGCCCGGCGGCGCGAGGTCTCGGTGATGAAGTTGGTCGGTGCCACCAACTGGTTCATCCGGTTGCCGTTCATGGCCGAGGGGTTGATCCAGGGGATGCTCGGCGCCGGTGTCGCCGTGCTGGTCGTGCTGGCGCTCTACTACGGGATCGGGCTGGACACCGCCAAGACCGCGGCCAACCAGGGGAACATCATCGCCCAGATGTCGCTCGGCGGATGGGAGGTGGCCGGCACCTGCATCCTGGTGGCGCTGGTCGGGATCGTGGTGGGGGCGGTGGGCTCGGCCTTCGCCGTGCGCCGCTTCCTCGACGTCTGAGGCCGGCACCTCGGAACGGTCGGCCCCGGTCGGTGCCGGCGGGACGCCGGTGGGCGCCCTCGATGCCGTAGCCGACTGGCCGGTGGACCACGCCGCTGTCGCCGCCGCCAGGTTCGCCCCGGTGGGGACGGGTGGCGGGGGACCGGCGGGCGGGGCGGGTTCGGCCCGCACGCTCGCCACGGCCGGACCGGCGGACCGGGAGTTCCCCTGGGCCTCGGTGACCAAGCCGGCCACCGCGCTGGCCGTGCTGATCGCCGTCGAGGAGGGCACGCTCGGGCTCGGGCAGCCGGCCGGGCCGCCCGGCTCGACCGTCCGCCATCTGCTGGCCCACGCCTCGGGCCTCGGCGACGGTCGGGGCGGCGCCGCTCGCCCCTCCGGGGCGGGCCCGGATCTACTCGAACGCCGGCTACCGGGTGCTCGGCGACCTCCTCGCCGAGCGGGCCGGGATGCCCTTTGCCGACTACCTCGGCGAGGCGGTGCTCGGTCCGCTCGGCATGGACGCCACCACCCTCGACCCCCGCCATCCCGAAGGCCCGGCCGCCGCCGGGCTGGGTGGGCCCCTCGCCGACCTCGTGCGCCTGGCCACCGAATGGGCCGTCCCGACGCTGGTCGGCGAGGACACCCACCATGCCGGCGTGTCGGTGCAGTTCCCCGGTCTCGCCGGGGTGCTGCCCGGATGGGGCCGGTTCGACCCGTGCGACTGGGGCCTCGGGGTGGAGGTGCGCGGCGGCAAGCGGCCCCACTGGACGGGAGCGGCCAACTCGCCGGGCACCTATGGGCACTTCGGGCGGTCGGGCTCGTTCTTCTGGGTGGATCCCGGGCGGGGCGTGCTGTGCGCGGGCCTGGCCGACCGCCCCTTCGGGCCCTGGGCGGCGGAGCGGTGGCCGGCGCTCGCCGATGCCGTGCTCGGGGCCGAGGTCTAGGGTGGCCGCCATGAAGGGCGTCCTCCTCGCCGGTGGGACCGGGTCGCGGCTGCACCCGCTCACCCGGATCACCAACAAGCACCTGCTGCCCATCTACGACCGGCCGATGATCAACTGGGGCATCGAGGCGCTGGTGAAGGCCGACATCACCGAGATCATGCTGGTGACCGGGGGGACCCACGCCGGCGAGTTCCTCCGCCTGCTGGGCAACGGCCACGAGTTCGGGATCGACCGGCTCAGCTACGGCTACCAGGACCGCCCCGGCGGCATCGCCGAGGCGCTCGGGCTGGCGGCCCGGTTCGTCGATGGCGACCCGGTCCTCGTGATGCTCGCCGACAACATCGTCGAAGGCTCCATCAAGCCGATGGTCGACGCGTTCAAGGCGCGCCCGGTCGGTGCCCGGATCCTGCTGACACCGGTCGAGGAGGACGAGCACCTCCGCCATCTCGGGGTGCCGACCTTCGACGACCGGCAGCGGGTGGTCGGGATCGTGGAGAAGCCCGAGGAACCCGGTTCGAAGTTCGGGGTGACCGGCATCTACTGCTACGACGCCGACGTCTTCGAGGTGATCCCCACCCTCGTCCCCTCGGGACGGGGCGAGCTCGAGATCACCGACGTCAACAACCACTACATCGCCCAGGGCACCATGGCCTACGACGTGCTCGAGGGGTTCTGGGGCGATGCCGGCGAGTCGATCGACGCCTACTACACGGTCAACGATTTCGTGCGCACCCACGGGGCGAACAAGGGCTGACCCGGGTCGGCGCCCCGTTCGCCGGCGCCGCTCAGCGCCCGGCTGCGGCTCAGCGCCCGGCTGCGGCTCAGCGCCCGGCTGGCTGGCCCGCCGCCCAGCTCGCCGATTCGGACCGGTGTCGTGCGTAGTCGACCTTGCCCGCCGGCGTGCGGCCGATGCTCGAGACGAGGCGCACCCGGCGCGGGGCCTTGTAGGCGGCGAGCTTGGACTTCACGTGCTCGATGATCCTGTCGGCGCCGACCGAGTCGGGCGGGGCGTCGGCGGAGGGCTCGACCACGGCGACGATCTCCTCGCCGAAGCGCTCGCTCGGGATGCCCACCACGACGGCGTCGACGACGCCGTCGAGGGTCTTGACCGCCTCCTCGACCTCCTCGGGGTAGACCTTCTCCCCGCCGGTGTTGATGCACACCGAGCCGCGTCCCAGCAGGTGGATCGAGCCGTCTTCGCCGACCTCGGCGTAGTCGCCGGGCACCGAGTAGCGGGCCCCGTCGATGGTGCGGAAGGTCGCCGCCGTCTTGGCCTCGTCCTTGTAGTAGCCGACCGGGATGCGCCCGCCGAGGGCCAGCACCCCGGACTCGCCCGGACCGACGTCCCGGCCGCCGGTCGTCGATGACCCGGACCTCCGGTCCGAGGGTGAAGCGGGCGGTGGAGGCGGCCCCGGCCGCCGACGACACCGAGCTCCCCATGCCGAGGGCCTCCGACGACGAGAAGGCGTCCACCAGCAGCATGCCCGGATGGTGGCGGAGCAGCCCCTGCTTGGTCTCCTCGCTCCACATCACCCCGGACGAGATGATCCCGACCAGGCTGGACAGGTCGAAGCGCCCCGGGTCGGCGTCGAGGGCGGCGAGCAAGGGCCGGGCGAAGGCGTCGCCCACGATGACCAGCCCGTTCACCCGCTCGCGCTCGATGGTGTCGAGGAGCTCGACCGGATCGAACCGGCGCGAGACGAGCGTGACCACCCGCCCGCCTTCGCTGAGGCACTCGAGCGCCGTGAACCCGCCGGTCCCGTGCATGAGGGGGCAGGCGGGCAGCAGCGACATGCCCGGGCCGTCGGCGCCCGAGCTCGGCCCGGACGCCGTCCGCACCGCCGTCCTCGGGGTAGTGCCGGAATCCCGAGGCGTTGAGCCGGGCGAAGAGGTCGTCCTGCCGCCACATGACCCCCTTCGGCATGCCGGTGGTCCCGCCGGTGTAGAGCATGAGCAGGTCGTCGGGCCCACGGCCCCAGGGAGCCCGGACCCGCCTGGGACCCGAGCCGGGGCCGGTCGTGCCCGCCGCCACCTCGTAGGGCTCGGCCCAGGAGGGACAGCTGACCGTGCCGTCGTCGACCCAGAGCCAGCTGCGGACGCGGGGCAGGCGACCGCGGATCCCCTCGACCCGCTCGACGAACGAGCCGTGGAAGACGACCGCCACGGCGTCGGCGTTGTCCCACAGGTAGACCAGCTCGTCGTCGGCGTAGCGGTAGTTGGTGTTGATCGGCACCAGCCCGAGCTTGAAGCAGGCGTAGGTCGTCTCGAGGTACTCGGGGCCGTTGTAGAGGTAGAGGGCCACCTTGTCCTGGTGCCCGACCTCGGCGCCGAGCAGCCACCGCGCCAGGTTGTCCGCCCGCCGGTCGAATTCCCCCCAGGTGAGGGTGTGGGACCCGTGGGTCAGGGCCGGCGCCTCCGGCACCGTGTCGGCCACCGCCTCCCACACGTCCCCGAAATTCCAGTGGGTCACCCGTCGCTCCTTGTCCCGGCGCGGTCCCGGCGCGGTCCGGGTTGTCGCGGCGTGGTCCCGGCCGGTCCCGGCCCGGCCTCGGGTCCCGGACCCTGCCCGCAGCGCGGGTCCGGCGCCCCGGCCCGCCCGGACGGTGCAGCCTACGCTGGCCCCATGGACTTCGCGCTGCCTCCCGACGAGGACCCCCGCCGGGATGAGGTGCGACGCTGGCTGGCTTCCCATCCCCGGCCGACCGGCCGCCAGCTGGCGGAGGCGGGCCTGGTGGCACCCCACTGGCCCCGGCCCTGGGGGCTGGCGGCCGACCCCGCCCACCAGCTGATCGTGGACGAGGAGCTGGCCCGGGCCGGGGTGCGCCGGCCGGTCAACACCATCGGGATCGGTTGGGCGGGCCCGACCCTCGTGCACGCCGGCACCCCGGCCCAGCAGGACCGCTACCTGCCTCCTCTGCTGGCGGGCGAGGAGATCTGGTGCCAGCTGTTCAGCGAGCCGGAGGCGGGATCCGACCTCGCCTCCCTCACCACCCGGGCCGAGCTCGACGGCGACGAGTGGGTGGTGCGCGGCCACAAGGTCTGGACGTCGTACGCCCACGTCGCCCGCTTCGGCATCCTGCTCGCCCGGACCGAGCCCGAGGCCGAGGCCCACCAGCGGCATCTCGTACTTCGTCTGCCCGATGGACTCGCCGGGCGTCACGGTGTCGCCGCTCACCGACATGACCGGGACCCACACCTTCAACGAGGTGTTCCTCGACGAGGTGCGCCTGCCGGCCGGCTGTCTGGTCGGGGAGCGGGGCCAGGGCTGGGCCCTGGCCAAGGTGACCCTGGGCAACGAGCGGGTGTCCCTGTCGGGGGCGGGTGCCCTCTGGGGGATGGGCCCGACCGCCGAGGACCTGGTGGCGGAGGTCCGCGCCGGCGGGGGCACCGACGACCCGTCGGTGCGCCAGCGGCTGGCCCGGCTGTGGGCCGAGGGCGAGGTGCTCCGGCTGTTGCGGCTCCGGACCGTGTCGGCCGCCGTGGCCGGGGTCCAGCCCGGCCCCGAGGCCTCGGTGCGCAAGGCGCTCGCCGACGCCACGGCCAGGACGTGATGGGACTGGCCCGCGACCTCGCCGGCGCGTCGGGCATGCTGGCCGACGGCGAGCCGGCGACTGCCGCGGGCGGCCTCACCGAACGGGCGGCCCGCCTGTGGAGCTTCGGGTTCCTGTTCGCGCCGGCTCTCACCATCGGCGGCGGCACGGCCGAGGTGCAGCGCAACATCATCGCCGAGCGCACCCTCGGCCTGCCCCACGACCCGCCTCCCGGACCCCGGGCGACCGGTGGACCGCCTCAGCCCGTGATGGGACCGGCGTCCTCGTAGCCCTGGCGTACGCCCTGCCCGGCCCTCCTCGTGAGCTGGTCGGGCTCGTACAGCATCCAGTAGGCGTTGCGGGCGTGGCTGCGGGCCCGGTCGATGCACACCTTGGCCAGCCGCGAAGGGTCCGCTTCCTCGTGCTCGTGGACGAAGACCTCGAGGATGTGGGTGGAGGTCATCAGCTGGGCCTGCATGATCCCCTGGCTGGCTTCGTGGGCGCAGACCTGGTCGATCGGCAGCCTTGCCCGGCATGCCGAGGGCCACCACGATGCGGCACCCCTCCTGCTCGACGAGCCGCTTGCAGGCCACGCCCGAGGTCCTTGAAGCCGGGCACCGTGCGGTGCTCGATCTCGAAGCTGGTGCCGAAGCCCGGGCACGACTCGAGCTCGTCGATGGCCTCGGCGCCCATGTCGAACCGGGCGAACATGGTGTCGACCACGCCGATCCGGTCCATGGACGGCGAGCCTACCGGTCGCGGCGCGGGCCCGGCGGCGACGGGGCCCCGGCGTCGGGTGCGCGCCGCCTCCGGAGTCGACCGGTGCCGCGGGGGTGGGCAAGACTCTGCCCGGTGAGCACCGATGCCCCCCGGTCCGGCCCCTGGGTGGCCCGTGACGCCGCCGTCGTGTGGCACGGCTTCACCCAGATGGCGACCTATCCCGACAATGCCCCGGTCATGGTCGGACGCGGGCCGAGGGGCGCGAGCTCATCGACGTCGACGGGCGCCGGTACTTCGACGCCATCTCCTCGTTGTGGGTCAACACGCTCGGTCACCACGTGCCCGAGCTCGACCGGGCCGTCGTCGACCAGCTCGGCCGGGTGGCCCACGCCACGCTGCTCGGCAACGGAAGCACGGCGGCGGTCGAGTTCGCCGAGGCCCTGGCCGGAGTGGTGCCGGTCGAGGACCCGCACGTGCTGTTCGCCTCCGACGGGGCGGTCGCCGTCGAGCAGGCCCTCAAGATCGCCTTCCAGTACTGGCTCAACCGTGGCGAGCACGCCCGCCGCCGGTTCGTGGCCCTCGGTGACGCCTACCACGGCGACACCGTCGGGGCGCTGTCGCTCGGGGACGGGGGGTTCGGCACCTCCTGCTTCGATGCCCTGCGCTTTCCCGTGCTCCGGACGCCGGGGTACGCCTCGGCCGACTGGGCGGCGAAGCTGGTGGCCTGTGTCGAGGCCGAGGCCGGCTCGCTGGCGGCGGTGGTGATCGAGCCGCTGGTCCAGGGGGCGTCGGGCATGCTGGTGTGCGAGCCGGAGGACCTGGCCCTGGTCGGGAAGGCGTGCCGCGACCGCGGGGTGCTGCTGGTCTGCGACGAGGTGGCCACCGGTTTCGGCCGGACCGGCAGGCTGTTCGCCTCCGAATGGGCCGGCTCCTCGTTCCGCCCCGACCTCCTCTGCCTGGGCAAGGGCATCTCCGGCGGTTATCTGCCCCTGTCGGCGACGGTGGTCTCGGGCGAGGTGTTCGAGGCCTTCGACGGCGCCGACCTCGGGCCCTCGACCTTCTACCACGGCCACTCCTACGGCGGGAACGCCCTGGCCTGCGCGGTGGCCTCCCGCCATCTGGAGCTCCTGACCGAGTGGGACGTGCTGGCCCACGTCCGGTCGGTGGCCGCCCATCTGGCCGACCGGCTGGAGGAGACGCTGTCCGGGCTCGGGGGCGTCCGGGCGGTCCGCCAGCGGGGCCTCATGGTCGGGGTCGAGCTCGATGCGCCCGACCCGGCGGCACGTCTCGGGCGCCGGGTGTGCGCCGAGGCGGTGGCCCGGGGCGTCCTGCTCCGCCCGCTCGGCGACGTGGTGGTGCTGATGCCGCCCCTCACCACCACGACCGAGGAGGTCGATCGCGTGGTGGGCGTGCTCGCCGGGTCGATCGGGGCCGTGACCGGCCGGGCGGGCGGGTGACCGCGACGCCGCTCCGACCCGGTGCCCCCTCGCCGGCCGGCGGCCCTTCGGGCGGCGGGCCCGGGCCGTGGTCGGACTGGGTGGACCGCGCCAACGACGAGGTGGCGGCGTCGGGGCGCTGGCGATCCCCCCGCACCTTCGACGCCGCCGGACCCGCCGGCTCGCTCGGGGACGGCACGGGGCCCGGGGCACGCCCCGTCGTCTCGTTCGCCTCCAACGACTACCTGGGCCTCACCACCCACCCGGCGGTGGCGGCCGCCGCCCATCGGGCGGTCGATCGATGGGGGACCGGATCGGGCGCCTCGCGGCTGGTCACCGGGTCGCGGCCGGTGCACGCCGAGCTCGAGGCCGCCCTGGCCGCCTGGAAGCGGTGCGAGCGGGCCGTGGTCTTCCCCACCGGCTTCGCCGCCAACCTCTCGGTGCTGTCGGTCTTCGGGGGCAGCGACGCCTGCATCTTCTCCGACGAGCTCAACCACGCCTCGATCGTCGACGGCTGCCGCCTGGCCCGTGCGCCGGTCACCGTCTACCCCCATGTCGACCTCGGCCGGCTCGACGGCCTGATGGGCCGGTGCGGCGGCCGCCCGATCATCGTCTCCGACACCGTCTTCTCCATGGACGGCGACGAGGCCGACCTGAGCGGGCTGACCGCGCTGGCCCGCCGGCACGGCGCGCTCTTGGTGCTCGACGAGGCCCACGCCGTCCTCGGTCCCGAGCTCCCTCCCGACCGCCCCGGGCGGGGCGACGTCTTGCGGGTCGGCACCCTGTCGAAGACGCTCGGCGCCCTCGGGGGGTTCGTGGCCGGTCCCGCCCGCTACACCGACTACCTGGTCAACCGGGCGCGTCCCTACATCTTCACGACCGCCCCGACCCCGGCCGACGCCGCCGCCGCGCTCGCCGCCGTGGCCGTCGTCCGGTCGTCCGACGGCGAGGCCCGGCGGGCCCGGCTGGCCGGCCACGTGGCGCGGGTGTCGGCCGCCGTCGGCCGCCCCGGCCACCCGAGCCCCATCGTCCCGCTGGTGGTCGGCCCCGAGGCCGAGGCGCTGTCGGCCTCCGAACGGCTCCTCGGCGGCGGCGTGTGGGTCCCGGCCATCCGGCCGCCCACGGTCGCCCCGGGGACGTCCCGGCTGCGGATCACGCTCTCGGCCGCCCACACCGACGACCAGGTGGACGGGCTGATCGCCGGACTGGTCGGGGCCGGGCTGGTCCCGGCGCGGTTCGCCCCGGCGGAATCGGGGGCCCCGGCCCTCGACGGTGCCCGTGCGCCCTGACCGGCTGGTGGTGGTGTGCGGCACCGGGACCGAGGTGGGCAAGACCTGGGTGTGCAGCCGGTTGCTCGGGGAGCTGCGCAGCCGGGGGCTCGGCGTGGCGGCCCGCAAGCCGGCGCAGTCCTTCGACGTGGGCGCCGAGGGGTCGAGCCTCGACGGTCCGACGGACGCCGAGGTGCTGGCCGCCGCCTCGGGCGAGCAGCCCGGCGAGGTGTGCCCGGCGGCGCGCTCGTACCCCCGGGCCATGGCCCCGCCGATGGCCGCCGAGTCCCTCGGGCTGGCGGACTTCTCGGTGGCGGACCTGGTCGGCGGAGCTGCACTGGCCTGCTCACGGGGTCGACGTCGGGATCGTCGAGCTGGCCGGCGGGGTCCGCTCGCCGCAGGCCTCCGACGGGGACTGCGTCGACCTGCTCGTCTGCCTCCGCCCCGAGGTGGTGCTCCTCGTGGCCGACGCCGGGCTCGGCTGTCTCAACGGGGTGCGCCTGTCGATGGCGGCGCTCGAGGCCGTTCCCGCCGGCCGCCCCCCGGCCGGCACCGTGGTGGTCCTCGACCGGTTCGACGAGGGCCACGAGCTGCACCGCCGCAATCGCGACTGGCTGGCGGACCGTGACGGCTACCGGGTGGCGGTGGTCCCCGGTGGCGAGGCCGGGCTGGTGGATCTGGTCGCCCCCGGCCGGGACCGGCCCTGAGCCCGCCGCCCGGGCCGTCCCGGGGGCGGGCCGGTCACCTGCCGAGACCTGCGGCGTCGACCACGGTCCGGCTGAAGGGGCGCACCAGGGTCCTCAGCTCGGCGCACCCGTCCTCGCCGAGGGCCTGGTAGGGGAAGACGGCCCGCCGATCGGTCACCTCCTCGATGCGCTGGCGTACGGCCTGCCCCTCGGGCGTGAGGGACACGCCGCCGGCCGCCGCCGGCTCCAGCCAGCCGCGCCCCCGGAGCCGGGTGACCCCGTCGTCCCATTCGGCGTCGGTCCACCCCCGCGTCGACCGCAGGAGCCCGACGGGCACCTCGCCCGACGCCGCGTGCATGGCGAGCGCCTCGACCGGGTCGAGGTCGTTCAGGAGCAGGGCGGCGATGTGGCCGTCGCCCCGGTACTCGCGCAGCAGGGTCTGGGCGTGCCACAGGACGAGGTGCGGTTCCGACGGCCACGCCAGCCCGGCGTGCCCGGCGAACAGCGGTCGGCCGCCGGGGCGCTCGGCGGCCCGTTGCGCCGTGGTGCGGGCGAGCGCGGCCGCACGCTCCATCTCGGGTGAGCCGACGGCGGCTCCGAGCATGCGCCGCAGCGAGGCGTCCGCCACCGCCTGGCGCGCCGACAAGACCTCGGCCGGCGACGCCGACTCCCAGGCACCGGCCATCGACGATCTCACGAGCTCGGGCCGGAAGTTGTAGAAGGTGGCGATGACCACGCTGTCGCGCACCGCGCCCATGGGCGCCGAGCGGGACAGGAAGTAGCCCGCCTCCGGCCGGACACCCAGCTCGGCATAGGACTCCGTCGCCTCGGGGGCGAAGTAGACCATGGCGTGGATGGGCTCGAGGGTCCGCCACGTCTTGCGCGCCGTCAGCGGGGAGACCGGCATGGGCGCCTTCGGGTCGGTGGTCACGGCAAACGGTAACCGATCGAGCCGGTGACGACGGCGGGCGGCGCTCCGTCCTCGGCGGCGCTCCTATAGTGCAGGGCAGGGAGCGCACCCCGCGCTTCCGAGGAGCGAGCGTGCATGGGTACGACCGGTCGGGCTCCGGAGCGGGGCCGGCCATGTTGAACGGGGTGTCGGGCATGGTCGGCGAGACCGCCGTCGTCCGCAAGCCGGTCTCCGACAGCCATCAGCCCGGCTCGGTGTTCTCGCGTGGCGAGGAGTGGTACGCGGTGTCGCTGTACCCGGGGACCACCATCGACGTCGGCACCAAGGTCGTCGTCGCCGACGTCGAGCGGGGCCTTCTCGTCGTCTACCCCACCGACGGCCCCTGACCCTCGTCGGTCCCGCGGGCGGTCCCCTCCCGGGTGGGCCTACAGTGGGTCGAGGAGGTGGTCCCCATGATCATCGGTTCCGCCGGCGCAGCTGTGGCCGTGGCGGTGGTGGCGGTCGTCATCTTCGCCCTCGTCGTGGTGTTCTTGAGGTCGTGCCTGAAGGTCGTCCAGCAGGGGTGCGTCGGGGTGGTGAAGCGCTTCGGCGAGTTCCGGTCCATCCTCCAGCCGGGGCTGCACGTGCTCGTGCCACTGGCCGACCGCATGGACAAGGTGGACATCCGCGAGTTCCCGCGGACCGGGGACCAGCAGGCGGTCATCACCAAGGACAACGTGTCGCTCTGGGTCAGTGCGACCATCTTCTGCCAGGTCACCGACGTGAAGCTGGCCCTCTTCGAGGTCAACGACTTCGGCCTGGCCATCGACCAGATGGCCCGGACCGCGCTGCGAGCCGTCTTCGGCGAGCTGACCCTCGACGAGTCGCTCTCCGAGCGGGAGACCATCAACACGAAGATGCAGGACCACATGGCCGAGGCCACGCTCAAGTGGGGCGTCCGGCTCAACCGCATCGAGATCCTGGACATCACGCCTCCCAACAACGTCCTCCAGGCCATGTCCGAGCAGAAGGAGGCCGAGCAGCACAAGCGGGCCGCCATCTTGAAGTCGGAAGGCGATCAGCAGGCTGCGGTCAACAGCGCCCAGGGCCGCAAACAGGCCGCCGTGCTCGAGGCCGAGGGCCAGAAGCAGGCCTCGATCCTCGCCGCCGAGGGCCAGAAGCAGACGCTCGAGCTGCGGGCCGACGGTGAGAAGCGGGCTGCGCAGCTCCGCGGCGAAGGCGAGGCGGCGGCGCTGAACGCCATCGACGAGTCGAGGATCAAGCCCAACACCCTGGCGGTGATGCAGCTCCGGGCCATCCAGGCCCTGGCCGCCTCCGACAATTCGAAGGTCGTCGTCCCCTACGAGGCGGCCGGCCTGGTCGGGGCGGCCCAGGTGCTGGTCGAGGCCATGCGCGACGCCGGCCAGGCCGGGGACGCGGCGGCCAACGGGCGCGCCCCGCAGGCGTCGCCCTGACCCGTCCCGGACCGGCGGCCGACCAGTCGGGGGAGCCCGGCGGGCCGGGCGAGCGCTGCTCCGTCCTCCGGCCTACCGGCGCTCCACGTCGTCGAGGTGGGCCTCGTCCCAGTGGCCGAAGCGCTCCTCGGGGAGGACCAGCCGGTGGGTGGGCTCGAGTGCCGCGACGAAGTCGCGCTGGTGGCTCACCACCACGATGGTGCCGGGCCAGCGGCTGAGCATGACCCCCAGTGCCTCGACCGATGACGGGTCGAGGTTGTTGGTCGGCTCGTCGAGGACCAGCACGTTGGCCCGCCCCGCCGCCAGCCTGGCCAGCCCGAGCTTGGCCCGCTCACCCCCCGACAGCGTCCCCGGTCTGCGCAGCGCCGCCGGGCCGGTGATGCCGAACATGCCGAGGAGCGCCCGCCGGTCGCGCTCGGTGGTCAGCACCGTGTCGTCGAGGTTGTCGAGCGCGCTGAGCTCGGGGTCGAGCTGCTCGTGCTCCTGGGCGAAGTAGCCGACCACCACGTTGGCCCCCAGCGTGACCGTGCCGGCCGTCGGGGCCTGCTCGCCGGCCAGGCATCGCAGGAGGCTCGACTTCCCGGCCCCGTTCCGGCCGACGACCACCACCCGGTCGCCCCGTCGGCACTGGGCCCTGACCTGGCGGAGCACCACGGACCGGCCGTAGTGGACGGCGAGGTCGACCACCCGCAGCGGTACCTCGCCCGAGCGCCGGGGCGGCGGGAGGCGGAACGTGTTCGGCCGCTCCCTCCGGCGCACCTCGGTGCGGGTGGACTCGAGCCGTGCCACCCGTTTGTCGAGGGACTTGGCGACCCGCGCCCGTCGGGAGGTGCTCCCGCGCATGGAGTCGGCCAGGGACGAGAGCCTTCTGATCTCCCGGCCCTCGAGCAGGGCGGCGCGCTCGCGTCGTCCGTGGTCCGCCTCGAGCTGGCCGAGGTAGGACGAGTAGGTGCCCCGGAACTCGTGGAGGCGGCCGTCACCCAGGTGCAGGACCTTGTCGATCGAGTGGTCGAGGAGCGCGAGGTCGTGGGAGACCACCAGCTTGGCGCAGGAGCTGGTGGCGAGCTCGTCCATCAGCCAGCGCTTGGCCGTGCGGTCCAGATGGTTGGTGGGCTCGTCCAGGATCATGATGTCGGGCTCCTGGAAGAGGATCCGCATGAGGTCCACCCGGCGGCGCTGGCCGCCCGAGAGCCCGTCGAGGTCCTCGAGCAGGAGGTCCTGTCGCAGACCGAGCCCGTCGGCGAGGCGGGCCATGGCCGACTCGGCCTCGTAGCCGCCGTTCCGTCGGAACTCCTCCTCCAGGTCGGCGAAGAGCTCGATGTTCTCGGCCGTCGGGTCCGAGGCCATGGCGGCACGCGCCCTGCCCAGCGCGTCGTCGAGCACGTCGAGGCCGCGGCCCGACAGCACGTGGGAGAAGCCGTTCGGTTCGAGCCCCAGCCCCCGCGCACGCGGGGATTGCGGCAGATGGCCGTAGGTGCCGCGGATGCGGGCGTTGCCGTGCCAGGCGACGCTGGGCCCGGGCTCCCCGATGATCACCGAGATGAGCGTGGACTTGCCGGTCCCGTTGCGCCCGACGAGGCCCGCCGTCTCGCCCGCGCCGACCACGAAGGACGCCTCGGTGACCAACGGGCGGCCACCGATCTCGATGGTGAGGGAGGAGCCGACGATCATGGCGGGGAGGTGGTGTGTGCGGAGAGCCCGAGGCGTGGGAGAGGCCGGTCGCCGGCCTCTCCAGGCTACCCGTCGTCGTCGGCCGTGCCGGCGGCGGCGGCGGACGCCTGCGACCGGGTCGGCGTTCCGGTGAGGGTCGTCCGGGGATGGACCGGCAGGAGCACCGGCTTCTTCGGGGTCTGGGCGAAATCGAAGTCGTCGGCGAGGTTTCCGAGGATCTTCTCGTTCTCACGCACGTCGGGCCTCGGGTCCGGCCGTCCGTCCGAGGCCGGGTCGATGCGCTGGCCACCGAGGAAATCGTCCTCGATGAACTTGTCGTAGGCGTCGAAGCTCAGGGTCTGGTGGTCGACGTAGCCGCTCTTGGCATAGGGGCTGATGACGATGCCCGGAACCCGCAGCCCGTAGCCGAGCTGGTCGACGGCTGGTGGGACGACGTGGTCGTAGAAACCGCCCCAGTCGTCCCACGCCAGGAAGACGGCGGTCGAGTCCCAGTCCGGGCTCCGCATCACGGCGTTGACCAAGCTGGTCACGTAGCTCTGCCCGAAGCTCACCGGGCTCGGCGGGTGCTCGCTGACCGCGTCGGACGGAGTCACCCACGACACCGACGGCAGGGTCCCCGCCTTGGCCTTGTCGTAGAACTGATCGACGGACTGGATGTTGCCGAGCTGGTTGTCGGCTTTCACCGTGTCGAACCAGGGGAGGGGGTTCCAGATCCCCGGCGTGTTGGCGTTCTGCGCCACGGGGGCACAGGTCTCGGCGGCAGGGTTCTCGCAGTCCGGTTCGGTGCCGCTCACCACGTAGTACCCCCAGCTGACGTGGTGCTTGTGGAGGAGGTAGGTGAGATCGGTCCAGGCGTAGATGGGCTGATGGTTCGGCGTGGTCCGGCCCCGCTTGTTCTTCTTCGGACCCGCCTCGCCGCCGTAGACGGCCGGAGCGGCCGGAGGCTTCGCCGGAGGGTGGGCCTTGGTGCCGTTCACGCAGCTGGACGGGTTGTCCTCCTGGCTGCAGTACGCCGCCCATTCCGACACCAGGAAGAGGTGGGCCGGCAGGCTCCACGACGCGTTCGGCTCGAACATGTGGTCCTGGAGGACGAAGTCCTTGGCGTACGTCCAGTAGTTCGGGATGTCGCTCTGGGTGTGGTACCCCATGACGTCGGGAGCCGCCGAGTTGGTACAGGCCGGGTCCGTCGGGTTCGCGCACCCCTGCTTGCCGGCCAGGGCCTGGCCGACGAAGCCGTCCATCTTCCCACCGTCGACGTCGCTCGTGGCGTTGGTGTAGTTGTGCGGCCCGCCGCCGTTGACATCGGCATGGTCGGCGTAGGGTGCGACGCAGGTCCCGTTGGCCGGATCGGGCACGCAGACGGCCGGCTGGCCTCCGTGCATCGGGATCCCGTCGGCCCCCGGGTAGGTGCCGAAGTAGGTGTCGAACGACCGGTTCTCCTGCATGACGACGACGATGTGCTTGATCTTGTGGATGCCGGCGGGGACCACATAGCTCCCGGTCGGGCCCCCCGGCACCCGCTCCGGTCCGGCCGTGGCCCCGCCGCCGCAGGAGACGAACACCAGCGCGCCGAGGACGATCGTGGCGAGGACGGCGCTGGTTCTCCGAGCGGTCATCGGGCTCTTGGTGGCTGTCGGCATGACTGTCGGCATGGGTGTCGGCATGGCTGTCTGCATGGTGTCGGCGGGGTCACGAGGGTCCTCTCTGGACGTCCCGGTGCGGCGCGCTCGCCGGGGGGCGGCGGTCCGCGCCGTACGGTCTGCCGGGTCGGAATCGCCCCGCCCGGGTGCTCCCACTGGTCCGTTGCCGCCAACGGATGGCCCGATTGACGGGCGAGCGCCATGACCTGGTTGTCGGTCCGGATCGAACCGCCGGCGGGGCGGTGGCGACCGGCCGCGGCGCCTCGTGCACCCCAGCAGTATGCAAGTGGCCCGTTAGACTGTCAATATGGTTGTCAATCTGCTCATGGAATCCTCATGAGCTTGGAATCCTCATGAGCTCCTCGCCCCCCCGGACCGGGGGCGGGGAGGCGACGGCTGCACGCCGCCACGGGCAGGGGCCCCTCGGCCCGGCGTTGCGCCGTGCCTGGATCTCCTACCAGCTCCGGCTGGACGCCGCCATGGCGTCGGCGGGGTTCGGCGATCGGCGATTTCCGGACGGACGGGTGCTGAGGCTCTGCCGGAGCTCGGGGACCACGATCTCCCAGATCGGTCGGGAGCTCGGCATCACCCGCCAGGGCGCGGCCAAGCTGGTGAGCGGTCTGGTGGACCGCGGCTTCGTCTCGGTCGGTCCCTCGCCCACCAGCGGGAGGGAGAAGGTCGTCACCCCCACCGAGCAGGCGCTCGAGTACCTCGCCGCCCAGCGTCGGGCCACCCGCCGGATCGAGGCGGAGTTGCGCCGGCAGATCGGGCCGAGCAGCTTCGACGATCTCTGCGTCCTGCTCGAGGCGATCGGGGGGACCGAGCAACCACGCCTGCGGGACTACCTCCGGGCCAAGGGAGCCCAGAGGGTCTGATCGCCGGCTCAGCCTCCCGATACGAGGACGTCCCCGCCCACGGGCGGCCGCGGGTCGTCGGAGCAGTCCAACCAGCCAGCCGGAAGCTGGACCGGTCTCGGGCCGTTGGCGTGCCCGCGCACCACGCGCCGAGCTCCGTCGGGGAAGGGGAGCGACGGATCGAGCCCGTCCAGGAGCGCATGGATCTCGGCGGGCGACGAGGCCATGGCCAGCTGGCGCCGGACCGAGGGCCCCACCGGAAGCCCGGCCAGGTACCAGCCGGCGTGCTTGCGGAACTGGCGGGCCCCGACGTCGTCACCGAGGTGGGTGCAGAGCAGGTCGGCGTGGGCCCGCATCATCACGGCGATCTCGCCGAGCCGAGGCGGGGGGGCGGGGTGCGCCCCGGCGAAGGCGTCGACGAGGTCGCGGAACAGCCACGGACGCCCGAGGCATCCCCGCCCGACCACCACCCCGTCGCAGCCGGTGGACGCCACCATCGCCAGCGCGTCGGTGGCCTCCCAGATGTCCCCGTTCCCGAGCACCGGGATGGACGTGACCGCCTCCTTGAGCCGGGACAGTGCCGACCAGTCGGCCGCACCGGAATAGTGCTGTTCGGCGGTGCGGGCGTGGAGGGTGACGGCCGCCACCCCTTCGCCTTCGGCCGTCCTCGCCGCGTCGAGGTAGGTGAGGTGCGCATCGTCGACTCCCATCCGCATCTTCACGGTCACCGGGACCGCTCCGGCGCCACGCACCGCCGCCTCGACGATGGACCGGAACAGCCGGCGGTGGACGGGGAGCGCCGCCCCCCCACCGTGGCGGGTGACCTTGGCCGCCGGACACCCGAAATTGAGGTCGACGTGGTCGATCCCGATCTCGCCCACCAGTCGGTCCACCGCCGCCCGCATCACCGAGGGGTCCGTCCCGCACAGCTGCACGCTGCGGACGGGTTCGTCCTCCCCGAAGGCCGCCATCCGAAGGGTCTTGGCGTTGCCCTCGACCAGGGCGCGGGCGGTGATCATCTCGCTCACGTACAGGGCGGCGCCGAACGACCGGCAGAGCTGCCGGAACGCCACGTTGGTCACTCCGGCCATGGGTGCCAGCACCACCGGGGGGTCCACGGTCAGGGCGCCGAGCTGGAGCGCGGGGAGCACGCCGGTCACGCTCCGCCGGTCGCCCACAGGTCGATGATCGGTATGGACAGCCGGGCCAGCAGCGAGCGCAGGAGGGGCAGGGACAGCCCGATGACGTTCCCCGGATCACCGTCGATGCCCTCGATGAACGGTGCCGAGCGCCCGTCGAGGGTGAAGGCGCCGGCCACTTCCATGGCCTCCCCCGTGGCCAGGTAGGCGTCGAGCTCGGCGTCCGAGGTCACCGCGAACCGCACGGTGGTGGCGGCCACCGCCGAGGCCTGCCCGCCGCTCCGCTCGTCGATCACGCAGTGCCCGGTCAACAGGGTCGGCGCCCGCCCGCGCAGCGACACGAGCCACTGACGGGCCTGGTCCGCCGAGATCGGCCTGCCGAGCGGGCGGCCCCCGACGTCGAGCAGCGAATCGCACCCGACCACCACCGCGTCCCCGGAGGGATCGGCCACCGCCGCCGCCTTCCGATCGGCCAGGGTGGCGACCAGCGTCTCGACGTCCGGCGCCCGGACACCGTGCTCCTCCACTCCGCTCACCACCACCTTCGGGTCGAAACCGGCCTGTCGCAACAGCCTCAGGCGGGCCGGGGAGCCCGAAGCCAGGACGAGCTGACGCGGCGCCACGGCCGACGAGCCTACGGCCTGCCCGGACTGCGGCCCGGCCCCGGGTGCGCGATCCTGGAGGGCATGACCGACTCCGGTGTCACGACCGCCCCGGCCCGGGCCGAGCCCCGGCTCGACGGTGACCACGAGCGGATGTCCCACATCGTCCTCGAGGGGTTCCGGCCCGACGAAGGCGATTTCGTCCCGGCCGGGCCGTCGGTCGTCGAGGGCATGGTGACCGGTACCGCGGTGCGGGCCCTGTGCGGAAAGATCTGGGTGCCCGGCCGCGATCCGGGCCGCTTTCCGCTGTGCCCGACCTGCAAGGAGATCGCCGAGAAGCGCGGGTGGAAGGTTCCGGCCCGGTGAGCTGACCGCACCGAGCCCGGTTCGGCGGCGGGTTCCGTCCGCCCCGGCCCGGTGGCCGTCGGAGCCGCGGTCAGGCCGGTGACCGGTCCCCGTGGTCACGGCAGGTCGCCCGGTAGCCCCCCGGATGGACGACCACCGTCATCCTCTGCCCGCAGGCCGGGCAGTACCGCGGTGGATCGAGCGCCCGCCGGCAGCCCGGGCAGCGGTCGGACCCGCACCCGGTGCAGTGGGTGGCGCCGGTGGTGGGGTCCTCCGCCACGCCGGTGGCTCAGAGGACCCCGGTCAGAGCCCTCACCGGCATCCGCAGGTCCGCCAGCATGGCGCGGTCCTCGTCCGCCGACCGCCCCAGCGTGGTCAGGTAGTTCCCGACGATGAGCGCGTTGATGCCCGAGGTCATGCCCATCGACTGCAGGTCCCGCAGCGTGACCTCGCGGCCGCCGGCGTAGCGCAGGATCACCCCGGGCAGCCCGAGGCGGAAGAGCGCGATCCAGCGGATCGCCTCCCAGGCGGCCACCGGTCGCTCGTTCCCGAGGGGCGTGCCGGGCCGGGGGTTGAGGAAGTTGAGCGGGACCTCGGTCGGGTCGAGCTCACGGAGCTGGAGGACGAGCTCGACCCGCTGTGCGTCGGACTCGCCCATCCCGACCAGTGCGCCGCTGCAGAGCTCCATTCCGTGCGCCCGCACCCGCCGGCAGGTGGCGGCCCGCTCCTCCCACGTGTGGGTGGTGACGACCGAGGGGAAGAACGAGCGCGAGGTCTCGAGGTTGTGGTTGTAGCGGTGGACGCCCCCCTCGGCGAGCCGCCGGGCCTGCCCGTCGGTCAGGATGCCGGCGCTGACGGCGACGTTCAGACCGGTGGTGTCCCGGACGAGGGGCACCAGCTCCAGCAGGCGACCCATGGTCCGCTCGTCGGGTCCCCGCACGGCGAGCACGATGCAGAACTCCGACGCCCCGGCGGCCCGGGTCTCCTCGGCCGCCCGGAGCACCTCGCCGGTGTCGGCGAACGGGGTGGCCTTCACCGGCGACTCGAACCGGGACGACTGGGAGCAGAAATGGCAGTCCTCGGGGCAGCCGCCGGTCTTGGCCGACAGGATGCCCTCGATCTCGACCTCGGGGCCGCACCAGGCCAGCCGGACCTCGTGGGCCAGCGCGGCCAGCGAGGTCACCGAGCCGTCGGGGAGCGCGGCCAGCCCCTCGAGCTCGCTCCCGGTCAGCAGCCGGCGCTCGTCGAGCAGGGCCCGCTCGGCCGACCGGATCCGGGCCCGTGCTCGTGCGTCGTCGACCGGGGGCCGGATCGAGGCCGGTCCGGCGCGACGGGGGCGGCGCGGCTCGGACCACTCGAGCGCGGCCCGGGCGGGTGGGACAGCGGGCTCGGCGGGCATGCCGTTACGGTAGTGGCCGCGCCGTCAGGCCGGAGAACGAGGACAGGTGACCGCCGTGGCATGGGATTTTTCCACCGAACCGGAGTTCGAGGAGCAGCTGGCCTGGATGCGCCAGGTGGTGCGCGACGAGATCATCCCGCTCGAGACGCTTCCCCTCGACTACGACGCCGTGCTGGAGGCGGTCGAGCCCCTCCAGGAGGAGGTGAAGCGCCGGGGTCTGTGGGCGTCGCACCTGCCCGTCGAACTGGGCGGGGGCGGGTTCGGCCAGGTCCGGCTCGGGCTCATGCACGAGATCCTCGGCCAGACCCCCTACGGGCCGGTGGTCTTCGGCAACAACGCCCCCGACTCGGGCAACGCCGAGCTCCTGGCCATCGGGATCGAGGCGTCCAAGCGCGAGCACCAACGCAAGCAATGGCTCCAACCCCTGCTCGACGGGCAGCTTCGCAGCGGCTTCTCGATGACCGAACCGGGCGCGGGCGCCGACCCGACGATGATCAGCACCCGGGCGAGGCGTGACGGCGACGAATGGGTCATCGACGGCCACAAGTGGTTCACCACCAACGGGTCGGTGGCCGACTTCCTCATCGTGATGGCCGTCACCAATCCCGACGTCCACCCCTACCAGGGATGCTCGATGATCGTCGTGCCGTCCCGCACGACCGGCGTGGAGATCGTGCGCGACGTGGCGACCATGGAGGACCCGGTCGACCACTTCGGCAAATTCGGGGGCCACGCCGAGATCCTCTACCACGAGGTGCGCGTCCCCTACGAGAACCTCGTCGGGAACGAGGGGGAGGGCTTCGCCCTCGCCCAGCAGCGCCTCGGTCCCGGCCGCATCCACCACTGCATGCGGTGGCTGGGCCAGTCGAAGCGGGCTTTCGACATGCTCTGCGAGCGCGCCGTCTCCCGCACGACCCACAAGAGCCTGCTGGCCGACAAGCAGACCGTCCAGAACTGGGTGGCGGACTCCCTGGCCGAGATGACCGCCGCCCGGCTCATGACCCTGCAGGCGGCATGGAAGATGGACCGCGAGGGCGCCTCGGCGGCCCGGGTGGAGATCGCCATGATCAAGTACTACGGCGCCGGTGTCCTCTACAACGTCATCGACCGGGCCATCCAGGTCCACGGCGCCCTCGGCTTCTCCACCGACCTGCCGCTCGAGTCGATGTACCGCCACGCCCGGGCCGCCCGCATCTACGACGGTCCCGACGAGGTGCACAAGGTGACCGTGGCCCGCCACACCCTCAAGGGCTACCGGCCGGTCGAGGTCCCGACCGAGCACGTCCCCACCCGCCGGGCCGGGGCCCGCGAGCGGTTCGCACACCTGCTCGAGCGCCAGACGGCCGATCTTTGACCGGGGGGCGAGGGTGCCCGATGGCCGTGCCGGCCCCGGGCCCGGGTGCGGTCGGTCAGTAGCGGTAGGTGTCGGGCTTGTAGGGGCCCTCGACCGGGACACCGATGTAGCCGGCCTGCTCCTTGGTCAAGCTGGTGAGCCGGACGCCCAGCGCGTCGAGGTGCAGTCGGGCCACCTTCTCGTCGAGGTGCTTGGGGAGCACGTACACCTTGTTCTCGTACCGCTCGGCGTTGTTGAACAGCTCCATCTGCGCCATCGTCTGGTTGGTGAAGGAGTTGGACATCACAAAGCTCGGGTGACCGGTGGCGTTTCCGAGGTTGAGGAGCCTGCCCTCGGAGAGGATGATCACGGCGTGGCCGTCGGGGAAGACCCACTTGTCGACTTGCGGCTTCACGTTGACCCGCTCGATGCCGTCGACCGCCGCCAGCCCGGCCATGTCGATCTCGTTGTCGAAGTGGCCGATGTTGCCCACGATGGCCTGGTGCTTCATGCGGCCCATGTGATCGGCGGTGATCACGTCCTTGTTTCCCGTGCAGGTGATGAAGATGTCGGCACTGGCCACGACGTCGTCCAGGGTCACCACCTGGTAGCCCTCCATGGCGGCCTGGAGGGCGCAGATGGGATCGACCTCGGTCACCACCACCCGGGCTCCCTGGCCGCTGAGCGATTCGGCGCACCCTTTGCCCACGTCGCCGTACCCGCAGACGACCGCCACCTTGCCGCCGATGAGGACGTCCGTCGCCCGGTTGATCCCGTCGACCAGCGAATGCCGGCATCCGTACTTGTTGTCGAACTTGGACTTGGTCACCGCGTCGTTCACGTTGATGGCTGCGAAGAGGAGCTCGCCCGCCTGTTCCATGTCGACGAGCCGGTGCACGCCGGTGGTGGTCTCCTCGGAGACGCCGAGGAGACCGTTGGCGATGGTGGTCCACCGGTGCGGGTCCTCGATCATCCCCCGGGCCAACGTCTCGAGCACCACCGAGAATTCCTCCGATTCGGCGGTCGAGGGATCGGGAACGGCGCCTGCCTTCTCGAATTCGACGCCCTTGTGCACCAGCAGGGTGGCATCACCGCCGTCGTCGAGGATCATGGTGGGGCCGTCCCCCGGCCACACCAGCGCCCGCTCCGTGCACCACCAGTACTCGCTCAGCGACTCGCCCTTCCAGGCGAAGACGGGCACGCCCCTCGGGGACTCCGGGGTCCCGTCGGGTCCGACCACGACGGCGGCCGCGGCGTGGTCCTGGGTGGAGAAGATGTTGCAGCTGGCCCAGCGCACCTCGGCGCCCAGGGCGGAGAGCGTCTCGATGAGCACCGCGGTCTGGATGGTCATGTGCAGTGAACCGGTGATGCGGGCTCCGCGCAAGGGTTGCTCGGGTCCGTGCTCGGCCCGCATGGCCATCAGCCCCGGCATCTCGTGCTCGGCCAGCTCGATCTCGCGGCGCCCGAAGGCGGCCAGGGAGAGATCGGCCACCTTGAAGTCGTGGTGCGGCTCGGCGGTCATCGGACTCCTTCGCTCTGGCCGCCCGGCGCACCGGACGGACGTGGACCCCTCGGTCGATGGCGCGGTCCCCCGCCGGGGCGGGCCAGCGGGTTCATCTGCCCCGGGACGACCAGTCATGGTAGCCCAACCCTCGATCACGCTCCCCGGCCGGTCACCGACGACAGAGCCGTCGCCGACGACAGAGCCGCCGCCTAGCGGTCTCCGGCCGACGCCCGTCGAGGTCGGGTGGTCACTCGATGAGGGGGCGGGGCGGGGGCTGGAGGGGGCTGCGGTCGAAGACGGCCAGGTACGGCGAGGGGTCCCCCTCCCAATCCAGGGCACGGATCTGCTGGAGGGAGCGCCGGCCGGCAAAGGCCCGGAACAATTCGAAGGCGCTCGTCGACACCCGCACCGGCGCCGGGTCGGGGCCGATGGTGGTCTCGAAGTGCGGGGAGGCGAGCTCGATGCCGGGCAGCTGCTTGTCCTCGACCAGACCGCTGATCGAGTCCTCGATGAAGGTCAGCCCGATGATGACGCTGTCGGTGTCGCGGGCGCCCGGGCAGCCGACCGCGCCGCGCACGTCGTGCTCGTGGGTGCAGGCGTCGAAGACCAGTTGCGCGGCGGCGCGAGGAGGGAACGTGCCCCCCATCGCCTCGACCTGTGGGCTGGTCTCGTTCCACGCCTCGGACAGCCGGCGGAGTCCGAGGGGGGCGAACCGCCTGACCTGGTCGTCGGCCCAGGCGGCCGTCCCCGCCCCCTCGACGTTGCCGTCCACGATGTCGACCTCGACGCCGTAGAGGTGGGCGACCACATCGGTGATGGTCCACTCGGGACAGGCCGGAACGACGACCGAGGCCGCTTCTTCGTCCGGGGTGCCCTCCAGCAGATCGGTCAGCCGTTGGCGGATCCCGGCGTAGGCGAAGGCGGATTCAGCCGGCGTCTTGAGCATGGTGTCGACCTCTCTCTCCGGCGGGGGACGGGCGTCCGGGGCTCGCGGTGCACCCGCCCGGGGATCCCGACGACAGACAGTACGCCGGGCCGGGGCCGGTTCGCTCGGGCGGGGACCCGGCCCCGTGAGGAGCCCCTCGGGGTGTCGCGGCTCAGGGCGGCCCGACGGAGGCCCGGAGCGCCAGGTCGTCCGAGCTCTCCCCGACCGAGACGGTGTAGGTGCCCGGGACGGTCGACCAGGCACCGCCGACGTAGGACTCGAAGGCCGTAGAGGGAACGGTCATGGTGACCGTACGGCTCTGGCCCGGGTCCAGTTTGACCGGCGCGAAGGCGACCAGTTGGGCGGGAGGCTCACCGGCGGCGGGGGGGAAGGTCAGGTAGGCCTGGGGGACGTCCGTGCCGGCCCTCCGACCCCGGTTCGACACCCGCACGCTCACCGTGTAGCCGGAGGTGCCGGGTCGGACGCCCAGCCCGCCGAGGGCGAAACGCGTGTAGGAGAGCCCGTAGCCGAAGGGGAACAGCGGCCGGACCCCGGTGGCATGGTCGTAGCGGTACCCGACGTCGAGGTCCTCGCTGTGGTCGGCGGTCAGGTCGGTGCCCGGCCACTGGGCGGGGGTGTCGACCGCCGTGGCCGCGTCGCTGGTCGGGAACGTCACCGGGAGCCGGCCCGAGGGGTCGGCGTCACCGAAGAGCAGTGCGGCGATGGCCGCACCGTCCTGCTCGCCGGGATACCAGTCCTCGACGACACCGGCGACATGTCCGAGCCAGGGCATGAGCGCGGGGCCGCCGGTGTTGAGCACCACCACGGTGTGCGGGTTGGCGGCGGCGACGGCCGAGATGAGGTCGTTCTCGTCACCGGGGAGCGACAGCGAGGGACGGTCGAAGGCCTCCGAGCTGTAGTCGCCGGCGAAGACGACGGCCGTGCTCGCCGACCGTGCGGCCGCCACCGCGGTCGCGATCTGGTCGCTCACGTACTTCCATCCGAGGGTGAGGCTGCACGGGAGGACCTGTGACTCGCCCGAGGGCGTGGTGCTGTCGAGCGGGCTCCACGCCAGCCGGACCTGGTAGGGGTGCCCGCCCACCAGGGGCAGGGTCTCCGACCAGCGGCCCCGGGCGTGGTCGAGCGTGTCGGACACGGCCGGCTTCCCGTCGAGGGTCAGGGACGCCTGGCCGTCTCCCTGCAGCGACAGGGTGTAGAGGCCGCTCCGGGGAGGCGTGAGGGTCCCCGTCCAGCCGGCCGTGGCGTCCGACCAGCCTGCCGGCAGGACGATGGGCGACCGGGTGGCCGTCGCCGGTCCCGGCAGCGGCTGCAACGACTTGCCCGGCGGGAGCGGTTGGTGCCGCCGCTCGACCGACGGTGATCGGGTGAGTCCGGGCAAGGGTTGGCCGGTCGAGGTGTGGGCGCGGATCGACACGTTGACCCCCGGGGTCACGCTCTGGACCGCGGTCGAGCCCGCACCGGGTTGGGACCGCTGCAGCGTCAGGGTGAGCCCGTGGCCCGTCCCCGAGGCCGGTGTCAGGAACTCGCTGGGCACGGGGGGAGGGGCTTGGTGGTGCTTCCGCCGTCGGCGAAGGTCACCGCGGTGCCCGTACCGGCGCGCCGGCGGATGGCGGCCAGCGGCGTCGAGACGAAGGGGGCGAGCACCTTCGAGCTCCCGTAGCCCGTCGTCACCGGCGCCGGGCTGGCGGCGGCTCCGATGACGGCGATCGACTTGAGGTGGGAGGGCTGGAGGGGCAGCACCCCTGCGTTCTTGAGCAGGACGGCCGAGCGCTCGGCGACCCCGAGGGCGAGGGCGGCATGGGCGGGGGGGTCGACGACCGAGTCGGGCGAGCCGGTGGCGGGACGTCCGATCAGGCCGTGGGCGAACATGGTGGTGAGTACCCGGGCGACGGCGGTGTCGAGTGCCGACAACGGCATGCCGGACTGACCGACCAGCGTCGCCAGCCGGTCGACGGCGGCCGGCTTGATGAGATCGGTCCCGGCGGCGATGGCAGCGGGTGGATCGTGCACGGAACCGAGGTCCGAACGGACGAAACCGGTGAACCCCCACTGGGCCAGCTCGTCGAGCAGGGTGCCGTCCTGGCACTGGAACGTGCCGTTCAGCCGGGGGTAGGCGCACATGACGGCGGCGACGTGCCCCTCGGTCACTGCCGCCCGGAAGGGGGCGAGGTAGAGCTCGTGGAGGGCTCGTGACGAGACGAGGTCGTCGAGCTCCCCGCGATCGGTCTCCTGGTCGTAGACGGCGAAGTGCTTGGCCATGGCCAGCGCCCCGGTCGACTGGATGCCCTGGATGTCGGCCACGCCCATGGCCGACACGAGGGTCGGGTCCTCGCCGAAGCCCTCGTAGGTCCGACCGCTCTGGGGAACCCGGTCGATGTTGAGGTTGGGGCCCTGGACCACGTCGACCCCTTGGCCGATGGCCTCGGTTCCCTGTACTTCGCCGTAGGCGCGTGCCAGGGAGGTGTCGAAGGTGGCGGCGAGGCCCAGCGGGGCGGGCAGCTGGGTCACGTGCTCGGCACCGAAGGCCAGCCCCTGCGGACCGTCCTGCAGGGTCAGCGGCGGGATGCACAACCGTGGCACCCCGGCATCGAGGTTCTCGTACTCTCCCGTGTCGACCAGCACCAATTCACCGAGCTTCTCCGGGACGGTCATGCGTCGGAGCACGGTCTCGGCCAACTGGGCGGGGGTCTGGCCGGCCCCGATGGCGGCCGCCAGCCACGGGCACTGGGTCGTCGGGCCGGTGCGGTCGCGCCCCGAGGGCCGCACGGTCGGCCTCGTGCGGGCGTGTGCCGCACCGGCGGGGGTCATCGCCCCGGCCACGAACGTCGAGGCCAGGGTCATCCCGACGGCGACGGCGGTCCAGCGCGCCGGCCGGCGTGGTCTCGGGCGGGTGCGCCGGCGCGGCGCGGGAGGGTGGCGGACTTCGTTCACAGGTGGACCAAACATACCGATCACGACCGTCCCGGCCTGGGCGGACGCCATTCGGCCCCACCGATGGAGTAATGATGTAATCTTGTAAGTCCCCAGCAGGACAAGCATGGGGACGAGGGCGAGGACGGAAGGAGGACCCCTGATGGTGCCTGGAGGACGGAGCGGTGCACAACGGAGCCGGAGCGGCGAAGGACGGACGGGCAGGGCACGGCCCGCCGGCGGGGAGGAGGTGCCACCCGACATCGTCGGATGGGTGGCCGGTCGTCTGCCGGCGGCATGGTTCGAGGGCGCGCCGACGGTCACCGTGGACCGGGACGAGATCGTCATCGTGGGCCGGGTGTCGATGCCCGAGCTTGCCGGGCCCGAGGCCGACGACGCGTCGGCCGTCTCGGCCGCCGAGGCCGGGCGGATCAGCCGGTTCCGCGAGGAGACCCGGGAGGAGCGGATGGCCATCGCTCGCCAGGCCGAACGCCTCTTCGGGCGGAGCGTGGCCTGGGGAGCCCAGGCCGGCGAGACCTCGGTCGTGTTCACCAACCTGTCGGTCCCGGTCATGACCCGCCTGCGCCAGCCGGCCCGTCGCGTGCTCGACACCCTGGTCGACAGCGGCGTGGCCCGGAGCCGGTCCGACGCGCTGGCTTGGTGCGTCAAGCTCGTGGAGGCGAACACCGACCAGTGGCTGGCGGATCTCCGCACGGCCATGGAAGAGGTGGAGTCGGTCCGCACCAGGGGGCCTTCGCTGAGCTGAGCACGGCGCACGGCGAGCGGGTTCGCCGTTGGCGCGCCGTGCGGCGGCGACCGCGGTTGCTTAGCCTGTCCGCCGTTGACCGGGTACCGCGTCGAGCACGCAGCGGCCGGCTCGTGAACCGGGCCGGAGGGCACCGCCGTCTGGCGCGCATGCTGGGGGTGTCGGCGATCGCCGTGATCCAGACCGCCGGGCCGGTGTGGGCGGCCGGGACGGCCGGGGCGGCGGCGCCGGATCCGGGGGCCTGGACCGTGTACCACGGCGATGCGGAAGGGACCGGACGGTCGGCTTCCTCGGCGACGGTCGACACGGCGGCGCCGGCGTGGCAGTCGCCGGCGCTCGACGGCGCCCTCTACGGCGAGCCGCTGGTGGCGGGAGGCCGGGTGTTCGTCGCCACCGAGGACGACCGGGTGTACGGGCTGTCGGCCTCGACCGGCTCGGTCGTGTGGTCGACCAAGCTGGGTGCCGCCGTCCCGGCCTCGTCGCTTCCCTGCGGGGACGTCGAGCCGACGGTCGGGATCACCGGCACGCCGGTGCTCGACCAGGGCCGGGACGAGGTCTTCGTGGTGGCGGACGAGCTGGTTCAGGCCAAGCCGGCCCATGTCCTCGTCGGCCTCGACGCATCGACCGGCCGGCTGGAGATGTCCGACGACGTCGACCCGCCCGGAGCCCGGACCTCGGCGCTGCTGCAACGGACGGGACTCGCCCTCGACGCCGGTCAGGTGGTGTTCGGCTTCGGCGGCAACTACGGGGACTGCTCCACCTACCGGGGTTGGGTGGTGGCCGCCGCCGAGACCGGTGGCCCACCCCGCGACTTCGCCGTGGACGCGGGCCCCGGTGAGGAGATGGGCGCCGTCTGGATGGGCGGGGCGGCTCCGGCGGTCGACGCCGCCGGCGACATCTGGGTGAGCGCCGGCAACGGTTCGGTGACCTCGTCGCAGCACCCCTACGACGACAGCGATTCGGTGCTCGAGCTCTCCCCCGACCTCGGGCTGCTCCAGTTCTTCGCCCCGAGCGACTGGGCCGCCGACAACGCCGCGGACCGCGATCTGTCCATGGAGCCGGTGCTGCTCGGCGACGGCCAGGTGGTCGTCGCCGGCAAGTCCCGGATCGCCTACCTGCTGGACGGGGCCCACCTCGGGGGCATCGGCGGCCAGCAGGCGCAGCTCGACTCGGTCTGCCGCGACGACGTCGACGGTGGCGCCGCGGTGGTCGGACCGGTCGTCTATCTCCCGTGCACGACCGGGGTGGTGGCGGTGCGGGTCTCCGCCTCACCACCGGGGATCACGAGGCTCTGGTCGTCGGGAGCCGGGGGCGGGCCCCCGGTCGTCGCCGGCGGACTGGTCTGGACCCTCGGCGCCGACGGAACCCTCGACGGGCTCGACCCCTCCACCGGTGGCGTGCGCCAGCAGGCCTCGGTGGGGCAGCCCGCGAACCACTTCCCGACTCCGAGCGCCGGTGACGGCCTGTTGCTCGTCCCCGCCGCCGATCGGGTCGTGGCGTTCCGGACCACCTCGGCCGGCCCGGCGGGGACCGTCCCGCCGAGGGGCACCACGCCACCGGCGAGGCGCCGGCCCCCGGACGCGACCGGCGACGGCGGGTCGCCGCCGGCGGATCTCGCCGCCCTGGCCGCCGCCCTGGCCGCCCTGGTCGCTGCCGGCGTCGTCGGGTACCGCCGGGCCCGGTCCGGCTAGGTCAGGCGGGCGGCGACCACTCCTTGTCGAGGACCCGACGCAGCATGGGCTCGAACGTGGCGACCGGCTCGCTCTCGTAGTCGGGATCGAAGGAGACCTCGTCGTAGAGGGCCGTGAACTGCACCGTCCGGTCATAGAAGGGACTGGTGACGAACTCGTCGCGCTCGTTCGGATCGAGCCCGAGGTGCTGCCCGAAGAAGTAGACCTGGAAGATCGGGTGGTGAGCGAGCATCCAGTAGTTGGCGTCGCTCAGGCCGCTGGTGGACGACGACTGGACATTGACCGACCCGGTGATCATGGAGACAGCAGGTTCGGCAGTTGAGGGGCAGCCCGGGCGGCACGCTCGCCCGGGATTGGAGCGGTCAGTGTGGGGTCGGCTTCAGCCTGAGCCCGCCCTGGATGGGCATCGGCTGGTACCTCTTGATGCGAGGGACCGGGGTCGTCGGGTTGAGCTCGAGGATCTGGGCTGCCGAGCACTCGCCGCCGACCGGCGGCGCGGTGGTAGAGGAGGAGGTCGCCGGTAGTACCGGGATCTTTGTCACCGGCGCGTCGAGCACGGGAAGTGCGGCCGTGAGGTCGCCCGTGACCGACCGTCGCCAACTCGAGAGGTTCGGGGCGGTCACCCCGAACAGCGTTTCGAGCAGGCGAAGCTGGGAGATGTGGTCGAAGGTGTCATGGCAGACGTAGCCGCCGGCCGCAAACGGCGAAACTACGATCATCGGCACCCGTACGCCCATGCCGACGGGACCAGCGATCCCCCCGGCGCTGGCCGGCAGCGGGTCGACGGTCAGGTACTCGCCGGCGGTGCCTGGGGGTGGAGTCGGGGGCGGGACATGGTCGAAAAACCCGTCGTTCTCGTCGTACATGATCACCAACATGGTGCTGGCCCACACGGTCGGGTTCGAGGTCAGGGTGTCGAGGACCTGCTGGGTGTACCACTCGCCGAGCGCCGGTGGCGCCGGCGGGTGCTCGTCGTAGGAGTCTGGCGAGATGATCCACGACACCTGGGGGAGCGTGTCGTTCATCACGTCGGCGGCGAAGTCGTTGGGGCTCGCCCCGTCGGTGAGCCCGCCGCTGACGTTCGGGCCGTAGAACGAGAAGGCGTTCTGGTACAGCGGTGAGGCAGGATTCGAGACGTGCTGCTGAAAGTAGAACAGGACGTTGTTGCTGATGAAGAACGACGCGCCGGGCTGGTAGTTGGAGCCGTGCGGGTTGTAGCACTTCCAGCTGATGTTGTTTGCCTGGAGCACCTCGGGCATCGTCTGCCACGTGCAGGTTCCCTGGACCGAGCTCTGACTCAGATTGGTGGTGAGGACGGGGCCGCCGGCCGTCCCGGCGGGATCGATGGTGCCCGACATCTGCATCAGCCGGTTCGGATGGGTCGGCCCGAGCACTGAGCAGAAGTAGTTGTCACAGATCGTGAAGTGCCTGACCAGTTCGTAATAGAAGGGGAGGTCGGCCTTGCGGTAGTGGCCCATCGTGTTGATCCCGAGCGATCCCTCGTACTGGCTCGAAGTGTGGGTCGAGACGAAGCTGTCCATGGCTCCGCCGTTCCACGAGGAGTGCTCGGCTTGCCAGGTATGGGACAGGTCATAGGTGCACTCGGCCCGCTCGGTCTGCGTGTTCATTTGGAACGGAAGCAGCGTCGGGTGCTTGCCACCCGGCCACGCCTGGGTAAAGGCGCTCCGGTTGTTCGTGTCGTCGAAGCCCCGGACGCCACCCATGGAGCCGAAATAATGATCAAAGGATCGGTTCTCCTGCATGAGGAAGACCACGTGCTTGACGGCGCCTAGGTCGGAGCCGGCCGGCTTGACCTGCATCGCCCGCTGCACGGATTCGGCGCCGTGCTTGCGCACATGGCCGACCTTGGCCATCCCGAGCGCCGCCGCCCCTGCCACGCCACCTGCAAGTACCTGCCGTCTACTGTAGATATCCCCCGTCACGGACCGATCTTGGCACAGTTCGCCTCGCGGCGCCCTCGGACCCGCTGGCTCGGCGCGTCGCCCAACGAGAGTGTTCGGTGAACGGTGTTTCGGGATCGTCAAAACTGACAACTAGGGGTCCGACGAGCCCAGGCGGGTCTCCCGGATGTTTGTGTCTGAGGACCGACACGGGACGTCGCCGAGGTCGGCCATGCCGGGCCGCGACCGGGCTCGCTAGAGTGACGCAGCCGTCATAGACCGGTCGGGCGCCCGGGCACCGGGCGCGGGCCGGCAGACGACGGGGGAGGTGACGTCATGACCGAGCTGCCCGACGTGATGCCGGCGGCCGTGTACCGGCGCCCGGGCGAGGTGGTGGTCGAGGAACGGCCCGTGCCCCGGCCGGCAGGCGACGAGGTGCTGGTCGAGGTCGATCACTGCGGCATCTGCGGGTCGGACATCCACATGTTGCTCGAGGGGTGGGGCGACAAGCCCGGACTGGTGGCCGGCCACGAGTTCACCGGAACCATCGCCGCCCTGGGCGCCCGGGTCGAGGGCTGGGAGGTCGGCGAGACGGTCGTCGGGGGGTCGTCGCCCCGCTGTGGCCGGTGTCGCCGGTGCAGGGAGGGGAAGCCGTCGCAGTGCGAGAACCGCCAGGGCTCGGTGGCCGACGGCCACGATGGCGCGTTTGCCCGCTACGTGCTGGTGCGGGCGGCGTCCCTGATCCGTCTGCCGCCCGGGCTCGGGGCCCGCCAGGCGGCCCTGGCCGAGCCGCTCGCCGTCGCCCTCCACGGGATCACCCGCTCGGGAGCGGCCGCCGGCGACACGGTGATGGTCATCGGGGCGGGCCCCATCGGCGCGCTCTCGGTGGCAGCCCTCGTCTCGTCGGGCATCGGCCCGGTCACCGTCGTGGAACCCGGTGAGCGCCGGCGGCGGTTGGCATGCGACCTCGGCGCCGACGTCGTGTTGCATCCGGACGATCTCGAGAAGTTCCCGCCGTGGGAGCCGGAGCGGATCGCCGAGCACGCTGCCCATGTCGTGCTGGAGTGCTCCGGGAAGAAGGCGGCCATGGAGTCGGGGTTCCATCAACTGCGCAGGGGGGGCACCCTGGCCCTGGTGGGTGCCGGGATCGAGCACCCGACGTTCGACCCGAACCGCTTCATCCTCAACGAGCTGCACGTGGTGGGTTCCTTCGTCTACGACCAGGGCGGCTTCGAGCGGGCCCTCGACCTGCTGGCGTCCGACGGATTCCCGACCGACCTCCTGATCGAATCCGAGGACGTGACCCTCGACCGGCTGTCCGAGGCCCTCGTCGGGCTGGCCGAGGGGCGCTATGCCGGCAAGGTGATGGTGGTCCCGGAGGTCTCGGACCGGCCCCCGGCGGCTCCGGTGGCGGGGAGGGCGTGATGGCCCACCCCTACTACCCGACGGGGAACCCGCGCTTCAATCACGTCGCGCTCAGCCTGCCGTCCGATCTTCTCGACGAGACCAACCGAGCCGACATCTGCCGCTTCTGGAGCGAGGTCTTCGGCTTCGACGAGATCGGGGTCATGACCGAGGACCGCCACCGCCTCATCCTCTCGTGCGTCCATTGGGACCAGTTCATCTTCCTCATCGCCGAGGACGACCCGATGCGCTGCCCGCGGCATGGATCACTTCGGCTTTTCGGTCGGGTCGATGGAGGAGCTCCAAGGAGTGCAGGAACGGGCGACGGCCTACCGGCAGCGGGACGACCGGGTCGACCTCATCGACCTGCATTCCGACGACCAGAAGGTGGTCACCATCCATTCGCTCTACGTCCGCTACCTGCTGCCCATGATGTGCGAGGTGCAGTGGTGGGAGTTCGCTGCATGACCGCAGCCGCCGATGGACGCCGCGGGCGCCGTCTCGAGGTGGGTGTGTTCGTCCCCCAGGGATGGAAGCTGGAGTACTCCGGCTGGAGCGCCACCGATGCCTGGGCCCGCTCGGTGGAGCTGGCCCAGCTGGCCGAATCCCTCGGCTACGACCATCTGTGGGTCTACGACCACGTCGAGACCGTGCCCCGCCGCGAGCCGACCCACGTGTTCGAGGCCTACACGTTGCTGGCCGCCCTCTCGCAGCGAACCGAGCGCATCGGCCTCGGTCAGCTGGTGACCTGTGCCTCCTATCGCAATGTCGGCCTGCTGGCCAAGGAGGCCGCCTGCGTCGACGTCTACTCGGGAGGCCGGCTGATCCTCGGGCTCGGAGCGGGATGGTTCCACGAGGAGTATGGCTCCTACGGCTACGAGTACCCGGCTGACCGGGTCCGCCTGGCCCTGCTCGACGAGACGCTCGAGGTCGTCCGGAGGATGTGGACCGACGAGACGGTGACCTTCGAGGGCGAGCACCTGCACTTCGACGGTGCGTTCTGTGACCCGAAGCCCGTCCAGCAACTGCCCCCGGTGCTCGTCGGCGGCGGCGGGGAGCAGGTGAACCTCCGGATCGCCGCACGGCGTGCCGACCTGACCAACTGGCAGGTGGGCATCGAAGCCTTTCAGCGGAAGTCGGGGCTCCTCGCCCGGTACTGCGAAGAGGTGGAGCGGCCCTTCGACGACATCACCCGGACGCACGGTCCGGACTGCCGGCTGTTCGACAGCGAGGCCGAGACGCTCGCCTGGTGCGACGCGCCGGGCGGCGGCGACCTGTGGGGCCGCCAGCCGAGGGAGCGCTACCTGGCGGACAACCTGGTGGGCACCGTCGACCAGGTCGTCGAGCAGACCCAGGCGTTCGTGGACGCCGGGTGCCGCGGGCTCGTCCTGTGGCTGCGGGACTTCCCCGGCGACGAGACCTTGCGCCGGTTCATGACCGAGGTCGTGCCGGCTCTCAAGGTTCCCTGAGCGACCGCTCGGGCCTTTCCGCGGTCACGACGGAAGGCACGTCGTCCCGCCCGGTGGCCACGGCCTCCACCAGCTGGGCATGATCGCGCTCGTTCTGCTCGGCGTACCGGCGGGCGAACGTTGCCATCGACCGGTCGAACGCGGCTCCCTTGCCGATGTAGGCGTCGATCGACACCGGGTCGCCGGTCCGGGCGTGCGCCCGGGCCAGCGTCTCACCGCAGGCGGTGGCGAACTCGGTGAGCACGGGAGTGATGAGGTCGATGGTGGGGACGATCTTCATGTCGCGGAACTGCCGGACGTAGTAGTCCTTCCCGGTGGACGAACCCCATCCGACGAAGATGTCGGTGGCACTCTGGACCATCCGCTTGCCGTGGATCACCCGCTGGCCGTGGTGGGCATGGTCGCTGCGACGGAGGGAGGACTCGTACACGGAGGGTCCCGCTTGCTTGAACTGCAGGAACAGCGGGTCGGCCCCGCTCCGGCCCTCGAACAGGACGAGGTAGACCTGCATCCCCACGCTTCCGACCCCGACCACCTGGCGGACCATGTCCGCCACGGTGAACCGGTCGAACAGCCGCCGTCGGTCGGGTTGGAGGGTCTGGCGGTAGCCGGCCACCAGTGTGTCGACGAGCTCGTCCTGCTCGTCGTCACCGACCGTCACCCGGACCGGCGGGTCCTCGCTGATCCTCGGTCGGCCGTGAGCCATGGTGGTGAGCCGGGCGTAGGCGCCACGGTGGGTCCGGTGCTCCTTCTTCTTCTCGATGTGGACCGACACCCGACCGCGGTCGGCGGGCTCGAAATAGGAGAGCAGGCTGTCGGCATGCATGCCGTCGTACCAGATGTCGAGCTCGCTGGACCGGGCGTACCGGTGCATGCGCAGCCGGTAGGCCTCGAGCGCTGCGGCCACGGCCCGGTCGGACCGCCCTCGCTTGAGCCCGTTCTCCGCCGCCGCCACCACCAGGCTGGTGACCAGGCGCTTCAGGTCCCATTCGAACGGCCCGGGCAGCGTCTCGTCGAAGTCGCGCAGGTCGAAGAAGAGGTTCCGCTCGGGCGTGGCCCACAGACCGAAATTGAGCACGTGCGCATCGCCGCAGAGCTGGACCTCCAGCCCGCTGTCGGGCCGGCCGGCGAGATCGCTCGCCATCACCGCCGCCGCCCCCCGGAAGTAGCTCCACGGGGATGCGGCCATCCGCTGGTGCCGCAAGGGGACCAGCTCGGCCACCCGGATGGCGTTCTGGGCGAGGACCGTCTCCAGGGCGTCGTGCCGGCGCCGGTCGGGAGGCCACAGGCCGAGCCCGCCTCTCGGTGCTCGTGCCCGGCCCCGCTTTCCCTCGGCCCGGCGTTCCCGGCGGGTGGCCACCAGGTCGTGGCGTCCGGCCGCCGGCCGGCCATCGGGAGCAAGCTCGGTCATGCCGACCATCCTCTCCCACGGTGGGCGAGACCGCCCGACGGGGCGAGAAGGGATGGGATCGACATATGACTGTCATCGGATCGGGCGCACGGAACCTGAGCGGTCCCGCCCGGCGTCGCGTCGGGCGGCTGTCGTGCGGCAGGAATGCGGGCGCCGGCGCGATGACCGCATCGGGCCGGCCGACGACCGGAACCCACGAGAGCCGATGGCCGCCACCCAGCTGGTGATCTTCGACAACGACGGGGTCGTGGTGGACAGCGAGCTGCTGGCCAACCGGGTCCTGTCCGATTTGCTCACCGAGCACGGACATCCGACGACGCTCGACGAGTGCCTCCGGACCTACATGGGGCGGACGTTCGCCGATGTCAGTGCCCTGGTCCGGGCGCGGACCGGTGAGGAGCTCCCCGCCCGGTTCGAGGAGGCCTACCGTCGCCGCCTGTTCGAGGCCTACGACGGCCGGCTCCAGCCGGTCACCGGCATCCGTCGGGTGCTCGCCGAGCTGGAGGTCCCCTACTGTCTGGCATCGTCGGGGAGCCGTGAGCGGATCGTCCGGTCGCTCTCCGTCGTGGGGCTCCTCGACTTCTTCAGCGACCGGATCTTCAGTGCCGAGCAGGTCGCCCGGGGCAAGCCGGCACCGGATCTGTTCCTCTACGCCGCATCGCGCATGGACGCGCCGGCCTCCGGCTGTGTCGTCGTCGAGGACAGCCCGAACGGTGTGGCCGCGGCCCGGGCGGCCGGCATGACCGTGCTCGGCTACGCCGGGCTGACACCGGCCCACCGCCTGCGCGACGCCGACGCCGTGTTCACCCGGATGGAGGACCTGCCCGGGCTGCTCCCCTGATCACACCGCTCTGATCACGCTGCCCTGATCACGCTGCCCTGATCACGCTGTGCTGATCACCGCGTCCGGATCACGTCGGCTCGACGAGGGGACGGGCGAGCTGGTCCTCGATCTCCTTCAGGTCGAAATAGTCGCGCCAACGGGTCACCAGCCCGTCACCGTCGACGTCGACCGCGGTGCACCCGTGGATCTCGACGGGCGTCGTCCCACCGAAGGTCCCCCGACCGACCCATTCGAACGCACCGCCGGCAGAGTCACCGTGGACGGCGAGGATCTCCTGCCGCCAGTCGGGGAACGAGGCGTTGGTCATCTCCTCGATGGCGGCCAGGTCGCTCGTCGGCTCGTTGACGGGATCGCTGAAGAGGGCGCCGGGAGCGAAGAGCGACGGGAAGTCCCCGCCCGGTCCGAGGGCCGATCCGAGCTTCGCCGCCCACGCCGACCAGTCCATGGAGGTTCACGGTAGCCGGACCGGCGCGGTGCAGGGCTACGGTGGCCCGAGCGAGCGGAAGGGACGAGCGGTGGGGGAGCTGGCGGGGGCGGGGAGGGTGCGGCGCTCGCTCAGCCGGCGCCGGTTCCTCGCCGCCGGTGCGCTGTCGGGAGCCGGCCTGGTGGCCGCCTGTGGGAGATCGGCCTCACGGTCCACGGTGGCGAGCTCGGCGGCAGTGCCGCCGGCCGGTTCGGACCTCGGCGCCGTCGAGCACGTGGTCTTCCTCATGATGGAGAACCGGTCGTTCGACCACTACTACGGGTCCTACCCCGGTGTACGGGGGTTCGACGATCACCCGCACGACGAGCTCGGACCGTTCTCCCAGCCCTATTCGCCCAACGTGGCGAGCGCCCCGATCGGAAGGCTGCTCCCGTTCCACCTCGACACCGTGCGCACCGACATCGCCGATTGCACCTTCGACCTGACCCACGACTGGGGGCCCCAGCACCAGTGCCGGAACGGGGGCAGGATGGACTCGTTCGTGCGGGTCCACACGGCTCGCCGGCACGAGGGCCCGTCACAGGGCATCCTGACCATGGGCTTCTACACCAGAGCCGATCTCCCCTTCTACTACGCCCTGGCCGACGCCTTCACCCTGTGCGACGGCTACCACTGTTCGGTGATGGGCCCGACCCATCCCAACCGGCTGATGCAGATGTCGGGAACCGTCGACCCGGCCGGCCGCGCCGGCGGGCCCGTGGTCACCACCAGCCAGTCGCCCGACGTGCTCTTCAGCGCCGGTTGGGACTCGATGCCCGAAGTGCTGGAGGACGCCGGAGTGAGCTGGAAGTACTACAACCCGGCCGGAGCGCTCTACACGATCGACAGCATGCGGACCCTCGGCATCACCAGCGACACCGTGCTGCCCTACTTCGCCCGCTACGAGGACCCCGGCACGGCGTTGCACCAGAAGGCGTTCCTGCCGACCTTCCCGGACGACTTCACCGCGGACGTCCGATCGGGATCACTGCCGCAGGTGAGCTGGATCAGCACCCCGCTCGGATACGACGAGCACCCGCCCGCTCCCTCGTTCCTCGGCGAATGGTTCACCGACCAGGTCCTCCGGATCCTGGTGTCGAATCCGGAGGTCTGGTCGAAGACCGTGTTGTTCCACATGTACGACGAGAACGACGGCTTCTTCGACCACGTGGCGCCGCCCGTCGCCCCTCCGGGTACGGAAGGAGAGTTCCTCACGGCCGACCCCCTGCCGGCCGACGCCGCCGGGGTCGCCGGGCCGATCGGGCTCGGCTTCCGGGTGCCGCTTCTCGTGCTCTCGCCGTTCGCCCGCGGCGGGCACATCTGCCGCGCCACGTTCGACCACACGTCGCAGCTCCGCTTCCTCGAGGAGCGCTTCGGGGTGGTGGCTCCGAACATCTCCGCCTGGCGGCGCCGGGCGGTCGGCGACCTGACGGCAACCCTGACCATGGACCGGGCGGTCACCGCGCTGCCGGTTCTCCCGGCCACCCGGGACGATCCCGCCTACCTGGCGTCGAAAGGGTGCTCGAGCGGCGACCTGTACGAGGTCGCCTCGGACCAGCCGCCGTACCCGCTCCCGGCGGTCCAGCACATGCCGGTCCAGGAGCAGGCAGGTGACCGGCGGCCTGGCGCCGCCGGCTGACCGGCTCTCGTCCGGGCGAACCGGCGGCGCGGGCCAGGCCCGGAACGAGAGCGACGGGCTCAGAGATGGCAGGCTGGACCGGTGACCGACGCCGGCCGGGCCATCACTCCACCGCCGGCGAGCCGTCGGTCGACCCGACGATGGCTTCCGTGAACGATCCCTACGACCTCGAGCGCTTCGTCGCCGCCCAGGACGCCGACGGTTCGTTCGAGGGCGCCCTTGCCGAGCTGCGGCGCGGGCGCAAGACGGGCCACTGGATCTGGTTCGTCTTCCCCCAGATCGCCGGCCTGGGCCAGAGCGCGATGTCCCGGCGCTTCGGGATCACGTCGCTGGCCGAGGCCAGGGAGTACCTCGACCACCCGGTGCTCGGGCCCCGGCTCCGGGAGTGCGCCCGAGCGCTGTCGGAGTGCGAGGGTGAGCTGAGCGCCGAGCAGATGCTCGGGGCGGTCGACGCCACGAAGCTGCGGTCGTCGATGACCCTGTTCATGCGGGCCGATCCGGACGATCCGCTGTTCGCATCGGTGCTCGACCGGTACTTCGCCGGCCGGCCCGATCCCGAGACGGACAAGCGGCTCTGAGCCCGGTCCGGATGCCGCCTCTCTATTCTGCCGATGTGCGGCCTGCGGGGAACTTCGACTACGAGACGGGCGGTTCGGGCTACTCGCTCCGGCGGCGGGGCGACCCACGGATCGGCGTTCGGGTGGCCGCGGCCCTCGGACCCGCCCGCACCGTGGTCAACGTGGGAGCAGGCGCCGGTTCGTACGAACCCGGCGAGCTCCGGGTGACGGCGGTCGAGCCGTCGGCGACGATGCGCTCCCAGCGCCGCCGCGGTCTCCCTCCGGCCATCGATGCGGTCGCCGAGCACCTGCCCTTCGCCGACGGCTCCTTCGATGCGGCGATGGCCATGATCACGATCCACCATTGGAGCGACCCCGAACGCGGGCTGAGGGAGCTCGCCCGGGTGAGCCGCGGGCGCGTGGTGGTCCTCACCTTCGACCGGGACGCCCTCGGCGACTTCTGGCTCGCCCGCTACGCGCCCGAGCTCATCGCTGCCGAGCGCAGGCGGTTCCCTGACATCGGTGGCGTCTGTGCCCTCCTCGGGAAGGGGGCAACAGTGGCGTCGGTGCCGGTCCCCTTCGACTGCACGGACGGCTTCACCGAGGCCTTCTACGGCCGCCCCGAGCGTTTCCTCGAGGCCGACGTCCGCGCCGCGCAATCCGCCTGGGGCTTCGTGCCCGCCGGGGTCGAGCAGCGGGCGATCGACCGGCTCCGCGCCGACCTCGAATCGGGCAGGTGGGACGAGCGACACGGCCACCTCCGCCACCAACCCACCTACTCGGGATCGTTGCGGCTCGTCGTGTCGGACACCGCCACCTAGGCATCGCGTGCCCGGGATCGGCTCCGGCCGAACAGACGGTGTCGAGGGCTGCGACATCGCGGTGGTCTTCCCCGCCATGGACCGCCGCGGCGGGGTGGAACGGGTCTGCTGGGACCTCCTCGAGTTCCTGGCATCGCGGCACCGTCCCGCCTTCGTCGGATCGTCGGCGGCCGACGGGGTCCCCGACGGAGTTCGGTGGTCCCCGGTCCCCCGATCGGGGCTGCCTGGTCCCGCACGCCTCTACGTGGAGCGAGCCCGGGCCGCCCGGGCCCTTGGTACCTTGCGGCCCGGCGTGGCGGTCTCGATGGGAGCGGTGACGCCGCCCACCGAGGTCCTCTGGGTCCACAGCGTCCATCGGGCGTGGCTCGAGGCGGCTCGGACCGTGCGGCTCGGCCGGTTCACCCTGCCGGCCGCGGTTCGCTTCGCCATGCCCCGCCACCGCGTCCTCCTCGCCATGGAAGCCGAGTACTTCCGGAAAGCCCGGCCACGTCGGATCCTCTGCACCTCGGATCGGGAGGTCGCCGACCTCGGCAGGTACTACGGGGTGGACCCCGGCCTGACCACCGTCGTCCCCAACCCGTTCGACCCGCTGATGTTCCATCCCGGCCGGCGGGAGCGGGAACGGGTCGAGTCCCGGCGGGAGCTCGGCGCCTCCCCGGACCAGCGGGTCCTCCTCTTCGTGGCCAACGAGCTCCACCGGAAAGGACTCGGTCAGCTGCTCGAGGCCATCGCCCGGATCGGCGACCCGTCCCTCCACCTCCATACCGTCGGCCGGGCGCCCCTCGATCCCTTCCGGGCGCTGATCGAGCAGCTCGGGCTGGCCGGCCAGGTCCACGAACACGGACCTTCAGCCGACGTCGGCCACCAGCTGGCCGGGGCAGATCTCCTCGTGCTCCCGACCCAGTACGAGCCGTTCGGGCTGGTCATCGTCGAAGCACTGGCGAGCGGGGTACCCGTGCTCACCTCCCGACTGGCCGGTGCATCGACCGCCGTCCGCCCCGGACGCACCGGGCTGTTGCTGGAGGATCCCTACGACGTCGACCAGCTGGCCGGCCTGCTGGCCGAGGCGGCGGCAGCCGATCTCGACCAGTGGGGACGGGAGGCGGCAAGATCGGTCGACGACTACCGCCGCGACCATGTCCTCGCCCGGGTCGAGTCCATTCTCTTCGGGGAGCCGGGCTAACGGGAGGCCCGAAAGGGAGGAGCCGGCGACGCCGGCCGGTGGGACGGGGCGTCCGCCAGGCCCGGTTCGAACCTATGCTGACTCGGCGGCAGGACGCCCGCTCCTGCCCCGCCGCACGACGGAGAGGTTGGAGGTCGTGGGCCTCTATCGGGACCAGCTGCTTCCCCGGCTGCAGGACAAGGTCATGTCGAACCAGCACATGCGCGAGGTGCGCGCCCGGGTGTGCGCCTCGTTGTCCGGCGACGTGGTCGAGGTCGGGTTCGGGACCGGTCTCAACGTCCCCTACTACCCGCCGGAAGTGGCCCGGGTCCGGGCAGTCGAGCCTTCGTCGGTCTGTCTCCGGCTTTCCGCTCCGAGACGCGCCCGCTCGACGGTGCCGATCGACGACGCCGGTCTCACCGGGGAGCGCCTCGAGCTCGGCTCGGAGTCGGCCGATGCCGTGCTCTCCACGTGGACCCTCTGCACGATCCCCGATCTGGGGGCGGCGCTGGCCGAGCTCCGCCGGGTGCTGAAGCCCGGCGGCTCGTTCCACTTCGTCGAGCACGGCCGGTCTCCCGATCCCGGGGTGGCCCGCTGGCAGGGCCGCATCGAGCCGGTCTGGAAGCCGGTGGCGGGCGGATGCCACCTGACCCGGCCCATCACCGACACCATCGTCGGGGCCGGCTTCACGATCGGCCGGTTGGATACGTACTACCTCGAGGGGGCCCCGAAGCCGTTCGGGTTCACCTTCGAAGGTCACGCCACCAAGGCCTGAGACCATCCCGCCCGCAGGGGACGGGCCGAGCGTCTTCAGATGCCTGCGGGCGGCGCCGATACCCGGTCGTGGTCTCCTGTCCCGACTGCCGGCTGGTCCTCCAGACCCTCGATCTGCCCTGCCCCGTCTGCCTGCCGACGGCCGAACCGATCGAGGCCGACGCCTGGCTGCTGCACGAGTACTCCAAGTCGTTCTCGGCCCGGCACGGGAGCCGGACGCACACCGACCGCTTCGTCGAAGGCCTCAACGCGTGGCTCGCCGTCCAACCCGGGCTCCTCCAGGTCACCCCCAGCATCGATTTCGACCATGGCGGTGTGGTCCGAGGGGCGACCTTCACCTGCCTCGCGTCCTCCCGACCGGTGGCCCACGGTTTTCGTCTCTATCGGCTCGGGACGCGGCGCAAGCTCATCGGCACACGACCCTTCGACGTCGGGTGCGGGCTCAACGCCTGGTCCGACGCGCATCCCGACCAGACCCGGGTGTGGCACCAGGTGCTCCGCTGTGACGGCACGCCGGTCGAGTGCTGGCTGCTGGCGATGGGGTTGCCCGTTCCGACGGGCGACGTCCCGGGCCCGGCGTCCGCCGAGGTTGACCTCGACCGGCGCCGCAGGACGGGTTGACCCGTAGGTCGTGCATGGGCGGCCGAACGGCCCTCAGGCGATTCCAACCTTGCCCTGCTAGCCAGTACCCCGGTGCGCCGGGCTCGCGAGGTGGGACGGCAACCCCTACTCCGAGCCCGGTGCACGTGCCCGGGCGAGCCCCGACGGATCGACCCTCACCGGGAGCCCGGCAGTCGCTCCGGCGCTACGGTCGGGGCATGGGCACACCGCGGATCACCATCGTCGGGGGTGGGAGCACCCACTGGACGCCCCGGTTGCTCGGTGATTTCGCCAATGCCGAGCCGCTCGAGGAGCTGGACGTCACCCTGATGGACATCGACCCGGGCTCGCTTCCGCTGATGAGCCGGGTCGCCGAGCACATCGCCAAGGTCCGGTCCATCGGTCTGTCCGTGCGCACCACCACCGACCTCGGCGCGGCGTTGGAGGGCGCCGACATGGTGGTCGTGGCCCTGTCGGTCGGAGGCTTCGCCAGCATGCGCCACGATCTCGAGATCCCCGCCCGTTACGGGATCCGCCAACCGGTGGGGGACAGCGTGGGACCCGGAGGGATCGCCCGCGCCCTGCGGAGCGCGCCCGTCGTCGCCGACGTCGCACGGGCGATGGAGCGCTACTGCCCCGAGGCCCTGCTGATCAACGTGAGCAATCCCTTGACCGCCTTGTGCCGCGCCGCGGGGCGCGTGTCGGGGATCAGGGTGGTGGGCCTCTGCAACGAGCTGGTGGGCTTCAAGTTCTCGATGAGCCTGCTGTTCGACGTTCCGATGCACGAGATCGACCCGGTGGCCGCCGGGGTCAACCACCTTCCGCTCGTGACCGAGCTCCGAGTCGGCAGCGACGACGGGTTCTCGCTGCTCCGCTCGCTCCTGGACGACCCCGGCGCTCGCGCCGACGAACCGATCTGGATGGAGCCCGTGGAGACCATGCACTGGAGGAAGGTGAGCCACGGCAAGACGTGGACCAAGGGCGACGTGGTGGCGAACAACCGCCTGAAGCTCGAGCTGTTCCGGCGTTTCGGCGTGCTGCCGGGGGCGGCCGACACCCATGTGGCGGAGTTCTTCCCCGGGTTCCTCACGTCGTCGTCGGACTTCGGCCGCGACTGGGGCGTGCACCACTACGGGCTGAGCGGTCACGTCGAGGACAAGGCGGCCGACGACCGCGAGGTGGAAGACCTGCTCGGGGGCGACGAGGTCTCACCATGGCCCTCGGGCGAGCTCGTGGCGGAGCTCGTCGGCGCAGTGGCGACCGGAGAGGAACGTCATCTGCCGATGAACCTGCCCAACCGGGGACAGGTGCAGAACCTTCCCGACGACGTCGTCGTGGAGTCCATCGGCGTCGCCGGAGCGTCCGGCGTCCGGCCCCGGGACTCGGCGCACGTGGGATCGGTGCTCGGGGAATACCTGCGGCAGGTCTCGGCGTCGCAGGAGCTGACGGTCGAGGCGGCACTGACCGGTGACCGAACGCGGGTGATCGAGGCGATGCTCACCGACCAGCTCGCCGGGCGACTTCCCTACGAGAAGCTCATCGCCATGACCGAGGAGTTGCTGTCGGCGACCGCCCGATGGTTGCCCCAGTTCGCCACCCGGTGATCGGAGCAGCCAGCCGTCGAAGTCCGTCTCCCTGAGCCGGCGGAGTGGAACCGGCCGGCGGACCCGCTCAGCCGGACAGGGATCCGGGCACGAGCGATCCTCACGCCGTCCGCAGCGAGCCGGCGTGCGTGCGGTCCCCGCGCCCCGATAGCTTCCTGTCGTGCGCTTTTCGGTCACCTACCCCCTGATCATGCATCCGCCCAACCCGGACCTTCTCACCAGACGGTCCCTCGAGCGGTTCTGTCGTACTGCCGAGGCGAGCGGGTTCGACGGCGTCGGGTTCACCGACCATCCGGCGCCGACGGCCAAGTGGCTGCAGCACGGTGGCCACGACGCGCTCGACCCGTTCGTGGCGCTCTCGTTCTGTGCGGCGGTGACCGAGCGCATTCGCCTCATCCCCAACATCGTCGTCCTCCCGTACCGGCACCCGCTGGTGGTGGCGAAGATGGTGGCGACCCTGGACCGGCTCTCCGAGGGCCGGTTCACCCTGGCGGTGGCGACCGGCTACCTCCGCGGCGAGTACCGGGCGCTCGGTGTGGACTTCGAACAACGCAACGCCCTCTTCGATCAGGCGGTCGAGGTGCTACGCGGGATCTGGTCGGAGGAGGAGTTCTCCTACGAGGGAACCGGGATCGACGCCAGGAACCTCGCCGCCAACCCGAAGCCTCGTCCCTTGCCGCCCCTCTGGATCGGTGGCAACAGCCGGGAGTCGCGCCGCCGGGTGGCCCGCTACGGTGACGGCTGGACGCCCTTCCGGGCGGCGGCGGCCCTGTCCGGGACGGCCAAAACTGCGGCTCTGGACTCGATCGAAGACCTGGCCGGCATGCTGGACGAGCTGTGGGACCTGGTCGACGAGGCGGGCAGGGAGCGGGGGGACATCGATGTGGCGTCGGGGACGTTCGCCGGCGGTATGCCGGGTAGCGGATCGTTCGGCCCCGAGGCCATCCTCTCGGACCTCGACCACCTGGCCCGACTGGGGGTGACCTGGGTCCATGCCAGTGTGCCGAGCGATTCGGTGGAACACGCCCTCGAGGCCCTCGAGCAGTACGGCGAAACGGTGATCGGTCCTTCACGCCGCTGAGCTGATACGGGACCGAAGGTCCTCGTCGGATCAGATCACAGGGTGCGTCAGAAGGCGAAGAGCCGTCGCAGATCGAGGCGGAAGATGAAGCCGTCCCAACCCTCGGGAGCGAAGCTGCCGAAGGGGGATGCACGGCCCAGGCGCGAGCAAAGATCGCCCAGCTCGGACGGCCGTCCCAACTTCTCGGCCGTCCCGCTTCCGATGAGGCTGTGCACCGGATCGGCCGCGGTGATCGCCACCTCCGGGCTCCGTTCGAGGCAGTTCGCCAGAACGGAACCAGGGGAGACCGTCACATGTACCCTCCCGTCGACGCAGCCCCCGATCACGGGAGCGGCGTGGGGCAGTCCGTTCTTCCGGACCACGGCGACGGTGACGTTGCGGGTCGCGTTGACGAACTCCTCCACCTGGGCTGCCGTCCGCTCCTCGCCTTCCAGCGACAGGGTGAACAGCGAAGCGGATGCCTTCGAGACGTCCAGCACGGTCTGCAGGTCCTCCAGCGACACCAGATCGAAATGTAGCAAGCGACGACCTGCGATGATGTCCCGGTGTTGGTCCGACCGGCAACCGATGAGGACGTCGGGCACTGCCGGTCGATCGTGCGGGGCCTGCCCGAGTACTTCACCGACGATGTCCCCGACAAGGTGGCCCATGACCTGTCGGCCAACCAAGGGTGGATCATCGTCGAGGGTGAAGCGACACTCGGGTTTTCGATCGTCGAGCGACGCTCACTCCGGGCAGCCGAGATCCTCTGGATGGCGGTGCACCCCGAGCACCGGCGCCGCGGGCTCGGGTCGTCCCTCCTCGTCGAGACCCTCCGGAGGCTGGACGCCGAGGGCACCGAGCTGATCGAGGTGAAGACCTTGGACAGATCGGCCGGGTATCAACCCTACGCAGCGACTCGAGCATTCTGGGAGCGTCACGGCTTCGTGCAGATCGATACCGTCGACCCGTATCCCGGATGGCAACCGGGCAATCCGGCGGCGATCTACGTCCGCGCCCTGGGATCGACCGTGCGGGATGACCGGCCGGCGTCACCTCGCTCGGCGCAATCGTGAGCAAGCTCTCCGTCGAGCCTGGCGCGGTGGCGCGCCCACCCACGACGCGGAATGACCGATCCTCGGAACATGGTCCACCGGGCGGGGGAGTGGCCGGATCCGTCGGAGCGGTCGGGACAGATCCCGGTCAGTCGGAGAGCGTGGGTGGTGTTCCCTCGAGGGCCTTGGCGAGGAGCACCTGGAGCTCGACCCGCTCGGGCCCGGAGAGTGAGCCGAGCACGTCGTCCTCGACGCTCTCGATGCCCCGCTCGGCGCGTGCGAACGCACACGTTCCTTCGTCGGTGATCTCGACGAGGTGTCGGCGACGATCCGCCGGATCGCGGCGACGGTAGGCAAAGCCGGTCGATTCGAGCTCGTTCAACAGAAGGACCAGGTTGTTGGCATCGATGCACAACATCTCCCCCAGTTCCTGTTGCGGGATCGGACTGTGCTCCCGCAGGTGCGCGAGCATCACGAACGCCTTCAGCCGCATGCCGAGCAATTCCTCCGGCGTGCGGCGATAGACGACACGGGAGAGCTGGGTCAGCAGCACCGTCACCCCGGGTGTCGTCCTGGTCGACATGGCCGGATCATAGCACGAACCTAGATTATCAATATGGGATTGACACTCACTGATATAGTGACTATCAATACATAGGGTCTGAGACCGTCACGACCTCCGGGGAGCTCTCCATCCCACAGTCACTTCTTACCCTGCTGCACGAACGTCGCCGCTGGATCGCCCTGGTGGTCGTCTGCTTCGCGATGTTGATGAACATCCTCGATCAGACGATCGTCAATGTGGCGCTGCCGACCATCCAGCGCGACCTCCATTTCTCGCAGGCCTCGCTCGCCTGGGTGATCGACGCCTACCTGATCACGTTCGCCGGCTCACTCCTGCTGGCCGGCCGGCTCGGGGACCTCGTCGGCCGCAAGAAGGTCTTCCTGTCAGGCGTGTCGCTCTTCACGCTGGCCTCGGTCGCCTGTGGCGCCGCCGACAACCAGGCCCTGCTCATTCTCGCCAGGTTCGTCCAGGGACTGGGGGCGGCGCTGTCGTCGTCGGTGATCCTGGCCATCATCGTGGCCGACTTCCCGGCTCCCCTCGAACGGGCCAAGGCCATGAGCTCGTACATCATCGTGGCCGTCGGCGGAGGATCCCTCGGATTGCTGGTCGGTGGCTACGTGACCCAGGCTCTCGGCTGGCACTGGATCTTCTTCATCAACATCCCGATCGGGGTCGCCACGTTCGCGGCGGGCGTGGCGTTGATCGACGAGAACGTAGGGATCGGGATCCGGGCCGGGCTGGATGTCGCCGGAGCCGTGCTCAGCACCGCCGGGATGATGCTCGCCGTGTACGCCATCGTCAGCTCGAGTCAGTACGGCTGGAGCTCGGCGCACACGTTGGGATTCGGTGCGGCGGCGGCCGTTGTCCTCGCCGTATTCCTCCTCGTCGAGCGCCGGCTCGCCAACCCCATGCTGCCGAGCCACGTCCTGCGGTCGCCGGGCCTCCTCACCTCCAGCTTGGTGAGGGGGCTCATGGTGGTCGGCATGTACAGCACGTTCTTCATCGGCGTCCTGTACTTCCAACATGTCCTCGGCTACGACCCGATCCGAACCGGTCTTGCGTTCCTGCCCCAGACTCTCTCGGTGGCACTGATGTCGGCCGGGCCGACGGCTCGCATCATGAGACGTCTGCAACCGAAGTTCACCGCACTCGTGGGCCTGGCGGTGCTGGGCGCGGGTCTCACGCTCTTCCTCGGTTCGGGTACGGATTCGACGTACTTCCCCCTGCTGTTCGCAGGACTGCTCCTCATCGGACTCGGCGCGGCCTCCGCCTTCACCCCATTGCTGACCATCGCCGTGGCGGAAGTCCCCGCTCGAGACGCCGGCATCGGGTCGGGGATCGTCAATGTCTCCCAACAGGTGGCCGCCGCCCTGTCGGTCGCCATCCTCGGAGCTGTCTCGACCAGCCGTACCGCCGCCCTTCTCCACGGGGGCAGCCCGGTTCGAGAGGCGCTGGACGGTGGCTACCGCCTGGCCTTCGGCATCGCACTGGCCAGCGTGATCGTGGGGATCGTCCTCGGAGGCTTGCTCCTCAAGAAGGGCAGCGCCGCTCTGCAAGAGCGAGCGGTGGTGCACGAACCGGAGCCTCTGCCCGAGGTTCTGCTAGCCGAGGCGCTCTGAGCTCACCGCCGACAGGGGTCAGCACGCCCTGATCGGACCTCCGATCGACTTGAGGGAGCTCCGCCACCGCTACACCGACGATGACGTCCATGTGCAAGTCGGTGGTCGCCTGGGTGGCAGCGTCGACCGTCATGGGGGCGGGCGTCTCCATTTCGCTGCTACGCCGCTGAGAGCTCGGGACCAACCGTGACAGCAGGGATGGATCGCTGTTGGGTGGGGCGGGAGGGCAAGAGGGTGAGAGCCATCAGTGCGCCCACGAGCGCGACGGCACCTGCCACATCGCAACCGACGAGCAGGCTGTGCAGGAATGCACTCGTTGCCACATTCGTCAGGTGCTCTCCCGCAACCGTGAGGCCGGTTCGCTGCAACCCGTGTGCCGCCATGAGCGCTCCACCGACCGATCCTCGTGCCGCAACAGCAGCCCCAGCCGGAACACCGGCGTGAACGGCGCTGGCCACGCGGCTTCCGTAGACGGAGGCGGCGATGCTGCCGATGACGGCGACGCCCAACGCGGAGCCGAACAAGCGGGTGGCATCGTTGACCGCCGAACCGACGCCGGCCTTCTCCTTCGGCACGACGCCGAGGATCGCTTCAGTGGCCGGGGCGGTGATGAGCCCCATCCCGCCGCCGCCGAGGACCATCTGGGCCGCGATGACCAGGTAGGAGGTGGAGGCGGTGTTGGTCGCGATCCAGAACAGCGCGAGACCGAAGAGGCTCAGACCTGCGGTCACGACGGCCTTGTTGCCGATCCAGAGGGCGAGCCGAGTCCCCCCGATCGCCGCCACCGCCAGGGACACGGCGACGGGGAGAAGCCGTACGCCGGTGCCCAAGGGGCTGTAGCCCTTGACGAACTGGAAGTACTGGGTGACCAGGAAGGTGAATCCGGCCAGGGCGAAGAAGCCGATGGTGATCGACCCGCTTGCGGCGGTGAACCGGAGGTTTCGAAACAGACCCACGTCGAGCATCGGGTGGACCCGGCGCCGCTCGACTACGACGAACCCGCCGAGGACGATCAATCCGGCGGCCACTGTCCCGAGCGTCCGGACAGAGCCCCAACCCCAGTCGGGTCCTTGGATGACGCTGAGGAGCAGCAGTCCCATCGCCGCCGAAGAGAGGACCAGTCCAGGTCGGTCGACCCCCGGGGTCGCCGGGTCGCGGGAGGTCGGTACGGCGATGACGACAAGGCCGGCCACGACTGCGGCGATGGGGACCATGAGGACAAAGACGCTGCCCCACCAGAACCGGCCGAGCAGCCAGCCGCCGACGATCGGCCCAGCCGCCACTCCGACCCCGGTCGTGGCGCCCCAGGCGCCGATCGCCTTCGCCCGTTCGGACCGCTCGGTGAAGACATTGGCAATCAGCGACAGGGTGGCGGGAAAGATCGCCGCCGCCCCGATGCCCATGACCAACCTGGCCACGATGAGCTCGCCGGAGCTGTGGCTGAGCGCACCGGCCAGACTGCCAGCCGCGAAGATGCCGAGTCCGGCCAGCAGCACGCCCTTGCGGCCGAGGCGGTCGGACACGCTGCCAGCCGCCAGGATGAGGGCTGCGAAGACCAGCGTGTAGGCGTCCACTATCCACTGGAGGCTGGATGTCGAGGCGCCCAGCTGGCGGACCAGGCTCGGCAGGGCCACGTTCACGATGGTGACATCGATGTTGATGATGAGGGCCGCCGAGCACAGGGCGAGAAGCACCAGACCGCGATGTGCAGGTCGTGGCCTGCGGTGGAAATCGAGTGTCAAGGCCATCGGAGAACCGTCCCTTCGTTCGCTGCTCACTTCGGGTACGCTAGGGGAATCACTTGATAAAGTCAAGTAATATGCCAAGATAATCAGAAGGGTATATACTTGACCCATGCGCAGCTATGGCCAGTACTGTGGACTTGCCAAGGGACTCGACGTGATCGGGGACCGTTGGGTGTTGCTCATCGTCCGGGAGCTCTTGCCCGGCCCCCGCCGCTATGGCGAGCTGCTCGACGGTCTCCCGGGGATATCCACCAATCTGCTCGCCGACCGGCTTCGAGCGATGCGGGAGGACGGGCTGGTCGCTCGAACCGACGACGACCGCTACGCCCTCACCGATTGGGGACAGGGATTGGAAGCCGTGGTCTACGCCATCGGCCGATGGGCGTATCCCCTCATGGGCCCGATCGCCGAGGGCGAGACGTTTCGCAGCCACTGGATCGTCCACCCGGTCGCTGCACTGTTCCCGGGTGTCGACCCGTCGCGACCCGACCTGACCATCGAGGTGCGCTGCAGCGAGCAACCGATGACCATTCGCTCCTCCGAGGGCCGAGTGGGGGTGGAACCCGGCCAAGCGGCCGCTCCGGACCTGGTCATGACGGGCCCACCCGACGCCGTCGTGGGACTCCTGGCCGGGAGGATGAATCCTGACGAGGCGAAAGCGTCCGGCTTGGCCGTGACCGGCGACGTCGGCCTGCTGCGCGACCTGCCACCAACGGTGGTACCCGAGGCTGCTGCCTGATCGATCTCTGTTCCATGAAGGCTGCGCCTACCAGGTCAGCCGACATCGGGATTGATCGGCTCACGGAACCCACGCTTCGCGCCTGGATTCATTCAAGGGGCGGGCTTTCCATAGACCGGCTCGCACCAACCACCCAGCAAGCCGCTGGGAAGAGTCAAATCTCCTAGATCATTTGTAGGTGTAGTGGTCTGCTGGGGTGGCGAGACTTGGTCCCGAGAACGCCTTCACTTGAACATCCACGGTGCCACTGGTGTGCGGTGGGACAAGCGCGTGAATGGTGGTGTCCCTCGCCACCACCACCGACGAAGAGAGGATTCCGGTTCCGAAGCTGACAGTGGGGGCGGGGGTTCCGGAGAACATGGACCCACGGATGAGCACCGTAGTGCCACCTGTGACCGGGCCATAGTTAGGAGCCACCAGAGTAATCCTCGGCAGATAGTACGTGTACTGATCGTCAGGCTTGTTGATGGCGCTCGTTCCGCCCGGTGTGGTCACCCTGACATCCGCGGTGCCCGCCAGTTGTTGCGGTGGGGACGCCACGATGTTCTTGCCCGTGACGGTGAAGCTTGAGGCCGGAACGCTGCCGAACAGAACGTGGGTTGCGCCACCGAGGCAGCTGCCCGTGATCAAAACCCTAACGATGTCCTGCCGCGGATTGCCGATCGGAAACACGTGCTTGACGGTTGGTTGGGACGAGCCGCATGACGTGGTCGAGCCGACCGAACCGTGCTCGATCAATGTCTTACTGGGAATGAAGCCGACGGCCCAGCAGTCCGAGGCACTGATGCAGGCCACTCCTGTGAGACTGTCAGTCTCTGGCGGGTTGGGCGTCGTGGCGATGGACCACGCCGTTCCGTTCCAGTGTTCGGCCAGGGTTCGCTGTATCGAAGGTGGCGAAGGGTTAGAAAGCACCGAGTACCCCACAGCCCAGCAGTCGGAGGCGCCGATGCAGGCTATTCCGGTCAGGTAGTTCTGCTCTGAGGGACTGGGATTCCGTGTGGTGACGATGGACCACGCACTCCCGTTCCAGTGTTCGGCGAGGGTCGCGGGCAACCCGTCGGCAGCAGTGTTGGCGTAACCGGCGGCCCAGCAGTCCGACGAAGTGATACAAGTCAGTCCGGAGAGGATATCGGATGCACTCGTGTTGGGCGTGGTGACGATGGACCACGCACTCCCGTTCCAGTGTTCGGCAAGGGTCTGAGACGAGCTTCCTCCGACCGCCCAACAGTCAGACGACGTCACACAGGAAACTCCATAAAGGGAGTTGGACGACGAGCTTGTGTTTGGCGTGGTGACGATGGACCACGTGCTCCCGTTCCAGTGCTGGGCGAGGGTCTGGGCGGCAAGAGCCGCGGCTGAGACACCGACCGCCCAACAGTTCGATGAGGTCACACAAGCAACTCCCGTGAGATCGTTGGACGGCGAACTCGTATTTGGCGTCGTGACAATCGACCACGTGCTCCCGTTCCAGTCCTCGGCGAGGGCCTGTTTAGATGAGCTGGTGCCAGTAACTCCCACGGCCCAGCAGTCTGAACTGCCAACGCACGTCACTGCCCTGAGAAAGTTGGACGGCGAACTGGTATCTGGGGTGGCGATGATGGACCACGTGCTCCCGTTCCAGTGCTGCGCAGCTGTCTCAGACGCGGCCCCTCCTACAGCCCAGCAGTCCGACGCCGTGACGCAAGCCACTCCAGCCAGACTGTTGTTTCCTGGGGCCAGGACGATGGACCAGGTGAATCCGCTGGCGCCCGCCGCAGGGGTCGCAGTCAGGGTGCCCACTGCCACGGCGGCAACGACGAACACAGTGGCGGCAGCGGTCCGGATCAACCGTCGAAGGTTGACTCTCGTCGTGTTTTCCTCGATGGCCTGAGCGTGGACGACGCAACGCTCGCCCGCAGCCAGGGTCATCCATGGACGCGAGGATGTGAGCGGTCCGCTCAACGCGCCCTGCCGCCTCCGCCGAGGATGGCCGGATAGCAACTTGATTATCGTCGGTACCGAAGGACAGAGTGGTGCCATGACGAACCACTGCCGTTGCCTTTTTGCCGATCTCGCCTAGCCCGATACGCTTGAAGCGCGGCGGACAGAGCTAATCCAGAAGAACGAACGGGGTTGATTGCCATGGTCAGAGGTGAGGGAACCGCAGTGGCCAGTGGGGTGACCCCTGATGAAGCCTTCGACTTTGTGCTCGATCCGGCGCAATACACGAAGGCTGATACCAAGATGGTCTGGGTAACCAAGCTGGCGGACACCCCTGATGGCATGCTCGCGCGAGAGGACGGCAAGTTCTTTGGTCGGCTTCCTGGGTCGGTGATCACTCGGTATCGGTGGGAGCGACCCCACACCATCGACGTGAGGTTGGAGCATGGAGTTCCGCGAAGTCTCCATGCCTGGTTCGAGATCGAACCGGTGGATGGGGGAACACGCATCCACCATGTCGAGGAACTCGATCTCGGACACGGCCCGCTTGGATGGTTCCATGACCAAGTCGCTGGAAAGTGGTTTGCCCGGTCGGTCGAGGTCGAAGTCGATGAGATCGCCAGACTTCTCCAGGCGGGTGAGCGCGGTCGAGGTGTCACATGGGCACATGATCGAGGTGCATCCTGATTGCCAACCTCACGTGCAAGATGATTTGGTCGGAGATAGAGCCCCCATGTCCGCCGGCGGTCGGGTTGATTGGCATTGGAGCCGTGGCGGCCTGAGCTGCCCAATTGTTGGCGCCGTGAGAAGGTGCATCAGGTATGACAAGGCGGCTTGTCGGTGACCGGAATTGGTTGTCTAGCGGATGTGAGTCGGCAGACGCTGTAACCGGTCAGCGTCATAGGTGCCCACATCGAATTGGCCACCTATGACCCCCATCATCGAGCAACTCCATTTGGTGTGGGACTCCGGCAGGCGCCGTCTTTCGCGATCCATGGCGCTCTGGGATAACGCCATTTGCGCTGCGGACTGGCGCAGGACGTTCCTCTCTCGAGGGGAAAATGGCACCACGATGCGACCCGATGCCAATGAACTCCGGCTCTACGCCACGGCGGGGCCGATGTCGACGACCTCGCCGTCCCCTAGCCCTCTCTGAAGATCTCGTTGCCATCCGCAATCGGTACGAATCCGACTCAGCGGTGAATGCTCCAAGCAGGATCACCAGCTAGGTAGCGGCGGGGCCGATCGAGGTGGGGCGACGGGCTCGTTGAAACAGCGCGAGCGACGCCGCCGCCGAGCAGCACCAAGCCGACAAGTGCCCCGAAGGCCAACCCGACTCGCAAGCGCGCGCCCATCGGTAACTCCCTTCATTGGCAGGACGGGATAGTCGGTCAGTGTATTCCAATCCGCAATCGCGCTGACGAGATCGTTCACCGGTCGAAGAGGCGGCAACCCCGATCTCAGCGTCGAGTCCTACCACGAGAGCTTTTCACGAAGTGCTTCCGCGCCGCGCTGGCGAGGCCTTTGGACTGTTACTCTCGCCCTCGTGGGTCTCGGTGCCCGAGTAGGCTCAGGAACCGCCGCCAACAGTCAAAACGGCGGATTTCCGCAGTCGTAATGCTGAGGCAGGAGGCCAACTCTGTCCAGGCTTCAGCGCGGACTCCGAAGGACCGCCGCCATCGCGGCCTTTCCAGCCTGATCCGTTGATGGAACCGACACCGCCCGCTCAGACGAGTACCGCCATGTGCCAATCTGGCCGGATGGGCGCCACTAGCCAAATCGTGATCCTGAACGGCGCCCCCAGATCGGGCAAGTCGTCCATCGCCCAGGCGATTCTGAATAGCTTCCCGGGCTGTTGGGTCAACCTGGGAGTGGATAGCTCAGTGCGGTCGATCCCGGAGCACCTCCGGCGCCCGGTATCGGTCTTCGTCCAGGTGGCGAGCGCCCGGACCTGGAGGATGTCGTCGCACGCTCTATGCAGGCTTGTACGATTCGATTGCCGCTCACACCATGGTCGGCCTCAATGTGGCCGTCGACGTCGGCGACCACGGTTCCTACTCCAGGCCGCTACACATCTTATTTGACAGTGCTCAGCGATTGTCCGGCTTGCCGGTCCTCTTCGTCGGCGTCCGTTGCCCCATCGAGGTGATATGGCAGCGTCGAGAAGAGTCATGGGGCCAGATACGGGCAGCAGCTGACGAGACCCTGGTGGCTGCGGTGCAACGTTGGCAAGACGCAGTTCATGACGGCCGCGCCTACGATCTCGAACTCGATACCTCGTTAATGAGCCCTACTCAGTGCGCCAAAGAGGTCTCGATCAGGCTCGCTAATGGTCCGCCTGGACTGCATTCAACCGGTTGGCCAGGGAGGAATAGCAAAAGTCCAAGGTGGTGAGCGGATCCGCCGTTCACTGATGACCATTCGTGTTGGCCACCTATGCCAACTGACCGCGAACGTCGCGCGTGTGGTGGTCCACCTCGTGCATCGTGTGGACCTGAAGGATCCAAATACTGGCGCGTCCTACCCTCACAAGGTCTGCGTGGTGTAAGGAGGTCTTCCTTCACCGCCACGGAATGATGGGGGCCGGACGTCCGCTGTTGCATCAGAAGCAAGCGATCGGGTTCACGTCGCGAATGCGGTGGTCGACCTTCGCAGTCGCTATCGCGGTAGGCCCTGGGCAGAGCGGGTGAATCAGGCAGCCCGCTCGCACTCGTGGACGATGCCGCCGAGAATGTCGCGACGGACGACCTTGCCGCCGCCGGAAGTCGAGGTGCCAAGCCGGGGGAGTGGCTGGCCGAGCTCAAGGCCGCGGTGAGGCCTAGCCTCGTCGTAATGGCGGATGTACTCGACAAGTAGGGCCTCGAGATGTCTGCGTGAGACCACGAGGAAGTGGTCGAGGCATTCCTGACGGGCGGTCCGCACGAACCGCTCGGCGAAAGCATTTGCTCGAGGCGAGGCGACCGGGGTTCGAATGGTGTCGATGTCCACAGAAGCGAGCACAGTGTCAAAGCTGGCGGTGAACTTGAACTTGGTATCTCGATCTCGGAGGAGGAACTGAAAGTGGCGTCCGGCGTCTTCGAGGTCGGAGGAGAAGTTGCGGGCCACCTGGGTGACCCAAGAACCGTTGGGGTTGGTGGTGACACCGAGCAGGTGCACCCGTCGCCGGTCGATCTCGATCGCGAAGAGCTCAAGAAGCGTCGCAGCGTGACGGTGTCGACGGTAAAGAAGTCAGTAGCCAGGATGCCTTTGGCCTGGGCATGCAGCAACTCGCTCCAGGTAGAGCAAGACGATCGGCATGCGAGGACCAGCAGTCGAAGCAGTTGGCGGAGGGAGAGGGTGATGAGGCGGACGGTCACCCGGCCAGATCGCGCCCAAGCGATTGAGTGGGCTTCGGCTGGCCACGCGGTCGATTGTGAGGTGGCACCCTTCATGGCCTGGGAAGGTGCAGTGGGATTGAGAATCTGCGCGGGTGAGGTTGAACCTGGTTATCTTCAGGGCGTGGCTTCCTCCGCCGACCGTCCCGACGCCGTGCTCCTCGACGCCGGCGGCGTTTTTGTCCTCCCCGATTCCGACCGGATCCTGGGGGCATTCAAGCGGGCTGAGTGCACTGTCCGCCGCGAGGTGCTCACCGGAGCGCACTACCGGGCCGCAGCACGCTTCGGCGTCCTCGTAGATGTCGACGCGAACTGGAACGAGACCTGGTTCGACTACCTCGGCACCTATATCGAGGAATGCGGTGTGCCACCGGACTTGCGGACGGAGGCTCATCGCCACATCGACAGCGAGTTTGCCGATGCCGGGCTCTGGGTCGAACCCGTGCCGGGGAGCCGTCAAGGTCTCGAGGCCCTGGTCGACCTCGGGGTCCGGGTAGGCATCGTCTCGAACGCGGATGGCATGATGGGTCACCGACTCGCCCAACTCGAGCTCTGTCAGGTCGGTCCGGGTATCGGTGTGCCTATCGACTGTGTCGTCGACTCCGGCAATGTCGGCGTTATGAAGCCCGATCCCCGGATCTTCCAGGCGGCCATTGACCTCCTCGGCCTCACTGCGGAACGGATCTGGTACCTCGGCGACATGCCGGCCATCGACGTTGTCGGCGCACGGCGCGCTCGGGATCCGGGCTTTCGTCATAGATCCGCTCGGCCTGCATTGGGACGACGGCTATGAACGGGTGCCATCCCTGGCGGCGCTGGCCGAGCTCATCTCCATATCTTCGTCAGCATGACCGGCGACAAAGAGTTTTCACTCGCCTCGGCCCAAGACGCCGCCGATGCGGGCCGGCTGGCCCAATGGGTCATCAACTTCCTTGCTAGCCCCGGCAGCGACAACGCCCAGCTGGCGGCCGCCATCGCCTTCGAAGAGGCGATCTACTTGGGTCCCGTGCACTTTGAGCTCGCCCGACTCACTCCGATGGCCGGTCCCGAGGAGGACGAAGTAATCGTCCCAGTCACCGAGGAGGACTGGGAGGCCGACGTGCGCGAGATGGCGCACAGCGTCGAAGATGGGTGGCAACCGCCGCCACTCCTGGTGTCCCACCGTGACGGCAAGTACCTCCTCGAGGACGGGAACCACCGATACGAGACCCTGCGCCGTAGTGGCGCTTCCCACGCCTGGGCGATCTTGCTTTTCGTCGACGCGGCAGAAAGGGATCGATTCCTGGAGGACCAAAAGTAGTTTGGAAGACCGCTGGGCGTTGGGATAACGCAGCGATGCTGAAATACTCGTGGTGCGCCGACGATGGTTCACCCCAACGGAGGATCCGGACCACGCAAGGCTTGAACTCCTCGGAGGCCTTCTTGGGCATAGCGTCCATCCTCCCGCGATACTGAACCGACCTGGGTCTGATGGAGACTCGCTGGTCTTGGTTCTCATGCCACAACTGGCTGAGATCTTTGACGGTAGTGGGCTTCAGCTTCGGTCGGCGTACGGTCGTCGAGTTCTGAGTGCAGTCGCTCCTCATGGAACCACGACACCCAGCCACAGGGGCTGGTTCGAGGTCATCGAGACCCTCCTTCCAGGGGCCGCTAATGGCGACCAGCGCGGCCGGGTTGCGGTGCAGCTCGGTCTTGAACAGCCCCATGACCGATTCGGCCATCGCGTTATCGAAGCCGTCGCCGACCGTGCCGATGGAAGGAGCAGCGCCGACGTCGTCGAGGCGTTCGGTGTAGAGAATCGACGTGTGTTGCTCAGGTTCAAGGGGTGGTGCCTTGTCCAGCCGATTGTAGAAGGTGATCGAGTGCTTCGGCGGGCGTCTTCCAACTGAGGGCCTTGCGGGGTCTGCCATTGAGTGCGGCAGCGACCGCGAGCAAGTCGTCGGAATTGTGCTTGGCGAGATCGGTGCCCTTTGGGAAGTACTGGCGGAGCAGACCGTCGGTGTTCTCGTTGGTTGGTTCCGCGCTGCCAAGGGCATCATGGGGTAGTCGACTTGTAGATGCTTAGGGATCTGCTCTGGGCTCCACGCCTTCGCCCACCGGCGGTCCTGGCGTCGTCCGTGCCGCCGACCGATAAAGCGGACCGTCGGGCCGGGGACCTCGGTTCCGTCCGGCCGGGTGATCAATCCGCCCAGACGATTTTGGACAAAGGAACGGAGCTCCTCGTTGGCGGCGAGCTTGGCCACCTTGGGCCTCCTCGCTCGCTGGTCCGCGTGCCACTGTGCGTTGATGGCCCGATAACCCGATGACCCCGCCCGGGTGGCCGCATTGCGGCGGAGCTCCCGGCTGATCGTTGATGGAGAACGGTTTGTCTGTCGGACGATTTCCCTTACGCCGCACCCCTTCGTTTTGAGGATGGCGATCTCCGCACGCTCTGCCAAGGACAAGTAACGATCAGACGAGGTGGCCAGGCTGACAGGACGCATCCCACCAGTTCACGGAACCACCTACTCCCAACGGGGGATGACCTTCCCACGACAGCGCCGCGACTTCGCTCGAGAGCCCGTTGGCGATTCCGACCCAGAACCGTTGCACCTGATCGCGCTGCCAGACCGGCGGCCGCCCAGGCGAGTACATCCTGTCTCGGATTGCCCACGTCGCCGTCTGCTGCGTGCCGATTCCCATCCAGGAATACCTCCATCATCGAGGTGTTGCGACGACCACTCGAATCCGCCTTGACTGCCGGCGTCGGTGTGGCAGATGAGCCCGTCGATTGTGGTGTGCCGGCGGGTCCATGCCGCCACGTTGAGCGCGTCGATCACCAGCGCGGCGGTCATCGACCGCGCCGCCTTCCAGCCGACCAGGCGCCGGGAGACGATTCTGCCTCCGCAACTGGACAATCTCGGCCTGCTCGGCTGTCGTCAGACCGTCTTTGATCCCGTCGTCGATGTCGGCCTGGCACATCCAGCGACGTACTGACTCCCCGGAGATGTCGAAGTCGCTGGCCACCTCAGTGATCGACAGGTCACCTCGTCGGGCGACCCGGACCACATCCCGCTTGAACTCGGGCGGGAACTTCTTGGGCATGGCTTCCATCCTTCCGCGGGACTGGGTCCCACAATAAGAATGTCAACCAGACCCAGGGCAGACCCTGGGTTGCCAATAGGTGGGTCGTTCTCCTAGCAAGTAGCCCTCTAGCGCTGTCTCGAACTCATACGCAGCAACGAGGAACTCCAGATAGACCCGCTTGCACTCATTGCGTAGACACTGCTGCTGTTCGCTTCGCCGAGCGAAAACGGCGCCCAATCCGACCGCTCCAAGGGTGGCTTGGACACCAGCGGTGGCCGCCAGGAGAGCGGTAGTTCCAGTGGAGTCAACGACCACGCCGGTGAAGTGCAGACAGCCGTCCTGGCTGGCCTTCCTGCGGTTCTCCTTGTCGCTGTGAGCCTCGCTCTCGGTGACCGGGTCCTGGTGGGACTCTCGCCTCGCTGGAGGGCCAGGAGGGAGGCTCAGAGCTTCGACCCGTCAACGGCTCGGGAGCGGCAACCCTCAGCTCAGCCCCCGGTTCCTGGCGAGGCGTTTGCGGGGCAGGTGCAGTCAGAATGGCGGCCTCCAGCGTCGGCCAGCACTTCCTCAAAAATCCGGCTCGACCTGGTTCGCCAAAATGGGGTTACGTGACCGCCCGCCTGACAAGCGCTGCGGCGACACGTCCTTCTTCGTGCAGCAGTCGGCTGACGAGGACGGCGACCTGTGGAGCGTCTCTTGACCGTATGGAAGCGATGCTGGCCGACCTCACTGGGACCGGGAGTGACTCCGGGAATCCCTACTCACAGAGGGCTACCCTTACGTCGTGTCTGTTGGTGAGCATCTTGTACGGTTCAGCGTCGCGTCGGTGGTGACTCTCCTTTTCGCCTGGTGGTCGTACCACTTCCTCACGACGCAGCTTTCGCCTCTTCCAGCGGCCCCTCCCATTCCGAAGTGTGCGGGATATGACAAGGCGTGCCTTGAACACGCGCTGAAGGTTGCCTTCTCCGACTCAAACAGTCGGTGGGCACCGTCGGTCATTTGGACCTTTTGGGCGTTGATTGTCGCGGTGTGGCTCGCAGCCTGCACGCTGATGTTGTGGGCTCCCCGCCGAGGTCAGAAAGCCAGTGACGCGGAGGTTGTTGTCGTCGGGCCGGACGAGCCGGAACCTCCCTCTGCCTGATTCAAGCTCTGCGTTTCCCCAACGGGAGGGCTGATGCGGTCAGCGACGAAACAGCGACCTGCGGGCCTTACGACCTAACCGAGTCGTGGCGGTCCCGACAGAATGCCACGCGTACTGAACCTTGCGGATCGGCCTTGGCGTCGCCCAGCGCTTTAATGATCCCGATGTGCTGCGGACTGGGTGAATGGCCCGCCGATTGGCCTCGGCAGGAATCCGCGCCGGAGGATGTCGATGAGAACGGAGCCGCCGAGTCTGATGGCGGCGGCCTCGTTGGGAAGGATGCCGACCACTGCCCCCACCACCTCGTCGAGGCCGGCACAGATCCGGCTGACTCGGACTTCTTGATCCCCGTCCCGATGCCCAGGGCGGCGACCAACTCGTCGATCGAGCGGGTCGATATGCAGCCCACATAGGCCTCCATGACCACGGCGTAGAGGGCCTGGTCGATTCGCCGGCGGGGCTCGAGGATGGAGGGGAAGAGCTGCCCTTCCTGAGTTTCGGGATGGCCAGCTCCACAACGCCAGCCTTGGTGGACACCAGCCGGACCCGGTGTCCGTTGCGCTCGGTCACCCGTCCCTCGCTGCGTTCATAGGCACCGGCCCCGATCACGCCGGTTGCCTCGGACTCGATGACCTCCTGGAAGACGTAGCGGACAGCGTCGCGGATCAGATCCACGCCGTCGCTCGATTTGAATGCCTCCAGCAGCTCGGTGCAGACAGACTGGTCAAGGGCCATCGGGGTGCTCTCCTTGGTGCGTTCGGACAGGAACACACCGAGAATCACCCCGGTGGCACCACCTATCGGTGGATGCCCCGAGTCAAGTCAAAAGCCCACCACTCGGGGGGGACGCACACCTGGTCGATTGTCGCCGGGTTCAGCTCGCTTCGACTGTGTAGTGGATGGTCTGGGCCACGATCCATCCGTTCTCGATGACGAACGAGTCAGCCCGTCTCGCACCCGGGGGTGCTCCGCCTGGGAAGTCCACTCCAAGAACGCGACCCGGCCCTCGACCAGCCGGTTGGTGTAGACGTATGAAGCGCCCGGCAGTTCCTCGGCCAACAGCCGGGCCAGATGGCGCGCTCCGTCCCGGCCGTGGAACACCCCTCGGCGCTCCAAGATGACGCAGTCGGGCGCGACGTTGCGATCAATGTCCTCCTCGAAGCGGTGCTCGCCGACCAGACGCAGATGGTCGTCGAACACCTCCGCCGGCGATGCCCCATTTAAATTCCCCGATCACTGAAATTCCCCACCCTGACCCGGTGAGCTGAACCATCCACCCGCGGGGTTGGGCACCCTTCGATGCTGACGAGCGACCAAGCCAGCCAGCTCGAAGGGAGACCCGCTCCGCATGCTCACACATGGGGAAGACGTGGAAGCACATGCATTGAGGAGCAGGGGCTGGACGATCTCGGCGATCGCCCGCCACCTCGGCCGGGACCGCAAGACCGTCCGGGGCTACATCAGTGGGACGACCGTCCCCGGCGTCCGGCTCAGGTCGGCTCCTGACCCGCTCGAGCCGTTCACCAAGTACCTGGCGGCTCGATTCGTCGACGACCCGCACGTCTGGGCCTCGGCCCTCTATGACGAAGTCGGACGCCTCGGCTATCCGCTGAGCTACCCGAGCTTCGTCCGCCAGATCCGGGCAGCGGGGCTGCGACCGCATTGCGAAGCCTGCTCCGGGGTCAAGGGCCGCGACACCATCGAGATCGACCACCCTGCGGGCGAGGAGATCCAGTGGGACTGGTTCGAGCGGCGCAACGCTCCCTGGGGAGGGACCGCGTACGTGCTGCTGGGCACGCTGTCGCACTCGGGCAAGGTCCACGGTGTGCTGGCCGAGAAGATGGACCAGGCCCACCTCATCGAGGCCATGGACGAGGTGCTGCGGCGACTGGGCGGGACGGCCCGGGTGTGGCGGACCGATCGTCTGGTCACGGTGATCGTGCTGGGAACCCGTGACGTCCAGGCCTCCTTCGCTCCGGTGGCCAAGCACTATGGGGCCGTCGTCGAGCCCTGTCCGCCGAGACGCGGCAATCGCAAGGGTGCCGTCGAGTCCTCGGTGCGCTTCACATCGGGTCGGTGGTGGCGCACCATGGGAGCGACCAACCCCGAAGACGCCCAACGGTCTCTGGACATCTTTTGCGCCACGACGGGCGACGCCCGTGAACGCCGTGGACCCAATGGAGAACGGACGACGGTCGGTGCACTGGCCGACACCGAGCCGCTGCTCGCCCTTCCGGCGGCCCCGTTCCCGGCCACCACCGAGGTCGAACGGATCGTGGCCGACAACGCCAGCGTCGCCTTCTTGGGGAACCGCTACTCGGTGCCGCCGGGACTGGCTGGCACGACACTGCTCGTCCGGCATCGTTTGTCGTCTCCGACGATCGAGGTCGTGGCTCCCTCGGGAGCGATTCTGGTCACCCACCGCCTGGCCCCCGCAGGATCGGGCGCTCTGGTGCGCAGTGTCGAGCACAAAGAGGCCCTCGAGGCCGCCGTGCTCAGCGCCTTCACGACGGCTCGTCCGTGTGACAAGAAGGCGAATCGTCCGCCGGGCAAACAGGCGCTCGAAGAGGCCGCCCGCCTCCTCGGGCCCATCGGGCATGAGCCCGTCGTCGACCTCTCCGTCTATGGCGAGATCGCGGAGGGACGATGAGCGAGTCCTCGACCTATCAACAGATCCGCAGCCACCTCGCCTACCTGCGCCTCGGTGCCGCCGCCGAAGCGCTGCCAGGCGAGCTCGACCATGCCCGCAAGGAGAAGCTCGGACACTCGGACTTCTTGGCCCGCCTGCTCGAGGTCGAGGTGACCGCCACCGAGATCCGCCGGCGGGCCGGACTGGAGCGCTTCGCCTGCCTGCCGTCCCCGTGGACCCTCGACGACTTCGACTTCTCGGCCCAGCCCTCGGTCGACAAGAAGCTGGTGACCGAGCTCGGGACGCTGCGGTTCTTGGAAGAGGCCACCAACGTGCTGCTGATCGGGCCACCCGGGGTCGGCAAGACCATGCTGGCCGTCGGCCTAGCCCGGGCCTCGATCAACGCCGGCTATCGGACCTACTACACGACGGCCGCCGATCTGGCCGCCCGTTGTCACCGCGCCGCCCTCGAGGGCCGGTGGGCCACCACCATGCGCTTCTTCGCCGGACCGAGACTCTTGATCATCGACGAGGTGGGCTACTTGCCGCTGCAGGCCGAGGCAGCCGCTGCGCTGTTCCAGGTCATCACCCAGCGCTATTTGAAGAGCTCCATCGTCATGACGACCAACCTCGGGGTCAGCTCGTGGGGGAAGATCTTCGACGACCCGATGGTGGCCGCCGCCATGCTCGACCGTCTCTTGCACCGCAGCGTCGTGTTCAACATCGATGGCGAGAGCTACCGGATGCGCTCGCATCGGGCCCGCACCGAAGGCATCCGAAAGGGGGTGTCCAAGATCAAGGAGTAGCCTCAGATCACACAACTCACCGGGTCAATCAACTTGGGGAATTTCGATGATCGCCCCTGGGGAGTTTCGGAAATCGGCGGCAGGACGAAGTCGAAGGTCTTCACTCACCGCCGGCCTTATCGCTTTCGGGTGTAGGTGACGTGATTCGCGCACAGCTGTCGGTCCCTGCCGCTCCCGCCGGGCGGTCCCAGTCGATGCCTACCCTGCCGAACAGGTCGGACGGATCACAGGTTCATGTTTCGGCAGGACGGGATCGACGCCCCCAGCTCGTCTACCGTACAGACGGCGACCGGCTGATACTCGTACACACCGCCCGACGTGCTTCAGGGGCGGGGGTATCGGCAGCCGGCTCGTCCAGGCCGACGGTGGAGCGGGCCGCCCCTACCGGCGAGGTCCTGGTGCCGTGGTGCCCCTACGTCCGCAAATGGCTGGTCGAAGCCCGAGGTGGCTTGGGTTGAGGGCCGGGTCCTCTGGCGGTCCTTCCGGCACGCGCAGCCACGCCAAGCCGGAGGCCTCAATCACGGCTGACGGGAGGAGGATGGCCCTCCAAGCTGGCGGACAGTGCCGGGTCCCAGTCACAGGCCGTGCAGCAGTGCCGAACCGCGGCGCGGGCGAAGGACAGCGCGGCGGCATGGGGATTGTCGGCCGCCACGACATCGTCCCAGTCGAGGACGTACTCGCCGAGGGCCGGCTCCCACCGGGCCTCGGAGGGTTCGAGCTTCGCCGCGTCGTAGCCGGGGGGAGCGGGATGGGCGTAGGTGTAAAAGGCAGCCTTCGGGTAGCGGGTGTCACCGGGCCACCAGCCGATCGCCACCTCCTGGGCGTCCATGGCGTTGCGCCGGATGAACTCTGACGACCCGGGATCCGCCGGCCGGCCGGAAAACAGGCTCACTGCCAGGTCGAACGACCCCCACCACACGTTGACCGGCGTCGCCCGCCCTCGATACGGGGCGCGAAGCTCCGCCAGCACTAAGGCCGCCTGGGTGGCGGCGGCGAAGTAGGCGCTGATCTGGTCCGGGTCGTAGGTGGCGTGCTCGTCATCCTCGTCGAGCGGAACCGACCAGGTTGTCTCCTGCGGTCGGGGATCGAAAGCCACCGGCCCGACTAGCTCCGTCACAGCGTCCAGCACCTCACGGGTGACGTGACCGACCGACCCGTCCGGTGTCAACGGCACGCTCCGCCGTCGGCCGTCGCTGTGCTCGACGGCGGCCAGGTGGGCGTGCAGGTCCAACGCGACCACCACGGCCCCGGATCCGTCGGGAGCCGGCAGCGGAAGGGTCTCCCAGCCCCGGGTGGTCAGGCGCAGAGCGGCGTGCTGGAGCTGCGGCTCCGGCGGGGCCAGGCCGGTGGCCAGCTTCCCGAGCACCTGGGTGTGGCCGTGCAGCGTGTCGCAGGTCGCACTCCAGACCTCATACGGGATCGCCGGCCAGCGGCGCGGCGCCGTCACCGCGGCCCCGGTCTCGAGGGGTGAGACGGTGGCGGAGGGGCATCGTCCACCTCGAAGAAGAGCTGGTCCCGATAGCACCACCACCAGTCCTCTCCCGGCTCGACGGACCGGATCAACGGATGGTCCGGATGGGCGTTCCAGTGGGCGGTGGCGTGACGGTTGGCCGAACTATCACAGCATCCGACATGGCCGCAGTACATGCACAAGCGGAGGTGAACCCACTGGCCCCCGATCTTGAGACAGTCCTCACAGCCCTCGCTCAAGGGCGTCACTTTCGCACGGTGCCCAGATGGGCGCAGGTGTCAGCCATGTCGAACTCCTTCCTGACCATACCAAGACAGGTCAGTCGGCTCCTCCAAGAACGGCCGGTTGAGAGTGCTACCCACGATGTATGCGCAGGCCAGCGCAATCTCGACCGCCACCGTCTGCTCTGACCCGTCCCACGGGTGGCGGCCAAATACGGTAGCGACCTAGCACCGCCTTTTGACCCCGGCTGACCGGCTCAGCTGCCCGCTGGACCAGGGTCGCCCCTGGCGCGACGATGGGCCGCCCAAGGAGTAAAAATGTGACGCATTCAAGGGTTCAACCCGCCGGAACCGGATGCCCGGTGACATGCGGTGACTGAGGCCAACAGCATTCCGGCCGCGTTCTTGGGTCACGGCAACCCCATGAACGCCCTCGACCGCAACCGCTACACCGAGGTATGGCGGGCGCTGGGTGCGAGCGTCGGGCGCCCCGCCGGCGTCTTGTGCATTTCGGCTCACTGGTACACGAATGCCACCGCGGTGACTTCGGAGACTCAGCCTCGCACCATCCACGACTTCTACGGCTTTCCCGACGAGCTGTTCGCCGTCGACTACCCGGCGCCAGGAGACCCCGCCCTGGCCGGTAAAGTTGTGGAACTGCTCGAGCCGACATGGGTGGGCTTGGACAGCGACAGCTGGGGTATCGACCACGGCACCTGGTCGGTTCTGGTCCACGTCTTCCCCGACGCCGACATCCCGGTGGTCCAGCTGTCCATCAACGCCACCAAGCCCCTCGAGTACCACCTCGACCTGGGCCGCCGACTGGCTCCCCTCCGCGATGAAGGCATCTTGATCCTGGGCAGCGGCAACGTGGTGCACAATCTGCGCCGGGTCGACTGGAGCCGGCCGGATGGGTCATACGACTGGGCGACGCGCTTCGACGAAAAGGTCGCCCAGATCATGACCTCCTCGCCCGGCGACATCCTCTCGGTTGTCGACGATGGCGACTACTCGCTGGCCGTTCCCACACCGGATCACTTCATCCCCCTGCTCTACGTCGCCGGCCTGGCCGACGCCGCTCAGCAGAGCGCCCGAGTCCTCGTCGAAGGCTATGCCATGGGTTCGCTGTCCATGACATGCTTCACCCTCGGCTGCAACGAGATCGCCGCCATCGGAACCGGGGAAGCACCACCCCTACCGCACGTACCGGCGGACGAGTCCAACCTGTGACCTCTTGGGCCCTGACCGAGCCGAACTCAGTTCTCGCGGGTTCCAGATGTGATTAGCGTCGGAAGCGTTCCGGCTGCGAATCGGGGAGGTGAGTGGACCTGTATGGTCGGCGAGTTCGAGGGCGGTGGCCGCATGGTGACCGTTGCCCGGTGGAAGGACGGCGCCATCGCCGAGGAGTACATCTGGTCGTGAAGCCACATGATGAGCCCGTAGCCTGGAGCCGTAAGTAAGGCTCACGGCACCACACCTGCCACGCGCAGCGGGCTTGACCCGGTCCGACGGACGCCTTGCTTGTGTTGATCATGCCGCCTGACGCTCGGCGTTGTGGTGGATCTCCTCCCATTCGGCGGAGCTGCAGTAGCCGAGTGAGCTGTGCAGCCGGCGAAACGGCCGGCGTTCTCATCCGGAGCTACGCCATGGGATCGCTGTCGATGACATGCTTCGTCGTGGGAACTCAACCCGGTGGCACCCCCGAGCCGACCGGTCGGGGCGCACCAGCGTTACCGGGCGTCCCTCCTGACGAGACCAATCTGTAGCCCGTGGGAGGCCGCCGCGCCGAGCAGCCGGTGTGCTGCCAACACTCGGCGCCTGCACCGCTACACGCGAGCCGACTCGAGGCTCAGCGCTCACTAGCCGAGTGCAGGGGCTCCGGCCAGGTGCCCATGTTTGCCGCCACCAGCAAGGACTGCCGGCTCGCCAGCGGTAGGGATGTCTTCACCTCTGTCATGCGGTATATCGCGTGAGGACCCTCGTCGAACCCGGCGTGGTGGACACCTCATCGCCGAGCAAACGGGGGGAGGAAGCTGACTTGCGGACACCCTCCCCAATACACACCGGTACCCACGCCAGTACTCTCAGTGGTCGGTGGCGCCCTGTCGGTGTGTCGATAACAAATGTCGGCGGCCAGGGAACTAGTCCTTCCAAGACCGCCCGTTGGCCGGGCCGGGAAGCTCGGCGGAGTTCTAGCCTTTCAGCGCGGGAAGGATTCTCCCGTCCGACCGTGGGGAGGAAATGATGGGTGACGCATCCGTTTTGCTGTCCGGCCTTGATGAGGTGCGATCCTGGCAGGAGGCCCTCTACCGCGATCTCCACCGCAACCCGGAGCTTTCACACCAAGAGCACCAGACCGCGGCCAAGGTGGCGGATCGGCTCGAACGCTGCGGTTACGAGGTGCACACCGGCGTGGGTGGTACCGGCGTCGTGGGGGTCCTTAACCGGGGGAACGGGCCGACGGTGTTGCTGCGAGCCGACATGGACGCTCTTCCGGTGCGCGAGGCGACGGGATTGGACTACGCGAGTCAGGTGACCGCGACCGACCCCGACGGGCATCAGGTGCCGGTGGCCCACGCTTGCGGTCACGACATGCACACGGCCTGCCTGACCGGCGCCGCTCACCTTCTCGCCGCAGCGGACGGTCAGTGGCGCGGGACTCTTGTCACCCTGTTCCAGCCGGCCGAGGAGACCGGCGACGGGGCAAAGGGGATGGTCGACGACGGTCTCGCGAAGCTGATGCCTAAGCCTGATGTGGCCTTCGCGCAGCACATCCTGCCCGCGCCCGCCGGCCAGGTCGGTACCCGTCCCGGGCCGGTCCTGTCTGCCGCGTACAGCATGAGGATCATGCTGTACGGGCGGGGTGGCCACGGTTCTATGCCTCAAGCGACGGTCGACCCGGTGGTATTGGCCGCCACGATTGTCGTGAGACTCCAGACGATCCTCTCCAGGGAAGTCGCGCCCACTGAGACCGCCGTGCTCACCGTCGGCCGGCTCGCGGCGGGAACGAAGAGCAACATCATCCCCGACGAGGCCGAACTGCAGCTCAATGTGCGCACCTACAGCGAAGCGACCCGCCAAGCGGTGCTCGATGCGATAAGGCGGATCGTGATCGCCGAATGCGAGGCGTCGCGCTGCCCGAAAGAGCCGACGTTCGAACTGTTCGACCGGTTCCCGCTCACCAGCAACGACAGCGCAACCACCGCACGCCTCGCCGGGGTGTTCTCGTCGTTCTTCGGGGACCACACCCAGGAGATGAACCTGCAAACCGCCAGCGAGGACTTCAGCGACATACCCGCCGCGCTGGGCACTCCCTACTCGTACTGGGGTGTCGGCTGCATCGACCGTGACACCTACAAGGCGGCTGCTGCGGCGGGACGGATCTCCCAGGACATCCCGGTGAACCATTCCCCGAACTTCGCCCCGGTCATCCAGCCGACCTGTGACACCGGGACGCACGCGTTGGTCATCGCCGCCATGGAGTGGCTCGGCTCCTAGGAGTCCCCGCCGTCGGTTGCTTCGCTGTCGTCGTTGGTGCTGGCCCCGGGGGGCCGAGGGGCGTTGATATTGAAGCGCACGCCGATCATCCGCACCGCGAAACAGACGCTCGCCGCGGCGATAGCGGCCGGTACGCCGTACAGGTGACCGCGGGTGGTGGCGGCCGTGATAGCGGCTGCTAGCAAGGCCGGGATCGCGTACAGTCCGCTGTAGAGCACCGTCGGAATTCTGCCGATCAGTACGTCACGCAAGGTCCCGCCGCCGACACCGGTGATGGCCCCCAGGATGATCGCCGGGCCGGCGCCGAGCCCGAAAGAAAGCGCCTTGCTGGTCCCGGTGACCGCGAACAGGCCCAGACCCGCGGCGTCGAGCATAGTTATGAGAAGTCCGAATCGGTTCAACGGCCGACTCAGCACGAAGACAACCAGACCCCCGCTTGCCGCCACTACTAGATATCCCCAGTCGCGGAAAGCGGCCGGCGGTACTGACCCGATGAGGACGTCACGGATGATGCCCCCACCGAGGCCAGTGATCATCCCGAGGGATACGATCCCGATGATGTCGAGTTTCGCAGCCCGCACCGCGGTCATGGCTCCGTTCAGCGCGAACACGAACGTTCCGGTCAAATCCAAACTGAGCAGAAGGGGACCCTCAGAGGTCATGACGGATGTCTAGCGGCTCTGGGCTGTCGACACGAACGCCGACATCCCCATTTCAACGAACCCAATGCAGGTGTACTGAGGTCGTGGACTCTAGATGAACACGACACGCCACTCGGCATACACAAGCCCGGATAAACACGATATGGGCTCCTCCTGGTTTGACGGACATCCATGTCAGGTGCGAAACACCGGAAAGGGTGCCAATCACTGGGTCGGTCTCGAGGACTGTGTCGCCGCCATTTGAAGTTGGTCCTTCGCCACCTGGAGCTTGAACTGCTCCCCGGGGAGCCGACGCCGAACATTGGCAAGCTCGGCGTTGTGGGCGGCTACCTGTGCCGCGCTGGGCCCGTTGACGTAGACCTGGGTGCAACCGTAGCGAATGGTGCCGGGCTGGGACGGTTGAGAGCACTCCGGAGGCAGGGTGGTAGGAGGGGTGTATACCCAGGCTCCCTCGGAGACGAGCCGCTGGTCCATCCGAACCTGTGCCCGGAGGCGATTGATGTTCGCCTGGTCCTGTGCGAGGTTCGGAGTGCTCCCGCAGGCGGCGGGGAGGGCCACGGCCCGGGATCAGGAGCAGCACTGGGAGATGAGTCCGCCACCTGTCCTGCATCGACCCCTTCCTACTCCCTACGGGATCAGCCACTCTCCGAAGTCGCCACCGAAGCCACCGCTGGCGCTGTACTGAAACTTGGCTGGCGTTACCCCAGCGGTCAGCGAGAACACGTCACAGCCGGTCGCTGTCTCGCTCGGGCCGAGCTGGTAGCTCCCCCTGTTGAAGTTGGTGCACTCTGTGACGTCGTCGAAGTTGGCCTGGTTGCTCTGATTGTGGTTCCCGACAGCGTCGCATCGCTGTTTGCGTCGCCCTGGACGGACTGGCTCCCCGTGCTCTTGATGGTCAGGAGCGCGGCGACATAGCTTCCCGTTGGGGTTGCCCTGCTCGTCCGTGGGCGGACCATTCACGCCGGTGGCAGGGCAGGGTTGTTCACTTGGTTGAGCGAAACGTCAGCCTTGTCCCCGTTGGTCGGGCTGATACTGAGGGTGGCCCCCACGTGGACATTGCCACTTGCCGGCTTGGTCGTCATTGGGCATGGGCGAAGAGGCGGGTGCTGCGCTCAGCGCGTCACTCCTCGGCTGACTGATGACGACAGCCGAAAGCGGGCTTCTACGACAGCCGCTTGGCCCTAACTCGTCGTCGCGTCGTTGTCATTCCGTTGTCAGTTGGCTCTTCCGGCACACGGACGAACTGACAATGGCCCTGTGACCTGGGATTTCGGGTGGAGGCGATGGGACTTGAACCCACGAACCTCTTGACTGCCAGTCAAGCGCTCTACCAGCTGAGCTACGCCCCCGTGGGATGAGCCAGATTATCAGGGCTCACGATGAGCCCCGCTGGGTCTCCGCCGGTTCGCGTAGCCGGATCCCGACGCCGGTTCGCCGGCAGGCGCCAAGTTTGGCGGCCCGCGCCGCCATCCGAAAGGGCCGCCGCTCCACGCCCCCAGAAGGTCGCCACGAGGAGGTCCGAGCTCGGTGCCCGGTACCATCGTGAGCCATGGCCCGGGCCTACGACGTCCATCGAGGTGGAGAAGAAGTGGCAGCAGCGCTGGGCCGACGAGGGCACCTACGAGGTCGATGCCACCGATCCCCGTCCGCCCTGGTACGTGCTCAGCATGTACCCGTACCCGTCGGGCCCGGCGCACATGGGCCACGTCCGCAACTACACCTTCGGTGACCTGCTGGTCCGTCATCGGACCATGCTGGGGTACGCCGTCCTCTCCCCGTTCGGGTTCGACTCCTTCGGCCTGCCGGCGGAAAACGCCGCCATCCAGACGGGCACCCACCCCCGGGTGTTCACCGAGGCCCGCATCGCCGAGCTGAAGGAGTCGATCACCTCGCTCGGGGCCGTCTACGACTGGCGGCGGGAGATCCGCAGCCACGACCCGGAGTACATCAAGTGGAACCAGGTCATCTTCCTGGCGTTCCTGTCCGCCGGTCTCGCCTACCGGGCCGAGGCCCCGGTCAACTGGTGCCCCGGCTGCCAGACGGTGCTGGCCAACGAGCAGGTGCTGGCGGACGGGACCTGTGAGCGTTCCGGCGACCTCGTCGAGAAGCGCGACCTGGAGCAGTGGTTCTTCCGGATCACCGACTACGCCGACGAGCTCCTGGCCGACCTCGAGACCCTCGAATGGCCCGAGCGGGTCAAGACCATGCAGCGGAACTGGATCGGGCGCTCGGAGGGAGCCGAGTTCGACCTCCGCGTCGAGGGGCGGGACGGCAGCGACGGCCGTCCCCCGCTGGCCATCCGGGTCTTCACGACCCGGCCGGACACCTCCTTCGGCATGACCTACGCCGTCGTCGCTCCCGAGCATCCCCTGGTGGACGAGCTCACGACCGACGAGCACCGTGGCGCGGTCGAGGACCTCCGGACCCGGGCGGCGGCCAGCACCGACGTCGAGCGGATGTCCGAATCGGGACCCGACAGCCTGGCCAAACGGGGCGCCTTCACCGGCTCGTCGGTCATCAACCCGTTCACCGGCAGGCCGGTTCCCGTCTACGTCGCCGACTACGTGCTGATGGGGTACGGCACCGGGGCCATCATGGCGGTGCCGGCCGAGGATGCCCGGGACTGGGACTTCGCCCAGGCCTACGGCCTGCCCGTGGTGCGCACGGTGCGTCCGCCGGAGGGCTGGGACGACGAGCGGGCGGTCCCGGCGGTGCCTACACCGGGCCCGGCGAGAAGATCAACAGCGACTGGCTCGACGGCCTCGACATCCCGACGGCCAAGGCCCGGGCCATCGACTGGCTCGAGGCCGAGGGCATCGGCGACCAGGATGGTCAACTACCGCCTGCGCGACTGGCTCGTCTCCCGGCAGCGGTTCTGGGGATGCCCCATTCCCGTCGTCCACTGCCCCGACCACGGGATCGTGCCCGTGCCGGCCGAGCAGCTCCCCGTTCTCGCCCCCGACGACGTCGAGTTCACCCCGACCGGCAAGTCACCGCTCGCCACCCATCCCGGGTTCCTGCACACGACCTGTCCCGTCTGCGGAGGCGCCGGCCACCCGCGAAACGGACACCATGGACACGTTCGTCGATTCGTCGTGGTACTTCCTGCGCTTCACCGACCCCTGGACACCCGGAGCTCCCTTCGATCCCGACGTCGCCGCCCACTGGATGCCTGTCGACCAGTACATCGGCGGCATCGAGCACGCCATCCTGCATCTCCTCTACGCCCGCTTCTTCACGAAGGCGCTCGCCGACGTGGGGCTGGGTCCCGCCGGCCTCCGGGAACCGTTCGTCCGCTACTACGCCCAGGGCATGATCCGGATGGACGGCACCAAGATGTCCAAGTCGAAGGGCAACCTGGTGGCGCCCTCCGACTACCTCGACACCGTGGGCGCCGACGCCCTGCGGCTGTTCCACCTCTTCGTCGGGCCGCCCACCGACGACGTGGACTGGACCGACCAGACCGACAGCGTGATCGAGGGCTGCGCGCGGTTCCTCGACCGGGTCTGGCGCCTGGCCGTCCCGCCCGAGGGGTCACCCCCGCGGCGCGACGGGCCCGTCGAACCCGGCGACCTCGAGGTGCGCCGCGCCACCCACCGTCTCATCGAGCGGGTGGACCGCGACTTCGGGCGGTGGTCCTACAACACCGCCGTGGCGGCCTGCATGGAGTTCGTCAACCTCCTCCAGCCCTACGTGCGTGCCGGTGGCCTGACCGCAGTGGTCGACGAGGCCGTCGACACCCTGCTGCTCCTGATCGCTCCGATGACCCCGCACCTGGCGGCCGAGGCCTGGGAGCGGCGACACGGCACCCATGTGCACCTCGAGGCCTGGCCGGTGGCCGATCCGGTGCTGGCGGCCGAGGAGACGGTGACCATGGTCATCCAGGTCAACGGCAAGGTGCGCGACCGGGTCGAGGTGCAGCCCGGCATCACCGACGAGGAGGCGGAACGGATGGCTCTCGCCTCGCGCGGTGCCGCCGACGCCCTCGGCGGTGCCGCCCCGCGACGGGTCGTCGTCCGTGTCCCCAAGCTGGTCAACCTGGTGAGCTGACCCGATCGGGACGGACCCGGTCGACGGCCGGCCCGGTCAGGCCGCCTGCTTGAAGCCGGCCAGCACCTCGGCCCAGCGCTCCGGCGCCATCGGATAGGGCGCGTAGAAGTTGAAGCGGTCGACCACCCCACCGAAGCGCTCGAGCACCAGGCGGGCGATGTCGTCGAGGTCGCCCACCACGGCGAAGGTGTGGAGCATCTCGTCGTCGATGAGCCCGGCCATCTCCTCCCACGCCCCCCGCTTGGAGAGGGTGTTGAGGTCGGTCTGGAGGTCCTCCCAGCCGTGCAGGGCGAGGACCGGGCGGTAGGCCGGGGTGGAACCGTAGAAGGCCAGCTGGGCCTTGACCGCCTGGGCGGCCTTCTCGAACCCGGCGTCGTCGGTGCCGGTCACCACCATCCCCGGGTACGAGATCTGGAAGTCCTGGCGCGCCCGGTCACCGGCGGCGAGACCGCGCTCGAGGGCGGGCACGGTCACTTCGCGCAGGTACCGCTCGGTCGTGAAGCCGTGGGCCAGCAGCCCGTCGGCCACCTCGCCGGCCACCTCGGTCATCCGCGCCCCGACCCCGGCGAGGAAGATCCGAGGATTGCCGAACGCGTTCGGGCCCGGGTCGAACATCGGGTTCATCAGGGTGTGCCGGTAGAACTCCCCGCGGAACGCCAACCGGGTGCCGTCCGCCCAGCTGGCCCAGATGGCCCGGATGGCCAGGATGAGCTCGCGCATGCGGGCGGCCGGGTGGGACCAGGGCATGGAGAACCGCTTCTCGATATGGGGCTTGATCTGCGAACCGAGCCCCAGCATGAAGCGGCCCTCGGACAGCGTCTGGAGGTCGTTGGCGACCATGGCGAGCGTCATCGGGTTGCGGGCGAACGCCACCGCGATCCCCGTCCCCAGCTGGATCCGCTCGGTGGTCTGGGCGGCCAGTGCCAACGGGAGGAAGGGGTCGTGGGCCGTCTCCGCCGACCAGATCCCGTCGTAGCCGACCCGTTCGGCCGAGCGGGCCGAGTCGATGACCCGGGCCGGATCGAAGCCGATGCCTCCGTCGACGTCCACGCCGGCCACGCTATCCCGGGCCGGCGGCACGTGGACCGGTCGTTGCGGACGAGCACTCCCGCCCACCGCAATTCGTGGTGTGACCGATGGCCCCGATGATCGTCGCCCGCTGGTTCCTGCATCGCGGCCACCGGCCGTCACCGACGAGGACCGGAACCGCTACGGGATCCTGCTCGACCGTGCCGCCGAACGCGGGTTGCTCGGTCCCGACGACTACCAGGTCCGCCTTCGCGATCTGGCTGCGGCCACCACCGTCGAGCAGATGGACCGCATCGTCACCGAGCTCCCCGCCTTCGCCACCGCACCGGCCGACCGCACCCGGCCGGGGTATCGGTCCCTCACCGGCCCGGCGCGGCGGGCCAACGAGGCCCGGGGTGCCGTCGGGCTCGCCGCTCGAGTCCATGGCTGCTGCTCGTCGTCGTGGTGGTGGTGATCGTCGCCGCGTTGCTGGTCCTCTCGCTGTACGCCGGCCACCTCACCCGGAGCCGCAACACCGGGCTCGGGTCGTCGGCGCCGGCGGCTCGCCCGGTCAGCGCCCTTCGCCCCTGAGGAACTGCTCCAGCTCGGCGGCGATCTCGTCGCCGCTCGGCACGTTGTCGGGTCCCATCGAGGCGGGCTCCTCGGAGTCGAGCGCCGACCTCCAACCGCCGGACCATGTCGAGATGCTCGGGATTGGCGGCGATGAGCTCGTCGACCTGGCGGCGGGAGGTGTCGCCGGCGCTGCGGAGCGACGGACGAATCGAGCACCGCGCCCGACACCGCGCACAACCCTTCGACCAGGGCGGCGCTCGCCTCGGGATAGGGCATGGCCGACACGTAGTGGGGGACCCGGGCCCACAGGCCGATGACCGGCACGCCGGCGTTCCCGAGCGCGATCTCCAGTGCCGCCTGCACTCCGGCCGGCACCTCGAGGGTCCCGCGGACGGTGCCGACCCGGTCGGCGAGCTCGGCGGGACTGGGGAGGCACCGTGGACGCCAGCCGCACGGGTCGGGTGTGCGGGGTCGGTGCGGGAAAGGCGCCGAGGCCGACCACGATCCGGACCTCGAGGTCCCGCACCAGTCCGACCACGGCCTCGACGAAGCTCGGCCATCGGAAGTCGGGCTCGGGTCCGGTGAGGTACACGATGTCGGCTCCGGCCCGGTCCTTGCCCGCGACCATCCGGATGGTGGGCCAGGTGAGCTGGGTGGTGACCCCGTCCTCGAGCCGGGCGATCGGCCGGCGGGCCCGCTGGTCGATCAGGGGTTCGGTCGTCGAAGGACAGCCACCGGGACGACCGGGGAGGCGGCCAGCAGCTCGGCGATCGCCGCCGACGCCCCCATGCCGGCGTCCACCCAACCCTCGAGCGCCACCACCAACAGCGGATGGTCGAGAAGACCGCCGGCGCGCTCCCCCACTGGGGGTCGAATCGGTAGAGGGAGGTGGGATCGCGGTCGCTCACAAGGACTCCACTTCGGCCAGGGCCCGTTCACCGAGGTGGCCCACGTGTGCTGCGAACCGGTCGACTCCGGTCCGGTCACCGGCGGCCGCCCCACCCGCGTACCGGACGTGGACGCCCTGGAGGATACAAGCCAGCTTCCAGAAGCCGAACGCCCGGTAGTAGGGAACCTGCGAGACGTCCCGACCGGACGCCTCGGCATAGCGGGCGAGCAGGTGGGCGCGCCTGGCGAAGCCCGGCAGGGTGGTCGGTGCCACCCCGACGAGGGCCTGGTCGTCGTCATCGGGTTCGGCCCAGTACACCGACAGCAGCCCGAGGTCGGCGAGCGGGTCTCCGAGAGTGCAGATCTCCCAGTCGAGGATGGCGACGACGTCGCCGTCGTCGTCGAGGACGGTGTTGTCCAGGCGGTAGTCGCCGTGCACGATGGCCACCCCTTGTTGCTCGGGGATCCGTGCGGCGAGCAGTTCGTGCACCCGGTCGATCACCGCCGGCCCCGGTTCACCGTCGAGGGTCGACTGGCTGAACTGGCTGTGCCAGCGTCTTGAGCTGGCGGGCGATGTACCCGTCGCGCCGGGCGAAGTCCCCGAGCCCGACGGCGTCGACGTCCACGGCGTGCAGCCGGGCCAGGGTGTCGATGAGCGAATCGCCGGCCTGAGCTCGGGCCGCCTCGCTCGAGCTGGCGGGCGGCGCGCTCGTCCCGGACGATGCGGCCCTCGACGAACGACATCACGTAGAAGGGCGCTCCGTTGACCGACTCGTCGGTGCACAGGCCGAAGGTGCGCGGGACCGGGACGTCTGTCCGACCGAGGGCGCTGATCACCGTGTGCTCCCGCGCCATGTCGTGGGCGGTGGGCAGGACGTGGCTGACCGGAGGCCGTCGCAGCGCGAAGGACCGCCCCGCCTGGTCGGTCACCCGGTAGGTCAGGTTCGACCGGCCGCCGGCGATGAGCTCGAAGGTGAGCGGCGGCGTCGAGCTCGCCGACGGTGTCGGCCATCCACGCCGTGACCCGGTCGCGGTCGATTCCCTCGACATCGGTGCCGACGCCTGTGGCCGCACCTCTCCATGACCTACGACGCTACCCGCCCCGGTGTCGCGTCCCGGGGCAGGTGGCGCCGCCGACCGCGGGTCCTGGTCGGGGCGGCGGGCCCGTCCTCGGCGCGCTCGAACGACCGAGCAGTGGCTCGCCCCGGTAAGGTCCGTGCCGATGGTGGTCGATGTCACCGACGCCACGTTCGAGACCGAGGTGCTCCGGCGTTCCGCCGAGCTACCGGTGGTGGTGGACCTCTGGGCGCCCTGGTGCGGGCCGTGCCAGACCCTCGGCCCGATCCTCGAACGGGTGGTCGACGCCACCGACGGGGCGGTGGCGCTGGCCAAGGTCAACGTCGACGAGAACCCGGCCGTGGCCAACAGCTTTCAGGTGCAGTCGATCCCGGCCGTCTTCGCCCTGCGGGACGGCAAGGTCGTCGACGCCTTCATCGGTGCGCTCCCCGAGAGCGGGGTCGCCGAGTTCGTGGCCAGGCTCGCGCCCCAGCCGTCCGAAGCGGACCTGCTGGTGCAGGAGGGGATCGACCAGGCCAGCGAGGCGCCGCTGTACAAGGCGCTCGAGCTGCAGCCCGATCACCTCGGGGCCATCACCGCCCTCGCACCCATGCTGATCGCCCGGGGCGCGGCCGACGACGCCCTGGTGCTCCTCGGACGGGTCGCCGAGACACCCGAGGTCCGCCGGCTGCAGGCCGAGGCCCGCCTTTCCGCCCAGCCCGGCGGCGAGACGGGCGACGTCGGGGCCCGGCTCGACGGGCTGCTCGAGCGGGTGCGCGACGATCCGGCGTCCCGGCAGGAGTTCCTGGACCTCCTCGAGACCCTGGGCCCGGACGACCCCCGCACCAGCCGCTACCGCAAGGCCCTTTCGGCTCGTCTCTTCTGAGCGGGCCCTCGTCGGGCGGGTCGACCGCCGAGACCGGGCGGGGTCGATGCCGGATAGGTTCTCGGCCATGCAGCCGGCCTCCGCTGGCGCTCGGCGAGCGGACCTTCGACGTCACCGACCGGGCGCTGGTGATGGGGATCCTCAACCGGACACCGGACTCGTTCTTCGACCGCGGCGCCACCTTCGCGCTCGACGACCTCCTGCGCCGGGCCGACAGCCTGGTGGTCGAAGGCGCGGACCTGCTCGACGTCGGCGGGGTGAAGGCCGGACCCGGGCCCGAGGTCGGCGAGGACGAGGAGCTCGACCGGGTGGTCCCGGCGATCGCCGCCCTCCATGCGCGGTTCGACGTTCCGCTCTCGGTCGACACCTGGCGGGCGACGGTGGCCCGCGAGGCCTTTGCCGCCGGTGCGGTGATGGGGAACGACATCAGCGGCTTCGCCGACCGCGACTACCTGACGGCCGCCGCTGCCGCCGGGGCGAGCGTGGTGGCGACCCACATCCGGCTCGGCCCCGCGGGTCCCCGATCCGGAGCCCGCCTACGAGGACGTGGTGGCCGAGGTTGCCACCTACCTCGCCGAGCGGGCGGCGCGGGCGAGGGCGGCAGGGATCAGGGCCGATCGGATCGTGCTCGACGCCGGCCTCGACCTCGGCAAGACGGCCGCCCAGTCGCTGGTCCTTCTGCGGGCCCAGGACAGGCTGGCCTCCCTCGGGTACCCGCTCCTGCTGTCCGCCTCCAACAAGACGTTCCTCGGGGCGGTCCTCGACCTCGCACTGACGGCGCGGGGCGAGGCGTCGCTGGCCGCCACCGCCCTCGGGGTCTCGCTCGGGTGCCGGATCGTCCGGGTCCACGACGTGGCGGCCAATCGCCAGGTCTGCGACACCCTGGCGGCGATCAGCGCCGCCAGACAAGCTGCCGCGGCCGTCGCCCGATGACCGGATCCCCGACCGCCACCGACAAGGGGGCCTCGACCACGAGCGGGCAACGGGCCGGCTACCTGGTCAAGGGGAACGATCCTTCGTTGGTGGCCCAGGCCGCCCATGCCCTCGTCGAGCGTCTGGTGGCGGGCGGGGACCCATCGCTGGTGGTCGAGGAATTCGGCGGCGCCAACGTCGACGGGTTCGATGTCGGCGCCGTCGTCGATGCCTGCACCACCCCGCCGTTCCTCGTCGAGCGGCGGGTGGTGGTCGTGCGCCAGGCGGGCCAGCTCTCCAGCGGCGGACGCCAGGCGGTTGGTCGACTATCTGAAGGACCCGCTCGACACGACCGTGCTGGTCCTGGTGGCCGGAGGCGGAACGGTGCCGCAGTCGTTGGCTCGAGCCGTCGGTACGGCCGGCACCGTGGACACCGCGGTCGGGATCGGCCGGGCACGGGACCAGTGGCTCGCCGACCAGTTGCGGAACGCGCCCGTCCACCTCGAGGGGCCGGCCGTGGCGCACCTGTCCGAGCACCTGGGTGAGGACGTCGGCCGACTCGAAGGTCTGCTCGACACACTGACCGCCGCCTACGGACCGGGGGCGTCCGTATCCGCCGAGGCGCTCGAGCCCTTCCTCGGTGCAGCCGGGTCGGTGGCGCCGTGGGACCTGACCGACGCCGTCGACGCCGGCGACACGCCGCGGGCGCTCGGCGCGCTCGAGCGGATGTTCGTCGGGGGCGATTCGCATCCGCTGGTGGTGATGGCGATCCTGCACCGCCACTACCGTCAGATGCTCCGGCTCGACGGCTCCGGGGCGACCACCGCCGAGCAGGCGGCGAGCCTTCTCGGGATGCGCAGCGCCTACCCGGCCAAGAAGGCGCTGGCCGGGGCGCGCCGGCTCGGTCCGGCACGGATCGCACGGGCGATCCGGTTGCTGGCCGCCGCCGACCTCGACCTCCGGGGCGTCAGCGCCCTTCCGGGGGAGACGGTCCTCGAGGTGCTGGTGGCGCGGCTCAGCCGTCTCGCCGGTCGGGGCCGTTCCTGACCGGTCAGGCGCTCATCGCGTCGCGTGACTCGTCGCCGTCGTCGGCCACGTTTTCGGTCCAGTGCGACCCGTCCCAGTAGCGGAACTGGTGCCGTCCGGTCGGGTCGACCTTCCAGCCGGAGGGGACCGTCGGTGCCGCCGCCACGGCGAGCTCCCCGAGCGCGTCGCTCGGCCTCGACCAGGGAAGTCGGCGCCGGCTCCGGGTCGGGTTCCACGGTGGGATCGGGTGCCAGGGCCTCGTCCACTGCCGCGGTCTCGGGTACGAGCGGCACTCCGGCCGTCACCTCCTCGGCCTGGGTCACCTGCTCGGCCTGGGTCACCGGCTCGGCCCGGGTCGCCGGCTCGGCCTGTGGCACCGACCGGGCCTGCGGCTCGGAGCGCAGGGCTTGCCCGGCCTCGGCTCGGGGCTCGGAGTGCGCCGTCGCTTCGGGCTCCGAGTGCACCGCCTCGGGCTCCGAGTGCTCGGCCTCGGTGCCGGGCAGGCTCGTCCGTTGCTTCGGCCGGTAGGCGCGGGCCAGCGCCAGCGGGTGCCGCACCGTCCGGGCCGCGGCCCCCGTGCTGAAGAACGTGCTGCTGATCTCGAACGGCTCGGGCTCGTCGCGCGCCGTCTCGGTCCCCCAGGGACCCCGATGGCCGTTTCCGGCCATCTCCTGGAAGCCGGCGAACCGGTCGGGTACGGCCGATGCCACCGGCTCCGCCGGCTCGACCCGCGCCGTGGCCTCGATCGCCGCGGCTGGCTGCGTGTCGGCGCCCGCGCTGGTCGCAGAGCCGGTCGCGCGCTCGGCGATGACCTTGGGGCGGGCCCGGAAGGCGTAGGCGGCCAGTCCGATCACCGGAAGGAGCAGGTCGAGGATCAGGTAGGCGGCCTGGCTCTCGCCGGCTTGCTTCCAGGCCCACCCGGGCTGGCGGACGATGTCGACGGCGCCGGCCACCATGGATACGGCGACGACGACCGCGACCAGCTCGAGCGGGAGGGCGGTGATCTGTCCGGTCATGGCGTCACTCTCCTGTCGTCGCTGCCTTCCCGGTGGGGTCCGGGCGCTCGGATGGGCGTGTCGCGTTCGTATGGGTGGGTGTGGCCGGAGGATGGGGCGCGCCCAGTCCTCCGGGTCAGGGTTGTATCGGTCCCGGGATGGGCGTCCTTTAGAAGGGGAGGCCGGTGCACGCGCTCAGCGGAAGTCCCGCGAGGGGGGGACCGGGCCCAGGTCGAGGGGCTCGAACCGCTCGGCGACCAGGGTCATCGACCCCTCCGCCCGTTCGACCCGTCCCCGTACCAGCAATGCCGGGCACGACCGGGCCACCGGCTTCCACCGGGACCAGGCGCCCCGCGAGCAGACGACGTTGACCATCCCGGTCTCGTCCTCGAGGTTCAAGAAGACGGCGCCGCGGGCGCTCTCGGGCTGCTGGCGGTGGGTCACGACGCCTCCGACGGTGATCCGGTCGCCGGCCGGCTCGGGAGGCCAGCGCGGCGGCGGGGAGCACCCCTCGCCGGTCCAGCCGGCCGCGGGCCAGCTGCATGGCGCTGGTGTCGGGCGCCATGCCGAGAGCCCACAGGTCGTCGGCCACCTCCTCCCACCGGGTGGGGCGGGGCAGGGGCGGCGGGTCCGACCCGGTGACCACGCCGGGGAGCCGGTCCGGGGTGGCCTGGGAGGCCGCGCCCGCCCCCCACACCAGCGACCGCCGGCCCCGGTCCCTCCCGTCGTCGCGCCCCGCCGCCGGCTGCCAGGCCGTCGAGCGCCCCGGCCGTGGCCAGCGCCTCGAGCTGGGCCCGGGTGACCCCCGCCCGGCGGACCAGGTCCTCCATGCCCGACCACGGGGCGCCTTCGGCGATCCGTGCCGCCGTCTCGCTCCCGATGCCCCGGATCGAGGACAGCCCGAGGCGGATGGCCGGTGCGCCGCCGGGTCCGCGCCGTCCGCGTCCCGCGTCGTGCCGCCCCGGCCGTCGTCTCGAGCCAGGCGTCGGCCCGGCCGGAATTCACGTCGGGACGACGGACGGTCACCCCGTGGCGCTTGGCGTCGGCCACCAGGCTGTCGGGGGACCAGAACCCCATGGGCTGCGCGTTCAACAGCCCGGCGGTGAAAGCCGCCGGATAGTGCACCTTGCACCAGGCGGTGGCGTAGACGAGATGGGCGAAGGCCACCGAGTGGCTCTCGGGGAACCCGAAATTGGCGAACGCGGCCAGTGCCTCGTACACCTGCTCGCACACGTCGTCGGGGACCTGCCGGGCCGCCATCCCGGCGAACAGCCGGTCGCGCAGGCGGGCCATCCGTTGGCCCGAGCGCTTGGCGCTCATCGCCTGGCGCAGCTCGTCGGCTTCGGTGGGGGTGAACCCGGCCACGTCGATGGCGATCTGCATCAGCTGCTCCTGGAACAGCGGGACACCGAGCGTCCGCTCCAGCGCCGGCTGCAACAGCGGGTGCAGATAGGTGACGGGCTCGGTCCCGTTGCGCCGGCGGATGTAGGGATGGACGGCATGTGCCCTGGATCGGCCCGGGACGGATGAGGGCGACCTCGATGGCCAGGTCGTAGAAGCACCGGGGCTGGACCCGCGGGAGGGTGTTCATCTGGGCCCGTGACTCCACCTGGAACACGCCGACGGTGTCGGCCCGGCACAGCAGGTCGTAGACCTCGGGCTCCTGCTCCAGCCGGGCCAGGTCGATCGTCACGTGGTGGAAGGTCGCCACCAGGTCGACCATGTTGTGCAGGGCGGTGAGCATGCCGAGACCGAGCAGGTCGAACTTGACCAGCCCGGCGGCGGCGCAGTCGTCCTTGTCCCACTGGAGCACGCTGCGACCGGGCATCCGGCCCCACTCCACCGGGCAGACCTCGACCACCGGCCGGTCGCAGATGACCATGCCCCCGGAGTGGATACCGAGGTGGCGGGGGAAATCGGCCAGCTCGACGGCCAGGTCGCGCACCGGGGGCGGGAGGTCCCGACGGCCGCCGAGGGGCTCGCCCCGGTCGACCGACTTCGACCAGGCGTCCACCTCCTCGATCGGGTGGCCGAGCGCCTTGCCCATGTCGCGCAGTGCCGAGCGCGACCGGTAGGTGATCACGTTGGCCACCTGTGCCGCGTGCAGCCGGCCGTAGCGCTCGTAGACGTACTGGATGACCTCCTCGCGCCGCCCCGACTCGATGTCGACGTCGATGTCCGGCGGCCCGTCCCGGGCCGGGGAGAGGAAGCGTTCGAACAGCAGCCCGAGCGAGACGGCGTCGACGTTGGTGATGCCGAGGGCGTAGCAGACCGCCGAGGTGGCCGCCGACCCCCGCCCCTGGCAGAGGATGTCGTGATCCCGGCAGAAGGCCACGATGTCCCACACGGTGAGGAAGTAGCCGGAAAACCCGAGGGCACCGATGATGTCGAGCTCCCGATCCAGCTGGTCCCACGCCCCCGCGTACCCGCTCCGCCCCGCGCGGCCCGTACCGGTCGGTGGCCCCGCGGCGGACCAGCTCGACCAGCCAGGTCTGTTCGGTGTGGCCGGCGGGCACGGGGAAGTCGGGGAGGCGGGGGGCCACCAGCCGGAGGTCGAAGGAGCAGGCGGCGGCCAGTTCGGCGGCCTGGTCGACCACCCCGGGCCACCGGGCGAACCGGCGGAGCTGCTCGGTCTCCCCGCGGAGGCAGGCAGTGGCGGATGGCGGGAGCCACCCCTCGAGGTCGGGAAGGGTCCGCCGCGCCCGGACGGCGGCCAGGGCGGTGGCCAGCGGGAACCGGGCCGGCGTGGCGTAGTGCACGTTGTTGGTGGCCACCGGGGCGACGCCCCGCTCGACGGCCAACACCGCCAGGGCGTCGTTACGGGTGGCGTCGATGGGATCGCCGTGGTCCCAGAGCTCGACAGCCACCTGCTCACGGCCGAACCGGTCGATCAGGTCGTCGAGCGCCCGCCGGGCGGCGGCGGGCCCACCGGAGGTGAGGCCGGCGGCGAGGGGGCCCTTGCGGCATCCGGTGAGGACGTGCCAGTGGCCGCCATGGCGCTCGGACAGCGCGTCGAGGGTGATGATCGGCTTCCCCTTCTCTCCTCCCGCCAGGTGGGCCTCGGCGATGACCCGGCTGAGGCGGGCATAGCCCTCGGGGTCCCGGGCCAGCACGACCAGGTGGGTGCCGTCGGGGTCGGGCACGCCGACCCGGACATGCGGGCCACCCGTCCCGGTGACGGTGAGCTCGGCCCCGAACACGGTGGGCAGGCCGAAGGCCCGGGCGGCCTCGGCGAAGCGGACCACGCCGTAGAGACCGTCGTGATCGGTCAGGGCGAGGCCGGACAGACCCAGCCGGGACGCCTCGGCGACCAGCTCGTCGGGATGGCTGGCACCGTCGAGGAACGAGAAGTTGGAGTGGGCGTGCAGCTCGGCGTAGGCCATGTCGTGGGGACGGTCATGCGTAGGTGGCTTCGACCCACCAACGGCCCGCTTCGGCGACCAGCAGGTGGGCCTCGGGCCCCGTGACGGCCTGCAGGCGCGCCCTTCTCCGGCGGGACCTCGACCACCAGCGTTCGTCGGACGGCCAGGGGCCGGCCCAGGCGGTCACCTCCGACCAGGGCTGCTTCTCCACCGACAGCCGGCCGGGGAGGGCGGTGAGCAGGCCGCGCCCGGTCACCGATACCGGCTCGTCGCCGGTACCGACCAGCTCGGCGGGAAGGGGGGCGGGGTGCACGAGCGCCGGGGCCGGGGACGGGGATCTGCCCCGGCCACGGGGCGACGAAGGTGGTGGCGTCCCCGTGTCCCTCGCGGGCGTTCCAGGTGACGAAACGGGCCTGTTGGGCGGGCCCGCGCCCCCCTTGGAGCCGTGCGGTCACCACGCTGTCGGGCCCGAGGAGGTCCTGTACGGCGACGAGCGCCCGCCCGGCCCGGGCGTCGGCGTCGCTCGCCCCGCCCCAGAACCCGGTCTCCGCCGGACCCGCCCCGGCGGCACGGCGCCCGAGTCGGCCCGCGCCCCGCTGCTCGGCGACCCGGCGGGCGGTGGTGGGCCGCCGCAGCTCCTCGAGCTCGCCGTGGCGCCCCCCGGCCACCCGGTGGCAGGCGACCCCGTCGGCCCCGAACCGGCCGAGCACGTGGGGCTCGGGGAGGGCGGCGAACTCGCCGAGGCTGCGGATCCCCAGGCGGTGCAACAGCCCGGTCAGCTCGGGGCGGCCGAGGATGCCCACGGGGAACGGTGCGAGAAAGTCGGAGGTGGCTCCCGCCGGGACCACCAGGCCGCTCCGGGCGGCGAGCACCGCCGCGAACAGCCCGTCGGCCACCCCGACCTCGGCGGGGGTGATGGCGGAGGTGGCCGCGGCCACCGACTCGACCAGTGGCTCCTCGCCCCCGAAGTACCGGGCCGGTCCACGGGCCGGCAGGGAGCAGACGCCGGGCCGCACGGCGCGGACCCACGGGCAGTACGCCTCCACCGCCTCGATCACCTCGACGAACGAGCGGAGGTTGGCTCCGTCCTCGTCCTCCTCGAGGAGGTCGGGGCAGTGCACGACGAGGAGTCGGTCCATGGCGTCGACGGCAGCGCCACCGGTCATGCGGTGATCCCCGCTTCCTCGTCCACCGCTCCCTCGCCCACCGCACCCTCGCCCACTGCTCCCTCGTCCCTGCCCCCAGCGGGATCGGCGGCATCCGCCACCGTCACCTCCCCGGTGGTCGACGGCAGCCACAGCCGCCGCCGGCGGGGACGGGAGGCCGCCCGCCGTCCGACGGCCGACACCGACACCCGGCGCCGGCGCAGGTACCCTTCGCCGGCTCCGGCGCCGTCCCACCCCATGGCGTCGACGGTGAGCTGGACGTCGGGAGGTTCCGGCCACATCGACCGCCCCGCCGCCAGCACCACCAGCACGGACCGGCGTTCCCGGACCCGCGCCGCCACCCGGGCGGCCATGGCCGGCCGGGGCGGGAACGGGGGATGGAGGACCACGAGATCGACGCCGCCCGCCAACGTCGCGACGACCTCGGGCCACGCCGCTCCGGGCCGGGGCACGACGGCCAGCCGGGCCAGGTCGACACCGAGGTCGCGGGCCGCCACGGCACCGAGGCCTGCCAGCCCCACCAGCACGCACCAGCTCCCGGCGCCCGAGGCCGCGGCCACGAGGGCCAGTGCCATGGACACGCCGGCGCCGGCGGTCCCACCGGAGCCGCCGCTGACCACGATGGTGCTCCCTCGGCGCAGGCCACCGTCGGGGAGCAGGTCGACGAGGGGCGGGAGCGCCGGGAGGAGACGGGCCTGACTGGGGGAGACGGGCCGGGTTCGCTCGGCCAGCAGGGCCAGTGGCTCTCCGGTCCCCTTCCGGACCGGCCCCGCTCCCGACCGCCGGTCGTCGTACTCTACGAACATATGTTCGTAGAGTACCGTGCCCGGCGCCGCGGTGCCCAGGGTGGCGGCCACCGGAACGTCCCCGCCGGATGCGATCCATCGGGCCCGACCCGGTCGATACCATGGGACCACCAGAGAAAGGAGGTGGTCCAACTGAGCAGTCAACCTTTTGGGACCCTGGAGGTGGCTGGCCGCTGAGGCGGCTCGCTGTACCACCTGGCGAATCCCAGCCAGACACCCACCGGGCGAGCCAAGTCGGACCCAGGTCCCATCCGGCGCAGCACGGGAGCCCGGTGCCCAACACAGCACTCGTACCTGCAGGGCGGTCTCGCAGAGGCCGCCCTGCAGCGCGGTCTCAGGGCCGCATGGTCGTCTCGTCGATGTCCAGCGCGGCCCGGACCCCGTCTGCCACCCGGGTCGTGATCTTCCGTCGGGCCACCAGATGCTCGAGCTCGTCCCGCTCCACCTCGATGACCAGTCTCCGGAGCTCGAGCTCGGCCGTGAGGCGCCCGTCGCCGTCCGCCGGACCCGATCCCTCGCCCGGGTCGTACCCGTCGGGCCGTCCCGAGGTCATGGCCTCGAGCCGGCGGTCGATCCGCGCCAGCTGTGACTGGTACCCGTTGCGGATGCGAGCGGTCACCTCCTCGGAGAACTGGCCGCCGACGCTCAGGTCGTCGATGCGGGACAGCGCGAGCAACGTCAGCCGCCGTCGTGCTTCGGCCACCAGCACCACGTCCTGCTCGTCGCGGGTCACCAGTCCCAGCCGGCGGATCAGGGGCGGGAGGGTCAGGCCCTGACCGATCAGGGTGGCCACGATGACGGCGAAGGTGAGGAACACCACCAGGTCGCGTTCGGGGAAGCTCTGGGGGAGGGCGAGCGCGGCGGCCAGGCTCACCGCGCCCCGCATGCCCGCCCATCCGACGACGGTCGTCCCACGCCAAGATCGTCCCGACCGTGGACCCCCGCCGAACAGCCCGGCGCCGCCCGGTAGCGCGGTGGCGGTGAACATCCATACCAGTCGCACGGCGATGACCGCACCCACGACGGCGATCGCCTCCAGAGCCAGCGAGCCCGACTCGCGATTGGTCAGGCTGTCGAGGATCGGGCGCAGCTCGAGCCCGATCAGGAGGAAGGACAGGCCGGTCAGCAGGAAGACGACGAGGTCCCAGATCTCGCGCTGTTGCAGCCGGGCGGCGGGGGTGAGCGTTCGCGATCCGTAGTGGCCGAAGTAGACGCCGGTGGCCACGACGGCCAGGACTCCCGAGGCGCCGAGCTTGTCGGCGGGCAGGTACGCGGCGAACGGCAGGATCAGGAGCATCGTGTTCTCGATCACCGGGGTCTCGGTGAGCCGCAGCATCCGGCACCCGAGCCACCCGACGGTGATCCCGATGCCGACGCCCACCACCACCGCGAACAGGAACCTCCCGAACACGTCGGCCAAGGTGAACGACGTTCCCACCGCCGCCACCGCCACGGCGTAGGCCGTCAGGGCGGTGGCGTCGTTCATCAGACCCTCGCCCCCGAGGATGGTCACCAGCCGCCGCGGGAGCCCGAGCTTGCCGGCGATCTGGGTCGCCGACACCGAGTCGGGCGGGGAGACGATGGCACCCAGGGCGAAGGCCACGGCCCAGCTCATCTCGCCGACCACCGAATGGACCACGACGGCCACCGCCACCATGGTGGCGAGCACCAGGCCGACGGCGAGCAGGAGGATGGGTCGCAGGTGGGTGCGGAGCTCGTCGGCGGACGTGTCGAGCGAGGCGTCGTAGATGAGCGGCGGCAGGAACACCAGGAGCACCAGCTCGGGCTGGAGCTCGACCCGGTGGTGGATCGGGATGAGGGCGACGGCGATGCCGGCCAGGACCAACAGGATCGGGTAGGCGATCCGCAGCCGGTCGGCGATGGTGGCGATGACCACGATGCCGATGAGGAGGCCGATGCCATCGGCGATGCTGATCATGGGCGACCGTCGGGTGCGTGCGCTCCTGGAGTCGTCGTCGGCGGCGGTCGGAACTAGCCGGGCACGTGCGAGACGGCCTCCACGTTGTTGCCGTCGGGGTCGCGCACGAAGGCGCCGAAGTAGGCGGGGTGGTACTCGGGCCAGACCCGCGGCTCGTGCAGCACCTCGGCTCCGGCACCCACCGCAGCTTCGAAGAACGCGGTGACAGCCCGGCGGTCCGGTGCCTGAAACGCGATGTGCGACTCGCGGAAGCCCTCCCCGGTGGAGCGCGGCGCGATCCAGAAGGTGGGCCTCGGCGGGAGGCCGTAGCCGACCGCTGCGCCCTCCTCGAAGACTCGGGTGCCGCCGAGCGGGGCGAGGACTGCGTCGTAGAAGGAGGAGCTGGCGGCCATGTCGTCACACTGGATGGAGATGTGGTCGATCATCGATCCCATCTTGGCACCGGATCCGGCCCGGTCCGGGGCCACCGTGCCCGTCACCGGCCGGCCCCCACGCCCGTCACCGGCCGGCCCCCACGCCCGTCACCGGCCAGCCCCCACGCCCGTCACCGGCCGGCCCCCTGTTCACCGACCAGCTCCTCGGCGAGCAGGTCCATCAGGAGTGCATCGTGCCACGAGCCGTCCGGCCCGCGCTCGCTGCGCCGCCGGATGCCGACGGGACGGAAGCCGACCTTCGAGTAGCACCGGATGGCCGCATGGTTGTCGGCGGCGGGATCGATCTCGATCCGGTGGTGCCCGGCTTCGGTGAACAGGTGCTTGGACAGCGTGCGGACGGCGTCGGTGCCGACACCGCCACCGTGCACCGCCGGGTCGACGTAGATGTCGATCGCCGCGTGCCGGTAGTCGGGCTCCTCCTCGGCCGACCACTGGATCCACCCGACCACCCGGCCGTCCAGCTCGATGACGAAGGGAGTGGTGCCCGGCTCGCGGAGATCCTCCTCGACCGAGGCCGCCATGTCCGGTCCGCCCCGCCAGCGTGCCTGCACCTCGGGTGTCTCCCGGATGCGAGCCAGCGCGCCGATGTCGGACCGCGTCGGCGGTCGCAGTCGGACCAAGGACCCCTCGAGCGCGGTCATCGAACCGGGTCGGGCGGGCAGCAGGTGCTCAGCCGGTTGCTCGAAGGCCGCCTACTCGACTTCGGCCTTGATCCGCTCGAGGGTGGCGCGCATGCCCTCGCGGTTGGTCCGGCCCCGGGCCCAGCCGAGCAGTTTCCAGTAGAGGCGGAGCGGGGCCGTGTCGGCCAGCTGGAACGACTCGGTGATGTCCGTCCCGCCGTCGGCCGGCGCCAGCCGGTAGCTCCACACGTTGAGGGGCCGGTCGCTCTTGCCGACACCGAAGGTGAATTCCCGTCCGGGCTCGGATGCGATGACCGTGCAAGTGGTCCAGTAGACGGGACCCTTGCCGTTGCGCCGCACGTGACCCCGGAAGCGGGCACCGGCCGCCGGACCCTCCGCATCGTCCAGCCATTCGGCCTCGAACGTCTCGGGGCTGTACCTCCCGATACGGGTGACGTCGCTCACCAGTTCCCAGACCCGCTCGGGTGGAGCGTCGATGTGGACGGTGACCGAGTCGTGCATGGGCCCAACCCTACCGGCATCGTCCCCCCGGACCCGGGGCCCGGGGCCACGGCGCGAGGATCGAGACCGTGGCCGTGAGCGATGGCGCGGAGGTCCCCGACCCGGAGCTCGGCCGGCTGCCCGCTCAGCCGGCCGGCCTGGCCTGGCCCACCCGCTCCTGGCCGACCGCCGGCCTGGCGGCCGACGTCGACCTCGGACCGCTGATGGACGAAGCCTTCGACCAGGGCGGCCCGCTGCACGAGACCTACGCCGTGGTCCTCGTGCACCGTGGTCGCCTGGTGTTCGAGCGCTACGGCGGGCGCCTGCCCCGCCTCGAGGGGCCCGGCCGACGGGTGACCGAGTCGACCCCGTTGCTCTCGTGGTCGATGGCCAAGTCGATGCTCCACGCCGTGGTCGGGATGCTGGTGGCCGACGGACGGCTGTCGCTCGACGGGCCCGCCCCGGTGCCCGAGTGGCAGGGTGCCGGTGACCCGCGCCGGGAGATCACCCTCGATCACCTGCTCGGGATGCGCGACGGCCTGGCCTTCAACGAGGACTATGTCGACGCCGAGGCGTCCGACGTGATCCGGATGCTGTTCGGGGACGGCCGGGCCGACATGGCGCACTTCGCCGCCGACCGGCCCTTGGCCGCCGCGCCCGGCACGCGGTTCAATTACTCGAGCGGGACGAGCAACGTGATCTCGGGGATCGTCGCCCGCCAGGTGGGCTCGGGCCGCGACTACCGGCAGTTCCTCGCCGATCGGCTCTTCGGGCCGCTCGGGATGCGCTCGGCCAGGGCGAGGCTCGACGATGCCGGCACCTGGGTCGCCTCCTCCTACGTGTACGCCACGGCGCGTGACTACGCCCGCTTCGGCCTGCTGTACCTCCGGGACGGAGCCTGGGAGGGCGGTCGGCTGCTGGCGCCGGGTTGGGTCGACCACGGCCGCCGTCCCCGCTCGGTCGATCCCGCCGACGGGCTGCTCCACGGCGCCCACTGGTGGACCGGCGGCGGCGGCCACGGCACCTTCTGGGCGGCAGGGCACGACGGGCAGTCCATCGACGTCTGCCCCGGCCTCGATCTGGTCCTGGTCCGCCTCGGACGCACCGGCGTCGAGCACTCGGCCCGGCTCAGGCAGTGGCGCGCCCGGGTGCTCGGCCAGTTCGCCACCCCGGCCTGAACCGTCGCCGCCGGTTCAGTTCACGCCGTGCCACAGCCCGACGGGTGCCTCGCCCACCCGGTAGTGGCCCGGCTGGCGCCGGCCCGAGGCCGCCTTCTCGAGACGCATCTGCATGCCCTCGGTCAGCACCCCGGCATTGATCATCTCGACGAAGGTGGCGGTGGCGTTGCCCACGTCGAAGAAGTCCCGCTGCCAGCTCCACATGAAGTCGCCGCCGTAGCGGAACCAGCTGCCGCCCAGCCCGGCGATCTCGTAGGGCGAGCCGTCGGGCCGGACGGCGTCGGCCAACTGCTTCCAGAGCCCGATGATCTCGCCCTGGACGTCGTCGATGAGCACCCGCTGGTAGGGATAGGTCCACCCGCCGAGGCCCTCCATCTCGTACCCGAGGGCGAATTCGCGGATCTCCTCGCGTCCGACCGCCATGAACTCGTCGTTCGGCCCGACGTTCCACCCGTAGGTGGCGTCCTCGGTGAACATGTCGGCCATCGGCCGCCAGTCGAGCCGTTCCTCGCACCGGCGGTTGAGCTCCAACCACCGCTGCATCATCTCCTCGAGCTCCTCGCGTGGATACGCCGGCATCGCTACTCCTTGGTGGTGGCCCGGTGGTCTTCGGTGGCCCGGTGGTCGTCGATGATCCGGAGTGCCGAGGTGGGGCAGAACGTGACCGCCGCCTCGACCATCGGCCGGAGCGCCTCGTCGGGCTGGGACTCGAGGATGGTGACCTGGGGGTTCTTCGCCAGCTCGAAGACGCCCGGAGCCTCGGACTCGCACACCCCGTGCCCCTGGCACAGGTCGAGGTCCACGGTGACCCGCATCAGCTCGGCCGCTCCGGCGGGCCGGCGCCGGTAGCGGACGGCGCAGGGCTGCTCCAGCTGCACGACCATCTTCGAATGGTCGTTGCGGTAGCGGTCGGGCGGCTGGGCCAGCTCGAAGTCCCAGCGGCGGAGCAGCACCGAGAAGATGGCCTTGAGCTGCATCATGGCGAAGGCCGCCCCCACGCACCGGTGCCGGCCCGCCCCGAAGGGGATCCAGGTCCACGGATTGGCCCGGTCCTCCTCGCGCGGCTCGAGGTACCGGGAGGGGTCGAACGAGTCGGGGTCGGGGAAGTCCTCGGGGATCCGGTTGGACACCGACGGGCTCGCCCCCACCATCTGGCCCGCCCGGATGGTGAACCCTTCGACCTCGAGGTCCTCCTTCGCCACCCGGAGGAGCAGGATGAGCGGCGGGTGGAGCCGGAGCGCCTCTTTGACGGCCGACTCCAGGCGCGGCATCTCGCGCAGGGCCTGGTAGCTGACCTCGGCCCCGCCGGCGTAGAGCTCGTCGAGCTCGCCGCGCACCGCCTCGAGCTCGCCGGGGTGGCGGAGGAGCTCGATCAGGGTCCAGGCCGCCGTGCCCGACGTGGTGTGGTGGCCGGCGAACATCATCGAGATGAACATGCCGGTGATCTGGTCGGCGCTGAACCGCGGCGAACCGTCACCGTCGGTCACCGACATGAGCACGTCGAGGAGGTCCCGTTCGTCCTCGGCGGCCGGGCGGCCCGCCCGCCCGACGCTCCATGATGCCCTCGACCAGCTCGACCAGACCGGCCCGGGCCGCGTCGCGCCGCTCGGAAGCTCTCGATCGGGGCGTAGGGGTCGACGTAGGCGATGGCGTCGGTTCCCCGCTCGAGGTCGTGGTAGAGCGTGGCGAACCGCTTGTCGAGCTCACGGCGGAAGCGGCTTGCCCGATGAGGCAGGCCGACGAGGTGTAGATGGTCAGCTCGGCGAACCAGTCGAGCAGGTCGATCGTCCCCTCGTCGCCCCAGCCGGCCACCATGGCCTCCACCTCCTCGGCGATGGTGGCGGCGTGCCCGCGCATGAACTTGTCCCGCAGGGCCTGGTTGTGGAGCATCTCGCGCCGCCGCTCGGGCGGCGCGTCGAAGACGACGCCCTCGCCGAAGATGGGCGTCATGAACGGGTAGGCCTCGGCCTGGTCGAGGACCTCCTCGGGCGCCCGGAAGAAGACCTCGTTGGCGTCCGCCCCCGATGAGCAGGACCACCTCGCGGTCGGCCAGCCGGAACGATCCCGACGTCGCCGCACTCGGCCCGGACCCGGTTGAGCAGGGCGATGGGGTCCACCCGCAGCTCGTCGAGGTGGCCGTTGCTTCGGTCACCACCCGAGACCCGGGGGGGCTGTCGGTGCTGCACGGTGGTCGTCATCGGTCGGTGTCGGCCTCCTCTCGGATCGGTGCCTCCGGTTGCAGCTCGACGACGGTGGCGTGGGTGCCCCGGGGCAGGGCGATCACCGCGGCGATGGCCTCGGCCACGCCGGCCGGTCGCATGAAGCTGGAGTGCCGGGCGAACCCCCAGGCGGCCCACTGCTCGATGACCTCGGCGGTCACCCCGGGGTCCCAGTCCATGCCCATGCCGGTGAGGGTGGGCCCGGGCCGGACGATGGTGGCCCGGACCCCGGTGCCTTCGAGCTCCATCTGCAGGGACCGGGCGTAGCCCTCGAGGCCCCATTTGGACGCCACGTAGGCGGCCATGGACGGCCGGGGCCGTTCGACCACGTCGGAGGTCACGAACACCACGTCGCCGCGCCGCCGCGCCGATCATGGCCGGGACCAGGGCCCGGACCAGGCGGTGGGTGCCGCTCATGTTGACCGCCAGCACCCGGTCGAAGGCGTCGGGGTCGGTGCCGACCACCGTGCCGGCGATGTTCAGCGCGGCGTTGGAGACGAGGATCTCCAGGCTCCCGAAGGCCTCGGCCGCCGCCTTGGCGAACTGGTCCACCGAATCGCCGTCGGCCAGGTCGAGCGGGATGGCCACGGCCTCGCCGCCCGCCGCTCGGATGCCGGCCGCCGTCTCCTCGCAGGCGGGCAGCCGCCGGGCGCCGAGCACCACCGGGTGCCCGGCCGCCGCCAGCGCCAGGGCGGTGGCCTCGCCGATGCCCGAGGACGCCCCGGTCACCACCGCCGGGCGGCGCTCGGGGTGGGGCTCGAAGCGCGGCCATCAGCGGAGGGTCGACCGCGGTCGGCAGGGCGGCCAGCCCCCGGACGTTGACCGAGTGGACCCGCTCGATCCCGTCGGGGTCGACCTCGTAGTCCGACACCCGGGCGACCAGCTCGCCGAGGGCGACCCGGGCCTCGAGCCGGGCGAGGGGGGCGCCCATGCAGAAGTGGCGCCCGCTGCCGAAGCTCACCAGCTTGGAGGTGTCGCGGTCGAGGTCGTAGCGGTCGGGCTCGGGGAAGACCGACTCGTCCCGGTTGGCCGAGCCCACCAGCAGCAGCACCCGGTCCCCGCTCGGAGATGCGGGCGCCGTGCAGCTCGAGGTCGGTGCGGGCCACCCGGAGCAGCATCTGGGTGGAGGTGTCGAAACGGAGCGTCTCCTCCACCCAGTCGGCCACCCGGGCGGCGTCCTGGAAGGGGAGGGCCCGCTGGTCGGGATGGCGCCAGGCCCAGTACCAGGCGTTGCCGAGCAGCTTGGTGGTGGTCTCGTTGCCCGCCACCACCATCAGGAAGAGGACGCCGACGATCTCCTCGTCGGTCGAGCCGCTCGCCGTCGAGCTCGGCCTCGGTGAGCGCGGAGGTGAGGTCGTCCCTCGGCGCCGCCCGCCGCTCGTCGACCATCGCCCGGTAGTAGCCGACGAGGTCGAGGGCGGCGTCCATGCCGGCCCGGGGAACGTCGAAGACGCCGTCCTCCCGGTGCACGACGAGATCGGCCAGCCTCCGGATCTCGCCCCGGTCCGCCACCGGGCACCCCGACCAGCTCCGAGATGACGTCCATGGGGACCTTGCCGGCGAAGTCGGCGATGAAGTCGAAGGACCCCTGCTCGAGCGCGGGCTCGAGGTGCTGGCGGGCGATGGCCCGGACCCGGTCCTCCATGCGGGCCACCTTGGACGGGGTGAAGCCCTTGCCCACCAGCGAGCGCATCCGGGTGTGGCGCGGCGGGTCGAGGGCGAGGAAGGACATGCACCTTGTGGGCGTCGGGACCGAAGGCGCTCGGATCGAGCGAGACGCCGTATGCGTTGGAGAACGCGTCGACGTTGCGGAAGGCGGCGAGCACGTCGGCGTGGCGGGAGAGCGCCCAGAAGTCGAGCTCGTCGTTGCGGTAGACCGGGGCCTCGGCCCGCAGCCGGGCATAGACGGGGTAGGGGTCCTCGTGGATCTCGTAGGCGTAGGGGCTGTAGGTGAGCGGGGGGTGGGTCGTGGTCATCGACGGGCGCTGCTCGCCGGGGCCGGCGTCATCAAGGCCGCCGCACCGGCCACGAAGCCGGGGATCTCGTCCGAGTCCAGGTGTCCCATCCCCGCCGCCAGCAGGGCGCCCCAAAGGGTGGTCTGGAGCACCCGGACCACCATCGGATCGGTGCCGGGTCCGAGGGCGGCGGCGAGCCGCCGGTGGATCTGTGCCCCGATGCGGTCCCGGAGGTGCTTGACGTCGGGGTTGGGGCTGAGCAGGGCCACGGTGCAGGCGTCGACCAGGGCGGCGCTCCCGGTGGTGAACACCATGTCCCGCACGGCGTCGGCCACCCGCTCGGCCACCGGCCGCCGGTCCGATCGGTCGGCCGGCCCGAGCTCCTGCATCCGGCGCCAGAGCACCTCGGCCAGCAGGTGGTCCTTGGAGCTGAAGTAGTTGTAGGCCGTGGCCGGGGCGACCCCGGCGCGCCGGGCCACGCTCCGCACCGTCAGGCCCGGATAGCCGACGTCTTCGACCTCGGCCTCGGCCGCCTGCACCAGGGCGCGCACCGCCTCGGCCTGGCGGGGCGAGAGCCGGCGCCGGGTGGCCTCGAGCCGGTGGGGCTCCGCGGTCGGGAGGAGGGCGACGGCCTCGGTCATCGCCGGTCCCCCTCAGCACGGTCCACTTCCGCACGGTCCACTTCCGCACGTTGCCCGGACCGGGTGGACGGGCCGGGGACGTGCGGGGCCCCGTCGCGCATCGACGGGAATTCGAAGGTCGCCGCGGTGGTCATCTTGGTGACGGTGGTGATGTCCGCCTCGGGCAGCGTCTCGTTGTCGTCGTCGATGACCACCTCCCAGCGGCAGTGGGGTCTGCGGTCGGCGGGCGTCCGGGGCGGGCGGTGCACGTGGCGCACCCGGGCCTTCGGGTTGATGGCCTGGGCGGTGACGTCGAAGGTGCCGTCCTCGATGTGGTGGCACATGCCGGTCACCATCTTGTCCCCCCAGGGCTCGGCGTCCATCAACGCCCCGCAGTAGGCCAGCTCGAAGTAGCCGTGCTTCTCGTCGACCAGCTCGTAGCGCACGTCGAGGTAGTGGTGGGGGAAGCCCGGGTCGAGCTGGAGGACCTTGAAGATGGCCTCCACCCCGTCGCCCTCGACGCCCATGATGGTCCGGAGCCGTCGCCCGTAGACCGGGCTCGCGCCGCGCCACTCCTCGATGGCGAGACGTTCCATCTCCTCCATCCCGTGCGACATGCCGATGGCGGCGCACATCGAACGATCGAGGATGTGGACGGCCTGCGCGTACTCGCGCACGAGGCGCACCAGCGCATGGTGGGAGAGATCCTCGTACCGGAAGTCGGCGCGGAAGGGGCCGGCGTAGTCCTCCATCCCGCCGACCGCCGCGTCGGAGCCGGCTCCTCCGGCACCCGTCTCGGGATCCGCACCCATGCCATGGACTATAGTCTGGACAGCTGTCCAAGTACAGGCCGGGCCGGCCGGGGGTGCGAGGCTCGGGGAGCTCGCGCCCACGGGGAAGCCCACCGGAAGGGATTGCCAGTGCCGAACGAACCGTCATCGGGCCCGACCCCGTCGTCGGGCGCGTCCCCGTCCCCGGGAGCGTCCCCGTCCCCGGCCCGTCCCCGGGTCGGGGTCATCGGCCTCGGAGACATCGGCGCCGGGGTCGCCGCCAGCCTCGTCCGGGGCGGCTTCTCCCTGACGGTCTGCGACCTGCGTCCCGAAGCCACCGAGCCCTATGCCGCCACCGCCACGGTGGCCGCCTCGCCGGCCGACCTGGTCCGGCGGTCGGAGGTGGTGGTGGTGGCCGTGGTCGACGACGACCAGGTCCACGCCGTGCTGTCGGGGCCCGACGGTGGCCTTGCCGCCGCCGGGCCGGGGACGACCGTGGTCGTGGTGAGCACCATCTCGGCCCCCTGCGTGCAGGTCCATCGGCGCCGAGGCGGCCGGTCTCGGGGTGGCGGTGGTCGACTGCGGGGTGAGCGGGGGGCCGGCGGCCGCGGCGAGCGGCGAGCTGGTGTGCATGGTCGGCGGCGACCCCGCCGCCATCGAGCGCGCCCAACCGGTGTTCGACGCCATCGGGTCGCTGACGCTGGTCATGGGTCCTTTCGGCAGCGGGCTCGCCGCCAAGCTGGCCCGCAATCTCGTGACGTACGGTTCGTGGCTCGCCGCCTACGAGGCCCAGCGGCTTGCCGAGGCGGCCGGCATCGACCTCGCCGACCTGGCCCGGGCCATCAAGGCCAGCGACGCCCGCTTCGGCGGCGCCACGGCCCTCATGTTCCGTCCGACGGCGGCGCCCTTCACCGATCAGGACGACGCCGGCCTGGTCGGTGCCATGCGGGCGGGGTCGTCCCTGGCCCGCAAGGATCTCGCCGCCGCGCTCGAGATGGCCGCGGCGCTCGGCGTCGAGCTGCCCCTGGCGGCGATGACCGAGCAACGGTGCGACGAGATCTTCGGGTTCGGTCAGGCGCCGTCGTGAAAGGATGAGCCACCGTGACCGAGCCCGATCCGCCGGGGCGGCCGCCACCGGCGGTCGAGATCCAGTTCCGGTCCGCCCCCCGGCGCGTTGAGCTCGACGAGGAGCCGGCGCGCGAGGCCGCCGTGCGCCTGACGCACCCCGTCGGGTGGCCGCCGTCGACGGGGGTGAACGAGGTGGCCGAAGTGGTGGCCGAAGGGGCTGTCGCCGGTCGTCGCCGGGACCGGCGACCATGACGGCGGGCGCTCACCGCGTCCACGTCGAGGAGGACGGGGGCGTGCGGCTGGTGGCGTTCGACCGCACCGAGGTGCTGAACGCCTTCGACACCGCGATGTACGAGGCGGTCGCCGCCTCGTTGACCGACGCCCGGGACGACGACAGGGTCCGGGTCGTGGTGCTCAGCGGCCGGGGGCGGGCGTTCACCTCCGGTCAGGACCTCCGCGAGATGGCCGCCATCGCCGCCGGCACGGCCGGCCGGCCCGCCGGCCTCGGCTTCCCGGGACTGCTGGACGCGGTGATCGCCTTCGACAAGCCGTTGCTGGCCGCGGTCCACGGGGTGGCGGTCGGGCTCGGGTGCACCCTCCTCGGCCACGTGGACCTCGCCCTGGTGGAGGAGGGCACCCGGCTCCGTACCCCGTTCGCCGAGCTCGGCGTCCCTCCCGAGGCCGCCAGCAGCTGGCTGTTGCCCGAGCGGGCGGGCTGGCAGCGCGCCGCCGTGCTGCTGCTGGCCTCGGAATGGATCGATGCCGCCGGGGCGGTGAGCGCCGGCCTCGCCTGGCGGGTGTGCCCGAGCGGCACCGTGGTGGACGAGACCCTGGCGGTGGCGGCCCGCATCGCCTCGTTCCCGGCCGAGGCCACCCGCAGGATCAAAGGGCTCATGACCGAGGCCCGCCGGCCCGAGATCGAGGCGGCCCGGGCACGGGAGGAAGCGGCGTTCGCCGCGCTGTTCGCCGACCCGAGCGCCTCCTCGCAGCTCGCCGCCGGCCTCGGCGCCTGACCGGCCGTGCGCCTCGGGGTGACCGCCTTCCTGACGGACCGGACCATCGGCCCGGCGGCCCTGGCCCGGGCGGCGGAGGAACGGGGCTTCCATTCGGTCTTCGTCCCCGAGCACACCCACCTGCCGGTCCGGGCCGACACGCCCCCCGGCCTGGTCGCGGGGGTCCGCCCGGAGGACTACCGGCGCAGTCTCGACCCGTTGGTGGCGCTGTCGGCGGCGGCGTCGGTGACCGATCGGATCGCTCTCGGCACGGGCGTGGTGCTGGTCGCCCAGCACCATCCGGTCCTGTTGGCCAAGCAGGTGGCCACCCTCGACCACTTGAGCGGAGGCCGGGTCGTCCTCGGGATCGGCTTCGGCTGGAACCGCGCCGAGGCGGCCGACCACGGCGTGCCGTTCGGGTCGAGGCACGAGATCGCCCGCGAGCACGTGCTCTGCATGCAGGCGCTGTGGTCCGAGGACCCGGCCGAGTTCCACGGCCGGCACGTGTCGCTCGATCCCTGTTGGAGCTGGCCCAAGCCGGTGCAGCGTCCCCGGGTCACGACCCTCGTCGGCGGCGGGGCCAACCCCGCCGTGTTCGCCGCGGTGGCCGAGTACGCCGACGGGTGGATGCCGATCGGCGGGTCCGGGCTCGAGCGTGGCCCTGCCCGCGCCTCCGGCGGGTCGTCGAGGAACACGGCCGCGACCCGCTCACGGTTCGGTGTCGTCCCCTTCGGGACGGTGCCGACCGACGGCAAGCTCGAGCACTTCGCCAGCCTCGGGGTCCGACGAGGTCGTCCTTCGGGTGCCGTCGGGGCCCCCCGACGAGATGGTCGCCGCTCTGGACGGTCATGCCCGTTTTCTCGAGCGTTTCGGCGCCGCGGATGAACGTGGCGAGCATGGCTGAGCACCCCACGGGGCCGACAGGCGGACGCGCCTGGAGCGGAGGCGGCCGCGAGGAGCTGGCCGCCGCCGTGCGGCGCCTGATGGCGCTCACCGTGACGGCAGCCGCACCACCCCAGGTGCTCATCGGGTGTCGCCCGGACGGCGTCCGAGCTGGCCGACCGGCTCGAGCCCCATGTTCCCGCCGCGGGGCCGGTCCCCCGGGCGCGGTTCGCCGATCGGTCGGCGCCGCCCGAGGAAGCCGCCTCGCTCGCCGCGGCCATGCCCTTCGACGTGGTGATCGGGTCCTGCAACCCGGTGGCCCCGCCCGTCGAGGTGGCCTTCGACCCTCCGAAGGCGACGGGCCGGGTGACCTTCGGTGCAACCTACGAGGGGGCGCCGGGCTGTGTGCACGGAGCGGCGATCGCCGGCGCCTTCGACATCATGCTGACGGCGGCGAACGTGATGGTGGGTGCGGCCGGTCCGACGGTCACCCTGTCCCTCCGCTATCGCAAGCCCACCCTCGTCGATGAACCGGCACGGTTCGAGGCCTGGGTGACCGAGCAAACCGCACGACGCACCCGCAGCCATGGCAGGTTGATCCAGGGGGAGGTCGTCACGGTCGAGGCCGAAGGGGAGTTCGCCACCCTGGACCGATCACGGATCGAGGCCATGCACCGCCGACCCGGCCGCCGGCGAGCGACCGGGACCCCGGATTCCGGAGATCCGTAATGTCCCTTGGAGTCCGGCCGGAAATTCTCTAGAGTCACCGACCGGGACGGATCAGGGATGCGCCCACCGTGGGATGCCTGCCCGTCGTGCCACCCGGAGTGGGCTGTGAGCCACCGGGTGGGGGACCACCGAATGGGGGAGTCACCGAGGATGGGGGGAGCCACGTGAGGCGCTTTGCATCTACCGGAACGAGGTCGCGGCGCCGGTCCGCGCCGATCGTCGCCGCGCTGTGCGCCGTCCTCGTCGGCGCCGCGCTCGGAGCTTGCTCGTCCACCAAAGCGTCGTCGACCGCCACGACGTCCTCGACCAAGTCGACCATCCCGTCGTCGGCCTTCGACGACCGCACCGGCATCACCCCCACCTCGGTGTCTCTGGCGACCATTTCCTGGCGACAGATCTTCAAGTCGGCCATCGGGGTGCAGGCCTACGCCGACTACGTCAATTCGCAGGGCGGTGTCAACGGTCGCAAGCTCGTGGTCGACCCGAGTGACGACGGGAACTCCGGCGCCACCAACAAGCAGTTGACCCAGGCCGCCCTCGGGAAGGACTTCGCCACGGTCGGGAGCTTCTCGCTCCAGGACGGCTTCGGCGGGACGATCCTCGCCGCCAACCCCGGGATGCCCAACGTCTCGCCGACCCTCGACCCCGCCACGACCCAGCTGCCCAACAGCTTCAGCGCCGCCCCCTCGGCCGGTGGATGGCAGCTCGGCCCGCTCAATTACTTCAAGACCGCCTACCCCAGCGCCGTGACCCACGCCGGAGCGTTGGTCGCCGACATCCAGCCCGCTCCCACGCTGTTCAACGGCGAGAAGGCGGCCATGGAGCATCTCGGCTACCACCTCGTCTACAACCAGACCTTCGACGTCACCCAGCAGGACTTCAACCAGAACGTGGTCGCCATGCGGAACGCCGGGGTGAAGATCCTCTTCATCGAGCAGATGCCCCAGAACTACGCCGGTGCCGTGCTGAAGGCGCTGAGCCAGCAGAACTTCCATCCGGTCGTGGTCCTCGGCGCCTCCACCTACAGCGAGGACCTCGTGGGCTCGTCGGGCGGGGCGTCGAACATCGACGGCTCGTACCTCGAGCAGAACGCCGCCCTCTACCTGGGGGAGGACGCCCAAAACCTCCCCGCCGTGAGCACCTTCCTCAGCTGGATCCAGAAGGCGCAGCCCGGGTTCCCGGCGGACCTCTACTCCTTCTACGGGTGGCTGAACGCCGAGCTTTTCGTCCAGGCCCTCCGGGCGGCGGGATCCGACCCGAGCCGCGGGTCGGTCCTCCAGGCCCTTCGCCACATCACCTCGTTCTCGGGCGGCAACCTGGTCGGGACGGCGAACCCCGCGGCCAAGGCCCCCTCGAACTGCTACATCATCGCCCGGGTGGTCAACGGCAAGTTCCAGCGGCTCGACGATCCGCCGATCGACAGCGCCACCCACGGGTACCGCTGCGACCAGCCCTACTACTACCTGCCCCACTGAGCACCGCGTACGCCTGACGGCGCCCGCTGAGCCTGAGCGGCGCCCCGCTGGAGCCTGAGCGGCGCCCCGCTGGAGCCTGAGCGGCGCCCCGCTGGAGCCTGAGCGGCGCCCCGCTGGAGCCTGAGCGGCGCCCCAACTGAACACCCGGCTCTCAGCGCCCGGCGGGCGGCGGCTCCGCTCGGCGGAGGTCGGGATCAGTCCTCGGTGGTCACGGCGGCGACCCGCCGCATCAACCGGGCCTTGCGGTTGGCGGCCTGGTTCTTGTGGATGACGCCTTTGGCCGCCGCCTTGTCGATGCGCTTGACAGCCAGCCGGAGCGCTTCCTCGCCAGCCTCTGGATCCTCCTCGGCGGCGGCGATGGCGCGCTTGGTCCGGGTCCGCAGCTCCGACCGTACGGCCTTGTTGCGTTCGTGGCGCGTGAGGTTCTGCCGGTTGCGCTTGATCTGGCTCTTGATGTTTGCCACTTGGTTCCTCGTGGGTTGTTGGAGCGGGGCTGTCGTCGCGAGCCCGGCCTTCCTTCGCGGTCGGGTGGCGGGCGGTCGGGCTGCCGGGTGCCGGAGCGGGGAAGTGCTGACGAAGGCCGGGCTGATGAAGGCCGTGCTGATGGCAGGGCTGATGAAGACATGCAGGATAGCAGCGCCCGCCGAGCCAGCCCGGCGCGACCGGGGCGCCGGAGCGCCTTGGGTACGCTGGCTGGCCCGTGCCCAGTGTCGAACACATCCGGAACTTCTCCATCATCAGCCATGTCGACCACGGCAAGTCCACCCTCTCCGACCGGATCCTGGAGCTGACCGCCGCCGTCGACCCGCGCCAGATGCGAGAGCAGTACCTCGACTCGATGGAGATCGAGCGGGAGCGTGGCATCACCATCAAGGCGCAGAACGTGCGGGTCCGCTGGCGCGACCACACTCTCCACCTCATCGACACCCCGGGCCACGTCGACTTCGGCTACGAGGTGAGCCGCTCACTGGCTGCCTGCGAGGGGGCGGTCCTCCTCGTCGACGCGTCCCAGGGGATTCAGGCCCAGACCCTGGCCACCTGCTACCAGGCCATCGAGCACGACCTCGAGGTCGTCGCTGTCCTCAACAAGATCGATCTTCCGGCCGCCGACCCGGACCGGTGCGCGGCCGAGATCGAGCAGGTGCTCGGCCTCGCCGACGCCGGTATCCTGCGGATCTCGGCCAAGACCGGCACCGGCGTCCCCGAGCTGCTCGACGCCGTCGTGGAGCGGGTCCCCGCTCCCGTGGGGGACCCGGCCGCCCCGCTCCGGGCGCTCATCTTCGACTCCGCCTACGACCAGTACCGGGGTGTGGTCAGCTCGGTCCGGGTCATGGAGGGCACCCTGAGCGGCTCCGGACGGCTCACCTTCATGCAGGCCCGGACCGACCACGAGGTGGAGGAGATCGGCGTCCGCACGCCGGCGACGATGCCCGTCGACGAGCTCGGACCGGGTTCGGTCGGTTACCTGATCGCCGGGATCAAGGACGTCTCGGGCGCTCGGTCCGGGGAGACGGTCACCGCCGCCCGGCACCCGGCGCACGAGCCCCTACCCGGCTACCGGGACCCGAAGCCGATGGTCTTCTGCGGTCTCTTCCCCATCGACGGCGACGAGCTCCCCGCATTGCGGGACGCCCTCGAGAAGTTGCGCCTCAACGACGCCAGCTTCACCTACGAGCCAGAATCGTCCCGCGCCCTCGGGTTCGGGTTCCGGTGCGGGTTCCTCGGACTTCTGCACATGGAGATCGTGCGTGAGCGGCTCGAGCGGGAGTTCGACCTCTCCCTCATCGCCACGGCGCCGTCGGTGGCCTACCGGGCCTACCTGGCCAGCGGCACCGAGATCGACGTCGACAACCCGAGCGACCTGCCCGAACCCGCGCAGCTCGACCGGGTGGACGAGCCGATGCTCCGGGCCACCATCCTTTCCCCGTCCGAGTACACGGGCACGGTGATGGACCTCTGCCAGCGGCGGCGGGGGGAGATGGTCAAGATGGAGTACCTCTCGCCCGAGCGGGTGGAATTCGTCTACCGCATCCCACTGGCCGAGGTCGTGGTCAATTTCTTCGACCAGCTGAAGAGCCGGACCCGGGGCTATGCCAGCCTCGACTACGAGCCCGAGGGCCATGCGACCGCCGATCTGGTCAAGGTCGACCTGCTCATCAACCACACCCCGGTCGACGCCTTCTCCACCATCGTCCACCGCACCGAGGCCGAGTCCTACGGGCGCCGCATGACCGAGAAGCTCCGCGAGCTGATCCCGCGCCAGCTCTTCGACGTGCCGATCCAGGCCGCCGTCGGCGGGCGGGTCCTGGCCCGGGAGACCGTCAAGGCCCGGCGCAAGGACGTCCTGGCCAAGTGCTACGGCGGGGACATCACCCGCAAGCGCAAGCTCCTCGAGAAGCAGAAGGAGGGGAAGCGGAAGATGAAGAACATCGGGCGGGTGGAGGTGCCCCAGGAGGCCTTCGTCTCGGCGCTCAAGCTGGACGACTGACCGGACGATCCTGATGGAGTAGCAATCCTGTCTCGATCGAGGTCCATCGGTGCTCCAGCAGCTGGCGTCCAACCTGCCCTCCGCCGTGTCGAAGGACACGTCGATCCGCGTCCAGGGCCTCTCGAAGACCTACCGCATCCTGCGGCGGGAGGACCAGGCGACGTCGGCCGCCGAGGCGGTCGTGAAGCGGGTCCGGAACGCCAAGCAGGGAAGGAAGAAGGTCGAGCAGTTCGACGCCCTGCACGACGTGAGCTTCGACGTTCCCTGGGGTGAGGTCGTCGGGATCATCGGCCGCAACGGCGCCGGCAAGTCGACGCTGCTGAAGATCATCAACCGGATCACCGCCCCGACCCGGGGGCGCATCGAGCTCGGCGGCCGGGTCGGGAGCCTGCTGGAGGTGGGCACCGGGTTCCACCCGGAACTGACCGGTAGGGAGAACGTCTACCTGAACGGGACCTTGCTCGGGATGCGACGAAAGGAGATCAAGGAGCGGTTCGACGCCATCGTGTCCTTCGCCGGGACCGAGAGGTTCCTCGACACCCAGGTGAAGCGCTACTCCACCGGCATGTACATCCGGTTGGCCTTCGCCGTGGCCGCCCACCTCGACAGCGAGATCCTGGTGGTGGACGAGGTGCTCGCCGTCGGTGACTCCGACTTTCAGGCCAAGTGCCTGAAGAAGATGCGCGAGGTGGCCCGCGACGGCCGGACCGTGCTGTTGGTCAGCCATCAGCTGCAGACCGTCTCGGACCTGTGCAACTCCGCGCTGTACCTCGACGGTGGTCACCTGGTCCTTCACGGCACGGTGGAAGAGGCGATGGAACAGTACAAGCGGAGCTTCGCCCGCTCCGCTCCCGTGCTGCGGGAGGCGACCCGCCGCCCGGGTACCGGCGAGCTGCGGTTCGCCGACGCCTCGGTGTCCGACGACATCACCCGGCCCGGGAACGAGGTGGTGGTGGAGTTCGCCGTCGGCGCCAACCCGGCCTTCGGAAACCGGTACCACGTGTCGTGCTTCGTCAACAACGAGGACGGCATGCTCATCGCCCAGTGCGACTCCCGGGTGACCGACTTCTACCTCGACCCGTCGACCGACGTCGAAGGCCGGCTGCGCCTCCGCTCCCCCTGGCTGAAGCCCGGTGCCTACACGGTGGACCTGTTCCTCCATTCCGGCGGCCGGGCCACCGACATCTGGGAGCAGGCCTGCCACTTCCAGGTCCTCCCGGTGAGCCCCTATCCCCACCCGACGACGCCCGACGGGACCGACCGGGGGATCGTCTTCCCCGATTTCGACTACTCGCAGAGCTGAGGTCCATGTCCACCATCGTCATCACCCCCCCGAAGCGGTTCTCGCTGCCCAAGGTCCGCCAGCTGTGGGAGGCGCGCGAGGTCCTCTACCGGTTCGGCGCCCGCGACGTGACCCTGCGCTACCGCCAGACGCTGCTCGGCGTGGTGTGGGTCATCCTCCAGCCCCTGCTCACCGCCCTGATCTTCACGGTGGTCTTCGGCAAGGTCGCCAAGCTGCCCTCGGGCGGAGTGCCCTACATGGTCTTCGCCTTCACCGGGCTGCTGGCCTGGAACCTCTTCTACGGCGTCATCTCGCGGGCTGCCACCTCCCTCGTCTCCAACCGCGACCTGGTGTCCAAGGTGTTCTTCCCGCGCATGCTCGTGCCCCTGTCGACTTCGGTCTCGACCATCACCGACTACTTCGTCTCGATGCTCTTCCTGGCGGTGCTCCTCATCGCCTTCGGCATCCGGCCCGGGACCGCCCTCGTGCTCGCCCCGGTCTGGACGGTGATGGTGATCCTGTTGGCCAGTGGGTGCGGGCTGGTGGCCGCCGCCCTGCAGGTGCGCTACCGCGACATCGCCTACGTGGTCCCCTTCGCCTTGCAGTTCCTGCTCTACGCCAGCCCGATCGGGTACGCCGTCCCCAAGCACTACGCAGTGATCTTCAACATCAACCCGTTGACCTGGCTGCTCAACGAGTTCCGGTGGTCGTTCCTCGACCAGCCGGCGCCGCCCACCTGGCAGATCGCCCTGTCCATCGTCGTGCCGATCGTCGTCTTCGTGGGCGGCGTGCTCGTCTTCGAGCAGATGGAACGCGGCTTCGCCGACGTGATCTGATGACGGCCCTCCTCCGCCCCGGGTCGGTCGGGCCGCGTGCCGCCGGCTCGGCCCGGTGGGCCCGGTGGGCCCGGTGAGCCCGCCCTCGGCGTCGGTCGCGGTCGTCACCTACGAGCGACCGGCCTATGTCGCACGCTGCCTCGACCATCTGTTGGCGCAGACGGTGCCGCCCGACCAGATCATCGTGGTGGACTCCTCCAAGGGGGACGACACGGCCCGGCTCGTGGTCGATCGGTACCCGACGGTCCGCTACGAGGTGTGCCCGTCCGGTCGCGGGGCCACCGCCACCGCCCGGAACCTGAGCTACACGCTCACCAGTGGCGAGGTCCTCGCCTTCGTCGACGACGACGCGTTCGCCGAGCCCCACTGGCTGGAGCGGCTCCTGCCGTACTTCGACGACCCGTCGGTGGGAGGAGTGGGCGGCCGGCAGATCCGCGGCCAGCCGGGGGAGCTGGCGGAAGGGATCGACGCCATCGGGCTCCTGCGGGAGGACGGCAGCCTGACCGGGCACTTCGCTGCGGACCCCGGGCACCCGGTGGAGGTCGACCACCTGCTCGGGGCCAACATGTCGTTCCGCCGTGCCGCCATCGACCGGATCGGCGGGATCCGCGACGGCTACCGCGGGACCTGCATCCGCGAGGAGACCGACCTCTGTCTCCAGGTGGCCCTCCAGGGCTACCGCCTCGTCTACACCCCGGACGCGGTCGTCGAGCACGTGGCCGGCCCCTATGCCAAGGGGCGGCGATTCGACCTGCGCTACGCCTACTGGGCCCAGAAGAACCACCTGATCCTGCTGATCCGGAACTTCGGGCTCGCCGCTCCGGTGGTTCGCGCCTACCTGCGGTCCTCGTTGCGCGAGGCGGCGGCCGAAGGTGCGGGACGGGCGGCGCGCTCGACCGCCCTGGCCACCGGCCGGGACGGGCGTGGGGCCCTCCGGTCGGCGGTGGCTGCCCTGGTCCGGCCGGCGGCGGCCCTGGTGGCCACGGTCACGGGCTTGGTCGGGGGCGCTCGCCTGGCCCGGGCCGACCGGCGCCGTCGCCCCGTCGGCACCACCCCGGTCAACCGGCGGCCGAGCGCCACACCTCGGCGTGGGCCGCCATGCTTGCCTCCCAGGTGAAGTGGGCGGCGCGTTCCCGCCCGCGCTCGACCATGGTGGCGACCTCGGGCCCGCCACCGAGGGCGGCCTCGATCCCTCCGGCCAGGCCCGGGCCGTCGGGCTCGACCAGGTAGGCCGCCTGCCCGCAGACCTCGGGCAGCGATCCCCGCGCCGACGCCACCACCGGGACGCCGGCCGCCATCGCCTCGAGCGCCGGCAGGCCGAAGCCCTCGTAGAGGGAGGGGACGACCACGACCGAGGCCGCCGCCATCAGGCCGGGAACCACCGCGTCGTCGAGCCGCCCGGTCCGGACGGTGCCCGCCAACGGGCCGAACAAGCGGTCGCGGCGCCCGTCGGGCGGCCCGGCCAGCACCAGCTGGACGTCGGGCCGCGACCCGTGCACCCGTTGCCACGCCGCCGCCAGCCCCGCCAGGTTCTTCCGCTCGGTGCACCCGCCGGCGTGCAGGACGAACGGCTGGCGGACGCCCAGCGCCTCGAGCCGCGACCCGTCGAGGGACGTGGCGGTGCCGAAGCGGGGGTCGATGCCGTTGTGGATGGCCACGGGCGCCCGCACCCCGAGCAGCGAGGCCACTTCGTCGGCCGAGAACTGCGACGGGCAGATCACCGCTACGGCCCGCCGGGCGCTGGCGGCCGCGTCCGCGGGGACCCGGCCCTCGTCGGCGTAGCGCCACGACACCACGTCGTGGATGGTCAGCACCTCGGGGCGGGGAGCGGGCGGCAGGCGAAGATCGAGCCGGTGCACGAGGTCCTGCCCGCGGTAGACGGCGCGGCCGACGACGCGACGCACCGCGGGCGAGGCCCCGGTGAGAACCCGGGAGGGGATCCGCACCGTCCCGGGCAACGGCGATCGCAGCGATCGCACCGTCACCTCCGACACCGACCAATCCGGACCGAGCCGTCCGGCTGCCCGGGACCGGATCTGGTGCTCGTACACCTGCTGTCCCATGGGCTGGGCGACGGCCAGGGTGGCGAAGGCGAGCCGCCTCGTCACGGCTCGCCGTGCCGGTCAGCGGCGGTGACGACGTCGGTGCGGGCGATGGGCCAGCGTAGCCAGGCACGGGGCCGACCGAGACCGGGCCGTGGCGCTCGGTAGCGTGATGGGATGGGGCCGGTGGACCGGGCCGGGGATCCGGCCGTGTGGGTGACCGTGTGGGTGACAGAGCCGTGTCGGTAGTGACGGAGCGACCGCCTGCCCCGAGGGCGCCCCGGCCGGGCGACCGACGCCGCCACGAAGCTTTCACCGAGCTGGTGGTCGGGGCTGTCCTCGTGAGCGTCGCCGCGCTCGGCGGGCTGTGGTTCTCGCTGTGGCCGCGTCCGGGCTCGCTCGACGGGCGGTTGCTCGACCTGGTGGGGGCCAGCAACAGCCGATGGTTCGTCGACGTGGCGTCGTTGCGCTATCCCTGGGTGATCATGGTGGGCGCCGTCTGCTGCGCCGTCATCGCCCTGCCGACCGACCGTGCCCGCAGCTTGGCCTGCCTCGTCGGGCCCCCGGTTGCCCTGTTGGTCGCCGAAGTGGTGGCGAAGCCACTGGTGGGCCGGACGTTCGGTGGGGCGCTCACCTACCCCTCGGGGTCCGTGGTCGGAGCCGCCGCCCTGGCGACCGCCGTCGTGGTGGTCACCCCGCCGCGGTGGCGTCCGCTCACCGTGGTGCTCGGTGGGCTCTACGCCCTCTGGGTCGCCGTGGCGGTGGTCGCCCTCCGCTGGCACTACCCGACCGACGCCCTGGCGGGGCTCGCCTTGGGCGCCGGGGTGGTGGCGCTGGTCGACGGTGCGTCGTGGTGGCTGTTCGCCCGGTTGCACAGCGCCCGGCGCCGACGCACCGGGCTGCACGATGCCCCGCTACACGGCCGGCTGCACGACTCCGGGTTGCACGACGCCCCGGGCGCCGGTCAGGCCCCGGACCGCCCGGGCTCCGGATCGCCTTTCTCGTCGCGGCGCTGACGCACGATCGCAACCGTGGCGGCCGGGTCGTCGGGGTCGAAGCGGAGGTCGATCGGACGGTCGGGATCGTCGGGCTCGCCGGGTGCCTCGACCACCAGGGCCGGGCGGTTGTCGGGCAGGACGAGGGCCTCCTTGAGACCGAGGGCGATGCCGCTCATCACCGCCCCGGTGGCCGACCGCTTGCGCCATTCGTTGAACCGGCGAGGATCGGGACCGGGTCCCGCCTCCCGGTCGGCCTCGCCGTCGTCCGGCTCGCGCCGTTCGTCGGGTCGTCCGGGGTCGTCCTCCACCGTCCCACGGTACCGCCCCGCTGTCCTCGGGCACCCACCGTCCCACGGTGCCGCCCCGTGTCGTCGGGCGCCCACGGTCCCACGGTGCCGCCCGGATGCTCGCCGGGCCGGTCCTGGGTCCGGTCCCGTAGGATCGATCCCGTGCTTGACCGATTCCATCCACCGGTCGAGGAGTATCTCGAGACGATCTTCGCCCTGGAGGAGGAGGGGATCCCCGTCATCCAGGCCCGGCTGGCCGAGCGGCTCGACAAGGCCGCGCCGTCGGTGTCCGAGATGCTCGACCGGCTGGAGACCGACGACCTCATCGAGCGGACCTCGCGGCACATCACCATGACCCGCAAAGGTGCGGCGCTCGCCCAGGGCGTGGTGCGCAAGCACCGGCTGGCCGAGCGGCTGCTGGTCGACATCATCGGGCTCGACTGGGAGAAGGCCCACGTCGAGGCGGGCCGGTGGGAGCACGTCATCTCCGACGACGTGGAGGAGCGGCTGGTCGTCCTGCTCGGCAACCCGACCACCTGCCCCCACGGCAACCCGATCCCGGGCGCCGGGGCCCGCGGGCCCGCCCAGCGCCGGCTGGACGAGATGCGACCGGGCGACCGGGTCCGCCTCGAGCGCATCACCGAGAGCATCGAGCACGAGGCCGACTCCCTCTCCTACCTCGGCTCGCACGGTCTGACCCCTGGCACCTGCGCCGTCGTGGGTGCCCGGGCCCCGGACGGCACCCTGACCCTGGAGCTCGGCGAGTCCACCATCGCCCTCGGGCCGGCCATGACCCGGCGTATGTACGTCGCTTCCGCCTGACCTGGCCCGGGCGCTCGGCCGGGCCGTCAGACCGGATCGGGTCAGCACTCACTAGAGTGGAGTGCCAGCACCGCCCGCGCACGAAGCCGGTGCTCGCAGGGGGCACGGGTGCGCGGTCCGAGTGAGAAGCCATGCCAGCCACCGACGACAGCCGAACCCAGCACAGCCCGCCATCGGGGACCGAGCTCGACGGCCGGAAGGCGGCCGTCCTCAACGCGGTCGTGACCGAGTACATCGGATCGGCCCAACCGGTCGGTTCCCAGCACGTGGTGGACGCGCCCGGGGTGAGCGTCTCCTCGGCCACCGTGCGATCGGACATGGCCGCCCTCGAGCGTGAGGGCTTCTTGACCCAGCCGCACACCAGCGCCGGCCGGATCCCGACCGACAAGGGCTACCGCTTCTTCGTCGACCACCTGGCCGGTCCGGGCACGCTCGACCCGTCGAGCCGTCAGCAGGTGCGCCAGTTCTTCGACCACGCCCACGGCGAGATCGAGTCGATGCTCGAGCGCACGTCCGGCCTCCTCGCCGACCTCACCGAGTGCACCGCCATGGTGGTCGGCCCCTCGCACGACTCCGCACCCATCCGGTCGGTGCAGCTGGTCGGCCTCGGTCCGAGGGTGGCGCTCCTCGTCGTGGTGCTGGCCGACGGGGCGGTGCAGAAGCAATCCGTCGAGTTCGCCGAGGATGTCGACGAGGGACGCCTGGCCGATGCGGCCACCCATCTGGCGGCCCACTCGCTCGGCCGGCCGCTGTCCAAGGTCCCTGTCCGGGTGCCACCCTCGGGCGACCGGTCGACCGACTCGGTGGTGGCCGCCGCCGCCAGGGTCCTGCGCGGCCTCGGGTCGATCGACGCCGGGGACCAGCTCTTCGTGGGGGGCTCTTCGCACATGGCCACCGCCTTCGACGCGGTGGAGACCGTGCGTTCGGTGCTCACCATCCTCGAGCAGCAGCTCGTGGTGGTCACATTGCTGCGCGACATCCTCGACACCGGCCTTTCGGTCGCCATCGGCACCGAGCACGGGGTGGAGCCGCTGGCGTCCTGTGCCATCGTCGTCGTGCCGGTGTCGGTCGACGGCGAGGAGACGGGCACCATCGGGCTCCTCGGTCCCACCCGCATGAACTACCCCCTCGCCCTGGCGGCCGCCCGGGTGGTGGGTGACCGGCTGGGCGAGCGGCTGAGCGAGACGGTCCGCCCGACACCTCGGAAGCAGGCCCTGTGACCACGGCCGATCTCTACGAGGTCCTCGGCGTCCGGAGGGGCGCGTCCGAGGAGGAGCTCAAACGGGCCTACCGGGCCAAGGCCCGTGCCTACCACCCCGACGCCAACGACGGCGACGTCGAGACCGAGGAGCGGTTCAAGGAGGTGAGCCTGGCCTACGAGGTGCTCAAGGACCCCGAGCGCCGGGCCCGCTACGACCGTTTCGGCCCCGAGGGGGTGTTCGGGCCGGGTGCCGGCGGCGCCGGCGGCAGCGACCCCTTCGCCGGCGGCCTCGGCGACCTCTTCGACGCCTTCTTCAGCGGTATGGGCGGTGCCGGGCGGCAGCCGCGGACGCCGGGGACCGACGCCCGGACCGGATGCGGAGCTGGTCTTGCGCCTCGATTTCCGGGAGGCGGTCTTCGGAGCACAGCGGCAGGTCGAGGTGGAGACCCCCGTCCACTGCGTCGGCCTGCGAGGGATCCGGGGCGCGTCCGGGCACGACCGCCGTGCGCTGTCCGGAGTGCGAAGGGACGGGCGAGCTCCGGCGGGTCCGCCAGTCGATCCTCGGGCAGGTGATCACCGCCGTGCCCTGCGGACGGTGCCAGGGGACCGGCCGGTCGATCGAGCACCCCTGCGAAGCCTGCCGTGGCGAAGGGCGCAGGAGCGAGCACCGCACCCTCACCGTCGACATCCCCGCCGGTGTCGACGACGGGTCGACGCTCCGTCTCGCCGGCCACGGCCCCGCCGGGTTCCGCGGTGGGCCCGAACGGTGCGCTGTTCGTGCACCTCTCGGTCGCTCCCGACGGGCGCTTCGAGCGGTCCGGCGTGGACCTCCATGCCGCGGTGCATGTGCCGGTGACCCTCGCCGCCCTGGGCGGCAGCGTGGCCTTCGCCACTCTCGACGACGACCGGGACCTGCACGTCGCCCCGGGCACCCAGAGCGGGACCGTGATCCAGCTCAAGGGACTGGGCGTCCCGAGGCTGCGCGGTCGCGGTCGCGGGGACCTGTTCGTCCACGTGAACGTGGACACGCCGACCGGTCTCGACGACCGGCAGCGCCAGCTTCTGGCCGCGCTGGCCGAGGCCCGGGGCGAGGAGCTCGGGGAGTCGCCGCAGAGCGAGGGCCTGCTCTCCAAGCTGCGCTCGGCCCTCAGCTGAACCACGGTGGCGCCCGGCGACGGCATCGACCGGCCTCCCGGCCGGGACGGCGGCCTTGGCGGACCCGACCCCACCCTCGCCGGCGCTGCGGCCATGGTCTTCGTGGGCGACCTGGCGGCGCCCGTCCTCGGCGCCGGAGGACGCCCACCACCTCTTCGACGTGCTGCGGCTCCGGCCCGGCGAGCCGGTGGTGGCATCGGACGGCGCCGGCCGGTGGGTTGCCTGCCGGTTGGTCGACCGGCGGCTCGCTGGTCGTCGACGGGCCGCATCGACCGGTTGCGCCCCGGTCCGCCCGCTGGTCACCGTGGCCTTCGTCCCGGCCAAGGGGGACCGCCCCGAATGGGTCGTCCAGGGGCTCACCGAGCTCGGCGTCGACCGGATCGTTCCCCTCGCGCTCGGCCCGGTCGGTCGTCCGCTGGGAGGGTCGCCCGGGGCGAGCGCGCCGTCGACCGGCTGCGCCGGGTGGCGCGGGAGGCGTCCGCCCAGTGCCGGCGGCCCTGGCTGCCCGAGGTCGTGGACCGTCACGGCGCTCGGTGACCTGGCGGCCCGGACGGGGGAGCCCGACCGCGTCTGGCCCAGCCCGGCGGCCGGCGCCCGTCGCTCGTGCCGCCCCGTGCTCGCCGTCGGGCCCGAAGGCGGGTGGGACGCCGAGGAGCTCGAACGCTTCGGCCCCGGTGTGGGCCTCGGGCCGACGGTCCTGCGGGCCGAAACCGCCGCTCTCGCGGCCGGAGCGGTCCTGTGCGGCCTCCGGTCGGCGTGGTGGGAACCCTTGCGTAACCACGCTCCGTGAGCAAGACTACACAGAGAGGCAGGGGCTTCCGACGAGGAGGGGCGTCCACTCCGGAAGGGTGGACGTAACAGCACGCACCTGCGTCAAGTGGCTGAGCCGGAGCTCCGAGCATCGGCGGAGACGAGCGGAGGTGCAGGTGGCGATGATCGACAAGGGCGTCGGAGTACTCGACGACGACGACGAGCGGGAGGAAGCGGCCCGGGTCGCCTACGCCCGTGCGGTGGGTGCCCGCTTGCGGGCCATGCGCAAGCAGATGCGTCTGTCGCTCCAGGCGGTGGAGGCCATGTCCGAGCAGGAGTTCAAGGCGTCGGTGCTCGGCGCCTACGAACGGGGCGAGCGGGCCATCTCGGTGCCGCGGCTCCAGCGGCTGGCCAAGCTCTACGACGTGCCCGTCGACCAGCTGCTGCCGCCGGACGACGCCACGGTGACCCGGTGGGGGTCGTCGTCGGCCCGCGAGGATGCCGCCTCGCTCAACGGCCGGCGCCCCGGCCATGGCGGCACCGGCGACAAGGTGGCCATCGACCTGACCAAGCTGCACACGGTGAGCGGTCCCGAGCGGGACCTGCTGCGCCGGTTCCTCAGCATGATCCAGGTGCACCGCCAGGACTTCAACGGCCGGATGATCACCATCCGGGCCGAGGACGTGCGGGCCATCGCCTGCCTGTTCGGGGTCACCCCCGACAGCATGGGGTCGCGCCTCGACGAGCTCGGGCTCCTCGTCGACGTCTGATGCCCGGGTGGTGCCGATGACCGAGCAGCATCCGGTGGCTGAGCACCAAGGAGGCGTCCGAGCGGCTGGGCATCACCCTGCGCAGCCTGTACCGGTTCATCGACGAGGGCGACCTGGTCGCCTACAAGTTCGGCCGGGTGATCCGCATCCAGGTCGCCGACGTCGACCGCTTCATCGAGGCCAGCCGCATCGCCCCGGGGAGCCTCGAGCACCTCTACCCCGAGGTCAAGGGCAACGGGCGCGCCCACATCGCCGGCGACGGGCTGTCGGCGGCGGGCGGGGCGTGAGGGTTGGCCGCCGGCTGCCTCTTCTGCGGGATCGTGGCCGGTGACGTCCCCGCCGACGTCGTGCGGGTCGACGATCGCACCGTGGCCTTCCGCGACCTCAACCCGCAGGCTCCCGTCCACGTGCTGGTCGTGCCCAGGCGGCACATCACCAACGCCGCCGCGGTGACCGCCGCCGACGCCGCCGACGTGGCTGCCATGTTGACGGCGGCCAAGGCGGTGGCCGACGCCGAGGGCTTCGGCGGGGACGACCGCGGCTACCGGCTGGTCTTCAACGTGGGGCCCGACGCCCTCAACTCGGTCCCCCACCTCCACCTCCACGTGCTCGGCGGTCGCTCCTTCGGCTGGCCCCCGGGTTGATCCCCGGGCCCGCCCCGACTCCAGCTCACCGATCGACCGCGCCGGCCCGCTGGTAGGGTCGGTCCAGAGCGCACCGTGGCAGCCACCCAGGTCAAGATCCTCGTTCCCGGCAATCACCTCATGGCCGGCCTGCTGGGTCAGCGCGACGAGTTGCTGCGCCTCGTCGAACGGGCCTTCGACGACGTGCACATCGCCGTGCGGGGCAACGAGATCTCCATCGAGGGGGAGGGGGCCGAGCGGGTCGGCGCCCTGTTCGAGGAGCTGATCATCCTGCTCGAGTCGGGTCAGGGCCTCGACGCCGTCCAGGTCCACCGCACCATCGACATGATGCACGACGACGTGCGGCCGTCCGAGGTCCTCACGGCCGAGCTGCTCCGGTCGGCCCGGGGCCGGGCAGTCCGCCCGAAGACGGGCGGTCAGAAGGCCTACGCCGACGCCATCGCGTCCAACATCGTGACCTTCGCCATCGGGCCGGCCGGTACCGGCAAGTCGTACCTGGCGGTGGCCCTGGCCGTCCAGGCCCTCCAGGCCCGTCAGGTCGACCGGATCATCCTCACCCGCCCGGCCGTCGAGGCCGGGGAGCGTCTGGGGTTCCTGCCCGGTGACCTGATGGCCAAGGTCGATCCCTACCTCCGGCCGCTCTACGACGCCCTCCACGACATGCTCGGTGCCGAAGGCGCGCAGCGGCTGATCGACCGGGGGACCGTCGAGGTCGCCCCGCTGGCCTTCATGCGCGGGCGGACGCTCAACAACAGCTTCATCATCCTCGACGAGGCCCAGAACACCAGCCCGGAGCAGATGAAGATGTTCCTCACCCGGATCGGCTTCGGCTCGAAGGCCGTCATCACCGGTGACGTGACCCAGATCGACGTGCCCGGGGGCCGCTCGGGCCTGGTCGGTCTGGAGCCGGTGCTCGGATCCGGATCCCCGACCTCGCCTTCGTGCACCTCACCCAGCGCGACGTGGTCCGGCACCGCATCGTGGCCGACATCGTCGCCGCCTACGAGCGCCGGGCGCCGCGGGAGCGTGCCGGTGAGCCTTGACGTCTACGCCGCCGACGAGCAGGCGGACCATCCGGTCGCCGTCGAGCGATGGTCGGGACTCGCCCGATCGGTGCTCGAGGCCGAGGGTGCCGGAGGCGACACCGAGGTGTCCCTGCTCTTCGTCGACGAGGACGCCATCGCCGCGCTGAACGGCGGTTCCTCGGGAAGCAGGGGCCGACCGACGTCCTGGCCTTCCCCATCGAGGACGAGCGCCGGCCGGGGAGGCCGCTCGCCCGACGAGGGCGGCACCGGGCCCGGGCCGGACGACGAGGACGGAGACGCGGCGACCCTCTTGCTCGGCGACGTGGTGATCTGCCCGGCGGTGGCCGCCCGGAACGCCGCCGAGCACGGGGTCTCCTTCGACGACGAGATGGCGCTGCTGGTCGTCCACGGGATCCTCCATCTGCTCGGCATGGACCACCACGAGGACGAGGCGAGGCCGAGCGGATGGAGCGCCGCGAGCAGCAGCTGCTCGCCCGCTATCACCACCGGGTGCCGTGACACCGCCCACCGACGTGCTGCTCGCCACCCGGTCGTTCACCCCGGCGGACTTCGTCCTGATCGTGGTGGTGGTCGTGCTGCTGGCCGCTTCGGCGGTGCTGGCTCTGGCCGAGACGAGCCTCGTGCGCATGAGCCGGGCCAAGGCCCTGGCCCTGGTGGACGACGGCCGGCGGGGGGCCCGGGTGCTCGCCCGCCTGACCGAGATCCCGCAGGGATTCCTCAACCCGGTGCTCCTGCTGGTGCTCGTCTGCCAGCTGGTGGTGGCCACCCTGGTCGGCATCCTGGCCTCGGACTGGTTCGGGGCCTGGGGCGTGGTCGCGGCCACCGTCTTCGAGATCGTGGTGATCTTCGTGCTGGGCGAGGCGGTGCCGAAGAACTGGGCGGTGCAGCATCCCGAGCGGGCCGCGCTGTTCAGCGCGCCGGTGGTCTCCGCTCTGGTCGGCTTCTGGCCGGTGCGGATGGTCTCGGGCGCGCTCATCGGGCTGGCCAACCTGCTCATCGGCGAGGGGGACCCCTACCTCGGGACCCATGTGACCGAGTCGGAGCTGCTGGCCATGGCCGACGTGGCGGTCGAGGGGGACGTGATCGAGCGGGAGGAGCGCGCCCTCATCCACTCGATCATCGAGTTCGGCGACACCGTGGTGCGGGAGGTCATGGTCCCGCGCCCGGACATGGTGACCATCGCCGCCGACGAGACCATCGAGGCAGGTCTCGAGCGGGCGCTCGAGGCCGGGGTCAGCCGCATGCCGGTGATCGAGCAACAGGTCGACGACGTGGTCGGGGATCGCCTATACGAAGGACCTGATCCGGGAGGTGCGGACCGGGCAGGGCGCCGAGCCGGTCCGGTCCCATGCCCGGCCCGCTCACTTCGTACCCGAGACCAAACGCGTCGCCGACCTCATGCGGGAGATGCAGGCCGAGACCTTCCACCTGGCCGTGGTGGTCAACGAGTACGGGGGGACCGCCGGGCTGGTCACCCTGGAGGACCTCATCGAGGAGCTGGTCGGCGAGATCGTCGACGAGTTCGACGTCGAGGAGGCTCCGGTCGAGGACCTGGGCTCGGGCGAGCTGCGGGTGAGCGCCCGACTGGTCATCGACGAGGTCAACGAGCTCATCGACGCCGACCTGCCGACCGGAGCGTGGGACACCGTCGGGGGTCTGGTGTTCGACCTGCTCGGCCACGTACCGGCGGTGGGCGAGTCGGTGACCGTGGACGGCGTCCGGTTGGTGGCCGACCGCGTCTCCGGCCGGCGCATCGAACGGGTGCGCATCGTCCCGGCGACACCAAAGACGTCGGGAACCGCCTGATGGCGCGCTCGGGCGCCGACTGATGGCGTCCTTCCGTTCGGGATTCGTCGCCGTCGTCGGCCGGCCCAACGTGGGCAAGTCCACCCTGGTGAACGCCATGGTCGGCGCCAAGATGTCCATCACCTCGCCCCGGCCGGGGACCACCCGGTCCCCGGTGCGGGGTGTCCTGGACCGCCCCGACGCCCAGGTGGTGTTCGTCGACACCCCCGGGGTGCACCGGCCCCGGACCGCCCTCGGGGCGCGGATGAACGATTCGGCGTCGTCGGCGCTCGATGGCGTCGACGTGGTGGTGGCCGTGGTGGAGGCCGACGCCGCCGTCGGGCCCGGGGACCGCACGGTCCTGGCCCGGTCGGTCCGGGCCGGTTCCCCGTCGATCGCAGTCCGGCCGAACCTGCCGGCGCCCTCATGGTGGTGGTGAACAAGGTCGACCGCGTGGGGCCGGACCGGGTGCTCGCGCAGCTGGCCGCGGTCGCCGGTGCGGTCGAATCGACCGTGACCGAGGCGGGCGCGCTCCCGGTGGCGGCCGAGTACTTCCCGGTCTCCGCCAAGGCCGGCACCGGCATCCCGTGCCTCGTCGACACCATCGTGTCGAACCTGCCCGAGGGCCCGCGGTACTACCCCGAAGGGACACTCCGGGACGTCCCCGAGGCCTTCTGGGTGGCCGAGCTGGTCCGTGAGGAGCTGCTCCGGCGCGTGCAGCGACGAGCTTCCCCACAGCATCGCCTGCCGGGTCACCGAGTGGGACTGGCCCCGAGTGCGATGCGAGATCCTGGTGGAGCGGCCGTCACAGAAGGGCATCGTGATCGGGCCGCGAGGCGCCACCCTGCGGGCGGTCGGCACGTCGGTGCGCCGGCAGATGCCCGAGGGCGCCTATCTCGAGCTGTTCGTCCGCGTGGAGAGGCACTGGCAGCAGCGGGACGAGATGCTCGACCGGCTCGGGATCTGATCGCCGCAGCACCCTCGGACGTCCGCTGACGGGCTCACCCGGAATCAGCCGACGGCGGCGACGAGCCGGTCCTCGACGGCGTCGACCATGGACCGCAACGAGAAGCTGCCGGCGACCAGCGCGGTGCAGGCGGCGGCCAGGCCCGGTTCGCGCTCGCGCCATCCCGCCACGTCCGCCAGCGTGGCGCCGAGGGCGTCGGCGTCGCCCGCCGGTACCAGGAAGCGGGCGAAGTCGCCGGTCAGGATCTCGGGGATTCCCCCGACGGCGGATGCGACAGCGGGCCGGCCAGTGGAGAGCGCCTCGATCACCGTCCGCCCGAAGGGCTCGTCCCATACCGAGGGAACCACGACGACGTCGGCGGCGTGGAGCGGGGTGACCACGTCGGTCCGCAGGGGGACCTGGTGGATGCGCACGCCCGGGCGTGCGGCCAGTGTGGCGGCGGCATAGGCCGGATCGGGCTGAGGACCGACGACCAGGAGCTCGGTCTCCGGTGCGGGACGTTCCCAGCGGGAGAGCGCGTCGACCAGGACGTGCAGCCCCTTTTCTGGCACCACCCGGCCGAAGAACATGGCGACGAACGAATCGGGGGACAGGCCGAGCTTCGCCCGGGCGGCCCGGAGCTCGCCGGCGCCGCCGGTCGGGTAGGCGTCGACGTCGATGCCGTTGTGGACCACGTCGGTGCGCAAGGGGTCGCCTCCGAGCTCGACGAAACGGTCCCGGACGAATTGCGAGACGCAGATGAACCGGGCCGCCCGCCGCCCGAGGACCCGGTTGACCGAAGCCCGCTCGATGCCGATCAGCCCGTGGAGGTGGCAGACCACCGGGGCCCGGGCCAGCGCGCCCGTGGTGAGCGCCCAGAGCAGAGGCCGGAAGCGGTTCAGATAGATCACCTCCGGGTGGGTGCGCAGACCGGCCCGCACCGCCGGCACCACCCGCGGCGCTTCCCGGAGCAGGTGGCGCACGCCCAGGTCGAGTGCGGGGACCTGCTGCAGGGAGCGACAGAACGTGGCGTAGTCCCGGCGCTGCTCCCCGTCCTGGATGTAGACGAGGTCGATCCCGTGGCCGCGCCGGGCCAGCTCCCCGGTCACCTGGAGGGTCTGGACGGAGATGCCGGTATTGGGGCGGAGATCGGCCGAGTTGGCGAGGATCCTCAGCGTTCGCCCCCCGTCCGGGACCGCCCTGGGGGGGCGAGGTTCAATCCCCGGCGCCGTGGTGCCGATAGACACGGGGTGGCACGGGACCGGCGACCAGTGGCGGGGACGAGTCGATGAGCGCGGGCACCACCGAGGCACCGTATCCGAGCCGGGACCTCGCCAGGGGACGGGTCGACGGGACGACTCCCGCCGAGGCCACCCGGGGCGGGACCGCCCAGCCCGTGTGGTTCGGCCCGGGCAGGCGCCCTCTGTTCGGCTGGTTCCACCTGCCCGCCGACGGACGCGCCGCCTGTGGGGTGGTGTTGTGCCCGCCGATCGGGGACGAGGACCGGCGCGCTTACCTGACCCTCAAGAAGCTGGCGGAGGCCCTCGCCGGCGCCGGGCACGCCGCGCTCCGGTTCTCCTACGACGGCACCGGCGACTCGGCCGGGACGCTCGACGATCCCGACCGGGTCGCGGCCTGGACCGGGAGCATCGCCGCCGCGGTGGCCGCCGTCCGCGCCGCAGGTGCCGTCCAGGTAGCCCTGGTCGGCATGCGCCTCGGGGCGACGCTGGCCACCCGAGCCGCCGCCACCCTGGAGGTGCCGCCGGACGCAGTGGTGCTGTGGGACCCGTGCGTGACCGGCCGGGAGTTCCTGCGCCACCAGCAGATCCTGCTCTCGACCATCCCGGGCACGTCGGCCGGTGGTTCCCGGTCAGCCGGGGCGGACACGCCCGGGTACCACTTTCCGGCAGCGGTCGTCGACGAGCTCGACCGGTTGGCCATCGTGCCGGTCGAACGGCGTATCCGCACCCTGGTCCTCCCCCGGCCCGACCGTCCCGCCCCGGCTCGACTCCAGCGTGGCCTCGGCCCGACGGTGTACGACGAGGTCGACGCCGTCGGCCAGGCCGAGCTCCTCGATGTGCCGCCGCTCGACGCTGCCGTTCCCTGGCAGTCCATCCGCGACATCACCCGTTGGCTCTCCGAGGTCATCGGGGCCGCCGGGGCGGCCCCGATCCGCGTGCCGGCGCGTTCCGAAGCGTGCGTCGCCGCGGACCCGGGTTGCGACGCGGACCACGGTTGCGACGCGGACCACGGTGGCGACGCAGACCACGGTGGCGGCGCGGTCGTGGAGCGGGCGGTCCGGCTCGGGCCGATCGGGCTCTTCGCCATGACGACCGAGCCTGCCGGCGGGGGGACGGGACCGTGGATGATGTTCGTGAACGTCGCCACCGAACACCACATCGGGCCCGGGCGTCTGTGGGTGGATCTCGCCCGCCAGTGGGCCCGTTTCGGGATCCGGTCGGCCCGCTTCGACCTGAGTGGTGTCGGGGACAGCCCCGTCCATCCCGGGCAGCCCGAGAACGTGACCTATGCACGCGAATGGCTCGACGATCTGCCCGCCCTGGCCTCGGCGGTGTCGCCCCGCGACCCGTCCGACACCGTCTTCATCGGCCTGTGCTCGGGAGGATATGGCGCCCTGGAGGCCGGCATGGGCATCGGCGCCCGGGGCGCCTATGTCTTCAACCCGGCCCTGTCGTCAGCCAGCATGAACAAGTCGAGTGAGCTTGCCGATCCGCGGCGGCGGGCATTCCGGCCGTTGCCGGTGCCGGTGGCCCGGCTGGCCCGCAAGCACGGCCGGACGGCCTGGTGGCTCTGGCGCACCTACCGACAGTTCGCCGTGTGGCAGGCACCGATGGCCGTCCCCGCCGCGGCGGTCCGGTCGGGTCTGGACGTGCTCGTCGTCTGCGGCGAGGACGATGCCCGGCCCCTCCGTGAGGTGCTGTACTGGCGGCTGCTCGGTGAGCGCCGCCTCCGCCGCAGTGGACGGTTCGAGCTCGTGGTGGTTCCCTCGATGGACCACGTGCTGCTCTTCGGTGACGGGCGCCGGGACGGGGCGCGGGCGTTGACCGACCACGTGCTGGCGCGGTACGGAGCCTCGCCCTGGCGCCCCGGCGACGGCTCGGGGGACGGCACTGAACGGTGCCTCGGGGGAGGAGCGGCTCAGACCGGCTCGCGGCCGTGACCCCGACGAGCGAGACGTTCCAGCCGCCAGGTGAGCTGGGGCGGGGAGAGAGCGTAGGCCTTGTCCCGGGGGCGCACGAGCAGGGGCAGACCGGCGCGGAGCGTCCTGGCGGCGAGCACGGGGTGTCGGCGCCGGACCGAGCTCCACACCGCATCCTGGACCGTCCAGCGATAGTCGCTGCCGTACTCGGCGAGCGACCGGTGGGGCGGGGCCGGGCGGGCGGTGTCGGCCCAGACCCCTCGAAGGGCACGGACCGTCATCAGACCGTTGGTCGGGTTCGCCCTCGTGTTGTTCCCCGGATGGATCCGGACGAACGACAGCCGGGCGTCGAGGAAGTGCCACTCGGTGTACCGGGCAACGTTGATGAACATGACCCAGTCCGCGCCGCAGGTGTACCCGGCCGGGAACCCCCCCGCCCGCACGAGGGTGTCCCGCCGGACGCTGGCGCCGCTGATGTTGCCCCGGTTGCGCTCGAGCAGCAGCTCGAAGCTCCGTCCGTGGATGTCGAGGTAGGACATGTCCTTGGACGCCGCCACCGGTCCGGCGACCGCCCTCAGGCACCCCGCCAGGTCGTCGGCCACCAGCTCGACACCCTCACCGGGCTCGGACCCGAAGGTCCACGAGGAGGCCGTCACGGCTTCGCAGCCCGGATGGTCCTCCAGGTACTCGGCGGTGCGCGCCAACCGGTCCGGGTGCCAGAGGTCGTCGTCGTCCAGGAAGCAGACCCACTCGGCGGTGGTGGCCGCGATGCCGGTGTTGCGGGCAACCGATTCCCCGCCGTGCGGTTGCTCGACGACACGGACGGGGGGTCGGCGGAGATCGTCGGGGACCGGGCTCCCGGGGCCGTCGCACACCACCACCACCTCTGCCGGGGGATGCGACTGGTCGACGACGCTGGCGACCGCCTCGGCCAGGTAGGCCGGCCTGCGGTAGGTGGGGATCACCACCGCGAAGTCGGTCACGCCGGGAGGTTGCCGGTGAGGCGCGGTGCGGCGGGGTGAACCGATCGGCATCGCTTCATCGGACTCGACGGGTCCGTCGAAGGGCCGCCACCGGCGCGCTCGGGTGCGTCCCGTCGGGTCCGGCCGCATCCGCGATGGGAGAGAGCCGGGCGGACAGCCCACCGAGCAGGTCCGCGTCCCGCCGGTGGTGCGAGCGGAGCTCGAAGTTCGAATGGAACAGGGCCTGCACCTCGGGCGAGAGGCACGTCACCTGGCGACCGCGGATGGTGCCGAGGGTGATGACGTCCGGCGCCAGCTCGGCGAGCCGGCGCGAGCCGGTGCGCTTTCCGAGACCGGCCGCAAGCCGGTCTTCGTCGATGTTCACCAGGTCCACGCAGCGGCCCCTCTCGTCGTCCAGCAGCGAGCGCATCGGCATCCAGACGCTCGATGCCTCGGAATGGTGGATCCGGCGGAACCCGAGGGGGTGGAGGGCGTGCCGGGCGCGCGGCTCGTCCCGGTCGAAGTCCAGCAGCACCAGGTCCAAGTCGTGATGGGGACGGGTCTGGTGTCCCACCAGGGCGTCGACGCCCCAACCGCCGCCGATCGCGTAGGCGACCTCGGCTGCGTCGAGCGCCCGCACGATCCACGCCACGTCCTTGGCCCGCATGCGCCCGTCGTGGACCCACGCCCATCCGCGTCGAAGCAACGGGGGGAGCGGGGTGGCGCGCAGGGCCCGTCGGCCGGACCTCGCTGCCGCCCGGAGCATCGGGTGGGACCGCACGAACGAAGCCGCAGCGTGGAGGGCAGTTCGCGCCGTCCCGCGAACGCGGGGGCGCCCGCTCGAACCGTCCATCCCGCAATTGTCGGTGGTCGTTCGCGAGGCCGTCAATGGTATTGACCGTGCTGAGCCTGTTCCTGCCTTTCTCGACCGCCCCTCGCACCCTTCCTCGACGCCCACCGCACCTCTGTCGGACGTCCTGTTGCGAGTGGCCGTGCCGGGCGTTGGCGAGCCGATCCCCAGGGCCCGCCGGGTTCAAGGGCCGGCGGTGATGCCGCGCAGGAAGGTCTCGGTCTCGGCGCGGTCGACCGAGCGGCGCATGGGTGGCACCCGCGCCAGCAGCGCGCTGCGGTAGGAGGCGGTGGCGAGCCGGCTGTCGAGCACCGCCACGACACCCCGATCCTCGGAGGAACGGATGAGTCGTCCCGCTCCCTGGGCGAGCAGGGTGCCCGCCCTCGGCAGGTCGACCGATGAGAACGCCCCCGGCCCGGCCCGCTCCCGCCGGGCCTCCAGTACCGGTTCGTTCGGTCGGGGGAAGGGGATCCGGTCGATGGTCACCAGGCTGAGTGTCCGACCGGGCAGGTCCAGTCCCTGCCAGAACCCGAGCGTGGCGAACAGGCAGGTGGGCTCGCTGGAGCGGAACGCTTCGACGAGCGCGGGCTTCGGGAGGTCCGACTGGGTCAGCACGGGGACCGGCAGGCGGGCCGCCAGGGCGTCGGCGGCGGCCCGCATGGCGCGCCAGCTGGTGAACAGGGCGAGCGTGCGGCCTCCGGCGGCGAGGATGAGGCGCTCGAGCTCGTCGTGGATGGCGGGCTCCGACTCGGGTCGCCGCCGGTCCGGCAGGGACCGGGCCACGTAGAGCATGGCGTGGCCGCGGAAGTCGAACGGGCTTCCGACATCGAGCACTTCGCGCTCGGGCTCGGGCAGGCCCAGCCGTTCGGGGAGCCCGATCGGTACGGTCGCAGAGGTGAGCACTCCGGTGACCTCGCCCCAGAGCCGCTCCGACAGCAGCGGGGCGACGTCGATCGGGGCGATGCGGAGGCTCGGAGCCGGTGGGCCGCCTTCCACCCAGGCGACCTCGTCGTCGGTGAGCCCGGCCAACCGGGCGAGGTCGGCGGCCAGGTGTCCGGCTGCGAGCAGGGCTCGGTCCCGTCGCGGCCGCGAGTCGGCCGGCCCGTCCCCGCCCCCCTCGCGCTGGGCCCGATGCAGCTCGTCGAGCAGGCGCCCGACCCGACCGGAGGCCAAGGCCACGACATCGGCGAGCGGGGTCACCCCGTCCGGCGGGGGCGGGGGGATCGGTTCGGGCCCCGCCACCTCCGGTTCGGACTGGAGGTCCCGGTCGTGATTCCTGTCCGCGCCGCACCGGTGGCATCGGGTGGGAGGCGCCGGCCGACCCACGGTCGCAGTGCCCGTTCGAAGCTGTCGCCCACCTCGGCCACCGCGTCGGCCGCGTCCACGGCACCCGGCGTACCGGCATCGAGCAGCGGCCGTGCCGCGCCGGCGAGCGCCCGGAACCGGCCGGGCCCGACCTCGACGCCCAGGCTGTCGGACATCACGTCCTCGACGTCGTGGGCCTCGTCGAAGACGACGACCTCGTGGGGCGGCAGCACCGACCCCCCGCTCGCCAGGTGGGCGCCGTACAGGTGGGAGTTGACCACCACCACGTCGACCTCGGCCGCCCGCTCACGGGCGCGCTCGGCGAAGCAGTCGTGCCCCGAGGGACAGTGATGGGCGCCCGGGCACTCCCGGGCCGTGGTGGAGACCATCGCCCAGGCCCGCCCGCTGGGCTCGAAGTCGAGCTCGGCCCGGTCCCCGGACCCGGTCTCGCCGGCCCACCTCACGAGCCGCCGGAGCTGCTGGCCGATCCGGCCGGCCTCGCCGGGTCCGCCCGGCTGCCCCGGAGCGCCCGCGTCGGCCGTGAGGGTGTCGTCGGCGTCGGGCGGATCGCCGGTGTCGGTGGCGGTGTGGGTGGCGAGGGTGAGCTGGCCGTCGGCGCCGATCTCGCTCACCCGCTGCCGGCACAGGTAGTTGCTCCGTCCCTTGAGCACGGCGAACGAGAAGTCCGAACCGAGGGCGGCCGACACGGTCGGGCAGGTCCTGGCCGGCCAGCTGGTCCTGGAGCGCCTTGGTGGCGGTGGCGACGACGGTGCGCTGGCCCGACAGTGCCGCCGGCACCAGGTAGGCGAGGGACTTGCCCGTGCCCGTTCCGGCCTGGACGACGAGGTGGCGAGCCTCGGAGATCGACCGGGCGATCGCCTCGGCCATCTGGCGCTGACCCGGACGTTCCTCCCCGCCGCCGGGAAGCCCGAGGTCACCCGGGCCAGTACGGTCGCCACGTCTCTCGGACGCTCATCTCCTTCCGACACCCGTCAGTCCTCTTCCGACGCTCACCAGCTCGCTGTTACGCCGGTCCGACCCTACCCGGGGGGCCTCGGCGGGTCCGGCCGGGGCGGCCCGACCGGGTTCCGACCCGGAGCCGCCCGACCCCGGGCCACCCGGCTCAGTGCCACTCGACGGCCAGCCCGACAGCCACCCCGAGTCCGACCACCACGATCACCCAGCGCAGCACCGGCGCCGGGATGCGACGCCCGTAGCGGCCGCCCAGCTGACCTCCGAGGACCGAACCGGCGGCGATGAGCCCGGCGACGGACCACGACACGGAGGTGCTGGCGACGAAGAAGAGGCCCGACACCGCGTTGACGGTGAGCGCAAGGGCGTTTTTGGTGCCGTTGAGCCGTTGGAGGTCGTCGGCGACGAACACGGCCAGGAGGGCGATGAGGATCACCCCCTGGGCGGCGCCGAAGTAGCCGCCGTAGATGCCGGTTGCGAAGACGCCGATGACGAGGGCCGGCCCGCCGTGCGGTCGACGCCCGGCGCGACGGTCGAGGGCGGCGCTCATCGCCGGTTGGATCGCCATGAGCACCACTGCCAGGCCGATCAGTGCGGGCACCGCGGCCTTGAACACGCCGTGGGGCAGCGCGAGGAGCAGCGCCGCGCCGAGGAGGCCGCCGGCCAGCGACGCCGGTCCCAGCCGGGCCAGTCGCCGGCCCTGGCCTTCCAGCTCCCGGCGGTAGGCGAAGGCCGCGCTGGCGCTCCCGGGCACCAGCCCGACGGTGTTGGACACGTTGGCCAGCACCGGCGGGTACCCGAGCGCGACCAGGGTGGGAAAGGTGATCAGTGACCCTGAACCGACGATGACGTTCACCGTTCCGGCCGCCAGACCGGCGGTGAAGATTGCCAGTGCGTCCAGTGGTGACATGGAGAGGGTCTAGTGCGCCGGAGCGGTCGGGCTCAATCACCGGCGCCGGTCCACTCCGGCACGGGACGTGGCCGGCGGCCCCGTGCGCATGCGGTCGGGCTGTGAACGGATAGGTTCGCTTCCCGTGCGACGGCATGAGGCAGGCTCGGGCGGGACGATCCACCCGGGACCAGCCGTCACCCCCGCCGTCACCCCGGCCGATCTCGCCGGTGGACCCATCCCGGCACATGTGGCGTGCGTGATGGACGGCAACGGACGTTGGGCCGCCCGGCGGGGCCTGCCGCGCACCGAGGGCCACGCCGCCGGGGAGGCCGCGCTGCTCGATGCCGTCGAGGGCGCGCTCGATCTCGGGATCCCGTGGATCACCATGTACGCCTTCTCGACCGAGAACTGGCGCCGGCCGGCCGACGAGGTCCGGTATCTCATGGGGTTCAACGAGAGCCTGCTGGTCCGCCGCCGCGACGAGCTGCACGCCAAGGGGGTCCGCATCCGATTCGCCGGGCGACGCGATTGGCGGGTGCCCAAGCGGGTGATCCGGCGGATGGACGAGTCCATCGAGCTCACCGCGGCAAACCGGCGCTGCACGCTGACCATGGCGTTCAACTACGGCGGCCGCGCCGAGGTGGTCGACGCCGTGCGGCGGCTGGTCGCGGAGGGCGATGGCCCCCGACAAGGTGGACGAGAAGGCCATCCGGGCCCGGCTCTACTTCCCCGACCAGCCCGATCCCGATCTGGTCATCCGGACGTCGGGGGAGTACCGGATCTCGAACTTCCTGCTGTGGCAGCTCGCCTACAGCGAGCTCGTCTTCGACGACGTGCTCTGGCCCGACTTCCGCCGAGGCAATCTCTTCGGGGCCGTGCGTGATTTCCAGCGGCGCCAGCGACGCTACGGCGGTGTGACGTGAAGTGGTCCCGCTCCCGGCGGCGGCTGCCACGATGACGCCGGCGGTGTCTGGATCCTGACGGGCCTGTTGCTCGGGGCGTTGGTCTATGCCGGCATGCTCCTCCTGGCTGCGGCGGGGTTCACGGTGGTGGTCCCGCTCGTCGTGGTGCCCCCGGTACTGGTGGCGATCATCGGGGCGAGCAACCTGCTCGGCGGCGGAACGAGCCCGGGGAGGCCGCTCCCGGTGACCCAGTTCCGCGATCGGGGGATGGTGCTGCGGACGATCCGCCTGGGCGAGGCCGACCGGATCGTGACGCTCATGACCGAGCAGCACGGCAAGGTCCGGGCCGTGGCCAAGGGCGTGCGGCGGACCCGGTCGAAGTTCGGGGCGCGGCTCGAGCCCCTGAGCCACGTGGCCCTGCTCGGCTGGCAGGGCCGCGGCGATCTCGACATCGTCAACCAGGCGGAGGTGATCGACACCAACCGGGCCGTCCGCGAGGACCTCGACCGCATGGCCGCGGCCATGTCCATGCTCGAGACGGTCGGACCAGATCGGACAGGAGCGCCACGCCAATCCACGCCTCTACGAGATGCTGGTGGGGGCTGTCGCCGCCCTGCCCGCCGGCGAGCCCTCCGTGGTGGCCGCCGCCTTCTTCTTGAAGGTCCTGGTGCTCGAGGGGTCCGCGCCGGTGCTCGACGAGTGCGTGTCCTGCGGCGAGGCGGATCCCGCCCTGTTGGTCGCATTCGACCTCCCCGAGGGGGGCGTGCTCTGCCGGAGTTGCCGGCGGGGACGGGCGGTGTCGCCGGCCGTGCTCGCCATGGTGCGCCGGACGCTCGGAGGGGACCTCGCCGGAGTGCTCGCCGAGCCACGGTCCGGCCTCACCGACGAGATGGGTGCGCTCGCCACCGAGGCCATGGAGTCCCATCTCGACCGCCGGCTCCGCTCGGTGCGCACCGGTCCGGTTCCCTGAGCGACGCGATGGCCGTGCCGGCCGACCAGGGGCTGGCCCGGGGTGGGGCCTTCGGGGTCTACCTGCACGTGCCCTTCTGCCGGCGGCGGTGCGACTACTGCGCATTCGCCACCTACACCGACCGTGACCATCTGTGCACGCTCCTACCTGGCGGCGTGCGTCGTCGAGCTCGAGCGGGCCCGCTCGGACGAGGGCATGCCCGAGGCCACCTCCGTCTACGTCGGCGGGGGCACGCCGTCGAGGCTGCCGGCTGACTCCCTGGCCGAGGTGCTGGCGGCGGTGCCGCGGGCAGCCGGCGCGGAGGTGACCGTCGAGTGCAATCCCGAGGACGTCACCGCGGCCGCGGCTGGCCGCCTACCGCGACGGCGGGGTCACCCGCATCTCCCTCGGCGTGCAGTCGACGGTCCCCGAGGTGCAGGCCGGACTGGGGCGCCACGGCTCCGAGCATGCCGAGGCGGCGATGGCGGCGGTGCACGATGCCGGCTTCGACACCTGGAGCGTCGATCTCATGATCGGGGGGCACGGCGAGAGCGACGACGACTGGGAACGGAGCCTCGAGGCGGTCATCGGACGGGCGTGGTCGCCGCCCCACCTGAGCGCCTATGCGCTGACCGTGGAGCCGGGCACCGCCCTGGCCGCCGACCCGGACCGGCATCCCGACGAGGACGTGCAGGCCGCACGCTACGAGCGGGCCGACCAGATGCTGTCGGCCGCCGGCTACCGGTGGGAGGAGATCTCGAGTTGGTCCCGCCCCGGGCACGAGTGCCGGCACAACCGGCTCTACTGGGACCAGGGCGACTACCGGGGCATCGGTTCGGCGGCCCACTCCCACCGGCCGCGGCCACCGTTGGTGGAACGTCCGGACCCCCGACCGCTACGTGGCCGCCATCGAATCGGGGCGCTCGGCAGTCGGCGGCGGGGAAGTGCTCACCGACGAGGAGCGGCGCTTCGAGGGGCTCGCCCTCCGGTTGCGCACCCCCACGGGGGTGCCCGCCGAGGACCTTCCCGACGATCCGGATCTGGCCGGGCTGGTCGTGCGTGAGGACGGTCGGGCCGTCCTCACGTTGCGGGGGCGGCTCCTGGCCAATCAGGTCACCGCCCGGCCTCGCCGCCGGCGCGGGGGCGGCCGCCCGGGTACCGACCGGTACGCTTCCTGCCGATGCCTGACCCCGTTGGCCCTCCCGACGCGCCCGCGGACCTCATGGACAAGATCGTGGGGCTGTGCAAGCGCCGTGGCTTCGTCTTCCAGTCGGCCGAGATCTACGGTGGCTTCCGGTCCGCCTACGACTTCGGCCCGCTCGGGGTCAACCTGCTGCGCAACGTCAAGAATGCCTGGTGGGAGACCATGGTGCAGCGGCGGGACGACGTGGTCGGGATCGACGCCTCCATCCTTTCCCCGCCGGCGGTGTGGCAGGCCTCCGGTCATCTCGCCAACTTCACCGATCCGCTCGTCGACTGTCTCCACTGCCGTCAGCGGTGGCGCCAGGACAAGATCGGCGGTGTCTGCCCGAACTGCGGCTCGACCGAATTCACCGAGGCGCGGGCGTTCAACCTGATGTTCAAGACCCACGCCGGGCCGATCGAGGACGAAGGGGCGGTCACCTACCTCCGGCCCGAGACGGCCCAAGGGATGTTCATCAACTTCGCCAACGTGCTCCAGACGACCCGCAAGCGACCGCCATTCGGCATCGCCCAGATCGGGAAGTCGTTCCGCAACGAGATCACCCCGCAGAACTTCGTCTTCCGGACGAGGGAGTTCGAACAGATGGAGATGGAGTACTTCGTCCCACCGGCCGAGGCCGACGAATGGTTCGGCTACTGGCTCGAGGAGCGCTACCGCTGGTACACCGGGCTCGGAATCCCCGAGTCGGAACTGCGCCTGCGCCATCACGGCGCCGAGGAGCTCTCGCACTACTCGACCGCCACCGCGGACGTGGAGTTCCGGTTCCCGTGGGGCTGGGACGAGCTCGAGGGGATCGCCAACCGGACCGACTTCGACCTGCGGGCCCACAGCCTGGCGTCGGGGGAGCGGCTCGAGTACGTCGATCAGGCCTCGGGTGAACGCTACGTGCCTTACGTCATCGAGCCGGCAGCCGGTGCCACCCGCACCATGATGGCCTTCCTGCTGTCCGCCTATGCCGAGGACGAGATCGGCGGTGAGCTCCGCACCGTCCTCCGCCTGCACCCGCGCGCTTGCTCCCTACCAGGTGGCGGTCCTTCCGCTTTCGAGGAAGGAGCCGCTCGAGCGTCTCGGCCGGGAGGTGCTGGCCGCCCTCCAGCCCCATCTGATGTGCGACTACGACGTGACCCAGTCCATCGGCCGTCGGTACCGTCGCCAGGACGAGATCGGGACGCCGTGGTGTGTGACCGTCGACTTCGAGTCCGTCACCGACAGAGCTGTCACCATCCGGGACCGGGACACCACGGATCAGGTCCGGGTGCCCCTCGAGCGGCTGGTCACCGAGCTCACCACCCGGATGCGCCCGAGCTGACGCGGCCGCTCGGAGACGACGAAGGCCGGCGGGCCCCCGGTCACTCGAGCTGGCGCCGAACGGGTTCGACCGGGTCGGCGTCCGGTGGTGGCTGCCGGTTCCGCAGCCGGTTGTGGAAGCCGCATCGAAGACGCCCGTTCTCCTGGGTGGTGGGACCCCCTGCCGAGTAGGGAATGATGTGATCAGCCTGGCACGCCGGGGCGGTTACGTCGCAGAAGGGATGGGTGCACGCCCGGTCGCGGAGCTCGATGGCACGACGGGTGGCTCCGGTGAAAAACCGGGCCGTGGCGCTGACCTCGACCCGGTTCTCCGGAGTGAACACGGCCCGTTCGATGTCAGCTTCCTCCAGCCAGGGCAGGAGCGAGCCCGGCACGATCGCCGTGCCCTGGGCCAGCTGGCAGATCCGTCCGTGCAAGGTCTCGTATCCGACCAACACCGAGAACAGGGGGGCGGGGCGGCGCCCTTCTCCGCCGGTGGACGACCGGCTGCGGGAGGCCATCTCGACGAGGGCGTCGGCCCGACGTTGGCCCGGGGTCCGGGACAGGTCGGCGGCGGTCGGCTCGCGGTCGAGCGCGGTCCGGGCCTCGGCCCAGTCCGCTTCGAAGAGCTCGTGCTCGAGCCGCTCCAGCTCGCCCGAGACGATGGCCCCCGAGATGGGGTCGAGGGTCATCTTGCCGAACCACATGCCGCCGAAGCTGGCGGAGAGGTGGACATCGCGCCGAGCGCGGCGGGCCTCGGCCGCGTCGTCGGTGCCGTCGGGGTCGGCCAACTGCTCCCAGTAGGCCGCCGCCTTCACGAAGGCCTCGAAGCGGAGGGTGCGGGCCTGGTCGACCAGGAGGGACTCGTCACGGGCGAGGGCCTCCTCCGTGCGTGGCCGCCGCAGCGCACCGAGGACGTCCAGGTGGGCACCGGTGATCGCGCCCTCGGCCCAGGCCCGGGCGCATTCGGTCAGGTGGCGAAGGTGCCGAGCCCGCCGCACCTGGCGGCGGGCGACAGCCATCGGCAGCCGGCACCGGGTGGCCAGCCAGGTCGCCGCGTTCCGGGCACCATCGAGGGCCCACACCTCCGAGGCATCGAAGGTGGCGGTGGCGGCGGTGACGAACGCCTCGAACTGGGCCAGCTCGCGCTGGAGGGCCACTATCGACTCGGGGTCGGCAAATGCCGCCGGATCGGACGCCGTCAGCGCTTCCATCGTCTCTTCCAGGACGTCGAGATCCATAACCGGACATTGGATCATCCGGGTGTATCACTCGTGGCGCCGCCGCGGCCGCCCCTTCCCGCCGACTCCGACGGGGGCGATGCCCTACCATCTCGCGCTATGTCGGCGGCATCGGGTCCGCAGTACCCGCAACGATTTGTCGGCCGCGGTGCGCTGGTGACGGGTGCCGCGTCCGGCATCGGTCGAGCCACCGCCCTGCGCCTGGCGGCGGAGGGAGGAACGGTGGTGGCGGTCGACGTCGACGAGGAGCTTCTGGCCGGCCTCCCCGGCGACGCCAAGGGCCTCGGCGGGTCCGTCACGACCATCACCGCGGACATCTCGACGGAAGGGGCGGTGCGGGCCATGGTCGACGAGGCGATCGCCAGCCTGGATCGGCTCGAGGTGGTCGCCAATGTGGCCGGGGTGCTCTCGTTCTCCCACACCCACGAGGTCACTCTGCAGGAGTGGAACCGGTTGCTCTCGGTCAACCTGACCGGGACCTTCCTCGTCTGCCGCGCCGCCCTGCCGCACCTCCTGAGCACCGGGGGCGGCTGCATCGTCAACCTGGCGTCCACCGCAGCCCACAAGGGACAACCCTGGGCCTCGGCCTATGCCGCATCGAAGGGAGGGGTGCTTGCCTTCACCCGCGCCCTGGCGGTCGAGTATGCGGCGCAGGGTCTCCGGGTCAACAGCATCAGCCCCGGTGCCATCGACACCCCGATCACCGGGGCCTTCCACCTCCCCGAGGGAGCGGACCGGACCCTGATCAACCGGGTGACCCCGCTCGGGACCTTCGGTACCCCCGAGGGGATCGCCGCCGCCATCGCCTATGTGGCCTCCGACGAGGCCTCGCACATGAACGGCGCCGACCTGCTCATCGACGGTGCCACCCTGGCGTGACGGTGGCACGACAGAGAGGTCGCCGTGTCTCCTCTCCGATCAGGAGCCGAGAGAGTCAGGAGAGAGTCGAGCGACCCGCCGTGGCCCACCAGTCCGCGGTCAGCTTGATGCCCTCGAGGGAGCTCCGCGGCACGAGCTCCTCGTAGGTTCGCCGGTACCCGGTATGAGCGATGAGCCAGTCGCCTCCACGCTTGACGTAGCGGTCGGTGTAGAAAGCCGCTCCCTGCACGTTGAGACCGAGGTCGGTCAGGATCACGACGTCCTCGAGGGCCCAGGTACCTACGGCCTCGGCCGGCCCGATCAGGTCGATCTCGGGATGGTGGCAGCGGTGGCTGCTGAGCATGGTGGTGGCACCCATCGAGGTCCGAAGGAACTCGAGGATGCCGTCCCGGTCCTCGAATTCGTAGAGGCCACCTCCGTAGCGAGCTGTGGCGTCGGGGGTGAAGCACGTCTCGATCTCGTCCCACAGCTTCTGGTCGAGACACCGCAGGTACCGGTACTTGAGCCGCTTGATGAGCTCGATCTCGACGAGGTCGTCGGGGGTCATGGCCGCTCCTCGGGTCCGGGGCCGGGCGGGACGGGCGAGCGTAACCTGCCTGCGGCAGGCGTTGCCGTGCTGTCCGCCGGATCGATCAGCGGATGGTCCCGACCCCGGGGATCAGGGGCAGGTCGAGGGCGGTCACCCACCCCGGAGGCAGGTCGTTGACGGCCGGCACGGCGTTGAGGGCGCGAAGCCCGGTGGCCAGGCACCCGGCCGCGGCGGCGTCCCGGCCGCTGCCGTCGGCGAAGCGGAAGGCCGTCTCCTGGGTGATCGAGGGGATGCCGTCGATCACCACCCGGTAGACGTCGTCCTGGTTGCCGCGGGGCCAGTCCGGCGCGGCGTCGGCGCCGACCCGGTTCACGTGCTCGAGGCAGATGCGCGGCTCGCCACGGTAGATGCCGTCGATCGTGAACCGGATGGCAGCGACCTCACCCGGTCCGATCGTGCCCTTGGCCGTCCGGATGGCGCACGGCGTCACCCACTTCTCCCATGTGGTGGTGATCTCGTCGAGCTCGATCCCGACCGCGTGGGCGATCATCGGCACCGTGGCTCCCCACGACATGACCAGGATGTCGGTGTGCTCGAGCAACGGGACGAACTCGGGCGGCCGCCCGATGCCCATCTCCTGCTCGTAGTCGCCCTTCGTAGTTGATGTAGTCGAGGATCTCGAGGGCGCGGACCTGGCGCACCTCGCCGCACAGCCCCATGAGGGTCATCGGAAAGAGGTCGTTGGCGAACCCCGGATCGATCCCGGTGGTGAAGCAGGAGGCGCCACCGATCTCGCACGCCTCGGTGATCGGGTCGATCCACGATGGCGGGATGGAGGCCATCGAAGGCCACACCCAGGGTGTCATGGCCGTCGAGCAGACGTCGATGCCGGCCCGGAGGAAGGCGCCGATGTCGGCGATGTTGTCGTCGGCGTGGGCGGCGGTCGGCCCGTAGTGGACGAGGGCGTCGGGGCCGAGGGCGACGAGCTCGTCGAGGTCGTCGCTGGCGGCGATCCCCACCGGGTCGATGCCGCAGAGCTCGCCGACGTCCCGGCCCACCTTGTCCGGGGTGTGCACCCCCACGCCGACCAGCTCGAACGCGGGATGGCGGAGCACCTCGGGGATCACCATCCGACCCACGAACCCGGTGCCCCACACCACCACTCGTTTGGGATCGGTGCTCATCGGAGCATCTCTCCGGCGTTGACCAGCAGGTACTGGCCGGTGACCGCCTTGGCGTGGTCCGAGACGAAGAAGGCGGCCACGTCGGCCACCTCGCCGTCCTCGGTCATGCGCCGCAGCGGGAACGTCCCCACGATGTCGTCGAGCACTTCGTCCTCGGTGCGGCCCTGGTTGGCGGCGGTGCCGGTCACGTACAGCTCGACGTTGGGCCCCCACATCCACGACGGGACCACCATGTTGCAACGGATGTTGTCGGGGCCGAGCTCGTGGCAGAGGTAGTACATCGTCGACAGCAAGGCCCCCTTCGACGCGGCGTAGCCGCTCTGGGGAAGAGCAGGTTGGAACATCGACTGCGAGCCGATGAGGACGATGGACCCACCTCCGCCGGACTTCATCGCCTGCGCCACCGGCCGGATGACGGTGAGCGCGCCGAGGACGTTGGTCTCGAACGCCTTCCGCCAGGCTTCGAACTTCAGGTCGTAGAGCCCGCCCCAGACGTTCTCGTACGCGGCCACCTGGATCAGCGCGTCCACCGAGCCGAAGCGGTCGAGGGCGAGGTCGACCAGTCCGGTACACGATTCGGGGTCGGTGATGTCGGTCACGTGGGTGGCGATCCGGGAGCCGCCGGGGTCGAGCTCGGCGGCCGTGGACGCCAACGAATCGCCACGGCGGGCTCCCAGCACGACGTTCGCTCCGTCCCGCAGTGCGCTCGCCGCGCATTCGCGCCCGAGACCCGCCCCGACACCGGTCACGACCACCGTCTTGCCGTCGAGGAGCATCCCTTCCTTCTACCGGTTGCCGGACCCGGCTTCCAGTTGGAGCGCCCGCTCACCGCTCGGACCAGCCCACCGAAGTCGGAGCACGGCCCGCTCGGACCGGCCCGCCGAAGTCGGAGCAACGGCCCCCGACGTCGGAGCGAACCGGCGGTTGGGTGACCGCGGTGAAGGCGGGTACCCTGGTTGTCCCTTCCGGAGTGGAGCGCGAGAACGGTCCGCTCCGACGCCCCTGCCAGGAGTCCGTGCCCGAGAATGCCATTCGTCTTCGACTTCGACCACGCCCATCGCAAGCCGCCGATGGAGATGAAGGACCTGCTCGGAGGCAAGGGCGCCAACCTGGCGGAGATGACTTCCGTGCTCGACCTGCCGGTGCCTCCGGGCTTCACCATCGGCACCACGGCCTGTCGGAGCTACATGGAATCGGGGTGGCCGGACCGGCTCACCGGCGAGGTGGCCCGGGCCCGGGCGAGGCTCGAACGGTCCATGGGGAAGCAGATCGGCGACCCGGCTGATCCTCTGTTGGTGTCGGTGCGCTCGGGGGCGAAGTTCTCGATGCCCGGGATGATGGATACGGTCCTCAACCTGGGCCTCAACGACGAGTCCGTGCAGGGGCTGGCCAAGCAGACCGACGACGAGCGGTTCGCCTACGACTCCTACCGGCGGTTCGTGGCCATGTACGGCCGCATCGTGCTCGGCGTTCCGGGCGAGGAATTCGACAGGTTGCTCGAGGCGGCCAAGGAACTGGCCGGGACCGCCTCCGACGCCGGCCTCCCGGTCGAGCTGCTCCGCTACCTCGTCGACGCCTACCAGCAGATCGTCGAGCGAGCGACGGGGAAGCCCTTCCCACAGGATCCCGCAGAGCAGCTGCGGGGCGCCATCGAGGCCGTCTTCGCCTCGTGGAACGGCCCCCGCGCCGTCGCCTACCGGGTGCGTGAGCGGATCCCCGACGATCTCGGGACGGCGGTCAACGTCCAGGCCATGGTGTTCGGCAATCGGGACGACAACTCCGGCACCGGGGTGGGCTTCACCCGCGACCCGGCCACCGGCGCGCCGGGCGAGTACGGCGACTTCCTGCTGAACGCCCAGGGCGAGGACGTGGTCGCCGGCATCCGCAACACCGAGCCGCTGTCGGCCCTCAAGCGGCGCTTCCCTTCCATCCACCGCCAGCTCCTCGACATCTTCGGCCGCCTGGAAGCCCATTACCGGGACATGTGCGACACGGAGTTCACCATCGAGCAGGGCAAGCTCTGGATGTTGCAGACGCGGGTGGGGAAACGGACAGGACGGGCGGCGCTGCGCATGGCCGTCGACATGGTGGGCGAGAAGGGGATCAAGCTGACCCGGGAGGAGGCGGTGCGGCGGATCACCGCCGAGCACCTCGAGCAGGTGTTGCATCCCCAGTTCGCCGGGTCGGGCCACCCGGTCCTGGCCCGGGGCCTCGGCGCCTCGCCCGGCGCGGCGGTCGGACGTGTCTACCTGACGGCGGACGACGCCCAGGCGGCGGCCGAACGCGGCGAGAAGGTGATCCTCGTCCGCAACGAGACCTCTCCCGAGGACGTGCACGGGATGTTGGCCGCCGAGGGCATCCTCACGGCGCGCGGGGGACTGGTCAGCCATGCCGCCGTCGTGGCCCGCGGGTGGGGCAAGCCCGCCGTCGTGGGTGCCGAAGCCATCCGGATCACCGGTGCCGCCTTCACCGTGGACGGAACGGTGGTCGACGAGGGCGACTGGGTCTCGGTGGACGGGACCCATGGCACCGTGATGCTCGGCCAGGTTCCGGTGTCGGAGAGCGCCACCCCTCCCGAGTTCGCCACGCTCCTCGGGTGGGCGGACGCGGCCCGCGCCGGCGAGCTCGGGGTGCGCGCCAACGCCGACAACGGAGCAGATGCGGCGAACGCCCGCCGGCACGGCGCCGAGGGAATCGGGCTGTGCCGTACCGAGCACATGTTCCTCGGCGAGGATCGGCTGCCCATCGTCCGCCGGATGATCCTCGCCTCCAGCCCGTCCGAGGAGCAGGCGGCGCTGGAGGAGCTGCGCCGGGCGCAGCGGGCCGACTTCCTCGAGATTCTCGAGGCCATGGACGGGCTACCGGTCACCGTCCGGCTCCTCGACCCCCCGCTGCACGAGTTCCTGCCCCGGACGGAGGAGCTCGCCGTCAAGCAGGCCACCGAGGGGCTCACCCCCGAGGAGCAGCGCCTGTACGGCGCGGCCCTGGCCTGGCACGAGTACAACCCCATGCTCGGTACGCGCGGGGTGCGTCTCGGGGTGCTCAAGCCCGGGCTCTACGCCATGCAGGTGCGCGCCCTCATGGAGGCGGCGCTCGAACGCTCCCGGGCGGGCGGCCGACCGGTCGTCGAGATCATGATCCCCCTGACCGTGTCGCGCGAGGAGATGGCCCTCGCCCGGTCGTGGGTGGAGGCAGCCGTCTCCGAGGTGGTCGGGGCCGGACGTCCCGCCTCCCCGCCGGCCGGCCGTCGCAAGGCCAAGGGGGGTGCTGACGAGTTGGAGGTGGCGATCGGCACGATGATCGAGACCCCGCGGGCGGCGCTGCGGGCCGGTGAGATCGCCGAGTCGGCCGAGTTCTTCTCCTTCGGTACCAATGACCTGACGCAGATGACCTACGGATTCAGTCGCGACGACGTCGAGGGACGGATGATGTCGGCCTACCTGGAGCTCGGCCTGCTGCCGAGCAATCCCTTCGAGGTGGTCGACCCCGACGGCGTGGGCGAGCTGGTCCGGCTCGGGGTGGAGCGCGGCCGGGCGACCCGGCCGTCCCTCAAGGTCGGCGTGTGCGGCGAGCACGGCGGCGACCCCGACTCCATCGCCACCTTCGCCCGGGCCGGCGTGGACTACGTGAGCTGCTCACCGTTCCGGGTCCCGATCGCCCGGCTGGCCGCGGCGCACGCCGTGTTGGCCGCTCGGCCCGCTGCCCTGGGGCGACCGGCAGCTCGCCGATCGAGCCGGGCACGCAGTACCAGGCGGGCCGGCGCCGGCGGTAGCCTCCGGGCCCGGACACGCGGGCCTCCACCCCGGATCGGCGGGCGCGGCGACGCGGTACCGTCGACGTCCATGGGCATCCCCGAGGAGGACGTCGCCCGGGTCCGGGCCGGCACCGACATCGTCGCCCTGATCGGGGAGCACGCCGCCCTCAAGCGGCAGGGCCGCCGCTACGTCGGTCTCTGCCCGTTCCACAACGAGAAGACGCCGTCGTTCAGCGTCAATGCGGAGGAGGGGTTCTACTACTGCTTCGGTTGCCAGGCCAAGGGCGACGCCATCAGCTTCGTGCGTGCCACCGAGCATCTCGAATTCGTCGACGCCGTCCGTCGGCTGGCCGACCGGGCGGGTATCACCATCCGGGACGACGCCCGGACGGGGCCCGACACCCGGCGACGCAAGCTGCTCCTCGACGCCATGGAGGAAGCGGTCGGCTGGTACCACCGACGGCTGCTCGAAGGCACCGATGCCGGGCGGGCGCGCGACTACCTGCGCAGCCGAGGGTACGACGGCGAGGCGGTGCGCCGGTTCCGGCTGGGCTGGGCTCCCGACGAGTGGGATGGACTGTGCACAGGTCTGCGGCTGAACGAGCAGGTGGCGGTCGGCACCGGGCTCGGGTTCGTGAACCGCCGTGGTCGCCTCCAGGACGCCTTCCGGGCGCGCATCCTGTTCCCGATCTGCGATCCGTCGGGACACCCGGTGGGCCTCGGCGGGCGCGTCCTGCCCGGCAGCGAGGATCCCGCCAAATACAAGAACACCGCGGAGACCCCGATCTACTCCAAGCGCCGCACGCTCTACGCGCTCAACTGGGCCAAACAGGACATCATCAAGACCGGCGAGGTCGTGGTCTGCGAGGGGTACACCGATGTCATCGGGCTGTTCGCCGCAGGAGTGCCGCGCGCCGTCGCCACCTGCGGTACGGCTCTGGCCGAGGAGCACGTGAAACTGCTCCGGAACTTCGCCTCGCGGATCGTCCTGGCTTTCGATGCCGACGGTGCGGGCCTTTCCGCCGCCGGCCGGTTCTACGAGTGGGAACGTCGCCTGGAGGTCGACGTCGCAGTGGCAGACCTTCCGGCCGGCTCCGATCCCGGCGACCTGGCGCGCCGCGACCCCGAACGGCTGCGCCTCGCGGTCGAGGGAGCCAAGCCCTTTCTGCGTTTCCGGGTCGAGCGGATCCTCGACCTGGCCCGGCTCGACACCTCTGAGGGCCGGGCCAAGGCGGCCGACGCCGCGCTCGGCGCGGTGGCCGAGCATCCGGACGACCTGGTGCGGGACCAGTACCTGATGGAGATCGCCGAACGGTGCCGCCTCGAACCTCCCCAACTCCGCGAGCGCCTCGAACGGATCCGCAACGAGCGCAGCCGGACCGCCGGGTCGGGGGGTCCACCGGGCGGGGCCCGTGCCGGCGGTCGCCGTCCTCGACCTGGGTACCAGGGGGAGTCGCAGGGACCATGGATCCGGGAACCGGACGACGGGGATGATCCCGGACCGGTCGAGCCGGGCGGTCCCGGACGTCGACCGGGCGCGGACCGGGCTCCGAGCCGTTCGACGGGGGGAACTGGTCGTGTCAGGGAGTTCCGACCGGGACTGGAGGCGCTACGGCTCGCCATCCACCGGCCCGACGACGTCGGTGACAGGCTGGAGGCGGCGCTCTTCGGCGACGACGTGCAGCGCGCCGCGTTCCAGTCCCTGATCGATGCCGACGACCTGCACCAGGCGATCGACACCTCGCCCCCGGAGGTGCAAGCTCTGCTGGTCCGGCTCATCGTGGAGGAGCCGACCAGCGAGCCCGACGATGTGGTCGTGCAGCTGGTGCGCGACGCGGCCCGTCGCGAGCTGCAGGTCGTCACGTCCGAGGCCCGTACGTCCTCAACCGCTGCTCAGGAGGCGGTCGATGCGTCGGCGTGGGTCCATGCGCTTGACGATTCCGACGCCTCGGCCGCGGCGATCGACAGGTTGGTAGCCTGGCTCGTGGTGAGGTCACGGACGAGCGGTCGGGGGGAGGGGCAGTGACCTCGGGCCCGGGGTCGCCCCTCGTGACCGTCGGGTCTCCACCGGTCGGGCCACCGACGTCCGTCGGGCCGGACCCCGTCGCGTCGGACGGTGCCGGCTCCGACCCAGCCAGTTCCGATCCGGCGGGTCGTGCCTCGTCGGATGCGTCAGGCGCCGAGCCGACGACCGTGGTCGATGCGCTCCCCGCTGAACAGTTCGACGGGCTGATCCGGTTGGGCAAAGCGCGCGGCGGCCTGACCCAGGACGATGTGATGACCGTGCTGCGTTCGGTCGAGCTGAGCGCCGACCTGATCTTCGACATCGTCGAGAGGATCCGGGCGGCGGGGATCGAGTTCACCTACGACACCGGCGAGGCCACCGCCGACACGGTGTCCGCCACCCTCCCGGACGGGCTCGCCGGCACCGTCGACCGGACATCGCCTCTGACGTTGGAGCCCGCCGCCGGCACGACAGGAAGCGCCCGAGAGCCGACGTCTCCCCAGGCGGCACGGTCGTCGGCCGAACCAGCGCGGGCGGCCCGCCGCGGTCGGACGGACCGTGGGTGGGCCGATCGGGACGGGTACGGCGACACCGAGGGGTTCCGTGGGTCCGCGGCCGACCCGGTGCACATGTACCTCAAGGAGATCGGGAAGGTGAAGCTGCTCGATGCGTCGCTCGAGGTCGAGCTGGCCGAGCGGATCCTGGCCGGCAACCAGGCAGCGGAGCGGTTGGCGGCCTACGAGGGCGGCCCCAGCGAGAGCTATCCGGACCGGGTGAAGGACCGGGTGCTCGTCCGGCGGGGCCAGTCGGCCAAGGAGGCGCTGATCGAGGCAAACCTCCGATTGGTGGTGTCGATCGCCAAGCGATACCGGAACCGCGGGCTTGCGTTCCTCGATCTCATCCAAGAGGGAAACCTCGGCTTGATGCGAGCGGTCGAGAAGTTCGACCATACCAAGGGCTTCAAGTTTTCGACTTATGCCACCTGGTGGATCCGCCAGGCCATCACCCGCGCGATCGCTGATCAGGCTCGGACCATCCGCCTTCCCGTCCATATGGTCGAAACCATCAACAAGGTCGTCTGGGCCCAACGGCAGTTGCTTCAGGAGCTGGGAAGGGAGCCGAGCGCCGAGGAGGTGGCTGCTCGGGTGGAGTTCTCCATCGAGCGGGTACGTGAGATCCAGCGGATCAACCAGGACACGGTCTCGCTCGAGCAGCCGATGGGCGACGAGGAGGACTTCAGCCTTTCCGACCTCATCGAGGACCGCGAAGCGGTCGTGCCTGACGACGCCGCCGCTCGCATCATGCTGGACGATGCCGTGCGCGAGGCGTTGCGGCATCTCTCGCCTCGCGAACAGGACGTGGTACGGCTCCGCTTCGGACTGGACGACGGGAAGATCCGCACGCTCGAAGAGGTCGGCAAGGCCTTCGGCGTCACCCGGGAGCGAATCAGGCAGATCGAGGCCAAAACGCTCGCCAAGCTGCGGCGGCCTGAGTCCGCGCAGCTCCTGCGCGACTATCTCGACGAGGCCTGAGTTGAGCTATGAACACACCGCCGGGGACGCCGGAATGGCTGGAGGCCTATACCGCTGAGGAACGTCCCGATCTGTGGCAGCGAGCCCATGCCGATCTAGACGGTGTGTGGCCGGAGTACAACCACCATGGCCTCCACTCCCATCGATACTTCGGAGTGTTGTTTCCGACGTACAGCACCTTGCAGATCCTGTTTGTCGACCGGCGCTCTGACGCCTTGGTCGCACGAGCCCGTACCATCCCGTTCTGTTGGGACGGCACGCTCGACGATCTTCCCCACGGGATCGACGCTGTGGGCCTTGGCGTTCTCGATGACCTGGGCCAGCCGACAGCCCTGGCGGCCCTCGCCGCCGAGGTCAATCCCGGATACCAAGGCATCGGGCTGAGTTCCCTGGTCATCAATGCCATGGTGATGGTTGCTCGGTCCGCAGTGTTGGCACCCCTTGTCGCCCCAGTCCGCCCCAAATGGAAAGAGCGCTACCCACTGATTCCCATCGAGCGCTACGCGGCATGGCAGCGTGAGGACGGGCTGCCCTTCGACCCCTGGATACGGGTCCACGTCCGCCTCGGAGGCAGCGTACTTCGCTCCGAGCCCCGATCGATGGAGATAACCGCCCCCGTCGCCGACTGGGAAGCCTGGACGGGTATGCGCTTCCCCGAGGACGGAAGTTTTGTCTTTCCCGGGGGATTGGCCCCTCTCACTGTTGCCGGGGGCATCGGCCAGTACTGGGAGCCCAACGTGTGGGTAGTCCACGAGGTGCAGGTGAAGCGGATCAAAGAGAAAGGGGATTGTTCTTAGCGTCCAGAGATTGCCGGCCATCTGTGGGGACCCCCATCATCCGACGACCCGTGAGCTGACGGAGTTGCGAAACAGGGGTTGGGTGGGTTTGTCCAGCTCAGCTGAGCTACGTCGACGACACCCGGCTTTCGACCGTCTCGAACCGACGCTGACGCGGAGGTGCGGTGGCCGGAACCGGCCGGTGGCGCCGGTGATTGAGGGCACTCGCCAGATCCTCGGCCAGGTCGACGGCGATGGCGTCGGCAGCCTGGTCGCCGTTCCGCCATCCGAGCCGGACACCGATCGTGTCCTTCAGCCGTTCGAGGCCCAACCTCGCCACCGCCGCCGCTTTGGAGCCGACGATGGTGGCCGTGCCCGACACGGATCGCGAGCGGCGCAGCTCGTCGACGACACCGACGATCTGGCGATAGCGCTCCCTACCGGCCCGTGCTCCCAACAGATAGCCCACCGCGAAAGCGACGGGAACGACGATCCGGGATCTCACCGGACCATTGTGCACCCCCCCGAGGGGCGGTGCGTCACGACCGACCGCAGACACGCCGCCGGACCGCCCGCAGACACCCGCCGGACCGCCAGCCGACCCCGTCGTGCCCGCCGCCCGCCCGCAGTCGCCGGCTACGAGCTACCGGCTACGAGCTACCGGCTACGGCTACCGGCTACCGGCTACCGGCTACCGGCTACCGGCTACCGGCTAGTGTCGAACGGCACGCGCCGAGCCGCTCTTCCGGTCGCGGCGGAGGCGTTCCGGGGTAGCTCAATCGGCAGAGCAAGCGGCTGTTAACCGCTAGGTTGTGAGTTCGAGTCTCACCCCCGGAGCCCGCCCTGCCCGGAGCACGAGTAGTGGCTCCATCGGCGGGGTCATGCGGGTGGCTTGCCTTCCCCGCCGACGAGGTACAGCATCATCAGGGCGATCAATGACGCCGCCACGATGCCTACCGATTCGAACACCGCGAAGTAGTCGAGAAAGGTCCCGACCGGGGGTGCGCCCGGAGCCGCCGTGCGGAATGCGATGAGGGCGAACACCATGGCGCTCAGCCAGGCCAGCAGTCGGGTCTCCATGGGTCGGTGGCGACGGACCACCAGGTAGGTGATGAATGCGGCGAGTATGGCCAACGCCCAGTAGATCGCCATCATGGCCAACACCCAGCCCCGGCTCACTCGGGTGCGACGGATGGTGAGCGTGAGCGTGAGGATCTTGTCGTCGCCGGTGCGGGTGTTCGCCGATACCGTGATGCCTGCCGCATCGCTCGCGCCGTTGATCTGCAGCGGCAGGACGCGGCGTTTGGTCACGTCGGCCAGGCTGGTGTCTGTACCGGCCACGGCGATCATGTCCACCTCGACCCGGTAGGCGTCGAACGGGTAGTCGGCGACGTCGCCGGCCGTAAACGGAAGGAACGCGGTTCGTTCCTGCTCGATCTGGTTCGGCCGCACCACGAGGGTCGGGGCGGACCCCGTCGAGCTGAAGAGGGTCGCACCCTCCGGCGGTAGGGCGCCGCCCGGTGCCGCGGTCAACCGTGCTTCGACACCTCCGGTGGTCGCCTGCAGGGAATCGACGGTCATCAGGAGCTTGACCGCCGGCTCGGGACCGTGCGGCGTGCTCGCCGCCGAGGATGCGATGGCGAAGTTGGACCGTTGCGAGCCCGGCCCGCCCCGTGGAAGGGTCACGATCACCAGCACGACGGCACCGGCGAACACGACGACGGCGGTGATCCAGACCGCCGGTTGACGCTTGCCCCCATTTGCTACGGGCGGTTCGGTGTGGGTCACTGACGACCCTCCCCGGCCGTGCCGGTCGTCCGGGCTGCGCGGTGCAAAGCAGGAAAGCTACCAGGCCGGGAGCGCCCGAACGAGTATCCACCCACTGCGGGATCTCGGCTGTTGCATGGAGCGCTGATGCCGATTTCGGTGGCATGTCTGGCAAGATTGTGGCGTGGTTCGCAACCAGCCCATGCGGATCGTCGTCGTCGTGGGCCTCTGGGCCATGTGGGTCCTCTGGACGGTGACCCGGTTCACGAGCACCATGATCGTGACCATACCGACGAGCTCGACGACCTGTCCGACCTACCAGACCTGCGCCACGCCCACCTCGGTCGCGGTCCAGCGGCAGTTCTACTTCAGCTGGTGGCACCTCGTGTTCACCATCATCGGCGCCGTACTGCTCATCGCAGCCTCGATCATGCTTCTCCGCACACCGAGATCGGTCGACGAGATCTGACCGGCCCGGCCCGTGCCCTCCGGGCACCCGGAGCGTCCGGCTCCCGCAGCAGCTCCGACCGCACCTCGCCCAGACCGCACCTCGCCCAGACCGCACCTCGCCCAGATCGCACCGGCCCCCGACGCACTGGCCAGCCGGCCGTCGCGGTCCTCCCCGGTCAGTGCCCGAGGCGCTCGAGGGCTCCGGCCACCAGGGTGGCCCGGTCGGCGCCGGTGACCCGGACGGCCCGGGCGCAGAGGTCGTCGAGGTAGGCGGCGAGGGTCACGGTGTCGCCCCTCGGGTCCCGGCCGACGAAGGGGACCGGCTCGGTGCCCGGGTCGAGCCCGGCCGCCCCGAGCAGGGCCGGACGGAGGGCGGCGAGGGTGTCTCGGGCCTCCTCGGTCCCGACCCCGGCCAGGCGCATCCAGGCCGAAAGGCCCAGCTCGAGGGCCAGCCCGGGCCGGACCGGACCGAGGGCGGCGAGGCCGCTGAGGGCGATCGCGGCGAAGCGGGCGGGCCCGGACCCCGGCCCGGAGGGCTCGATCCGCTGGGCACCGTCGCCGGCAGGCATGGTGCCAGTGTGACCAAGGGGTGTCACGGATCGGTGGACCATGGTGGCCGAGGAGGCCGAGCTGGGTAAAGCTGGAGCCATGGCACGCACCATCTGGAAGGGCTCGCTCAACTTCGGCCTGGTCAACGTCCCCGTCGGCCTCTACCCGGCCACGGCCGAGAAGACCATCCGCTTCCACCAGTTCGAGGCGGGCACCGCCGACCGCATCCGCTACAAGAAGGTCAACGAGCGCACCGGGGCCGAGGTGGCCAACGACGACATCGTCCGGGGGGTGGACGTGGGGGAGGGGGACTACGTGCTCCTCTCCGACGAGGAGCTGGCCGCCGCCGAGCCGGTGCGCTCGAAGCTCATCGAGATCACCGACTTCGTGGACCTCACCGACATCGACCCGGTCTACTTCCGGGCCAGCTACTACCTCGCCCCCGAGGGGGAGGCGGCGAAGAAGGCCTACGCCTTGCTGGCCTCGGTCATGGAGCGGGCGAAGAAGGTGGCCATCGGCACCCTCGTGATGCGCAACAAGGAGTACCCCGTGGCCATCCGGCCCGGGGGCGAGGCCCTCGTGCTCGAGACCCTCTACTTCGCCGACGAGATCCGCCGGCCCGGGCGAGGAGCTGCCCGGGCTCCCCGAGCGGGTCGCCCTCGGCGACAAGGAGACGGCCATGGCCGAGCTCCTGGTCGACTCCATGGCGAGCCCCTGGGACCCCTCCCGCTACGAGGACACCCACCGGGCCAAGGTCTCCGCCCTCGTCGAGGAGAAGCGCCAGGGCCACGACATCGTCGAGTCGGCCGAGCAGCTCCCCGCCCCGACCAAGGTGGTCGACCTCATGGACGCCCTGAGCGCCAGCATCGACCGGGCCCGGGCCGGGGGGACCGGACCCGAGGCCACCCGAACCGCCGGGGCCCGCCGCCGGGCCCCCGACGCCAAGGGGACCAAGCCCGCCGCCGGCCGCCGGGCGGCCAAGCCCACCACCGCCACCCGGACCAAGAAGGCCACCCCGAAGCCCCGCCGCAAGGCCTCCTGACCGCGCCGGGACGCAGGGGCCGGTCAGGCCCGAGCCAGCATCCGGTCCTTCACCAGCTTGAAGTCGTCGACCAGCTGGCTGAAGGCGGCCGCAGCCCCATCGGGGTCGGTGCCGTAGACCTGCCGCATCAGGGTTAGCGACTCGATGTCGGCCCGCAACGCCGAGTCGACCATGGCGGCGTGGGTCGTGTAGACGTCCGTGCAGGCCTGGATGGTCGTCCTGAGGAAGTCCTCGTCGGGTCCCTCCGCCCTTCCCACCAGCGCCATGGCGTCGAGGGTCACGTCCAGGGCGACCACCTGGGCCCCCATGAACACCGAGACCATCGTGCCCCGGAGGGCGACGTCGGCTGCGGCCTTCACGTAGCTGTTCCCGAGCCAGAAGGTCGTGGCCAGCGACCCGACCTCGGTGGCGATCGGCTCGAGGTGGCGCCGAGCCTGCCGGTAGAGCTCGTCGCTGCGCTCGCCGGCCACCTGATCGTGGATCAGGCACTCCGCCAGCTCCTCGACGACGACGTAGGTCAGTGAGAGTCGGCGTTCGAGATCGTCCACCCGGGACGTCAGGGCCCCCCGCTTTTGGCGCTTGCCCATGCCCAGATCCTTACGGGACCGACCCGCCGCGTCAATGGGACCTGGGAAAATAGCCACGGAGAGTGGGTCCCGACCGGTCGCCTCCCGCTCACGAGGCGGCCGAAACGGTTTCGGGGTCGTCGGGTCCCGGGTTGTACGCTCGCAAGCCGGACCGGCCGGCCGACCCGCGCCGAGTCGCCGAACGGCTGGGTCCGCCCGCTCCCCGCCCCCCGGGGCAGGCGCGGTGCGAGGAACCCGACACTGAGCCCGAGGAGGAAGAAAGCCCAGTCCGAAGGGGCAGTAGCTCAGTGGTCAGAGCAGGGGACTCATAATCCCTCGGTCGGAGGTTCGATCCCTCCCTGCCCCACCCACCTGCCGAGGACCGGTTCTGTTCGGACCCGCCGACGCTGTGCGGCCGGCGGATGCGGGACAAGCAGAGAACGACGAGAGGAGCCTCATGGACATCGAGGAGTTCTACAGCTCGGACGAACGCCGGCGGCGTTCGGCCGAAGTCGAGCTCGGCACCGATTGGTTCGACGCCAAAGGAAACCGGTACGAGCTCAGCTGGGTAGAGGACACCGGCGAGCTCTACACCATGCTCGAGCTGACCGCCGAGGCTGATTCGTTCACGCCCTTCGGTGACATCGAGATCGAGTCGATCCCCGTCGACCGGGTGGTGGTGATGGTCGTGGGCTACCTCGCCACCCTCGAGGAGGTGGAGGGGGTGCTCGCGGGTTGGCCCCAGCGGATGGCCGAGCCGGACGGGATCGCGTGGGTGGCCGAGCGGCTCCGGACCCACCGGGTGCCGGTCGCCCCGCCGGCATGACCGCCGAGTCGCCGGCGGCGGGACGGGAACCGTATCGAGGAGGCTGGTAGTCGTGCAACTGATCATCGATCTGTCGTCGGGCTCCGTGAGGCTCGGTGAACAGGAGGACATGGGGCGGTTCTCCGTGCTCGTCCTCCCCTCCGGACCCGAGGACCTGCTCGACTCGGGCGCCCTCGGCGCGGTCGCCGCAGCGCTGAGCGTTCACGACGCGGGAACCGTCGATCCCGAGGGCCACGCGTTCGTCCCGCCCGACGCGGTGAGACGGCTCGCCCGCCTCGCGTCCGGTGAGGAGGGCGACGAACTCGGTCCCGAATGGGAGTCCCGGTTCGCCGCCATGCTCGACCGCGGGTCTGCGCAAGGTTGGATCGCGGACGACGGTTCGATCCGGGCCCACATCGAATGGGAGCGAAGGTGAGGTTCTCGTACGCCGAGTCGATGATCGATCCCGCGTTCTACGCCCCACTGGCCCGCGAGGCGGAGCGAGCCGGATACGACGGCATGGTGGTGCCCGACAGCATCTGCTACCCGAAGGAATCCGACTCGTCCTACCCGTTCTCACCGGACCATGCACGGGAATTCCTCGAGGACAAGCCGTTCATCGAGCCGTTCTCGCTGATACCGGCGCTCGGCATGGTCACCGAGCGGCTTCGCTTCATCACCTTCGTCCTCAAGCTGCCGACCCGGCATCCGCTCCTGGTGGCAAAGCAGGCGACTTCGGTGGCGGTACTGACGGGCAACCGCCTGGCCCTCGGGGTCGGCACCAGCCCGTGGCCCGAGGACTACGAGCTGTGCGGTGTGCCCTGGGAGGGCCGCGGGCGTCGCATGGACGAGGCGGTCGACATCGTGCGCGGGTTGTCGGCGGGCGGGTTCTTCGAGTACCACGGATCCGTCTACGACTTGCCATCCGTGAAGCTCAGCCCCACTCCCGACCAGCCGATTCCCGTGCTGATCGGGGGTCACGCCCCGCCCGCCCTGCGCCGGGCGTCACGGGCCGACGGGTGGCTCCACGGTGGGGGAGATCCGGGCGAGCTGCCGGGCTTGCTCGAGCGGCTCGCCCGTTGCCGGCAAGAGGAAGGGACCGCTGACCGGCCGTTCGAGATCCACGTGATCTCGTCCGAGGCGTATTCCGTCGACGGAGTCCGGCGTCTCGAGGACCGGGGGGTCACCGATGTCATCGTCGGTTTCCGCTGGCCCTACGTCACGGGGCCGGACACCGAGCCCCTCCAGGCGAAGATCGACCACCTGCGCCGCTATGCCGACGAGGTCATCGCCGGAGTTGGCCGATGAGGGACGCCCGGGAGCTGGCGGCCGCCTCGATGGCGGCGGTCGAGTCCGGCGACCGTGATGCGTGGTTGGACCTCTTCGCCGATGACGCAGTGGTGGAGGACCCGGTCGGGCCGTCGGCGTTCGATCCCGAGGGGAAGGGCCACCGCGGTCGGGCAGCGATCGCCGCCTTCTACGACAACGTGATCGGGGTCAACCAGTCGATCCGGTTCATCGTCCGCCAGTCCCACCTGTGCGGGGAGGAGGTGGCCAACGTGGGCGTGATCCGGATCACGCTGGCAGGCGGCTCGGCCGTCGAGGTGGACGGTGTGTACACCTACCGACGCTCACCCGACGGCAGGATCGCCGCCCTGCGCGCCTACTGGGAGCCCGAGCAGGTGCGCTCCGTTCCCTGATCCCGGCTTCCCTGATCCCGGCTTCCCTGCCTCCGGCCTGCTCCGCCCGGCCCCGGCCCAGCGCCCGCTCAGCGGCCTCCGCCGGACGCCGTCATTCCCACCCGGTGAACCCGTACTGCCGGTGGGGCCCCATCACGGCGCACTCGAACATTCCGTAGCCGACCTGACCGCCGGAGGTGAACCGCGCCGCGTACTCGGTGAGACCCCAGGACGGGTAGGACGGGTCCGGCGGCGGCACGTCCTGGCCCTGGACGACCAGCTCGCCCTGGTACATGCCGTGTTTCCAGTCGGGCTCGAGCCCGTACCCCGTACCGAGGAGCAAGGGAAAGGCGAGCAGGGTCTCGACCTCGACCTCGGCGGTCCTGTCGCCCCGGGCGCCGTAGTAGCTGAGCGTGGCGCCGGTCACCGAGCGGGTCCCCGGAGCGAACCGGAGGCGGTGCTCGGGCCGGCCCATCCACTCGGGGGGTCTACCTGTGCCGAGCGGGGAGATCCGGTGGGCGTCCTGCACGATCCGCTCGCCGCTCGGTCGCTCCTGGATAATGGTGACCATGGCGTGGTCCTCGAACCTCACCGGTGCGTAGATCCAGAAGAAGCCTCCCTCGGTGTCGGTGGCACGGATCCCGGGCGGCTCCGGCTCGCCGACGGGCCGGACCCCCCACGACCGGTCGCGCGATCCCCAGTAGCGCTCGGGGGTCAGCGGGACCTCGCGGTCGCCCACCCGCAATCGGCCCGTCCAGGATCCGACCTGGGCGAAACGGGTGGAGTCGAAGATCACCCGGCTGAACTGGCGATCGAAGTGGCGCGTCTCGAGGTGGGCTTCGCTGAACCCGTCGTAGATGGCATCGAGCTCGACCCCCCACTCGTTCGGCTCCACCACCACCCGGAGCTGCTCGAGACCCTTCCGCACCTCGACCCGGATGGGCCCGACCGACCCGTCCGTCCGGTCGGCGCCGAGCGTGCGGGATGAGCGGACGACCCGGTGGTCGTCCCCCCAGAGCACCGAGACGAACGCGTCCGCCACACCCAGGTTGGGATACTGCCCGAAGCCGATCACCGCGAACAGCTCCCCGTCGGTCCCGCAGACCTCGCCGCTGCCGTGGATGTTGAAGTAGTAGCGGTCGTAGAAGTTGCGATCGGAAGGTCCGACGTAGCGCATCGGCTCGGAGATCTGGTGGACGGGGTAGTCGTCGAGTGGGGACAGCACGGTCACTCCTCGGCTGGCAGGGGTCCCGGCGCCGGGGGAACGATTCGGTCCGCGCCGGTCGCGGGCACCGGGAGCGTACCGGGGATCGCACCGAGGGGACGTCCCGGAAGGTCCGGGCTACGATCGGGGAACGTCGCCGCATCCGCTGAGGCCGCGGCATCGAGGCCGGAAGTCCCCGGTCGGTACCTGTCGAGGGAGGGACCCGTGAAGTCGTACGACCGTCTGTTCATCGGAGGCGAGTGGGTCGAGCCGTCCTCGTCGTCCGTCATCGACGTCGTCTCGCCGGCCACCGAGGAGCTCGTGGGCCGGGTCCCCGAGGCGCGGGAGGCCGACGTCGACCGCGCCGTGGCGGCTGCCCGCCACGCCTTCGACCACGGCCCATGGCCCCGCATGGCGCCGGTCGAGCGCGCTGCCGTCCTGTCCAAGGTGGCCGATGCCATCCGCGACGACATGCAAGGGATCTCCGAGCTGATCTCGAGCGAGATGGGTTCGCCCATCTCGTGGGGGACGATGGCCCAGGTGCTCGCTCCCACCATGATCCTCGACTACTACGCAGGGCTGGGGACATCGTTCCCCTTCGAGACGGTCAAGGACGGTCTCCTCGGACCCGTCCTCGTCGCCAAGGAGCCGGTCGGAGTGGTGGCCGCCATCACCCCGTGGAACGTCCCCCTCTTTTTGGCCTGCGCCAAGCTCTCGCCGGCGCTCCTCTCGGGGAGCACCGTGGTGTTCAAGCCGGCGCCCGAGACGCCGATCGACGCCAACGTCCTGGCCGAGATCTTCGCCGGTGCGGGGTTGCCCGAAGGCGTCCTCAGCGTGGTCCCGGCCGGCCGCGAGGTGGGCGAGCACCTCGTGAACCATCCCGGCGTCGACAAGGTCTCCTTCACCGGCTCGACCGCGGCCGGGCGGACCATCGGCGCGGCCTGCGGCGCCAACCTGAAACGCTGCAGTCTCGAGCTGGGTGGGAAGTCGGCAGCGATCCTGCTCGACGACGTGGACCTCGACACCTCGATCCCGCTCATGTTGCCCAACGCCATCATGAACAACGGCGAGGCGTGCATCTCGTTGACCCGGATCCTCGCTCCACGGGACCGCTACGCCGAGGTCACCGAGGCCCTGGTGGAACAGGTGCGCAACATGAAGGTCGGCGACCCGCTGGACCCGGCGACGGAGGTCGGCCCGCTCGTCGCCGAGCGTCAGCGTGATCGCGTCGAGAACTACATCCGCGTCGGCCAGGAGGAAGGGGCCAAGCTCGCCCTCGGCGGCGGGCGTCCCGAGGGCACCGGTACCGGTTGGTTCGTGGAACCCACGGTGTTCGTCGACGTGGACAACCAGATGCGGATCGCCCAGGAGGAGATCTTCGGACCCGTGCTGTCGGTCATCCCCTTCGACAGCGACGACGATGCCGTCCGGATCGCCAACGATTCCGACTACGGGCTGTGCGGGGCGGTGTTCACAGGTTCCAACGACCGTGGGCTCGACGTGGCGAGAAAGGTCCGGACGGGCACCTACATGGTCAACTCCAACGTGCCGATCGACTTCTCGTCGCCGTTCGGGGGCTACAAGGCGTCCGGGGTCGGCCGCGAGTTCGGCGAGGACGGCCTCGAGCTCTTCCTGGAGAAGAAGACGATCAACCTTCCCGCCGGGTACGCCCCGGAGCTCTGACCCCCCGGTCGGCGGCACCCTCCGGTCGGCGAGGGCACCCTCCGCCGGCGTCGGCAACCCCCGTCGGTGGAAACCCCCGTCGGCGACGGCAATCCCGTCGGCGAGCACGGCTCGGGCCGCCCCGCGGTCGAGCGACCACCCAACGGGTTCGCCGAAGCCTCGAGACCGAAATTCCGCTGTCGCCCCCGCCCGGTGATCTGCGAGACTGGGCGATCGCCGCCCAGCGGCGCACCAGGACACGAAATCGACGCGGGCTGAGTGGAGGCTCCCGACCCGATGAGCTCAGGCACTCACGTCGTTCGCCGGACCGGCGGTTCCCCCCGCCGGGCCGGCGTCGAGCGGGGTCGGACGGTGCGGTTCGGGTTCGTCCCTGCGCTGGACGGGCTGCGGGCGGTCGCCGTCCTCGGTGTCATGCTCTACCACGGCGGCGCACCGTTTGCCGGCGGCGGCTTTCTCGGCATCGACGTCTTCTTCGTCCTCTCCGGGTTCCTGATCACGACGCTCCTGATCGGTGAGTGGGGTGAACGGCTCACGATCGGGCTGGGGCAGTTCTGGGCCCGGCGGGCGCGCCGGCTCCTGCCGGCGCTGCTGGTCATGTTGGTCGGGGTGGCGGTCTATGCAAAGGTGTTCGCAACCCCCGGCGAGTTCGCGAACCTGCGGCTCGACTCGCTGTCGACCCTGTTCTACGTGTCGAATTGGCACTTCATCTTCGGTGGCAGCGACTACTTCAACCTGACCGCTCGGCCATCGCCGCTGCAGCACATGTGGTCGCTCTCCATCGAGGAGCAGTTCTACATCGTCTGGCCACCTCTGGCGCTGGTGATGCTGCGCGTGGGCCGACGCCTCCGGCCTTCCCGCCGGCTGTGGCCTCTCCTCGGCGTGGCCGTGCTGGGGGCGGTCGCCTCCGCCATCGACATGCGGCTGTCCTATCAGGGCGGGGCCTCGATCACCCGTCTCTACGAGGGAACCGATACGCGCTGCCAGGACATCCTCGTCGGCGCGGCCCTGGCCATCGGGTTGGCGATCTGGGCCGAGCGTCGTCCGGCGCTGGCGACATCCGACCGCCCCGCGCCACCCGATCCGGCGCTGCGTGCGCACCCTTCGGTCGGGACGACCGGCGCCTACCCGCCGCGTACCCGGCGCGACCGGCATCGGCGGCGGGGGCCCGGAGTCAAGACCATCGCCGCCTGGGAGATCAAGTCGCACCCCGTCCTGCTCGGGCTGGCGGTAGCGGGCTGGTCGACCTGCATCCTCGCTCTGTACCTGGCTTCGCACCTCGAGGGTTGGAGCCCCTTCATGTTCGAGGGTGGCTACTTCCTGTTCGCCGTCGGGGTCGCCCTCGTCATCTTCTGTGTGGTCACCGCCCAGCGCGCCGTCCTCGCTCGGGCGCTCGGCAACCCGGTCTTCCGCTATGTCGGAAAGATCTCGTACGGCGCCTACCTCTGGCACTTCCCGCTGTTCGCATTCCTCAGCTCGGAGCGGCTCCATCTCTACGGGTACTCGTTGCTGACCCTGCGGATCGCTGCCACCCTGGTCGTCGCCACCGGCTCCTTCTACCTGGTCGAGCAGCCGGTCCGCCACCGCAGCCGGCTCTTCTCGCTCGCCGAATGGAGGGCCTGGCTGGCCACCTCGGCGGCCTTCCTCAGCGTCGTCGCCGTGACGCTGGCGGCCACCGTCCCCTCGACGGCGGAAGCGGCAAGCACCGGCCGTCTCGTCGGTGCCCATTTCGAGGGGCCCCCGGTCCGGGTGATGTTGTTCGGTGATTCGTTGGCCTGGCGGGTCGGGTTCTCGATGCTGGCCAGTCAGCCGGCGCTCTCCTACGACGTGAACCTCGAGAACGGAGCCATCGTCGGCTGTGGGGTGCTGCGGAGCACCGAGTACCGAGGACACGGGGCAGCCTCACCGGTGGCCCAGCAGTGCAACACGTCCACCCCGACGTCCGGACAGTGGCCCGCGCAGTGGAAAGCAGAGCTCGGGCAATTTCGGCCCGACGTGGTGCTCCTGCTGGCGGGACGGTGGGAGGTGTCGGACCGACTGATCGGCGGCCGGTGGATGCACATCGGTCAACCGGCGTTCGACGCCGACCTCGAGCAGTCGCTGGAGCAGGCAGTGCAGGTGGGGACGTCGACCGGCGCGCTCATGGTGCTGATGACCGCGCCGTGCTTCGACTCCGGCGAGCAGGACAACGGCCAGCCGTGGCCCGAGGACTCGTCCGCCCGGCTCGCCGAGTACAACGACATGCTCGAGAAGGTGGCGGCGGAGCATCCGGCCACGGTGCAGGTCGACAATTTGGGTGGCCAGCTCTGTCCCGGCGGCGTCTACACGCCGGTCCTCGACGGCGTCCAGGTCCGGGACGGCGACGGCGTGCACGTTCCCCCGACTCCCGCTGCCGGGCAGTGGCTGGACCAGCGGGTGCTGCCCGAGGCGGTCCGGGCCGGACGGCTCCAGATGGCGGGCCGGCTGTTCACGACGACCGGCACCCCGACGCCTCCGTCCTCGTCCGCACCCGCCCGGCCGCCCGAGCTGGCGGCCGGGGGCAGGAGCCTGCAGGGGTTGACCTGAGGAACGGCGCTCGGCGTGATCGGGCCCCGGACCGGTCGAATCGCAGACCGGCGGATCAGCGCGAGGGTCCGGCGCCCGGCGGGGTCGAGCCCGGCGGGATCGACGGCGGCGGGATCGACGACGGCGGGGGAGGCTGGTTGAAGGTCGAGCTGTCGGCCACCTTGCACTGGGCCGTCAGCGCATTGACCAGTGTGGTCTCCGGAACACGGTTCCCCTCCGAGATGGTGGTCATGAGAGCCTGCCACTGATTGTCGTGGCTGGCAGCCTCGGCTGCGATGGGCAGCGCCGCCAGCAGCTCGACATAGGCCCGCTCCTTCAGGTGGACCGACTGCGCCTCGGGACGCCCGTCGGACTTCTTCAACAGGGAGATCGACAGGTTGATGTGGGTGCACGCCTGTTTCGCCAGACTGGTGCCGTCGTCACCACAGGCGCTGAGCGCCACGCCGAGCCCGAGGGCGACGATCCCGCCGGCGACCCAGCCGCGGAGCCGTGCCGGTGTGCCCGTACGGGTCACCCCAGCCAGCGAGCCGCCGAGTCGAGCAGGTAGTGGCTGACAGCAAGGCACCGGTCGAAGACGTCGCACATCATCTCCTCGCCGGCCAGGATGCGGGCGAGCGAGACGGGCGAACGAGCGACGATGTTGAGCCGGCGTTCGGCGGCATCGGTGGCCGAAGCGTAGGAGTCGATGGCCGACACCTCGAGGGGGAGCTCGATGCCGCCGACGCCGGCGAGGTCGATGGCCAGCCTGAGCAGGTCGGGGCCGTTCGGAAGAGGCGGGAGCGCCCAGGTGAAGGTCAGAGGGAAGTGGTACTCGTCGGGCGGTTCCTCTTCTTCGGGAAGACCGAACACCGCGTCCTCGAAGGAGAGCAGGGTCCTCGGATCGACCTCCAAGGCCAGGTGCAGGTCGAGCGGCCCCCCGCAGCCCTCCTCGGGGTGGAGCTCGACCTCCCAGACCTGGCGCAGCGAGTAGGTCTCGACGAAATGACGCTCGTCGTGCACGTGGAACCCGTGGTCGACCGAATGGTCCTTCAGGTCGGCCACGTAGCCGGCCACGTCGATGACTGCCACAGGCGGTTCAGCCTACTGGTCCCGGCCTTACCCGGTATCGTCGATCCATGGACGACGAAGGGCTGCTCCAGGTGCTTCACGACGCGGCATCCGCCGTCGCGGATTCGCTGAGCACGCTGCGCGACTGGGGCCCTGCCGGTACCCGACACGGGCAGTACAAGTCGGACCTCGCCGCTGACGAGGCGGCGCTGGCGGTGTTGGGGGAGGCCGGGCTCGGCGTGATGTCGGAGGAGTCCGGCGCCCACAACCTGGACCGGGAGATCATCGTCGTGGTCGACCCGGTCGACGGATCCACCAATGCCTCCAGAGGAATCCCGTGGTACGCGACGAGCCTGTGCGCTGTCGACGCGATCGGGCCGCGGGTGGCCCTGGTGGTGAACCAGGCGAACGGCGTGCGGTTCGAGGCGTTCCGCGGCGGCGGGGCCAAGCGCGACGGCTTGCCCATCCGTACCTCGGGTTGCGAGCTGCTCCACGAGGCCATCGTGGCCTTCTCCGGCTATCCGACGAAGTATCTCGGCTGGTCCCAGTACCGGGCTCTCGGAGCAGCAGCCCTCGATATCTGTGCGGTGGCCGAGGGGACATTGGACGCCTATGCCGCCATCGGCGGATCGGAGCTCGCCAGCTGGGACTACCTCGGGGCGATGCTCGTCTGCCTCGAGGCGGGGGCGGTCGTCGAGGACCTCGGGGGCCACGACCTGGTCACGCTCGAGCACGACGTCCGACGGGCGCCGGTCGCGGCGGCGACCCCTGCCCTGCTCAGATCGTTCTCCGAAGCCGCGAGCGCCCCGTCGTCGTAGCCGTCGCCCCTGCTCTCCCCGCTACCGGGAGGCCGACTTGCGGGCGGCACCGGCCTTTTTGGTGGCGGCACCGGTCCGGCGGGAGGCCGACTTGCGGGCGGCACCGGCCTTCTTGGTGGCGGCACCGGTCCGGCGGGACGCCGACTTCCGGGCGGCACCGGCCTTCTTGGTGGCGGCACCGGCCTTCTTGGTGGCGGCACCGGCACTGCGGGACGCCGACTTCCGGGCGGCCCCGGCCTTCTTGGTGGCGGCGCTGGCCCGGCGGGACGCCGACTTCCGGGCGGCCCCCGCCTTCTTGGTGGCGGCGCTGGCCCGGCGGGAGGCCGACTTCCGGGCGGCACCGGCCTTCTTGGTGGTGGCCCCGGCTCGGCGGGAGGCCGACTTCCGGGACCTCGACGTGGTCTTGGTGGTGCCGGACACCCGCCGTTTCGCCGTCTTGCGCGCCCGTTGCGCCTTCTTGGCGGCGGCGTCGACCTGGTCCTCTCCGACCTTCCTGGCCTCTGCCGTCTTTTTGGCGATCGTCCGCCGGGCCGGGCCGGTCCGCTTCTCGAGGGCCTTCACCGCCTTCGAGCTCTCGATGGAGGAAGCCGCCTTGGACATGTCCTTGCGCAGTCGCGAGCCCGTAGCCCGCGTCGTGCCCTCCAGGGTCCCGATTGCGTCCCCGGCGAGTTCCGCCGCTCGATCCAGTTTGCTTGGCATGGTCCCACCCCTTACCCACCGACACCGGGGCTTACACCTCTGATGGTGTCCCGGCGTTTCGTGGTCCGGACAAGCGGGTATCGGCGGCCGTGCTCGCACAGGCCCCAGCTTTCGAGGCAGCCGCCGAGTCGGTGGAGCTGGGGATCGGCCAGGGAAAGGAAGCAGATGGACGAGGAAAGGTTCGTGGAACTGCTCAACGAGGACCTGAGCACCGAGTACCAGTCGATCGTCCAGTACAACCTCCACATCTCGACCCTGACCGGGCCCGAGTACGTCAGCACCATCGACGAGCTCACCCGTCACCTCGCCCAGGAGCTGGACCATGCCCGCGTGCTGGCGGCGCAGGTCGCCTTTCTCGGGGGAGAACCGACGACGGTGGTCCGCGAGGTTCCTCGGGCAGGTGATTCAAAACTGGCGTTGGAATTGGACCTCGGCCTCGAGCAGGAACAGCTCGAGCGATACCGAGAGCGGTTCTCGCAGGCCAACGAGCTCGGCCTTGCCGACGTGGCCGAGGCGCTGCGTCCGCTGCTGGAGCAGACCCAGGAACATGTTCAAGATCTGAAGATGTCGTTGGGTCGCTAGCCGTTCGGGACGTGGCAGCGCGGCGAAGAGCTACCGGTCACGCTGACGGATAGTGTGTCTTGCCCTGAGTGGTGTCGGCCTGTCACGCTCGGCGTTACCCCGAGCGAAGAGGACGGGCCGTGAAGTTCATTCGGTCGATTGTTTCGTTGCTGGACCGTTGGCAGCAAGCCCACGGCATCAGCGCCGTGCCGTTCGCGGTCGTCAAGAAATTCGGCGACGACCAGGCCAACCGGTTCGTCGTAGCTCTGGGTTGGTACGGCTTCATCGCGATCTACCCGCTTCTGCTCATCGTCGTCACCATCTTGGGGTTCATCGGCGCCGCCTCCCTCGGCCATCGGGTCATCGACACCCTGCATGACTTTCCCGTCGTCGGTTCGCAGTTCAACCCGCAACAGCCCTCGAGCAGCCTCCATGGGAGCACGATCGGGCTGATCGTCGGGTTGTTGAGCTTGATCTACGGTGCCCAGGGCGTCACTCAAACGGTCCTGCACGCGCTGGCGCAGGTATGGAACGTGCCGGCCACCGAGATGCCGAACTATGTGTCCCGTCTGTGGCGAAGTCTGACGGGCTTGCTGACGATCGGTGGCGCCTTCCTCGCGAGCGCCGCGTTGGCGACGATCGCGACCGGTGGGGGGTCGTCCTGGTGGCTCCGCGTGCTGGTCGTGATGGCCATGGCTGTCGTGAACGCACTGATCTACTGGGTCACCTTTTGCGTCCTCACGCCCGGAGACCGGAACATGTGGGAGCTCCTTCCGGGCGCTGGCCTGGCGTCACTGGGTTTCACGCTGCTCATCACCGTCGGGTCCGGGCTCGTACAGCACCAGCTTCGGCACAGTACGGCAACCTACGGCCAGTTCGGCATCGTCATCGGTCTCGTCGGGTTCTTGTTCCTGCTCGCCAAGATCACGCTCTACGGGGCAGAGCTGAACCCTGTGATCTCCCGACGGCTCTGGCCACGCTCGCTGGTCGGCTCGGAACCGACCTCCGCCGACGACCAGGTTCTCTACTACATCACCCATCAGAGCCGGAACCGCGCCGACCAACGGATCGGCGTGGGGTTCGGTGAGCGCGCAGCCGAGGAGGCCGCCCAGGATGCCCATCGGGCCGGTGATCGAACTGCTTTGTGACGTCGTCGGCTCGGGGCGCTGGTTCATCGTCGAGCGATCGCTGCGACATTCGGGAAGGTCGTGACGCAGCACGAGAATCGGGATAGGGTTCGATTCATCACACCGCTCGGGGGACCGCACCGGCCCGGAGCAGCCGTGCAGACTCGAACAGTTCCGCTGGGCTTGCCCGGTGAGGGCGTTTAGCTCAGTTGGTAGAGCAGCTGGCTTACAACCAGCAGGTCGTCGGTTCGAGCCCGGCAGCGCCCACCTCAAATACCCAGTTCATAGCCTTGTACTCGACAGATGGACCTAAGTGCGATAAAAAAGCCCAACAGGAAGTCCAACAGTTGGGGATGACATGCAGGGCTCGCTGCGGACTAGTGACCCGTCGCGGAATTGACCTGGTGGAGTGCGGCCCGTCCCCGGCGGACCTTCTCCACGATCTCCTCCGCTGCCTTGGTCCAGATGAAGGGCTTCGGGTCCTCGTTCCAGTGCTTGACCCACATGCGCAGTCGTTCGGTGAGCTCTCCGACGCTGCCGAAGACCCCGCGCCGGAGGCGTCGGTCGGTGAGAATTGGCGAACCAACGCTCGACGAGGTTGAGCCAGCGTCGACGACGTCGGCGTGAAGTGAAGATGCCAGCGGGCTTGGGGAGGATCGGCGAGCCAGTCGGTCACTGTCGGGCGCCATGTGGGCCGAGAGGTTGTCGAGGATCACGTGGACCTCGAGGCGGCGGGGCACGGATCGGTCGATCTTCTTGAAGAAGGCGAGGACGTCGGTCGCCGGTGTGGCGCTTGCGGTAGTCGGTGATGACCTCGCCGGTGGCGACGTTGAGGGCGGCAAAGAGGTCGATCGTGCCGTGGCGCTTGTAGTCATGGGTCATCGTCCCGGCTCGGCCGGGTTTCATCGGCAAGCGACGGCTGGGTGCGGTCGAGGGCCTGGACCTGGGTCTTTTCGTCGAAACTGAACACCACGGCGTGCTCGGGCGGATCCATGTACAGCCCGACCACGTCGACCAGCTTCTCCTCGAAGTTCGGGATCGTTAGAGACCTTGAACGGTCTCGATCTGCCAGGGCTTGAGGTTGTGGTCCCGCCAGATGCGGGCCACCGAGTCCTTGCCGATGCCCAGGTAGTCGCCCAGCCAGCGTTCGGGTGCGTCCACTGCGTCGAGCCGTCGGGCGGGGACTCGTCGTGTTCGTGAGGCGCACGACCTCGGCGACGGTGCCCGTCGGGAAGCCACGACTTGCGACCCCGTCCCTTGGCGATCACCCCGACGCCTTCCACGCCGGTCTCCTCGAAGCGCTGGCGCCAGCGGCGCACGGTGTCGGACATCGACGTCCGAGCGCCGGGCGATCTCTTCGTTGGCCACGCCGTCGGCCGCCAACAGCAAGGCGTGCGCCTGGACGCACCGTGCGGTGCGGCAACGACGTCGATCGCGCCATGCGCTCGAGTTCGGCCGCGGTCGGTCACTCGACGCGGCCAAAGGTGCGGCAGTCATCAAGGGCATGCTGTCACGCTAGCCCTCCAGGCTATTTCAACGACGGATCACTAGGGGCACGAACATCTGGGAGCTTCGCGTGTTTCTCGGACGAGACGACCAGGGTCGCGTCCGACATCGCAGCCGTCGCTTTCGAGGAACTAAGCGGGAAGCGCAGCGGGCCTTGACCTCGATGTTGGTCGAGTACGACGGGGTCAGTGCTCGAACCTCAGCTCCGGTTCGCTGGGACGAGCGTACGACGTTGAACGACGCTCTCGATGCCTGGAAGGCGAATGGCTGGGAAGACTTGAGCCCCAACACGACTCGGCATTACCAGGAGATGTGGGACAAGCACGTACGGACGAGTATCGGCACTACGCGGATCGTTGAACTCGGTCCCTACGATCTCGAGCGCTACTACCGCCAGCTGAAGTCTGCGGGCGCCGGCCAGGCAACCGTTCGACATATCCGGGCGATGCTCAACCGCGCCTGCCGGTTGACCAGGAAGTGGAGCGGCAACGTACTACCCAACCCAGTTGCGGATTCTGAACTGCCTTCCTGGTCACTTGCGGAGAGATCGACCCCTGTTCGCGCCCCTGACGCCTCCGAGGTAGCGGCCCTTCTAAGGGCCTCAGACGACGATCGACGCCTCGTGGTGTTCGTTGGTCTCATCGCCGCCACGGGGATGCGACGTGGCGAAGCGTGTGCATTGCGATGGTGCGACGTGGATTTCAATGGCGGCGCAATCACTGTGGACGAATCGATCGTTGCCGCGTCCGGCGGTGCGTTGGTCAAGGGTCCGAAAGCACGAGCAAGCATCCGGACCCTCGCCGTCGACAAAGCAACTGTTAGGGACCTGCGAGCGTTATTTGGGTTACAGCAGGACCTCGCCGAGATGTGCGACTTATCGCTCGATGCCGCTGCCTTCGTGTTTTCCTATGACCCTGGGGGAGCGACGCCGCCACATCCTGATGCTATGAGTCATGCCTTTATGCGCTTACGGAAGCGTGCTGGCGTCGAACGTGACGTCCATCTGCATTCACTCCGCCATTTTCATGCCACCGTGCTGGACCAGGTGATCTCCGAGCGCCAGAAGCAGGCGCGACTGGGGTGGTCAACCGTGCACATGGCGCGGCACTATACGGACGTAGTGGCAGATGCCGATCGGCGAGCAGCGCGACACGTCGGTCGTCTGCTGGATGCCGCAGAGCCCGCCTCCAACGAGGCCCCGCACGATGCGCATCGGTCTGCGTCGGCGTCGTGACATTCCCGATCGATTTCACCGCTGATAAGTCGTTCGACCGCCTTTCGCGGAATCCGCAACTGAACGCCGATCCGTACGACCGGCAATGGGAAGTCCTTCCGCCGAATGGCCCTGTAACACGTACTTCGGTCAACGCCGAGTAGCTCCGCTGCCTCCTCGACCGAGAGGAGCGGCTTCGACGCCGACGAGCGAGATCGGTCAACGCGAGTCATAACGATTCCCCGACCCGCGCCTCGGTCGCCCACCTTTCGGCCTCTCATTCGAGCATCCGGCGGAGTCGCCGCTCCTCCTCGAGATTCCGGGCGAGGCAAATGTCTCCGGCGGTCGCATAACCAGATCCTTCGTATCGCCATTCACGGACCTCCCAGACAAGGGCGAGATGTTCGCTGGTTGCTCCATCCTTCCGGTTATCGATCTGCCACTCCTGGCGTTCGGCTCGTAGCACGCTGAACGTCGTGGAGTAGCGCCGGACCTTGGTGAGAAAGTGGCCTCGGTATCCGCAGGTGTGCGCCCAGAGATTCAGGCGCAGGTGCTCGAGCTCTGGCCGCCCGGCGAGATCCCAGGCCGTCTGGACGATGGTCCGAAGGTGGTCGGGCAGTCGTTGGTCCCTTGGGATGGCAACTCGGATGCGGTGGTCGAGGACCCCGGCTTCGTCGGACCCTTTGCAGGCGTACTTCGCGGGATAGGCAGCCGCGCGCTTTCGGCCCTGGTTCGCCTCGGCGACAACCGCGGTGTCGATCTGGTCGCCCCACACCATCCGGCGATCGGTCACTCCCGACACCGGTGCGCCGACCTTACGGGCGGCGATGCGGAGGGCCGCCGCCAGCATGTCTGCGTCGATCCCCTCTGGTGACTCGCCCAGCTCGTCGCCTCGGACGTCGACTCGGACGAGGGCATGGAGGTGGACCGAGCCCCGGCGCTGGAACTCGACGACCTTCACGTACGAAAGCCGGAGCTTCCGTGACGCTTCCCGCACGCTCATGCCGGCGAGGGAGCCGAGGGCCCGGCGGGCATAGATATCGCAAGAAGAAGCGGCCCCTGCGCGGCATCGGGGGTAGCCGTCGGGCCTTCTGCCCGATACGGCCCGGCGTGGTGTGGGCGTTCTATGGACTTTCAGTTCGACCAGACATCCGACGGGAGGCTGCTCAAGATCCTGAACGTCATCGACCTTCACCCGTGAGGCCCTGGCCACCGACGTGGCTCGCTCGATCGACGCCGACGGAGTGGTGTCCTGTCTCGACTTCCTCTGCCTAGATGAACAGGTCCACCGTCATCGGGTCTCCCGAGCAACGAGAGCAGTTGCTCGCTTGAGCGTCTTGTTGTCCCAGCTTGAACTGGCGGTTTTCGTACAAGGCTCGACAGCTCCTGGTGCTCTCGCGCCCCCCGGCGTCGACGTCGGCCTCGTGCACCCAGGCCTGCCACCGCCGCATCGGTCAGGTCGAAGACGAGATCACCATCTCGCATTCCTCCTCGTACCGGTGCCGCGAGTCAAAGACCCGCCTCCTGGCGAAGAAATCGGTTGACATCGTCCCTAGTTGGGTTCAGGCTTACCAGCGGGACACTACGAAGGGTGGGCATATGACCACTGAGCGTCATATTCACCCCAGCGCTCCACTGTGGAACCTTCGCCTAAAGCGCCCACGCTGGGTCTCGTCCGCACGGTCTTGGCGGAACTTCGCCATATGAGTCACTCCGTCAACAAGTGCTCGCTTCGTGCGAAATGAGGTACGTCACTCTTGCATAAGGGCAACCCGCTAGGGTCAACATGGATCAAAAAGATTTCACCTGGGGCAAAAGCGGTAGTGGCGCTCGTGACCCTCTCTACGTCCATATTTGTTGCCCTTGGTGTCGAAAGTACGACGCCAGCACAAGCCTACCAATTTGGAACAGTGCCACCAACTGTGGCCACAAGAAACAGTGTGGAATCAGGACTCGGGCGCATACGCAACCGACACTAGTTGGGCGATGGTTGGATGGAGTGATTCGCCAACGCATATTGGAGAGACTACCTTCAATCAAGGCGGCGAAGACGTCTACACAACTGACGCAAATTCCGGTAACAATGGGTATTCTGGTTTGACCAACTATAGCTGCCAAACGGCAAGCATTATGGCCCTACAAGCTCACTCGCAATATAATACATACTACACGGATTCTGCGGGCTATCAGCAGCAGGCCCCAGGAATACAAATAAGCGTGATGGGTCACGAATTGGGACACACAATCGGACTAGCTCACACGGATCAACTATCGACGTGCCCACGGCCACTGATGTACTACAGCGACAACCGCTGGTTCGACTGCAACAATGCCCATGTCAATACCCCGCAACCAGATGACTCGGCAGGAGCGCAAGCGATCTTCAACTCGGGATTCGCGAACCTGGGAAACGTGTCACAGAATGTTGAATTGTCATACAATCCGGGGCCGAGCAGCGACTGCAATGTTCATTACCAGGTGGGGAGCTTCTTTGGAGTTGCCTATTCTAAAATAAAAATCAAATTCCGGCAATTGCGTCGACGTCAAGACATTTGTCAATACCGCACCATCAGCTTTTGGGACTACGGTGGGCACTTGGTATCAATCACAAATTGCTAATCAGAGCTACTTCGCTGCAACATTTTACATCTATATGCTCCCCAGCGGCGGCGGCACGCAGTTCGGAAAGGAGTTTTGTGTTGGCTTCTGCTGAGACGTTGAATGTGCACCAGGCACGGCAGATATGGGCATCCTCACCACCGGATGGCGTTGCCGTCTTATTTGTGCGGTGCTGCTCATTAGTTCCATGGTGATGGCGGCGTGCGGGACGGGCGTGGTTTCGAGGATGCACCAAACGAGTTCACGGAATTTCGTGGAGAGCAGCCGAGCCCAGACCTTTACATCGATGAGTCAGCTCATCTCCGCATCATCGTCAGTCCTCACTGGCCGGGCCACGGCCGTATCACGAACAGAAGTGCTGAATGGTGTCCCGTGGACAATTGAAACGGTGACTGTTGGTCAGGTGTTGGCTGGTGCGGCACCCGGACAGGAAATTGCGGTACGGCAGTTGGGTGCCATCGGTGATGAAGGTTCTCAGCAGTTGAGTCCTGGCACATGGTACGTTCTATTCATTGTGCCATTTCATCTGACGGCCACGGACAATACCGGGCAATGGGTCATTGTTGGAGCTCTTTCAGGTGAGTACATATATTCGCTATCTAGCGGCATTCTGACCCAGGTCGACAAGGAATCACCTGCATTGCCAGCATCCTTGAGTCTGAGCGATTTGAAAGCAGAGCTGGCTATCACGGCCCCAGCAGGGACAGCGGCGCAACCGCCGTCTGCAGGTGATCAAACGGTCCCACACACTAGTGCGAACGATGGGCAAGTTCGGTAGATAGGCGGTAGATCGCGAAACGAGCTTGTCTCGGACGGCCCCGTCAGGTCGGGCCGAAGCCCAGGGCCTGTTCACTGGAATCCAAGCTAGGCTTCTTGGGTGCCAACCAGCCTCGGATGGGCCGTTGTTGCGGGCGCACTGACCGCCGTGGCGCTTTCTAGTTGCGGACAGAGTGGGTTGTCTGCTTCCAAAGCGAGCGCCTGTTCCCAATTGATTGCGCAAGCTGGTAGAGCTGAAAGTCCAAGCGGAATGGCAAAAAGCACTGAGATTCCGCCGACTTTGCTAAAGTCTTTGTCTGCGTCTTCGGATGATGTGCTATCTAACATCGGTGTCGAACTCAGAGCATCGACTCAGTCAAAGGACCCGATTGCGGTAGTTGCCGTTCTGAGAGTTGGGAGAGCATACTGCCTGGCCCAGGTGCAATCGTAGCGAAATTTGGCGACCAGTGCCCTTACCACAAAGGTTCACGCGGCCTTGGCCGGTTACGGCCTGGTGCGGTTGGGGCGTGATGCTGTCTGATCCGATTTGAGCCCGTTTCGATGCGTGTGATTTGCAACGGGCATGGTGGGTGCGAGGAGAGTGGCGGGAGCCCCTTGGCGCCGACGGAACGGCCGAACAGAGACAGCGGACGAGGTCAGGCGGCCCGGGCTCTGGGTTGGCGAGCTGGCCGGTGACATCCGCTGGCGCAACGCGCCCACCCGCGACCCTGAGATCTTGGCCCTCGAGCACAAGCACCGGGCTCGTCTGCGCGGCGAGGCCCAGCAGCGCTGGGGACAGCTTTGGTGATCAGAGTTCGCGATGGTGAATTTGGCGCAGCGGGCTGAAGTGGCGCCTCGATGCGGCTGGCCCACGACGCGTAGGTGGGAGTGAACACCAGCTCGACGTCGTTGACAGCACACCACTCGCGCACCATCGGGCCCCGGTGGTGGTTCAGGTTGTCTAAGATCACATCGACCGGGCCGTCGGCGACGTGGGCTCGGATGGCCTTGAGGGCGCGTCGGACGGGCCCCCTTCTTGACCTCGATCCGGCCGTAGAGACGGTCGGCGCGAAGGAGAGGCGAAGAGCTGCCTGGTCCAGTGCGGCTTGTGGTAGTTGGCCCGCAGCCGCTATGGCCTGGACATCTGTGGCTTGATGGCGAGGGGCCGAACTCATCGAAGGGAAAAGGGGCTCTTCGCGTTCCCCTATGGGGCGGTGCCGAATGGTGAGCCGCCCATAGGGGTATCCACCAGTAGGAGGTTCCGTGGCCCCGATTCTTGCGGTCTGACGAACTGCGAGAACAGAGGACACGGGACATGGCCCACCGTAGTGGTGGCGCGATCGCGCTGTTGGGGATGAAGGGCTTCGTCGTCGTCGCCCAGACCGAGGTGGACGACGAGGTATGGTGAAGCTCGCCAACTCGGTCGTCGACGACGTCCGCCGCCGGGTGCAGCGCGAGACGCTCGGCCACCGGGGCCGGGGTGAAGACCCCCTCTACGGCGTCCGTCGCCTCCTCACTCGCGGCTACGAACGGTTGAGCGACCGCCGGCGGGCACGGCTCGACGAGGCGCTCCGGGTCGGCGAGCCTTCGACGAGGTCGGTGGCGCCCTCGCCGTGAAGGCGCAGCTGCGGACCGTCTACACCGCAACGACGACGGCGGCGGCGAAAGGGGAGCTCGCCACCTTCTATCATCTCGCCCACGCCGCCGGCACGCCTGAAGTGCTCCGCCTGCGCGCACAATCAAGCGCTGGGTGCCCCAAGTGCTGAGCTACTTCACGACTCGTCGCACGAACGCACGCAGCGACGCCATCAACCTCATCTCTGAGAAGCTCCGCCGCAACACGCACGGGATCCGGAACTTCGACAACTATCGACTCCGGATGTTGCTCCACTCAGGAGTCGAATGGCACGCTCGTCCGAGTGCGAGAATCCGGGGCCGGGCAATAGAACTTCCAGGCGACACGCCCCACCCGCTGGGTCTAGCCGGTGCCGGCAAGCACTGCCCGAAGGACGACTTGAGCGGCTGATCTGTTCGATCGTCCCAACATTCGGTCCAACTATCCGCTTTGCCGCTCGTCGCACTCTGTCGCTGCCCGTAGCGTAGACCACGGTACTAGGGCAGTGACCTGCGCCGACATGCCAATGCTGCGACATGGCCCTCCGGTAAGCAACGGATTTGAGCGCACTTACAACCAGCAGGTCGTCGGTTCGAGCCCGGCAGCGCCCACCCGAAGGTCTTTACACTTCGACCTCCTTCATCTTTACGTTTGGGTGTAACACGTTCGGCTCGGCACTGACGGCAGCGAATGCGCCCGTCGAGTCGAACGCCGTCGCGCCACCCGACCGCCCGTCGTCGGCCACGAGCCAGCAGGCGACGATGAGCGCCTCCGGACATTCCGATCACCGGTGACGTGTGTGTAAACAAAGAACGTGGCGACGACCGATAGCGGCAACACGATGTTAGCTGGAGCGGTCCCGTTCTCGTGAAGTCGTGAACATGGCCATCACTCCAACATCTGAAGGAAGCGAGTACCTTCGGAACAGAGGTCAGGTCACCTTCTCGTAGAGGTGGCGGTGTGTTCAGGTGTCCGCCGTCCCGAGGCCGGAGCTGAGGAGATACAGGCATGACGTTGGTTGCACACGATGGAAGGCGCAGCGGCGCACCGCTGGGGCGAGTTGCGATCCGATCGACTGTGGGAGCGATGATCGCCGCCGCGACCGTCACTACCCTCGGCTCCATGCCCGCCGGGGCCGCTGCCCCGAGTCTGGCTCAGAGGGTCCTCGGTCTGACTCGACCGGACGCAGCTCGAGTGACGTCCCGCCCCCAAGTGCCCCGCATTCCCGGGATTCCGAACATTTCCAAAGTAACCACCGCTTCGGGCAACGGCACCGCGGGCATGTCCCAGGTCAACGCGACCACAACCGGCATTTCGGCCAGCTATTCCGGCACCACGTTGGTCGTCAACTGGGACTCCGGGAATTCGCTCACCGTCTCAGGGGCTGGACCTCTGGCGTCTGGATCGACAGTCCTGGTGTTCGGCTCCATTCAAGATGGCAATATCGCCGTCGGCGGCGGCCACGCCTGTGCGGCACCCAGCGGGCTCGGTGCCGTGACGATCGACCAGCTGGCGACGACGGGCTCGGCCGTGACGACCTTGGCTCTCCAGTTCCTCTGTATCACCTCCTCTCCCGACTTTGCGGTCGGTGGCACAGTCGGAATGAACGTCCCCCCGAGCACGCGGCTGGCTGGATACAACCTCTTCCAAGGTGACGGCACCGTCACGAGCTCGGCTTCGTTGGGCAGTGGGGGGATCTTCGGCGTCGATATCTTCGGTGATATGAGCGGCTTGCCGCTGAATCAGCCGGTGGTGGGCATGGCCACGACGCCACTGGACGGTGGCTACTGGTTGGTGGCCGGTGACGGCGGGGTGTTCTCGTTCGGCGATGCCGCTTTCTATGGATCCACCGGCAACATCCGGCTGAACAAGCCCGTACTTGGCATGGCGGCCACTCCGGACGGAGGGGGCTACTGGTTCGTTGCCTCCGACGGTGGGGTGTTTTCCTATGGTGACGCCGGCTTCTACGGATCCACCGGCAACATCCGGCTGAACAAACCGATCGTCGGCATGGCCGCCACTCCCGATGGCAGGGGCTACTGGCTGGTCGCCTCCGACGGTGGCATCTTCTCGTTCGGCGATGCGGCGTTCTATGGATCCACCGGCAACATCCGGCTGAACCAACCCATCGTCGGCATGGCTCCCACTCCCGACGGAAGGGGCTACTGGCTGGTCGCCTCCGACGGTGGCATCTTCACGTTCGGCGACGCCGGCTTCTACGGATCGACCGGCAACATCCGGCTGAACCAACCCATCGTTGGGATGGCGGCCACTGCCGACGGGAACGGTTACTGGCTCGCGGCAAGCGATGGCGGTGTGTTCACCTTCGGCGACGCGGCCTTTGATGGAAGTCTCGGGGGTACCGGCACTACCGATGTCGCTGGCATCGCGCGCTGACTGAGCAGCATCCCTGCGGCCATCCGACCGCTTGTCGAATGCTCAGAGCGGTCTGGCCGTCGACGGTCAGGTTCCGCGGTTCGGGTGGTAGCCGATGGTTTCACCCACGACGATCCGAAGGCCGCAGTCCAGATACTCCAGGTCCAGCAGATGGCCGTACTGATCGTGCCATCGTCCGCTGCGAAGGTCGCGTTCGAGCTGTCCGAGGCCACGTGCCAACGCCGAGCCATCGATCTGGCGCAAGCTCGATCCGCCGACCCGAACGCCGGGGTCGAGGTAGGCCTCGGGTCTGCGCCAGTATGCAACGGTCATTCCGTCGAGACAGTCCCACGGGACGGGGAGCGGGATGACCGAGGTCCCTTCCGTGCGTTCGGCGACTTCGGACACGGAGAGTGTCCGTTGACTATCCAGCTCGACGATCTCCGGCAGATAGTCCATCAGCCACATGGCTGCGTGCACCTCGGGATCGAAGGTGAGTACCACGCGACGGGGTGCGACCCGGCTGAGCTCGGCCAAACCCTTTGTCGGGTGGGTCCAGTGGTGCACCGTCAGGATCGCCATGGCCACGTCGAAGGAACGGTCGCCGAACGGAAGCGCTTCAGCCGCCGCCCGGACCACCGGCGCCGATCCGGGGGGACGTTGGTCGATCATCACACCGGACGGCTCCACGGCGACCACTGAACGGTCTCGAGGCTCGTAGGATCCGCTTCCTGCTCCGACGTTGAGGATCCGGCCCGGCCCGAGAGCGTCATGGACGGGCACCTCCAGTCGGGGATCCGTACGGCGACGCGCTGCGTATCCGGTACCGATCCGGTCGTACGCAGGCGCTCGGTTCACTGGCGTCAGCCTAGATAGTCGCGGACGCCACGCGGAGCTGTGCACCAAATTTGACTGCAGCTCACGACGACACGCGGCACTTGATCGGCAGTCCGCCGCCGGGGGAGTGACCGGATCGTGTCCCGGGCGGAATGCTGCTGCTTCGCCCGTTCCCTTCCAGGTTCACCCGGTGCCACCGACGGTTCCACCGGTTGCGAGCACCGGCGAGCCGTGTGGGTTGAGCCGGATCAGGTGCGGGCGATCGCCAGAAGATGGCTGGACGCACCCAGCATGCTCGGCTCGCGCTCCACGATACGTGCCGCGGCCAGCAGGGCCTCCCGCCGTCCGGGATCCGACCAGCGCGCCTCGAAGTCGGTCACCATGAAGCCCGGGCCCTCCACGTTGAAGATGCTGACTTCCCCGAAGCCGGCCTCGGAGACCTCGCCGGCGAGCTCGTCGGGGTGATGGAAATAGGCCGTGGTGAACAGACCCTCCGTGTGGCCCCGGAACGTGCCCGTCGCCACCGCTTCGATCACCCGTCCGGCAATGTCCGGATCGTGGAAGCGGTCGAGGCGCAACAACAGGTCGAGCAAGGCGGCGTAGCGCGAGATGGCTGCGGCGAACACGGTTCCACCGGGACGGAGCACTCGATGCGCCTCGCTCACCGCCGCGCTCGTAGTACTCGCGGATGGACGGCTCCAGGTCCACGACGACCATGATGGCAGGCTTCGATCGGGGCCTCTCGACCGTGCTCCCGCCCGGCCGGCCAGGCCCGTGAGGGTCCGCGGTTGCGGCAGGATGTTCCCATGGCCGATCTCGCCGACGATACCGCCGTCGAGCCGGTCGGTGGAGGGCGCTATCAGGCGGTGCTCCGGCGGGATTGGGAGATCTGGGGGCCGATGGGTGGCTATGTGGCCGCCTGCGCGCTGCGGGCCGCCGGCGAGGCCAGTACCCACCCCGAGCCGGTCGCCCTCTCCTGCCACTACCTCGGAGTCGCCGACTTCGGACCCGTCGACATCTCTGTCGAGCCAAGGCGAACCGGCAGAGCCGCCAGCTCGTACCGCGTCGAGGTCACTCAGCACGGTCGCTCCGTGCTCGATGCCATGGTCTGGAGCGCCGGCGCGGGTGAAGGCCTCGAACACGACGAAACCGTTTGCCCAGAGGTTCCCGGCCCCGGCTCGCTGCCGTCGATCGACGAGCTCGTTCCCGATGTCGAGTCCCGGGCGCCCTACCCCTTCTGGCGGAACTTCGAGCGCAAGCCGATCGCCTTCGAGCCCGCGTGGCCTCCGGACGGTCCCCGGCCAGCGGTCTGGCGTGAGTGGCTGCGCTTCGTACCGACCCCGGTGTTCGACGATCCGTGGGTGGACGGCGCCCGATTGGTGATCCTCGTCGATCTGCCGAGCTGGCCGGCCGCCCACCGCCCGCACGCCTGGCAGCGCCCACCCTTCACCGCACCGAGCCTCGATCTCAATGTCGCGTTCCATCGGAGGGCGTCTGGGACGGGGTGGCTCCTGTGCGACGGGTCGGCTCCGCTCTCGACCCACGGTCTCTTCGGCTGGAACGCCCGCGTGTGGTCGGGCCGCGGAGAACTCCACGCCTCGGGCGGCGGACAGTGCCTGTACCGCAGGACGGAGGGCTAGCCCGGTCGTGGGCGGGATCAGGCCGCCCGGTCGAGGCCCGCGTTCGTGCTAGGAGGGCACGCCGGCCCGACTGACCCGCCGTGCAGCTTGTAACTGCTGGTCAGGGACCGAAACGGTTGCGGCCGGTCGGCGAGGGGTAGAACCCCGGCCTTCCCGACCGGAAGGAGCCGGAAATGGTTGGTGGACTGGCAGCAAGCATCATCGTGTTCGCGGTGGGAGCCGTGTTGGACTTCGCCAACAGCGGCAATCAGTACGAGCACGGCTTCAACATCACGACCATCGGGGTCATCCTGATGGCCGTCGGAGCGGCCGGGGCCTTTCTGTCCGTGATCGCCCTCGTGCTGACCTCATTCCGCCGCCGCCGCACGGTTGTGGACGACGGCCGAGGCCACGTCTCCCGGCGCGACGAGACCTACATCTGACGAGCTCGGGCCGGGCAGGGCCCAGCGGCGACGGGCGAGCACCCGGAGATTCAGTTCGCCGAATTGGGAGCGGCGGGGAGATCGAGCGAGTAGACCTCGATCGGATCGTCGAATCCCTTGAGCAGCCGACGGCCCGCCGGCCGGAACGAGAACGTGCCGGGCTCTGCTCGGGCGACGGCTGCGTCCACCAGGATCTCCTTGGGGATGGCGAGGTCGGCCAGGCGCGACGCCAGGTTCACCACGGGCCCGTAGTAGTCCCCATGCCGGGTCACGACGTCGCCGAACGCCACACCGCCGCGCGGCTCGACCCCACCGATGCCTGGGGACAGCAGGTCCCGGGCGATCGAGCAACCGGCCGCGGCATCCATGGCGACGAACATGACCTCGTCCCCGATGTGCTTGACGATGCGGCCGGCGTGGGTGGAGGCGACATCGAACGCCCGTACCTCGAACTCGCCGAGGAGCTCGACCAGCTCCGCCGGCGAGGCGTGCAGCGAAAGGGGTGTGAACCCGACCAGATCGACGAAGCCCACCGCCACCCGGAAGAGCGAGCGCTCACTGATCCCCGCCTGGGCGAGTCGCTGACGAGTGATCGCGTCGCGCAGGTGGTGGCTGAAGATGGTCCCCATCCAGTCCCCCAGCTCGAGAGCAGCGGCAGACACGGCGGCCTGTTCCTTTGCCCAGACGACGATGTCGACCTCCGGTACGTCCATGGACGGCTCGACCGTCTGCACGTACAAGGACACCGCGGCTTCGGCCACCCGGGCCAGGGAGCTCCCGAGCACCCGCAACAGCTCGCTCCCGTGCTCGCCCATCGGGTTGATGCCGGTGATGGAGAGCGTCAGGTCGGCATCGCGGTCGGAGAACTTGGGCTCTTCGGGATCGGGAATCGCCACCCCGAGCGTCCGCCACATCGAGATGACCTCTTCCAGGGGCATTCCGACCCGCTCTGCCAGGGCGGCTGCGCTCAGTGTGGCCCCCCTCGACAGGACCAGGTCGCCGGCCAGTCCGGCGAACCGGCACTCGTTCCTCGCCGCCTCGATCTGATCCCGACTAGCTCCGAGCGACAGGAGAAAGGTGTCGATCCTGTCGCCGTCGTCGACTTCGGGCACGAGAGCAGAGGCTACCGTCCCATCGCGTGGGATCCACGTTCGAGCAGAGGTTGGCCGAGGGCGTGGCTGCGCCCGTGGACGGTTGGGAGTTCTCGTGGTTCGAGGGCCGTGCCACCGAGGAGCGTCCCACCTGGGGGTACTCGGACCGGGTGGTGCCACGGATGGCTTCCGCCGCATCGGTGCTCGACATCCAGACCGGTGGCGGCGAGCTGCTCGCCGAGCTGCTCGTCCGGTCATCCTCGTCGCCGCGGAGGGTGGTCGCTACCGAGTCGTTCCCTCCCAATGTGGGCATCGCGGCCGCGGTCCTGGCGAGGTGCGGTGTTTCGGTGATCGAGGCGGCCGAGGGAGATCCGCTGCCGTTCGTGGCCGACCGGTTCGACCTGGTCATCAGCCGGCACCCGACCGTGACCGTCTGGCCCGAGATTGCCAGGGTCCTCGAACCGGGCGCCACCTATCTGTCCCAGCAGGTCGGGCCGGGGTCCAACCGCGAGCTGACCGACTTCATGATGGGGCCCCAACCCGTCTCCGATCGCCGCAGCGCCGAACGGGCAGGCATCGAGGCCGAACAGGCCGGTCTCGAGGTCGTCGATTTGCGTCAGGCGTCGCTCGAGGTGACGTTCCTCGACGTCGGTGCCGTCGTCGCCTTCTTGCGCAAGGTGCCTTGGACGGTGCCCGGATTCTCTGCTGAGGCCTATCGTGAGCGGCTTGCCGACCTGCACGAACAGATCGCACGGAACGGCCCCTTCGTCTCCCACGCCCAACGCTTTCTCATCGAGGCGGTCAAGAGGCCTGGCGGGAGGGCTCCATCGCCGGGCGCACCGCGGACCAGGCACTACGGACCAGGCACTACAGCGACAGGCAACACGCCGAGGGACGGCGCGGAGATCGACAAGAAGGGAGATGAGCGATGACGGCTCGGAGCGATGATCCGTCGGCGTCGTTCCATGCGACCATGCCGTTCACCCGGATGCTCGGCATCGAGTTGCTCCTCTACTCAGCGCCCGAGGTCCGGGCGAGGCTGGCGTGGTCCGAGGAGCTCTGTACGGCGAATGAGATCATGCACGGTGGAGCGATCATGGCCCTTGCCGACAGCACCGGTGGCGGATGCGCGTTCTTGAACCTGCCCGAAGGATCGACGGGCACCACGACGGTCGAATCCAAGACGAACTTCTTCCGAGCCGTGCGCGACGGGTTTGTCGAGGCCGTGTCGCGGCCCCTCCATGTGGGCCGCACGGTCATCGTGGTCGACACCGATGTCGTCGACCATCACCAGGCACGGGTCGCCCGGGTGACCCAGACCCAGCTGGTGCTCAGCCGCTGAGCGTGCGTGGGAAGCGGTCGTCCTGTGGAGGCCAGAGGGCTTCCGGCTCGCGGCCACGTGTCTCGGGTAGCAGGTAGATGAGTGCGCTGAGGGCCATCGCCGGCAGGAAGGTGACGAGCGCAGCCGGCCCGAAGCGGTTGCCGATGTCGGCGACCGCCCCGAAGACGACGAGCCCGGCGGCGGCCCCGAGCACCGACGCTGCCACGTTCCAGCCGGCCACCGAGGAACGGACGGTGGTCGGGAAGAGCTCGTTGACGAACGCACCACCCGCAGGTGCGAACACCCCGGCGGCGGTGATGCCGGCGAGGTACCCGATCACGAGGGCTGTCCGCTGACCGCTGTAGGTGAGGATGCCTGCCCCGCCGATGCACAGGATCGACACCGCCGCGGTGGAGCGTCGGCCCTTCCGGTCGGCCAGCCAGCGACCCGCCAGCAGACCGCACAGCCCGAGGAGGCCCGCGGCCACCACCATCGCCGAGATGGCGAAGCCCGGGAACCCTTCGACGTCCTGGGCGTAGGCGAACACGAAGGTGTTCGAAGGCCCGGTGATCACGGCCAGGACGAACGCCACGGTGGCGACGACCAGAAGGCGGGCACGGTAGGGACGGGCGACGGCACCGAGCACCGGGATCCCGCGGGCACCACGCTCGACGGACGAGATGAACCGCTCCGGCTCGGTGACCGATCGCGCCACGAAGGGGAGCGCCACCAGTGGAACGATCGCCAGCACCAGCACACCGCGGTAGCCGAGCGTCCCGCCCGCCAACCCGTAGACGACCGCCGTCAACCCCGCCCCGACGGCATAACCGGCGGCGACCAGGGCCATCGCCGATGCCCGACCCGTCGACGCGGTCTGTTCGGCGGCCTGCACCTGGGCGACGGCCGAGGCTGCCGACAGGAAGGGACGACCCAGCGCGAAGATCAGGACGAACCACCAGTAGCCAGGACTGGCGGCGGACGCCGCCGTGAGGGCCAGCCCGAGACCGCAGGCGAACAGCATCACCCGACGCCGGCCGACCCGATCGGCCAACCCGGCGACCGGCAGGCCCCCGAGTGAGGCCAGCCGCACCACTGCCAACCCGAGTCCGAGCTCGGTGCCCGAGAGACCCGCCCGATCGGCGACCGTCGATCCCCGGGCGACGTGCCCGAAGTGATGGGCCACGTCGCCGAGCGTGGCAGTGAGGCCGAACTGACCGATCCCGGTGGCGAGAGCCACGACGGCGACCGCCACCACCACCCGATCCGACCACCCGTGGAGCCGCAGCGGGATGCCGGCCGTGGCGGTCGGGCGGTCCGGGAGATCCCGGTCCTCCCCGGTCATCCGCGGTCTCCGGTCCGCGGCCCGGACGGGACACCCGGTCCGACGGGGGACACCGGTCCGAGGGGGAGACAGGGACAGGTCCGAGGGGGGAGACCATGTCCGTCACCGCTCCAGTCTCGCCCGGGGCCGGCCCCGAGAGGCGCGCTGCACCGACGGAATGATCCCGGGCGTGGGCCCCGGTGCGCCGGTTCAGCCTCGGATGGCGTCGATCAGACCGGCCCCGAGCATCTCGTCGGCGACGTCGGTTGGCTCCCTGCCGTAGACGCTCGATCGCTCGGCTGGTCCGTAGAGCCGTCCCCGCCAGCCGTGCGAAGCCAACCACCGGACCGGGTCCCGCGGGGAGGTCGATCGCCACAGCGCCACGTAGTCCTTCCGTCTGGCGCGGCGCTCAGGATTGGCGCGGCGCCACGACGCGAGTCGCTCCGGGCTCGCCACGGTCACGCCGAGACGGCTGCCCGGCATCGACAGCTCGGCTGCGGTACGGACCATCCGGTTGCAGGCGTCGTCGGCGAGGTACACCAGGAGGCCCTCGGCCAACCACGTCACCGGAAGGTCGGGGCGGAGACCCGCCTCGAGCAGGGTGGCGCCCCAGCTGCCGGTCAGATCGACGCGCAGCGCGGCCCGTCGGCAGGTCGGAGTCCAACCGGACGACCGGACGACATCCTCCTTGAAGTCGAGCACGGCCGCCAGGTCGAGCTCCCAGACCCGGGTACCGGCCGGCCAGGGCAGCCGGAACGCCCGGGCGTCGAGGCCGGCGCCGAGGATCACCACCTGTCGGCAGCCCTGCGCACAGGCGCCGAGCACCACCTCGTCGAGGAACCGCGTGCGTACCGCGATCCAAGCCGACAGGCCAGGTCGGACCGTATGGTCCCGACCCGGTGGCGGCCAGGCGGCCGCATCGACGAATCGCGCCGCGAACGGGTCGTCGAAGAGCCGGTCCCCTCGGGCCGACTCGGCGGCGCGGATGGCGGCCACCCCCACTCCGGTCACGCCCACTGCCGGCAGGCGCTCACCAGCACCCGGATGCGTCATCACGCGTACCCTACCGAGGCCGCGCCGGCGGCCCCGGCGGCTGCGCCGGTGTCTGTCCCTTCCGCGGACTCCGGCGGTCTCCCCACCGAGGCTGCGTCGGTCACGCTCCGCCGAAGAAGTCGACCAGCAGGGCGGCGACCTCGGCGCCGTGGGTCACGATTCCGAGGTGGCTGGCCCCGGCGACCTCGGCGTAGCGCGCACCGCGGATGCGGGCGGCCGCCTCGCGCGCCCGGGCCGGGGGCGAGTCGACGTCGTGCTCGAACGCCAGCACGAGGCACGGCACCGAGATGTCCGGCCATGCCGCCGTGCGAGCCGGGTCGGTGGACCAGGCCAGGCAGGCCTCGTACTGGCCCAGCCGTCCCGGGTTGGGCCAGACCGGCAGATCGCCGATGAGAGCCAGCCAGCTCTCGACCACACTGTCGTCCTGCAGCTCGTGGTTGGGCAGGTAGCGAAGGGTTTCGGTGGCATAGAAGAGCGGAGGGAGATCGACCTCACGGAGCGCCAGGTCGCGCTCGACCGTGGTGATCGCCTTCTCCCAGGCCGTTGCGGCGTTGCAGCTGCCCATCAGGGCGGCGCAGCGGGTCCGCTCCGGATGGCGGGCCGCCAGTGTCTCGGCCACCCAGCCGCCCATCGAGTGGCCGGCCACGCGCACCTGTTCGAGACCGAGGTGGTCGAGCAGGCCGAGCGTGTCTCCGACCAGGTCGCCGACCGAGTACGGGGCGGGCGGGGACGAGGACGGGCCGACCCCCCGGTTGTCGAAGGTCACCACCTGGTAGCCGGCACCGGTGAGCGCCGGAACCAGCTCGAGCTGCCAGGCCAGCGCCGGCTGCCCGCACCCGCACACCAGCACGACCGGCTCGCCGTGGCCGTGCACGTCGTAGGCGATGGTCGTGAGGTCGTCCAACCGGAGCTCGGGCATGGGTGATCCTCGCATACCGCTGGACCGGTCCACGTGCCACCGCCATCGCCTCGGCGACCGCGCTCCCCGGCGGCCAGCCGGCCGGGACGTGCTCCCCGACGGCCGGCCGGCCGGGACGTGCCCCGGCCCGGCGGCGGATCACCTCGCCGGGGCAGGTCGGCGCCGGCCGGCGGCAGCGTAGGGCCGGGTCTTCGTACCCGAACGCGACAGGATCGCCTCGACGGCCGCCGGTTCGACCGGGCGCGAGAAGACGAAGCCCTGCCCGCGGTCACAGCGCTCGCCTCGAAGTCCCTCGAGCTGGGCGTCGTCCTCGATGCCCTCGGCCAGCGTGATCAGCCCGAGCGTGCGACCGAGCTCGACCAGCGTGTGGACCAGCGCGGCCGAGTGCGGCCCCGAGTCCATCTCGGCGACGAAGGACCGGTCGATCTTGAGCACGTCGACCGGGAACTGACGGAGGTAGGCGAGCGACGAGTAGCCCGTTCCGAAGTCGTCGATGGCGATCATCACACCGATCTCCTTGAGCCGTCGGAGGCGGGACACGGTCGCTTCGGCGTCGCGCATGAGCGTGGACTCGGTGACCTCGATGACCAGCGCACCGGGCTCGAGGTCGTTGGCAGCGAGGGCTTGCTCGACGTGGTCGACCAACAGCTCCGACTCGAGCTGGCGCATGGAGACGTTCACCGACATGGTCGTCGGGTGTCCCCGCTGCCGCCACGCCGCCGCCTGGGCGCACGCCTCGGCCAGGACCCACTGTCCCACCTCGACGATCAACCCGGTGTCCTCGAGCGCCGGGATGAAGTTGTCGGGCCCGATGAGCCCGCGGACAGGGTGTTGCCAGCGCAACAGCGCCTCGACACCCCGCACCTCGACGCTGTCGAGGTCGAAGATGGGTTGGTACAGGAGGAAGAATTGCCGTTCGGCGACGGCCGTCTCCAGATCGGACCGGAGCTCGATCCGGTCGACGGCGGCCGCCTGCATCGAGGGCTCGAACAGGACGCACCGGTTGCGACCGCCGGCCTTGGCCCGGTAGAGGGCGATGTCGGCGTCGCGCAGGAGCTCCTGGGCCGACGGGCGGTCGCCGGTGGCGATGCCGATGCTGGCCGTCACCGTGATCGGGAACCCCTGGAAGCCGTCCACCTCGAAGGGCGTCCGCAGGACCTCCTTGATCCGCTCGGCCACCATCGTCGGGCCGGCGGACAGGGAGACTCCCTCGGTGAGGATCACGAACTCGTCACCGCCCATCCTGCCCACCGTGTCGCTGGCCCGGAGCAGGGCGGAGAACCGGGCGGCCACCGAGCGCAACAGCTTGTCGCCGGCCTCGTGCCCGAGCGAGTCGTTGGCGTCCTTGAAATTGTCGAGGTCGATGAAATAGGCCGCCACCGGGTCGGAGACCCGCCGAGCCCGAGCCAGCATCTGCTCGGCCCGATCGAGGATCAGCTGCCGGTTGGCCAGACCGGTGAGCGGGTCGTGCAGGGCGCGGTGGGCCAGCAGCGCCTCGAACTCCTTCCGTTCGGTGATGTCGCGGATGTTGACGACGTAGCCGTCCACCGAGGGGCGGTCCCGCTGGTCGGCCACGACGGCCTCGACCTCGCGATAGGTGCCGTCCTGTCGCTCCATACGGAATTGGACCAGCGTCTGGTCGGTGGGGTGGCGGAGGTCATCGCCGAGGCGGTCACGCACCCGGTCGCGGTCGTCGGGATGGACGACGTCGGTGGCGCGGCGGCCGACCAGCTCGGCCGGTTCGGTCCCGAGGAGCGGCAGCACCGCCGGGCTCACGTAGGTGCACAGGCCGGTGTCGCCGATGACCAGGGTGGCATCGGACGAATGCTGGATGAGCGATCGGAAGCGGTCCTCGCTGAGCCGCATGGACGCCTCGGCCTTCTCCTTCTGCTCCATGGTGGCGCCCGCCATGCGGATGATGAAGAGAAGTACGAACGCTCCCATGGCAGCCAGTGCGTTGGCCTGCCCGAGCGACAGCTCACAGGGCACCACCCCCTTCCACGCTCCGATCTGTCCGAGCGCGATCCCCACCAGGCTCCACAGGGCGGTGACTCGCCACACCCGCGAGCCCCCGTGGGAAACGTTCTCCAGAGCCAGAAAGGCGAAGGCGCACGACAGCACCGGGCCCCATCCGGTGAGATAGATGACGGCGGTCACTCCGGCCGCCTGGCCGGCGACCCGGAGGTGGAGCCGGAAGGCCGTCGGGTCCGTGGTGTAGAGGTGGTTGACCGCCAGGCTGGTGGCCGGCACGGCGAGGAAGACCCCGATCCACGCCCAGGCGGGTTCGCGGGCTGCCGCCCCGAGGTGGATCAGGAGGAGGATGACGATGAGGGCCACCGGGCCGATGAAATAGGCCAGGAAGGTCGGGTTCAGCCTGGGCCGGGACGGCTCGTCCGAAGGGGAGCCGACCGGCTCGGGCGCCGGGCCGCGGAGCCGGGGCTCCCCTGCGGATTGGGTGAACGTGTCCATCGGCATGCCTGTCTCGGGGGTCCCTCACACCTCTGCTCGGCCTGTTGTCGACCCAACTCGGGACCGACTTGAACCGACGGGGATCGGGTCGAGGGCCGGCGAGGCCCGTCTTCCACGGGTCGGGACGGCCGGACGGGCTCAGCTCCGCCGCCGGGACAGCCGGGCCGCCGCCCTCCCGGTGTACGCCGGCAGGTCGAGATAGGTCCGGATGCCGGGTTCCGCCGCCACCACTGCCGGCACTGCGCTCACGCAATGGGTGGCCGTCGCCACCACCCCGGGGTTGCGCACGAGGCCGTCGGCCACCGAGCTCGGATGCCAGCCGCGGAGCGTGACCAGGCTGGGCGGGTCGCCGGTGACCTCGATCTCGAAGCGCTCGCCGTCGGGCCCGAACGACCACGCCGGGTCGAGGTGGTCCTGTCCCATGAACCAATTGGTCCGGACCGAGATGACCACCTCGCCCCGCACCGTCGCCTCCCACCGGAACTTCTGGGCCGCCACCCGTCCCGGGCCGATGGGACCGATCGGCGAGTCGATCGGTGCGGTGGCGACGGCGATCTCGTGACCGGTCCGCAGCCCGTCGTCGAGGTCGAACCCGAGCGCCTGCCCGATCATGGCCACCGACTGCCCGAACCCGTCTCCGAGGATGGACGGCATGACGCTGGCCCTGGCCTCCTCCGGTGTCGTCCCGAACAGCATGATGTCCCGCACCACGCCCGGGGCGCCGTAGCTCCGGATGTCGGAGAACTCCTCGGCCCGCACGTGGCCCACGGACTGCGAGAGGGCGGACAGGACGAGCGGAAGGCGCTCGGTGACGCCGCCCGGATGGATGCCGGTGCCGTGGAGGGTGGCGTTGCCCTGCCGGCAGGCCGCCAATATGGCGCCCTCGTCCCGGCCGGCGGGGAAGAACCAGCCGAGCGGGGTGACCACGTTCTTCCCCGAGGCGAGCAGTCGGGCCACCACGCCGGGGTCGGCCATCATCGGCGCGTAGATCACGCAGTCGGCGTCGAGTGACACGAGTGCCTCGACGTCGGTGGTGGCCCGTACCCCGGCCGGCCCGGCTCCTGCGAGCTCACCGGCGTCGCGGCCGGCCTTTTCGGCGCTGTGGACCCAGCATCCGACCAGTTGGAGCTCGGGGTGCTGGACGATGCCGGCGATCGCCGCCCGTCCCACCCCTCCCGTCGCCCACTGGATGACCCGGATGGCCATGGCCCACCTGTCTTCTGCGTGAGGTCCCGCTCGGTCGCCCCCAAGGGTAGGGACCCGCGAGCGGGGCCGGCGGTCCGAGCCCCCGCCGATCCCGCCCGACCCTGCCCCTGGCCGGTCCGACCCTGCCCCTGGCCCGTCCCGCCCTGCCCCTGGCCCGCCGGTCCGTCGTTGACGTCCGGTTCCGATCGGTGGAGGCTGCGGGTATGAGAGCCCGTCCGAGGTCGTGGTGACCGCCGCCATGCAGGTCGCGATCCCACTGTTCCCGCGGTTCACCGCCCTCGATGCCATCGGCCCCTACGAGGTGCTCCAGCGGGTTCCCTCGATCGAGGTGGTCTTCGTCGGTCACCGGCGCGGTGAGGTGCGTAGCGACAACGGCATGCTCGGTCTCACCGTCGACGCCGTCTTCGAGGAGCTCTCCGAACCGGCCGTGGTCGTGTTCCCCGGTGGTATCGGGACCCGGGTCCTGGTGGAGGACGAGCGGGTGCTCGGCTGGGTGCGCCACGCCCATTCCGCCACACGCTTCACCACCTCGGTCTGCACGGGCTCACTGGTCCTCGCCGCCGCCGGCCTGTTGACCGGGATCACGGCCACCACCCACTGGTCGTGCTACCCGGCCCTCGAGGCCCTCGGTGCGATCCCGACCGCTCGCCGGGTGGTGGAGCACCTCGACCGCCGGATCGTCACCGCCGCCGGCGTGTCGAGCGGCATCGACATGGCCCTGCGGCTGGTCGAGCTTGTCGTCGATCGCACCGCCGCGGAGGCCTGCCAGTTGATGATCGAGTACGACCCCGAGCCCCCCTTCGACCGCGGCTCGGTGGCCAAGGCGACCGACGCGGTCGTGGCCCGGGCCGCCGAGTACGCCGGCCGCCGCGACTAGGGACTCGCCGGGCCGCGCCCCGGGGTGCCCGGTCTCGCGCCGGCCGAGTACGCTGGGGCGGTCGCCGGGCAGCCGCCGGACCCGCCCGCCCAGCCGCCGGCCCAGCCACCGAGCCGCAGGCGGCGCCGAACGGCGACGACCCGGAGCGGAAGGGAGTGACCGATGCGCAGACGGCTGATGCATTCGAAGATCCACCGCGCCCGGGTCACCGGGGCCGATCTCGACTACGTGGGATCGATCTCGATCGATCCCATTCTCATGAAGGAAGCCGACATCGTGGCCAACGAGCAGGTCTCGGTGTACAACCTGATGAACGGGGCCCGCTTCGAGACCTACGCCATCGAGGGGTCCGAGGACGGACAGGTCTGCCTCAACGGCGCGGCGGCCCGTCTGGCCCAGGTGGGCGACCTCGTCATCGTCGTGACCTTCGCCGATGTCGAGGAGCACGAGCTCGCCGGGTACGAGCCCCGTGTCGTGGTGGTCGACGGGGAGAACCGGCCCGTGCGGGATTGACGCCGGCGCGATCTGCGGAGCGGCGTGTGCGGAGGGGCGCTCGGTTCTGACCGACTGTCGCCCCTGGCCAGGACCGATGACGGTTCGTCGGGAGCCTGAGGGTTATAATCCCTCTCAGCAGTGGTTCCCAGCACCGACGGCGAAAGGCACGCGGACGACGCAGCGGCTCGGCTTGCCGGGGGCCCGGGGGTCATGGAGAACGGGGGCAGCCACACAGGCAGGACGGCCGGGTGTTCCGGCACGTTGCGGGCACGTCGATCAAGGGGCGACGCGGTGAAGACCTGGGCAGAGGGATTGAGGCAGTGGTCGCTGTGGCTGGTGGGGGAAGCCCCCATGCCCGGTCGGCGCTCCCGGGTGATGCTGGCGGGCACCTTTGTGGCGGTCTCCCTGCTCGTCGCCGGGCTCATCATGGCGCTGCGCGAGCCCATCAAGCCGGTCCATGCCGCCGCCCAGGACGCCACGACCGAGACGACCGACGCCCACCCCACCCATGCCTCGACCAATCCCTCCGTCCCGGCGACGGGCCCGGCCGGCGACCCGGAGACCACCGTGCCCCCGGTACAGGCCGCTCCGGGCGGGTCGGGCGGCTCCCGCACCCACTCCAACGGGCACGGGGCCAACGCTGGGGTGACCGAGTCGGGATCCACCACCACCACCCTTCCCCCGACGGCGGGGGGCTCGACCGGCGGTGGATCGGGATCGCCGACGACCTCGCCGGTGGTTCCCGACCCGGCCGCCGCCGACACCGGCCTGGCGGTGCCCTCGGCCCCCCTCGCCACCAAGGCCGCTTCGGGTCACGGATGGTCACGGGTGAGCTGGACGGCGCCGGTCTCCGACGGCGGTTCCCCCGTCGCGGGCTACGACCTCTACATGGGCACCCGGCCGGGGGGCGAGAGCACCAGGCCGGTCAACGCGTCGCTCATCACCACCCGCTCGTACCTCGTGCCCGACCTGACCGTCGGGACCACCTACTACTTCAAGGTCGTGGCGATCAACGCCAAGGGTCCCTCCACGACGTCGAACGAAGTGTCGGCCACTCCGATCCAGGCGTACCAGTCGGTCGGTGCATTGACCGGCCAGGTGGTGGGCATGGCGTCCAACCCCCAGGGCTCGGGGTACTGGCTGGCGAACTCGCTCGGAGCGGTCACCACGGTGGGTGCCGTCGGCAACTACGGATCGGTGGCGTCGCTGCCGCTCAACGCTCCGGTCGACGGCATCGTGGCGACTCCCGACGGAAACGGCTACTGGGAGGTGGCCGGGGACGGGGGAGTCTTCGCCTTCGGCGACGCGCAGTTCTACGGCTCGATGGGCGGCGCGCCGCTCAACGCGCCGATCGTGGGCCTGACTGCCACCCCTGACGGCAGGGGCTACTGGGAGGTGGCGAGCGACGGGGGCGTGTTCGCCTTCGGCGACGCGCCGTTCTACGGCTCGATGGGCGGCGCCCGGTTGAACAGCCCGGTCGTGGGGCTGACGGCCACCCCCGACGGCGGCGGGTACTGGGAGGTGGCGAGCGACGGAGGCGTCTTCGCCTTCGGCGACGCGCAGTTCTACGGCTCGATGGGCGGCTCCCGGTTGAACAGCCCGGTGGTGGGCATCTCCACCGCACCCGGGGGCGGCGGCTACTGGGAGGTGGCGAGCGACGGAGGGGTCTTCGCCTTCGGCTCGGCCGTGTTCCAGGGGTCGGCCGGGACCATGACCCTCGCCGCCCCGGTGGCGGGCATGGACGTCGACCAGGCCACGGGCGGCTACTGGATCGTGTCGTGGGACGGGGGCATCTTCGCCTACGGGGCGCCCTTCCTCGGAGTCGGCTGACCCACCGCGTGCCGGGGGTTGACCTCCGGTTCCCGGTGACCCGTTCCGCCCGCCCTCGCGTTCTTTCACCCGCACCCGTTGGTATCGTCCCGTCGGTGGGTGCCTCGTGAGCCAGGCCGGCGATCTCCCGCCCGGGGCACCCCGCGCACCGGCCGGCCCCCACGGCGAGCGGACCGTCGGTGTCCTCACCCCGGAGCAGCATCTGGCCGAGGTCGTCCGCGACTTCCACGACCCCTCCCAGGAGTGGCGACGACTGCTCGCCGAGCTGTTCGGCACGTTCTTGCTGGTGCTGGTGGCGGCCGGCGGTCCCATGATGGACCGGGCCTTCGCCGGTTCGGTGGGCCGGGCTGCCGCCGTGGTCGCACCCGGGCATGATGGTCATGGCGATCATCCTGTTCATGGGCCGGGTCTCGGGCGCCCACCTCAACCCGGTGGTGAGCGTCGCCTTCGCCCTGCGGGCGGACTTCCCGTGGCGCCGGGTGGCGGGCTACCTGGTGGCGCAGCTGGCGGGCGCCAGCGTCGCCGCCTGGTTCCTCCAAGCCGCCGTCCACGTCTCGGCCCGGTACGGCTCGAACTATCCGGCCGCCGGCCGCTCGTCGGTGGACGCGCTGGTGATGGAGGCGGTGCTCACCCTCGGCCTGGTGAGCGTGATCCTCGGCACCGCTTCGGGGGCGCAGCAGGTCGGCCTGTTCGGGGCCATCGGAGTCGGGTCCTACGTGGCCCTGGCGGGGCTGTGGGCGAGCCCGATCTCGGGGGCGTCGATGAACCCGGCGCGCACCTTCGGCCCCGACCTCGTCTCGGTCCACTTCGCCGCCTACTGGGTCTACGTCGCCGGGCCCCTGGCTGGTGCCCTGGTGGCGGTCGGCGTGGCCTACTTCCTCCGCGGACCGGGCGGGGGCCGGTCGGGGTCCCTCGCCGCCCAGGGCGCGCTGTTCCCGGAGATCCTCCGGCCCGACCAGGACTGAGAACCGGCCCGGGCCACTGGCGAAGTGATCAGATCCGTTCGGAGGCCTCGGTCAGCACCGAGCGAAGGATGCCGGTCATCGTCTCGAACTCCTCCTCGCCGCAGACGAGCGGGGGAGCGAGCTGGACGACCGGGTCACCCCGGTCGTCCGCCCGGCAGATCAGTCCTGCGTCGTAGAGAGCCCCCGCGAGGAACCCGCGGAAGAGGCGCTCGGACTCGTCGGCGTCGAACGTCTCGCGGGTCGAGGGGTCCTTCACCAGCTCGATGGCGTAGAAGAAACCGGCACCTCGGACGTCGCCGACGATGGGAAGGTCACGAAGGGACTCGAGCGACGCCACGAGCGCCGGCTCGCCGGCCCGCACATGGTCGAGGATCCCGTCCTTCTCGAACACGCCGATGTTGGCGAGGGCCACCGCCGCGCTGACCGGATGGCCGGCGAAGGTTACCCCGTGGAGGAAGGTGGACCCGGTGAGGAACGGCTCGACCAGCCGGTCGCTCACCGCCATGGCCCCGAGCGGCGCGTAGCCGCTCGTCAGTCCCTTGGCCATGGTGACGATGTCCGGACGGTAGCCGTAGCGCTCGGCCCCGAACCAGTAGCCGAGCCGGCCGAAGGCGCAGATCACCTCGTCGGACACGAGGAGCACGCCGTACCGGTCGCAGATCTGGCGCACCCTCGCGAAGTAGCCGGGAGGCGGCGGGAAGCACCCGCCGGCGTTCTGGACCGGCTCGAGGTAGACGGCCGCGACCGTCTCCGGCCCGGCCATCAGGATCGCATCCTCGATGGCGTCGGCGGCCCACCGGCCGAACGCGACGGGGTCGTCGGCGAAGTACCGGGCTCGGTAGAAATTGGTGTTGGGCACCTTGATGGCCCCGGGCACCAGTGGTTCGAACGGGGTCCGGATGGACGCCAGCCCGGTGATCGACAACGCCCCCATGGTCGTGCCGTGGTAGGCGAGGTTGCGGCTGATGACCTTGGTGCGGCCCGGCTGGCCGGTGATGCGGAAGTACTGACGGGCCAGCTTCCATGCCGACTCGACCGCTTCGGAGCCCCCGGTGGTGAAGAAGATGCGGTTGCAGTCCCCCGGCGTCAACTCGGCCAGCCGGTCGGCCAGCTCCACGGCTGCCGGGTGGGCGTAGCCCCAGAGCGGGAAGTAGGACAGCTCCGCCGCCTGGCGCGCCGCCGCCTCGACCAGCTCGGCCCGGCCGTGACCGATCTGGCTGGTGAACAGGCCCGACAGGCCGTCGAGGTACCGCTTGCCGTGCTCGTCGTAGACCCAGGGGCCCTCCCCCCGCACGATGACCGGGATCTCGCGCCCGGGCTCCGACGACATCCGCGTGAAGTGGGCCCAGAGGTGGCGGTGGGCGTCCCCCGGCGCGTGGTCGCCGGGGCGGCTCACCTCGTCCCCCAGGCGTGGGACTGCTTGACGAGGCGGAGGTACACGAAGGTCTCGGTCTCCCGCACGCCGGGTGTCCGGCGGAGAACTCCGTTGACGAGCTCGAGCAGGGCGTCGTCGTCCTCGCACACCAGCCCGACCAGGATGTCGAAGGAGCCGGCGCACACGACCACCGACCCGATGGCCGGGACCTCCGCCAGCCGCTCGGCCACGATGCGGGCGTCCCCGTCGGTCCGGATGCCGACCGTGGCCTGGCTGGTGAAGCCGGCCTGCAGCGGGTCGGTGACGGCCACGATCTGGATGACGCCACCGTCGCGGCAGCTTCTGCACCCGTTGCCGTACCGCGGCCTCCGACAGACCGACCGCCTCGGCGATGGATCCGTAGGTCCGGCGGCCGTCCGCCTGCAGCGCCTCGACGATCGTCCGGTCGGCCTCGTCGAGCAGTGCGGTGGGCCGGGATGTCCCAGCGGGGATGTCCTTGCGCACGTCCTCGGGTCCTGGCTCGGGACGGCCGGGCGACCGGTCGTCGCCCGGGTGGATGCCGCCCTCACGTCTCGACGCTTTATACCAGCAACCGCAGCGTTCGGGCAGAGGTTCGATCGAAATCGTGTTCAAATGACGGACCGAGCCCACAAGAGCTTCGTGCGCCGGAAGCGAGGTCGGGGGATGATCGTCGGAGTGCCAGCGGAGGTCAAAGACAGCGAGTACCGGGTGGCCGTCACGCCGGCCGGGGTGCGGGAGCTCAGCGCGTCGGGCCACCGGGTGGTGGTGGAACGGGGGGCGGGTGTCGGGTCCTCGATCACCGACGACGAGTACCGGGCCACCGGCGCCACCGTCGTCGGGTCGGCCGAAGAGGTGTGGTCCGGGTCGGACCTCGTGCTGAAGGTCAAAGAGCCCGTCCCCGAGGAGTACGGGCGTCTCGGTTCGCGGGGCGGCCAGGTGCTGTTCACCTACCTCCACCTGGCCGCCTCCCGCCGCTGCACGGAGGCGCTGGTGGCCGCCGGGAACACGGCCATCGCCTACGAGACGGTGCAGCTGCCCGACGGCTCGCTCCCGCTGCTCACCCCGATGAGCGAGGTAGCGGGGCGGATGGCCCCGCTGATGGGCGCCCACCACCTGATGCGGCCGGGAGGCGGCCGGGGGGTGCTGGTGTGCGGGGTCCCCGGCGTCCGGTGCGCCAAGGTCGTCATCCTCGGCGCCGGTGTGGCCGGCATGGCGGCGGCCACCCTGGCGGTCGGCATGCACGCCGACGTGTACGTCCTCGATCGCGATCTCGAGCGGCTCCGCCGGGTCGACCACCATTTCCGCGGTGCCCTGGAGACGGTGGCCTCGAGCTCCCACGCCATCGAGGAGACCTGCCTCGACGCCGACATCGTGATCGGTGCCGTCCTGGTGGTCGGGGCCAAGGCGCCGACGCTGGTCCCCGACGACCTGGTGGCCCGGATGCGCCCGGGCTCGGTGCTGGTCGACATCTCCGTGGACCAGGGCGGCTGCTTCGAGTCGACCAGGCCGACCACCCACAGCCGGCCCACCTTCGAGGTGCACCGCTCGGTCTTCTACTGCGTGTCCAACATGCCCGGCGCGGTTCCCCATTCCTCCACCCATGCCCTGGCCAATGCCACACTGCCCTACGTCCAGGAGATCGCCGACCGCGGCTGGCAGGAGGCGGCCCGGGCCGATCCCGCTCTCGCCCGGGGCGTGAACGTCACCGGGGGCTCGGTGGTCTACGAGCCGGTGGCCGACGCCCACGACCTGCGCTGTGCGCCCCTCGATGCGCTGCTCGCCTGACCCATGAGGCGGATCGGAGCCTCGGAGGAGGGAACGGCCGCCCGGACCTCGCCGGTCTTCGACCCGGCCACCGGTGAGCAGACCGCCGAAGTGGTGCTGGCGACCGCCGACGACGTCGACGCCGCGGTGGCGGCGGCGCGCACCGGCGCGCTGTCCTGGGGGAGCACCCCGCTGTCGGCCCGGACCCGGGTGCTGTTCGCCTTCCGGGACCTGTGCGAACGCCATGGCGAGGACCTCGCCCGGCTGGTCACCTCGGAGCACGGCAAGGTGCTCGACGACGCCCGGGGCGAGGTGGCCCGGGGTCTCGAAGTGGTCGAGTTCGCCTGCGGCCTCGCCCATCTGCTGAAAGGGGAGTTCTCCGAAGAGGTGTCCACCGGCGTCGACGCGTGGTCGGTGCGCCAACCGCTCGGGGTGGTGGCGGGAGTGACCCCGTTCAACTTCCCGGTCATGGTGCCCATGTGGATGTACCCGCTGGCCATCGCCTGCGGCAACAGCTTCGTCCTCAAGCCCTCCGAGCGCGACCCCTCCCCGTCGCTGCTCGTCGCCGAGCTGTGGCGCCGGGCCGGGCTGCCCGACGGCGTCTTCCAGGTGGTCCAGGGGGACGCGGTGGCCGTGGAGGCACTGGCCGGGCACCCGGGTGTCGACGGCATCTCGTTCGTGGGCTCGACCCCGGTGGCCCGACGGGTCTTCGACCGGGCCACGGCGACCGGCAAGCGCGCCCAGGCGCTCGGCGGCGCCAAAAACCACGCCGTGGTGATGCCCGACGCCGACGTGGGCGCCGCCGCCGATGCGCTGGTGGCCGCCGGCTACGGCTCGGCGGGCGAGCGCTGCATGGCCGTGTCCGCGGTGGTGGCGGTGGGTGACGGCGACCGGTTGGTCGGCGCCCTGGGCGAGCGGGCGGCGGCTCTCACCGTGGGACCCGGCGCCGATCCCGGCTCCGAGGTGGGTCCGTTGATCACCGAGTCCCACCGGGCCCGGGTGGCCGGCTACCTCGCCTCGGCCGAGGCCGAGGGGGCCGAGTTGGTGGTGGACGGCCGCCAGGTCGTCGTCCCCGGCGCGCCCGGCGGCTTCTTCCTCGGCCCGAGCCTGGTCGACCGGGTCGCCCCCTCGATGCAGGTCTACCGGGACGAGATCTTCGGGCCCGTGCTGTCGGTGCTGCGGGTGGAAGACATCGATTCGGCGATCGCTCTGGTCAACGCCAACCCCTACGGCAACGGGACGGCCATCTTCACCCGCGACGGCCACGCCGCCAGGCGCTTCCGTCGCGAGGTCACCGTCGGGATGGTGGGGATCAACGTGGCCATCCCGGTGCCGATGGCCTACTACTCGTTCGGCGGGTGGAAGCAGTCGCTCTTCGGCGATGCGCACGTCCACGGGATGGAGGGGATCCGCTTCAACACGCGCCTCAAATCGGTGACCGCCCGGTGGCCTGGCGCGGCGGGTGACGTCACCCCGGCACCCGGCGGCCTGCACTTCCCCTCGGGGTGAAAGCCCCGGCCGGAGGCTCAGCTCCGGGCCAGCATGCTCCGCGACACCGCGGCGATGCCCCGGCCCCAGGCGGCGATCTGATCGCCGGGAAGGTAGGCGGTGCCGTCGGGGCGGTGCTCCGCGCCGGGCGAGCCGAGGAACCGCTCGTTCCCGCTCGGGTCGACGAAGTAGACGAAGGAGGAATGGATCACGTCCGCGCTCGGGGCCCGGTGCGTCGACGGTCACCCCGTACCGGGCCCAGACCTCACGCAGCTCGCCGACCGGACCGGTCACGAAGTGCCACGAGGGGATCGTGTCGAGCCGGTGCTCGTGGGTGAAGGCGGCCACGTCGGCGACCTCGGCGTGGAAGGGGTTCACGTTGACCGTCACGAAGGCCACGTCGGCGGCCTGCGGGCCGAGGTCGTGGTAGGCGTCGACGAACTCCTGGGAGATGATCGGGCAGATGTCCGTGCAGTGCGAGTCCATGAACTCGAGCACCACGGCGCGCCCGGCGAAGCCGGACAGGGAGACAGTCCGGCCGGCCTGGTCGGTGAGGGTGAACGCCGGTGCCGGCTGGGACGGGACGGGCGACAGCTGCATGAGCGTGGCGAGCGGGGTCGGGACGGCGGCGGGGACCCCGGGCGGGCGCACCGGCTCGGCCTGACCGGTGCCCGGTCCTGCCAACGCCAAGGTCAGGCCGCCGGCGGCCAGCACCACCACGGCGAGGACCGCCACCAGCACCCGGCGGCCGGGCCGTGACGGGGCAGAAGGTGGCTGTGGGGTCGTGCCCGGCGCCATCGGCCGCCCAACCTAGCGGCGGCGGATCGCCCGTCGGCATCGCCGGTGGCATGGCCGGCGCCATGGCCGGCGGTCAGTTCACCTGGCGCTCGCGTCCTTCCCAGTACGGGGCGCGCAACCGGAACTTCTGGAGCTTCCCGGTCGCCGTCCGCGGCAGCTCCTGCCGGAACTCGACCTGTTTGGGGCACTTGTACCCGGCCAGCGTCCGCCGGCAGTGGTCGGTGACCGCCTGCTCGCTCAGCCCGCCGTCCTCGCTCGGGACGACGAGAGCCACCACCTTCTCGCCCCAGGTGTCGTCGGGAATGCCGATGACCGCCACCTCCGCCACCCCTTCCAGGGAGAAGATGGCGTCCTCGACCTCGATGGAGGAGATGTTCTCGCCCCCCGAGATGATGACGTCCTTCTTGCGGTCGAGGATGCTCAAGTGCCCCTCCTCGTCGAGCTGCCCTCCGTCCCCGGTGTGGAACCAGCCCCCGGCCAGGGCGGCAGCCGTCTCCTCGGACTGGTTCCAGTAGCCGTCCATCACCGTGTTGCTGCGGGCCAGGACCTCGCCCCCCGCGTCGACCCGGATCTCGGTCCCGACCGCCGGTGCGCCCGCCCGCATCAGCTTGCGGGCCCGTTCGGCGCCGGGACGGCCGTCCCACTCGGGCCGCCGGCGGTTGACGGTCAAGAGCGGCGATGTCTCGGTCAAGCCGTAGATCTGGACGAACTCCCACCCGAGCTCGGCCTCGACGCGCTCGATGGTGCGGCTGGGAGGCGGAGCCCCCGCCACCACCACACGGGTGCGGCCCTTGCCGGGCACCGGGCCGTTCCACTCGGGCAGCGCGTCGAGCACGGCGTTGACGACCGCCGGGGCGCCGCACAGGAGGCTGACCCCGTGCTGCTCGACGCGCCGGAGGATCTCGGCCCCGTCCACCTTCCGCAACGCCACCTGGGGGCAGCCCATGGCCGTGGTCGACCAGGGCATGCCCCAGCCGTTGGCATGGAACATGGGGAGGGTGTGGAGGTACACGTCGCGGTCCGAGATCTGGACGTGCCACCCGAACACCGCGGCATTGACCCAGCAATTGCGATGGGTGAGCTGGACTCCCTTGGGGCGGGCCGTGGTGCCCGAGGTGTAATTGATGGTGGCGGTCGCACCCTCGTCGGGCTCCCACGGCCGGGGATCGGCGTCGTCGGGAAAGAGGGTGGCGTCGCTGTCGGCTCCCAGGACGAAGCGCCGGGGCGCCTTCACCGAGCCGAGGACGTTCTCGAGCTCGGGATCGACCAGCAGTACCGCCGCTCCCGAGTGCTCGACGATGTACTCGACCTCGGGGGCCGCCAGGCGGAAGTTGACCGGCACGAAGACCCGTCCCCACCCGCAGACCCCGTAGAACGACGTCAGCAGGCGCGCGCTGTTGTGGGAGACGACCGCCACCCGCTCGCCGGTGCCGACACCCAGCCGGTCCAGGCCCGCCGCCTGCGACCGCGCCCTGGCCGCCAGCCCGGCGAAGGTGAGCTCGCCCCACGACGCCGCCGGTTGCTCGGGCTCGTCGACCAGCCCGACCCGGTCCGGATAGGTGGCCGCCGCCCGGTCGAGGAAGTCACGGACGTTGAACTGGACGATCATGGGCTCCCCCTCCAGCCGGGCGTGCGCATCCATTGAAGCAAATCACCGGCCCCGGCGTTCTCGCCACCGGCTCGCCACCGGCCCCGGCATCGTCGCCACCGGACCGGCGTCGTCGCCCTTGGATAGTGTGCGCCCCGATGATCCCCCGTGTCGCCGTGGCACCGGAACCGGCGCCCTTTGCCGCCCGGGCAGTGGCCGACGGCGGCGGAGAGGTGGTCGGCGTCACCGACGATCCCGACGCGCTGGTCTGGCTCGACCCCCACCACCCCGACGCCCTCGCCGACGTCCTGGCCGCCGCACCGGGCGTCCGCTGGATCCAGCTGCCGAGCGCCGGAGTCGAGAAGATGGTCGACCACGGGGTCCTCGACCACGAACGCCGCTGGACCTGCGCCAAGGGCTCCTACGCCGAGCCCGTGGCCGAGCACGCCCTCACCCTGCTGCTGGGCGGTCTCCGGCGTCTCGGCGAGCGGGTGCGGGCGGTGTCGTGGGGGAAGCCGGCGGGCGACACCCTCTTCGGCCAGCGGGTCACCGTCCTCGGGGGCGGCGGTATCACGGCTGCGTTGGTGGGCCTGCTGGCGCCCTTCCGGGTCGAGACGACGGTCGTGCGCCGGCGGGACGAACCGGTGGCCGGCGCCACCGCCACCGTGCCACCCTCCCGTCTCCACGATGTCCTGCCCGGCTCGCTCGGAGTGGTCCTCGCCCTCGCCCTCACTCCGGAGACCCGTGGGATCATCGCCGCTCCCGAGCTGGACCTCATGGACGAGCGGGCGTGGCTGGTCAACGTGGCCCGGGGGCCCCACGTGGACACCGACGCACTGGTCGCGGCGTTGAGGACGGGGGCCATCGGCGGGGCCGGGCTGGACGTGACCGATCCCGAGCCCCTGCCCGACGGTCATCCCCTGTGGGGCCGGGACGACTGCATCATCACCCCGCACACGGCCGACACCATCGAGATGGTGCTCCCCTCCCTGGCCGAGCGGATCCGGGAGAACGTCGACCGGTTCGGTGCGGGCCGGCCGCTCGTCGGCCTGGTGGATCCCGCCGCCGGGTACTGAGCCGGGTACTGATCCGGGTACGGATCGGCCGGCGGGCCGGGCCACGAGCGGGCGAGCCGGCCGGGGCCGCCAACCCCGCCCTCTCTGTCCACAATGAGTGAGACACCGACAGCATCCCCCTACTGAGCATGAGGGTGTTGGAGGGTCTATCCCATGACGACCACGAACCGACCACCGCCGGTCAAGTCCGAACACGGCAAGACTTGGCACATCGACGACGGCACCGCGCCCGATGGCAGCGAGAGGAAGAACACCCCGGTCCGACGGGTCTTCTCACCGGAATACAAGCTGGCCATCCTGGCCGAGTACGACGGGTGCTCCGAGTCCGGCGAGCGGGGTGCCTTGCTGCGTCGGGAGGGGCTGTACTCGAGCCTGGTCACCGACTGGCGACGCCAGCACCGCCAGGGTCTGTTGAAGGCGGCCCTCGGGCGCCAAGACGGTGGCCGGGGAGGGCCGAGCCTGTCCGAGGTGGCCAAGCTCAGAACCGAGAACGAGCGGCTCCGCACCCGACTGGCCCAGGCCGAGGCGGTGATCCACGTCCAGGGAAAAGTGCACGCGCTCTTGGAGGAAATCTCGAAGAGCGCGGCCTCCGACGAGTAGTGAACACCATCATCGACGCCGGCATCGACGAGCTGGCCCCAGTGGTGGGACGCAAAGCCGCCTGTGCCGCCTTGGGCCGGTCCCGGGCCACTCACTACCGGGCCCGGCGTCCTACTCGGTGCGGCCCCCCGGCCCCCCGACGGTCGCACCGGGCCCTGGTCCCGACCGAGGCCGATGCAGTGGTCGACACCCTGAACTCCGAGCGCTTCTGCGACAAAGCCCCGGCTCAGGTGTGGGCCACCCTGCTCGACGAGGGTGTGTACCTGGCCTCTGTCTCCACCATGTACCGCCTCTTGCGCCAGCGCCACCAGGTGCGGGAGCGCAGAGCCCAGGCCCGCCGGCCGGCCGTGGTGAAGCCCGAACTGGTGGCCTCGGCCCCCAATCAGGTCTGGAGCTGGGACATCACCAAGCTCGCCGGCCCCTACAAGTGGACCTGGTTCCAGCTCTACACGATCCTCGACGTCTACTCCCGCTACGTCGTGGGCTGGCTGGTGGCGCCGAAGGAGTCGGCCACCTTGGCTGAGCAGCTCATCGCCGATGCCCTCTACCGACACGAGGTCCCCGACGGCCAGCTCACCCTGCACGCCGACCGCGGGAGCTCCATGACCTCTCGAACCGTCAGCCAGCTCTTGGCCGACCTGGGCGTCCTCCAAAGCCACTCGAGGCCGCACCAATCCAACGACAACCCCTATTCGGAGTCCCAGTTCAAGACCATGAAGTACTCGCCCACCTTCCCCGAGCGGTTCGCCACCATCGCCGCCGCCAGGGCGTTTTGCGCAGAGTTCTTCGAGCACTACAACGGCGAGCACCGCCACTCGGGCATCGGCCTCCACACCCCGGCCGACGTCCACTACGGGATGGCAGAGGTGGTCCGGGAGAAGCGTCAAGGCGTGCTCGACGCCGCCTATGCCAACCGCCCCGAACGCTTCCGCACCCCGCCCCGGGCACCGACCATCCCCGAGGCCTTCTGGATCAATCGACCAGAGGAGGCGCCGATGGCCGTCTGAGTAATCGGTGTCTCATTTTGGTTGACAGGTTCCGCCGCCGGTGCCGGTGTCACACCGCTCGGTCATCCTGTGTCCATGGAACCAGTGACCCTGACTTTCGACTGTGCCGACTGCCGCCATCGGGACAGCGCGGTGTGCGACGACTGCGTGGTGTCGTTCATCGTCGACCGCCAGCCCGACGACGCCGTGGTGGTCGACGCCGACGAGGCGCGGGCGGTCCGACTTCTGGAGCAGGCCGGCATGGTGCCCGGTCTGCGCCATTCGCGCCGGCCGGCCTGACCGCCGACCGCCGGGCGGGCACGGGCTGGCCGACCCTCGCCCGCGGACGACCGTGCCACCATGGGGCGTGCCCCACCCGGCCCCGTTCGACGCTCCCGGGCCCCGCTCCGAGGCCGGTACCGATGCCGGACCCGGTTCGGATTCCGCCCGGCTCACCGATGCCGTGGTCGACCTCGGCCGGCGGTCGGGTCTCTCCGCCGTCGGCGTTTCGGGCATCGAGGTGTTCGCCGACACCCGCCGGGCTCTCGACGAGCGCCGACGCCGTGGGTTGGCCGCCGGCATGCAGTTCACCTACCGGAACCCCGAACGCTCGACGGATCCGTCGCGGATCCTGCCCGGTGGGCAGGCGATCGTGGTGGGGGCGCTCGCCTATCCCGGCGATGTCGCATCTCCCGGCGATCTCGCATCGTCGGGCCCGGGTCCGACCGGGCCCGACCCGGGCCGGAGGTCGACCTCGGGAGGGGAGAGCGGTGGAGGCGGGGTCGATCGGCCGCGCCCGTCCGGGCGGGTGGCCCGGTACATGTGGCGCGACCACTATGGCGCGTTGCGGGACGCCCTCGGGGTGTTGGCGGACCACCTTCGGTCCCTCGGGTGGCGGGCCACGGTGGTGTGCGACGACAACGCATTGGTCGACCGGGCCGCGGCCCACCGGGCCGGCCTCGGCTGGTACGGCAAGAACTCGCTGTTCTTCCTCGACGGGCTCGGATCGTGGTTCCTCCTCGGCTCGGTGGTCACCGACGCGCCGCTGTGCCCGGCCCCGTCCCCCCCTCAGGCCCACGGGCGCGGGTGCGGATCGTGCACGCGGTGCCAAAACGCCTGCCCGACGGGCGCGCTGGCCGAGTCCGGTGTGGTCGATGCCCGGCGCTGCCTCGCCTGGCTGCTGCAGGCGCCCGGCTCGTTTCCCGTGGAGCTCCGGCATGCCCTCGGCGACCGGATCTACGGCTGCGACGAGTGCCAACGGGTCTGCCCGGTCAACCGGATCGCCGAGCGCCGCCGCCCGGCACCCGTCGAGACCGCCGGTGACGTCCGCGTCGACCTGCTCGAGCTGCTCACCGCGTCCGACGAGGAGCTGTTGGCCGGGTACGGGCGCTGGTACATCCCCCGGCGCGATCCTCGATACCTGCGGCGCAACGCCCTCGTGGTGCTCGGCAATGTCGGTGACGGCGGCGACGCGGGGACCGCAACGGCTCTCCGCCGGTGGCTGGCCGCCGACGACCCGATGCTCGTCGAGCACGCCCGGTGGGCGGCCTGTTCCCTCGGCCGTGCCGACCTGGTGGACCCGACCCGGTGACCCACCTCCTCGTGACCAACGACTTCCCGCCCAAGGTGGGAGGGATCCAGGCCTACCTGTTCGAGCTCTGGCGACGCCTCGACCCCGACTCGTTCGCCGTGCTGACCGCCCGCTCGGACCCCGGCGCCGCCGACTTCGACCGGGCCCAGGCGGCCCGCGGCATCCGTATCGAGCGGGTCCGGGGACCGATCCTGGTCCCGACGCCGCAGCTCGTCCGGCGCATCCGCGCCTCGGCCCGGCGGATCGGGGCCGGGCTGGTGCTCCTCGATCCGGCCTTCCCGCTCGGGATGGTCGGCCCGCGGCTGGGGCTCCCCTACGGGGTGGTCCTGCACGGCGCGGAGGTGGCGGTCCCCGGGCGGCTGCCCCCGACCCGCCCGGTCCTCGCCCGGGTCCTGCGCCACAGCGTGATGGCCGTCTCCGCCGGCGGCTACCCGGCGGCCGAGGCGGCCCGTGTCCTCAAGCGGGGGGCGATGCCGCCGGTGGTGGAGATCCCGCCCGGGGTCGACCTCCAGCGCTTCCGCCCCCTCTCGCCCGAGCGTCGGGCGGCGGCCCGCTCCGAGCTCGGTCTGCCGCCCGACGGACCGCTGGTGGTCAGCGTGAGCCGCCTCGTCCCGCGCAAGGGGATGGACGTCCTCATCGACGCGGCCGTGCGGCTGCGCCCCGATGTGCCCGACCTCACCGTGGCCATCGCCGGGCACGGGCGCGACGCGGACCGACTGGCGGGACGGGTGGCCGAGCACGCCGCGCCGGTGCGCCTCCTCGGGACGGTCGGCGACGACGAGCTTCCCCTCCTCGTCGGGGCGGCCGACGTGTTCGCCATGCTCTGTCGCAACCGGTGGCTCGGCCTCGAACAGGAAGGGTTCGGCATCGTCTTCCTCGAGGCGGCGGCGGCGGGCGTCCCACAGGTGGCCGGAGCATCGGGTGGTGCGGACGAGGCCGTCGAGCACGAGCGGACCGGTCTCGTCCTCCGGCGTCCGACCGACGCCGGTGCCGCCGCCCGTTCGATCGCGCGCTTGCTCGGCGACGGGCAGCTGCGTTCGAGGATGGGGGCCGCCGCACGGCTCCGGGCGGAGGCATCCTTCGACTATGACAAACTCGCCCCTAGGCTGGCTTCGGCCCTCGCCGACATGGGAGGCTGATGGCTCTGTCCGGGCAGAGCCACGGATTCGATGAGGAGGCCCCATCGTGGCGGAACAAGCCACTGAGCGCATGGTGGTGTCGGCCACCCCGGCGCGGTGCTTCGAGGTCAGCTCCGACATCGGTGCCTACCCCCAGTGGGCGGCGGACATCAAAGAGGTCACCATCGACGAACGGGACGAGCAGGGGCGCCCCGAGCTCGTCACCTTCCGGGCGGCGGCCTTCGGCCGGAGCACGAGCTACACCCTCGCCTACGACTATTCCGAGTCGCCCCAGGTCCTCTCGTGGGTGCAGACCCGTGGCGACATCACCTCCAAGCTCGACGGCCGGTACGTCTTCGAGCCGGACGGCGACGGGGGGACCGAGGTCACCTACCACCTCGAGGTCGAGATGAAGGTGCCGCTCCCCGGGTTCATCAAGATGCGGGCCCAGAGCCGCATCATGTCGATCGCCCTGCGTGAGCTCAAGGCCCGGGTCGAGTCGACGAGCTGACCGGACCGCCCTGGCGGCGGGGGATCTGGCATGAAGGTCGGGATCACCCTTCCCCAATTCCGCCACGAGGCCGGCACCGCGCTGGATGCAGCCCGACGCGCCGAGCAGCTGGGTCTCGACGGTGTCTTCTGCTTCGACCACCTGTGGCCCCTGGGCCAGCCCGGCCGACCGGCCCTCTCGTCGGCACCGCTGCTCGGGGCGGTGGCGGCGTCGACGTCCACCATCGAGCTCGGAACGCTGGTGGCCCGCATCGGCCTCCTGCCCGACGCCATCCTCGTCTCGGTGCTCCGCAGCCTCGCCTCGATGAGCGGCGGCCGCTTCATCGCCGGGCTCGGCACCGGTGACCATCTGAGCCGGGGCGAGAACCTCGCCTTCGGGGTGCCGTTCGAGCCCGCCGACGAGCGCCGGGCCCGCATGGCGGCGGTCGCCGACGCCGTCTGCGGGGAGGGGATCCCGGTCTGGGTCGGAGGGGGCCTGCCGAAGACGGTGGAGGTGGCCCGCGAGGTCGGTGCCGCCGTCAACCTCTGGGAAGTGGAGCCCATCCAGGTGGCCGAGCTGGTCGCCGTGGGCATGGAGGTCACCTGGGGCGGTCCGCTCGACGGACCGGTGGACGCGCTGGCCGGACGCCTCGAGGAGCTGGCCGGAGCCGGCGCCACCTGGGCGGTGTGCGCCTGGCCCGAGTCGCTCGAAGCGGTGGCCGAGGCGGCCGAGGCCGCCCGCACCGGGTGAGTGCCCGGTGCGCAGGTGGCCCCGAACTATCCTCGCCCCATGGAGTTCCGACGGATCAACGGCTTGCCGCCCTACGTCTTCGGCACCATCAACGACCTGAAGGCGACGGCCCGGCGCGAGGGACGCGACGTCATCGACCTCGGCTTCGGCAACCCGGACCTGCCCTCACCGGACGTGGCCGTGGACAAGCTCGCCGAGGCGGTCCACAACCCGCGCAACCACCGCTACTCGGCCAGCCGCGGGATCCCGAAGATCCGCCGTGCCGTCTGCGACCTCTACCTGCGCAAGTTCGGGGTCGACCTGGACCCCGAGACCGAGGTGGTCACCACCATCGGCGCCAAGGAGGGCCTGTCCCATCTCATGTGGGTGCTGGTCGGACCGGGGGACACCGCCCTGGTGCCGGCCCCCTCGTACCCCATCCACATCTACGCGCCGCTCTTCGCCGGGGCCGACGTGCGCAACGTCCGTCTCGACGCCCCCGGTTCTGCCGACAGCGGCAGCCCCGGCGAGGCGTTCTTCGGCAACCTGATGGAGGCCTGGGAGTCGGCTTGGCCGAAACCACGGGTGGTGGTCCTCTCGTTCCCGCACAACCCGACCACCGAGTGCGTGGACCTCGACTGGATGGCCCGTCTGGTCGAGTTCGCCCGCGAGCACGAGATCGTCCTGGTCCACGACTTCGCCTACGCCGACATCGCCTTCGACGGCTACTCGCCGCCGTCCATCCTGCAGGTTCCCGGGGCCAAGGACGTGGCGGTCGAGCTGTACACCTTGACCAAGTCGTTCTCGATGGCCGGGTGGCGGGTGGGGTTCCTGGTCGGCAACGCCGCCATCGTGCAGGCCCTGACCAAGCTCAAGAGCTACCTCGACTACGGGACGTTCCAGCCCATCCAGATCGCCGCCATCGTGGCGATGAACGAGGCCGCCGACTACCCGAAGGTCGTCAACGAGTGCTACCAGGCACGCCGCGACGCATTGTGCGACGGACTCAACCGGATCGGGTGGGAGGTGTCCCCGCCGCGGGGGACCATGTTCGTCTGGGCGCCGGTGCCCGAGCCCTACCGCGAGATGGGATCGCTCGAGTTCTCCAAGTTCCTGGTGAACGAAGCCGACGTCGCCACCTCGCCGGGTGTCGGGTTCGGTCCGGGGGGCGACGACCACGTGCGGTTCGCGCTGATCGAGAACGAGCAGCGCATCGGGCAGGGGGTACGCAGCCTCCGGAAGGCCCTCGTCAAGCTGCGCTGACCGCGCCGGCGACGCGGTCGCCGCCCGACGGCGGCGGGCAGGGGCCCCCTCGGGTGGCCCCGGGTCGCCTCAGGGGAGCCCGGCGCCGCCGACTGGGACCCGGGCCTGCTCGATGCGGCCGTCGCGGTTCGCGCTGGCCACCGATTCCGTGCTCGTGGGAGCCGTCATGAGGTAGAGCGTCCGCCGGTCGGACCCGCCGAGCATGCAGGCGAAGCAGGTCTGGGTGGTGCGCACCCGGCTGTGGACGGCACCCCCCTCGGAAACGAGCAGGCACTCGGGAGCGACGGCGTTGGCCACCCAGACGCGGCCCTCGGCGTCGAGGCAGATGCCGTCGGGGGCGCACCACGGCAGCGGCGCCCACACCCGGCGGCCCGAGAGCTCGCCGTCCTCGCCGACGTCGAAGGCGGTCAGCCGGCCGGCCAGGGTCTCGGCCACGATCAGGAGCTTGCCGTCGGGGGTGATCACGGTGCCGTTGGGGAACGACAGGGCGTCGGCCGCCACGCGGGAGGAGCCGTCGGGGTCGATGCGCACCACCGCGGTGGTCGGGGGACCGGGCGGCTCCATCAGTCCACGCTCGCCCTTCTCCTCGATGACACCGTGCAGGTCGAAGCCGAAGTTGCCCACGTACGCCCGGCCGTCCCGGTCGACCACCATGTCGTTCCCGTAGAAGGTGGCCGCCGGTTTGAGGTCCCCGTGGTGCGAGAGGGTCCCATCGGCTTCGACCCGCACCACGGTGCGCGGCTTTCGGGCCACCACCAGCAGCCGACCGTCGGGCAGCCAGCCGAGCCCGGCGGGCTGACCCGGGACCTCCACCTCGGTCCGGGTGTCGCCGGACTCGCCGGCCGAGCACACGGTGCTGGCGTAGAAGTCCACGTACCACAGCCGGTCGCCGTGCCAGCGCGGGCACTCCCCGAAGTAGAGCCCGTCGAGGAACGGACGGCTCTCGAGCGTGCACTCCTCGGTCATGGGCTCCTCCCGTCCGCGTCGCCGCCGCCGCTCGCCCGCCGCGGCCCGGGGCGTCCGAGCCGACGTTCGGTCGGTGGCGCCGGCCAGACGCTACGGGCAGCGCGCCGAGGGGTCAACCGGCCCGGCCTGCGGCACACGGGCACGAGGTCGGTGGAGCCGGTGCCCGGTCGACCCGGTGCAGCACCGCACACCCGGCGGTACCGTTGCCCGTGGCCTACTGGGTCTTCAAGGCTCTGTTGAGCCCGGTCTTCTTCCTCTTCTGGCGGGTCCGGGTCGAGGGCCGGGAGCACGTCCCGCGGCACGGTCCGGCGGTGCTGGCGGCCAACCACCAGTCCTTCTGCGACTCCTTCTTCCTTCCACTGGTGCTCCGCCGCCGGTTGACCTACGTGGCCAAGGCCGAGTACTTCGACGACTGGAAGACGGCATGGTTCTTCCGGGCCGCCGGACAGATCCCCATGGACCGCGGCGGCGGCGACGCCTCCCAGCGCGCCCTCGGAACGGCGACCCGGGTCCTGCGCTCGGGCCGTCTGCTCGGCATCTACCCCGAGGGCACGAGAGCACCCGACGAGCGCCTGCACCGCGGCCACACCGGGGTGGCGCGCCTGGTGCTCGGGTGCGACGTGCCGCTCGTCCCCGTCGGCATCGAGGGCACGAGAGCGGTGCAGCCGCCGGGGAGCCGGCTGATGCGTCCGTTCCGTGCCGTCACCATCCGCTTCGGGGCGCCGTTGGCCCGCCCGCACCCGGGGGAAGCCGTCACCGTGGGGGAGGCCGAACGAACCGGGCAGGCCGGGCAGGGGGACCGGGCGGATCGGGCCGAGCCGGCGGACCAGGCGGAGCTGCGTGAGCTCACCGACGCCCTCATGTCCGAGATCGCCCGGCTCTCGGGCCAGGAGTACGTGGACCGCTACGCCCGGCGCGCCCCGCCGGCACCGGCCGCCGAGCCGTGAGGGGTACCGGCCGGCCCGGCAACCGCCGAGGAACAGGCCGCCGAGCCGTAACCGGACCGAAACCGGGGCGAAACCGAGGACGCCTAGCCTGGGGTGGGTGCTGAACTACCTGGTCAGGCTCCACCTGCCGGACCGGCCGGGGGCGCTCGGGGCGGTGGCGAGCCGCATCGGCTCTGTGGGGGGCGACGTCGTCTCCTTCGAGATCCTCGAGCGCGCCGGGGGACAGGTCGTCGACGAGATGGGGGTCGGACTGGCCGGCGACGGGCTCGTCGACCTGCTGCGTGAGGAGATCCTCGAGGTGGACGGCGTGACCGTCGAATCACTGCGCCGGGTCGAGCACCTCCCCGACCGCCAGGCCGAGCTCCTCGACCTGGCGACCGATCTGTTCCGGCGGCCGACGACCCCGGAGCTGCTCGGCCTCCTGACCGAGCGGGTCCGGGCGGGACTGGGCGCCGGGTTCGCCGCGGTGGTCGACCCCTCCGGGTCCCGGGTCGTCGTCGGCCGGGGCGAGCTCGTCGACCGCCACCGGATCGAGACGGTGGCCCGCCTGGCGGCGGCGCCGGCCGTCGGAACGCCCGCCGTCGACGACGGGGTGGCTGCGGCCCACCTGGTCCGGGCCGACCTGGTCGTGCTGGTCGGTCGTCGCCGACCGGCCTTTCGCGACCGCGAGCGACGCTGGGTGTCGGTCATGGCCGACATCGCCGACCACGGGTGCCAGGACATTTCCTGAGCTCGTCGTCGGTGGCCCGGCCGGGCACGCACGTCGGGACGGGGCACGCGCGCCTAGTCGTGCACGGCCCACCGACGTGACCGGTCCAGGGCGCGCAACCAGGCCTGGTGGGCGACGTCCACCTCCGACCGGGTGGCGACGGGGGAGAACGTGGCGTCCGCGCTCCAGAGGGCGGCGAGCTCGTCGAGCGAGCCCCATACCCCTTCGGCCAGCCCGGCGAGCGTGGCGGCCCCGATGGCCGTGGTCTCCACCGAGGAGGGCCGGACCACCTCGAGCCGCGACTGGTCCGCCAGCAATTGCAGCAACAGGTCCATGGCCGAGGCACCCCCGTCGACCCGGAGGAGCGAGGGGGCGACGGCCGTGGCCGCCATGGCATCGGTCACGTCCCGGACCTGGAAGCTCATGGCCTCCACCATCGCTCGGGCGAGATGGGGTCGTCCGGAGCCCCGGCTGAGCCCGACGACGGTGCCCCTGGCGTCCGGGTCCCAGTGCGGGCTGCCGAGCCCGGTGAAGGCCGGAACGACGACCACCCCCTCGCTGCCCGGCACCGACCGCGCCAGGGGCTCGGTCTCGGACGCCTCAGCGATGATGCCGAGCCCGTCGCGCAGCCACTGCACGCCGGCCCCCGAGGCGAAGACCGAACCTTCGAGGGCGTAGCACACCGGTGAACGCCCGGCGGAGCCGTCGGGGACGGCTCCGGTCGGGAACCCCGCCGCCTCCCCCAGGTCCCAGGCCAAGGTGGTCACCAACCCGTGCACGGGGGCCGGGCAGGCGGTCCCGGCGTTCATGAGCACGAAGCTCCCGGTGCCGAAGGTCACCTTGGTCATCCCCGGGTCGAAGCAGGCCTGGCCGAAGAGGGCTGCATGCTGGTCGCCGGCCATCCCCGAGACGGGGACGCCGCCGAGTGGTGACCCGGTGCCGACGGCGTCGCCGGACACCCGGCCCAGGCGGCCGCACGAGGGGCGCACCTCGGGGAGCGACGCCTCGGGCACGCCGAAGGCTTCGCAGAGCTCGTCCGACCAGCGACGGGCGACGATGTCGAACAACATGGTGCGGGCGGCGTTGGATGTGTCGGTGGCGAACACGCCTCCACCGGCGCCTCCGGTGAGGTTCCAGAGGACCCACGAGTCGACCGTGCCGAGGGCCAGGTCGGGGCCCGCTGCCAGTCCGCCCTCGCGCAGGAGCCACTGCATCTTGGTGGCCGAGAAGTAGGGATCGATGACCAGCCCGGTTCGCGCCCTCACGAGCGGGAGGAGGCCGGACTCGGTCAGTTCCGAGCAGGTGGCAGCGGTCCGCCGGTCCTGCCAGACGATGGCCCGGTGGAGGGGACGGCCGGTCGCACGGTCCCAGGCCACCACGGTCTCGCGTTGGTTGGTGACCCCGACGGCGGCCACCGGGACCGATTCGGGCAGGCGCCCGGCCACCTCGGCGAGGGTCGCCTGCACCGCCTGCCAGATCTCGTCGGGGTCGTGCTCGACCCAACCCGGCCGGGGGAAGTGCTGGGTCAGCTCGCGGCGGGCGGTGTCGAGCACCCGGGCCGAGCCGTCCACCACGACCGCCCTGATCCCGGTGGTCCCGGCGTCCACGGCGATGGTCACGGGGGCGGGAGCGGCCACCGGGCGACTCTGCCACACCACCCGGCGGGCGGGACCGGATCGCCCGCCGGCGACCGGCGCATGGGTTGACAGGGGTGTAACTACGCTGCTGTAATAGACCCACTATCTCGTAGCTCGGGAGGGACCTACCACTACATCTTGTGTCCAGTCGGGTGCTGTCATCGGGACGGGGGAGGGGTCCGGGATAGCGTCGGGGCCGGGCAGAGCGTCGAGGCCGGGCAACGAACACGGGACCTCGGGGAGCACCACTGGCGTCTCCCTCCCGGACTCGGATCCGGAGCGGCTCTCAGCACCATCGACAGGCGACCGCCGGCACGACCGACAGACCGACAGACCGACCACGACCGACCAGCACGACCGACAGATCAGCGACCGACAGACCAGCCCGACCGACAGAAGGGAACATCGCATGGCCATCGCCCCCCAGCGCACCGGAATCGGCCTCCGACGCCATTTCACCGATCCCGAGGTCCATCCCTACGACGCGCTCGCGTGGGAACGGCGGGACGCCCGGATCACCAACTTCCGGGACGGCTCGGTGGCCTTCGAGCAGCTCGACGTGGAGGTCCCCGCGGACTGGAGCCTCAACGCCACCAACATCCTCGCCCAAAAGTACTTCCGCGGCACCCCGGGCACCGGCGAGCGGGAGCATTCGTTGCGCCAGGTGACCGACCGGGTGGTGGACACGGTCGCCGGCTGGGGCATCAAGGACGGCTACTTCGCCGACGACGAGGAGGCCGACACCTTCCGGGCCGAGCTCAAGCACCTCGTCGTCCACCAGATGGCCGCCTTCAACTCCCCGGTCTGGTTCAACATCGGCGTGGCCGGGGTGCCCCAGCAGGGCTCAGCCTGTTTCATCCTCTCGGTCGACGACACCATGGACTCCATCCTCAACTGGTACACGGAGGAAGGGGTCATCTTCAAAGGCGGTTCGGGTGCCGGTGTGAACCTCTCGCGCATCCGTTCCTCGCACGAGCTCCTGAAGGGCGGCGGTACCGCGTCGGGACCGGTGAGCTTCATGCGCGGCGCCGATTCGTCCGCCGGCACCATCAAGTCGGGGGGCAAGACGAGGCGGGCGGCGAAGATGGTCATCCTCGACGCCGACCATCCCGACATCGAGGACTTCATCTGGTGCAAGGCCATCGAGGAGCGGAAGGCGCGCGTCCTGCGCGACGCGGGGTTCGACATGGACCTCGACGGGGCGGACTCGATCAGCCTCCAGTACCAGAACGCCAACAACTCCGTGCGGGTCAGCGACGACTTCATGCAGGCGGTGGTCGACGACGGGGAATGGACCCTGACGGCCAGAACCGACGGCGCCCCCCTCCGCCGGGTGCGGGCCCGCGAGCTCTTCCGCCAGATCGCCAAGGCTGCCTGGGAATGCGCCGATCCGGGGATGCAATTCGACACCACCGTCAACCGCTGGAACACCGCCGCCAACACCGGCCGCATCAACGGGTCCAACCCGTGCAGCGAGTACATGCACCTCGACAACTCGGCCTGCAACCTGGCCAGCCTCAACCTGCTCAGGTTCCTCCGTGACGACGGGTCGTTCGACGTCGAGGGGTTCCGGGCCGCGGTCGAGGTGCTGTTCACCGCCCAGGAGATCATCGTCGGGAACGCCGACTATCCCACCGAGCGGATCACCGACAACTCGCGGCGCTTCCGCGAGCTCGGCATCGGATACGCGAACCTGGGCGCGCTGCTGATGGCCCAGGGGCTTCCCTACGATTCGGACCAGGGCCGCGCCTGGGCGGCGGCCGTCACCGCCCTGATGACCGGCCACGCCTACGCCACCTCGGCCCGGACGGCGGCCCGCATGGGGCCTTTCGCCGGCTACCACGAGAACGTCGAGCCGATGCTGTCGGTCCTGCGCATGCACCGCGACGCGGTGGCCGGCATCGACGAGGAGCAGGTGCCCACCGATCTGCTGTCGGCCGCCCAGGAGGACTGGGACCTCGCCGTCGAGCTCGGCGAGCAGTACGGCGTACGCAACTCGCAGGCCAGCGTGCTCGCTCCGACCGGCACCATCGGGCTGTTGATGGACTGCGACACCACCGGCGTCGAGCCCGACCTCGGTCTGGTCAAGACCAAGAAGCTGGTCGGCGGGGGCACCATGTCCATCGTCAACCAGACCGTCCCGCGGGCCCTCGGCCGGTTGGGCTACTCCCCGGACCAGGTGGGCGACATCGTCGGCCACATCGACCGGCGCAAGACCATCGTCGGCGCTCCTCATCTGGCTCCCGAGCACCTGGCGGTCTTCGCCTGCTCGATGGGCGACAACACCATCCACTATCTCGGCCACGTCCGGATGATGGGTGCGGTGCAGCCCTTCATCTCCGGCGCCATCTCGAAGACGGTCAATCTGCCCGAGGAGGTCACCGTCGAGGACGTGGAGCAGCTGCACGTCGACGCCTGGCGGATGGGGATCAAGGCCATCGCCGTCTACCGTGACAACTGCAAGGTCGCCCAGCCGCTCTCGACCACCCGGGCCGACGACGTCGGCCCGGGCATCGAGCCGGCCGGCTCCGAGGCCGAAGCCCACGCCCGTGAGCTGGCGGACAAGATCGTCGGTCTCGAAGCGGCCTTGGCCCACGAGCAGTCGCGGGCCTCGGACACCGTCGTGGTCGGTGCGGTCCGTGAACGCCTGCCGAGGCGCCGCAAGTCGTCCACGTTCGCCTTCCGGGTGGCCGATTGCGAGGGCTACGTGACGGTCGGCGAGTACGAGGACGGCCGTCCGGGCGAGGTGTTCATGAAGGTGTCGAAACAGGGGTCGACCCTCGCCGGCATCATGGACGCCTTCTCCATCTCGGTCAGCCTCGGTCTCCAGCACGGTGTCCCGCTCGCTACCTACGTCCGCAAGTACACGAACATGCGCTTCGAGCCGGCCGGCATCACCGACGACCCGGACCTCCGGATCGCCACCAGCCTGGTCGACTACATCTTCCGGCGGTTGGCGGTCGACTACCTGCCCCTCGAGGAGCGGGCGGAGCTCGGTGTGCTCTCCACGGCCGAGCGGATGCAACCGACCTTGCCCGGGGTGGAGGAGACGGCCACCGAGTCCGTCGGCGTGGTGGAGACCGAGGCTGCCGATCCCGTGACCGCCACCGTGGTGGAGGGCAGCGCGGATTCCGAGACCACTGCCCACCGGGCGCCCCAGGCCGAAGTGCGGGACGCCCCGTACTGCTACCAGTGCGGCAACGTCATGCAGCGGGCCGGCTCGTGCTACGTGTGCGGCAGTTGCGGCACCACCAGTGGGTGCTCCTAGTACGTCGGACGCCGGTCACGGCCCCGTCGTCCCGATCCCACCGTCGCGCTCGCGCCGGGGGCGGGCCTTGGCTGAGTCCGGTTCGGGGGTGCCGGGCCCGGACGCCCGGCGCCCTCGGGCGGACGGGTCGGTGCGCTGGCTGGCCGACTACGTCTACGGCACCATCTCCACGTTGGTCGCCATCGCCGGGCTGACCTTCGAGACCAACCCGGGGGCGCTCACCACGGCCGGCGTGGTCGTGGTCGGCGCCATCGCCATCTGGCTGGCCCACACCCTGTCGAGGACCGTGACCGTGCAATCGTGGCGGAGCCTCGACCTGAAGGCAGCCGAGGTGGCCGACGATCTGCGGGGGTCGTGGTCGATCGTGTCCGCCGGCATCCCGGCCACGGTCATCTTCCTCTTCGCCGGGCTCCACTTCTGGACCGTGCGGACCGCCTTCGCCCTCGCCGAGGTCGTCGGCGTCCTCGCCCTGGCCGTGGTGGGCATCGGCACGACCTCGGGGGCCGGTCCGCCGGTCCGCCGGGCGCTCCACGTCGCCGGGCTCGTCTCGGTCGGGGTGGCCATCGTGCTGTTCGAGCTGGTGGTCCACCTGCTGTAGCCGCACCGGCCGGGTGGGCGGGCGCGGGACGCGAATGGGTAGGGTACGGACGAGAGCCCGCGCCGGTCGGAGACTGTCGGAACAGAGAGAGCGCGCGCCGGCCGGGAGGGGAGGAGAGCGATGGGCGACGAGCGAGCCTGCGGGATGCCCGTCGGCGAAGGTACCGGGCCCGAAGACCCCGGAGGCGGACCGCTCACCGAGGCGGAGCTGACCGCCCTGGCGTTGTCGGCCGACCCCGGCGCGCCGCTCGACGACGAGGCCGTGCCGATGGCGCACTACCTCGCGCAGACCGTCGGCCTGCTTCCCGAGTGGTACATGCCCGCACCGATGCTCCGGACCCGGGGCTGGAAGGTGCCGGTGGTGCTCGGCATCGTCGTCGCCTTCGTCGTCATCGAGGCGCTCGGCCTGTGCAGCGCCTTCGGCCAGGTGGTCCCAGGCTGAGCTGACCCGCCGTCGCCGTGCTCGCCGTTCCCGGCTCCGGGCGGCGTCCGGCCGACCGAACCGCACGCCCGGCGCGTCGAGGTCACCGGAATACCGCGCCGGGCGCGGTCCCTGTCACAGTAGGTGGTGAGGCCGCAATTTCACCGCGTCGGTGCGTTGCCAAGGGCGTCGCGGCGCGCCAAGATGGGTTTCGGGCAGTTGCTGGTCAGTCGAATGGCTCGCAACCGTATCGGGATAACGCAGAGGCGTCCGCCTCTACGGAAAGAAGGGGCAACCATCATGTGGGCAAGACGATTGATCGTCGGTTCCGGACTGGCACTGGCTTCGATGGCCGTGGCGTCGGGAACCGCAGGCGCCGCCTGCACCTCGACGGGGTCGATGACCCAGCCGAGCTGCGTGACGACACCGACCGTGGCCGCCGACGCCACGCCGCCGGCGCCGGCCAGGACGTCGGCACTGCCGGCCGCCGACGGTCCCGCGCCGAGCAGCGGTACGAGCAGCCTTCCCTTCACCGGGGCCGACTTCGAGGGCATCGCCGTCGTCGGGGGTGCCGGTGTGCTGGCCGGGGTGCTCCTGATGCGCCGCCGCCGGGCCGCCTGAGCAAGCCCGAGCGGTGGGACCGGGCCGGGCCGTAGCCCGGCCCGGCGCCGGTCGGTAGCTCAAAAGGGTCGGTAGCTCAGAAGCTCGCCGGTAGCAGCGGCGCGACCGACTGGAAGAAGAAGAACACCACCACCAGCCAGGCGAGCAGGCCGCCGGCGACGATCGAGGCGCGCGCGCCGCGCCGGGTCCGGCGGGCGGCGACCCACACCCCGGTGATGAAGGCGGCCACCGCCAGGCCCCACAGGACGGCGGCGAGCCAGTCCTTGTCCGGTGCCGTCTGTGGCGGCGGCGTGCTGTGGTGCTTGACATTGGTCGTGACCGCTGCCGGATCGGCATGGGCGAGGATGCTCGCCACCAGTGCGGCGTGCACCACCAGGCGTTGGCTGGCGCTGTAGCGCGGGTTGCAGGTGGTGAGGGTGAGCTCGGGCGTCGGTGTCGGGTCGACGACGGCGACGTCGGTCGGGCTCACCACCTCGGCCTGGGTCATCCGGTACAAGAAGATGCCCTGCAGGGTCGTGATCTCGATGGCGTCTCCCGGAGCCAGCGCGTCCAGGTTGTAGAAGGGGTGCAGGTAGGTCGTGCGGTGCCCGGCGATGGCGGCGTTGCCGGCCTCGCCGGGCAACGGGGTCCCCGGGTAGTGGCCCGGTCCCTGTTCCAGCTGGGGGGCGTCGGTGCCTTCCACCACCATCATCGAGATCCCGATCTTCGGGATGTCGATGGTCCCGACCGGGTTCCCGATCGGTGGATCGGCCGTCGTCGGGGCGACGGACGGCGCCGCCGGGTAGACGTCGGCTCTGGCCACCGGGAGGCGCTTGGCGGGAACGGAGCCGGCCAGACGCTGGTCCGTGCTGAAGGTGGCCCGCAACCGGGCCTGGCTCTGCGCGGTCAGGAGCCCTGTTCCCCACAGGAGGTACGGGATGAACAGGAGCACGAGCACTCCGGCGACCAGCACCACCCGCCCGACTGCCATTCGGATGGTCGTGAACACCGCCGACGATGCTAGCGGTGGCGACGACCGGCGCTTCGGCACCGCACCGCCGACCCGCTTCCGGCGTGGGGACGGGACCACGCTCGGTGACATGGCGCGGCGCCGTCGATGGCCTGGGATGCCACCGTCGTCCTGCGGGTGTCCGGTACCATCGGCGACGTCAGGCCCTTGTCCGTTCGCCGGAGCACCGGGCACCTGCGAGGGCACGCCGAAGCCGGCTCGAAGAGTTTGCGAGTTGTTGCCGTGAGCAAGAGAGTCGGTCGGCGACGGCGCAGATGGTTCATCGGCGCCGCCATCATCGTCCTCCTGGCGGCCTGGGTCTCGATCCTGGTGGCCAAGTCGTGGTCCGCCTACCACCACGACCAGCAGGGCCTCGCCGCGCTCCAGGCCGTGCGCACCGAGCTCGGTCCGGACGACCTCACGTCGACGGCGTCGGTGGCGCGTTTGGAGGGGGCCCGGGCCCAGTTCGACGAAGCCAGCTCCGACCTCTCCTCGCCGCTCTTCGGGCCGGTCACCGTCGTCCCGGTCGTCGGGCGCCAGCTCCGATCGGTGCGGGCGTTGAGCGCCGCCGCCGGCACGGTGTCGGCGGTCGGCTCGTCGTTCATCTCCCAGGTGCACGGCGTGCTGCACCAGCCCCACGGTGCCGGCCCGGAGCGGGTGGCGTCGCTCCGTGAGCTGGCTGCGGTGTCGCAGTCGGCCGAGCGCCGCCTGGCCGGGGTGGACACCGGTCCGTCGCAGGCCCTCGTCTCGCCGCTCGCCTCGAAGCACGACGAGTTCGTCGGCCAGCTCGACGAGGCACGGTCCCGGCTGTCGAACGCCGCCGCCGTCTCGGCCGCCGTGGCCGGCATCCTCCAGGGGCCGCAGACCTACGTGGTGCTGGCGGCGAACAACGCCGAGATGCGCGCCGGCTCGGGCACCTTCCTCGACGTCGGTGCCGCCACGACGGCGGCGGGCACCGTCCATCTCGGCTCGTTCGAACCCTCCGGCGACCACCCCCTGGCCCCCGGGGCGGTGGAGGTGACCGGCGACCTCCAGCGCAACTGGGGCTGGCTCCACCCGAGCCTCGACATGCGCAACCTCGGGCTCACCCCCCAGTTCGACGTGACCGCGCCGTTGGCCGCCCGGATGTGGACGGCGCTGACCGGCCAGCCCGTCGACGGGGTGCTCGCCATCGATGTCGCCGGGCTACGGATGCTGCTCGAGGCCACCGGGCCGGTGGTCGCCGACGGCCAGACGGTGGGCGCCGACGACGTGGAGCCGTACCTGCTGCACGACCAGTACGCCGGCCTGACCGACGACAGCGCCGATGCCAACGACCGCCAGGACCGTCTCGGGGCGCTCGCCCACGCCGTGCTGGACCAGCTCCAGGGCCAGAGCATCGACCTCACCTCGCTGGCGAAAGCCATGTCGGGCGTGGTCGGCGGCCGTCATCTCATGATCTGGTCGAGCCAGCCGGCCGTCCAGGCGGCCTGGGTGGCGAGCGGGGCGAGCGGCAGCCTGACCCCGCGTTCGGTGAGCGTTGCGTTGATCAACCTGGGCGGGAACAAGCTGGACCAGTTCGTCCCGGTCCGGGTGTCGGTGACCACCGCCCCGTCGGGCCCGAACACCGCGGTCACCATGACGGCCCGCATCGCCGACGCCACCCCTCCGGGGGAGTCCCAATTCGTGGCCGGCCCGTTCCCCGGCGTGCCCGTGGGCTACGGCGGCTATCGGGGCCTGGTGGCGGTCAACCTGCCGGGGCAGGCCTCGGACATCTCCCTCACCGGGGCCGGGCCCCTGGCCGTCAAGAGCGCCGAGGGTCCCACCTGGCTGGTGGCCGCGCCCATCACGGTGGCCGAGGGCGGCACCTCGACGGTGGTCACCCGCTTCGTGATGCCCGGCCGTCGAGGGTCGATGACCATCGTCCCCTCGGCCCGGATCCCTCCCGAGCGCTGGACCTTCGAGGGAGGGTCGTCCGACGACTCCGCGCCCACCACCGTCTCGTGGTGAGCACCGGCGCGCGCCGCCCATCGCTCCCGGTGGCGTCCCCCGGCCCGGGCACCGACCCCGGTACCATCGCCGGGTGACGCCGCCACCGACCGGCGCTCCGGGCACGACGGGCCCCGAGCTCCGCGTCCTGCGCATCTCCAAGAGCGGCGTGGTCACCGCATGGCGCGAACGCGAGCGGCAGCTGCGCCGTCTGGGGGCCGAGCTGACCCTGGTCGCCGCGGCGCGGTGGGAGGAGGGTGGCTCGCCGGTCGACCTCGTGGCCGGTGCCGACCGCTTCGTGGTGGGCGTGAAGACCCTCGGTCGCCATCCCAACCTCTTCGTCTACGACCCGCGGCCGCTGTGGCGGTTGCTCGGCTCGGGTCCCTGGGACCTGGTCGACCTCCACGAGGAGCCCTTCGGCCTGGCCGTGGCCGAGGTGCTCGCCCTCCGCTGGCTGCGGGCCCGTCGGGTGCCCTTCGTGGTCTCCTCCGCCCAGAACATCGACAAGCGGTACCCGCCGCCGTTCCGGTGGTTCGAGCGTTGGTCCCTGCGCCGCGCCGCCGGGGCGTACACCTGCAACACCGAGGCCGGCCGGATCCTGCGTCGCAAGGGGTTGACCGGCGAACTGGTCCTGCTCCCGCTCGGAGTGGACGTCGACCGGTTCCACCCCGCCGAACGGCCCGCGCCGTGCCACACCCTGCGCGTCGGGTTCGTCGGGCGCCTCATCCGGCACAAGGGGGTGGACGTCCTGCTCGCCGCGGCGGCGCTCGATCCCCGGTTGGTCGTCGAGGTGTTCGGGACCGGTCCGGAGCTCGCCGGGCTGGAGGCGGAAGCGGCGCGTCTCGGGGCGGGCGACCGGGTCACCTTCCACGGCTACGTGGACGAGTCCGGCATACCCGACGTCTACCACCGGTTCGACGTGCTGGCCGTACCGTCGGTGCCGATGCCCGGTTGGATCGAGCAGTTCGGGCGGGTGGTGGTCGAGGCCCAGGCGGCCGGGGTCCCGGTGGTCGCCAGCGCCAGCGGCGCCCTGCCCGACGTGGTCGGCGACGACGGGCTGCTGGTGGCGCCCGGCGATCCCGGCTCCCTGCAGGGCGCGCTGAGCCGGTTCCTCGACGAGCCGGGACTGTTCGAGCGCCTCCGGCAACAGGGTCTGGAGAGCTGCGCCCGCTACTCGTGGGCGAGCGTGGCCCGGGCCCAGATGGACTTCTACCGGGCGACGGCCCGCCCGCCGGCTGGTCGCTGACCGCCCCGGGCCTCGGCGACGACCTCGCGGTAGAGCGACTCGAGCTGGTCGACGTGGCGGGCCAGCGAGAACCGCTCCTGCTGGCGACGGCGCAGGCCCGCTCCCCGCGAGCGCCGCAAGCCGAGGTCGTCGCTGAGGGTCACCAGGGCGGCGGCGGCGGCGTCGGGGTCGCCGGCGGGGAAGAGGAGCCCGTCCTCGCCGAGGGTCTCGCGGTGGGCGCCGCCGTCGGCCGCCACCACCGGGACGCCGTGGGCCATGGCCTCGACCACCGACAGCCCGAAGGGCTCGGCCGGCGCCGGGGCCAGGAGAACGGACGCATCGGCCAGCAGCCGGTCGGTGTCGTCGACCCGCCCGGCGAAACAGACGCTCCCCGACACGCCGAGCTCGTCCGCCAGCCGACCGAGAGACGGGCGGAGGGTGCCGGTCCCGGCCACCACCAGGCGCCAGCCTCGTCCGCCGAGCCCCGACCGGGCCCAGGCACGGATGCCGACGTCGGGCATCTTCTCGGGGTCGAGCCGTTGCAGCATGACCACCGTCGCCGACTCGAGCGCGGCCGGCGGCCGGTCCGGCACCCCGTTGTGGATCAGCACGGTCGGGCCGGTGACCGCCTCGGCCACGAATCGGCTGATGGCGATGTCGCGGACCACCGCCCGTGAGCTGATCCGGGCGAGCCCCCGCGCCACGGCGCTCGAGCCGCGCTGGCGGGCGAAGTGCCGGGTGGCGACCACCGCCGCGCCGTTGAACGGTCGGGCCAGCCAGGCGGCTCCTTCGGCGGCCGTCATGTGGGCGTGGACCAGGTCGGCGCCACCCTGGCCGGCGAGGGCGAGTGCCGCGCCGACGGCCGACCCGGCCGGCCGGGAGGGGACCCGGTGGCCCAGCTCGGCGCGCATGCGGTCGGGGTCGCCCCCCACGGCCGTCACCCGGTGGCCCCGGCGGGCCAGCTCGCCGGCGACCTGGCAGACGTAGCGCTCGACCCCGGCGAAGGCGTCGCTCACCACCACGTGGGTCACCGTCAGCGGCGCCGGTCCCGGCGGGGACCCGTGGGCGCCGGGAGGCGCCGAGCGCCCGGCCACCGCGCCCGGGCCGAGGCGGTAGAGGCGGAACCGGGCCAGTGCCCGCCGGCGGCGGGCGCCCCGCAGGACCACGGCGCGGACCGCCGCCCCGACGAGCACGCCGGCCCGGAAGACCCGCCAGCCCCACTCACCGTGGTAGGTGCGGACGTAGAGCTCCTGGGAGGCGTGGAAGCGGATCTCGCGACGGCCCGGCTCGCCGCCGGTCCCCGCCCCGACGTGGGTGGCGGTCACTTCCGGGCGGAGCTGCACCCGCCACCCGAGCCGGCGGGCCCGCTGCTGCCAGTCGGCCTCCTCGGCGTAGAGGAAGAAGCGCTCGTCGAACCCTCCGACCTGCTCGAGGGCGGCGGCGCGCACGAGCAGCACCGACCCGATCAGGAACCCGCCGGCCCGACCCGGCCGGCCGGGCCAGCCCAGCCCACCCAGCCCCAGGGCCTCGACCCAGGCGCGGACCGGCGTGGGGAACGGCCAGGCCACCCGGGCGGCACGGCCTTCGGCATCGACCTGCACCGGCGCCACGCAGGCGAGATCGTCCGAGCCGTGGAGGATCCGCGCCAGGTGGCAGACCGCCTCGGGCGTGATCGAGGCGTCCGGATTGAGCAGCAGGACGTCGGCCGACGGCCGCTCCCGCTCGGCCAGCCCGCGGTTGACCCCGGCGGCGAAGCCGAGGTTGGTCCCCGGGTCCACGTACTTCGCCCCGTGGCACCGGGCCACGCCCCGCACGGCGGCGTCGGACGAATTGTCCACGACGGTGACCGGGTAGGCGCCCCCGAGCCGTTCGAGGCACGCCCGCAACAGGTCGGGGGCACCGAACGCCACCACCACCACGTCGATCTCGCCGGCCACCGTGGCCGCCGGGCTCATTGCTTGTGCGCGTATGACTGGTACGGGTCGCCCGAGGCTCGCCGGACCCGGTTGGCGGCGATGCCGAGCACCCGGCAGCTGGTGGCCTCGAGCCGACGGACGGTGCGGTCCAGGTCGCCGCGGCCGGTCCGTCCCTCCGAGGCCACCACCACCGCGCCGTAGGCCATGCTCCCGAGGATGGCCGTGTCGGGCACGGCGAGCACCGGGGGGGTGTCGAGCAGCACCACGTCGGCCAGCAGGGGCAGCTGGTCGAGCACCGGTTGCATGCCCGGGCTGCCGAACAGCTCACTGGGGTTCCCGAGCTGCGTGCCGGCCGGCAGCACCTGCAAGCCCCAGATGCCGCTCTCCACCAGCAGGGCGGCGACCGACGACTCGACCCCCCCGTCTCCGGTCGCCCCGGCCAGGGGCCCGTCGCCCGCCCCGGGCCGGCCGCCGCCCGCCCCGGGCAGGCCGCCGCCGGCGAGGGTCGGCACCTCGGGCGCCGACCACGGTCGGTCCGCCGCCCGGTCGCGCCGGACGTGGCGCGGCGACCGTCGGCCTTCGGCTTCGTCGCCTTCCTTCCAATTGGCACGGATGAGGTCGGCGAGCCCGGGGAGCCCCGTCGCCTCGAGCCCGAACATCTCCTCCAGTCGGGGACGTCGGAAATCGGCGGAGACCACGATGACCTTGCTGCCGGCCATGGCCCAGGCGGCGGCGAGGTTGGCGGCCACGAAGGTCTTCCCGTCGCCCGGCTCGGGGCTGGTGACGACGATGACCGGGCACGGCGCGTCGTGGAGGATGACCCGCAGGCTGGTCCGGAGCTCGCGGATCGACTCGGCGACGAGGGACTGGGGGGCCTGCACCATGGCGACGGACACCTTGCCCCCGCGCACGTCGTGGTCCTGGGGGAGCTCGGCGAGGATCGGCGACTCGGTGACCGCCTCGATGTCCGGGCTGGTGCGCAGTCGGGTGTCGAACTGTTCGCGGCCGAGGGCGATGCCGCACCCGACGAGGAGGCCGGCGACCGCCCCGATGGCCAGCAGCTGGGCGTTTCCGAGGCCCGACGGCTTGGCCGGCAGCCCGGCGGCCACCTGCACCGACGCATAGGGCTCGCCGAAGGTGATCGTGCTGAGCTCCGACTGCAGGGTGCTGTACGAGGTGGTCAGCCCCTGGATCTGGGCCTGGGTGACCGGGGAGGCGGGCTTGCCGTTGAGCTCGGCGATCTGGCTCTGCAACGACTGCATCTCCCCGTTGATCTTGTCGATCTGAGCCTGCACGAGGGTCTGGGTCTGGGCCACGTAGGCCTGTGAGTAGGCCTTGGCCACGGCCTGGGCGCGCTCGGGGTCCGAGGCGGTCGCCGTGACGGTGAGGGTGCCGGTGTTCGCGTCGACGGTCCCGGTGACGGCGGCCGCCACCGCCGCCAGATCGGGGTCGCCGAGGATCTTCGCCGCCTTCAGCTGCACGGCCGTGCTGCCGAGCTCCTGCACCGGATCGGGCAGGTTGACGGACGAGGTCGTCTGGCCGGTGCCGCCCGTCGCCGCCCCGGTGGCGGTGGTCTGCTCGATCAGGGCGGTCGACTCGTACTTCGGGGTCTGCACCTTCGAGTAGGCGAAGGCGGCGGCGACGGCCACGACGACGCTGACCACGATGGTCAGCCGCCTGCGCCACAGCGTCGAGAGGAATTGGCGGAGTGTCAGTGGAGGCTCGCTAGACGTCGGTGGCCGGCTCCCGGTGGGGAGACGGTCGGCGGGCGGTGCGGCCGAGGATAGGGCGCGGCCGTCTGCGACTGGGGCATCCCCGGACCCCGTCGACCCCGGGTCGACGTGCGGGCGGCGCTGCCCGGGAGGGCCGGCGTCGGGCTCATCGGCTCGCCGCCCCGGCCCGGGCCCGGTCCATGACCGCCGACATGGCCTCGGCCCTCGTCCGCCAGGTGGGGACCGTCGCGGGGGAGGGGGGCGGGGTGCCGGTCGGCGGAGCGCCCGCCAGCGCCGACCCGGCCGCGTCCACGAAGCGGTCGCGGCCGGCGACGACGACGGGAGGCCCGAGCTCGCGGAACCCCGCCACCGGGGTGGCGACCGTCGGTCGCCCGGCGGCGAGGCACTCGTAGGCCTTGATCGGATCGAGGCTCTCGGTGAACGGGTTGACCAGATGGGGGATGACCACGACGTCGGCGTGGCACAGGTAGGCCGGGACCTGCTCGTAGGGGCGCGGCCCGAGCAGGTGGACGTTGGCCGCCGCTCCGAGCGCTCGCCGGGCGGCGGTGCTGAGGCTGTCCGGGCCGACCAGCACGACCTGGACGTCGGGGCGGCGCCCGGCGAGGTCCAGCACCAGGGGGACGTCGAGGCGGGTCTCGTGGAGGCTCCCGACGTAGAGGGCGACCGGGGCGGGCGGCAGGTCGGCGGGACGCTCGTCGCACACCCGGAACCGTTCCGGCTCGACCCCGTTGGGGATGAGGTCCACCGGGCGGCGCCGCCCGCGGGAGCGCTCGAGCCCGGGCGAGCAGACCACCACCGCGTCGCTGTGCGCCAGCAGCAGGTCCTCGTTGGCCACCAGGCGCGCCTGCTCTCTCGGGGCGAGGTCGGCGGCGAGCCAGTCGTCGGTGATGTCGTACAGGCACGGCCACCCGGCTGCCACGGCGAAGCCGGCATAGGTCGCGTCGTTGATCCAGAGGAGCGGGCGGTCCATCCCGAGCGACCCGGCCGCTCGGAGCACCTGGTGGGCCAACGACCGGTCGGCCCGGGCTCCGAGCACCCGCGGCCACCACTTGCGGGGCCGAAGCACCTGCACCCGGGGACGGACCGCCTCGAGCCGGGGGGCACCGAGGTCGGGGAGCCGGCGCCCGAGGATCTCGTGAGGGACGTCGACGGGCGGATCCACGTAGAGCACGGTGAGCGCCGGCCGCAGGTCGACCAGCTCGTCGACCAGGATCCTGATCCGTCGCCGGACCTCGCTCCACGGCTCGAGCGAGCACACCACCGCCGACTCGGCCGCAGCACGCGGTCGTCCGGTGATCACGGCGGTCTCACAGGAGGTCTGTAGCGCCATCTCCGTTCCTCGACCCCTGGCTCCGTTCCTCACCCCTGGCGTCGTCGAGCTCGGCGCTCGCGCTGCGGGCCAGCCGGCCACACCGGGGCATCGTTGTTACCGTCGTCACCGCGCCCTCCCACCTTGAGATCGAAATCGGACGGGCGAGACGGGAGCGGGACGGCCCCGACGCGGCGTGACCCGCTGCGACCGGGCCCGGCGGCGGCCGCCGAGAGGCCCGGCACCGCCGACCGGAACCACCGATCCGGACAGGGCTGAAGGTACGCTGCAGACGCGCCGATCCAAGGAGTGGCCCGGCTGCACCGTCCCCGGGGTCCCAGCGAGAAGAGCGCGCCGCTCCATGAGCCTGACCACCACAGACAAGACCGGGCGGGTGCCGGGCCGATGGTCCGTTCCGGCGGCCGTCGGTCGCTCCGTCCCGGCCTGGGCGCGATGGTCGGTCCCCGTGGTGGTGGCGGGGGTGTCGGGCGCCCTGGTGGCCGGGAACGTCCGGGTCGGGCTGGGCCTCGCCGCGCTGGTGCTGGTAGCCGGCGTGCTGCTGGCGGACCCGGTGCTGCTGGCGGTGCTGGCGCTTCCGAGCGCCCTCCTGATCCAGCGGGTCGGAGGGTCGGGCACCAACCTGAGCCTCGCCGACCTCGTGGTGTTCCTCGCCGGCCTCGTCTGCCTGTTCGAGGTGCGCTGGGCGCGGGCCGGCTATCTCAAGCAGTTCCTCCGCGGCGTCGTCTGGTACCAGGCGGTCCTGGTCCTGGTGGTCATCGCCCACCCGAACCGCTACAACGTCGTGGACTGGTTCCACCGCTTCTCGTTCCTGGCGGCCAGTGTGCTGGTCGGCTGGGTGATCGCCACCCACGGCCGGACCCGGCAGGCGTTCCGGCTCTATCTGGCCGGCTCGTCGGTGGTGGCGGTGATCGCCATGGAGCACTCGCTGGCGCTCCACTTCCAGCCCGCCCAGTGGGGCGTCTACCAGAAGAACGCCATCGGGACGATCCTGTGGGTGGCCGTCGTGGTGGCCCAGCTCAATCCGCCCTGGACCGGCATCGGCACGGGCGGAGGCCCGGGTGTACAAGTACCTCTGCGTCGGCGGTCTGCTGGCCTCCCAGTCGCGCCAGTCCTGGATCCTGCTGGTGCTGGCCCTCGGGCTCGCCCTCCTGCTCAACCCCGATCTGCGGCGGCGCTCCAAGCTGCTGGTGCTGGCCGCCGCCCCGGTGGTGATCGTCCTCTACTACAGCTTCACCGTCAACGCCCGGAACAATCCCAAGTTCAACTCGGTGTCCATCCGGTTCGACCAGATCGGGGCGGCCATCCACGTCTGGCACCTCAGCCCGATCTTCGGCGAGGGCATGCGGTTCTACAACCTCCCCCAGTTCATCACCGTGACCGCCCCGCCCAACGTCGTGATCGACAACCTGGCCTCGACCGGCCTGGTCGGATCGCTGGCCTTCGTGTTCCTCGTCCTCGTGACCATGCGGACCATGTTCCGGCTGCCCGCCGTGCTCGGCACGCTCGGGCTGGTCGTCCTGCTCGGGCACTACGTGGACGGCCTCTTCGACATCTTCTGGATCGGCGTCTCGTCCATCGCCCCGATGATCATCGCCGGCGTGTCGGTCGGCATGGCCGATCTCGACCGGACGGGGGTCGAACCGGCCCCCCCGGCGGAGCCGGGGATCGGGTCCCGGTCGCGGCTCCCCGCCCGCTGAGCCGACCGGTGGCCGAGCCTCCCCGCATCGTGTTCAACGCGCTCCCGCTCAGCGGGAACGGCGGGGGCGTGTCGACCTACATCGGCGAGCTGCTGGCCGCGCTGGCGCCCGTGCTCGAGGCGCGGCTGGTGGCAGCCGTCCGCCCCGAGGGCGTGGGCCGGTTGCCCGACAGGGTGGTGCCGCTGGTGAAGGGCGAGTCGGCCGGGTTGAGGCGGGCCGCCGCCGGCGCGCTCGGATTCGGACCGGCCGACCTGACCCACGGGCTGGACGTGGACCTTCCCCTTCGCCGCCCCGGGCCGATGGTGACGACCGTGCACGACATGGCCATCTTCGATACTCCCTGGGCCTTCCCGAAGCACCGGGTGACCGGGGAGCGGCTGTTGGCCCGCCACGCGCTCCGGCGGGCCGACGCCGTCGTGGCCGTCTCGGCCTTCACGGCCGAGCGGGTCGGTGCGCTCACCGGGCGGGAGGCGGTGGTGGTGCACTCGGCGCCGGGACCCGGGATGGTGCCGCCTCCCGGCGACGAGGTCGTCCGGGTGCGTTCCCGTTACGGGCTTCCCGACCGGTTCGTGCTCCACGTCGGCAACATCGAACCGCGCAAGGACATCGCCACCCTGGCCGCCGCCTGCGGGTCGGCCGGGGTGCCCCTCGTGCTGACCGGGCACAGCCTGTGGGGCCACCCGGCCCCTCACGGCACGATCGAGATCGGGCACGTGCCCGACCGGGACCTGCCCGGCCTGTACGGAGCGGCCACCGTCGTCGGGTACGCCTCGCGTTACGAGGGGTTCGGTCTCCCGCCGCTCGAGGCCATGGCCTGCGGCGCACCGGTGGTCTCCACGCCGGTGCCGGCCGTCGTCGAGATCGCCGGGGAGGGCGCCCTGACCTTCCGGCCCGGGGACGCGGACGGGCTGGCCGCCACCATCGGGTCGCTCCTGTCCGACGACGGGCGCCGCCACGAGCTGGCCGAACGGGGCCGTCAACGGGTCCGGGCGCTGACCTGGGCGCGCACCGCGGCGGGCACCGCCGACGTCTACCGGTCGCTCGGGGTGGCGGTGTAGGAACCGGCCGGCGACACCGCCCCGGCGGCTTCAGGTCGGCCCGGAACGTGCCGATCTGGGCGTATGGCGTCCGCGCTCACCGACCCATCGGCGGCCCCGCCCGCATCCGGCGCGCTGGCGACCTCGCCACCGCGGCCGGCCACCGGTCCGGCCGCGGTTCCCGAGCTCCTGCCGGTCGGCCCGGGGGAGGGGACGGCCTTCGAGGGACCGCTCGACCGCGAGCTGCTCGCCGACCTGGACCAGCCCGACCTGGTCCTCTCGGAGGCCTACGTCGGTCCCGAGCGTCGGGCCGCGGGGTGGCCGGCCCGGCTCCGCCGCGCCACCTTCGCCCAGCGCCGGTCCCTGCTCAGCCTCGAGTTCGCCGTCGTCGCCGTGGCCGTCGTGGCGGTGGCCGCCCTGGTCGTCGCCCCGGCCGTCCGGCCGGCCCGAGCCGACGCGCCACGACGGGCGCCGGCCACCGCCACCGCGGCCCGCGCCCACCCTCCCACGGCCAAGGGCGCCGGGAGCGCCCCGGCCCCTGCCTCCCCGGGCCCCGCCGCCGCTGCCTCCCCGGGCCCCGCCGCCGCCCCGTCGACCACCCAGCCCGCCCCGGCCGCCGCCCCGGCGCCCGCCCCGACCGCTCCTCCGGCCAGCGCGCCACCTCCCGCCTCGTCCCCGCCGCTCACCCCGGCCCAGCTCGGGGCCGAGGCCCTCACCCTCGTGCGCTATCCGTGGCAGCAGCTGCCGGGCTATTCGATCCAGTTCCTCCCCATCTCCGATGCGCCCTCGCCAGGCTTCTACGGCAACACCACCTTCACCTGGGGTCGTACCGGCGGGACCTCGGTGCTCTACGTGTACCCGGGCGAGACGGTCCAACGACTGGCCGGCATCACCGCCTTCGAGATCGCCCACGAGGTCGACGCGGCCGCCGTGGAGCCCGCCGGCGGCGAGGCGCAGATCGAGGGCATCCTCGACTACCACCCGTCCAGCTGGGCACCGGACTGCGACTGCGCCGAGCAGAACTACCTCTCGGGTTGGTATGCCGCCGCCTTCTCCAATTACTGGTCGCCGGGTGTCGGCAACTGGAGCCAGCTGCCGGTGGCCCCGCCGAGCGGTGCGACGCTCGGTGAGGTCGCCGCCTGGCTGGACCCGGCCGTCCCCTGAACCGGTCCGGACGCCATGACCCGCATCGCCCTGCTCCCGAGCTCGTATCCTCCCGCCGTCGGAGGCGTCGAGGAGCTCACGCGCCACCTGGCGCTGAGCCTCGCCGGAGGCGAGGACCGGGTCGAGGTCTGGACCGGCCACCCCGACGACTCGTCGCCCGAGACGGTCGAGGTCCGCGACGGCCTGGTGGTGCGGCGCCTCCCGATGCCGCTGCCGGCCACCAGCTGGTCGGCGCTCCGCCGCACGGCCACCACCGGGGTGCGCACGCTGTTCTCCCTGCGCGATGCGGTGGCCGCCTTCCGTCCCGACGTCCTCCACGTGCAGTGCTTCGGCCCGAACGGCGCCTACGCCGCCGCCCTCTCCCGGTCGACCGGGCTGCCGCTGGTCGTGACCCTCCAGGGGGAGACGGTGATGGACGACGCCGACATCTTCGAGACGTCGCGCTCGCTGCGGGCTTCGCTCCGGTACGGGTTGCGCCGGTCCGCGGCGGTCACGGCGTGCTCCTCGTTCACGCTGGACGACGCCCGCCGCCGCTTCGGTCTCGAGCCCGGACGGGGACAGGTGATCCCGAACGGGGTGGCGCTGGACGCCACCGGTCCGGCGACCCGCCCCGGCGGGATCCCCGACCGTCCCTACGTCCTCGCCCTCGGGCGGGTGGTGGCGAAGAAGGGGTTCGACCTCCTCGTCGAGGCCTACGCCGCGGTGCCCGCCGAACGGCGTGACGTCGACCTGGTGATCGCCGGAACCGGCACCGCCGTGGACGACCTCCGCCGCCGGGCCGGCCGGCTCGGGATCTCCGACCGGGTGCATCTCGTCGGCGGCCTCGACCGCTCGGAGGTGGCGGCGGCCATGGCCGGCGCCGAGCTCTTCGTCATGCCCAGCCGCCTCGAGCCGTTCGGCATCGTGATCCTCGAGGCGTGGCGGGCGGGCACGGCGGTGCTGGCCACCACCCACGGCGGCCCTCCCGAGCTGGTCCGCGACGGGCAGGACGGCGTACTGGTCGACCCCTTCGACCGCGACGGGTTCGCCGGCGCCCTCGAGCGGCTGCTCGGTGACCACTCGCTGCGGCGGTCGCTGGCCGACGCCGGGCGCGCCCGGGTTGCTTCGTTCGCCTGGCCGGTGGTCGCCGAGCGGTACCGCCAGGTGTACGCCTCGGTCACCGGGTCGCCCGCTCGCCCGGGGGAGGCTGCGCCGGACGTGGCCCGAACCGTGACGGCGGCGGAGGAGCGGGTCGGATGAAGCCGGCGCCCACGCTGCTCGAGCGCACCTGCGACCCGGCCCGGCCGCGCCCGCGGTCCCGGCGCACCGGGTCCGGCCGGGCGCGCCGCGGCGGCGGGACGGCCCGGTCCGCGGTCCGCGTCGGCGTCGACCTGGTGGCCGTGGCCGACATCGCCGAGTCGGTCGAACGCTTCGGCAGCCGCTATCTCCAGCGGGTGTTCACCCCGCACGAGATCGACTGCTGCCGCCGGGCCGACGCCCGGACCCGCGCCGCCGCTCCCGGGTACTCGGTCGAGTCCCTGGCCGCGCGCTTCGCCGCCAAGGAGGCCACCGTCAAGGTGCTGCGGCCGGCCGGGTGGCGTCCCGACTGGCGCACCATCGAGGTGCGCCGCACCCGTGGCGGATGGTGCGAGATCCACCTGTCGGGACCGGCAGCCCGGCTGGCGGCCGATGCCGGGATCGACGAGCTCGAGGTGAGCCTGACCCACGAGTCGATGGTGGCCGTGGCCGTGGTGGTGGGCCGGTGCAGCCCGCCCGGGGCAGCGGGCCCGGCCGGGCCAGCGAGCCCGGCGCGGGCGGCCCGAGCCGCGAGCAGGAACGCAAACGCCGACAAGGGAGGAGCGTGACCATGGACGAGACCATTCGATCGGTGCTCGCCGAGCACGGCCGGCTGGCCACCGACGCCACCACCATCGACGACGGGGCCGACCTCTTCGCCGCCGGCATGACCTCCCATGCCAGCGTGAACGTGATGCTGGCCCTCGAGGACGCGTTCGACATCGAGTTCTCCGAGCAGATGCTGAAGAAGTCCACCTTCGAGTCGATCGCCTCCATCCGGGCGGGCGTCCTCGAGATGACAGGGAGTTGAGGTTCCGATGACCAGCATCACCGAAGCGATCACCGTCGTCCCCGCCCCGGGGGGCGTCGCCGCCGAAATGGAGCGGGTCGCCGACGAAGTGGCCGGCCCGGCCGCCGACGACGTCGATCTCACCGGGCGGTTCCCCGCCGAGACCATCGACGCGCTGCGGGCCGGCGGACTGCTCGGTGCGCTGGTGCCCGAGGCCTTCGGGGGCCTGGGGGCGTCCGTCGGCGAGGTGTCCGAGGGCCTCGTCGCGCTGGGCCGCCGGTGCGCCTCGAGCGCCATGGTGGTGGCGATGCACCACATCCAGGTGGCCTGCCTGGTCCGGCACGGGAGGTCGGCCCTGCTGCGCGACTACCTCGTGGAGCTGGTCGAGCGGCAGTACCTGCTGGCATCGGCCACCACCGAGGTCGGTACCGGGGGCGACGTCGGGAGCAGCGTCTGCGCCGTCGACGTGGGCGGGGGGACCTTCCGCCTCGAGAAGCAGGCGCCGGTCATCTCCTACGGGCGCTACGCCGACGCCGTCCTCGCCACGGCGCGCCGGTCGGCGGACAGCCCCGAGAACGACCAGGTGCTGGTGGTGTGCCGGCCCCCCGAGCTCCAGCTCGAGCAAGTCGGGGAGTGGACCGCCATCGGGTTCCGGGGCACGTGCAGCCCGGGGTTCGTCCTCCGGGCCGCCGGCGACGCCGGCCTCATCCTCGACGATCCCTACAGCGAGATCTCGTCCCGGACCATGCTGCCCATGGCCCACATCGTGTGGAGCTCGTTGTGGCTCGGGATCGCCACCGCCGCCCTCGACCGGGCCCGGCGCTTCGTGCAGTCCGAGGCCCGCAAGCGCCCCGGCATGAAACCGGCGGCGTCGCTCCGCCTGGCCGACACCACCGCGCTGCACCAGCAGTTCTCCGACCTGGTGCGCGCCTCGGTCGACCGCTACCAGCGGATCCAGGACGATCCCGAGGCCCTGTCCGCGGTGGGGTTCGGGATCGCCATGAACTCGCTCAAGGTGTCGGCGTCCACGCTCGTGGTCGACGTCGTCCGCCAGTGCATGGTCATCTGCGGGCTGGCCTCCTACCGGACGGACACGCCCTACAGCATGGGGCGCCACCTGCGCGACTCCATGGGCGCCTGCCTCATGGTCAACAACGACCGGATCATGGCGAACAACGCCCAGATGCTGCTGGTCCACCGCGGGAGCGACCGGTGACCGCCACCGGGGTGGGCGCCGGGACCGCCGAGGCGACGGGTGCCGCCGAGGCGCCCGCAGTCGCCGAGGCCCCCGGAACCGCCGAGGCGACGGGTGTCGCCGACGACGCGGCGCCGTGGGCGGCGTTCCGTGCCGGGCTGTTGGCCGACGGCATCCTGGTGCCGACCGGGGTGGAGGGGCTCTACGGGCGCTCCGGCACCTACGAGGCGGTGGCGGAGGGGATGGACCGCCTGGTGCTGCGGGCCGGCGCCGACCAGGCCGCATCCTCGGTCCGGTTCCCCCCGGTCATGCCGTGGGCCACGTTCGAGAAGAACGGGTACCTCGAGTCCTTCCCCGACCAGATGGGCTCGGTCCACACCTTCCGCGGCGACGAGCGCCGGCACGCCGAGCTGGTCCGGCGTGCCGCCACCCACGAGGACCGGGCCCCGCTGCTCGAGACCACCGACATGGTGCTGTGCCCGGCGGTGTGCCATCCCCTCTACCCCACGATGACCGGCGTGCTGCCCGAGGGGGGCCGCCGGGTCGAGGTCTACGGGTACTGCTTCCGCCACGAGCCGAGCACCGACCCCTTCCGGATGCAGGCCTTCCGCCAGCACGACTACGTCTACCTCGGGACTCCCGAGGGCGCCCGGGACCACCGCGACCGCTGGATCGGGCGCGGCCTCGAGGTGCTCGGCGGCCTCGGGCTCGACGTCGAGGCCGTGGTGGCCAACGACCCCTTCTTCGGCCGGCCGGGACGGATGCTGGCGGCCAACCAGCGCACCGAGGAGCTCAAGTTCGAGATCGTCACCCCGGTCTACGCCACGGCACGCCAGACCGCCATCTCGTCGTCCAATTGCCATCTCGACCACTTCGGCCGCCCCTTCGGCATCGAGACGCCCGACGGCGAGATCGCCCACACCGCGTGCTTCGGATTCGGGATCGATCGCATCACCCTGGCGCTCTTCCACCGGCACGGAACCGACGCCGACCGCTGGCCCGCCGGGGTGCGCGCCCAGCTGTGGCCCTGACCCGAACACCCGCCCCACCGCCGCCATGAGCACCCTCACCACCAGCTCCGTCCTCCGTCCGGTCGACGCCGCCGGGTTCCGCCCCCATCCGCTCCATGGCGGCGAGCGCAATTGGACCGAGACCAATTGCTCGGTGGACGTGTGGATCGAGGTCCTCCACGCCCTCGGCCTCGACCCCGTGGCCGCCGCCGCCTTCACCCTGAGCGCGGACTTCGAGGGCTACCAGTGGTCCTTCTTCAAGTACCCGCCGGAGGACCTGCGCGCCCTCTACGGGATCGAGGTGGTCGAGCTCAACGTGTGGAAGCCGGTCGTCGAGCACGTGGCCGAGACGCTCGCCGTCGGCCAGTTGTGCACCGTCGAGGCCGACTCGTTCTACCTGCCCGACACCCGCGAGGTCTCCTACCGGATCGGCCACGTGAAGAGCACCATCGTCCCCCGCGAGCTCGACGTGACGGGCCGGCGTCTCGGGTACTTCCACAACGCCGGCTACTTCGAGCTCGAGGCCGACGACTTCGACGGTGTCTTCCGCCTGGGGGCCCATGCCGGGTCGTCGGAGCTGCCGCCCTACATGGAGCTGGTCCGGCTCGACCGGGTCCGCAGGGACGATCCGGGCCTGGTGCGCCGAGTCGTGGCCCTGACACGTGACCACCTCGAGCGCCGTCCCGCCTCCAACCCGGTCGCCCGGCTCGGGCGCCGCCTCACCGAGGACCTTCCCTGGCTCGCCGAACAGGGCCTCGAGACGTTCCACCGCTACTCGTTCGGCACCTGCCGGCAGTGCGGCGCCTGCGCCGAGCTGGCCTCCTCGTTCGTCGACTGGCTCGACCGTCACGACCGTCCCGGGTCCGAGGCGGCCGCCCGGTCCTTCGCCGAGCTGGCCGCCGGGGCCAAGGCCCTCCAGTTCGCCCTGGCCCGGGCGGCGCGGGGTCGCCGGGTCGATCTCCGGCCGGTCCTCGAGCCCATGGAGCGGCACTGGTCCGAGGCCATGGAGGCCCTGGTGGCGCGCTATGGCGGCTGACGGCGACCTGCTCGCCGGCGCCACCTGGCAGTGCAGTGCCACCCCACCGGGCCAGGCGGGCGGGCCCGGTGACCTCGGCCGGCTCGCGCTCGGCTGGCTGGCCGCGGAGGTTCCCGGCACGGCGGCCGGCGCGCTCGGCGCGCTCGTCGGCCACCGAGCGGAGCTCGGCCGAGCTCGACGCCGAGGACTGGTGGTTCCGCTGCCGTTTCCCGGGCCCCGCCGACGGTGGCGCATCCGGCGGAGGCGGGCGGGCAGAGGTCGACGGCTGGCTGCTCGAGCTCGCCGGCGTGGCCACCGTGTCCGACGTCTGGCTCAACGGCGAGCACCTCGCCCACTCGGAGTCGATGTTCTCGCCGTTGCGGGTCCGGGTCGGTGCCCTCTCGCCCGACAACGAGCTCGCCATCCGTTGCTCGGCCCTGGCGCCGAGGCTGGCCGAGCGCCGCCCGAGGCCGCGGTGGAAGTCCGCCGGCGCCTCCCACCAGAACCTGCGGTGGTTCCGGACCACCCTGCTCGGTCGCCAGCCCGGCTGGGTGGTCACCCCGGCGCCGGTCGGACCGTGGCGCCCGGTCCGGCTGCGACCCTGGCGGTCCCACCAGCTCGTCCACCGGCACCTCGACGCCCGACCGTCCGGGCGGGCGGCCACCGGCACCGGAGGTTCGGTGTCGGTCGAGATCCGCTGCACGACCGGATCCGGGGCGGCGCCCCCGGCCGCCGTCGAGGTCGGAGGCGTGCGATCCCCGCTCGAGGTGGAGCTCGAGGCCGACGGCGGCCATCTGGTGGCCCGGGGCACGGTGTCGGTGCCCGGCGCCGAGCGGTGGTGGCCGCACACCCACGGCGCCCAGCCGCTCTACCCGGTCACCGCCACGGTGGGGCCCGACCGTCTCGAGCTCGGCGCGGTGGGCTTCCGCACCGTCGAGGTCGACGACGCCGGCGGCGGCTTCCAGCCGGTGGTCAACGGGGTCCCGGTGTTCTGCCGCGGGGGGTGCTGGTACCCGGTCGACCCGGTCACCTTCGCCGCCACCGCCGCCGAGGTCGACGCCACCCTGGAGCTCGTCCGCGACGCCGGGCTGAACATGGTGCGCGTCCCCGGCGGCTCGGTCTACGAGGACGACCGGTTCCTGTCCGCCTGCGACCGGCTCGGCCTGATGGTCTGGCAGGACGCCATGTTCGCCTTCCTCGACCCGCCCGAGGACGAGGACTTCATGGCCGAGGTCACCGCCGAGCTCACCGGGGTGCTCTCGGGCCTGGCCGGCCACCCGTCGGTGACGGTGGTCTGCGGCGGCCAGGAGCTCGAGGAGCAGCCCGCCATGTTCGGCCTGCCCCGCGAGCGGTGGCGGTCGGCGCTCACCGAGAAGGTGGTGCCCGCCCTGGCCGCCGAGCTGCTGGCGGGCGTTCCCTACGTGCGCACCTCGCCGACCGGCGGCGAGCTGCCGTTCCAGGTCGACGCCGGGATCTGCCACTACACCGGGGTCGGGGTCTTCACCCGGCCGCTGTCGGACCTGCGGGCGGCGGGACCGAGGTTCGTGAGCGAGGGACTGGCCTTCGCCGTCCCGCCGGCTGCCGAGACGGTCGACGAGGTCTGCGGGGGAGCGCGGCGCGCCGGCCACGACCCGGGCTGGAAGCAGGCGGTCCACCACGACACCGGAGGGTCCTGGGACCTCGAGGACGTCCGCGACCACTACGTGGGGCTCCTCTTCGCCGAGGACCCGGCCCTCGTGCGCCGGGACGACCCCGAACGCGCCCTCGACCTCGGCCGGGCGGCGGTCGCCCACGTGATGGGGGAGGCCCTCGCCGAGTGGCGCCGGCCCGGCTCGCCCTGTGCCGGTGCGCTGGTCGTCGGGCTCCGCGACCTCCGGCCCGGTGCCGGATGGGGGCCGATCGACGCCCTCGGGCGGCCCAAGGCCCCCTGGTTCACGCTGGCCGCCGCCTGCCGGCCGGTCGCCGTCCTCCTCACCGACGAGGGGCTCAACGGGCTCGCCGTCCACCTGGTCAACGACACGGCCGTGCCGGTGGCCGGTCGGCTGACCCTGGCCCTCCACAGCGGCGACCACTGCCTCGAGACGGCCGACACCCCGGTCGAGGTGCCGCCCCGCGGCGGGGTCACCCTGTCCTCCTCGGCCCTCCTCGACGGGTTCCGCGACATCACCTACGCCTACCGGTTCGGGCCGCGCCGGTACGAGCTGGTGGTGGCCGAGCTGGTCGACGAGGCGGGCGCCACCCTCTCCCGGGCGACCTACCTTCCCGGCGGGCCGGCCCGCCCGGTCGGTGCCCGAAATCGGGCTTCAGGGCCGGCTGCAACCCGCCGATGACCGGGTATGGTCCCTGTCCGTCTCGACCCGGCGCTTCGCCCAGTTCGTCTCGGTCGAAGTGGCGGGGTTCCGGGCGGCGGACTCGTGGTTCCATCTCGAGCCCGGCGGGACCCGGGAGGTGCTCCTCCACCCCGAACGAGAGGGCGCGGCCTCGGAGGCGGAGCGCCTCCCGCGGGGCCACCTGCGGGCCCTCAACTCGGTCGAGGCGGCCCGCATCTCGGCGTGAGGCGGGGACGCCGACCGTGACCGACGTCGTCCGGGTCCTGCCCGACCGGCTGACCGAGCTGCCCGGCCCGGGCGCCCCCCTCGTCGGCCTCGACGAGCAGGTGGGCGCGGCGGCGAGGGTCCGGCGCCACGCCCTCCGGCGGCTGCTGCTCGCCGACACCTTCGGTCTGGCCTTCGCCGCCCTCCTCGGACCGCTGGCGCTGGCGGCGGTCACCGGTGACCCGATCGGTTCGGCCGAGGTCTACCGCTTCGACGTGGCCATGATCCCGGTGTTCGTCGGCGGTGTTCGCCTTCTACGGCCTGTACCGGGGGGTGACCCGGCGCATCTCGACCAGCGTGTTCTCCGATCTCCGCAACATCGTGCACGCCATCGTGATCAGCGGGTTCCTCTACGCGCTGGTGGCCTACGTGGCCGAGAACCGGCTTGACCGACCACTCGGTGACCGCCGTCCGGATCGCCTCGATGTGCGTGATGGCGGCGGTCACCGTCCCCCTGGCCCGGGCCATCGCCTTCGGCGTCGTCGGCCGCCGGTCGGTCGGCACCGTGCCGGTCATCGTGGTGGGGACGGGCAAGCTCGCCCAGACCGTGGCCAGCCACCTCCGCGCCCACTCGAGCGTCCACTTCGTCGGGTTCGTCGACGACGACCCGCTCGGGCGGAGCGACGTCCTCGGCGAGCTCGACGACCTGCCCGTCCCTCTGCCGGCAGCTCCAGGTGGCCCGGGTCGTGGTCTGCTTCTCCCGCACCCACCCCGAGCGGACCATCGAGATGCTGAAGGGGCTGGCCGGCAAGGTCGGGGTGTCCATCGTGCCCCGCTACTACGAGCTCATCACCGCCCGCTCCCACGTCGAGGACCTGTCCGGGCTGCCCATGCTCGACATCGCCCCGGCTTCGCTCAGCGCCGGGGCGCGGTTCTGCAAGCGGACCTTCGACGTCGTCGTGTCGTCCCTGGTCCTGATGGCGGCCGCGCCGGTGCTCGCCGTCGTCGCCGTCCTGATCAAGGCCACCACCCCCGGGCCGGTCTTCTTCCGCCAGATCCGGACGGGCCGCAACGAGCAGCCCTTCGCCGTGATGAAGTTCCGCACCATGTACCACGACGCCGAGTCGCGCCGGCACGAGCTGGAGCACCTCAACGAGATGGACGGCCCGCTCTTCAAGGTGCAGGACGACCCCCGGGTCACCCGGGTGGGCCGGTTCCTGCGCCGGACCAGCCTCGACGAGGTCCCCCAGCTGATCAACGTGTGGAAGGGCGACATGTCGCTGGTCGGCCCCCGGCCCTTCGTGGTGTCCGAGGCGATGGAGATCGAGGGATGGGCCCGCAAGCGGTTCGAGGCCCGGCCGGGGATGACCGGCCTCTGGCAGGTCTCGGGGCGCAACGAGCTCTCCCACCTCGAGCTGTGCCGGCTCGACTACCTCTACGTGGCCTCGTGGTCGTTCTGGTGGGACATGCAGATCCTCTGGCAGACGCCGACGACCGTCTTCGGGGGACGCGGCGCCTCCTGAACGGCGCCCCGGCAGACGCGGCGGCCGTCGGTCACGACGCCCGGCGCTCCTCGTCCACCACCTCGCGGAGCCGGGCCGTGAAGCGCTCGGCGGAGTACCGCCGAGCGTGGTCTCGGAGCCGGTCGGGGTCCCAGTCGGTGGCGGCCAGCCGCTCGACCCCGCCGGCGATGGCGCCGGCCCCGGGCCGGTCGAAGAACACCCCGGTCTCTCCCTCCACGGTGGTGTCGAGGAACCCCCCGAAGCGCAGGGCGGCGGTCGGGCGCCCGAAGGCGGCCGCCTCGACGGGCGTGAGCCCGAAGTCCTCGTAGGAGGCGGCCACCAGCCCCGCCGACGACCGGTAGAGCCACCGCAGGGCGGCGTCGCTCACCCGCCCGGCCACCACCACGTTGGGCGGGCGCCGCCGCCGCGACTGGCGCCCGACAGCGGCCCGGACCCCACCACCACCAGGCGCCGGTCGGGGAGCCGCCCGAAGGCGGCCACCACCGCCTCGACGTTCTTGTAGGGGAGCAGCCTCGAGACGCACAGGTAGAAGCCCGGGCTCGATGCCGTCGACCGGCTCGGTCGGACCGTCGGTGTCGAGGTCGACCGGCGGGGGGAGCAGCTCGGCGTCGATCCCGTAGAGGTCGCCGCACCCGGTCGCGCACCGCCCGGGAGACGACCAGGTAGCGGTGGGCGGTGGCCGCCGCCCGCCGGTCCCAGCGCCCGAGGGCGGGAGCCAGGACCGACAGGGCCAGCTTGCGAGACCGGCGGACGCCCCGGCGAGGTAGCGGTCGCGCTGGTAGAGCCACCGGGCCGGGGTGTGGCAGTAGACGACCTTCCGGCCACCGACCTTCGCCCCGTGGGCCCACCCGCTCGACGAGCACACGGTCACCGCGGCGTCCACGTGCAGGCGGGAGAACGCCGGGGCCAGGACGGGGAGGGCCAGCCGGTGATGGTCCCGCAGGACCCCGACCCGGTCGAGGGGGAGCGGCCGCACGTCGAGCGCCGCCGAAGCCGGGGAAGGTGCCGTCCGGGTCGTAACAGCGAGGTGTGGACGGGCGCTCCGGGGAAGGCGTCCGCCATGGTGAGGACGACCCGTTCGGCCCCGCCGCGCTGGGTCAGGTAGTCGTGGACCAGGGCGACGTCGTCGGGCCCGCTCACGCGAAGGCGGCAGCCACCGCAGCCGTGTCGAGGAGGGTGTCGACCCGCTGGACCTTCCCGTCGGCCAGCTGCCAGATCTGCACCTCCTCCATGTCCACGCCGCGTCCCTTGGGGCCGGTGAAGGCCACGTGCAGCCAGGTGATCACCAGGTCGCCGTCGCTCAGCATGGCCTTGAGGGTGAAGTCGGTGAAGTCCAGCTTGGCGAGCTCGGCGAAGAAGTCGGGCAGGGACCGCCGGCCCTCGTAGACCCCGAACCACGGGGCGGCGTCACGGTCGGCGGCATTGACCGCCCAGCGGACGTCTTTGGCCACCAGCCCCATCACGACCATCAGGTCGCCGCGGCCGAGGGCCTCGGTGACCGTCTTGACGGTGTCGACGTTCGACGGCACGCAGCCTCCTGTCTCTTCGGGTGGACCGGTGGGCCGGGCGGACCGGAGCGACGGTCGGTCCGGGTGGTCCGCGGTCGGTGGTCCCGAGCGTACGCGCCGGGCGCGGCAGGTTCGGTGACCGGAGTCCCGGTCCGGAGCCGGCGCCGGGAGCGCCGCTACCATCACGGAGTTCAGGTCCTGTTCGTCTGCACCGCCAATGTCTGCCGGTCGCCGATGGCCGCCGCTCTGTTCGCCGACCATGCCCGGCGGCAGGGGGCCGCTCCCGAGGTGTCCTCGGCCGGGACCGATGCCGGCCGCCCGGCCATGCCCGAGGCGGTGCCCGGCGAGGTGATCGAGGCCATGGAGGCCCGGGGCATCGACCTCCGCGCCCACCGGGCCCGCGCCCTCACCGTCGACGCCCTCGTGCGGCGCCGACCTGGTGGTCGGGATGGCCCGGCGGCACGTCCAAGAGGCGGTGGTCCTCGATCCGTCGTGCTTCGGCCGGGCCTTCACCCTCACCGAGCTCGTCGAGCGCGGCACCCGCATCGGCCCCCGTCGTCCGGGTGACCCGATCGGACCGTGGATCGAGGCCGCCCACGGGGACCGGACCCGCCCGGCGCTCGCCGCCCGCTCGAGGGCGGGGGACATCGCCGACCCCTACGGCGGCCCCCCGGCCGGCTACCGCCAGGCCGCCCTCGAGCTGGACGGCCTGACCGGCCGCCTGGCGGCGCTGCTGTGGCCGGCGACCGGCTCCTAGGGGAGGGCCGGCCGGGCGAGGTCCCCGCCGGGCCGCGGGTGTGCGGGCCCGGGGGTGAGGTGCGAACATGGCGCGATGGTCGACGGGTGCCGGATCCGGGAGCTCCCCGACGGGGGGCGCGAGTTCGTGCTCGAGGAGCCGGGTCTCTCGTTCATCCGGATCGACGAGCAGTCGAGGCTGCAGTTCGGCCGGACCGAGGTGGTGATCGCCAGCCCTTTCGTGCTGGAGCTCACGGGGACGGTGCACTTCCTCGACCCGCACCGCCATGACGCCCTCGGGCCGCTGGTCGCGCTCTACCCGTCGCGCGGTGCGCTGGCTGTGGACCTCGCCCGAAGGCGAGATGACCGCAGTGTTCGACACCGGCGACACGCTCCGGGTCCCCCCCGCTCCGACCGAACGGGCCTGGTCGGTCGGAGGCAGCGCCTGGTCCCTGCCCGACCGCTTAGACCGGCACGCCCGGGCCGGCCGCCTCGAGCAGCTCGGGGTGGCGGGCGGCCACCATCCGCCGCATCCCGTCGCGCCAGGCGACCGTGGTGCGCGCCGACCAGGCGTGCATCCGGGTCGAGGTCGATCTGGACGCTGTCGATGGTGTCGGCCGTCGGGGCGAACCGGACCGGCACGCCGGTCAGCTCGGAGAGGTACCCGCACCACTCCTCGATGCTGACGGCTTCGTCGCCGCCCCAGTTGACGGTGGTGGCCGGTGTCGAGGCCGCGCCGAGCAGGCCGGCACCATGGCGACGATGTCGTCCTGGTGGATGGGGTGGTAGACGCTCGGGGCGTCACGGTGGACCGGGATGTCGCTGCCGTTGAGCATCATCTCGAGGTGGATGGCCGGCCAGCCGCCCCGGTCGCCGTAGGGCACCGACAGCCGGGCCACGGTGGTCGGGAGGCCGTACCGGACGGACGCCCACCGGGCGGTGGCCTCGGCGGCGATCTTGCAGATGCTGTAGGTGCGGAGGAAGGGCCACACGCCGTGGTTGTCGCCGAGCTCGTCGTCCTCGGCGAAGACGTGGTGGCCCATCGGCTTGTAGACCCCGGTGGTCGAGCAGTGGAGGAAGGCGCGTGGCTCGGCGGTGGTGCTCCATCAGGGAGGCCAGCCCGCCGCAGTTGGCCTGCAGGTCGACGTTCCAGTCGTTGGTCTTGGACACGGCGAAGTTGAGCACGTAGTCGGCGTCGGCCGGAAGGGCCCCGACGTCGCCGGCTGCGAGGTCGATGGGCACACAGCGGACCCCGGCCGCCTCGAGGCGCTCTCGGGCCGCGTCGTCGCGGAACCGGGCGGCCCCGACCACCTCGTTGTCGGGCGGCCAGGGCGACGGCCACAGGCTCGGCCACCTGGCCGGTCACCCCGGTGACCACGACGGTCGTTCCCTCGAGGGGCGCAGCGTCCATCGGGTCTCCTCTCGGCTGCCGGTCCCGCCGGCGGCGGTGCCCCTGCGGCCGGGCGCCGGCGATCCTACCGACCGACCCGCCTCCGGGCGACGCTCCGGCGTCACCGGGAAGGGGGGCACCCTGTGGACATCGCCGCCCCGCCCTGAGCCATACTGTCTGTTCCGCCCGGTGTCCCCCGGCCGGCCGCGTCTCCCCAGGTCAGCGGAGCGAAGACCGGGCGGTTCGAGCAGTGATCCTGACAGTATCCTAGGAAGTGACGTTCCCATGAGTGCCACCTGGCGCAAGCACGCAGCCTGCCGGGGCATCGATCCGGATGTGTTCTACCCGGTCTCCGACGAGGAGGCCGATGAGGCAAAGGCCATCTGCGACCGGTGCGCGGTCCGGGAGGCCTGCCTCGAGCACGCCCTGGCCAACCGGGAGCGGGAAGGGATCTGGGGCGGCACCACCGAGCGTGAGCGTCGCCGGATCCACCGCCAGCGCCGCAAGTCCGCCTGAGCCTTCCGGCTTCACGACCGGTCCCGACCCGGCCGGCCGTGCTCGCCGCGCTCCGCCGCCGGCTGGGTAGCCCACCGTGCCGGCGACGACCGTGAGGCGCGCGCCGTCGCCACGACGCTGGCCGAGCTGGAGCGTCTCGAGCGGCCCTTCGACCGCCATGCCGACCGCACCCATGTCACCGCATCCGGCATCGTCGTCGGTCCCCGAGGTGTCGTCCTCCACCGGCACCGCCGGCTGCACCGCTGGCTGCAGCCGGGTGGTCACCTCGACGCCGGCGAGACCCCCGAGGAGGCGGTCCTGCGGGAGTGCCGGGAGGAGACCGGGCTTCTGGTGTCGCATCCGGCCGGAGGTGCCCGGCTCGTCCACGTCGACGTCCACGACGGCGCCGGGGGCCACGTCCATCTCGATCTCCGCTACCTCCTGTGGCGCCGCCGACGCCCGGCCCGTGCCGGCTCCGGGCGAGAGCCGGGACGTGGCCTGGTTCGGGTGGGCCGGCGGCCGAGCGCATCGCCGACGAGGCACTGGCCGGCGCGCTGGCGGCGGCCCGTAGGCTGACCGCCGGACCGGGCGGCCCGACCGGCCCGGCCACCCCGGCCGGGACCGGCGGGGAAGGGAGGCGCCATGGCTGAGCCGTTCGAGACCCTGATCCGGGTGCAGGATCACGACACCCGGCTCGACCAGCTGCGCCACCGCGCCGCCACCCTGCCCGAGCGGGCCGAACTGGCCGAGCGTCGAGCAACGCCGGGCGGTGCTCGCCACGGAGCTGGCGGAGGTCCAGACCCGGGTCGACGACCTCGCCGCCCGTCAGCGCCGGCTCGAGGAGCGCATCGCCGCGGCGGCCGGGCGCCGTCACCACATCGAACAGCGCATGCGAGGCCGGCGAGGTGCCGAGCGCCCGCGACCTCCAGGCCATGGACCACGAGGTCCACCAGCTCGCCGAGCGCCAGTCGGGGTTCGAGGAGGAGGAGCTCGCCCTTCTCGAGGAAGAGGAGCCGCTGGACACCGTGCTCGCCCGGCACCGGGCCGCCGCCGCCGCCCTCGGAGCGGACGCCGAGCGACTGCGCCTGGCCGTCGCCGGGGCGGAGACGTGAGATCCGCTCGGCCATCGCCGAGGAGGAGGCCGTCCGGGCCGAGACCGCGGCCCGTCTCCCCGGCGAGCTGGCCGAGCGCTACGAGCTGCTCCGCGCCCGTCTCGGCGGGGTGGGTGCGGCCCGCCTCGTCGGTGATCGCTGCGACGGGTGCCACCTGGCCCTGCCCTCGGTGGACGTCGAGCGCATCCGCAACCTGCCGACCGAGGAGATCGCCACCTGCCCGCAGTGCGATCGCATCCTGGTCCACTGATCCTCTCCGTCCGCGCCCGGGACCCGACCCGCACCGTCCCGATGCCGACACCGATCCTGTTGCCGATACCGATACAGACACCGATGCCGGCACCGGCCCGATGCTGATCCTGGTCCGCCACGGTGAGTCGACCGGGCAACGCCGAAGGACGGCTCCTCGGGCGGATCGACGCGCCCCTCACCGAGCGGGGACTCGACCAGGCCCGCTCGCTCGGCCCGTCGGTCGCCGGGGCCATCCGGGTGGTGTCGAGCCCGCTCGCCCGGGCCCGCGCCACGGCCGATGTCCCTCGGCACCGGCCTGCCGGTGGAGATCGACGAGCGCTGGGTCGAGGTCGACTACGGCGAGTTCGACGGCCGGCTGCTCGGCTCGGTGCCCGACGAGGTGTGGACGCGATGGCGCTCCGATCCCGACTACCGGCCTCCCGGCGGCGAGTCCCTCCGCCAGGCGGGCGTCCGGGTCCGGGCCGCCTGCGAGGAGCTGTTCGCCACCGACGGCGAAGGGGCCCGAGGGCCCGGGGCCGTCGTGGTGGTGAGCCACGTCTCGCCGATCAAGGTGGCCACGTGCTGGGCACTCGGTCTCGACGACGGGGGAACCTGGCGCCTCTACCTGGCCACCGCCTCGTTGACCACGGTGACCTGGGGCAGTGGCGGGCCGGTGCTCAGCCGGTTCAACGAGACGCCCTGGTCACCCACCTGACCGTCGGCGGCTCACGGCTTTCGACGACCCGCCGGCCGTCGGGGACGAGGCAGGAGCTCGATGACGGTGGCCGCCATGGCCTGCTCGGCAGCAGGGGCCGACAGCCCGGCCTCCAGGCGCAGCGAGGACCAGAACTGCCAACCCGTGGTGTGCTCCAGCACGTCGAGCAGGCGCTCGGCTCCGCCGTCGTAGGCGTCGATCTCGGGTCGGAGGGTCGTGGCGAGCTGGCGGCGCAGCAGTGCCCGCTGGCCGGCCAGCAAGTCTTCGAGCCGCGGCGACATCGGCTCGCTGCGCTGGGCCGCCCGGATCACCGGACCGGTCGCCTCGAAGAGCGTCCGCCGTTGGCGGCAGATCGCTCCGACGCGCGCCGGCAGGGGACCGCCCGGCGGGATCATCGTGATGCAATCCCGGTGCCGTGCCGTCTGCACCTCGGCGGCGAGTCTCATCAGCACCGCGAGGCGCCGGAAGTGATGGAAGACGAGGCGCACCGACACACCGGCCTGGCCGGCGACCTGGCGCGAGGTCGGGCGCGGATTGCCGGCCTCGATCAGGTCGATGGTCGCTTCGATGATCTGTGTGCGGGTGCGCCGGCCGCGCTCGACGCGCCGGTCCGGCGGACCATCCCGGCCACCGGCGCCTGCGCCGGGCCGGGTCGTTTCCCCTGCCATGCCCCTTCTCCCCTGCCGGATGGGACGCTAGGGCGGATCGGCGGGAAATGGCCGTCGCGGCCCTACGAATCCTTCCTGTTCGCGCGGAGCGTGGCGGTGAGGTCCCACACGTCGACGTCGCCCGTCCGGGTCGGGGGCCGCTGGACGAGCCAGGTGATGAACTGCACGACCGCCGGCTGGGGGACCGGCCCGGACACCGCCACCACGTTCGAGACGCGCCAGGCGGCGAGCTGGGCCGCCAATGCGGCGCGCAGCGGGGCGGTCTCGGGCGGCGGATGGCCATCGTGCAGGGCGACGAACGTCCGGGCGGTCAGGGTATCGGCCCCGTAGCCGACCGCCGGTGAGAACCCGATACGGCCGCCCGGTCCGTCGGGGACGAGGAAGTAGCCGCCCGGGGTGCGAAAGCGGAGGCCGGAGGCCGCCTGCCACAACTGGCCCTCGGGGGTGGCGACCGAGGGATAAGGGTAGAGGACGACCACCTGACCGGCCGGGCGCGCCGTGGAATTCGGCGAGGTGAAGTAGGACGGCGTCGAGACGGCGGTCACCCCGGTGACGGGCCCGTCGGGGACCAGGGGGACGAGGCAGAACACGGCGAGCAGCGTCGGCAGCGGCCCATGGCACCGTCCGCCCCCCTGGAACTGTCCTCGCTCCTGACAGTGTCCTCGCTCCTGGCACTGTCCTCGCTCCTGGCCGCCGGCCCGCACCCCGGCTCCGGAGACTGGCATGGAAGTGGTCGAGGACCAGCGCCAGGAGCAGGCCGGCGAACAGGGCGACGTAGAGCGAGTAGCGCACCGGCACGGTGTTGGACAGCAGCGGCAGCTTGGTGAAGAGGCGCTCGGGGAGCGGGGGCCCGGAGAGCACCGCCCGCGGGGGACGGTGGACGACCAGTCCGCCGCCGAGCGAGATCACGAAGGCCGCCGCACCGCCGATGGCGGCCACCCGGACGGGCGGGCTGCGCCGCCACAAGAGGACGGTGCCCACAACGAGTGTGGCGAGCAGGGTGACCCCGAGGTAGCTGCCGTTCTCCGAGACGTTGGTGGCGAAGCCTCTCGCCACCCGGACCAGCCCGGAGGGCGCCAGCCAGGTGTAGACGCCGGGCACCACCGGGCCGAGCAGGTCGGCGCGGTAGGCCTGGGGCACCAGCTGGATGGGACCGTTGATGTGGGCCGGACCGCGCAGGGCGAACCACACCGGCCAGGCGAGCAGCACGCCGGCGACGCCGATAGCCCAACCCCAACCCACCAGGGCGGGGCTCAGGCGCGAGCCCAGCGAGCGGGCTCCGACGACGGCCGCGGCGAGGGCGCAACATGCCCCGACGACCACGGTCGACGCCAGTACCTCGATCGAGACGAAGAACTGGGCCACCACCAGCAGCCCGAGCCCGATCCCGATCCGGCGGTCGGAACCCGGCCGGCCGAGGACCGTCTCGTGGGCGGCCAGCAGGATGAGTGGGGGGAGCAGGGCGAAGGTGAGGTTGAGGTGGCCGCCGTTGCTCTGGGCGATCTCGTAGGGCGAGAAGCCATAGACCAGGCCGCCGACGAAAGCGGCCGGGCGCCATTCTGTCCACCGGCGGGCGAAGCAGTAACCCGAGGCGGCAGACCCGGCCAACGCCAGGGTCGAGAGCGTGTTGAACGAGGCGACCGGGCCGGCGAGCAGGGTCACCGGTGTCGCCACCAGCCCGAGCAGCGGCACGCTGGTGTTGTTCAACAGGTTGACCCCGAACGGGTAGTTCCCGAAGTCGGAGTACAGCGGGTTGTGCCCGTGGAGCACGGCGAAGGGGATCCACCGGAGGAACCACACCGTGGTGAACTGGTCCGCGCCCGGCTGCATGTGGGACGAGATCCCGGCGGACCAGGTGTGCCAGGTCACCCATACCGCCACCGCCAGGTAGAGCGCCAGCACGAGCCCGGTCTGCCACACCCGTCCCCGCCGGGAGGAGCGGCGCGACGCCGCGGCCCGGGGACCGCTCCGGCCGGCGCCGGTGCCCGCGGAGGTCGGGTCCGGCCGCCGGGTGGGGACGGCCGGTGCACCGGACCGGCTCACGAGGATCCCGGGCGGCCGGCCCGGTTGTCAGCCCCGGGTCGCCGCGAGCCGGCGGAGGGGTGGGAGAGTGGCCGGGGGCTGACGGCGTGGCGGCAGGTCGGACAGCAGCTGCTCCGTCGCCTCGGCGACCTGCCGCACGGCCGACTCGAAGACGGCCTCGGTGGCCGGTGAGGTCGCCTGGACGCCGCTGACCTTGCGGACGTACTGCCGGGCGGCGGCTTCGATCTCCTCGGACGTCGGATCGGGCACGAGGCCCCGGAGCGTCGTGATGTTTCGGCACATGGGCCCAACCCTAGGCGGGAGCGGCCGTCCCGCTGCGGTCCGGAGGACGGCGGCGCGGTCGAGGGTCGGCCCACCCCCGACCGGAGGAGCTCAGGCGGCTCGTCCCGCCGCGACGTGGGGCAGGCGGAGGATCTCGGCCAGGGGCTCACCGGGCTCCTCGCCGAGCGAACGGCGGACGAAGGCGGCCAGCGCCTGCTCGTGGGCCACGTAGGCCTCGGCGACGCTGCGCTCGTCGTCGTCGCTCGCCCAGTCGGCCAACTGGCGGTACTTGGCCAGGAACTGGGAGATCACCGGCTCGAACGAGCCGAGGAAATCCTCCCACGAGGTGCCGCGCAGGCCGTCCGCCAACTGGTCGGCCGTGCTCAGGCTGGCCGAGGAATCCCCGGCGTCGAGGCCCCGCCGGGCGAGCACCGGCTCGGCCAGCTCCTTCGTCTTGCGTTCCAGCAGTGCCAGCACGTCGAGCTGGTGGCGGTGCTCGGGATCCTCTTCACGCTCGGCCAGCCGCGCGAACAGCGCCTCACCGAGCACCTCCCCCTGGTACGACTCGAGCCACAGCTGGTCCGCGTCCCTGCTCCGGGCGGGGTCCCGCTTCCCTGCGTCGCCGTTCCGGCCGGCGTCCCTGCTGGTCTCCGCTCTGGGGGTCGTCACGGCGGGGGCCTCCCTTCTGCCGCCTCCTTCAGGCGCCGGAGCGTCACTTCCATCGTCCGCCGGTTGTGCCCGGCACGGTCGGCGACCCCGCTCACCGGCTTGGCCAGCGACTTGACGATGTGTCCGCGTCGATCGGTCCAGGTCTCGGTCACCCGGCATCCCCCCGCCGTGTCCTCGAACTCGTAGCCCCACTCCGCAACGGGCAGCCCCACCGCCGAGATGCGGAAGGCGAAACGCCGGCCGGGCTCGACGTCGACGACCCGGCCCGTCGTGTTCCATCGCTTCTTGCCGTTGCGGTTGACACCCCGGAACTGCGCACCCACCGAGGGTCCGGATGCGCCACCGAGCCATCGGGCCCCCTCGTTCTCGGGGGACCACTCGCCCATCCGGGTGAGATCGGAGACCATGGTCCAGACCCGGCCGGCCGGTGCTGCGATCTCCTGGCTCACCGAAATCTGTTCCGCCACCGGCTCGGAGGATAGCCCTGATCCTGGGTCACTGCGCCTCGAGGCGCACGCAGCACTGCCCGTCGACCGGCTCGAGACGGGCGAGCAAGCCCGAGCCCTCGATCGGTTCCAGCAAGCCTTCCATCAGGTCGAGGTTCATCCCGCAGACCAGGTCGGTGTAGAGAGCCGACAGCGAATGGAACGGGCAATTGCGCAAGACGATGCTGCCCGCCTCCTCCCGGGGCTCGTAGCCCCACCCGTCGAGCTCGGCGGCGATCCCGTGCCGGAGCGCCGCCGGGTCGGTCGTCGCTCCCGTCCGCGCCACGATGCTCCGCCCGACCGAGCGGCCGGTGGTCCGGGCCGCCCGGCGGAGGCATTCCTGCACCGGCCGGTGCTCGGCCTCGGATCGGGTGATGGCCTCGGCGAAGAGCCGGCCGGCCAGGTCGTAGTGGCGTTCGGGGACGCTCACCGCCACCTCACCCGTTGCCCGCCGGTAGACCTTGGCCGGGCGACCCGCGCCCGGTCCGCGTCGGCCAGGAGGCCGGCGGTACTCGAAGTCGCAGAGGCCGTCGTCGACCAGACGGTCGAGGTGGAACTTGGCCACGTGCCGGGCGACCCCGATGCCTTCGGCTGCCTGGTCGCGCGTCACGCCCTCGGACCGGCCGGCGACGAACTGGTAGAGCCGGCGGCGGACGGGCTCGGCCAGTGCGGCCAGGGTTGTGACCCGGGATCCGAAGTCGCCAGGGGCGGATGAGGGAGAAGGGGCTCGCGGATCTTCGTCCATCGTTCTAAGGGACAATCTAGTGGACGAAAGGTTCGCTCGGTGCCATTGGCGGTTGCCGCTCGTTGCGCTCTCCCACGGTCGGGCGACGACATCGGTGGGGAGTCACCCGGACGCCTCCCACTCGACGGCGTACACGCCGCATTCGACGATCGCGGGACCGCCCACAGCCGTCAGCGGGCCGACCGCCGCCCTGGCGTGCGCCTCGGAGTCGAACTCGACGATGCAGAGGCCGTTTCCGACGCCGTCGTTCAACCAGGACGCCAGCAGGAAGCCGGGCAGCTCGAGGTACTCGGGAACGACGTACTCCTCGAGCACCGCCCGGCGGTGCTCCGGGCTGGTGTCGACGTCGAGCTCGACCCGGATCACCACGGCCCAGATGACCGGTGCGGGCCCGGTCATGGAAGCCCCTTGTCCACCGAAACCTGGCTTGTCCGACCGACGCCGGCTATTCCCGGACGGTCCGGCCGCTCAGCTGCCGGGGGGTCTGCAGCTCCCCGGCATGGCCGGCACATGCATCCACCGTCCAACACCCCCCTACGTTGTCGGTGAATTCACCGCTCCGGGTGACCGCCTCCGGACAGTGTTGGGCGTGCCCGGTGCCGGTGTGGACCAGGCGGAAGCACCGCCCGGGCAGCGTGCTGAAGGCTTCGGCGTAGTGGTCGCTCGTCGGGACGGCTGTCTCCACGATGTCGACGGTAATGGTCCGGCCGGATCTCCGGACGGCCACCGGAGAGCCGCCCGGTGGGAGAGCCGGAACGAGCGTCAGAGGCCGAACCCGCGCAGCAACGACCGGGTGAGCGTGTTGGTGTTGGCGTAGACCTTCCGCCGGGCGACCCGCTTGGCGTAGGCGCCCGGCCCCTTCGCCGCGGCCTGGACGTTCCCGAGGTCCCGGGCGGCTCGGTACAGCTGCGAACGGAGCGAACTGCGGCGAGCCATGATCTCCCTCACCTAGGTGCCGGGCCCGGAGCGGAGGGCGGCGGAACCCTCTGCTCGACGGTCCCCGGCAGTACTATGCATCGTAGCGGGATAGATCTCTGGCTGTCCAGGACAGGTGTCGTCAGGGGACGATGGGTGCCGTCGGCACCCCTGGGTCCTATGCGGCGGACCCGAAGAAGGGAGCATTGAACGAGAAGACGCCGCCATCCGAGGCGGTGAGCCAGTAGCCGCCGCCGGCGTCGTCTTCGAGACCGGCGACCATCGGCCGATTGAGGCGAATGGCTCCGGTGGAGCCGTAGAAGGGCTCGCCGAAGCAGAAGACGCCGCCGTCCGAGGCGACAAGCCGGTAGCCACTGCCGTCCGGCGCGGCCATCATGCCGACCACCGGCTGGTTGAGCCGGATGGCGCCGGTCGAACCGAGGAACGGGGCCCCGAAGGCGAAGATCCCGCCGTCCGAGGCGACCAGCCAATATCCTCCGGTCGCCCGATCGACGGCCATGCCCACCACCGGGCGGTTCAGCCGGAAAGCCCCCGTCGAGCCGGAGAAGACGGCCGCCCGCATGCGGTCACCAAGCGTGACGGCTCTTTCCTTTGGGTGTCGTTCTCGCGGAGGAGCGCCACCGGTGATTTCTTGGAAATGGCAGATCCGCGTGTGAGTGAACCTTCCCGATCATTTCGTACTTCGTGCGGGAGATGAGCCGCATCTACCGGCTCGGGACAAACAACGGCTCGCGAACTACGACCATGCAGTGGCGAAGACAACCCACCACGGGACTTTCGACGTGCCTGGCATTGCGCTGACTGGGCGATCACCATCGCTGAACGCTCTCTTCCAATTCGCACATGGGTCGCCTGGTGGAGGGCCTCAAGGAAAAGCACCAATTGTGGAAGGACACGATCTTCGGGGCCGAGTTCGGAGCCCTGCCAGGCGACGATGTCGGACCCGGCGAGGATGCCGAGATCAATGGGTCGACGATGCCGTTGCCGTCGCCAAGGCGAGGCGGACCGCACTGGTTGGCAGTCCGTCTCGTGGGAGAACCTTTTTCCGGGAAATGATCGCCGTTCCGTCAACGAAGGAGTGACCAGAGCACGTTCAACCGACCACCGAGTCGACAGACGCCATGCAGACGAGGTGTCAACCGCCGGTCACTCCCGGGGTCATTTCGATGAGGGACTCCAGCAAGTGGTCTTCATCGTCCCTTTTGAACGGGAATGGCAGTCGTCAGCTGGCCAGCACCGTGATGGGTCCGGGTTGATAGGTGATCCTGTAGCTGCGGGAGTAGGAACAGCGGGCAACCACGTCGTAGGCACCGGGAGTGGTCGTCGCTGGCACCGTTAGTTTGACCTGCCACTGCGCAGCGCCACCCGTCGGACCGAGGACTTCGCCGATCCCCGTCAGTGGATTGTGCTCCGCAGGTGACCAGAGGTAGACATCGGGATTCGAGAGCGGGTCGCAGCCCCCGCCCAGCGAGGATACGGTCAGCGTTGCGCCAGGCCGGACGGTGGTTGGCTCCACCTGAAGGTGGTGTGGCGTTTCCACGTTGACCGCGATTGGTGCGTAGTTGAAATCAGGTGTGCCGGTGCTCGGGTCCAGGCAATCGCCGCCGAGCTTCGCCTCACCGATGATCATGGCGGGGAGGGTCGTCTCGATCACCCAAGAGCCATTCGCGGGGCCGGGCGTTCGCCCCAGGGCCTCGCCATAGTTGTAGGTGACCTGCGGCCCACCGTTCGGGTCCTGGACCAACGAGACGTTCGCGATGTGGCCCGAAGCGCAATGACCCCCCTTCACGGTGATCGGTGCACCTACGGTCAGGTTGGTCGAGCTGACTGTCAGGGGTAGAGAAGGCAGAGTGGTCGGCGTGGGGGAGTTGGTTGTGGGCGGGGCAGTGGCTGCGGTCGCAGCCGAGCCGCCGAGCGACCCCTTCGCCTTTGGTGCCGTGGTAGCGGAGCTGGCACAGGCGGGACATGCAAGAGAGATTGCGGCCAGTGCGAGTACTGCTCGAAGGGGCGCGCGATTCCGCACCCCTTCCATGATGGCACCCGGGGGAGGCATGCTGGGCCAATGGTTGAAGATGTTGTTGAGATCCCTCCCACTCGTGCAAAGGCCGCCCCGCCAGCCGTCGGGCGGCGGCTCGGAGTTGAATGCATCTCAGCAGCGACAGGGCGGCGGGTGCAGTCATTCCGCTCCCCACGACCGCCGGATTCCATTTTCCCTTGGGCTACACCAGGCTCGAACGGCTCCCGATGGTCTCGATTTTCGGGGCCACCCCTGAGGCAGCGAATTTCCGGGGATACCTGCCGGGTGACGGATTGCTCGATCTGCAAGGACAATGCGTCCATCTATTCGCGTCCGCAGAAGACCTGGAGAACGCTATGTGGCGTGCCGAAGCCGCCCATGTCGAGCACCAGAAGCCCACGGGGAAATCGCATCTTCTGTACCGGTCGAACCAGGACGAGACTTGGCCCGCTTGGTACGCCTCCTACACGGTGGCAGAGCAGACCGGGAGTCAATTGCCGGCGTAGCCCAAACTCGGTGACCCAGATAAAGGATGGTGGCGGTGGAGTTTCTTGCTGACATGTTGACCCAGGTTCCGGACGGTGCCTCGGAGTCCGAAGTGGCAGGTACAAAGGAGCGAGAGGCCATTCGTGCTGGATAGCTCGCGGTACAAGGGCATCTGCTTCGTCTCTGGCATCAATCCGTGCAAGCAGGAGAGTGGCGCACCCTTGGCTTGTGGCGTGCGGACGATGAGTCGCAACTGCAAGGGATCCTTTCCACATTGCCGCTGCACGTGTGGATGACGGTACAGGTCACACCTCTCCTACCGCATCCGAACGAGCCGGGATCATCTACGAGGTAGGGTGTCCATACCGCCGGGCGTGGGACGCTGAAGGAAGGGCATTTCGCTCATCTGCGAGCATCTGCTGCAGCGTCGCGATGTCCTGAATGACCTTAGACCGCCATGGACGACCGTTGCGGAGTCGTGCGTACTGCTCCTTCATGGCGAGCATCCCGCGGTGCTCATAACCGGAACAGGAACTCCGTCAAGGCGGACGACCACGGGGATCACTACGCCAACGCCCGTCAGAGCCGAGCCGGCGTCTGCTGGCGAATGGTCAGCCGGCCACCTGGCGACCGGGTCGGTACGCCGACTGACTGTCCCGAGCCTGTCCGGTAGACAGGTAAGGCCATGGTGCGCAAGAGGCGGATGAGGCTGCGGAGCTGTGATCCGCACGTCGAAGGGCTCGAGGACCTTCGACCTATTCTCCGAAGAAGTTGACGCGTCGGGCCCGGGCTAAAGAGCATGGCTGTGTCCGTCGCTCACCAGACCCAGCGCACCGGAGGCATCGGCAGCGGTGTCCGGTGCCTGTAGGGTGAGCCCGCCCGTGGCATCGTCAGCAACGCTGGCTTACTGTCGCGGGTCTGGCAGAAAGGTGATCAGATGCGAACAATGGCGAAGATTTCAATCCCGGTTGAACCGGGAAACGCGGCGATAAAGAACGGCTCACTTCCAAAGGTGATGCAACAGACCGCGGAGCGCTGGAACCCCGAGGCCATGTACTTCACGACATTTGATGGCAAGCGCACGGCTTATGTGGTATTTGAGATGCCCGATGCGTCAGCGATTCCGGCCTTCGCTGAGCCATTCTTCATGGAGCTCAACGCAGAAGTGATATTTGCTCCGGTCATGAACGGCGACGACCTCCAGAAGGGGCTCTCCAGCCTGGAATGACCGCCATGTTTGGCAGGTGAATGCCCTGGCCAATCGAGCCTCGAAGGAGCCATCGGTCGGCAAAAAACCAGATGCAGCTATGGAGCTGCGATCGGCACGTTGGGAAGGGGGAGTAGATGGACACTCTGACTCTGAACAACGGCATCGAGATGGCCGCCTTGGGCCTCGGCGTCTTCCAAACGTCACCGGACGAGACACGGGACGCTGTTAGCGCAGCGCTTGCATCCGGTTACCGTCTCATCGATACCGCTGCGGCTTACGGCAACGAGCGACAGGTGGGTGAGGCAGTCGCCAGTTCGGGCCTGGACCGATCGGAGGTCTTCCTTGAGACCAAGATCTGGATCAGCGACTACGGCTACGGCGAGACGCTGCACGGCTTTGAGAAGAGCGCCGGAAAGCTCGGGGTCGATCAGATCGACCTGCTGATCTTGCACCAGGCTCTCCCGTCGGTGTTCGATCGGACCATCGAGGCATACCGTGCCCTTGAGACTCTGCTTGCCGACGGAAGGGTCCGTGCGATTGGCGTTAGCAACTTTATGGCCGAGCATCTGGACAAGCTCTTGAACAGCGCAACGGTGGTGCCTGCGGTCAACCAGATCGAATGCCACCCATATTTCGCACAGCGGCCGGTCCAGGAGTTCGATTCCGCCCATGGCATCCTCACTCAGGCGTGGTCGCCGATTGGCGGCATCACCTTCTACCGGGACAGCGGCCACAGCAGCACCCTCGACGACCCAGTCATCAGCCCCATCGCCGTCGCACACGGCAAGAGTCCGGCCCAGGTGATGCTGCGCTGGGGACTACAGGAGGGACGCTCGGTAATTCCGAAGTCCACGAAGCCCGCCCGCATCGCCGAGAACATTGACGTCTTCGACTTTGAGCTGTCCTCCGACGAAATGACCGACATCGCTGGACTGAACACCGACCGGCGTGGTGGCCCCGAGCCAGAGGTCATCACTCTCGAAGATTTCGGACTTGAGATTCCAGAGCCCTAGCGACCCAGCCAACATTTGAGTCTCAAATGTGCCGCCAAGGACGCTGCCCCATACCGCCGCCGCCCTCGTCGGACCTTTTCGTACCAAGCCCCGTCGACGGACGTCGACAGCTGATGATGTCGTGACGACTCAGGCAAGGCGTACGAAGATACAGGAGTCCAACGTGCATGCTCCTGCACAGGGGCGCTAACGGCGCAACCGAGCCACCCCGAGCGGCGACGTGGCGGCAGAAAGAGACATCCTCAGCTCTTCACTGGCGGGTGCAGCGGATGAGCCTGGAAAAAGGCCCATATGAGATCGTCGGCCGAGATGGCGAAGGTCGTGTACCCGATGACCGAGGCGATAGAGCGACAGAAGGTGCTGCCCGGCCATGCGTGGCCGCCGCCAGTGACGCGGTACAGCTCGACGGTGGCATCCGACGGGCACGGATAGCTGATGAGCGTCACCTTGTTCGCCACCGTCTTGTACGAGGCGGTGTTGCCGCATCCGTTACGGGCCGCCCACTTCTTGGCCTGGTCGGGGATCGACGATCCGGGCCTCGCCTTGGCGCTGGCGCCGGCCGGGCCGGACTGGCCGAGCGTTCCCTGCCCGTTGGGGGCGGGCAATGCGAGCGCCTTGACCCCGAGTCCGCCGCCGTAGCTCACGAACGGGTCAGCCGTCCCATGGAAGGCAATGACGGGAACCGGTCGCGATGGGCGGCAACCGGACACGGCCTGGATGCCGGCCACCGGCGCAACCGCTGCCACCTGTGAGGCGAACTGGCATGCCACTGCTGACGTCATGAAGGCACCGTCGGAGTAACCGTCGACATCGACACGGTTGCGGTCGATGCACTCGTTGGCCCCGACCGTGTTGAGCAGTGTGCCGAACCAAGCGAGGTCGCTGCTCCCGAGCCCGGTGTCCCACAACTGGACCGTCCGGTTGATCTGCGGCGCCACAGCGATGAGGCCGTGCGTATCCCCAAAGGTGGCCCAGTCAGAGACGTCCGTCTGGATGACGGCCGGTTCCGAGTAGCCGTGCAGGTCGATGACGAGTGGCAACGGCCGGGAGAAGCCGGGCGGCACGTGCTGGACGTAGCTGCCGGTCAGTCCGTCGGCGTCGAGCGCGGCTGTGGTGGTGCCTGGTGGTCGGGCGGTAGCCGGCTTGCTGCAGCCCGGCGACGGGGAGGCGGTAACCGAGCTGTTCGACGCCGGGGCGGCCGCGCCGGCGGCCGTCGTTGAGCTGGCCAACGACCCGGAAGAGCCGCACGCGGCGAGGCCGACCATGGCGCTGGCCAAGGCCACGAAAATCACGAAGGGGCGGCGAAGGGGACGGGCGAGCGCCCGTCGGCGGGGCCCAAGCGGCAGCAAGCATGGCGGATTGAAGGGACCAAGTGTAGGGATAGCCGAGAACCTAGTCAGTGAGCGATTGCCTCGCACCGAACGGGCAAGGGAACCGCTAGGGAGCCAGCAGCGGGGGGAGCCGGGGTCGATCCGGCCGTCAGCGGAGCCCCGCGAAAGGCGGCCTCTGGGTGGAGGGCGCCCACGCCTCACTGAGCCCCTGCCCCCTGCACCCCACCCCCGACCAGCTCCCGACCCACCCGCTCCCAGGGGCTTCTCACCTAGGGCCATCCGTCATCCCCGGTGTGCGCTTCTGTCCGGTCCGGAGGGGTCTGTCCTCCCTGCCCCGTGTGGAGGTGGGGGGATATGGATAATCGCGAAACCCGGACGCTTTCCCGGGGCTGGGCGTCGGCGTTGGCCCGCGCTCGCGATAGTTGCCTGTCCCAAACCGGCACCCCGGGGATACTCCGAAGATGCGTTGCGGGTAACTGGAATGTCTCTTCTCGTCTCGTCTGTACGGAGCTATGTATTACTCACGGGTCTAGAAGTACCAGCCTGAAGGGATCCAGGGGACCGGGACGGCCATGCCGTCAATGAACAACGACCCGCGTATATGCGCCGTGAGACGCGCCTGATGGAGCACGTCGAATGCCCACTGCTGGGCAGCGGTGAGCCCATGGACCAAGACCTCTCCTTCGGAGCCGGCGAGGAACCGCCACAGGAGGATGGAGGCTGTCTGTTCGTCAGTTGCCCCCAGCATGACCAGTCGGTCCGGGCGCCAGAGCACCCATCCTCGACCGGTGTGGCTGTCAACCACGTCCATGCGGCAGCGCCCGTCGCTCAGCTCGAAGGCCACATCTTCGGTACGCGAACGGCCCAGCAGCGCCTCCACCTTGGTCACCAGTTCGAGGTCCTTCTCAACGCCATCCCGACCGGGCAGCGAGAGTGGGATGGCCCCGCGGTCGGGGCGTCCGCGCATCTCAGCCGTCGGGTGCATGGCCAGTCCGGCCAGGAAGTAGCGGCGCATGGCCCGAGGGTCGGACGAGGACTGGATCATGCGCTGGGTGGCCCCGCCGGCGTAGCCCAGCGCCCCTTCGAGGAGTCGTCCACCCACCCCCCTGCTCTGGAACGCTGGGTGGACGAACAGCATGGACAGCCCCCAGAAGCTCTCCCGCCGGACAGACTGGGCCACCCCGATTACTTGCCCGCTTGAGACTGCCACCCAAGCTCCGGACCCGTCGCGCTGAACAAACCGGACGTGGCCGGCGCGGATGGATTTCAGCTCGGCGTCGCTCGGAGGCGTGCGCGACGGAAGGTGACGCCCTGCTGTTTGCGCGGCATCGGCGGCCGCGACCACGGCCATAGCTGCTTCGACGTCCTGGTGGGCCATGGGTCGCACGTCCCACCCCTCAGCGTCGCCGGTGGCGCTACGAGGGGCTATCACGCCTTCCATGGGCCTCATGCTGGCACGCCGTGGCCCCCACATTGGTACCCCTGCTCGGTACTCCGGCGACGCTCACATCGGTAGGGGTATCCCAGATCGCCGGATTAGCAGTGGTTGCCGACTGTTGCGACTGGCCACCGTTGGTGATGAAATCGGTGGTCATGAATGAGATGGGAGAAACTGTAGCTCCACCAAGCCTATTGGCGAAGACGGTTGCTCACGTCCTGATCGGGCTCCTCGTTACGGCTGTTGTCAAAGCGATCTTCAGGCAGAAACTCGCAGTAGCAATCGTCGCGGCGCTTCTAGCATTTGCAGTGCATCAGAATGTTGACGCACCGGTTGCACGAAAGTTGAGTGAGCTGGGGCTCTAGATCGGTCCTCTGATGTCCAGACTCTCATCAAGGCACTCGATGCCGCTGGTGAGCAGGGTAGGGTTCTGGCTCTCTTCAACAATCGGGACGATCTCTACGTCTGGGTAGCAGCCATCTTCAAAGTCGCTGTGGCTGATCGGGTGATCCCCACGAGTTTATGTACTCATATCCGGCTACCTGAAGCCCACCAATCCAAGGTAAAACCACTCAGTGTAGAGACCGTGCAACAAATGGTCGCTGCAGTTCCCGACCGGTACAAGGCGTTCATCGTATTTGGGGCAGCTACCGGCGTACGCATATCTGAGGCATTTGGAGTCACCTTGGACAGGGCCGACTTTCTGCATCGTACGGTTCTCATCGACAGACAGCTTCTAATGACCGTGGACAATGAGCCCGCCTTCGGACCAGTGAAGGACAGGAAGAATCGACCTCGTCTGATTCCCCTGCCGAACGTGGCTCTGGGTGCGTTGAGTGAGCACCTGAGCCGTTGGCCAGCCTCACCTGGCGGTCTGGTCTTCAGGAGCGAGAGAAACGGGCCCATTTCGTCGGACGACCTTCTCAGGAATGTGGCGGCAGGCTGCGGGGGCCTCTTGGCCTCCCGTCAGGAGCGGATTACCACGAACTTCGGCACTTCTATGCCTCACTACTGATTCGTCAAGGGGAATCTGTACAGGTCGTGCAGTAACGCCTTGGTCATACCTCGGCTCAGATGACCCTCGATGTCTACTCCCACCTCTGGCCCGACTCAGACGACTCCACCCGTGCCGCTGTGGATCTGGTCTTGGGCGAGGGCGATGTGTGAGATTCGTGTCAGACGCTGGGAGGTGAACACATCTTGCCAGATCAAGCTCGTAGTGACGGTGAGCCGGCCTGTAGGCGGGATTCTGTCGGCCCTCTGACGAGGGCCGGGTGGCCATCCATCTGAGCGGTCTACCTGGAGGTCACGTTCCCGGAGGAACGTGGGACGGGCCGCCCGTCCTCCGTTTTGACCTTGCTCCGGGTGGGGTTTGCCGAGCCGACCGGGTCACCCCGGCCGCTGGTGCGCTCTTGCCGCACCGTTTCACCCTTACCTGTTCGTGGCCCGTGGGCCACGTCATCGGCGGTCTGTTCTCTGTGGCACTTTCCTGCAGGTCACCCCGACTGGCCGTTAGCCAGCACCCTGCCCTGTGGAGTCCCGACCTTCCTCGGCCCCGCGGACGGTGCACCCGCACCGGCCCATGGGACCGCGGCCACCCAGCCGGCTCACCGTCGACTCCATGGTCTCACAGTAGGAGCGGCCGCCGCAGGAAGCGGGAGGGATGCGGCGGAGGGGGAATCGGTCACCCGCCCATCGTCCGAAGGGCGTGCCGGTCACACGGCCGCTCTAACCTTGCGATCGTGCCGTCGAGCAACCCGCGCCTGTTTCCCGAAACGGCCGGCCGCGACCAGGATGCGCTGTCCATCCGGGAGGTCTACCGCCGGATCGACCGTGCCCTTCGCGGAGTCCTGCCCGGCGAGGTCTGGGTGGCGGGGGAGGTGCGGTCCCTCAACGTCAGCTCGAAGGGGCTGTGCTACATCGACCTCGTCGACCCGGTCCACGCTCGGGACCACGCCTCGCCGGTGCTGAAGGTGGTCTGCTGGTCCAGGCGGTGGGGCATGGTCCAGTCGGCCCTGGCCCGTCTCGGGATCGTGCTGGAGACCGGCATGGTCGTTCGGGTGAGGGGCGCCGTACAGCTCTACCAGCCGAGGGGCGAGATCAGCTTCGTCCTCTCCGAACTGGACACCGACGCGTTGCTCGGCAAGATCGCCGCCGAGCGGGCCCGGTTGGTCACGGCGCTGGAGAAGGAGGGGTTGCTCGAACGGAACCGGCGGGTTCCCGTCCCTTCGGTCCCGCTGCGTGTCGGGCTCGTGGCCAGCCCCGGCACGGAAGGATTCCGTGATTTCGTCGGCTGCCTCGACGCATCCGGCATGGCGTTCTCGGTGCAGGCGGTCCCCACCCCTGTCCAGGGAAGGGCGGCGACCCGATCGGTGGCCTCTGCCCTCAGGCGGCTCGAGGCGGGCGACTGCGACATCATCGCCGTCGTGCGGGGGGGTGGGGCCAAGGCCGACCTGGCCGTCTTCGATACCGAGCCGGTGGCCCGGGCCATCGCTCTCTGTCCCAAGCCGGTCTGGACCGGGATCGGCCATACGGGAGACCAGTCGGTGGCAGACCTGGTGGCGAACTGCTCGTTCATCACCCCGACCGAGTGCGGGCAGGAGCTCGCCCGACGGGTCGTCGGGTTCTGGCAGGATCGCGTCGAGGTGGGGTTTCGGGTCCGCCGCCTGGCGGCGGAACGGCTCGACCGGTCCGATCAACGGCTCGACCGGTACCGACAACGGGTGATCGTCGGCGCCCGTTCCCAGCTCGGCCGCCAGGCAGACCGCCTCGTCCACCGCACTGAGGCGTTGCGTGGCGCCGCCCGCGGAGGCGTCGACGCCCATCAGCAGCGGCTGGTCGGCGCAGCCGCCGAGCTCGCCCGTTCCGCCTCCCGGTCGCTCGCCTCGGCCGAAGGAGGGGCAATCTCGCCGCGCCGAGCGCCTTGCCACCCTCCCCGCTCGCCGGTTGGAAGCCGAGGACCTCCGAACGGTCCAATGGCGGAGGCTGCTCGGCGCCTACGACTTCCAGCGCCAGCTCGAGCGGGGCTACTCGGTCACCCGTGACGCCGACGGCCGGGTGGTCCGTTCGTCACGTACCCTCACTCCCGGATCCCGGTTGCTGACCCGGTTCGGCGAGGGGTCGGCCGTGTCCGAGGTCACCGGTCTCGACTACGACCCTGCCGGCAGCCGGACGGACGGACGTCGGGGCAACGGCACGGCGACGGACGCCGCCGGGTGAGAAAGGTCGACGGGTGACGGGCGAGAGCGAAGGGACCGAGGCGATGGACGGAGGAGCTCCGAACGACGAAGGGCACAGCGCTGGGCCGCCTGACGTGGCCACGCTCAGCTATGCCCGGGCCGGTGCCGAGCTCGACGCCATCATCGACGAGTTCGAGACCGGTGTCATCGACGTGGACAGGCTGGTGGATCAGCTCGAGCGCGCCACGGACATCGTCGACGAGCTCGACCGCCGGCTGCGGCGGACCCGGATGCGGGTCGAGGAGCTGGTGCCCCGGCTGGAGGCGATCGGCAGGCCCGAGGGCACGAGGGTCGACCGGGCGAGCGGTGCCGCTGGCCGCGCCGACGACGGGGTGAGCACCGATGTCGGGGGGAGCACCGACGACGGGGGGAGCACCACCGATGTCGGGGGGAGCACCGACCTCGGAGGGAACGGCGGGGACGGAAAGGCCGGGCCTGACGGCGGAGACGGATCGCCGGGTCTCTTCTGACCGGAGCGGGCCTCAGTGGATGTTGCGTTCGCGGCCTTCCCAGAACGGCTGGCGCAGCTCGCGCTTGAGCACCTTGCCCGAGGGGTTCCGGGGGAGCACCGCAACGAAGTCCACCGAGGTGGGGCACTTGTAGTGGGCCAGCCGCGACCGGGTCGCCGCCATGATGTCGGCGGCCAGGGCTTCGTCGTCGTCGGAGGTGCCACCGGCCCGGACCACGATGGCCTTGACCGTCTCACCCCACCGGTCGTCGGGCACGCCGATCACCGCTGCGTCGGCAACGGCGGGATGGCCGAGGAGGGCATTCTCCACTTCGGCTGGGTAGATGTTCTCGCCGCCGGACACGATCATGTCCTTGATGCGGTCGTGGAGGAACAGATACCCGTCCTCGTCGAGCCAGCCCGCGTCCCCGGTCCGGAACCAGCCGTCGTCGGAGAGCACCGCAGCCGTCTCGGCCGCCCGGTTCCAGTAGCCGAGCATGTTCTGATCGGATCGCGTCCATACCTCGCCGACCTCCCCTGCGGGCAGGACCTGTCCGGTCTCGGGGTCGACGATCCGGAGCTCGACATGGTCGAAGGGCCGGCCGGCCGAGCGTAGGAGGCCGGAACGGGGCCCGTTCGGGTCGTGGTCCTCGGGCATCAGTGAGGTGATGGCGCCGGTCGTCTCGGTGAGCCCGTAGACCTGGGCGAAATCACATCCGAGCGCCTCCATCGAGCGGACCAGCACGTCTTCGCTGATGGGGGAGGCACCGTAGAACATCGTGCGGAGGGAGCTGAGGTCGGTGCGCTCGAGTTCGGGTGCGGCCAGCATCATCATCAAGACCGCCGGCACGAGGAACGCCTCGGTGATCCGGTGCTCCTCGATGGTCCGGAGCACCGCGCCAGGGTCGATGTCGCGCACGATCACCGAATGGCCGCCGTGCGACATGCCCGCCAGGGCCCAACCGATGCCGCCGATGTGGAACAGCGGCATCGCCACCAGCGAGACGGTGTCCCCGCGGATGTGGAACACCTGGTCGGCCTCGTGCAGGATGCACGAAAGGTTCCTCCCCGAGATCATCGCCCCCTTCGGGAGCCCGGTGGTGCCCGAGGTGTAGAGCTGGGTGACCACGTCGCCGGCGCCCGGCTCGAACCGGGGATCCTCCGCCGGACCACCCCGGCCGTCGCGCCACTCGGAGAAATCGTCGAGGGGGATGCGGGTCGCCAGGCCGGCAACCAGCGGGGCGAGCTCTTTGACCGCTGCCCCGTAGTCGGATCCGTAGAAGAGGACGGAGGCGCCGGCGTCGTCGAGGATGGCGGCCATCTCGGCGGGAGCGAGGCGCCAGTTCACGGCCACGCTCACCGCGCCCGAACAGGGCGCATCCGAAGAAGACCTCGAAGTACTCGATGCCGTTGCGGTCGAGGAATGCCACCCGGTCACCGGCCCGGACTCCACCCGCCGCCAGCCCGCCGGCGACCCGTTTGGCCCGTTCGTAGAGGTCGCCCCACGACAGGGTGACCGGCCCGAGGGTGAGCATGGGCGCCTCGGGGGTGTCGCCGGCCCAGGTGCGGAGCATGCCCGACGGGGTGGGCAGGTCGGTGCGGTGCACCGCGCGTGTGGTCACCCGTCGCCTCCTCGTCGCCGTCGGCCGCTGATCCGGCCCCTGATCCGGCCCGCTGGACCGGCCGCCAGGAACTCTAGATCCGATCGGTGCTCCGGGCCCGAGGAGGTCTCCGCGGGTGGCCGCCGGTCCGCCGCTCCCCGTAGGGTGTCACCCGATGGTCAGTACCGAGACGACCAGTGAGAACGGCGGGACGTCGGATCCGCTGTACTTCCGCCAGCTCCTGGCCGGTCGGGACTTCGCCGCCGGCGACCCGCTGGCCCAGCAGATGGTCAACTTCGTCTACCTGGTGGGGGACCGCCGGAGCGGCGAGGCGGTGATCGTCGATCCCGCCTACGCGGTCGACGAGCTCCTCGAACTGGTGCGGTCCGACGGCATGCGGTGCGTCGGGGCGCTGGCCACCCATTTCCACCCCGATCACGTCGGGGGCGAGATGATGGGGTGGAGCATCGAGGGCATCTCCCGGTTGGTGGAGCTCAGCCAGGCCCCGGTCCACGTCCAGCAGGACGAGGCGCCCTGGGTCACCCGGTGCACCGGTGTCGGGACGGGCGAGCTGGTCACCCATCAGGGTGGCGATGTGCTGCGGGTGGGCGAGATCCCGATCACCATGGTGCACACCCCGGGCCACACCCCTGGGAGCCAGTGCTTCCTCCTCGACGGCCGCCTGATCGCCGGCGACACGCTCTTCCTCGACGGCTGCGGCCGGACCGATCTGCCCGGAGGCGATCCCGAGGCCCTGTACGAGTCCCTCACCACCCGCCTGGCCCGGGTGCCCGACGACACCGTGCTCTACCCCGGGCACCGCTACTCGGCGGAGCCGTCCGCCACCATGGGCGACACCCGATCGAACAACTACGTCTTCCGCCTCCGGACCCCCGAGCAGTGGATGACCATGTTCGGAGGCTGAGACTCTCACCGATGGGCGAACGCTGAGCCCCACACCGACGAGCGGACCACTACCGCCGGAGGGCACCCTCGTGATCGCCGGGGCCTCGCTGGCCGGCCTGCGGGCCGCCGAGCAGGCGCGCCACCTCGGCCATCGCGGCCCCATCCTCGTGGTGGGCGAGGAGCACCGCCCGCCCTACGACCGTCCCCCGCTGTCCAAGCAGGTGCTCGCCGGCGAGTGGTCGAGCGAGCGCATCCAGCACCACGCCCCCGACAAGCTCGACACCCTGGGCCTCGAGCTCCTCCTCGGGACGCGGGCCCGCTCGCTCGACGTCGGCTCGCAGATCCTCGAGTGCGGCGACGGGCGGCGCCTCCGCTACGACGGCCTGGTCCTCGCCACCGGAGCCACCCCGCGCCCCATGCCGGGAACCGAAGGAATGGCCGAGGTCTCGACGCTGCGCACCCTGGACGATTGCCTCGCCATCCGGGCGCGTCTCGAGTCGGCGGGACCCGGAGCACGCCTGGTGGTCGTCGGGGCGGGCTTCATCGGGTCCGAGGTGGCCGCCACCTGCCACCGGCTGGGGTCCCGGGTCACGGTCGTCGAGGCCCTTCCGACCCCGCTCGGCCGGGTGCTCGGGGAGGCCATGGGGGAGGCCTGTGCCGGGTTGCACCGCGCCGCCGGGGTGGAGCTGCGCACCGGGGTGGGGGTCGAGCGGGTCGTCGCCGACCCTGGCGGCCCGAGCCCGGCGGTCGTGCACCTGGCCGACGGCACCGCTCTCGAGGCCGACGTGGTCGTCGTGGGCATCGGTGTCGTCCCGGCGGTGGCCTGGCTCGAGGGATCGGGAGTGGTGCTCGACGACGGGGTGGTCTGCGACGAATTCCTCTTCGCCGCCGATCGGGTGGTGGCGGCCGGCGACCTGGCCCGCTGGCACCATCCGTCCTCGGGCGGGCTGGTGCGCATCGAGCACTGGACCAACGCCGCCGAGGGCGGGGCGGCCGCCGCCCACAACCTGGTGGCCGGCCCGGGGGCGGCCCGTCCCTACGACCCCGTGCCCTTCTTCTGGTCCGACCAGTACGGGACGAAGATCCAGGTTCTCGGTCTGCCGGGGCCCGACGACGACGTCGAGGTGGTCGCGGGCTCCCCCGGAGAGGGGAAGCTGGTGGCGCTCTACCGGCGCTCCGGCCGGCTCCAGGCGGCACTGGCCTTCAACCACGCCCGCCGGCTCATGTCCTACCGGCCCCTGCTGGCCGCCGGGGCCTCCTTCGAAGAGGCCCTCTCCCTCGACGGGTAGCGGGCCGCCGCCGGAGCGCCCCGGCGCGACCGGAACCGCCGGCAGCGGGCCAGGGCCTCGGCGATCTGGTGTGCCGACGGCTCGATCCCGCCGTAGCGTGTACCGCTCGACGAGGAGCGACACCGCCCCGAGGTCCTCGGCCTGCGGCGGGTCGGCGTCCGCCAGGCGCCCGGTCCAGGCCGACAGGGTCTCCCCGGGACCGCGGCGCAGGCCGAGCCGCCGGCCGCCCCGGTCGAGGTCGGCGACGACCCGGTGGGCCCAGGTGGGAGGCCGCCGCCGCCGACGGCGCACCAACACCACGGCGATGACGGCCGCCCCCGCCGCCGTCGCCACCGGCACCACCGGCAGGTGCGCCAGCGTGCGGCCCGCCTCCCGGGCGAGGACCGAGCCCGGCGACGGGTTGGCCGAGGGCACCTCGGCGGTCGGGTCGAAGTTCTGCCAGCCGTAGCCGGGGAACCACACCTGGACCCAGGCGTGGGCGTCCTTGGCCTGGACCTCGTAGAGGTCGGTGATCGGATCGTAGGGCCCGGGCACGTACCCCACCGTCTCGCGCGCCGGAATGCCGAGGGAACGCAGCATGACCACGGTGGCGCTCGAGATCTGCTCGCAGAAGCCGGTCCGGGTGCCGAAGAGGAAGCTGGTCACCGCGTCCGCCCCCCGGGCGAGCGGCGGGATGTCGGTCGTGTAGGTGACGTGCGATGCCATCCACGACTCGATGGCGGCCACCTTGTCGTAGGTGTCGGCCGGGGCGACCGGCCACCGGCCGTGATCCGCCGGGCCAGCGCCGCCACCCGGGGGTAGGCGTGGGGAAGCTGGAGGTAGCGCGCCTGTTCGTCGGCCTTGAGGCTCTGGGTGGGCGTCTCCGTCGACGTCGATCGGCGGAGCTGTTCGGCGGAGGCCGTCGTGTCGTCGGAGACGACCGTGTACACCGTGCCCGCTCCCATCGAGGTGGCCGACACGATGGTCCCGTCCCCGGTGAGGAAGAGGTACCGCGACTGGATGTAGACGCGTTGGGCGTCGTCGGCGTGGAACACCAGGTTGGGCCCCGACTGGGCCAGGTAGAACGTCTGCACGTCGGCGGCGCCGCCGGCCCGGTCGGCCACCTGGTCCGGGGCGAGGGGGATGGCGAACGGCGAGCCGAACTCCAGCTTGTCCACACCGGCTCCGCTCGCCGGATCGGACGACTGGGTCCAGCTCTGGCCGTCCCACCGGTCGTAGGTCTGGCCGACCCAGAAGTTCGGCCGCCCGGCGCGGACCCGCATCACCACCTGGTCGCCGAGCGAGGCTCGGACGCCGGTGTCGAGGGACCGGGCGAAGCCCAGGTAGCCGCCGACCCCGGTCCGGCCGGCGGCGCTGGCCGCATGAGCGGGAAGCGCCCCCGCCCCGTCGGTCAGCCGGCTGGCCGTGCCGACCGGCGAGGAGTCGACCGAGGCCGAGGGGAACACCAGTGCGGTCGAGGCGTGCGGCGCCGGCAGCAGCGCCACCAGGGCGACCGACAGCACCACCACGCCCGTCGCCCCCGACAACGCGGTGCGCCACGGGACACCGCGCACCCCGGCCACCGACTGCCACATCGCCACCAGCGCCCACACGCCGCACACCACCCACAGCACGACGTAGGCGGCCAGGGCGAGGTCGACCGACTGCGCCGCCGCCACGGCCATCAGGGCGGCCGACCCCGCCAACGAGTAGGCGACGTCGCGCCGGGACGGGACGTCGAAGGCGTGGGTGCACAGCACCCAGGCGAACAGCACGGCCAGCGGTTGCTCCACGGTGGCGATGTCCCCGGGCGTGGCGGCCCGCCCGGCGGTGCCGATGAACCAGACGAACCCCCCGACGGCACAGACCGCCAGGACCGGCTTCACCAGCTTCCACGGGCGCTCCCGCCGGCGGTAGGACAGGACGTTCCCGGCGACGGTGGTCGCCATGGCGAACAGGGCGAAGGGTGGGCTCAGCTCCTGCTGGCTCCAGCAGGCGGCGACGGCCACGATCACCGCCGCCGCCGAGGCGGTGCGGAACGGGATCGAGTGCTCGGCCGGCCCGGGCCGGTTGGCCTGGACGATGCGCTGCCAGATGGTCACGGCCGGCCGCCGGCTCGACGGGTCCCGAGCGGCGCCGGGACGGCCCGGGCCAGGCGCCGTCCGAGGTCGATGCGGTCGCGCACGGCCCACCGGTGGTGGCCGTCGGGCTCGTCGGTCCCGAGGATGACGGTCCGCCCGAGCCGCAGGTGATCGGCGACGACGGTCATGGCCCGCCCGGCCACCGCCTCGGCCTCGGCCGGATCGGGCGGGAGGACGAGGTCGACCACGACCGGGTCGTCGGTCCGGCGCTCGCGTCTCTTTGACCATCAGCGCCCCGACGTGCGAGGTCGAGGGCCAGTGGACCGACCCGCGCCGGTCGCCCGGCCGGTAGGGGCGGGTGCCCCGCGGCTCGCCGGTGCCCGCCGGGACCCATCGGCGTGACCGGCCCGGGGACGGGTCGGGCGTGGTCCCGATGGCCCCCGGGCCCGCCGGGCGGGGGGCGACGTGGAGCGGCCGGGGCAGGGCCACCTCGACATCCTTCGCCCACCACAGGAGGCCGAAGGGGGCGCACGTGGCCAGCTCGAGCGCCACCGAGCGGGCGACGCCGCGGCGCCCCGGGGTGATCCGCACCGCGACCGTCCTGGCCCCCCGGGCGGACCCCGTGGCCTGGGTGACCGCACCGGGCGGGGTGCGCGGGGTGATCCGCACCGGGCCGCTCGCCCGGACGGTCAGGGTGAGCGCTCGCCCGGCCTGGCCGTCGGACGGGCTGGAGGTGCAGGTGACCGAGGCCCGGCGGGCCGGGAGGGCGGGTCCCACGATCCCGACGGCCAGCACCGCCGCCAGGGCCGCCCCGACGGCCTGGACCCACCCCGAGCCGCTCGAGTGGGCCACCAGCGCCCACGCCAGCACGGTCACCACGCTGCCGGTCACCGGCGTGAACCACGACACCGGGTGGACCCGCCGGCGGCCGGCGCCCGGGCGCCCCCGGCGGCCCGGCGCGGTGAGGAACAGGGAACCGGAGGCGCCGGCGGCCATGGCCGCCAGGCCGATGAAGATGCCGCCGAGCACCACGCCCCGACCGAGCGTCGCCCGGGTGAGCACCGCGGCGCCGACGCCCGCCATGATCCCGCTGGCCGTGGCCTTGACGGTGCGCCAGCCGGGCGGTCGGGGGCTCGGCCCCGGCTGGATCACGTGAGCGGAACGGGCGTCTCGCCGATGATGTGGTCGATGAGGCTCGTGCCGTCGAAGTCGTCGTGCTCGGTGACCAGGCGGTGTGACAGGCACGGGACGGCCACCGCCTGGACGTCCTGGGGAGTCACGTAGGCCGCGCCCGCCGAGGACGGCGTAGGCCTGGGCGCTGCGGATGAGGGAGATGCCCGCTCTCGGGCTGGCACCGAGGCGCACGGTGCCCGCCGACCGGGTGGCCCGCACCAGCGCCACCGCGTAGTCCGCCACGGCGGGGGCGACCCGCACCGCCGCCGTCGACCGGATGGTCCGTTCCCACTGGACCGGGTCCGACACCGGCTCCAGGCTGTCGAGGGCGTAGCGGCCCCCGTTGTGGAGCACCAGGCGTGCCTCGACCTCGGCGTCGGGGTAGCCGATCGAGGTCGAGAGCCCGAACCGGTCCAGCTGGCTCTCGACCAGCGGGTAGGTGCCGAGCTGGCCCACCGGGTTCTGGGTGCCGATCACCAGGTGGGGACGGGGCAGCGGCCACGACTCGCCGTCGACGGAGACCTGCTGCTCCTCCATGGCCTCGAGCAGCGCCGACTGGGTGCGGGGGGGCGTGCGGTTGAGCTCGTCGAGGAGGACGACGTGGGCGAAGACCGGTCCCGGGCGGAAGTCCCAGGTCCGGGTGTCGGGGGCGAAGACCGTGACGCCGGTGACGTCGGAGGGCAGGAGGTCCGGGTGGCCCTGGACCCGCGAGAGCTGGACGCCGAGCGAGACGGCGAGCGCCCGCGCCAGCACCGTCTTGCCCACCCCGGGCACGTCCTCGATGAGCAGGTGGCTGCCCGACAGGGCGGCGACCACGGCGACGGTGACCGCCGGGGGGTCCCGAGCAGGACCGCGGACAGCGCCTCGTGCACCGTCCCCGCCACCGCCACGGCCTCGTCGATCTCACCGACCGAGACGGGTGGTGCCGGAACGGCCGCGGTCGGGTCGGCCCATACCGCCCCGATGTCCGTGCCCGTGCTCATGCGCTCCCCTGCTCCCAGCACTCGCCCGGCGGCCGACGTCCCTCGCCGAGGGTGGTACCGAACCCACCCTAGGCGTTGACTGTGTCGTCCTTCAACGCCTCGGGCTGGGAGAACGACCCGTCGCCGCCGGCCGAGCGAACCTCAGAACTCGAGTGCCGACAGCTCGGGGACGGTGCCCTCGGCCCGGCTCCGGGCCTCGAGCCACCGGGCCCGGCGGGTCGCCCGGTCGCCGTCGGGGGCCTCGGGCTCGACGACCTCCCGGGGCGCCCAGGCGGCGGCGACGTCGTCCTCGCCGCGCCCAGGTGCCCACCGCCATGCCGGCGAGGTAGGCGGCCCCGAGGGTGGTCGCCTCGAGCACCGGGGAGATCTCGACGGGCCGGCCGCACGCCTCGGCCAGGGCCTGGGTGAACACCGGGTTGGCCGACATCCCCCCGTCGACCCGGAGGGCGCCGGCGTCGAGCCCCGAGTCCGACTCGGCCGCCTCGAGCAGGTCGGCCCCGCGGTGGGCCACGCCCTCGAGCACCGCCCGGACCAACTGCGGGACGGCCGGTGCCCCGGGTGACGCCGAGGAGGGTCCCCCGGGCCCCGAAGTCCCACACCGGGCGTGCCGAGGCCGAGCAGGGCGGGCACGAACCAGACGTCCCCGGTGTCCTCGCACCGTGCCGCCACCTCGGCCGAGTCCGCCGCCGAATCGATGACGCCGAGGTCGTCCCGGAGCCATTCCACGCAGGTGCCCGCCGACAGCATGACGGCTTCGATGCCCCAGGTGGGCGTCGAGCCGCGTTGCCAGGCGATGATGGGGATGGTCCCGGCCGGGCCCCGGGCGGCGAACCCGGGCCGCGTCGGACCCGACGCACTGGTCGAGCATCCCGCCGGTCCCGAAGGTGGCCTTGGCCTGCCCGGCGCGGGTGCATCCCTGGCCGATGAGGGAGGCCTGCTGGTCACCGGCGATGCCGGCGATGGGCGGGGAGCCGGGAAGCGACCCGGCCGGACCGATCGACGCCGGTCGAGTCGACGATCTCGGGGAGGAGGGCCTCGGGGATCGCGCAGGGCGTCGAGCAGCCGCGGGTCCCAGCCCGCCGCCGTCGGCGGCGAGCAGGCCGGTGACCCCGGCGTTGGAGGCGTCGGTGACGTGGAGCCGGCCCGCCGAGAGCGTCCAGGCCACCCAGGTGTCGACGGTGCCGAAGGCCAGCTCGCCGCGACCCGAGCGCGCCCGGTCGGGGTCGGCCTGGTCCAGCAGGGCCGCCAGCTTGGTGGCCGAGGCGTTGGGCGCCACCCGGATGCCCCGGCCCTGCAGCTCGAGGCAGGTGCCGACGGTGCGCAGGTCCTGCCAGCCGATGCCCGGAGCCGATCGGTGCCCCGGTGCCCCGGTCCCACACGACGGTCGACGCCCGCTGGTTGGCGATGCCGACGGCCTCCACCGGTCCCGCCTCGGCCAGGCTCGCCGCCGGCCACCTCGAGCACCGCCTCGGCCATGGCGACGGCGTCGAACTCGACCAGCCCGGGGAAGGGGGTGTCGGGCAGCACCGCCACGTGGTGGATGTGCTCGACGGTGGCGTCGGGCCGCACCACGGCGCCGCGGACCCCCGAGGTCCCGACGTCCACCACCAGGATGCTCACCGGCTCACGGCCAGGGGACCTCGCCGAAGGGGCTCGGCAGGCCCAGCTTGCCGGGGTTGAGGATGCCCCGGGGGTCGAGGGTCCGCTTGACGGCGGCGAGCACGCCGAAGGCCGGTCCGAGGGCGCTCGGCAGGAAGCGCGCCCGGTTGACCCCGATGCCGTGATGGTGGCTGATGGCGCCGCCCGCCGCACGGGTGGCCTCGGTCACGACGTCCCATGCCTGGCGGTAGTAGTGCTCGGCCCAGGCGCGGTCGGGGCGACCGGCCTCCCCGCCTCTCGTCTCACCCTCGTCGGCGCCGGGCTGGCGGCCGGCGAAGGTGAAGTAGAGGCAGGCGCCGTCGGTGTAGGCGTGGGACTGGTGGGAGGAGGCCACCAGGGTGCCCTCGACGCCACCGACGGCGTCGAGCACGGAACGGTAGAGGCTCGGCCAGCGCCGTCCAGCGGGCCGACACCTCGACGGTGTCGACCACGATCCCCGCCCGCCACAGCGGGGCGAGCGCCGAGACGTCGTTGCGGTGCTCGAGCCACCGGCTCGACGAGCGCCGACCTCGCCGCGCCTCGGCGCCGGAGCACTCGTCGTCGACGACCGACATGGTGGCCGCCACCAGGCCCGGATCGCCCTCGTCGAGCACGATCAGCACGCAGGTGTCCCGGACCGTCGAACGACCGCTCCGACTCGGTCTCGTCGTAGAGGCGCAGCACCGCCGGGGTCGCGCCCCGGCGCAGGATCCGCCGGCAGGCCTCCAGCCCGTCGGCGAAGGTGGCGAAGCCGAACGCCCGCCGGCCCTCGCCGGCGGGGACCGGGTGGACCCGGAACCGGCCCTCGGTGATGACCCCGAGCGTGCCCTCGCTGCCCACGAAGAGCTGGGTCAGGTCGGGCCCGGTGGCCGAACGGGGCCCCCGGCCGCCGGTCCGGATCACCTGCCCGTCGGCCAGCACCACCTCGAGCCCGATGACCATGTCCTCGATCTTCCCGTAGCGGTTCGAGTACTGGCCGGCGCCGCGGCAGGCCAGCCAACCCCCGACCGTGGAGAGGTCCATCGACTGGGGCCAGTGACCGAGGGTCAGGCCGTGCCGACCGCAGGGCCGACTCCACGTCGGGACCGAAGGTGCCGGCCCGGACGTCGGCGATCAGCGAGACCGGGTCGACCTCGGTGATCCCGGCCAGCCCGCACAGGTCGAGGGCGACCCCGCCGAACGACGGGATCGATGCGCCGCACACCCCGCTGCGGCCGCCCGCCGCGGTGACCGGCACGCCGGCCTCGGTGGCAGAGCGGCCAGGACCGCGGCCACCTGGGCGGTGTCGCTCGGGGCGGGCCACCACCGCCGGCCGGGCGGGCACCTCGCCGTCCGCCGCCCAGCCGATGGCGAGCGGCCACCAGTCGCGGCCCGCCTCGGCCCGGTCCGCCTCGGTCGTCGCTGACCTCGGCGCAGGCGTCGGCCAGGCGACCGGCGCAGCGCCGGGCTCACCTCGATCCGGTGGCCCCCGAGATGATCGGAGACGCCGTCGGGAGGGGCGTCGATCGACGTCACCGCAGTCGGAGTGGTCACCCGCGCTCCGTTGCCGGCGTGGCTGCCGGCGCGCCGAGAGGTGCCGGCGGCGCGGCACGGGGCTCGGCCCCGGGGTCGAGGCCGGCCCGGGCCAGCACGGCGAGGACCGAGCGCGGCGTAGGCGTCCGCCTCTGCTGCGGCGCGGGCCGGGTCCCAGCCGAGCTCGGGAGCCGATCAGGTCCGCCACCCGGGCCGCCGCCGCCGCCGTGGCCCGGGCGTCCCGCAGCGATGCCCGGGTGCGGCGGTCGAGCACGTCGCCGACGGTGGTGGCCATCTCCTCCCGCACGGCGTAGACCGCCTCGGCGGCGACGTAGTGGAGCCCGGGCACCAGCGGTTCCACCAGGTCGGGGCGACCATCGGCCAGCGCCAGCACCGACGGCGTCTCGGTGCCGTAGCGCCCGGCCAGGTGGGTGGCCAGTTCGGCCACCGAGTCGGAGCCGGACCCCCGACCGTCGCCGTTGCCGACGGTCGGAGCGCGCCGCGGCCGCGCCGCGCAGTCGCAGGTGCTTGGTGGCGCAGGGGACGGACCGCCAACCGAGGTCTTGCAACGCCGCGTCGACGGTGTCCTCGGCCATCTTGCGGTAGGTGGTCAGCTTCCCGCCGGTGATGGTGACCAGCCCGGGGGCGGAAGAGGCGACGGTGTGGCGCCGCGAGAGGTCGGCGGTGCGCGCGCTCGGGGCGTGCCTGCCGTCCACCGGTGCCAGCAACGGTCGCAGGCCCGTCCACACGCCGGTGATGTCCTGCCTGGCGAGCGGCCGGGTGGTGACGGCGTTGGCGGCGTCGAGGAGGTAGTCGACGTCCTCGGGCAGGCAGGCCGGGTCCTCGAGGCGTCCCGTCCCACTCGGTGTCGGTGGTCCCGAGGTAGACCTGGTCGCCCCACGAGACCACGAAGATCGACCGGCGGTCCTCCTTCACCGGGATGACCGCGGCGATGTCGCAGGGGAACGCCGTCGCTCGGGCACCGTCACGTGGATCCCCTTGGCCGGCCGGATGGAACGGGGGTCGCGGCCCTCGGCCAGGGTCCGGACCTCGTCGGACCACACACCGGTGGCGTTGACCACCACCGAGGCCCTCACGTCGAAGGGCTCGGCGCCCTCGGGGACCACCCGGGCACCGTCCACCCTCCCGTTCGCCCCGGTGGTGAGGGCGGTCGCCTCCACGTGGTTGGCCACGACGGCGCCGTGGTCGAGCGCCGCGGTTCGGAGCACGGCGAGGGTCAGGCGGGCATCGTCGGCCCGGGCGTCCCAGTAGAGGAACCCGGCGGCCAGCCGATCGGCCCGGAGGGTCGGCATGTGGGCGAGGGCCTGCTCGCGGGAGATCCGCTCGTGGCGGCGCCCGATGCGCATCCCCCCCGTCAGGTCGTAGACCCACAGGGCGGAGCGGTACACCCGGGCCACGCTCCGGTTGACCACGCCGTCCCGGCCGAACAGCGGGATGAGGAAGGGCAGCGGGGTGACCAGGTGGGGGGCGTTCTCGAGCAGCCGCTGGCGCTCGGACAGGTTCTCGTAGACCAGCCGGTACTCGTGCTGCTGGAGGTACCGGAGGCCGCCGTGGATCAACTTGGACGACTTCGACGAGGTGCCCGCGGCGAAGTCCTGGCGCTCGACGAGCGCGGTCTTGAGCCCGCGGCTGGCGGCGTCGAGCGCCACGCCCGCCCCGGTGATGCCCCCACCGATCACCAGCAGGTCGAACCTGTCGGCTGCCAGGCGCTCGAGCGCCCGGTCACGCCGGAACCGTCCCGCCGCGCCCGGGGGGTCGGAGCCGGCGGGGTTCTCCATGGCCCAGAGCCTGCCACACGGGCCTGGCGGGGCCGCCGGCCTCGCCCGGCCGGCCGCCGCCCCTGGGCCGACCCCGGTGGGCCGTCTCCGACGCGCCTTCCGGTGGGCCCGTCTCCGACGCGCCTTCCCCGGTGGGTCCGTCTCTGCGGGCCTTTGTCTACAACGATTGTTGAAGAACAATGGTTGGTGATACACTGGACAGGCATGAAGACACCCGAGCAGCTGACCGAGCTGTTCCGCTCCACCGGCCGCAAGGTCACGGCCCAGCGCCAGTGCATCTTCCGCGTCCTCCAGAACGATGTGACCCATCCCTCGGCCGAGGCGGTGCACGCCGTGGCCAGCCGGGAGATGGAGACGATCTCGCTGAAGACCGTGTACCAGACGCTCCACGACTTGGCCGAGCTGGGGGAGATCGCCTCCCTCGACCTCGGCACCGGCATGACCCGGTTCGACCCGAACGTGGGCGATCCCCACCACCACCTGGTGTGCCGGCGGTGCGGGAGCGTCCGGGACCTCACGGTCTCCTTCCCGGAGCTGACCGTGCCCGACGGGGCCGGGCTGGGGTTCGAGGTCGGTTCCGCCGAGATCGTCTTCCGCGGGTTGTGCCCCGACTGCCAGGTCCCACCGGTGTCACGCCGGGCCCGGGCCCGGGCCCGCTCGTGAGCCGGTCCGGCGCGGGTGCCATCATGCAGACAACGTCCGGCGTCCGTCCGGCAGGTGCAGGCAGAGCGGCGGGCCGGACCACGGACGAGATCACAGACAAGACCACACGCAAGACCACACACAGGAAGGGAACACCGTGCCATCACTGACCAAGAGCAAGACCGAGGGCAACCTCAAAGAGGCGTTCGCCGGCGAGAGCCAGGCCAACCGCCGGTACCTGTACTTCGCCCAAAAGGCCGACGTCGAGGGCTACCCCGACGTGGCCGCTCTGTTCCGCTCGGTGGCGGAAGGGGAGACCGGCCACGCCTTCGGGCACTTCGACTTCCTACGCGAGGTCGGGGACCCGGTCACCGGGGTGCCGGTCGGGCCGACCGAGGCCAACCTCAAGTCCGCCATCGAGGGCGAGACCTACGAGTACTCGGAGATGTACCCGGGGTTCGCCCGGACCGCCCGCGAGGAGGGGTTCGACGAGATCGCCGAGTGGTTCGAGACCCTGGCGCGAGCCGAAAAGAGCCATGCCGGCCGGTTCACCGAGGGCCTGGCGTCGGTGGCCTGAGCGGCGACCGGGGACCGTGCCGGAGGACGGTCCGCCATGACCCAGCTCCTCACCCTCGACGACATCCTCGACCAGCGCGCCTACGAGCGGGAACGCGACGAGTTCCGGTCCCGGGTCATCGCCGTCAAGAAGCTGCGCCGGGTCAGCGTCGGCCCGATCGTCACCCTGACCTTCGAGAGCCGGCTGACCATGCGGTTCCAGATCCAGGAGATGGCCCGCGCCGAGCGCATGGCGACCGACGCGCAGATCCAGCACGAGCTCGACGTCTACAACCGGCTCCTGCCCGGTGAAGGGGAGCTCTCGGCCACCCTGTTCCTCGAGCTCACCGACGAGCAGGCGCTCCGGCACTGGCTGCCCCGGCTGGTGGGCATCGAGCGAGCCTGCCGGCTCCATATCGGCGACCCGTCCGCCGGCGGATCCGTGGTGCCGGCCACCCCCGAACGCGAGCACGAGGCCAGCCTGACCCGCGAGACGACCACGTCGGCCGTGCACTACGTGCGCTTCGCCCTCGACGATCCCGAGGTCGAGGCGTTCGTCACCGGACCGGTCCGGCTCGTCGTCGACCACCCCGAGTACCCCGAGGGCAAGCCGGGGGCGGCTCTGACCGACGCCACCCGTGCCGAGCTCGCCGCCGACCTGCGGGGCGGGTAGGCGCGCCGGCCCGTTCAGCTGCCGGAGAACTCGGGCCGGCGGCGCTGGCGCGAGGCGGCGATCCCCTCGCGGAAGTCGGCGGTCGCCATCAGGGCCAGCTGCTCGGTCTGCTCACGCCGGACGGCCCGGGCGAACGCCTCGGCCAGGCCCGCCCGTTGGGTGCGCCGGATCGCCCGTACCGCCAGCGGGGCCGAGGCGGCGATCTCGGTGGCCAGTGCGTGGGCTCCGGCCCGCGGGTCGTCGTCTGCCCGGTCGGCGAGACCGATGCGGACCGCTTCGTGGCCGTCGACCCGGCGCCCGGTCACGAGCAGCTCGAGGGCGCGTTGGGGACCGATCGCCCGTGGCAGGGTCTCCGAGATCCCGAATCCCTGGTGGAGCCCGAGCCGGGCGAAGTTGGCCGAGAACCGGCTCCCCGGCGAGGCGACCCGGAAGTCGGCGGCGAGGGCCAGACCCAATCCGCCGCCGACCGCCGCGCCCTGGACCGCCGCCACCACGGGCAGGGGCCCGGACACCAGGTCCACGGCGCGCTCGTAGAGCGTCCGGAGCTGTGCGGGGTCCGGACCGTCCGACGTCCCGAAGTCGAAGCCGGCGCAGAAGTGCTTGCCCTCCGAGCACAAGACGACGGCCCGCCCGCCCTCCGCGTCGGCCCAGGCGATCGCCTCGACCACGTCGGCGAGCAAGGGAGCGTCGAAGAAGTTGGCGGGCGGCCGGTGCACCTCGACCTCGGCGACCCCACCCTCGCCGATCCGCGCCGTGACGTCACCGACCCGCTGCACGCCACCCGCCTGTCCGAGGGTACCGACCGGGTCTCAGAGGTAGGCCAGGTGGACGGCGGCTTCGGGTGTGTTGATCCGGAAGGCCATGGTCTCCTCGATGTAGAGCTCCACGCCGTCGCCGTCTGCCGAGCGGTAGCCGATCGAGAAGTCCTGGCCGACGGTCAGCTCGAAGTCGCCGTCGCGTTGGCTGAGCACCACGGCCCCGTCCACGGCCGGAGCCCACACCACCGGGCCGCCGAGGATCTGTCGGAGGTGCTCGAAGACCGGGTACCCGCCGTGCTCGGTGGTCTCGGTGACCCCGGTGAAGCAGCGGGCTCCGAGGGCGATGGCGAAGGGTCCGGCGATGTCGGCCCCGCGCAACGCCCCGACCGCCCGGGCGACGTGCTCGGGATAGCGGCTGTAGTCGTCGCTGATGGGGACGGCCTCGTGCGGGCTGGCGTCGACGATGCCGGCGACCCCACCGGCTGGATAACCGTGGAAGACCACGTGGTCCTCGGCCAGCGCCGCCACCCGGCCGGCGGCGATCACCGGGTCGAGGTCGACGTCGGCCGCCCCCCGGTCGGCGGCGGCCAGCTCGGAGACCGAGAGCGTGAAGGGGCTGCGCACCTCGAGGAGGGGCAACAGCGAGCGCCGGGCCACCTCGACGGCGCCGAGCGCCTCCCGGTCCAGCGGCTCGACCCGGCCGGTGTCGACCGCGCCGTGGGCCCAGCCGTGCGGGCCCGAGAAGTCGATCAGGCGACGGCCGGCGAGGTAGTGCTTGATCGAGCGGGTCGCTTCCGCCTCGATGAGGGCCCACGCCTCGTCGGTGACGGGTGCCAGCTCTCGCAGCAAGTGGTTCATGGAAGTCCTCCGGCCGGGGGCCCACAGGGTCGGGGTGATGGTCTCGGGCGGCGTGCGCCCGGGACAGTGTAGGTCGCGGGATCGGCGGCACCCATGGGGCGGCGACCGACGCTGCCTCCGCCACGGCCCCGGCAAGCCGGCGGCCCCGGCAAGGACGGCGAACCTCCGGCAAGGACGTCGGCCGGTGTGCGTCCCGGACGCCGGCAAGGAGCATCCGTCAAGGTTCGGCCCGTCCTCGGCGTTCGGCCACCCGGCCGGCGCACCGCTTCACGGTGGATCCACGGTGGTTCACCGTGCTTCACGGTGCGCCTCCACCGGTGCGGCGCCGTGGGGAAACGACGGACGAGAGCTGGGAGAGACATCCATGAGCGCTGCATCCACGACCACCATCGTCGGCAATCTGACCCGCGACCCCGAGATCCGCTACACCCGCGAAGGCCAGGCCACCGCCTCCCTCGGGGTGGCGGTCAACCGCCGCTGGCAGAACCGCGTGACCGACGAGTGGGAGGAGTCGACTTCCTTCTTCGACGTCATCGCCTGGCGGGACCTGGCCGAAAACGTCGCCCTCAGCCTCACCAAGGGCACCCGGGTGGTGGTCACCGGCCGCCTCGAGCAGCGCAGCTGGGAGACCGAGGAGGGCGACCGGCGCTTCAAGGTGGAGATCGTCGCCGACGAGGTGGGCGCCGGCCTGCGCTTCGCCACCGTCGACGTGCACCGGATCGAGCGCCAGCGGGTCGACGTCGAAGGCGGGGGTGAGGCCGCCGGGACGGGCGCCGCCGGCGAAGCGCTCGAGGCGCGGGGTTGAGATGGGGGCCCCGCTGATGTGGACCGGGTGGGGCCCGGCGGTCCCGCTCTGGCTGTCGGCCGCCCTGTCGGGGCTGCTCGCCGTCGCGTGTCTCGGCCTGGCCGGCCGAGCGGGCCGGCCCGACAGCCGACGCGACCTTCGGTTCCGGTCGACCAGACGCCGGGCGGACCGGCACGCCCGCACCGGCAGACCCCGGTGAGCGCGAGGCCGCGGTGACCGGAGAGGCCACCGTGACCCCGTGCCCGACGCCGGAGGTCCGGCCCATCCCGGTCGAGTTCCTCCCCTCGGTGCGCCTCACCAAGGGCGAGGCGTTTGCCGCCTGCCAGGCACTGGCCGACGCCGAACCGTTCCTCCGTCATGTCGGGCGCCACGACGAGGCCCGGGTGCTCGGCGACTTGTTCGACCTGCTCGAGGAACGACTGACCAGCCGACCGGTGTGGACCGAGGTTCAGTCCCGGTCTTCGACGAACTCCAGCGAGAGCGAGTTCACGCAGTAGCGCTGGCCGGTGGGGGCCGGGCCGTCGGGGAACACGTGTCCGAGGTGGCCGCCGCACCGGGCGCAGGTGATCTCGGTCCGGGTCATCCCGTGGCTCGTGTCGGCGTGCTCCTCGATGGCCCCTTCGTCGAGGGCCCGGTAGAAGCTCGGCCACCCCGACCCCGACTCGAACTTGGTCCCGCTCGGGAAGAGCGCGGCTCCACAACCGGCACAGGTGAACATGCCGGTACCCTCGACGTGGAGCAGCTCACCGGACCAGGCCGGCTCGGTGCCCTTCTGCCGGAGCACGGCGTACCGCTCGGGCGACAGCGCCCGGCGCCACTCCTCGTCGCTGCGCTCGACCGCGCCCGGGCCGGGGTGTCGGTCCGGTCCGTCATGGGCTGTACCTCCTCGTCGGGCTGGGGATCACGCTCGTCGACGGGGGATGGCGGCCCCGTCTCGTGCCTCCGGTGCAACGCCCCGGCGCCCGGGGCTGTTCCCGTCCTGTCCGGCCGTGCGGACCCGGAGGTAGGGTCGCCCACCGCATGGACCTTCGAGACCGTCCCGAGGACGAGGCTTCCGGGAGGAGATCCGGTCCTGGCTGGCCGAGCACGTGGTCGGCGAGTTCGCCGCGCTCGGCGGCCGCGGGGGGTCCGGCGACGAGACCTTCGGGTTCGAGACCCGCCTCCGGTGGGAGAAGGTGCTCGCCGCCGGGGGCTGGACCGGCATCGGCTGGCCGGTCAGCCACGGCGGGCGCGGCGCTTTCGGTCACCCAACAGGTCATCTTCAACGAGGAGTACGTGCGGGCCCGGGCGCCCGGCCGGGTGAGCGTGCTCGGCGAGGGGCTGCTCGGACCGACCATCATCCAGTTCGGGACCGCCGCCCAGCAGGCCCGCTTCCTCCCACCGATCCTCGCCGGGACCGAGCTGTGGTGCCAGGGCTACTCCGAGCCCGACGCCGGCAGCGACCTGGCCAACGTCCAGACCCGGGCGGTGCTCGACGGGGACGAGTGGGTGGTCACCGGACAGAAGGTCTGGACCTCGCTCGCCCACCAGGCCGACTGGTGCTTCGTGGTGTGCCGGACCGAGCCCGGATCGGTCCGGCACCAGGGGCTCTCCTACCTGCTCGTGCCGATGGACCAGCCGGGGGTGGAGGTGCGTCCCATCACCCAGCTGACCGGGACCTCGGAGTTCAACGAGGTCTTCTTCGACGGTGCCCGCACCCGGCGAGACCACGTCGTCGGCGGGGTCGGGAACGGGTGGAAGGTGGCACTGGCCACCCTGGCCTACGAACGCGGCGTGGGCCTCCTCGGCCACCAGCTCGGCTTCCGGCGCGAGCTCGAGGGACTGGTCGAGGCGGCCCGGTCCGGCGGTCGGGACTCCGACCCGGTGGTGCGCCAGCGCCTGGCCCGCGCCCGTGCCGAGCTCGAGATCCTCCGCCTCGACACGCTGCGCAGCCTGTCGGGGTACGACGGTCCGGTCGCCCCGCCGGAGGCGTCGATCATCAAGCTGTACTGGGCGAGCTGGCACCGGCGGCTGGGCGAGCTGGCCATGGACGTCACCGGGCTGTCCCGGACGCGCCTCGGGACCGGGCCCGACGAGCTCGACGACTTCCAGCGGACGTTCTTGTTCAGCCGCTCGGAGACCATCTACGGCGGCTCGAACGAGATCCAGCGCAACATCATCGGCGAGCGGGTCCTCGGCCTGCCGCCCGAGCCGAAGGGGACCGGACCATGACCGCCGACGCCACGCCCCCGAGGGACCCGGCCGGACCCGCCCCACCCCGCCCCCCGAGCGGCCACGGCCTGCTGGCCGGCAAGGTCGTGGTGATCACCGCCGCCGCCGGGACCGGCATCGGGTTCGCCACCGCCCGGCGGTGTGTCGAGGAGGGGGCCACCGTCGTGGTGTCCGACGCCCACGAGCGCCGGCTCGGCGAGGCGGCGGACGCCCTGGCCGCCCTGCCCGAGCTCGACGGCCAGCGCCCCCTGGCCGTGCGCTGCGACGTCACCGGCGAGGCCGACGTGCAGCGGCTCTACGACGCTGCCGGCGAACGGCACGGGCGCTTCGACGTCGCCGTCAACAACGCCGGGCTGGGAGGCCAGGTCGATCTGGTCGACATGACCGACGAGCAATGGGCGGGGGTGCTGGAGGTGACCCTGACCGGCACGTTCCGGTGTACCCGGGCGGCGCTGTCCCGGCTGTACGCCCGGGGGGCGGGCGGCGTCATCGTGAACAACGCCTCGGTGCTCGGCTGGCGGGCCCAGGCCGGCCAGGCCCACTACGCGGCGGCCAAGGCGGGGGTGATGGCGCTGACCCGCTGTAGCGCGGTGGAGGCGGTGGCCCACGGCGTGAGGGTCAACGCGGTGGCCCCGAGCCTCGCCGTCCACCCCTTCCTCAACCGGGTGATGGCCGACGAGGTCCTCGACGACCTGACCCGCCGCGAGGTGATGGGACGGAGCGCCGAGCTGTGGGAGGTGGCCAACGTCATCTGCTTCCTGGCGAGCGACTACGCCACCTTCATGACCGGCGAGGTGGTGTCGGTCAGCAGCCAGCACCCCTGATCGCGCCAGGATGCCGCCTCGCGGGGCGTGCACTACCCTGACGGCGTGTCAGGTGAGCGGTCCGATGTCGTCGATCCCCGGGGCGATCTCCAGTGGGGGACCATCCCGGCGCTGGTCGAGGACGCCGCCGCCCGGTTCGGACGATCCGAGGCGCTGGTCGACCCGCAGGGGTCGGGGGGGCCCCTGCGGCTGAGCTTCGACCATCTGGCCGACGAGGTGGCGGCGGCCACCCGGGCGATCGTGGCCAACGGGATCGAGCGGGGCGACCGGGTGGCGATCTGGGCCCCGAACTGCGCCGAGTGGGTGATCGCCGCGCTCGGGGCGGTGGGCGCCGGCGCGGTGCTGGTGCCGCTCAACACCCGCTTCAAGGGGCCCGAGGCCGCCTACGTCCTGCGCGAGTCGGGCGCCCGGTTCCTCCTCACCGTCACCGGGTTCCTCGGTACCGACTACCCCCGGATGCTCGACCAGGCCGTCGCCTCCGGGGAGCGGGTGCCCGACCTCGAGCGAACGGTGCTGCTGCGTCCGGGCGAGGGGATGCCGCCGCCGGGGTCCGTCCAGGGGCGCCCCGGTGGTCGAATGGGAGGCCTTCCTCCGCGAGGGCAGCCTGTGCTCGGCGGACGTCGCCGCCGGCCGGACCGCCTCGATCACTCCGGGTGACCTCTCCGACCTGGTGTTCACGTCGGGGACCACGGGTCGACCGAAGGGTGCCATGACCACCCACGGCCAGACGCTGCGCACCTTCGCCACCTGGTCGGAGGTGGTCGGCCTCCGGCAGGGCGACCGGTACCTCGTCGTCAACCCCTTCTTCCACACCTTCGGCTACAAGGCCGGCATCCTGGCCTGCCTGATGACGGGGGCCACCCTGATCCCCGAGCCCGTCTTCGACGTCGAGGCGGTCATGCGACGGATCGAGGAGGAGCACGTCTCGGTGCTGCCCGGCCCCCCGACCGTCTTCCAGTCCATCCTCGACAGCCCGGACCGCAAGCGGTTCGACCTCTCGTCCCTGCGGCTGGTCGTGACCGGCGCCGCCGTGGTGCCGGTCGAACTGGTGCGTCGCCTGTGGTCCGACCTGGGCATCGAGACCGTGCTGACCGCCTACGGGCTGACCGAGGCGACCGGCACCGTCACCATGTGCCGGCGCGGCGACTCGGCCGAGGTGATCTCCGCCACGTCGGGCCGAGCCATCCCCGACGTGGACGTGCGCATCGTCGGTGCCGACGGGCGCCAGCTGCCGAGCGGCGAGCAGGGCGAGATCGTGGTGCGGGGGTACAACGTCATGCGGGGCTACTTCAACGACGCCGAGGCCACCGACGCGGCCGTCGACCCCGACGGCTGGCTCCACACCGGTGACGTCGGGGTGATGGACGGTGACGGAAACGTGACCATCACCGACCGCCTGAAGGACATGTACGTGACCGGCGGGTTCAACGTCTACCCGGCAGAGATCGAAGCCGTCCTGGCCCTGCACCCCGACGTGGCCCAGGTGGCGGTCATCGGGGTGCCCGACCCGAGGATGGGCGAGGTCGGGCTGGCCGTCGTGGTCCCGGCGCCGGGCTCCGCCCCGGCGACCGGGTTCGGGTCCGACCTGTTGGCCTGGGTCCGGGGCCGGCTGGCCAATTACAAGGTGCCCGCCGACGTGCGACTGGTCGAGGCCCTCCCGGTCAACGCCAGCGGGAAGGTGCGCAAGCCCGACCTCCGGGCGGAGTACGCGTCCGGCGGCCCCGATCGGGAACCGGCCGGCTGACCTCCCGGCCGACGGCCGCCACCGGCAGGCGGGACGACAGACACCAGGACCACAGACACCGGGACCACAGACACCCGGACGACTGACACCAGGACCACAGATACCAGGACGACAGACACAGGAAGGGGTGCCATGCGGGGCATCGTGTACACCGGTGACGGAGTCGAGGTCACCGACGAGCTGCGGGTCGGCGACCCCGGTCCGACCGAGGTCCGGGTGGCGATCGGCGCCGCCGGGGTCTGCCACAGCGACCTCTCGGTCATCGACGGCACCATCCCGTGGAGGGCGCCGTCGGTGCTCGGCCACGAGGGGGCCGGCGTGGTCGAGACGGTGGGATCCGAGGTCCGGTCGGTGGAGCCGGGCGACCACGTGGTCATCGCCACGCTGCAGAGCTGCGGGACCTGCCGGGCGTGCAGCACCGGCCGTCCCACCTGGTGCGCCAAGACGCTCGGCAACGTGTCCCAGCCGTTCTCCTACCGCGGGCGGCCGGCGTCCAACTTCGCCGGGACGTCGGTGTTCGCCGAGTCCACGGTGGTGAAGGAGGTACAGGCGGTCAAGATCTCCCCCGAGGTGCCCATGACGTCCGCCTGCCTCATCGGCTGCGGGGTGCTGACCGGGGTGGGCGCGGTGCTCAACCGGGCCCGGGTGCAACCGGGCCAGACGGCCGCCGTGTTCGGGGTGGGCGGGGTCGGGCTCAACGTGATCCAGGGGCTGCGCATCGCCGGGGCGAGCCGGATCATCGCCGTCGACACCCTGTCGGGCAAGGAGGTGCTGGCCCGCCGGTTCGGGGCGACCGACTTCATCGACGCCTCGTCGGCCGACGCGGTGGCCGGCATCCGGCAGCTGGTACCGCCCGGCCCCGACCGGCTCTCGGGGGCGCTCGGGTGGACCGGAGGGGTCAACTGGTCCTTCGACTGCGTGGGCCATCCCACCGTGCTGCGCCATGCCCTCGACGTGCTCGACTGGGGCGGGAACGCCCTGGCCATCGGGATCCCGCCCCAGGGGACCGAGGTGTCCGTCGACGTCAACAGCCTCGCCTACGTCGACCGCGGCCTGTTGGGCTGCCGCTACGGTTCGTCCCGGCCCCATCACGACATCCCGCTGATGGTGGAGCTGTACCTGTCGGGTCGGCTCATGCTCGACGAGCTGGTCAGCGAGGAACAGCCGCTCGAGGGCTTCCGCCAGATCGTGGAGGACATGGAGCAGGGCAAGCTGGCGAGGGGCGTGCTCACCTTCTGACGGCCCCCCTGACCGGGCCCCCCTGACCGGGCCCCTCTGACCGGGGCCACTGATTGGGCCCATCGCACCGGGCGCGGCCCTTCGGACCGGGCAAGACCCTCCGGACCGTCGCGTCCCGGCGCACCGGGCGGTCGGCGGAGGCCCTGTTACAGTCGCTCCCCGACATGACGGCCCGTCAGATCCAGGGGGAGCTCGCCACGGTCGGTGACGTGCTGGCCGCCGCGGCGGAGGTCAACGGCGACAGCGAGGCTTACGTCGAGCCGGCGGGTCCGGGCTCGCCCCGGCACCGGCTGACCTTCGCCGAGTGGGACTCGGCCGCCGACGGCGTGGCCGGGCTGTTCGCCCGGGTCGGCGTCGGGCGGGGGTCGGTGGTCTGCCTGATGCTCCCGAGCTCGATCGACTACATGGTGTGCTACGCCGCCGCCGCCCGGCTGGGGGCGGTGACCTCGGGCATCAACCTCCGTCTCGGTGGCGGGCGAGGTCGCCTCGATCCTCGGGCGCACCCGTCCGGCGGTGACCGTCACCGGTACCGGTGACGAGCGCCCGCCCGGTCCGGTCGGGGCCGTGCTCGGACGGGCGGAGGTGCGGGCCGCCTGGTCGGGGCCGGCTCCCCGGCGCCGGCCGCCGCTCGAGGCGACCGACCCGGTGGCGGTGGTGTGGACCAGCGGGACCACCGGGCTGCCCAAGGGCGCCGTCTTCGACCACCGCTGCCTGGCCGCGGTGGCGGCCGGAACCGACGTGCTCTCCCAGCCGGGCGACCGCCGGCTGTCGCCGCTGCCCTTCGCCCATGTCGGCTCGATGACCAGGGTCTGGGCCGAAATGGTCGCCGGGGTCACGACGGTGGTCACCCCCACCCCCTGGCGGGCGGCGGACGCCATCGCCGTCATGGTCGAGGAGCGGATCTCGGTGGCCCAGGGCGTGCCCACCCAGTGGGCGCTCGTCCTCGCCCATCCCGACCTCGCCCGGGCCGACGTGGGCACCCTCCGCATCGTGGCCACCGGCGCCGCCCGGGTGCCGCCGGAGCTGGTGGCGTCGTTGCGCCACCGGTTCGGTGTCCCGGTGGTCGTGCGCTACACCTCGACCGAGGCCTCGCTCGGCACGGGCACCGTCCCCGGCGACCCCGACGACGTGGTGGCCACCACTGTCGGCCGCCCGGTGCCCGGGGGTCGAGCTGGCCGTGGTCGGCGAGGACGGGCGCCCGGTGGAAGACGGGGAGGTAGGGCAGGTCCGGCTCCGGTCTGCGGCGGTGATGCGCGGCTACTGGGGCGGGCCGCCGTCTGGCCCGGGAGCGGCGGGCGTGGTCTACGACCGGGAGGCCACCGCCGCGGTGCTGTCGGGGGACGGCTGGCTCACCACCGGCGACTCGGGCCGCATCGACGGCAACGGCTGCCTCCAGCTGGTCGGGCGGGCGGGGGACCGCTACATCCGGGGCGGCTACAACGTCTACCCCGCCGAGGTCGAAGCGGTGCTCGGCGCCCACCCCGCCGTCGGCCAGGTGGCAGTGGTGGGCGCCCCCGACCCGGTGCTCGGCGAGATCGGGGTGGCCTTCGTGGTCCCCGTGGCCGGCGAACCGGTGGAGGAGGCCGTCCTGCTCGCCGGCCTGCGGGAGCTCTGCCGGCCGGCCCTGGCCGACTACAAGGCGCCGGACCGGGTGGTGCTCGTCGACCGGCTTCCCCTCACCGCCATGATGAAGGTCGACCGGCGCCGGCTGGCGTCACAGGCGGCGTCGCTCCCTCCCCGCCGGCAGGCCGACGAAGGCCGGCCGCGCCGTGACCGGAAGGGCCGGCCGTCCGGCCTCGACGGGGCGAGGGCGTCGTGACCGGGCGGGCGACCGGGCGGTCGGTCCCGGCCACCGGCGGGGTGACCGACGACCCGATCCGGATCGGCACGATGCTCTACACCCTGGTCGAGCCCCACCCCGGCCATCAGGTGGCCTACAACCGGTGGTACGAGCGCGACCATTTCTACGCCGGTTGCCAGATCGGCGCCTACAACTTCGCCGGGGCCCGCTTCGTCGCCACCGCCCCCCTGAAGGCGCTCCGCCTGCCGGACCCCGCAGGGGGCGGCGCCGACCCCCTGGTCCACGACCCGCAGGTGGGCAGCTACCTCGGCGTCTACTACGTGCTCGACGGCCACCACGACGAGTGGAACCGGTGGGCGGTCGACCAGGTCAACGTGCTGCACGCCGCCGGGCGGATGTTCGAGCACCGCGACCACGTCCACACCGGTCTCTACCGCTTCGAGTGGGAGCACCGGCGCGACGACGACGGGGTGCCGGCCGAGCTCACCCTCGACCACCGGTTCCCGGGGTTGGTCTCGGTCTTCGTCGATGCCGCCGACGGGGTGGACGTGGCAAGGCTGGGTTCGTGGGTGCGCGAGACCTACCTGCCGGCCGTGCTCCCCGGCACCTCCGCCGCCACGGTGCTGGCGTTCACCCCCCTTCCCCTGCTGGCCGACGCCCCCGGTGACGTGCCCCGCGCCCCGGTGACCGGGCGCCTCCTCCTCCTGTGGTTCCTCGACGGGCGACCCGAGGACTCGTGGGAGGCCCTCTTCGTCCCGCTGGAAGGGGCGCTGTCCGGCGCCGGCCTCGGCGCGCTGGTGTGGGCGGCGCCCTTCGTCGGCACCGTGCCGGGCACCGACACCTACACCGACCAGCTGTGGGAACCGGCCGGCCCGACGGGGCGGTCGTGACCGACTTCGTCGAGGACCTGGCGCGCCGGACCGCGGCACGCGGCTGGGTCGGCGCCCCGACCCTGTGGGGCCTCGTCGAGAGCCGGGCGGCGGCCACCCCCGACGCCCTCCTCGCCCGCGAGGACACCGGCCGGGAGCTGACCTTCGCCCAGTTCGAGGAGGCCTGCCTGCGTGGCTGCAGCCGGGCTCCACGCCCGACCACGGAGTCGGCCGAGGCACCAGCGTGAGCTGGGAGCTGCCGACCTGGAACGAGTCGCTCGTGCTGGTGGGGGCGCTGGCCAGGCTCGGCGCACGGCAGAACCCGCTCATCCCGATCTACCGCCAGCGCGAGGTGGGCTTCATCACCGCCCAGAGCGGGGCCTCGTTGCTCGTCGTGCCGACCGCCTACCGCGGCTTCGACTTCGGGGCCATGGCCGCCGCCATCGCCGCCGGGCGACCCGAGCTCGGGGTGCTGGTGGTGGACCGGGAGCTCCCTGCCGGCGACCCGGCCGGCCTGCCGCCGGTGGAGGACCCACCCGCCACCGCCGCCGACGCCCCGGTCCGCTGGCTCTTCTACACCTCGGGCACCACCGCCGACCCCAAGGGCGCTCCCCACACCGACCTGACCGTCATGGCGTCGGCCCTGGCCATGGCCGAATGCCTCGACATCCGGTCCGACGACGTGTCGGCCCTGGTGTTCCCCTTCACCCACATCGGGGGCATCGGGTGGCTCATCGCCGCCCTGCTCACCGGCTGCAGCCTGCTCACGACCGAGTCCTTCGACCCGGTCGCCACGCCCCGGTTCCTCGCCGAGGGCGGGGTGACGCTGGCCGGTTCGGGGACGCCCTTCCACCTCGCCTACCTGGCGGCCCAGCGGGCGGCCGGCACGGGCCGGCTCTTCCCCCGGGTGCGCTCGTGCCCCGGCGGCGGGGCGCCCAAGCCTCCCCAGCTCCACCACGACGTGAAGGCCGAGATCGGCGGCGTCGGCATCGTCTCGGGGTACGGGCTCACCGAGGCGCCCATCGTGGTGATGGCCACCACGGGCGATCCCGACGAGAAGCTCGCCGCCACCGAGGGGCGCCCGACCCCGGGCGTCGACCTCGTCGTGGTGGCGCTCGACGGCTCGCGGGCGGCCCCGGGCGTCGAGGGCGAGATCCGGCTGAAGGGTCCCCAGGTCATCCGCGGCTACCTCGACCCGTCGCTCGACGCCGAGGCGTTCGACGCCGAGGGCTACTTCCGCAGCGGTGACCTCGGGGTGGTCGACGACGAGGGCTATGTGACCATCACCGGGCGACTGAAGGACGTGATCATCCGACACGGCGAGAACATCTCGGCCAAGGAGGTGGAGGACCTGCTCTACACCCACCCGGCGGTGGCCGACGTCGCCGTGATCGGCCTGCCCGACCCGACCACCGGCGAGCGGGCCTGCGCCGTCGTGGCGCTCCGGGACGGTGCGACCCTCGGGCTCGACGAGATGGGCGATTTCCTCCGGACCGAGGGCCTGCGGGTCCAGGCCGTCCCCGAGCAGCTCGAGCTGGTCCCGGCCGTGCCGCGCAACCCGGCGGGGAAGGTCCTCAAGCACGCCCTGCGCGAGCAGTTCGCCCCGCCGCGACGAGGGCGACCGGTGACCCCGGTCCGGCGGGTCACCCTCGGGCAGGGCGGCGCCGAGCACGAGGCGGCGGACGAGGCCGTGGCGTCCCACGCCGGGCGCCGCTTCGAAGGGCGGGTCGCCGTCGTGACCGGGGCGGGCTCGGGCATCGGGCGGGCGGTGGCGGCCCGGCTGGCGGCCGAGGGGGCGAGGGTCGCCGCCCTCGACGTGGTCGGCCGACACCGCGGTGGCGACCGCCGCCTCGATCACCGACCGGGGCGGCAGCGCCGCCGCCTTCCCCTGCGACGTGACCTCGGAGTCCTCGGTGGCCGGGGCGGTGGGGTCGCTGGTCGCGCGGCTCGGGCCCCCGAGGGTGGTGTGCAACGTCGCCGGCGTCGGCGGCTTCTACCACACCGTCGACATGCCGGTCGAGCGGTGGGAGCGAACCCTGGCGGTCAACCTGACCGGTCCGTTCCTGGTGTGCCGGGCGACCCTTCCCTACCTCCTCGAGCACGGCGGTTCCATCGTCAACGTGGCGTCCAACACCGCGCTCATGGGCCAGGCCTACTCGGCGGCCTACTGCGCGTCGAAGGCCGGTCTGCTCATGTTCTCGAAGGCGCTGGCGGCCGAGTACCTCGCCCGCGGCGTTCGGGTCAACGTGGTGGCCCCCGGGGGCGTCGACACCCCGCTGATCGGCGCCTTCGAGCTCCCCGAGGGTGCGGATCCGAAGGAGCTGCGCAAGATGATGACCCCGATGGGCTTCTCCACGCCGGCCGAGGTCGCCGCCTCGGTCGCCTTCATCGCCTCGGACGAGTCGTCCTACACCACCGGGGCGGTGCTGTCGGTGGACGGCGGGCTCACCATCTGAGGCGGCCGGCCGCCGGGCGCTAGTCGCCGTGGGGATGGACGAGGAGCCGCTCGACCCCGCGCAGCACCATGCGGGAGGACCAGGCCGGCCGGTCGTAGGCCGGGGTCATGCGCGGGAAGCGACGGATGAGGCCGGGCAGGGCGATCCGGCCCTCGAGGCGGGCGAGCGAGGCACCGAGGCAGTGGTGGGCGCCCCCGCTGAAGGTCATGTGGTCGGCGGCGTCGGCCCGGGTCAGGTCGAGGACGTCGGCGCGGGGCCCCCACTTGTCCGGATCGCGGTTGGCGGCCCCCAGGCCGAGGAGGACGTCGGCGCCGACGGGGATCGGGGTGCCGTGGAGCTCGAAGGGCCGGACGGCGATGCGGCGGGTGAACTGGACCGGGGCGTCGAAGCGGAGCAGCTCCTCGATGGCCGGCCCGTCGATGGCCGGGTCCGTCCGGAGCCGGGCCAGCTGCTCGGGGTGGGCGAAGAGGTGGGTGAGCCCGTTGCCGATGAGGTTCTCGGTGGTCTCGTGGCCGGCGAAGTAGAGCATGACCACCTGGGCGACGACCTCCTCGGCCGACAGGTGGTCGCCGGCGTCCTCGGCGGCGAGGAGGGCCGACAGGATGTCGTCCTCGGGGCGGGCCCGCTTGTCGGCGATGAGGCGGCGCAGGTACTCGATCATGGACCGGGTGGCCTCCACCAGGTCCCGCTCCTGGTCGGGGGTGTTCAGGGACTCGATGGTGTAGATGAGGGCATGGGACCACTCGAGGAGCAGCGGCATGTCCGCCGCCGGGATCCCGAGCATCTCCGAGATGATGAGCGCCGGCAGCGGCCGGGCGAACTGGTCGATCACGTCGAAGGGATCGTGGTCCTCGGCCGCCTCGAGCAGCTGGGCCACCAGGGCCTCGGTCCGCTGGTGCCACGACGCCAGGGCGTTCGGAGTGAACACCTGCGAGACCAGGCGCCGGAGGCGGGCGTGGTCCTCGCCGTCGCGGAAGACCATCCACTTGTCGGCGCCCGCATCGACCGCCGCGTTGCGGGCGACCTCGGCCATGATGCGCGGCGTGGGCGTGGCCCGGGTGATCTCCACCAACATCGACCGGTCCCGGGCCAGGCGGTGCACGTCGGCGTACCGGGTGACGATGTAGGCGGTGCCCCGCGGCTCGAAGTAGGCGGGCTCGGTGCGGCGGAGCGCGGCGTAGTGCCGGTAGGGGTCGTCGAAGTAACCGGGCGCGAAGGGGTCGAACACCGCGGTGTCGACGGATGCGCCGGGCACGTCGGTCCGAGCGGGCGGGCTCATCCGAGCCGGGCACCCGGTGGGGAGGGCACGCCGGCCGGGACGTGGGTGGGCGTGCGCATGCGGCGATCTCCTCGTGGGCCTGGAGCGCGCCTCGAGCCGGCGGCCGGGCCCGGGGTGGTCCCCGACCAGGGCGCTTGACGCGGTGGGGAGGTGGTTGCGGGGAGACCCTAACGCGGCCGGGCGCTCAGGGGAACGACCGAGACCGGGCCCGACGGACCCCGACCGGCCCGTGGCCTACGAGAGACGTTCCACGACCATGGCCATGCCCTGGCCCCCGCCGACGCACATCGACTCGAGACCGATCGTCTTGCCCGTGTCCTCCAGCGCGTTGAGCAAGGTGGTCATGATGCGGGCGCCCGTCTGGCCGAAGGGGTGGCCGAGCGCGATGGCGCCGCCCCGCACGTTGAGCTTGTCATAGCCGATGCCGAGCTCCCGGGCCGAGGGCACCACCTGGGCGGCGAAGGCCTCGTTGATCTCCACCAGGTCGATGTCGGCGATGGTCATGTCCGGCCCGCCGCAGCGTCTGGCGGATGGCGTCGACCGGCCCGAGCCCCATGATCTCGGGATTGAGGCCCGACACCCCGCTGGCGACGATGCGGGCCAGGGGGGTGATGCCGAGCTCGCGGGCCCGGGCGTCGCTCATCACGACCACCGCGGCGGCACCGTCGTTGAGCGGGCAGGCGTTGCCGGCGGTGACCGTGCCGCCCTCGCGGAAGACGGGCTTGAGCGCGGCGAGCCCCTCGAGGGTCGTGCCGGGGCGGGGACCGTCGTCCTTGGTCACCGTGTCGCCGTCGGGGTGGTGACCGGGATGATCTCCCGGTCGAAGAAGCCCGACTCCTGGGCGGCCACGGCCCGGGTCTGGGACTGGAGGGCGAACTCGTCCTGCTCCTCGCGGCTGACCTTCTTCAGCTCGGCCACGTTCTCGGCCGTCTGGCCCATGGCGATGTACACGTCGGGCAGGTGGGCCTCCAGCGGGGTCCACGGCTCGCCGCTCGCCGGGGTGCGGGCGGCCGTGCGGGCCTCGGCGTCGGCGAACCCCGGGTTGTGGGGACCGGTGTCGGCCGCGCCGAAGCCGTAGCGGCTGACCGTCTCCACACCGGCGGCCACGAAGACGTCGCCCTCGCCCGCCCGGATGGCGTGGGCGGCCATGCGGATGGTCTGGAGCGAGGACGAGCAGTAGCGGTTGACGGTGACCCCGGGCACGTCGGGCAGGCCGGCGAGGAGGGCGGCCACCCTCGCCACGTTGTAGCCGGCCTCGCCGCCCGGCTGGCCCGAGCCCATGAGGACGTCCTCCACCGACCGCGGGTCGAGGGCGGGCACCTTGGCCAGCACCTCGCGCACGACCAGGGCGGCGAGGTCGTCGGGCCGGCAGTCGACCAGGGATCCCTTGCTGGCCCGCCCGATGGGGGTGCGGCCGGTGGCGACGATGACGGCTTCGGGCATCTGGTGCTCCTCCCACGGGCGGCTTGCTCTCGGTGGCTTGCTCGGCGGCTCGCTCTCGGTGGAGCGACCGAACTTACTCTTCGGTAACCTTAGTCACCCGGCCGGCGTTCCCGCCGCCGGCCGCACCGGGCAGGCTACCGCCCCCTCGGGCGGGCGGCCGGTGGTGGACCGCCTGCGGGGGCGAACGTAACGTGTTCCCGCTGCCCGCACCGCTTCCCGCGTGCGGCACGACCGGGAGGCAGGCATGGAGATCGGCTACACCGAGGAACAAGAGGCCCTCCGCGACCGCCTCCGTGACTACTACGCACGGCTGCTCACCCCCGAGGTGGAGGCGGCTTTGGCCACCAGCCACGGGGTCGGTCCGCACATGCGCCGGGTGGTCAAGCAGATGGCCGCCGACGGGTGGCTCGGGATCGGTTGGCCCACCGAGTACGGGGGCCAGGGCCGCTCGGCCATCGAGCAGTACATCTTCTTCGACGAGTCGATGCGGGCCGGGGCGCCCGTTCCCATGCTGACCATCAACACGGTCGGTCCCGACCATCATGCAGTTCGGGACCGACCAGCAGAAGGAGTTCTTCCTCCCGAAGATCCTGGCCGGCGAGATCCACTTCTGCATCGGCTACACCGAGCCCGGATCGGGGACCGACCTCGCCTCCCTCCAGACCCGTGCCGCAACGGGACGGGGACGAGTACGTGATCAACGGGCAGAAGATCTACACCTCGCTGGCCGGTGACGCCGACTACGTCTGGCTGGCCACCCGCACCGATCCGGAGGTGGCCAAGCACAAGGGGATCTCGATCTTCATCGTGCCCATGGACACCCCCGGCATCAAGGTGGTCCCCATGCACCTGCTCGGCGACCACAACATCAACTACACCTTCTACGAGGACGTGCGGGTGCCGGCCGCCAACCTGGTGGGGGAGGAGAACAGCGGTTGGTCGCTCATCACCAACCAGCTCAACCACGAGCGGGTCACCCTGTGCTCGGCGGGCATCATCGAGCGCTCCCTCGCCGACGTCCGTGCCTGGGCCCAGAGCACCAAGCTGGCCGACGGGCGACGGGTCATCGACCAGGAGTGGGTGCAGGTCCACCTGGCCCGCATCTACGCCCGGCTGGAGTTCCTCAAGCTCATCAACTGGAAGGTGGCCTGGACGGCCACCGCAGGGCCGGCTCGACGTGGCCGACGCCTCGACCACCAAGGTGTTCGGCACCGAGTTCTACATGGAGGCGTTCCGGCTGATGATGGAGGTCGTCGGCCAGGCCGGCTACCTGACCCGCGGCAGCCCCGAGGCGGTGCTGGCCGGCCGCCTCGAGATGTACGCCCGGAGCCTGGTCATCCTCACCTTCGGCGGGGGGACCAACGAGATCCAGCGCGACCTGATCGCCATCTTCGGTCTCGGCCTGCCCCGGTCCCTCCGCTAGGCGCCGGGACGACAAGGGACCACGAGAGCAGGAGCGCGACGAGCCATGGACTTCTCCTTCAACGACGAGCAGGAGGCGGTGCGCGATCTCGCCCGCCGGATCTTCACCGACCTGTCCACCCACGAGCGGCTCCGGCAGCTCGAGTCCGAGCCCGAGGGCGACCGCTTCGACCGGAGGCTGTGGGCCGAGCTGGCCGTCGGCCGGACTGCTCGGGATCGCCCTGCCCGAGGAGGTCGGGGGAGCGGGCCTCGGGTTCGTCGAGACGGGCCTGATCGTCGAGGCCGCCGGGGCCTGCGCCGCCTACGTGCCGGTCGTCGAGACGCTCGCCGCCGCCGCGCCGGCCATCGCCCGGTTCGGCACCGAGGACCAGCGCCAGCGGTGGCTCCCGGGGGTGGTCGCCGGCGACACCGTGCTCACCACCGCCTTGGCCGAGCTGGGCGGCACCCCGCAGTCCCCCTCGGTGGTGGCCGAGGCCGGCGACGACGGCTGGCGCCTGTCGGGTGCCAAGGCCTGCGTCCCCTCGGGGCATGCTCGCCGACGCGGTGCTGGTCCCGGCGCGGGTCGAGCCCGACGGGGTCGGCGTGTTCATCGTGCCCATGTCGGCGCCGGGGCTCGGCCTCGAGCGCCAGACCACCAACACCGGCCGGCCCGAGGCGGTGGTGACGCTGGCCGCCTGCCCGGTGGCGGGGCGACGCCCTGCTGGGGTCGACGACGGCCGGCGCCGTCCATCGTCGACTGGCTCGTCCAGCGGTCGACGGCGGCCATCGCCCTGGTCGAGGCCGGGGCGCTGGAGGCGGCCATGGCGCCTCGTGTCCGACTACACGAAGACCCGGGAGCAGTTCGGCAAGCCCATCGCCACCTTCCAGGCGGTGGGCCAGCGGGCCGCCGACGCCTACGTGGACGCCGAGGCGATCCGGCTGACGGCCTGGCAGGCCGCCTGGCGGCTGGCCGAGGGCCTCGCCGCCGAGCGGGAGGTGGCGGTGGCCAAGTTCTGGGCGGCGGACGGCGGGCAGCGGGTCGTGCACGCCGCCGTCCACCTGCACGGCGGCGTGGGGGTGGACCGCGACTACCCGCTGCACCGCTTCTTCCTGCTGACCAAGCACCTCGAGCTCACCCTCGGCGGGGCCACCGAGCAGCTCCGCCAGCTCGGCGCGGTCCTGGCCTCCGAACCGGCCTGACGGCTCCGCCGCCATGGTGATGGGCCGACGCCCCGGGGTGGCGACCGCGTCGTGGCCCATCGCCGCCGCCGACCTCGCCGGTCTGGCCGGACAGCTGGCCACCGCGCTGGTCCGGGTGCCGTTCCGACGCCCGTGGGCGGGCAGGAGCAGCGCGGGCCACAACCTGGCCGTGGCCGTCACCCGCGAGACCATCCGCTCGTTCATGGGGTATGCGTCCTCCCTGCCGATCGACGAGTACCGATCGGTGGAGCTGGTGCTCGACGGTCTGTGCGGCGCGGTCCTCCCGCCGATCGTCACCGCCCTCGACGTCCGCATCGAACCGGCCACCGTGGCCGGCGTGCCCGGCCTGTGGTACCGGCCGCGGTCCCGCCAGGCGCGGGGGACCTTCCTCTACCTCCACGGCGGTGGCTACATCGGGACGTCGCCGCGGATGTACGCCGCCTTCACCGCCTGGATCTGCCGCCGGACCGGTTGCGAGGTCTTCGTGGCCGACTACCGCCTGGCGCCCGAGTTCCCGTTCCCGGCCGGTCTCGAGGACATGGTCCTGGTGGTCGAGGCCCTGCTCGCCGGCGGGCTCGACCCGGGCCGGCTGTTCGTGGCCGGCGACTCGAGCGGCGGCGGGCTGGCCTGTTCCCTCATGTTCACCATGGCCCGTACCGGTCACCGGCCGATCGCCGGCCTGGTGCTGTTCTCGCCCGAGGTCGACCTCCGCCTCGACCAGCCGTCGATCTCGGAGAACGCCGATCGCGACATCCTCCCGTGGAACATCCCGACCGCCGCGTACCTGCACGGGCGCGACGCCGCCATGCCGGCGGTGTCGGCGCTCGACCAGGACACCTCCACCTGGCCGCCGACCCTGGTGGTCTTCGGCGGCGACGAGATGTTCCGCGACCCGATCCGGTCCTTCGTCGACCACCTGGGCGCCTCGGGAGTCGAGGTGGTCGCCCACGAGGAGCCGGGGATGTTCCACGTGTACCCCATCCTCATGCCCTGGGCGGACGCCACCCGCCGGGCCTACCGGACGCTCACCGCCTTCGTCGAGGCCCGCCTCGGCGGTCCGCGCCCGGGTTTGGGAGCAACTCGGCCCGGGTAGAGGCGGCGGTGTCGATGAAGACGGCCGGGACGGCGCCGGCAGCGACGGAACGGTCCGGGCCGGCCGGCGGGGCCCGTGACCCCTCGGCGGCGCTCGCCACCCTTCTCTTCGTCCTCTTCCTCACCTTCCTCGACAACACCATCGTCACCGTGGTCCTGGCCCAGGTCCAAGGAGACCTGCACGCCTCGGTCAACCAGCTCCAGTGGGTCGTGAACGGCTATGCCCTGACCTTCGCCAGCCTGATGCTGAGCTTCGGCACCATCGGTGACCTGCTCGGCCGCAAGAAGGTCATGCTGGCCGGGGTGGCCGTGTTCTGCGCCGGGTCGGTGATCGCCGCCACGGCTCCCGACCCGAGGTTCCTCATCGCCGGCCGGGTGGTGATGGGCATCGGGGCGGCCGCCTCCGAACCGGGCACGCTGTCGATGATCCGCCAGCTCTACCCGGACCGGGCCGCCCGGGCCCGCTCGCTCGGCATCTGGGCGGCGGTCTCCAGCCTCGGGCTGGCGCTCGGTCCCCTCATCGGAGGCCTGCTGGTCTTCGGCTGGTCCTGGCGTGCCATCTTCTGGTTCAACGTCTTCTTCGGGCTGGCCGCCTTCACCAGCGCCGCCATCGTGCTGCCCGAGAGCGCCGACCCGGTCAAGGCGAGGTTCGACCTCCCCGGCTTCGTGCTCGGGGCGGTGGCGCTCGGCGCCGCCACCTTCGCCACCATCCTCGGCGAGACGCAAGGGTACGCCACCTGGTGGATCGCCCTGCTGTACGCGTCGAGCTTCCTCGCCGCCGTGGCCTTCGTGCTGGCCGAGCTCCGGGCCGACAACCCGGTGCTGAACGTGCGCTACTTCAAGCGGCCCGCGTTCGCCGGGTCCAACGTCATCGCCACCACCGTCTACTTCGGCACCTTCGCCGTCTTCTTCTTCGTCGCCCTCTACGTGCAGGTGGTCGGGTCGAGCTCACCGCTCAAGACGGCGCTCGACTTCCTCCCCATGGCCTTCGGCATGGTCGTGGCCTCGATCTTCACCGGACGCTGGGTGGCGGCATGGGGGCCGCGCATCCCGATGGCGACCGGCTGCGTGGTGGCCGGCATCGGGATCATCCTCACCGACGTCATGATCAGCCCCACCGCCGGGGTCACCGACATCGGGTGGGCCATGTTCCTCGCCGGCACCGGCATCGGCATCGCCATGGTGCCGGTCACCTCGGCCGCCCTCGGATCGGTGCCCTCGGAGCACTCGGGCATGGCCGCCTCGACCACCAACACCTTCCGCGAGCTCGGGGCGGTCGTCGGAGTGGCCGTCCTCGGTTCGATCGTCAACGGGCAGCTGACGGTCAACCTGGTCCATCGCCTCACCGCCATCGGCATCCCGAAGCAGTTCCAGTCGGTGGTGGTGTCCGCCGTCACCACCGGCTCGTACCAGGGGAGCGCCAAGTCCGCCGTCGCCAAGAACCCGTCCATCGCCCACATCGTCCACGAGGTGGTGAACGCCGCCTACGGGGCGTTCGGCCGCGGCCTCGACATCTCGCTGAGCCTGGCCGGTGGCCTGCTCCTGGCGTCGGCGGTCCTGGCCCTGGTGACCGTCTACGGCCGGCGGCTCCACCTCGAGCGGCTCAACTCCGAAGAGGGCCACCTGTTGCACGTGTCGGTCGAGGGGGGACCGGGCACCGAGGCCTAGGCTTCTTCGGAGCTGGGCCGGCCGGGAGGCACCGTGGCACTCACCTTTTCCCATCTGGGCATCTGCGTCTCGGATCTCGACCGGTCCGTCCGCTTCTATCGGGACGGGCTCGGGTTCGAGCCGGTGTTCTCGCACCAGGTGGGCGACGAGTTCGGGGCGCTCCTGGAGCTCGACGGGGTCGAGCTGGCATCACGCATGCTGTCCCGCGACGGCGTCACCATCGAGCTCCTGGCCTTCGAGCACCCACGCCCCGTCGGCGACGGGCACCGGCGCCCCATGAACCAGCTCGGCCTCACCCATCTGTCGCTCCGGGTGGACGACGTCGACTCGCTGGCGACCCGGCTCGAGGCGTTGGGAGGAAGCGTCGTCCGCCGGACGCGGACCCGCATCGGGCCCGGCCCGTCGCAGCTCGACTTCCTCTACTGCACCGATCCGGACGGTGTGCGGATCGAGCTCATGACCCTTCCGGGGTGATCCCGACGGGGCGTCCCCGACGGGCTTGGTACTACCGTACGTGCCGTGGACCCCGCGCCGGACCTCGACGTCGCCCCGCACGAGGCCCACCGCATGGCCGAGGCCGGCGCCCTGCTCCTCGACGTGCGCGAAGACGACGAATGGGACGCCGGCCATGCGCCGGGGGCGACCCATGTGACCATGAGCCAGGTTTCCGAGCACCTCGACGAGATCCCGACCGACCGGACCGTCGTCTGTGTCTGCCGGGTCGGAGGGCGGTCGGGCGCGGTGGCCGAAGCGCTCGTCGGCGCCGGCTTCGATGCCCGCAACATGGCGGGAGGGATGCTCGCCTGGGAGCTCGGCGGCCTCCCGGTGACCACCGACCGCGGCGGCGCTGGCCGGATCGTCTGACCGGACCCGGCCCGTGGCCGTCTATCTCGACGACTGGCGCCAGCCCGCCCGGCTCGGTCCGGTCACCGACCGCTGGTCGCACCTCGTCGCCGACAGCGATGCCGAGCTGCATGCCTTCGCCTCGCGCCTCGGCATGCGGCGCGAATGGTTCCAGGACAAGCCGGGGCGGCCCCATCAGGCCCACTACGACCTGCCCGAGCGTTCCCGCCCAGACGCCCTCGCCCTCGGTGCGGTCCCGGTGACCTGGCGGCAGCTCGGCCGGATGCTCCGCCGGCGGCGGGACGGGGGGGAAGGCCCGGCCGTGGGTTCCTCCCGGCCGGGCCGCTGAGGCCCCCGATGACCCGGCCCGGAACGCTCCGGCCCCTCGGGGGACGCACACCGGTCCTGGTGGGCGCGGGGACGGCGTCGGAGCCCGCCGAAAGCGCCGAGCTCATGGTTCTCGCCCTCGAGGCGGCGGCCGACGACGCCGGGACGCGGTCGATCCTCACCGCCGTCGACCGGGTCGCCGTGCCCCAGGGGACCTGGTCGTACCCGGATCCGGGCCGGCTGGTGGCCGACCGGGTCGGGGCGCGCCGGGCCCGGACCCATCTGACCGAGCTCGGCATCCCCCAGCAGGCGCTCGTCGACGAGGCGTTGGCCGCCATCGCCGCCGGTGAGTCCGAGGTGGCGGTGGTGGTGGGTGCCGACGCCCGGAACTGGGCGAAGCACCGGCCGCCGGGCTCCGCCGACACCCCGCAGCCGGGGATCGAGCCCGACGTGGTCCACCGCCGGGAGGGTCCGCTGCTCGAACCGGTCGAGGAGGCCTACCGCCTGTGGGAGCCGGTCCGCCAGTACGCCATGATCGACAACGCCCTCCGCCACGCCGAGGGGATGTCGATCCGGGCCCACCGCGACGAGGTCGCCGCGCTCTGGAGCCGCTTCAACCGGGTCGCGGCGACCTTCCCCGGAGCCGCCTTCGCCGAACCGATGGACGAGCGGGCGATCGACACCCCGTCGCCGCACAACCGCCCCCTGGCCTTCCCCTACAACAAGTGGCATGCCAGCCAGTGGACCGTCGACCAGGCGGCGGCGCTGGTGTTCTGCTCGGCGGAGGCCGCCGCCGGGTTCGGGGTCGGTCCCGACCGGTGGGTCCACCCGCTCGTCGGCCTGCACTCGAGCCACGCCGTCTCCCTCCTCCGGCGCCGTCACCCCCACACCTGGCCCGCCATGGGGGTGCTCGCCGGCGCAGCCGCCACCCGGATCGGCCGACCGCTCGCCGCGGTCGACCTCGCCGAGGTCTACAGCTGCTTCCCCGCCGCCGTCCGGGTGCAGCAACGGGCCATCGGTCTCGACCCCGCCGGGACTCCGACCATCACCGGTGGGATGGCCTTTGCCGGCGGCCCGTTCAACAACTTCGTCCTCCAGGCCACCGCGGCGATGGTGGGCGCCATCCGGGCCGGGCGCGGCGAGCTCGGCATGGTCACCACGGTGAGCGGGCTCTTGACCAAGCCGGGCATCGGGGTGTGGGCGGCGAGGGCCGACGGCGGGCCCCCGTTGGTGGCCGACCTGGCCGAGGCGGCCGCCGCCGCCACCGACGTGGTCGACGTGGTCCCGGCACTGGACGGCTACGGCGGCCCGGCCACCGTCGCCACCTATACCGTCACCTTCGACGGGCTCGACCCGGTCGGTACCGTCGCCGTCTGCGACACCGCGGACGGGCGCCGGTGCGTGGGCCTGAGCGACGACCCTGCGGTGGCGGCCCGGGCGGTGAGCGAGGAGCTCGTCGGCTGCCCGGTGGGGGTGGAGCGCGGCGTGCTGCACGTGTGACGGCAGGCATGCTGGGGCGTCCCGGGTCCTCGCCGGCCCGCTACGGTGATGCCCCATGGGCATCGCGCTCGACGAGGCCTTCGCCTTCGTGCGCCGGCGGAACCGGGGCGTGCTCGTCACCCTCCGGCGGGACGGGAGGCCCCAGCTGTCGAACGTCGTCTACGCCGCCGGGGACGACCATGCCGTGCGGGTGTCGGTGACCGACACCCGGGCGAAGACGAAGAACCTCCGCCGGGACCCGCGCGCCTCGTTCTACGTGGGCGGCGACGACTTCTCCGCCTACCTGGTGCTCGAGGGGCGCGCCTCCCTGGGCGAGGTGACCCGCTACCCCGACGACGAGGCCGCCGACGAGCTCGTGGCGCTGTACCGCTCGATCGGCGGGGAGCACCCCGACTGGGGGGAGTACCGCCGGGCCATGGTGTCCGAGGGCCGGCTGGTGGCGAGGATCGAGGTCACCTACGCCTACGGGACGGCCCGGGCCTGAACGGGCCGGGTCCCCGGCCCGTCATCGGGCGGCGGCGGCGAGGGCCCGGGCCGCCTCCAGGTGCCCGGCGAGCTCGTCGAGGCCGGTGCGGGCGTTCAGTCCGCTGGTCGACGGCATCAGGTAGGCGGGACGACCGCCGATGGGCTCGGCCTGCACGCCGGCCACCGCCTGCGGATCGACCACGGCCCGCCAGCCCGACAGCCCGACGAAGCACACCGCCCCCGGTCGCAGCCACCCGACGAGGCGCGCCAGCCGGGCGTGACCCGCCCGGTACTCGGCCCTGGTGACCTCGGCCGCGGTCCGGGTCGGCCGCTTCACGAAGTCGGTCATGCCGGTCCCGCAGCTGATCAGGGCGTCCAAGGGGTCCCGGTCCCGGTGGACGATGCCGGCTCGCAGGGCGGCCGGCCAGAAGCGGTTGCCGGGCCGGGCGTAGCCGATCCCGGCGTCGGCCGAGTAGTACGAGGCGTTGATCCCGCACACCAGCAGCTGCATGCCCTCGGCCACCGTGTCGGCGAGGGCGCGCCCCCGCGTGGCCCTCAGGCGGACCTCGTCACCGCTGACCTCGACCGAACCGTCCTCGACCTCGAACCCCGCCCCGGTCACCACGTCCACCAGGTCGTCCGGTCGCCAGCCGGCGAAGAAGCGCCCGCCCACCTCGTCGTCGGGGAGCCCGTCGCCCTCGTAGTCGCCCTCGAGGACCTGCAGCCCGAGGGGCGCACCGACGGCCAGGGCCCGGTGCAGGTCCCACAGCGCCAGGGGCAGGCGGGCGCGGGGGACGTGCAGGTGGGTCATCCACGACCAGGCACCGCCGATCGACCCCCCGGCGAGGGGCAGCCGTTCGACGTCGCCGCGTACGTAGAGGGCACCGGGGAAGGCCCGCCGGCAGGCCGCCAGCATGGCCGGCGAGGCGTCGAGGGCGAGGGTCGGCCCGCCGAGGTGCGGGAGGTAGCGCCCGGCCCCGCAGCCGAGGTCGATCCGGACGGAGCCCGGACCGGTACGGGCGGCGAAGGACTCGGCGTCGGCCCGCCGGGTGGCGGCCGAATGGGTCGCCGCCCACTCGAGGCCCCGCTCGTCGTAGCGGGCGACGGTCGCCGGCTCCACGCCGGCATCCTACCGAGGGCGGTGGAGCGCGCCGGATCCCCGCGCCCCGTCGGTCAGCGGAGGCCGAGCCCCCCGTCCACCAGGACGACCTCGCCGGTCACGTAGGCCGACCGGGCCAGTCCGAGGATGGCCTCGGCGACGTCGTCGGGGGTGGCCGACCGCTGGAGGGGGGACTGGGCCCGCACGAACTCCCGCACCGTGTCCCACTCCGCCGTCCAGGGGGTGTCGACCAGCCCGGGTGCGACGGCGTTGACCCTCACCGCCGGGCCGAGAGTGTTCGCCAGCAGCCGGGTCATGTGGCTGACCGCCGCCTTCGAGCAGGCATAGGGGATCGAGCTGCCCGTCGGCCGTTCCCCGGCCACCGACGAGACGTTGACCACCTGGCCGCGGCCCGAGGCGCGCAGGTGGTCGACGGCCGCCACCGTCGTCTGCCAGGTGCCGACCACGTTGACCTCGAAGATCCGGCGCCAGACCTCGGGGGACGCCGCCTCGAGGTCTGCGTGGGGGATCACCTCGGTCGTCCCGGCGTTGTTGACGAGCACGTCCAGCCGGCCGAATCTCCCGACGACCGTGTCCACCATGGCGCGGACCTGGTCTTGGTCGGCGATGTCGGCGCGGACGTAGCACGCACCCGGCAGGTCGTCGGCGAGGGCGCGGCCCGCCTCGACCGAGGTCGACGAGTTGACCACCACCCGGGCCCCGAGCGCGGCGAACCGCCGTGCGGTGGCGGCTCCGATCCCCGACGAGGATCCGGTGACGAGCACCGTCTGGTTCTCGAAGTCCGCCGCGGACGCCGACGTCGAGGGCGCATCGGGCACGGGCCGAGTGTAGGGCGGGCCGCCCGGTAGGTTCTCGTCTCGTGACATCGACCGGAGCCCGGGACGACGCCGGTTCCGTCCGGGTGAGCGCAACCCTTGCCATCCCACGCTCCGAGCTGCGCTACCGGTTCACCCCGAGCGGAGGGCCGGGGGGGCAGCACGCCAACAAGGTGAGCACTCGGGTCGAGCTCCGCTTCGACGTGGCCGGCTCCCCGTCCCTCGGTCCCCGGCAGCGGGCGCGGCTGCTCGAGCGCCTGGGGCCCGAGATCCGGGTCGTGGCCGACGGCGAGCGATCCCAGTCGCGCAACCGGCAGGTCGCCACGGAGCGGTTCTGCGAGCGGGTGGCCGGGGCCCTGCGAGCCGACAAGCCCCGGCGGCCGACCCGGCCGTCACGGGGTGCGAAAGAGCGCCGGCTCGAGCAGAAGCGGCAGGTCTCGGAGCGCAAGCGGGCCCGCCGGGCCGGACCCGACGACTGAGGTCAGCCCGCCTCGCGATCGGGCTGGGCCGGAGCCGCCCACACGGTCGAGAGGAACGCGGCGATCTCCTCGGTCAGCCGCTCGGGCCGCATCCTGAGCTCGAACATGGAGTTGGCCTGCACCAGCCGGCCGTTCGGCAGCCGGCGGGCCAGCTGTTCGGCATCGTGGAACGGGTGGATCCGGTCGATCTCGTGGCCGACCACGAGGGCGGGCATCTCCATGGCGCAACGCTGGTCGACGGTCGGGGCGATCGGACCGGCCAGCACCCCGTGGAGGACGGCGGCGATCTCGGTCGGGTCGTTGGAGAGCGAGTTCATGATGCTGTCCAGCGGACCGTTGCCGGTCCGGGGCAGGCGGCGGAGCAGCGACGCCGCCCTGCGGACCAGGGGGCGGGCGAAGTGCACGGCGAACAGCATCGGGATGAAGGTGATGGCCGCCGCCGGCACGGCCCATTCGAGGACCGGCATCTCGATGACCAGGCCGGCCACCCGGTCCGGGGCGAGCGCGGCGACCAGCAGGCTCACGTTTCCGCCCAGCGAGACTCCGCCGACCACGGCCCGGTCCACCCCGAGGTGGTCCAGCAGGGCCACCACGTGCTCGGCATAGATGTCCATCCGGTGGAACGAGGCCCGCTGCGGCTTTTCGGAGAGGCCGTGACCGGGGAGATCGAGGAGGACGACCCGGTTCCCCCGGAGCGCCAGGTCGTTGGCCAGCCTCCGGTTCATGTTCGAGTCCATGAGGATCCCGTGCATGAACACCAGCACCCGGGGCCCGTGCCCGTGCACCTCGTAGTAGAGCTGCTGGCCCTGGGAGGTGAGCGCACCCACCTCGAACGGCGGCAGCGGCGACCCGCCCGCCAGCCGTCTCCGGTCCGGCCCGGTGCCCTCAGCGGCCGGCTCGGGGTGCCGCCCCATCGTTGCCATCGGGCCAACGGTAGGTGTCGGGGCGCCGATTTGCCAGCACCGGCAGCTCGGACCGGATCCGGCGCAGGCGGGAGAAGTCGAGATCCGCCACCACCGTCCCGGGTTCGGGGTCCCGCTGTTCGGCCACCACCGAACCCCAGGGGTCCACGATCATCGAGTGCCCGTGGCAGGCCGGCATGCCCGGCGGGAGCCCGCCGACCTGGCCGGCGCCGATCACGAACACCCCGTTCTCGACCGCCCGGGCGCGCAGCAGCAGCTCCCAGTGGGCCGGGCCGGTGGCGGCGGTGAAGGCGGCCGGAACCGTGACGATCGTGGCCCCGCAGAGGGCCAGGATGCGGAACTGCTCGGGGAACCGGAGGTCGTAACAGATCGACAGCCCGAGGGCGGGTGGGGGGGTCTGGGTCGGCCCCGCCCCGTCCTCGAGCGGGCACACGCGCAGGCTCGTGCCCGCTTCGATGGTCGCCGATTCGCGGACTGCCGTCCCCCCGACGTCGGCGTCGAAGAGGTGGACCTTGCGGTACACCGCCTCGACCGAACCGGTCGGGCCGACCACACAGCAGGTGTTGTACGGCCGTTCGCCGCCGCCGCCGCCGGGCCCGGAACCGGTGCGCTCGGGGAAGCTGCCGGCCACCAGACGGATCCCGAGCCGTGCGGCCAGAGCGCGCGCCCAGCCGACCGTCGGTCCGTCGAGGGTCTCGGCGCCTTCCCGCAAGCGGGACGGGCTCCCGGCCACCGAGAAGTACTCGGGGAGCACGACCAGGGCGGCGCCGCGATCGGCTGCCTCCTCGACCATGGCCCCGGCGGTGGCCAGGTTGTGGTCCCGGTCCTCGGTGGCCGTGGTCTGGATCGCCGCCACCCGCACGCTCCCACGCTAGGCCGGCGGCGCCGTCCGGCCGCCGGGTCGGCGTCGTTGCGAACCGAACCGGGCAGACGGACCACCGGGCAGACGGACCACCGGGCAGACGGACAGAATGGTGCGGTGTCCTTCGAGAACTCCGACATCGTCCGCAGCGCGGTCCGTGTCGAGGGGTTCCGGGACGACGAGTTCAACTACCAGTTGATCCGGGCCCTCGGCGTGGCCGACTACGGGGGGTCGACGGTGGGCGAGTGCCTGGCCGTGGCGGCCGAGATCACCGACGGCAGCCCGCGCAGCTGGACGCTCGCCTTCGAGCGGCTGGCCCGGCGGGTCGAGGAACGCGGCCGGCGCTGCCTCGCCGCCGGCCGGCGGACCAGCGGCCGAGACCACCTGCTGCGGGCGTCCACCTACTACCGGACGGCCGAGTACTACGCCGAGGGCGACGCCGGTCGGTCCCGACAGACCGGGGAGCGGAGCCGCGCCTGCTTCCGCGATGCCGCCGCCCTGCTCGACCCGGAGGTCGAGCTGGTGGACATCCCCTTCGAGGGGGGCTCGCTGCCGGGGTACCTGGTCCGCCCCCGACGGGAGCCCACCGGGGAAAAGGGTGCGGCGCCTACCCTGATCGGCATCGGCGGCTTCGACTCGAGCGCCGAGGAGCTCTACTTCCACCTCGGGGCCCCGGGCGGCGAGCGGGGGTGGAACGTGTTCGTGTTCGACGGTCCCGGACAGCCCGGTTGCATGCGGGACAATCCGGCGATGACCTTCCGGCCCGACTACGAAGTGCCCGTCGGTGCGGTCATCGACGCCCTCTCCCGGCGCGACGACGTCGACGGCGGCCGGCTGGCCCTCGCCGGCCAGAGCTTCGGCTCCTACTTCGCCGCCCGGAGCGCGGCATCCGACCCGCGGGTCCGCGCACTGGTGGTCGACCCGCCGGTGGTGGACATGAGCCGGTACATGGAAGCCTGGGTCGGGACCGACGTGTTCCGGATGGCTCGGGACATCCGGCCCGAGGACGTGATGGGGGTGCCCGAGGACCTCATGCCCCGTCAGATGCAGTGGGGCATCGCCGCCATCTGCCATCGTTTCGGGGTTCCCTCCTTCCACGCCTGGCGCGACGCCATGAGCGCCTACCGGCTCGGCCCGATGACCCGCGCGATCCGTTGCCCGGTGCTGGCGCTCGTCGGCGAGCGCGAGGGTGACGAACCCCTCGCTCAGCACGCTTCGTTCCTGGCCGAAGTGGGCGGGCCCACCGCGTCGGTCGTGTTCGCCACCCGGGACGGCGCCGCCACCCACTGCCAGGCGGACAACATCCGTCTGTCGGCCCAAGTGACCTTCGACTGGCTCGAGGACCAGCTGGGTGGGACACCTCGGTGAGCCGCCGCCGCCCGCCCCGGCGGACGGGCTTCAGCTGCGGGCGCTCAGGGTGGCTTCGAACGCCGCCAGGGCGGCGGCAGTCGCCGCCTCACCGGACCCCGAACGGTCCTCCCGCACGCCGACCAGCGGCGTGAGGGTGGCCCAGCCCTGTGCCAGCAGGGCGGCGTCGGACTCCGGATCGAGGTCGGCGAGCTCGGCTGCCCGGTCGGAGTCCGTCCCGGCGCCGCGGAGGGCGAGCACGATGGCTCCCGAGGTGGCATCGATCGGGGTGCCGGCCACCGGGTACGGCGTGCTCTCGGGGCGCACCGACCGGATCAGGCCCACCGAGCCGAGCCGTGCGTGGCGCAGCCCGCGGAGCGTGCCGAGGCCGACGGCCGGGACGTTGAGGTTGAGCACCGTGGCCGGAGCGAGCTCGGCCATGGCGGGCACGATGTCGGTGGCCAGCCCGACCGGCGTCTCCCACGGGGGCTCGCTTCCGTAGGCCATGCTGACCGCCAGCGCTCGGATGCCGAATTGGGCGGCGGTGAGCGCGGCGCCGACGGTCCCGGAGTGCAACGCCGACCGTCCGGCGTTGATCCCGTGGTTGATGCCCGACACCACCAGGTCCGGACGGGGGCCGAACCCCCCGATGCAGGCGAGGATCACGGCCAGGGCGGGGGGCCCGTCGACGCCGTAGACCGGGACGTCGGCCAGACCCGGGATCTCGACCGTCTCGTAGGGGATCGACTCCCGCTCGTACACCGGCCCGACCGCCGCCCCGGTGCCGCTGTGGTCGGTGAGCGGAGCGACCACCACCAGCTCGTCCCGGTCGCCGAGGCCGGCGAGCAGTCCCCGGGCCAGGGCGGCGATGCCGGGGGCGAATACGCCGTCGTCGTTGGTGATCAGGATCCGCATGGAACCGGCTCCGTGTGCCCGGGGACCGGCGCCGTCCGCGCCCCGCCGGGAGGCACGGATGTCCTGTGCACGAACGGCCTGCGAGGCCGAGGCGCCTGTCGCCTACCATACCGGGCGTCATCGGCCCGACGGCCCTGCGAACGACCATGCCATGACCCCTTCCACCTCGACCGGAGACCAGCGGCCCTCGGAGACCACCGTGGCCACCGGCGACCAATGGGTCATCGGTCACGGTGAGCAGCGGGCGGTGGTCACCGAAGTCGGCGCCACGCTGCGCTCGTTCACCGTCGGGGACCGCCCGGTCGTCGCCGGCTTCGGACCGGACCGGTGGAGCGCGGGCGGGCGCGGCCAGGTGCTGGCGCCCTGGCCCAACCGGCTGGGCGACGGTCGCTACTCGTTCGAGGGGGTGGAGGCCCAGGCCGCGCTGGACGAGCCGTCGCGGGGCAACGCCATCCACGGGCTGGTCCGGTGGTTGCCATGGCGGATGATCGGCCGGGCGCAGAACCGGGTCGCTCTCGCCTGCCAGCTCCGGCCGTCGCCGGCGTACCCGTTCGCCCTCTGCCTCACCCTCGAGTACCGGCTCGGGCGGGACGGTCTGACCGTGGCGACCGACGCCGTCAACTCCGGTGCCGGCGATCTCCCCTTCGGCCTGGGCTTCCATCCCTACCTGACCTTGGGCACGCCGACCGTGGACCGGCTCTGTCTGCGGGTCCCGGCGGCGAAACGGTTGATCACCGACGATCGGGGACTGCCCACCGGGCGGGCCCCGGTGGCGGGGACGGAATTCGACTTCGGCCTCGGGCGGCCGATCGGCGTCACCAAGCTCGACACCGGCTTCACCGAGCTGGCACGGGGGCACGACGGCCGTGCTCGCGTGGATCTCGATCATCCCGACGGGGACGTCGGTGCGACGGTGTGGGCCGACGAGCGCTTCGGCTACTTCATGGTCTACACGGGAGACACCCTCGAGATCGACGAGCGGCGGACCGCCGTGGCCGTCGAACCGATGACCTGTCCACCGGACGCCTTCCGCTCGGGGATCGACCTGGTCGTGCTGCGCCCGGGGGCGCGGTGGACGGCGTCGTGGGGGATCACGCCGCGCTGACGTCCGCCGGCCGGTCCCTGGGGCGACGAGGGTGCCGGGCGGTGGCCGATGGTAGGTTCCGGTCCACAGCGGGCGGTTCCTGTCGTGCCAGGGTCACGACACGGTGCCGCCCGGGATCGTGGCAGGAACCGTGCAGGGCGGGAGCAGGGCAGGAGCCGTGCAGGACGAGGATCGGGAAGAGGATCGGGCCGCGCTGAGGGACGCCGTGCTCGAATTCGTCCGGGCATGGCCGAGCCGCTATCCGAGCGCGGACCGCATTGCCCAGGCGGTCGGCCGGTCCCCGAGCGAGGTCATCGAGGTGCTGGACCAGATCAGGGCCAGCGGCGACTACCCGGTGGACGACGTGGGTGCGCCACCGGAGGCGCCGAGCCCCGACCTGCAGTCCTGGGACCGGGCGAATTGACGTCGCGTCCGCCCGTTCGGGCTCGCGCCGGCGGTGGCGTCGGGGCGAGTGGCGCCTTCCGGTGGTGCCATCACGGGAGGGGCGGTGACGGGAGGTGTGCGATGCGGACGATCCTGTTCCGGACCGTGTTCCGGGCCGTCCTGTTGCGGACCTCCCTGTTGCGGACCGCCCTCTTGCGGACCGTCGTCGGGCTGGTGGCGTTGGCGCTGGCGGTGATCTTCACCGTGGAGGCTCCGCTCCTGGCCTCGCCGGCATCGGCCAAGCCGATCGAGGGTCACCTGATCATCTGCACCGCAGAACAGTCGACGGGACCGGACTACACGGCGCCGATCATCTTGAGCGGATGCGACAAACCGTGGCAGACCGGCGGATCGGGGACGAGCTCGGCGTCGGGTCCGCCTCCCTTCCCGATCCTCTGGATGACGGGAAGAGAGACCAGCTTCGGCATCACATCGCAGTCCTTCCCCTCGCCGTCGCGGTGTCCCGCACCGTTGACGGAGTTCGACTTCGTCGGCCGGATCGACAGGGTGCAGGGTCCGTGGACGAAGCACTTCCTCGGGGACACGGTGGCTTTCGACGATTGTCTCACCGGTTCGTTCGCGGTGGCCGGGCTCGTACCGGGGACCGTGTTCACCATCGGCTGAGGCGGGGTTCACCATCGGCTGAGGCGGGCCGCGGCGTTCCGTCCCCGGAAGGCGTCCCGAGGTCGGAAGACCCCTACGCCGACCGGAGCTCGCCGGGGTGGCCGGTGGCCCGTCCGCCGTTCTCCGGATCCTCGGCCTCCATGCGCTGTGCATCTTCGGCGGTGAGGGGCTTGGCGATGTCCTCCAGCTGCGCCTGCTCGGCCCTGACCCCGAAGAAGAGCTCGGCCACCCCGCCGAGGGCCATCGAGCGCGGACCCGATGAGGAAGGCGAGGGCCACCAGGCCCCGTTCCTTGGTGTGGGCGGTGGTGCGTTGCGTTGCGTGCGTGCGCCCCCTGGGATTTGAACCCAGAACCTGCGGATTAAGAGTCCGTTGCTCTGCCGTTGAGCTAGAGGCGCGCGTTCCCGATGTGCAGCGTAGAAGGTCTCCCGATCGGAATCTGCGGGTAGCCCGAGGGTGACCGACGGGGCTCGAACCCGCGACCTCCGGGGCCACATCCCGGCGCTCTTCCAACTGAGCTACGGCCACCAAGGAGCCTCTAGTCTGGCACAGACGGTCGGAGAGACCGTCTGTGCATCCCGTGCCTGCCCCGCCCCTGTAGCTCAACTGGATAGAGCAGATGGTTTCTACCCATCAGGTTGCGCGTTCGAGTCGTGCCGGGGGCGCCACCAGCGGGAACGAGGAGTCCTTCGTGCGACGGGCCGAATCGTTCGCTTGGGGAGTCAGCGCCGCCCGCCCGGGGCCGTTCAGGATGGGCCCCCTGTGCCCCGGGTTCTTTCCCGAGCCCGATGAGCCGTGAGGGCACGGTACCGGCCGGCCGGCGTGACAACCAGGCCCGTGACGCTGCGTCCGATCGGATGGGTCTTCGTCCTTTTCGGTCTCTTCTGGGGAGCCTGGGCGGTGGCCGCCGTCGACATCCAACACTCGCTGGGGCTGTCGGTCGGCGGGTTCGGCCTCCTGCTCTCCGCCAGCCTGGCGGGCAGCGCCATGTCGAACGCGGTCGGGGGCCGGCTCTGCGAACGGTTCGGGACGTCGACGGTCCTCGGTGTCGCCCTCGGCACCTGGACCGCGGTGCTCGTGGCCGGAGCGGCGAGCCGTACCCCGCCGATCCTCGGACTGGCCATCGTGGCCGTCGTCGTCAACGCCGGGCTGATCGATGTCGCGATCAACATCGGGTCGATGGCAGCCCTGGCCGATCAGCCGGGCCGGCTCGTCGCCTTCCACGCCCGGTTCAATTGGGGCGCGGCGGGCGGCGCGGTGGCCTGCGGAGCGTTGCTCGGCGCCCATCTCTCGTGGCGCTGGATCTGGATTGCCGTCGCCGCAGCCGCAGGCGTCCTCGCCGTGGTGTGCGCTCGGTCCCGGCTGCCGGGCGGAGCCCGAGGGGAGAAGCTCCCATGGCAAGGTGCCCTTGCCCTGCTGCGGGACGAACGGCTCTTCGTCGTCGCCGGGATCTTCGCCTTGTCGGCGATGGTCGAGGGCGGGATCGACCTCTGGGGTGTCCTCTTCCTCCGCTCGAGCCTCGAGTCCGGTCTGTTGGTCGGCGCCGGCGGCGCCGTCCTCGGCTACAGCGTGGCGGCAATGGCCCGGACCACGCTCGGACCCGCCATCGGCCGCAGGGGGCCGCCCCGCGGCGTGGCCATCGGCGCCGGCACCGCCGCGGTCGGCACGGTGTTGCTGGCGAGCGCACCCGTCGCCGCCGTCGGCGCCGTCGGTCTGGTGCTCGCCGCCGGGGGGATCTCGATGTGCTGGCCCCTGCTGGTGGCCGCCGCCGGCAGGGGGAGGTCGCGTGGAGCAGCTGTCGTCGGCGCCGTCACGGCTGGCGGCTACCTCGGATTGGTGGCAGGACCGGCCCTCGTCGGCTGGGTGGCCGGCACCATCGGGTTGCGGGATGCGCTCGGGCTTCTCGCCGCCGCCGCGACGCTGGTGGCCGTGGTGCCGACGACGAGGCCGCACCTGTTCCTCGCCGGGGCCGAACCTGAGCGCACCGCGCTCCGGGACGGGCCGTGACCACGGCTCCCGGCCGTGGGACCCCGAGCCCCGGCCGTGAGATCCCGGTCCTGGCACGGTGAGGTGATGGAGGCGGTCCTCTTCGATCTCGACGACACCCTGATCACCGAGGAGGCGACCGCCCGGGCCTCATTGTCCGAAGCGATCGCGCTGACCCGGGGCGACACCGCCGGCGGGAACGCCACCGAGGTCTCCGAGGCCGACGTGGACGTCGCCCTCGGATGGGCACGGCGGTATTGGCACGGGTCGCCCTTCGCCCCTGATTGCCGTCGATTGGGCTTCGCCTCGTGGGAGGGGTTGTGGGCGACGTGCGAAGGGTGCCATCCGTCGCTCGGCGGGCTGGCGGAATGGTTGCCCGAGTACCGCCGGGCGGCCTGGGAGGACATCGCCGCGGCGTTCGGTTGCGACCCGCGCCGGTCGGTCGAGGCCGGTGCACGCTATGTCGCCGCCCAGCGCCGCGGCCACCCGCTGATCGACACCGCCGTCGAGGCGGCCCGCAGGGCCGGCGCCGCCGTACCGGCCGGAGTGCTGACCAACGGTCCGCCCGACATCCAGCGGTACAAGCTGTCCCAGACCGGGCTCGACTTCGCCGCCGAGGCGGTGGTGATCTCGGGGGAGGTGGGAGTCGGCAAGCCCGAGGCTGCCGTGTTCTCGGTGGCGCTCGACCGGTTGGGGAGCACGGCTGCCGGCACCGTCATGATCGGTGACAGCTGGGAGCGGGACGTCCTCGGCGCGGTCGGAGCCGGCATGCGGGCGGTCTGGGTGTCCAAGGGACGCCCGCCGCCGGGCGAGCTCGCCGGAGTCCTGGTCGTCGACGAGCTCGCCCCCGAGGTCTTCGATCGGCTCTGACACACAACGGGGCCCGAGCCCACAACCGGGGGGCGGTGCCCGAGCCGTAGCCAGCTGCGTTCCGACCGAGCACCACGGCGGTGGCCCACCGCCTATCCTCAAGCGGATCGTGCGGCGACGATGGATCCTTCGACTGCGGCGCCTCGCGCCCGGCCCCGGCTCGGGTCGCCTCCAGGCCGGTCGCCCCCGGTGCCTCGCCGCCGCGCTGGTGGTCGTCTCGGCCGGCACGGCCGCCGGTCTTGCGACGCTGGACGCGGCCCCCGCCGGAGCGGCCCCGGCCCCGGGAGCCACGGTTCGGGGCCCGGCCGGGTGGGCCGCCCGGAGCCACGTCGGGGTGCCGGCCGGGTGGACGGAGACCTGGAGCACCGGCCCGTTGCCCGACGCCGGCCAGCCGATCGCTCTCTCGTCCCCGACGGTGGCCGACCTCGACGGTCAGCCGTCGGTGGTGGTCGGGGACCGCCGCGGCTTGGTGTACGCCTACCACCTGGGCAGCTCGGGCGGGGGCACCTCGGTGGCCGGGTGGCCGGCCACCGACGAGAGCGGGCCGATCGACGCTCCTCCCTCCGTCGCGCCGACATCCTTCGGCCGCTCGTCGGTGCTGGTCGGTTCCGGCAACGACGCCGATCCGGCCACGGGCGGCTACCAGGCGTTCGGCCCGTCCGGGGGCCAGCTCTGGTTCACCCCGGTGGTCAACCCCTTGACCGACGATGCGCCTGACTTCGGGGTGCAGGCCGGCATGAGCGTGGGCACCCTGCAGTACGGCGGCCTCGACACGGTGGCCGGGTCCCTCGGTCAGGTCTCCTACGCCCTCGACGCCGGCAGCGGGGCGACCCTGGCGGGGTGGCCGTTCTTCAACTCGGACAGCACCCATTCCACCGCGGCGCTGGCCGACCTCTACGGCACCGGCCAGAACGAGATCGTGGTCGGCGGGGACCAGACCGCCGGGGAGGGTCAGGGCCAGCAGTACTCCGACGGGGGCCACCTGCGGATCCTGAGCGGGACGGGCAACCAGATCTGCCGGGCCGACACCAACCAGGTCGTCGACTCGTCCCCGGCCGTCGGAGGGTTCCTGACGGGAGGGGCGACCGGCATCGTCGTCGGGACCGGCGGCTTCTTCCCGGGCGCCTCCGACTCGGACACGGTTCGTGCCTACGACAACCGGTGCCGTCTGGTGTGGTCGACCGGGGTCGACGGCAGCACCTTCTCCTCACCGGCGCTGTCGGACGTCCTCGGCAACGGATCCCTGCAGGTGGTCGAGGGTACCGATCAGGGAACGGGCGCCTCGGGCTCGGTATGGGTGCTGGACGCGGCGACCGGCCGGACGGACTGGAAGGTCACCGATATCGGGCGGGTCATCGGCTCGGTGGTCACCGCCGACCTCTCCGGCGCCGGCTACGACGACGTCATCGTCCCGACGATCGGCGGAACCCGGATCTTCGACGGGCGGTCGGGTGCCGAGGTCGCCGATCTGAGCCCTTCGCTCGGACTCCAGAACGCCCCCCTGGTCACCGACGATCCCAACGGCACCGTCGGGATCACCCTGGCCGGCTACACGGCGTCGGGCCTCTCCCCGAACGGCGTGGGCGAGATCGACCACTACGAGATCGCCTCCTCCAACGGAGCCGGAGCCGTGTCCGGTTCGGCCTGGCCGATGTTCCACCACGACCCCCAGCTGAGCGGCAATGCCGGCGGCACCACGCCGCTCGGGTCGATCCCCCGTTGCTCGGTGCCGGCCGCTGCTTACAGCGGCTATGACCTGGTGGCCTCGGACGGCGGGATCTTCACCTACGGGCAGATGCCCTTCTGCGGGTCCACCGGCGGGATCCGGCTGAACGCGCCGGTCGTCGGGATGGCGATGGCACCCGGCATCGGCGGCTACTGGGAGGTGGCCTCGGACGGCGGGATCTTCACCTTCGGCGACGCGCAGTTCTACGGGTCGATGGGCGGTCGGCCGCTCAACCAACCGATCGTGGGGATGGCCGCCACGCCCGACGGGCGCGGCTACTGGGAGGTGGCCGCCGACGGCGGGATCTTCACCTTCGGCGACGCGCAGTTCTACGGGTCGATGGGCGGGACACGCCTCAACCAGCCGGTGGTCGGCATGTCGAGCTCCACCGACGGCCGCGGCTACCGAATGGTCGCCGCCGACGGCGGGATCTTCACCTTCGGGGACGCCCCCTTCGCCGGTTCGATGGGGGGCACCCGGCTCAACCGTCCGGTGGTGGGCACGTCCAACGACCCGAACTCCGGCGGCTACTGGGAGGTCGCCTCCGACGGCGGCGTCTTCTCCTTCGGCGGGGCGCCGTTCTTCGGATCGACCGGGTCGATCGTGCTCAACGCCCCCGTGACCGGCATGGCCGCCTCGGCCAACGGCAGTGGGTACCGGTTCGTGGCGACCGACGGCGGCGTCTTCTCCTTCGATGTCCCCTTCTTCGGCTCGATGGGCGGCCGGCCTCTCAATCGGCCCATGGTCGGGATGGCCGGATTCTGACCCCGGTGGGCGGGTCGGGGCCGCGACATAGACTCCGCGGGTGACCGAGGTCCTGGCCGTGGCCAACCAGAAGGGAGGCGTGGCCAAGACCACGACGGTGCACTCGCTCGGCGTGGCCTCCGCCGAGACAGGGCGCAGCACCCTGGTGGTGGATCTCGACCCGCAGGCCTGCCTCACCTACTCGCTCGGGTTCGACCCCGACGGGCTCGGGCAGTCGCTCCACGACGTGTTCGTCCGCCGGGCCGGGCTCGCCGAGGTGATCCTGCCGGTCCCGGGCGTGGCCTCCCTCGACCTCGTGCCCGCCACCATCGATCTCGCCGGGTCCGAAGTCCACCTGCTCACCCGGACGGGTCGGGAGCACGTGCTCCAACGCGCCCTCGAACCCGTACTGGACCGGTACGACCTGGTGCTCGTCGATTGCCCGCCCTCGCTCGGCGTCCTCACCATCAACGGCCTGACGGCGGCGGACGCCGTGCTGATCCCCCTGCAGTGCGAGGCGTTGTCCCACCGGGGCGTGGGTCAACTGCTCGAGACCATCGAGGACGTGCGGGCCTTCGCCAACAGCTCGCTCGGCGTGCGGGGCATCATCGCCACCATGTACGACGACCGGACCCGTCACGCCCGCCACATCATCGAGGAGGTCGAGGCCCGCTACGGCATCCCGGTGCTGCAGCCTCCCGTGCGCAAGTCGATCCGGTTCGCCGAAGCGCCGGCGCGGGGCAAGTCGATCCTCCAGCACGCGCCGAGCTCGCCGGGGGCGACCGCCTATCGCCAGCTAGCCCGGACCATCCTCGAGACGAGCGCGGTGGCCGGCACGGTCGGATAGTGGTGCCGGGGCCGGACCCGCTGGGCAAGCGGGCGCTCTTCTGGATGCCCGTCGAGGCGGAGTCCGATGGCGGCGACGGTGTCCCCGGGGTCGCGCTCGGGCGACACGGTGACCGGTCTGCGCCGCCCGGGCCGCCACGCGCTGTTCTCCCCGGGCACCCCCGGCGCCGGCCGGGATCGGTCCGCCGGGGGGCTGTTCCGCGTCTCGTGCTCCTCGTGCGGGTCGGTGAGCTGCATCGGGCTCCTCGAGCTCGTCCGGTGCATGCTGCCGGCTCCCCTGTGGTTGCCCCGGCGCGCCTTCGACCGGTGGATGACCTGCCCGGCCTGCCGGCGGCGGACCTGGACCAGCCTGACCCTGGTCAAGTGACCGCGGCGGGCCGCCCCGGAGCGGGCATGCCGGGGCGCCGTCGGTGATCCGGCGATGAGCGGCCTCCTCGCCTGGCGATCGACGGCGGCCGCCCTCGTGCTGGTGGCGACCGGCTCGGGTGGGGCCCGTGAGCCGGGCGGAGTCTCGGGCTGGTTGCTCCACTTCCACGGGCCGACCGCCTATGCCCTGGTGGGTTTTCTGGCCTTCGCCGAGGCGGCGCTGATGGTCGGGTTCTTCATCCCCGGGGAGACGGCGGTCGTCATCGGAGGCGTGCTCGCCGGCCTTCATGCCGGTCGACCTTTGGGTGATGATGGCCGTGGTGGTGGCGTGCGCCATCGCCGGCGACTCGGTCGGGTTCGAAGTGGGGAAGCGGTCGGGTCCGTGGCTCATGGACCGCCGCCCGCTCCGTGGCAATTCCGGCCGTCCGCCGGACGCTGGACATGCTCGAGCGCTACGGCGGCCCCGCCGTCTTCCTCGGCCGGTTCGTCGCCTTCGCCCGGGCGATCATCCCGGGCCTGGCCGGCATGAGCGGCCTTCGCTACCGCGTCTTCCTCCTTTCAACGCCATCGGTGGCCTCGTGTGGGGGATCGGGTACACCCTGCTCGGCTTCGTCGTCGGGCTCTCCTTCCAGCGGATCCTGACCGAGGTCGGCGTCTGGTCGGTGGCGGTGGTCGCCGGCGTGCTGGTCGTGGCCGTCGTCGTGCGCTTGCTGCTCAAGCGGCACCGGCGCACCACGGCGGAGGCGTCCGCCGGGGACCGGCCCGGCGGGTCCTGAGCACGGTGGCCGGACGGTCAGGACGGGCCGGCGAAGAACCTGGCCGGCAGCGAGCCCACCCGTCGGATCCGGCCCTCGAGCTCGAGCACCACGCAGTGGGCCAGCGTCTCCCCGTTGGCCTGGCGCTGCATGAAGGACTGGATCTCGTCCCACGGACGTGACCAGTGGAGCTGGAGCGTGATGTCCCAGGCCGTCGATCCGGGGTTGTCGGTGATCACCTGTTCGATCTCCCCGAGCCGAGCATCGTGGTGGGCGGCGATCTCGTCCAGCCGGCTCCGGAGATCGGAGAACCGGTACTCGTGGGCCGGCAGGACCTCGTCGGTCTCGAGGTCGGTCAGCTTCGCCAACGACTCGAGATAGTCGCCGAGCGGGTTGGGCACCTGCTGCGAGTGCACCGAGATGTTCGGGGTGATGCGCGGGAGCACGTGGTCGCCGGAGATGAGCAGGCGTTCGCGTTCGCTGTAGAAGCAGACATGGCCGGGGGAGTGGCCCGGCGTCCAGATCGAGCGCAACGACCAGCCGGGAAGCTCGATCTCGCGGCCGTCCTCGAAGAAGACGTCGGGCTCGGCCATGGTCACCATCGATTTGACCGCCATCGACGCCAGCGCCAGGTCGGGGAGCTTGTCCTGGGGGACGCCGGAATCGTCGAGCAGGCGGAGCATGCCGGCCACCAGGTCGTCGGTGTCCCCGTAGCGGGCCTCGAGCATGACGGCATCGGCGGGGTGCAGACCGATCCAGGCGCCCGAGGCCTCCCGCACCCGGCCGGCCAGGCCGTAGTGGTCCGGATGGATGTGGGTGACCATCACCGCCCGGACGTCGCTGATGCTGCCGCCGGCCACCGCCAGGCCGTCGTTCAGGCTCTTCCACGCCTCGTCCGTGTTCCATCCGGCGTCGACGATGGCCACGCCCCCGCCCTGGAGCTCGAGGGCGTAGACGAGGACGTACCGGAGCGGGTTGTTGGGGATGGGTACCGGAATGGACCACAGGCCGGGACGGACCTGCTCGACCGGCGGCATGACGTCGAGGTCCCACGATTCCTTCTGCACCGTTCCGGTGACGACGACCATACCGGCACGGTACACGGACCGGTGCCGGCCCCGGGGCCTCCGCGCACGCCACATCCGTGGCAGTCGGAAATCCTTGCCGTAAGGGGACCGAATGCCTACCATGCTCCGAAATGACTTGGCCCTGGTGCTTGGCGGAGTGTCACGGAAGCCGGGTGGGCCGTAGTGCGATGGTCGATCGACCGGGGGCTCCCGACGACGCGCCACGACGGTCTCGTCCTCGTGGGTGAGCCGGTCGGGCGGTCGCCGGTGGCCGAACTCGTGCGGTGGCGCGACCGCTGCATCCGGATGGTGTCGGTCTGTCCGGATGCGTTCCTCGAGGTCGACGCCAGCGGGCTGCTGATCGAATGGAACCCGCGGGCCGAATCCCTGTTCGGATGGACGAGGGACGAGGTCATCGGACGACCGGCCCACGAGACGGTTCTGTCGAGGATCCAGCCGGGCACATCGCCCGGAGACGGCTCGACCGGCGGGGTGGCCAACGGGGCCGATCAGCTGCCCGACGGCGCCCGTCGCCAGCTCCGCCTGGTCCATCGCACAGGAGCCCCGGTCGCCGTCGAGGCCAGGGTGTTCACCACCGGGTACGGACCGACCCGGTGCGTCAGCGCCTTCGTCCGCTCGATCGACGGCCCCGACCGCGCCGCCGACCGTCACGCCGAGCCGTCCGGCATGTGCGAACGGCCGGCGTTCGTCGACGCGCTGGACCGGAGGCTCGCCGGCCCGGGCGTCGAACCGGGTTCGGTGGCCGTCGTGCTGCTCGACCTCGATCACTTCCGCGCCGTCAACAGCGCCATTGGCCACGATGCCGGGGACCTCGTCCTGGCGTCGGTGGCGGAGCGCCTGGTCCACCGGTCGGGCCACGCCGACCTCGTCGCCACCTTCGGCGGGGACGTGTTCGCGGCCATGTTCGCGGCCCGGGCCGGGCACGCCCATCGGCGGGCCCAGGCCTTCGTCTCCCAGGCCCGGACGCTGCTCCGCGAGCCCGTGCCGGCGGCCGGGAGCGAGGTCTGTCTCGACGTCTCGGCCGGCATCGCCCTCAACACGTTCGGGGTGAGCGGCGCGGCCGAGATGCTCCAGAACGCCGAAGCGGCCATGTACCGCGCCAAGCGCCGGGGCGGAGGCAGCGCCGAGACGTTCCGCGAGCCGATGCGCATCGAGGCGCTCGACCGGATGACCACCGAGAGCTCGCTGCGCGGGGCGGTCGGTCACGACGAGCTGCTGCTCCACTACCAACCGGTCGTCGAGCTCGGCGGGGCGAGCACGGTCGGGGTCGAGGCCCTCGTGCGTTGGCGCCATCCCCAGCAGGGGTTGATCGCCGCCAGCCGGTTCGTGCCGGTGGCCGAGGAGAGCGGCCTGATCGTCCCCATCGGCGAATGGGTGCTGCACGAGGCCTGCGACCAGCTCCGCCGGTGGCAGGGGCGCAGGGACCGTGGCGGAAGGGGTTGCGTCGAGGTCAACATCTCCGCCCGCCAGGTCGCCGACGCCCGGATCGTCGACACCGTGCACCAGGTGCTGTCCCGCACGGGACTGCCGGCCGAGCATCTCGTCCTCGAGATCACCGAGAGCGCGCTGATGGCGGACATCGGTTCGTCGGTCCAGGTGCTCGGGGCCCTCAAGCAGATGGGTGTCCAGCTGGCCATCGACGACTTCGGCACCGGGTACTCCTCGCTGAGCTACCTCCAGCGGTTCCCCGTGGACGTCCTCAAGGTGGACCGGTCGTTCGTCGAACAGCTGGGCGTGAGGGCCGAGGCCGACACCATCGTCGCCTCGGTGATCGGACTGGCCCACGGCCTCGGGCTCAAGGTGGTGGCCGAGGGCGTCGAGACCGTCGGCCAGCTCGAGGTGCTCCGCTCGCTCGGTTGCGACCTCGCCCAGGGCTTCTTGTTCTCGGTACCCCGCCCGGCCAGCGAGATCGTGGCGCCGTTCCCCCTCCCGGTCAGCGCCTGAACCGCCGCCTGTCCGGTACGGGTCCGGTGCCCGCGCCGATCGGCGGTGTGCGGGTGCTGAGCTGGGGGTTCTTGCCGGTTTTGGGCTGATCTGGCTGGTTGGCTGGCTGGCACTGGTCTGCTGGCTGGCTGGTTGGTCGGGAAGGCGGGATTTGAACCCGCGACCTCCTGCTCCCAAAGCAGGCGCGCTAACCAAGCTGCGCTACTTCCCGGATGTCCCGGACGTATCCCGGCCGCCTCGTGGGCGAATCCTACCGGGGTCGTGATGGGCAACCCGGACGTCGCCCGACGACCGAGCGGCGCGGACCGGGAGTGCCCCGGGCTCCCGGGGACCAGCGGGCCGCTCGTTCACCCCAGGCCCTCGTGGAGCGGTCCGTCGCCGTCGTCGACGGAGGCGAGCAGCAGGTCGACCAGTTGGACCTGGCCCATGACCAGCAGACGGCGGGCGCGGGCGGCGGTGACCCACTCGACCCGGTCCACCTCGGGGAAGGACTGACGGCGCCCCGACCGCGGCGGCCATTCGATCTCGAAGCGGTTGCTGACGACCTCGGCCACCTCGAGGCCGGGGGCGTGGACGGCCCAGATCCGCAGGGACTTGCGGCTCGATTGGACGATCTCTCCGAGGTCGAGCCGTCGGCCCCGGGGAGCCGGCACGCCGACCTCCTCGAGGAACTCACGCTCGGCCACCTCTGCCGCGTCGTCGCCGTCGCACTCGCCCTTGACCACCGACCACGCATGATCGTGCTTGTTGGCCCAGTACGGCCCACCGGGGTGGGCGAGGAACAGCTCGAGCACCCGTCCTGGCGTGACCCGGTAGGGGAGAATTCCTGCGCTGCGCATCGGCATGCCGGTCGACCTCCCACGCCTTCCCTGCGCTCGTCCGCCCGAGTCCACCCCGCCGGCGGCGGTCGTGTCCAGCGGGGCAGTCGACGACGATCCGGCGCCCCTCCGGCGGCGGACCCGCGGTCACCCCCGGCCCAACCGGTAGCGTCACGCTGCGTGCCGACCGTCCGTGTCGCCGTCTACGACCTCGGGAGCAGCTCGTTCCACCTCATGGTGGTGGACGCCACGCGCGCCGGCGTGCTGACCCCGGTGCTGCGGCGCCGGTCGTTCCTCCACCTCGGCACCGAGGTGGCGCGGACCGGCGGGGTGCCGGGCGACCGGGCGGCGACCGCGGTGCGGGCGGTGCGCCGGCTCCGGGCCGCGGCCGACGACGCCGGAGTCGACGTGGTGGTGGCGCTGGCGACGGCAGCCCTGCGGGATGCGGACAACGGCGCGAAGCTGCTCGCCCGGCTCGAGCGCGTGCTCGGCACGCCGATCACCATGCTCTCGGGCGAGGAGGAGGCACGGCTGTGCTTCCTCGGCCAGCGGGCGGGGGTGTGGGTGGGCCGCGATCCCGTCCTCGGCCTCGATCTGGGAGGAGGGAGCCTCGAAGCCGGCACCGGCACCGCGGACGAGATCTTCGCCGTGTCGAGCATGCCGATCGGGACGGCCCGGCTCCGGGGGGAGCTCGGAACCGGCGAGCTGCTGACGCCCGAGGAACGCCTGGCCATCGCCGGGGTGGTCCGGGAGCGCTCGGTGCCGGTCGTCGCCATGCTGGCCGAGGTGCCGGAGGCCGGGCGGCGGGTGATCGCCAGCGGCGGTACGGTCCGCGCCCTGGCCCGCCTGGCCATGGCGCTGCACCGGCCCGAGACGGCCTCGGAGTCCTCGCGCCCGGTCAATCAGGTCGAGCTCCCCGCCGGTCAGCTCTTCGAGCTCGCCGACCGCCTGTGCACGCTCGATCTCGACGCCCGACTGGCGCTGCCCGGCATCCAGGCCCGGCGGGCACCCCTGCTGCCCGTCGGGGCCGTGGCCCTGTCGACCCTCGTGGAGGACCTGGGGCTCGAAAGGCTGGTCGTGAGCGAATGGGGACTGCGGGAGGGAGCCGTCATCAGCGCCCTGGCCCTCGAGCCGGCCAACCGGCCACTCGTGGGGGGCGCCCTGCTGCCCTGATCAGGCGGCCTTGATTGCCCTGGTCAGGTCGCTTGACCGCCCTGGTCAGGCCTTCTTGCCGAGGATCCGGTTCATGCCGGTCCCACACGTCGGGCATTTGCCCTTCGCCGACCGGCGCCCGTTGGCCATCTCGACCTCTTCGCCCTCGAATTGCCGCTTCTCGCGGCACTTCACGCAGTAACCCTCATACGACGCCATGGCTCCTCCTCGTCATGCGATGGCGGACATCCGGTGATCGGATGGACCCCGAAGGTACCGGTCCCGGCCTCACGAGGGGGGGATGGCGGGCCGGAGTGCTCGCGATAGTGAGCGGACGGGTTACCCGTCGGCCGGTGCCTCAGGGGTCCTCGGCGCCGGGGACGGGACCACCGCCCGGCCCGATGGTGGCGAGGAGCCTGCCGATGTCGGCCGGCGCCATGGGCGGGCTGAAGTAGTAGCCCTGGGCGGTCCGGCACCCGCGCTCGAGCAGGACCCGGCTCTGCTGCCAGGTCTCGACCCCTTCGGCCACGCAGTCCAGGCCGAGGCGTTCGGCCATCGAGACGATGGCCGCCACCAGCGAGTCGTCCCCGCCCTCGGGCCCGAGGACCTGTACGAACGACCGGTTGATCTTGAGCGTGCTCACCGGGATGGAGCCGATCCGGTCGAGCGAGGACTTCCCCGCCCCGAAATCGTCGATCGTGAACCGAACCCCGAGGCGTCGGAGGCGCTCGATGTTCTCCTTGGCCGGTCCCCACCGGTCGACCACCACTCGCTCGGTGATCTCGAGATCGAGCAGTGACGGGTCGATCCCGGTGGCGGCGAGCGTGCGGTCGACGTGGTCGAACAGGCCGGGATCGGCCAGGTCCCGGGTCGCCAGGTTGACGGCCACGCGGAAGGGCCCGAGCCCCCGGTCGAACCACCCCCTCGCCTCGTGGCAGGCCTGTGCGAGCACCCAGGCGTCGAGGTCGACGATCTGGTCGCTCCGCTCGACGGCGGCGATGAACGACGGAGGCTCGAGCACCCCGAGCCTCGGGTGCCGCCAGCGGACGAGCGCCTCCACGCCGACGACCTCGGACGTGGCGAGGTCGATGTAGGGCTGGTAGAGCACGAAGAACTCGCCGCGTTCGAGCGCGCCCACCAGGTCGTCCTCCAGGGAGGCCGGGTCGATGGCCGGCGCCCTCGTTCCGGGGGCCGTCGGCGGCCCCGAGAACATCTCGAAGCAGTTGCGCCCGTGGGACTTGGCCCGGTACATCGCCTCGTCGGCCCGGTTGAGCAGCTCGTCGTAGGTGTCGCCGTGCTGGGGTGCCACAGCCACGCCGATGGAGACGGACGCCTCCACCTCCTCGCCGAACACCGAGAACGGCGCGCTCGAGGGCCTCGAGCGTCCGCTCCGCCAGGTCGTCGATGTCCCGCTGGTCGGACAGCCCGGGTAGCAGGATGGCGAACTCGTCCCCTCCCACCCGGGCCACGGTGTCCTGGCGCCGTACCGTGTCGACCAGCCGCTGGCCGACCTGCACGATGAGGTCGTCCCCGGCGGCGTGGCCCCGGGTGTCGTTGACCCGCTTGAAGTAGTCGACGTCGACGAAGAACATGCAGACCGGCTCACCGACCCGCCGTGACCGGACCAGCTCCTGCTCGACCCGGTCCTCGAAGAGGCGGCGGTTGGGCAGCCCGGTCAAGGCGTCGTGCCAGGCCATGTGGGACACCTTCTCGAGCAGGCCCAGGTTCTGCAGGGCCGTGGCCGCCAGGTCGGCGAGACCGGCGAGCCGCTCGTGGAGATCGGGATCGTGGGTGGACTCCGCCGGCGTCTCGTCGGCGAAGGTCGCCGACACCACGCCGAGGAACTCCCCGGCGGCGAAGAGGGGCGCCACCACCGCCGCGGCGGTGCCGGACCGGGCGAACAGGTCGGCGAGGACCGGGTCCTCGCACGAGGAGTCGATGACGACGACCTCGTGCTGGCGCACCAACCGGTCGATCAGGGGTGCGCCGATCCGGACTCCGGGCGGGACCGGGACCGCCGGGTCCGGACCGGCCCCGGCCCCGGGGCCGCCGAGTGGGACGATGGGCCCGAGGTAGGCCTCGGGCAGTTGGCGGCCCGCCGTCCGGGCCCGCGGGACCAGCCGACGCGAGCCGGCCTCCCACAGGTAGACGGTCGACCGTTCGCAGCCGGCGACGCCGGGCACCGTGTCCGCCAGCAGCTGGACCAGGTCGGCAGGGGTGGTGACCCGGGAGAGCTGCTCGGCGAAGGAGAGCAGGATGCGGGCGGTCGCGTCGGAGCGCCGCGCTTCGTCGACCACTCCGTGCACGTCGAGGGCGGTCGCCGCGTAGTCGGCGTAGAGCCGCAGCAGCCGCGCCTCCGACGGCGGCGCGGCGCTCTCCTCGTCCAGCAGCTCGACCAGCCGGCCGTACCGGTGTCGCCCCGAGGCGATGTCGACGACGAGCCGCCGCCCCCCGGCGTCGTCGGGGTGCCCCGGCCACAGCTCGGCGGCCAGGGCCCGGGCCTCCGCCTCGTCCAGCCCGCGGTGGTGGAGCTTGACGGGCGTGCCCGGTCGGACCCGCACCATCAGCAGGGAGCGCGGCGAGGTCACCAGGGCGTCGGCCCGGGCGGCGATCTCGGACAACAGCGTGCCGGCATCGTCGTCGAGGAGCCCGAGCGAGGTGGCGAACGCCCCCTCCATCAGGGTGCGCATCCGCTCGAGCTCGGTGCCCGGCTGATCGGCGCCGTCCGGTCCGGAGGGCCCCGCTCGGGAGAGCGCGGGCCCCGGCGCCGCCGCCTGGTCGGGATCGTCCCAGCTCAGCGCGTAGAGGCAGTGACGTCCTCCCCGGGCGGCGCATTCGGGCTCGGTCACGAGGCCCGGGCCCGAGCCGAACAGCGCCGGCAGGCGGGTGAGCAGGCCCCGGGTCATCTCGCACAGGTGGGGGGCCCGGATCCCCCTGTCGAGGGGTGAGACGCGGACGAGGGCGTGGTCCGGAGCCGATTCGAGGAGGATCGCCTCAGCCGTGCGGTCGAAGTGGCGGAGCAGGGCGTGGAACTGGTCGAGGACCGCTCGGGTCGAGCCGGCCGCCAGCACCGCCGCCACGTGCTCGTCGCCGGGGGGATCGAGCAGCGCCCGGCCGACCCGGACCGCCATCGCCCCCTCTCCGGTGACCAGGGCGGCGGCGTCGAAGAGCGCGACAGTCTCGTCGAGCGAGCTCCACGTGGCGGTGTCGCCCAGCTGGGCGAAGGTCCGGCGCTCGCCGGCAAGGGCCAAGGCCTGGCAGACGGCGGCGCGTCCCCCGCGGGAGCGGATCTGTTCGAGGAGGGTTCCGACGACCGAGCCCGACACCGCAGGCTGCTGCGCCGGGGGGCTCCTCTTGACCACCTTCACGGACATCGATCGCTTATCCAACCCCTCGGCCGGCACCTCACCCCGCAGCCCGCCTGCTCCTGTTTCTTCGACCGGCTGCCGGCAATCCTTTACCAGACGAGCCCCGGCCACCAGGTCGCGGAGCCTCGCCGGCCCGCTCGGCGGGGCCCGGGCTTCGCAGCGGTCCCGGCGGGGGCTCGGCCCTACACTTGGCTCCCATGAGCATCTATGACCCAGCACTCCGCACGTTGAGCGGCGATCCGTCCTCGGTGGGCGACTTCCGCGGGCAGGCCCTCCTGTTGGTGAACGTCGCGTCCAAGTGCGGCCTCACCCCCCAGTACGTCGGTCTCGAACACCTGCAGGAGACCTACGGCGACAAGGGGTTCACCGTCCTCGGCTTTCCGTGCAACCAGTTCGGAGGCCAGGAGCCCGGGACCGCCGACGAGATCGCCACGTTCTGCTCCACCACCTATGGCGTGACCTTCCCGATGTTCGAGAAGATCGACGTCAACGGGGAGGGTCGGCATCCGGTCTACCAGGAGCTGGTGGCGTTCCCCGACGCGGACGGCGAGGCGGGGGACATCCAGTGGAACTTCGAGAAGTTCCTCGTGTCGCCCACCGGCGAGATCGTCAAGCGGTTCCGGCCCATGGTCGATCCGGAAGCGCCCGAGGTGACCGACGCCATCGAAGCCAACCTCCCCGCTTGACCTCCATGCGCGCTACGGCTGCACCGCTCGAGGGCAACAAGGTGCGTCTGTCCGTCGAGGTCGACGAGACGGAGGTCGACGAGGCCCTCGACGCGGTGCTGGGCCGCTTGCGGCGGGAGGTGCGGGTCCCGGGCTTCCGACCGGGGAAGGTGCCCCGCCGGGTCATCGAGGCGCGGATGGGCGGCGCCACGGCGCTGCGCGGGGAGGCCCTCCGCGAGGCGCTGCCCGGGTTCTACGCCCGGGCGGTGACCGACACCGAGGTCGATCCCATCGACCGGCCGGAGATCGACATCACCGCCGGGGACGAGACCGGCGCCGTCTCGTTCGACGCGGTGGTCGAGGTGCGACCGGTGGTGGCCGTGCCCGGGTACCAGCGGCCTGTCGGTGACCCTCCCGAGCCTCGAGGTGACCGACGAGGAGGTCGACACCTAGGTCGACCGCCTGCGGGAGACCTCTGGTCAGCTGGTGGAGGTGTCGCGGCCGATCCGTGACAAGGACCAGGTCACCATCGATCTCCACGGGTCCCGGGACGGATCGGACGAGGACGACCTCGACGCCCGGGACTTCCTCTACGAGGTGGGCTCGGGCGAGGTGGTGCCCGGGCTCGACGATCAGCTGCGCGGCGCCCGGGCCGGTGACATCTTGAGCTTCGAGGGCGCGGCGGGAGCCGAGGGGCGTCCCGCTTCGTTCCGGGTGCTGGTCAAAGACGTCAAGGAGCTCGTCCTCCCCGAGGTGACCGACGAGTGGGCCGCCGAGGCTTCGGAGTTCGACACGGTCGACGCCTTGCGCGCCGACCTGACCGAACGGCTGCGCCAGCAGCACGTGGTGCGGGCCAGGGTCGCCCTCGAGCAGCGGGCCGCCGAGGCCCTGGCGGAGCTGGTCACCGAGGAGATCCCCGACCAGCTGGTGTCGGGCGAGCTGCGTGAGCGGATCCACGATCTCTCCCACCGGCTCGACGGCCAGGGGATGACCCTCGCCCAGTTCCTCGCCGCCACCGGTCGCGACGAGCAGGCCTTCGTCGACGAGCTGCGGACCGGCGCGCTCCAGAGCGTGAAGGTCGATCTCGCTCTGCGGACCGTCGCCGACGAGGAGGGCATCGAGGTGACCGACGAGGAGCTCGACGAGGAGCTGGCGGTCATGGCGGAACGGCTGGAAATGGACGTCGACGAGGTACGGGAGCAGTTGGACCGGGCAGACCGGCTGGCGGCGGTACGCTCGGAGCAGCGCAAGGTCAAGACGATGCGTTGGCTGGTCGACAATGTCGAGCTGGTCGACGAGGACGGACGGTCGGTCGTCACGGGAGGACCTGACTGTCGAACCGGAGGAGGAGGACTCGGCATGACGACTGTGGGAACTCGAGGATTGGACGCGCAGGCCTACAGCGTGCCGTGGGTGGTCGAGTCCACCAGTCGGGGCGAGCGAAACTACGACCTCTACTCGCGCCTGCTCCGGGAGCGGATCATCTTCCTCGGCACGCCGATCAACGACACGGTGGCCAATCTGGTCTGTGCTCAGTTGCTCTTCCTCGAGTCGGAGGAGGCCGACAAGGACATCCACCTCTACATCAACTCGCCGGGCGGGGACATCACGGCGCTGTTCGCCATCTACGACACCATGAAGTACATCAAGCCCGATCTGTCCACCTTCTGCTTCGGGCAGGCGGCCTCCGCCGCCGCCGTGCTGCTCGGCGCCGGCGCCCGCGGCAAGCGCTTCGCCTTGCCGCACGCCCGGATCCTGCTCCACCAGCCCTTCGGTGGGGTCGAGGGCAGGCGAGCGACATCGAGCTCCAGGCCAAGGAGATCCTGCGGATGCGAGACCTGCTCAACGGGATGCTCGCCAACGACACCGGCCAGAGCATGGAGCGGGTGTCGAAGGACACCGACCGGGACTTCATCATGACTGCCGAGGAGGCGGTGGCCTACGGCCTGGTCGACGAGGTCATCACGGCCAGGGACGCCGTGTCCATCGAAGCGGTCGGCGCGGCATAGTCCAAGGGATCGGCCGGTAGGGAGGCACCCGCTAGTGTTGGATCGTCGGGCCGTCGGGTGCCTCCGGGTGGGCATCGGGCGTCACTGACCACACCGGGCTGCCGACAAGAAGACGACGGCAAGAGGGACAAGGGGACAAGAGGAACCGACGTGGCGAAGTTCGGAGACGGTGGCGACCTGGTGAAGTGCAGCTTCTGCGGCAAGTCGCAGAAGCAGGTGAAGAAATTGATCGCCGGGCCCGGTGTCTACATCTGTGACGAGTGCATCGATCTCTGCAACGACATCATCGCCGAGGAGCTGGCCGACACGACCGAGCTGTCGTTCGACGAGCTGCCGAAGCCCAAGGAGATCTTCGAGTTCCTGAACGACTACGTGATCGGTCAGGAGTACGCCAAGAAGATCCTCTCCGTGGCCGTCTACAACCACTACAAGCGGGTCCAGGCGGGCACCGGCGGGAACCACGACAACGAGGTCGAGCTGGCCAAGTCCAACATCCTCCTGCTCGGACCGACCGGCTGCGGCAAGACCCTGCTGGCCCAGACGCTGGCCCGCATGCTGAACGTCCCCTTCGCCATCGCCGACGCCACCGCGCTCACCGAGGCCGGCTACGTCGGCGAGGACGTGGAGAACATCCTCCTCAAGCTCATCCAGGCCGCCGACTACGACGTGAAGCGGGCGGAGACCGGCATCATCTACATCGACGAGATCGACAAGATCGCCCGGAAGTCGGAGAACCCCTCGATCACCCGTGACGTGTCGGGCGAGGGCGTGCAGCAGGCCCTGCTGAAGATCCTCGAGGGGACCACCGCCTCGGTGCCCCCCCAGGGCGGCCGGAAGCACCCGCACCAGGAATTCATCCAGATCGACACCACCAACATCCTGTTCATCTGCGGCGGGGCCTTCGCCGGCATCGACTCGATCATCGAGAACCGCATCGGTCGCAAGGGCATGGGCTTCCGGGCCGAGGTCCGCAAGGCGTCCGAGCGCGACGATTCGGAGCTCCTGCGCCACGTCCTCCCCGAGGACCTCATGAAGTTCGGGCTGATCCCCGAGTTCATCGGCCGCCTGCCCGTGGTGAGCGCGGTGTCCCATCTCTACAAGGAGGCGCTCATCCGCATCCTGGTCGAGCCGAAGAACGCCCTCACCCGCCAGTACAAGCGGGTGTTCGAGCTCGACCATGTGGAGCTCGAGCTCACCGAGGACGCCCTCGAGGCCGTCGCCGAGCAGGCCCTCCTGCGGGGGACCGGGGCCCGTGGGCTGCGGGCCATCCTCGAGGAGGTGCTGCTCGAGGTCATGTACGACCTGCCGAGCCGCACCGACATCTCCAAGTGCGTGGTGGACCGGGCGGTCGTGCTGGACAAGGTGCACCCGACCCTCGTGCCGCTCAACGCCCCGCCGGCCAAGTCGACCCGGAGCCGCCGGGCCGCCTCCTGAGGCTCCGCCCGACGGCCGGCCGCCACCCGTCCCCGACCTGCCGGCTTCGGTCACCATGACCTTCGTCGACCTGCCGGCCGCGCTCGACTGGCTCGACGGGCACATCGACTTCGAGTCGACGATGCCGTCGCCGGCGCGCCCTCCCCACCCTCGATCGCATCCGCGCAGTTGATGGAGCTCCTCGGCGACCCGCAGGAGGCCTACCCCTCCGTGCACATCACCGGCACCAACGGCAAGGGGTCGACCGCGGCCATGGTCACCGCGCTGCTCGGCGCCCGGGGACTGACCGTCGGGACCTACACCAGTCCCAACCTGCAGACGGGTGAACGAGCGGATCTGCCCGCAACGGCGAGCCCATCGACGACGAGTCCTTCGTCGAGGTGCTCGAGTCGCTGGCCCGGCTCGAGCAGATGATGGACGAGCGCCCGACCCGGTTCGAGCTCCTCACCGCGGCGGCGTTCGCCTGGTTCGCCGACGAGGCGGTCGACGCGGCGGTCGTCGAGGTCGGCCTCGGCGGGCGATGGGACTGCACCAACGTGGTCCGGGCCGAGGTGGCCGTGCTGACCAACGTCAGCTTCGACCACACCGAGGTCCTCGGTCCGACCCTCGAGGACATCGCCCGGGACAAGTCCGGCATCTTCAAGGAGGGCAGCCGGGTGGTGATCGGTGAGTCCGATCCCACTCTGGTGGCTCAGCTGCGCCAGGCGGCCGGCGAGGCCGGCGCCGTCGAGACCTGGGTGCGCGACCTCGACTTCGCCTGCACCGTCGAACCGGATGGCGGTCGGAGGGCGGCTCATCGACGTCCGCACCCCGGCCGCCAGCTACGGGGAGCTGCTCGTTCCCCTGCACGGCGCCCACCAGGGGGAGAACGCGTCGTGCGCCGTGGCCGCGGCGGAGGCGTTCTTCGGCTCTCCGCTCGACGAGGGGGTCGTCGACCTGGCCCTCTCGCAGGTGCGGGTGCCGGGTCGGCTCGAGGTCATCGGCCGCCACCCGCTGGTGGTGGTCGACGGTGCCCACAACGTCGCCGGGATGATCGTGCTGGCCCGCTCGCTGGTCGAGGAGTTCGAGGTGGCCGGCGAGTCCCAGGCGGTCGTCGGGATGCTGACCGGCCGTGATCCGGCGGTGATGCTCGAGGCGTTGCTGACCGCCGGGGTGCGCTCGGTCGTGGCGTGCGCGCCGCGACTCCCCTCGGGCGCTGCCCGCCGAGGTGGTGGCCGCAGGCGGCGTCCGAGCTCGGCATGGCGGTGTCGGTGGTGCCCGACCCCGGCCGACGCCGTCGCCCGGGCACTGGCGCGCGCCGGAGCCGACGACCGCGTCGTCGTGTGCGGGTCGCTCTACGTGGTGGCCGACGCCCGGTCGGTGCTGGTGCCCGACCGGGCTTGACCGACCGGCTCCCGACCGGGATCCGGCCCGCCCACTGCAACGGCACCGTCTCCGACTGCTCGACTAGCCTGCCCGGCTCGTGGGACGCACCCTGGTCATCTGCAAGCCGGACGCCGTCGAGCGCGGGCTGGTCGGCGAGATCCTCGACCGGATCGAGCGCAAGGGCCTGCGCCTGGTGGCCGCCGACCTCCGGACGATCACCGCCGAGCTGGCCGCGGTCCACTACGCCGAGCACGCGGCAAGCCCTTCTTCGAGGACCTGGTGGCCTTCATCACCCGGTCCCCGGTGGTGGTCATGGTGGTCGAGGGGCCGGCCGACACCTCACGATCGTGCGGAGCCTGATGGGCGCGACCAACCCGGTGGAGGCGGCGCCGGGGACCATCCGGGGGGATCTCGCCACCGAGACCGGCGAGAACCTGGTCCACGGCTCCGACTCGGCCGAATCGGCCGCCCGGGAGATCGAGCTCTTCTTTCCCGGGCTCGGCTGACCGGCCGGCCCACGCCCGGTCGCCGCGTCCGGCGGCCGACCCCACGCCCCGGTCGCCGCGTCCGGCGGCCGACCAGCCGGTCGCCACGTCCGGCAGCCGACCCCACGCCCGGTCGCCGCGTCCGGCGGCCGACCTTGTGCCCACCCTCCTCGTCCCCTAGCCTGAGTGGCCGGACAGCGCCGGCCCCCGTCCCGAGCACCGAGCACGAGTGCGAGCGACGCCCGGGTGCAGTGGCCGTGCAACGACTCGTGAAGGCCCCCGGGACCAGGGCACGAAGACCAGTACACGGAGGAGTGCATCGTTGATGCGCGACAACAGCTTCTCGCTCCTCGGCCGTGACATGGCGGTCGACCTCGGAACGGCCAACACCCTGGTCTACGTGCGGGGCCGGGGCATCGTCCTCAACGAGCCCTCGGTGGTCGCGGTCAACGTCAAGGACGGCCGCCCGCTGGCGGTCGGGGCCGAGGCCAAGCGGATGATCGGCCGTACGCCCGAGCCACATCCAGGCCATCCGCCCGCTGAAGGACGGCGTCATCGCCGACTTCGAGATCTGCGAGAAGATGCTGCGCTACTTCATCCACCGCGTCCACCAGCGCCGCTTCGCCAAGCCCCGCATGGTGATCTGCGTCCCCTCGGGCATCACCGGGGTCGAGCAACGGGCGGTGATGGAGGCCGCCGAGTACGCCGGCGCCCGCAAGGCCTACATCATCGAGGAGCCCATGGCCGCCGCCATCGGTGCCGGGCTGCCGGTGCACGAGCCCACCGGCAACATGGTGGTCGACATCGGCGGGGGGACGACCGAGGTGGCGGTCATCTCGCTCGGCGGCATCGTGACCAGCCAGTCGATCCGGATCGGCGGCGACGAGCTCGACGAGGCGATCGTGTCCTTCGTGAAGAAGGAGTACAGCCTGGCCCTCGGCGAGCGCACGGCCGAGGAGATCAAGATCGCCCTCGGCTCGGCCTACGAGCTCGAAGAGGAGCTCCACGCCGAGATCCGCGGACGCGACCTGGTGACCGGGCTGCCGAAGACGGTGGTCATCTCGACCCAGGAGATCCGCAAGGCCATCGACGAGCCCGTGTCGGCCATCGTCGACGCGGTCAAGGTGACCCTCGACCGCACCCCGCCCGAGCTGGCCGCCGACATCATGGAGCAGGGCATCGTGCTCACCGGAGGCGGCGCCCTCCTCCACGGCCTGGACAGCCGCCTCACCCAGGAGACGGGCATGCCCATCGTGGTGGCCCGTGACCCCCTCAACTGCGTGGCCATCGGCAGCGGGCAGTGCCTCGAGGAGTTCGAGGCCCTCAAGCAGGTCCTCATCACGTCGTCGGCTCGCTGACGATCCGAGGTCGCACCACCTGTGGCGACGTCGCGGCGATCCCGCCGCCCACGCACCACGCTGCTCGTGCTGGTCCTGGCGTCGGTCTCCATCATCACCCTCGACGCCCGCGGGGGCTTCCACCGCATCACCTCCGGTGTGAGGTCGGTGGCGGCCGACGCCTTCGCCCCGGTCCGGAGCGGGGTCGACGGCGTCGTCGAGCCCGTCGGGAGCTTTCTGGCCGGGTCCGTCCACTACGGGGCCGTCCGCCAGCAGAACCAGAAGCTGCAACAGGAGATCGACAGCCTGAAGCTGCAGCAACGCTCGCAGGCCGACGTGGTGCGAGCGCATGAAGCAGCTGAGCGCCGTCCTCGACCTCCCCTTCGTCGGCAACCTGCAGACGGTGCCGGCCGAGGTGACCAACTACGGGACGAGCGACTTCGCCGCCACCATCGACATCGGCGTGGGGCGGGACGAGGGGGTGCAGCTGAACATGCCGGTGGTGGGCGGCGGGCGGCCTGGTGGGCCAAGTGGTCCAGGCCAACCACGGCACCGTCCACCGTGCGCCTCATCACCGACGGCCAGTCCTCGGTCGGCGTCACCTACGGCCCGCCGGCGGGCTCCCTCGCCGTGCTCACCGGCGCAGGGCGCGGGCAAGCCGCTGGCCGGCGGACCTGATCCGCCCCAACACCCCGCTCCGGCCCGGGCAGCAGTTCGTGACGAGCGGTCTCCAGGGCGCCATCTTCCCCGGGGGCATCCCGGTGGCGCCGGTGGTGTCGGCGAGGACCGCACACCAACGCCTCGCAGGAGTCGGTGTCGCTCCAGCCCCTGGCCGACCTGGCCCACCTGCGCTACGTGGCGGTCGTCCTCTGGACGCCGCCGTCATGAGGACGGTCCGGTGACGGCCCGGGCCCTGTGGCGGATGGCCGTGGTGCTCGTCCTCTTCCTCACCGTGCAGCAGACCCTGGTCCTCGACATCCGGGTCGGCGGGGTCCACCCCGACATCATGGTCCTGCTGCCCGTGCTGGCCGGCATCGTGGGCGGGCCGGCCCGGGGCGCCTCCATGGGCTTCGGCGCCGGGCTGGTGGCCGACCTGTTCCTCCCCACCCCGTTCGGGCTGTCGGCCCTGGTCGGCTGCCTGCTCGGCTTCGGGGTCGGGGCGGCCACCGTCGCCCTCGACCGGACGGCGTGCTGGCTCCCGCCGCTGGCCGCCCTGGCCGGGAGCGCCGCTCTACGAGATGGTCTACGCCGTGCTCGGCTCGGTGCTCGGCCAACCCCAGATGCTCCACGTCGATCTGGCCCGCATCGTGGTGCTGGTGTCGGTGATCAACGCCGTGCTGGCCCTTCCGGCCATGCGGCTGATGGTCTGGGCCCTGCCCCAGGCCTCGACCGAAGGGGTGCCGACCTCGGTGGTGTCCTCGGGCGTGCTGCGATGACCCGCCGTCCCGAGCGCGTACCCGGCCGTGACCGGAGTTGGGATACTGGTCGGCCGTGAGCCGCTCCCTGCGCCATCCCTTCAAGGGCTCGCGCCGGTACCTCCGTCCCGACCAGGCAGCGGGGCCCGCACCGCAAGCAGGCCCGGCAGCCGAAGCTCCGCCAGAGCCGGTTCTCGGTCGAGGCGGCGCTCGACGCCCCGGACACCACCGCCGCCCGCCCCGGGCTGCGCCTGCGGGTCACCGGGCTGGTGGTCGCCGTGCTGTTCGCGTGCTCGGGACTGCGCCTGTGGACCCTGCAGGTCCTCCAGGCCCCGGCCGCCGCCAAGGCGGTCACGGCCAACCAGATCCGGGCGGTGGCCGTCGACCCGACCCGGGGCCTCATCCTCGACCGGTACGGCAACCCGCTGGTGGACAACAAGGTGGTCGAGCAGATCACCCTGTCCCGGGTCGCCGCCCAGCAGCACCCCGAGGTCGTGGGCCGTCTGGCCGCCCTGCATCGGCCAGACGCACAGCCCAGATCGACGCCGCCCTGGCCGACCCGCGGTTCAGCCCCTACAAGCCGGTGCCGGTGCTCGACCGACGCGCCGATGTCGGACATCCTCTACATCAAGGAGCACCAGGACGACTTCCCCGGTGTGTCGTCGGTGCAGACCACCGAGCGCAGCTATCCGCAGGGCGAGCTGCCCGGCCCGGCGCAGAGCGGCTACCCGGCCGCCCAGACGCTCGGGTACGTGTCCACCATCAACGCCGCCGAGCTCAAGTCCCGGCCAGTCGCAGGGGTACCAGGCGGGGGACGCCGTTCGGCCAGTCCGGGCTCGAGTACCAGTACGAGCCCGAGCTGCGGGGCACGCCGGGCCGCCAGGAGCTCGAGGTCGACCCCCACGGGCGAGGTGGTGGGCACGCTGAAGACGACGCCCGGCCGTCCCGGGCGACAACCTGGTGACCAACCTCGACACCAATCTCCAGCAGGTGGCCGACAACGCCCTGGCCACCCAGATCGCCACCCTGCGCAACACCTTCGATCCCCAGTGCAACAACAAGTCGGGGTGCTACCCGGCGGCCACCGAGGGGGCGGTGGTGGTCATGAGCCCGCAGACCGGGGCGGTCTACGCCATGTCGTCCTACCCGAGCTACAACCTCTCCGAGTGGGTCGGCGGCCTCAGCGCCGCCCAGAACGCAGCAGCTCTTCGGACCCGACAGCGGCGAGCCCACCCTCAACCGCGCCATCCAGGGGCAGGTACACCCCGGGATCCACCTTCAAGCTCAACACGGCCACCGCCGCCCTCCAGACCGGGCTGATCACGCCCGAACACGCCGTACTACGACAGCGGGACGTTCAAGACGCCCGACTGCCAGTACAACAGCACCACCTGCGTCTTCCACGACGCACCGGGCGACCCCGGCGGCGAGTTCAACGTGTCCTCCGCCCTCAGCGTGTCGAGCGACGACTTCTTCTACAACCTCGGCTACCTCTTCTACGCCAAGGCGGCCCAGTACGGCCCGACCCCGATCCAGGACCAGGCGGCCCAGTACAGCCTCGGCCAGCTGACCGGCATCGACCTGCCCGGCGAGGTGGCGGGCCGGGTCGACAGCCAGCCCGAGCGGATGAAGCTGCACGCCGCCGACCCCAAGGCCTTCCCCAACACCACCTGGTACACCGGCGAGAACATCGAGATGGCCTTCGGCCAGGGCGGCACCTACATCACCCCCATCGAACAGGCCGTGGCCTACTCCACCTTCGCCAACGGGGGGACCCGCTACGCCCCCCAGGTGGCGGCGGCCGTGGTCTCCCCGTCGGGCAAGGTGGTCAAGCGGTTCGCCCCGCAGGTCACCGGGCACGTGGCCATCTCCCCGGCCAACCACCAGGCCATGCTCGCCGGGTTCGAGGGCGTCGTCACCAGCCCGGACGGCACGGCCTACGGCGTGCCCGGGCCTGGCCTCGTTCCCCGGCGGGGTGGCCGGCAAGACGGGCACGGCCGACACCGTGGCGGGCAAGGAGCCGACCGGCTGGTTCGTGGGGTTCGGCCCGGTGGCCGACCCCCAGTACGTGGTGGTCGTGCGTCATCGACCAGGCCGGCTACGGGGCCACGGCGGCGGCCCCGGTGGTGGCTCAGATCTTCGACTACCTGGCCGCCCACCCGGTCACCGCCCCGGGCATCCCGCCGAGCCCGGCCGTCGTCCAGAACCAGAAGCCGGTGGACCTCCCGAACCTCTCCGGTCCGGCGCCCAGCGCCAGCGGTCGACCACCACCACGACCGCCGGCTCGACGACGGGCTGAGCGACCGGACGGGCGACGACCGGCGGCCCCGGCGCCTTCCGGGCCGGCCCGGACCCGTCATCCGGGGGCGGTCGGGCCCGGCCCCGGCGGTCTCGACCACGGGGGTCCGGCCGGGCGGGGCGCAGTAGGATCGGCGGGCAGATGGAGTCCCTCTGGCCGCGGATCGAGCCGCTGTTGTCCCAGGTCACGAAGCCCGCCCGGTACATCGGCGGCGAGCTCGGCGCCCAGGCCCCCGAGCACCGGGCCGGGGTCGGTGTCGTGGCTCCTCGTCTACCCGGACACCTACGAGATCGGCCTGCCCAACCAGGGGCTGCAGATCCTCTACGAGATCCTCAACGAGCGGCCCGGACGCCCTGGCCGAGCGGGCCTACGCCCCCTGGGTGGACATGGAGGCGGCCATGCGGGCGGCGGGGGTGCCCCTCTTCTCGCTCGAGAACCACCTGCCGGCCCGGGCCTTCGACGTGCGTGGCCTTCAACCTGTCGGCCGAGCTCGTCTACACCAACGTGCTCAACCTCATCGACCTGGCCGGTGTGCCGGTCCGGAGCGCCGACCGCACCGATGCCGACCCCGTCGTGGTGGCCGGTGGCCACTGCGCCTTCAACCCCGAGCCCCTGGCCGACTTCGTGGACTGCTTCGTGCTCGGCGACGGCGAGGAGGTCGTCGGCGAGATCAACGACGTGCTGGTGGCCCACGGCTGGGGCGAACGCCGCGCCGGGCGGCCCCGGAGGGACGGCGGCCCGGCGGGAGCTGCTCGAGGCACTGGCCCGGGTGCCGGGCGTCTACGTACCGTCCTGCTACGACGTCGTCTACGAGCCGGCCGGGGACGGCGGGCACGGGCAGCCGGATGCTCCGGCCCGGCTGGCCGGGGTCACCCCGGCAGGGACCGGGATCCCCGAGCGGGTCGAGAAGCGGACCATCGCCGACCTCGCCCGCTGGCCCTATCCCCGTCGCCAGCTGGTGCCGCTCATCGAGGTGGTCCACGACCGTCTCAACGTCGAGCTGTTCCGGGGGTGCACCCGGGGGTGCCGCTTCTGCCAGGCGGGCATGATCACCCGGCCGGTGCGCGAGCGGCCGGCCGACGCAGGTCCGCACCATGGTGACCGAGGGCCTGCGCCCGTACCGGCTACGACGAGGTGGCCCTGACCTCGCTGTCCAGCGCCGACTACTCGGGGATCGAGGAGACCGTCACCGTCGATCATCGACGACCCGGCGTGCTCCGGCCAGGTGTCGGTCAGCCTGCCCAGCCTCCGGGTGGACGCCTTCACCGTCGGCACGGCGGCGGCAGATCCAGCGGGTCCGCCGGACCGGGCTGACCTTCGCCCCCGAGGGCGGCACCTGGCGGATGCGCCAGGTGATCAACAAGCTCATCCGCGAGGAGGACCTCTACGCCGCCGTGGACGCCGCCTTCTGCCAGGGATGGCGGCGGGTCAAGCTGTACTTCCTCATCGGCCTGCCCACCGAGACCGACGAGGACACCCTCGGGATCGTGGAGCTGGCCAAGCGGTGCGTGGCCATCGGCCGCCGCTACCACAAGGGGGCGACGGTCACCGCCTCGGTCGGGCGGGTTCGTGCCCAAGCCGCAGACCCCGTTCCAGTGGTTCGGCCAGAACACGATCGAGGAGCTGACCCGCAAGGTCCACCTGGTCCGCGACGCCGCCCGTCCGGTGCGGGGGCTCACCATCCGCTGGCACGACCCGAAGGCCACCGCCGTCGAGGGCCTGTTGAGCCGCGGCGACCGGCGGCTGGGCCCGGTCATCGAGCAGGTCTGGCGCCGGGGCGGGACCTTCCAGGAGTGGTCCGAGCACTTCGACCTCGCCCTGTGGACCGAGGCCCTGGCCGCCCAGGGCATGTCCCTCGAGGACGGCGTCTACCGCCACCGGGACCGAGCGACGAGGTGCTGCCCTGGGACCACCTCTCGGCCGGCCTCCACCGGGACTTCCTCTGGCAGGACTGGCTGGACGCCCTGGCCGCCCACGGCCTGCCCGACTGCCGGTGGACGCCCTGCTACGACTGCGGGGCCTGCACCGGCTTCGGCGTCGAGCACGTGGTGGCCTCGGCCGTCCCGCCGGCCGGCGGCAGCCAGGGCACCGGGCAGGATCTCTCAACCGGGGGCCAGGTGCCGGTACGATTCCTCGGGACGGCGCCGCCCGGTGCCGTTCCGGCCGGTCGGCCGGACCGGAGGGCCGCGGTCGGGGCCGGAGAGGGGAGAGGCTGAGGTGCACGTCCGCTTTCGCTTCGCCAAGCTCGGCAAGATCCGCTTCACCAGCCAGCGGGACGTGGCCCGGATGTGGGAGCGGGCCCTGCGCCGCGCCCGGCTCCCGCTGGCCTACACCGAGGGCTTCTCGCCGCGGCCCCGGCTCAGCTTCGGCCTGGCCCTGCCCACCGGGTGCGAGTCCGAGGCCGAGTACCTCGACGTCGTCCTGGACCCAGACCGGCCCGGGGCCCCGGCGGTCGACCCGGCGTCGCTTCCCGGCCGCCTGACCGCGCTGCTGCCCGACGGCGTCGATGGTGCGCGACGCCGCCGTCGATCGGCTCGGGACGAGGGATCGCTCCAGCAGCAGGTGACCTCCTGCTCGTGGACGCTCGATCTGGCCGGCGTGAGCCCGGCGGACGTCGACGAGCTCGTCGGGCGGTTCCTCGATGCGAGCTCGGTCCCGGTCACGCAGGAGCGGAAGGGCCGCGTCGAGACCGACGACGTCCGGCCCTCGGTGCTGGGCCTGTCGCGGGCGGCCGGGCCGGCCCGGGCGCGATCGTCCCGACACCGGACGGGCGACGGTGCGGCTCGATGCCGAGCTGGCGACCCGGCCCCGCGGCCTCCGGCCCCCCGAGCTGGTCCAGGGGCTCGACCTCGGCCGGTGCCGGGCCGACCATCGGCGCCCCGGTCCTCGACCGGGCGTGCAGGACACGACAGTGGATCGAGCGCGACGGCATCCGCGCCGAGCCCCTCGACGGGGGCCGGCGGCCGGGTGCCGAGCGCGCCGGGCTCGCCTGGGAGCGTGCCTCATGAGCAGTATCGGAAGGGAATTCGATGTCAGATGCAGCAACCGGGCGACCGGTCGGTGTCCCGGCGGACCCACCGCCGCCGCCGGCCCGATCGCCGCGAGGAGCACCCGCCAGGCAGTCCGGCCGCGTTGGCCGAACCGTCCGGGCAGGAGGAACCGGGAACTGATGGGCTGACCGGGCCGGGCCCGGGCAACGGCCCGGGCGGGCAGGGCACGGGGAGCCGGCGCCGACGCGGGTCGCGGGGAGGGCGGGGCCGCAACCGGTCGCCCGGTTCCCGGCGCCCGGACCCGGTGACGCCCCCACCAGAGGAGTCGGCGACCGGCGCCGAGCCGCCCGACCCGTCCCCCGCAGCCGCCCCGGCTGCTCCGGACTGTTCCCGCTCCGGCGGAGGCGGCCCCGGCCGCTCCGGCTCCTCCGGGGGGCCCGGTGGCGCCGGCCGCGGGGCGGTCCCAAGCGCCCCAAGATCGGCGACACCCGGCCGGCGCGCCCCGGCCCGGCCGGCCCGCGCCCCGCCGGCCGCTCCCGGCGGCCGCAACGGGGCCGGCCCGGGTGGACCGACGGGCCTCCGACCTCGGGGCGGTCGGGAGGCGGCAGACGGTCTCGCTCGGGCTCGGCCGGCGGGACCACCCGCGTCCCGGAACGGCGGCGGAGCCGCCACCGCCGACGCGCCGGCGACCGGGTCCGGCCCGCGGCCCGCCGGACGACGGGCCGGGTCGCGAGCGCCGGGGCAAGGCGGTCGGCCGCTACATGATCTGCGTCCACGTCCGCCCCGACATGACCCAGATCGCCCTGCTCGAGGGACGCACCCTCGTCGAGCACTACATCTCCCGGGCCTCCGACGACGCCACCCAGATCGACGGCAACATCTACCGGGGACGGGTCCAGAACGTCCTGCCCGGCATGGAGGCGGCCTTCATCGACATCGGCACGCCGAAGAACGCCGTCCTCTACCACGGGGACGTCCGCTACGACACCGAGGACGTCGAGACGTCGAGCGCCCAGCCGAGGATCGAGCAGCTGCTCCGCCCGGGCCAGACCATCCTCTGCCAGGTGACCAAGAACCCCATCGGGGCCAAGGGCGCCCGGCTCACCCAGGAGGTCTCGCTCCCCGGCCGGTTCGTGGTGCTGGTCCCGAACAGCACCGCGTACGGCATCTCCAAGCGGCTCGACGACGCCGAGCGCAAGCGGCTGCGGCGCATCGTCGACGCCGTCCGGCCCGAGGGCCACGGGCTGATCGTGCGCACCGCGGCGGCCGGCGCCAGCGCCGAGGAGCTGGGCAACGACGTCGAACGGCTGGTCGAGCAGTGGGAGCACATCGCCGCCGAGTCGGTCGAGGGCCAGGGGCCGGCCCTCCTCTACCGCGAGCCGGACATCGCCGTCCGGGTCATCCGCGAGGAGCTCAACCGCGAGTACCGGGCGGTGGTGATCGACGACCTGGCCCTCTACGACCAGGTGCGCGAGTACGTCGGGGCGGTCAACCCCGAGCTCGGCCGACCGGGTCGAGTACTTCGACCCCGAGGTGGAGGCCCTGCCGGTCTTCGAGCGCTACCACGTGCACGAACAGCTCCACCGCGCCCTCGACCGCAAGGTCTACCTGCCCTCGGGCGGCTCGCTGGTCATCGACCGGACCGAGGCCCTGACCGTCATCGACGTCAACACCGGGAAGAACGTGGGCACCACCAACCTCGAGGAGACGGTGTTCCGCAACAACCTCGAGGCGGCCGACGAGGTCGCCCGCCAGCTGCGCCTGCGGGACATCGGCGGCATCATCGTCATCGACTTCATCGACATGGAGGTCCGGGAGAACCGCGACAAGGTCAACAGCGCCCTGCGGGCCGCCCTGGCCCGGGACAAGACCCGCACCCAGGTCTTCGACATCTCCGAGCTCGGCCTGGTCGAGATGACCCGCAAGCGGGTCTCCGAGGGCCTCATCGAGTCGATGTCGACCATCTGCGAGGTGTGCGGGGGCCGGGGGATCATCTTCGAGGAACCGGTCCCCTGAGCTCCCCGGCCGGGCTCGCCGCCGTGGCGCCCTGGGGTAGGCTGGCGGCTCCATGTACGCCGTGATCGAGACCGGGGGAAAGCAGGAGCGGGTCGCCGAGGGCCAGACCCTCCGGGTCGAGCTGCCTGGCCGGGGCCCCCGGCGCCGAGGTCACCTTCGAGCCGGTGCTGGTGGTCGACGGGGACACCGTCCTCGCCACCCCGGCCCAGCTGGCCGGGCGCCTCGGTCACCGCCACGGTGGTGGGGGAGGAGCCGGGACCGAAGATCCGCGGCTTCACCTACAAGCCCAAGTCGAACCAGTCCACCCGGTGGGGGCACCGCCAGCGCTACTCGACCATCGCGATCACGTCCATCCGCGCCGCCGGCTGACGCCGCACCGGCGGACCACGACACCGACGAGGAGCAGACCAGATGTCCAAGACCAAAGGCGGCGGCTCGACCCGCAACGGACGGGATTCGAACGCCCAGCGGCTCGGGGTGAAGGCGTTCGGCGGCACCGAGGTGCCGGCCGGGGCCATCATCGTGCGCCAGCGGGGCACCAAGGTCCACCCCGGCCAGAACGTGGGGCGGGGCGGCGACGACACCTTGTTCGCCCTCTGCGCCGGAACCGTGCGGTTCGGCCGGCGGCAGGGCCGCAAGCTGGTCGACGTGGTCGCCGGCTGAACCTCGTGCCGGTCCGCGCCCTCGACTTCGAGGGTTGCGTGAACTTCCGCGATCTCGGCGGGTACCGCGCCGGTGACCGGGCGACGGTGGCCTGGGGACGGCTCTACCGGGCCGACGGCCTCGGCCGCTGCACGCCCGGGGACATCGCACGCCTCGGCCGACCTCGGGCTGGCCACCGTGGTGGACCTGCGCACCGAGGCAGAGGTCGAGGCGCGGGGCCGGTTCCCGGTCGCCGAGGTGCCGTGCGCTACCGGCACCTGCCCCTCACCGACGTGCTGCCGGGCACCGAGGACCCTCTTGGAGTGGGAGCGGGCGACCACGGTGGCCGACCGCTACGCCGCCATGGTGGAGGAGGGGGCCCCGGCCCTTGCCACCGTGGTCGAGCTCCTGGCCGGTCCGGACGCCCTGCCCGCCGTCGTGCACTGCAGCGCCGGCAAGGACCGGACCGGCGTGGTGTCGGCCCTGGTGCTCGCCTTCCTCGGGGTCGCCGACGAGGACATCGTGGCCGACTACGCCCTGTCGGGGGCGGCCATGGACGCCCTCTACGCCTCCTACCTGGCCGACTACCCCGACGCCCGCCAGACCATCGAGCGGTTCGGCCCGGCCATCCGCCAGGTGTCCCCCGAGATGATGGCCGGGTTCCTCGATCGGGTGCGCCGCAGGTACGGTTCCCTCGACGGCCTGGCCGCCGCCCTCGGCGTGACCGGTGCGATCGCCGGCCTCCGCCGCAACCTCCTCGTCGGGGTCTGAGCGGCGCCAGCGGGCCAGCGGCCCCCGCTCGCTTAGGATCGCCCGGGTGTCCGGTTTCGTCGACGAGGCGCAGCTGCACGTCAAGGCGGGCGACGGGGGCGCCGGTGCGGTCTCGTTCCGCCGCGAGGCCCACGTGGCCCGCGGCGGGCCCGACGGGGGCGACGGCGGGCGGGGGGGCGACGTGTGGCTGGTGGCCACCACCAACCAGTCCTCGCTCCTCGGGTTCCGCGACCACCCCCACCGGCGGGCCGGCGACGGCGGCCACGGCGGGGGGAAGCGCCGGCACGGGGCCCGCGGGCGCCGATCTCGAGGTGCCGGTGCCGGTCGGCACCCGGGCCAGCCAGGCCGACGGCTCGCTCCTCGTCGACCTGGGCCGGCCGGGCGACCGGTGGCTGGCCGGCGAGGGCGGCCGCGGCGGGAAGGGCAACGCCCGCTTCCTGAGCAACCGCCGCCGCGCCCCGACCTTCGCCGAGCAGGGTGAGAGGGGGCCACGAGCAGTGGTACCGGCTGGAGCTCGCCCTGGTGGCCGACGTGGCGCTGGTCGGGTTCCCCAACGCCGGCAAGAGCACGCTCATCGCCCGCCTCTCGGCCGCCCGCCCGAAGATCGCCGACTACCCCTTCACCACCCTCGAGCCCCACCTCGGGGTGGTGCGGACCGGCGACGGGTCCGACTTCACCGTGGCCGACATCCCCGGCCTGGTCGAAGGGGCGGCCGAGGGCAGGGGCCTCGGCCACCGCTTCCTCCGCCACATCACCCGGGCCCGGGTGCTGGTCCTGGTGGTCGAGCTCGACCCGGTGACCGGCGTGACGCCCGCTCGAGCAACAGGAGGTCCTGCTCGACGAGCTCGAGCGGTACCGGCCCGAGCTGGTCGACCGGCCGCGGCTGGTGGTCGGGTCCAAGGCCGACGTCGCCGGGCCGGGGGTCGGACCCGGGCCGCACCGGCACCGACCTGTGGGTGTCGGCCGTGACCGGTGCCGGCCTCGACGAGCTGGTCGGCCGGCTCGCCGGGCTGGTCGACCGGCACCGCCGCCTCGAGCCCGAGCCCGGGCGGGAGCATCGTCGTCCACCGGCCGCTGCCCGAGGGGTTCGAGGTCGAGCGGGCCGGCCCGGGCGCCTTCCGGCTGGCGGGCCGGGCGGCCGAGCGGGCCGTCGCCCTCAACGACCTGACCACCGACGAGGCCGCCGCCTTCGTGCAGCACCGGCTGCGCCGGCTCGGGGTGGACCGGGCCCTGGCCCGGGCCGGGGCCCGCGACGGCGACACCGTCGAGATCGGCGGCATGTCGTTCGTCTGGTACCGCGACCAGCCCGAGCTCACCGCCGGACCCCGGTCGTCGCGTCGCCGTGATGCGGCTGAGGCGTCCGCGCACGGTGGCCGCGGCGAGCGGACCGTGGTGGTCAAGATCGGCTCGTCCTCGGTGACCACCGCCGGCGGGCGAGGTCGACGAGGCCGCCATCGACAAGCTGGCCGGCCGAGGTGGCCGCCGCCCGGGCGCGCCGGCGACCGGGTGGTGGTGGTCACCTCGGGCGCCATCGCCGCCGGCTGGACGAGCCTCGCCCCCGGCCGGCCCCGGCCGGCGGACCCGGCCACCCTCCAGGCGGTGGCGGCCGTGGGGCAGCACCGGCTGATGAAGGTGTGGAGCGACGCCCTCGGCCGCCGCGGGCTGGTCGCCGGCCAGGTGCTGCTGGCCCCGCTCGACTTCGTGCACCGCAGCCAGTACCTGCACGCCCGCCAGACCCTGGCCCGGCTGCTCGAGCTCGGCGTCGTCCCGGTGGTCAACGAGAACGACGCGGTGGCCGACGAGGAGATCCGGTTCGGGGACAACGACCGCCTGGCCGCCCTGGTCGCCCACCTGGTCGGCGCCAGACTGCTGGTCCTCCTGACCGACACCGCCGGGCTGTTGACCGAGGATCCCCGGGCGGGCACCGGGCTCCCTCATCGAGGAGGTCGTGGAGATCGACCACGAGCTGGAGCGGATCGCCGGGGGGCCGGGCACCCCGGCCGGCAGCGGGGGCATGGCCTCCAAGCTGGCGGCGGCCAAGATCGCCGTCTGGTCGGGCGTCGAGGCGGTCATCGCCGACGCCTCCCGGCCCGGGGTGCTCGCCGACGTGGCCGCGGTCGGCGCCCGGCGTCGGCACCCGCTTCCGGCCCCGGCCGCGCCGGCTGCCGGCCCGCAAGCTGTGGATCGCCTTCGCCATCGGCGCCTCGGGGACCATCGAGGTGGACGAGGGCGCCCGCCGGGCGCTGGTCGAGCGGGGCCGGTCGCTGCTGCCGCCCGGGGTGGTGGCCGTGCGCGGCTCGTTCGCCGCCGAGGACGCCGTCGAGATCGCCGGGCCCGACGGCGCCGTGTTCGCCAAGGGCCTGGTCCGCCATCCGGCCGCCGTGGTGGCCGGGCTGGGCCGGGCGGCGTTCGCACGAGCTGCCCGAGGACGCCTCACCGGTGGTCGTCCACCGTGACGACCTGGTGGTGCTGGCCTGACGGCCGGCGCGACCAGAGGGGTGCGCCCCCCTCCGCACTACGCTGACACGGTGTCCTCCCGCCGTTCTCCCTCGTTGGCCGACCTCGCCGCCCGGGTCCGGGACGCCGGGCGGGTCGTGTCCGTCGCCTCCTCGGCGGCGCGGGCCGAAGCCCTGGTGCGGGGCGCCGACCTGGTGGAGGAACGCGCCGAGGCGGTGCTCGAGGCCAACGCGCGCCGACGTGGAGCGGGCCGAGCGGGCCGGGGCGGACGCCACCTCACTCGACCGGCTGCGCCTCGACACCGGCCGCCTGGCCGCCATGGCCCGGGGCCTGCGCACCGTGGCCGGGCTGCCCGACCCGGTGGGCGAGGTGGTCGACGGCTGGGTCCGCCCGAACGGGCTGCGGATCGAGCGGGTGCGGGTCCCCCTCGGGGTGGTCGGGATCATCTACGAGAACCGGCCCAACGTGACGAGCGACGCCGCCGGGCTGTGCCTGCGGTCGGGCAACGCCGTGCTGCTCCGGGGGTCCTCCTCGGCGATCGGCTCCAACACCGCCATCGCCGGCGCCCTCCGCGACGGCCTGGCGAAGGCCGGCCTGCCGGCCGACGCCGTCGGGATGGTCGGAGGACACCTCCCGGGCCTCGGCCGTCGCCTTCATGCAGCTCGACGGTTTCGTCGACTGCCTCATCCCGAGGGGCGGCCCGTCCCTGGTGGCCTCGGTCCGCGAGCACGCCACCGTGCCCTACGTCCTCGACGGGGCCGGCAACTGCCACGTCTACGTGCACGGCGGCGCCGACCTGGCCATGGCCGAGTCGATCGTGGTCAACGCCAAGACCCAGCGCCCGGGGGTGTGCAACAGCGCCGAGACGCTGCTGGTCGACGCGGCGGTGGCCGAGCGGTTCCTGCCCCGGCTCCCCGCTGCGCTGCCCGGGGTGCGGCTGGTGGCGGACGGCCCGGCCCGGACCCTCCTCCCCGATGCGGGACCGGCCACCGCCGAGGACTTCGCCACCGAGTTCCTCGACCTCACCCTGGCCGTGGCGGTGGTGGACGGGATCGAGGCCGCCATCGACCACATCGCCCGGTACGGGTCCGGGCACTCCGAGGCCATCGTGACCGGCGAGCTGGCCGCCGCCCAGCGCTTCGTCCGCGAGGTGGACGCCGCCGCCGTGGTGGTCAACGCCTCGACCCGCCTGGTCGACGGCGAGGAGCTCGGCCTCGGGGCGGAGATCGGCATCTCCACCCAGAAGCTGCACGCCCGCGGGCCGATGGGGCTGCGCGAGCTGACGTCGGTGAAGTACGTGGTCACCGGCGAGGGGCAGGTCCGGTCGTGACCGGGGTGGCCGATCCGGCCGGCCCGCCGGCGGCCGCGGCTGCCTCGGGCTTCCCGGTCCCCGACGCCCCCAACTTCGAGTCGATCGAGGCGGTGCGCGACGGACTGGCCGGGGTGGACTACCTGGCCGACGACGGGATCGCCGGGGTGGTGTTCCTGGCCGACCGGCTGGCCAAGCCGGTGCTGGTCGAGGGGCCGGCCGGCACCGGCAAGACCGAGCTGGCCAAGTCGGTCGCCCGGCTCACCGGGGGCCGGCTCATCCGGTTGCAGTGCTACGAGGGCCTCGACGAGTCCAAGGCCCTCTACGAGTGGAACTACAAGAAGCAGCTGCTCCGCATCCAGGCGGACGCCGGCCAGACGTGGCAGGAGCTCGAGGAGGACATCTTCTCCGAGGAGTTCCTCCTCACCCGCCCCTTGCTCGAGGCCATCCGCTCGCCCGAGCCGGTGGTGCTGCTCGTGGACGAGGTGGACCGGGTCGAGCTCGAGACCGAGGCCCTGCTCCTCGAGATCCTCTCCGAGTACCAGGTCTCCATCCCCGAGCTCGGGCACGGTGCGGGCCACCCGCATCCCCCTCGTCTTCCTCACCTCCAACAACACCCGCGAGCTGTCCGAGGCCCTCAAACGGCGTTGCCTCTACCTCCACATCGACTACCCCCAGCTCGATCGCGAGCGCGCCATCATCGAGACCCGGGTCCCGGGCATCAGCCAGGCCCTGGCCGACCAGGTGGCCCGCATCGTGCGGTCCCTGCGCACCCTCGACCTGAAGAAGGACCCCTCGGTGTCCGAGACCCTGGACTGGGCCCGCACCCTGGTGGTGCTGGGGGTGGAGTCGATCGACGTCGAGCGGGCCCGCGACACCCTGCACATCCTCTTGAAGTACCAGAGCGACATCGACCGGGCGGCCAAGGAGCTGGCCGGCGTGGAGACGCCCGACTGAGGGTCGGGCCCGGCGTGCTCGACCTCCTGACCGGATTCGTGGCCGAGCTGCGGGCGGCGGGCATCCCGGTGTCCCTCACCGAGCACCTCGACGCCGCCGAGGTCCTCCGGCACGTCCCGATGGAGGACCGCGAGGCGGTGAAGTACGCCCTCGGGGCGAGCCTGGTGAAGACCTCGTCGCACTGGCGCGCCTACGAGACGGCCTTCGAGATCTACTTCTCGCTGCGCGGGCCCGGGTACCGGATCGGCGAGGAGGAGCGAGGACACCGTCGGCGACGGGGAGCCCGGCCCGGGCGGCCGAGGGCGACCAGGGGCCCGGCCAGCGGCCGGGGCGGCGGCGGGCAGGAGCCGATGACCCCCGAGGAGCTCGCCGACCTCCTGTACAAGGCCCTGCTGGGGGCCAACGACGCCGCTGGTGGCGGCCGTGGCCCGCCAGGCGGTGACCCGCTACGCCGGCATGGAGGCGGGGCGCCCGGTCGGGGGCACCTACTACCTCTACCGGACGCTCCGCAACCTCGACCTCGACGGCGTGCTCGACCGGTTGGTGGACGAGGCCCGGGCCTCCTCGTCCCAGCTCGTGCCGCCCGGTGCCGACCCGTCCGAGGCCGGGGAGGCGCCGTCGGGGCTCACCGCCCTCGAGGAGCGCCTGCTTGCGCGACGAGTACCAGTCTCGCATCGACCAGCTGCGCAAGGAGATCGAGAACGAGATCCGCCGCCGCCTGGTGGCCGACCGGGGCAGCGAGGCGCTGGCCAAGTCGTTGCGCAAGCCGTTGCCCGAGGACGTCGACGTGATGCACGCCACCCGGGACGAGCTGGTGGCGCTGCGCAAGTCGCTGCAGCCGCTGTCACGCAAGCTGGCCGTGCGCCTGGCCCGCAAGCGCCGCCACGGCCGCAAGGGCCCGCTCGACTTCCGTTCCACCGTCCGCCACTCGCTGTCCACCGGGGGCGTCCCCCTCGAGCCCGAGTTCCGCTACCCGCGTCCCTCCAAGCCGGAGATCGTGGTCATCGCCGACATCTCGGGCTCGGTGGCCTCGTTCGCCCGGTTCACCCTCCACCTGGTCCACGCCATCAGCGCACAGTTCTCCAAGGTGCGGAGCTTCGTGTTCATCGACGGCATCGACGAGGTCACCGCGTTCTTCGAGGGCGCCGACGACCCGGCCGATGCCGTCCACCGCATCAACACCGAGGCCGACGTGATCTGGGTGGACGGCCACTCCGACTACGGCCACGCGTTGACCGTCTTCTGGGAGCGCTGGGGTGAGGAGATCTCGCCGCGCACCAGCGTGCTGCTGCTCGGTGACGCCCGCAACAACTACCACGCCACCCAGGCGTGGGTGGTGAAGGACCTCCAGGCCCGGGCGCGCCATGTCTTCTGGCTCAACCCCGAGCCCCGCGCCTACTGGAACTCGGGCGACTCGGTCGTCGGGGAGTACGCCACCCATTGCGACGAGGTGGTCGAGTGCCGCACCCTCCGCCAGCTCGAGCAGTTCGTCGGGGAGCTGGCGTGACCCCGGGTCCGCCGGTACCGACGGGGTCCGGACCGGTTCGGCGACCCGGCGCCGATGACGCCGTCACCCGGGTGGTGCTCATCCGGCACGGCGAGGCGGTCTGCAACGTGTCGGGGGTGTGCGGCGGACCCCTCGGGTGCCGGGGGCTCACCGGGCGCGGCCGACGCCAGGTCGAGGCCCTGCGGGACCGGCTGCTCGTCAGCGGCGAGCTGGCCGGGTGCCGGCGCGCTGTACGCCAGCGTGCTGCCCCGGGCGGTCGAGACGGCCGAGCTGGTGGCTCCGGCCCTCGGGGTCCGCCACGGCGGGGGCAGGTACGGACCGCCGCCGCCGCTGGTGACCGAGTGCGGCCTGTGCGAGCTGCATCCCGGTGCGGCCGACGGGCTTGAGCTGGCCCGACTTCACCGAGCGCTTCGGCCCGGTCGACTGGGACGACGACCCGGAGCGCCCCATCGCCCCGGGCGGCGAGAGCTGGATCGGGCTTCGTGGTCCGGGTCGACGCCGCGCTCGACACGGGTGGCCGGCCGGCACCCCGGGCAGCTGGTGGTGGTCGCCTGCCATGCCGGGGTGGTCGAGGCGTCCCTGTTGGCCAAGCTCCCGGTGGCCGGCGGCCTGGCCGGCACCCGCCTCGGGTTGCCGACCCACCACGCCTCGCTGACCCGGTGGGAGGTCGACGGCGGGCGGTGGCGACTGCGCGGCTACAACGACGCCGCCCATGAGGAGCGGGCGGCCGCCGACCTGGCGGCCGGTGACCCGGTGGCGGCTCAGCAGGCGTAGTCGTCGTCGAAGGCGGTGTCCATCCCGCCGCGGGACAGCGCGAAGCTCGGCGAGCTGTACTGGACGATCTGCACGGGACCGGTGGGCAGCGGCCCGGCGAAGAGGGAGCGCACGTTGGCACAGGTCACCGCCGGATCGACCCCCCACGAGGCGGCCCAGTAGGGCACCGGGGGCGCGTAGCTGCCCACGATCGAGTTCCAGAGCCCGGGACTGGCGTAGATGCCCACGCTGTTGAGCCCCACGTAGTGGAGTCCGTCGATGGCCCCCTGCACCAGCGAGGCGTTGGCGGCCTCGTCCCCGCTGAAGCCCGATTCGACGTCCAGCCACCAGGGCACGGCGGCGTTCACCCCCGCTCCGACGGCCTTCTGGAAGGCATCGACGGCGGTGTTGAACCCGAAGTTGCAGGCCGGTGGGTTCGCCATCGTGGCGCAGGCCGGGTCCCCGCTCGTGGGAGCCTGCCCGAAGGTGAGGAAGGCGTAGAGGTTGAGCCCCCCTCCGGCCCAGGCCGCCTCCTGCCCGAGGCAGGGGTTCACGCCGCCCATCGACTGGCCGACCACCTCGACCACCCCGACGGCGTGGGGCGGGGGCGGGAACCCGCCGCACTGCCAGTTGGAGATGTCGTAGCCGAAGCTCCCCGACTGGTAGGAGGAGCCGGTGAAGACGCCGTCGGCGTCGGCCTGGGCCATGCCGACCACCGGCCGGTTGAGCACCTGGGGGGCCGAGCCCCAGTAGGTGGCGTCCCCGAAGGCCGACACCAGCCCGTTGTTGTTGGTGAACCAGTAGCCTCCGCCGTCGGCGCTCGACGCCATGGCCACCACCGGCCGCTGCTGGGGCACGTTGCCGAGCGAGCCGTAGAACTGGGCGTCGCCGAAGGCGAACACGCCGCCGTCCGACGCGGTGAACCAGTAGCCGTGGCCGTCGGGGGTCGGGGTCATCCCGACGATCGGCCGGTTGAGGTGGATCCCCCCGGTCGAGCCGTAGAACGGCGCGTCGCCGAACGAGAAGATGCCGCCGTCGGCCGCCACCAGCCAGTAGCCCCCGCCGTCCGGGGTCGGGGCCATGCCGACCACCGGCTGGTTGAGGCGGGTGCCGCCCATCGACCCGTGGAAGGAGGCGTTGCCGAAGGTGAAGATCCCCCCGTCCGAGGCCACCAGCCAGTACCCCGAGCCGTCGGGGGCGGCTGCCATGCCCACCACCGGCTGGTTGAGACGCAGGCCCCCGGTCGAACCGTAGAAGGGGGCGTTTCCGTAGGTGAAGATGCCTCCGTCGGAGGCCACCAGCCAGTAGCCGGCGCTGTTCGGCGTGGCGGCCATGCCGACGACCGGCCGGTTCAGCGGGATGTTACCGGCCGAGCCGTAGAAGGGCGCCCCGCCGAAGGTGAAGATGCCCCCGTCGGAGGCCACCAGCCAGTAGGCAGAGACCTGCCCGCCCCGCGGGGCGGCGGCGGCAGCCTCGGGTGCCGCGGTGAGCGCCGGGACGACCGCGGCGACCGTCCCGACCAAGGTCGCGACCGCCATCACGACGACGAGCGCACCTCGGGCGGACCGGGACGGTGCGGCCCGCGCCGGCGCAGCCGGGGACGGCGCTGACCCACGCGGCGCGGACGGAGACGGCAGGGCGGGTGGACGCATGGCTCGGCCTTCGTGCCGTCCTCGGTGGCGGTCGGGACGCGGCGGGCATGGACGGCCCTGCCCGGCACGGAATTCGGCCAGTCTGGTAGCTGACCGCCGGCGAGGTCAATGACCCTCCGGCGCCGGCCGGCCCGGGGGTCAGCTGCGGAGCAGCTCGGCGAGGCCGAAGGCCAGGTCGAGCGACTGGCGTGCGTTGAGCCGCGGGTCGCAGGCGGTGGTGTAGCGCTCCTCGAGCTGGTGCTCGACGATCTCCTCGACCCCGCCCAGGCATTCGGTGACGTCGTCCCCGGTCAACTCGACGTGGACCCCGCCCGGCCAGGTGCCCACCTCGCGGTGGGCGCGGAAGAAGCCCCGGAGCTCGCCGATGATGTCGTCGAACCTCCTCGTCTTCTGTCCCCCGACGGCGGTGAAGGTGTTCCCGTGCATCGGGTCGCACACCCAGACCACCGGGTGGCCGGCGTCGCGCACCGCCCGCAACAGCGGCGGCAGGACCGATTCCACCGCGTCCACACCGAGGCGGGTGATGAGGGTGAGACGACCGGGTGTCCGGGCCGGGTTGAGGCGTTCGCACAGCGCCACGACGTCGTCGGGACCGGCCGTCGGTCCCACCTTGGACCCGACCGGGTTGTTGATCCCGGACAGGAACTCGCAGTGGGCGCCGTCCAGCTGGCGCGTCCGCTCGCCGACCCAGAGCATGTGGGCCGAGCAGTCGTACCACCGGTCGGTGAGCGAGTCGCGCCGGGTCAGCGCCTCCTCGTAGTCGAGGATGAGGGCCTCGTGGCTGGTCCAGAAGTCGACCTCGTGGAGGGTGTCCTCGGCGGTGAGGTCGATGCCGCAGGCGGCCATGAAACGGAGGGCGCTGTCGATGCCCGCGGCGATCGCCTCGAAGCGCCGGCCCTCGGTGGACGAGGCGACGAACTCCTGGTTCCATGCGTGGATCTGGCTGAGGTCGGCGAAGCCGCCCTTGGTGAACGCCCGCAGCAGGTTGAGGGTCGAGACCGACTGGTGGTAGGCGGCCACCAGGCGGGCCGGGTCGGGGACCCGCGCCTCGTCCTCGGCCAGATCGTCGTTGACCATGTGGCCGCGGAAGGAGGCGACGAGCCGGTCTCCGACCTGCTCGGTCGGGGAGGTGCGGGGCTTGGCGAACTGCCCGGCGATCCGGCCCACCTTGACCACCGGCACCCCGGCGCCGTAGGTGAGCACCACGGCCATCTGCAGGATGACCTTGAGCTTGTCCCGGATCGCATCGGCCGTGAACTCGGCGAACGACTCGGCGCAGTCCCCGGCCTGGAGCACGAAAGCACCGCCCTTCGGCGGCCTGGCCGAGCGCCCGGGTGAGATGGCGGGCCTCCCCGGCGAACACCAGTGGCGGCAGCCCGGCGAGCTGGGCGTGGACCCGCTTGAGGGCGCGCTCGTCGGGCCAGACCGGCTGCTGGGCGGCCGGCCGCGTCCGCCACGAGTCGGGCGACCAGCTGGAGGGGGGTGTCGGGGTGCGCCACCGCAACAGCGTACGGCTTCGACACGTAGGCTCGGGCAATGGCACCCTTCCGCTTCGGCGTGCAGCTGTCCCGGGCCGAGTCGGGCGCCGCCTGGCGGGCGACGGCACGGCGGATCGAAGACCTCGGCTACACCACGTTGTTCGTCCCCGACCACTTCGAGGACCAGTACGGTCCGCTCGTGGCGCTCACCGTCGCCGCCGAGGCCACCACGTCGCTCCGCGTCGGTTCGCTGGTGTTCGGCAACGACTACCGCCATCCGGTCGTCCTGGCCAAGGAGATCGCCACCCTCGACGTGCTGTCGGGCGGCCGTGTCGAGTTCGGTCTGGGCGCGGGCTGGATGACCAGCGACTACGAGCAGTCGGGCATCGCCCACGATCCGCCCGGGGTCCGCATCACCCGCATGGCCGAGAGCCTGGCGGTGCTCAAGGCCCTGTGGTCGGACGGGCAGGCCAGCTTCGAGGGCGAGCACTACCGGGTCACCGGGGCGATCGGGGCGCCCGTCCCGGTCCAACGACCGCACCCGCCGGTCATCATCGGCGGCGGGGGGGAGCGGGTGCTGTCCCTCGCCGCCCGCGAGGCGGACATCGTCGGCGTCAACCCGAGCCTCGCCGCCGGTTACGTCGGGCCCGAGGTCCTCGAGACCACCACGGCCGAGTACTACCACCGGCGCCTCGAATGGATCAGGAAGGCCGCCGGGACCGCGCTTCGACGATCTCGAGCTCCAGTGCCTCACCTTCCTCGTCCAGATCGTGCCCGACCGGGTCGACGCCCTGTCGAGGCTGGCGGGGACCCTGTCGGTGACGCCCGAGGAGATCGACGGCTCCCCGATCGCCCTGATCGGGACGACCGACGAGATCGCCGATCGACTGCGACAGCGCCGCGACGAGTTCGGGCTCTCCTACATCGTCGTCCACGAGGCCGAGATGGAGGCGTTCGCCCCGGTGGTGGCCGAGCTCACCGGCACCTGAGCCGGCGTGGCCGGGCGCCCCGGATCGGGATCTTCGGCGGCACCTTCGACCCGGTGCACTCGGCCCACCTCGAAGCGGCCGACTCGGTGCGCCGGTCGCTCGATCTCGACCGGATGCTGCTGGTGGTGGCCAACCAGCCCTGGCAGAAGGAGGGGGAGCGGCCGCTGACCCCGGCCGAGGACCGCTACGCCATGGTGGCTGCAGCGGTGGCGGGCCGGCCCGGCCTCGAGGCCTCCCGGCTCGAGATCGACCGCGGCGGCCCCTCCTACTCCATCGACACCGTCCGGACGCTGCATCGGGCCGACCCGGACGCCGAGCTCTTCCTGGTGGTCGGGTCGGACGTCGTGCCGGCCCTCGCCACCTGGCACGAGGAGCCGGCCCTGCGCAACGAAGTGACCCTGGTGGTGGTGGGCCGGCCCGGCGGCCCGTTGCGTCGGCCGGGCCCCGGGTGGCGCACGGTGGAGGTTCCGCTCGCCACCCCCTCGGACCTGTCGAGCACCGAGCTGAGGCGGCGCCTCGAGGCCGGGGAGCCGGTCGGCAGTCTGGTGCCCGACGCCGTCATCCGTTGCATCGAGGAACGTGGTCTGTACGCTGAGGGGAGATGACGGCGCGGATGACCCCCACGAGGTCGGGCTCGCCCCCCGGCCCGGCGAGCGGGGCCGTCCGCACCGCCGGCGCGCCGGCCGCCCCGCCGCACCACCGGGATCCGGCGGTGCCCGGTGCCCCGATCGCGGTCGAACCGGCGCCCGGGCGTCCTCCCGGAGCGGAGCTCGCCCCCGGACCGGCCGCTCCGATCGCCACCCCGTCCGACGCCGCCGTCGACGCCGCGCCGAGGTCCGCGCCCGGGCGTGCGGACCAACGGCGGGCCCAGCGTGCCGCCCGGCGTGCCCGCCGGCGACTGGCCCTCTGGTGCGCCGTCGTGGTGGCCTTCTGCCTCGGCGTCACCATCCTGATCGTGATCATGGCCGGCAACCGCGCTCCCGCATCGCTCGGGGCTCCCGCCCCGGACCGATCGGCCCGCGCCGGCGCCCCGCCCGCTCCCATCGTGGTGGCCGACCGCGGCGTCCCGGCGCCGGGCGGAGGCGGCCGTTGAGCTCGTCGGGGGCGACATCGGCCGGGGATGCCGGCCCGGCGGTGCCCGACCACTGCCTGGTGGCGGCGCGGGCCGCCGACGCCAAGTCGGCCGAGGACACGGTCGTCCTCGCCATGGGCGAGCTGCTCGGGCTGACCGACGCCTTCGTGATCACGAGCGGGCGCAACCGCCGCCAGGTCCGGACCATCGTGGACGAGGTGGAGCGCCAGGTACGGGCCTCGGGTGACCGCAGCCCGGCCCGGGTCGAGGGCCTCGACGACGCCAGCTGGGTGCTGCTCGACTACGGCGATTTTCTGGTGCACGTCTTCCTCGACGAGTCCCGTCGGTTCTACGACCTCGAGCACCTGTGGTCCGGCGCGCCGCGGGTGCCCTGGGACGGCGTGGCCTCCGGCTCGCCGGGGCCCTCAGGAGGCGGGCGGTCTGGGGTAGCGGGGCGAGGGGCAGGTAGGCGTTGGGCCCGACCGGTCCGGTCACCTGCGCGCCGCTGGCGATGGGCACCTCGATGGGTCGCCCGGCGATCTCGAAGCTGGCTCCGAGGATGACCCCGGGCTGGGCGGCGACGGCGGTGAACACCACCTGGGCGAACGGCGAGGGTCTGGTCGGCGCCCACCACCTGGGGGGACCGGGTTGGCGCTGAAGTCGACGTGGCGATGCCGGCCGACACGGTGGCCGACACCTGGACGCCGGTCCCGTTGAGAAAGCTCTGACGGCCCTGGGCCGACTCCTCGGCGGTCGGCGCCCTCGAGGAGGGCCCGGAGGATGTCGGTCAGGTTGGCCGGGACGGCCAGGTCGCGGGAGACCGCCACCACGTGCTGGTCGGGGGCGACGAGGTAGATGCTCACGGACGCGCCGACGGTCGGGGGCACCGTGGTGGTCGAGCCGGTCGTCGGGTTGAGGAGGTGGAAGGGGACGTCGGACTTGGCGATGGCGGTGGGGCCGCCTCCGGTCGGGATGCCGCAGGCCCCGGCGAGCAGTGCCACCGCCGCCACGACGGCGACCCCGGCGCGAGCGGGCGCGGCGGGTCACCACTCGGCCCCGGCGGCGGGCAGCGGCAGCTCCACGACGAACCGGGTGCCGCGCTCGGGCGCGTCCTCGACCCACACCGCGCCGCCGTGCAGCCGGACGTGCTCGGCCACCAGCGACAGGCCGAGCCCGGTGCCCTCGCCCGTCGACCGCTGGCCGGACCGGCTGCCGCGGTAGAAGCGCTCGAAGAGGTGCTGGCGCTCGTGCAGGGCGATCCCCGGGCCGTGGTCCTCGACCACCACCCGGATGGCCCGGGCCGGCTCGCTGCCGTCGGCCGGGGCCGGTCCGCGGGTCTCGCTCGACCGACACCCGGGTCACCCCGCCGGCGTACAGCGATGGCGTTCTCGATGAGGTTGGCCATGACCCGCTCGAACCGTCGCTTGTCGACCCGGAGCCGCAGGCCCTCGACCCCCGGGGCCACCTCGACCGGGACCGGCGCCGCCTCCCGGTCGCCGTCACCGGCCGACCGGCGCCGGAGGCGGCCACGGCCCGGCGGACCAGCTCGCCGGGGTCGACCTCGTCGAGGGAGAGCTCGGCCGACCCGGCGTCGAAGCGCGAGATCTCGAGGAGGTCGTCGACCATCCGGGTGAACCGCCGGAGGTCCCCGTCGAGCAGGTCGAGGGCGCTCCGGGCCCGGGGGTCGAGCTCGTCCCGGTGGCTCTCGAGCACGGCGACCGAGGCGGCGAGGGTGGTGAGCGGCGAACGCAGCTCGTGGCTCACGTCGGAGGTGAACCGGGCTTCGCGCTCGATGCGTTCCTGCACGTTGGCCGTCATCCGGTTGAAGGCGGCGGCCAGCTCCTGGAGGTCGACGTCGTCACCGGCTTCGACCCGGGTGTCGAGCTCGCCGCCGGCCACGGCCACGGCGGCCTCGGTCACCCCGACCAGCGGGCGGAGCGCCCGGCCGCTGGCCCAGCGCCCGAGCGCCGCTCCGGCCAGGGTGGTCACCAGCGCCGCCGCCGCCAGGGCGAAGGCCAGCGTGCGCAGGGTGCCGGCCAGCTCCTCGAGCGAGAACACCTCGAAGTAGGTGGCGTGCACGGTGGGGAGCGGCACTCCGATGACCAGTTGGGGGGTCCCGCCGATGGAGAACACCTGCGAGGCCGGCGTGCCCCCGAGGACCAGCGCCCGTTCGGCCGCCGGGATGGCCCGCTGGCCCACCGAGAACGACGTGGCGTACCACTGGCCCCCCGAGTGCAGGACCGATCGCGACCCGGGCACGGTGTCGGCCTCCCCGAGCAGCTGGACGAACTGGGGATTGGGCGAGCGCAGGGAGCTCTGGATGAGCGAGGCGTTGGCGAACGCCTGGCGCTGGTCGGCCGTCTGGCGCTCGTTGAGGAAGCTCTGCCGGACGGAGAAGTAGGTGATCCCGGCCATGACCGCGGACAGGGCGAAGGCGCCGATGGCGAAGGTCGCGGTGACCCGCGCCCGGACACCGAGCCCGCGGGAGAGATGGGTCCGGTGGGCGCGCCGGCTGGTGCGGTCGTGACGGTTCGACGGCAGCCCGCCGTCCGGGTCGGCTCGGCGGCGCGGCTCGGACCGGGCCACGGTTCACACCGCCAGCTTGTAGCCCATGCCCCGGACGGTGAGGATGAAGCGGGGATTGGCCGGCTCGGGTTCGACCTTGGTCCGGAGGCGCCGCACGTGGACGTCGACCAGCCGGCCGTCGCCGAAGTAGTCGTAGCCCCAGACCCGCTCGAGCAGGTGCTCGCGGCTGAGCACCTTGCCGGGGTGCTCGGCCAGCTCGCACAGGAGGCGGAACTCGGTGCGGGTGCAGTGGATCTCCTCGCCGCCGCGTCGCACCACCCCGGCGTCGGGCTCGATCTGGACGTCGCCGAAGCTGAGCACGGACTGGCCGGCGTCGTCGGGTCGCGAGCGGCGCAGCAGCGCCCGGATCCGGGCGGCGAGCTCCTTGGCCACGAAGGGCTTGGTCACGTAGTCGTCGGCCCCGGCCTCGAGGCCGGCCACCACGTCGTGGGTGTCGGTGCGGGCCGTCACCATGATGATCGGGACGGTGCTCTGGCGGCGCAGGGTGCGACAGGTCTCGAACCCGTCGATGCCCGGCAGCATCAGGTCGATGAGCACCAGATCGGCAGGCTCGTCGCCGAAGCGGGACACGGCGTCCTCGCCGCTCGACGGGTCCTCCACGGCGTACCCTTCGTCCTCGAGCGCCAGGCGGATCGACGTGCGGATCCGCTCGTCGTCCTCGACGACCAGGATGCGGCTCATGCCGCGATCATGACACGGCCTCCTGGGGGGCGAGCTCAGGTCGGGCCCGCCGGAGGATCGCCGGCGTGATCCGTCCGTGGGCCCGGCGAGCTCAGCTGTTGAGCCAGATCTGGGTCGGCCAGATCGCCCCGGTGATCATCCCGTAGGCGGCTCCGCCGGCCGGGGTGGAGGGGTTGTTGAAGTTCTGCACCTTGGGCTGGGCACCGATGGACCAGACCGTCCGGTCCGTCCAGATATAGGGGATCTCCGATCCCATGAGCCGGCCCACCTCCTGGTAGGCCGCCACCCGGTCCGACTGCGACGGCGACTGGCGTCCCTTGAGGAGGGCGGCCTGCATGCGAGGGGCTGGTGTTGCGGGCCATGTTGATCGCAAATCCAGGCGTGACGTTCTGCGGGCTCCAGAAGATGTAGTTGAGGTCGGGGTCGACCGCACCGAACTGCCGCCAGACCTGGGCCTGGAAGTTGCCCTGGAGCGCGGTGTTGATGATGTCCACCTGCTGGATGGGGTTGAGGTTCACGGTCATCCCTGCATTCTTGAGCTGCTGCTGCAGGTACTCGGCGATCTTGGTGGTGCTCGGGTCGGGCACGTGGTTGAGCGTCACGGTGACCGGCTGGCCGGTCTGGTGCTGTACCTGCTGGACCAGCTGCATGGCCTTGCCGGTGTTCGGCTCCGGGTACCCGGTGGGGGCGTAGTAGGGCGACCCGTGGACGAAGGGACCGGTCGAGGTGGGTGAGACACCCTGGTCGATGACCTGTGCGTACTGTGCCGAGCTGATGGCCATGGCCGCCGCCTGGCGGACCTTCAGGTTGTCGAAGGGCGGCTTGGACAGGTTGAGGAGCAGGCAGTTCATGTCCGGCTCCCCGGCCACGTGCTTCGAGTCGTCGACGTATCCCAGGGACGAGTTGGCCCGCAGGCTTGCCGTCACCTCGGCGGTCGAGGTGTGGATGATGTCGACCACACCGGTGTTGAGGCTGTTGAGCAGCTGCTGGCTGTCGGGGATGGGCTTGTAGGTGATGCTGTCCAGGTAGGGGTAGCCGCTGCGCCAGTAGTGCGGGTTCTTGGTGGCGGTGAAATGGTCGTTGGCGTCCCAGACCTGGAAGACGAAGGGGCCGGTGCCGATCGGGTTGGTCTGCGAGCCGGTGGCGAGCCACTTGGGCTCGGCGATGAAGGCGATCTGACCCCCGATCCCGCCGGCCAGGTAGAAGTCGAAGGGGACCCAGGGGGACTTCATGGTCACCTCGACCACCAGCGGGCTGGTCACCCTCACGTCGCTGATGGTGGTCACCGCCGGCCCGGTGAGGAGGGACTGCTGCTGGGCCTCGAAGTTGGCCGCCACCGCCGCGCCGTCGCAGGGGGCCCCGTTGTGGAAGACCAGGTTCGGCCGCATGGTGATCGTCCACACCGTGTAATCGCTGTTGGGGGTGATCGATTGGGCCAGGTAGGGCTGGACCGAACCGTCTTTGGCGATGATGGCGAGGGGGTCGAAGACCGTGCGGGCGTAGAGGATGCCGGTCGTGTCGAAGGTCCCGAGGGTGGTGCTGAAGCCCTTCTCCTCGGCCTCGGTGCCGAAGACCAACTGGCCGCCCCGCTTCGGCGGTGCGGCCGACACCCCGTCGGGGTGGTTCCCGCTGGACGAGCCACCGTTCGAGCCCCCTCCGGAGCTGCAGGCGTCCAGCAGACCGCCCGAAGCGCCGGCCAGGGCGACGCCGGCTCCCGTCGCCGCGCTCCGGGCCAAGAACGAGCGTCGGTCGATTCGATCGGACATGTTCCCCCTTGGTGGGCGTGGATGTGTCGCCCGACGATAGCCCTCTCCTCCCTGATCCGCCGGGTCTCTTCGTCGCCGTGCCAGGTTGGCGGGGATACCGGGCCGCCGCCCCCGGTCCCGGTACTGTGCTCGGTGTGTGCTGGGAGGTCGATGCGTACCGGCGGTCGGTGGGCGGCCTGTCGCCTGCTTCGGTGCGGGCCTACGCCACCGATGTGGAGCGCTTCACCCGCTGGGCCGCCCGGGGCGGGGCGAGGGGACCCGGCGACGTCGACCGGGTCCTCCTCCGACGGTACCTGGCCTACCTGAGCCACCCGCCGCTACTCGAAGGCGACCCTGGCGCGGACGGCCGCCTCCCTCCGGTCGTACTTCCGATGGTGCACCCGCCGGGGGCTGGTCGCCGCGGATCCGGCGGCCCGGCTGACGGCGCCCTCGCCCGACTCGAGGCTGCCCCGCGTCCTCGGCCACGCCGAGCTCGACCGGCTGCTGGCGCCCCCTGGGTCGTCGCCCGGTGACCCCGCGGCCGGGGTCCCCCCCGAGGTCGCCCGGCGTGACGACGCCATCCTCGAGCTGCTCTACGCCGGGGGTCTCCGGGTGGCCGAGCTCTGCGGCCTCGACGTCGGGGACCTCGATCTCGACCGCCTGGTGGTGCGGGTCACCGGCAAGGGATCCAAGCAGCGCCAGGTCCTCATCCACGAGCGCTGTGCCGAGGCCGTCCGGGCCTGGTCGGGGCCCCCCCGGGCGGCCATGCTGACCGACGAAAGCCCAGCTGGAGCCCTCTTTGTGAACCGGCGGGGCAAGCGCATCGGGCCCCGCGACGTGCGTCGGGTCCTCGACCGTCGCTCGCCGGTCCCGACCCACCCCCACGCCCTCCGCCACAGCTTCGCCACCCACCTCCTCGACGGCGGGGCCGACCTCCGGGTGGTGCAGGAATTGCTGGGTCACGCCAGTCTGCAGACCACGCAGGTCTACACTCATGTGAGCAAGGAACGCCTGCTTGCGGTGTATGCGGGGACACATCCACGGGCCGAAGGGAACGATGTCGAGCCAGGTTGACACGGTGGGACACGGCATCGACGCGCTGTGGACCGAGTACAAGAAGACCGGCAACCGGTCGCTCCGCGACCAGCTCATCGTGCACTACGCCCCGGTGGTCAAGTACGTGGCCGGCCGGGTGTCGGTGGGCCTGCCCCGCCACGTCGACGAGGCCGACCTCGCCAGCTACGGGATCATCGGGCTGATCGACGCCATCGAGCGTTTCGAGCCCCTCCGCAACATCAAGTTCGAGACCTACGCCATCCCCCGCATCAAGGGGGCCATCATCGACGAGCTCCGGTCGATCGACTGGGTGCCGAGGTCGGTCCGGGCCAAGGCCCGGGCCGTCGAGCAGTCCTACGCCAAGCTGGAGGCGACCCTGCACCGGACCCCGACCGACGCCGAGGTGGCCGCCGACCTGGAGATGACCGACGCCGAGTTCCAGACGGCGCTGCGCAAGATCTCCTTCGTCGGGGTGGTCGCCCTCGACGAGGTGTTCCGCGGCGGGGACCGGTCGGACCGCTCGACCCTGGGGGAGACCCTGCCCGACAGCACCGCCGGCCCGATGGACACCTACGAGGTCAAAGAGACCAAGGAGGCGCTGGTCCAAGCGGTCAGCCAGATGGGCGAGCGGGAGAAGACCGTGCTCACCCTCTACTACTACGAAGGCCTGACCCTGGCCGAGATCGGCGACATCCTCGGGGTGACCGAGAGCCGGGTCTGCCAGATCCACACCAAGGCGGTGCTCCAGCTGCGGGCCAAGCTCGCCGACCGTCCCGAGGTGGCCGCCCGCCGGTCCGACGGGACGGAACGGTCCGGCAGTCGCCCCGGCCCGGGCTCGAAGCGGGTCCCGACCCCGACCGGGGGCTGACCGCCCGACGGGGGACGGGCGCGCCCCATCCGACGGCGACGGGCGCGCCCTGCCCGACCCGGGACTAGCATGGCTCCCGCCAGGCCGTCCGGCCCGGCAGACCACATGGCAATAGATCGAGCGCCCGGCCGCGTCCACGGTCGCCCCTGCGGGGGCGTTGTGGCCGGGAGAGACAACCGTGAAGGAGCCACCGCATGGCCGTCGTCACGATGAAGCAGCTGCTGGGCGCCGGAGTCCACTTCGGGCACCAGACCCGGCGCTGGAACCCCAAGATGCGCCGGTTCATCCTCGGCGAGCGCAACGGGATCTACCTGATCGACCTGCGCCAGACGATGCAGGGCATCGAGGAGTCCTACGGCTACGTCCGCGACCTGGTGGCCGGGGGAGGCACCATCCTCTTCGTCGGCACCAAGAAGCAGACCCAGGGCCCGGTGGCCGACCTACGCCGAGGCCTGCGGCATGCCGTACGTGAACGAGCGTTGGCTCGGCGGCATGCTGACCAACTTCCAGACCGTGTCGGCCCGGGTCAACCGGATGAAGGAGTTCGAGGCGATGCAGCGCGCCGGTGACTTCGACGCCATGCCCAAAAAGGAGGGCCTGCGCCACACCCGCGAGCTCGAGAAGCTGCAGCGGAACCTCGGCGGGCATCCGCAGCCTCGACCACCTTCCCGACGCCATCTTCGTCATCGACACGAAGAAGGAGCACATCGCCGTGACCGAGGCCAACAAGCTCGGCATGCCGGTGGTGGCGGTGGTCGACACCAACTGCGATCCGGACCTGGTGACCCATGTCATCCCCGGCAACGACGACGCCATCCGGGCCGGGGCCCTGCTGTGCCGGGTGGTGGCCGACGCCGTGGTCGAGGGACGGTTCATGGCCGAGCAACGACCGAGCGCCCCACCGACGGGCGCCGTCACCTCCACGCCCGCACCACCGTCGTCCGCCCCGGCCCGCCCCCCCGGGTCGCCGAGGTCCGCACCGGTGCCGGCTCCCGCCGAGCGGGCCCCCGCCGTGCCGGCCCCCGCCGAGCGGGCCCCGGCCGAGCGCGGCTTCCGCCGAGCCGCCTTCCGCCGAGCCGGCCGCCGCCGAGCCGGCCGCCGCCGAGCCGGGTTCCACCGCCGAGGCCGCGCCGCCGCCGAGCCGGCCGGTGAGGACCGGGCCGCGGAGGGGTCCTCCTCGACGGCCGCGCCGGGTGGAGTCGCCTGAGGTGGCCGCCGTCTCGGCCAAGGACGTCCAGCGCCTCCGGCAGATCGACCGGCGTCGGCATGCTCGATGCCAAGCGCGCCCTCGAGGAGAACGACGGCGACGTCGGACCGGGCGGTGCGCTGGCTCCGGGAGCAGGGGTTGGCCAGCCAGGCCAAGCGGGCCGACCGTGAGGCCTCCGAGGGAGCCGTGGCCGTCGGACGGTCGGGCACGCGCCGCCGCCATCGTGGAGCTCCGGTCCGAGACCGACTTCGTGGCCAAGTCGGCCGAGTTCGTGGACCTGGTCGACCTCGAGCTGGCCGAGCTGGTGGCCGAGCAAGGGGGAGCACGCCATCGAGGAGCGACGGCCGACGAGCTCGACCGCCTCAAGGTGACGCTCCAGGAGAACATCTCGATCGGCCAGGTGGTCCGGATCGAGGCCCCCGACGGCGGCGCCGTCGACTCCTATCTGCACCTCCAGGCCGGCCGCGGGGTGAACGCGGTGGTCGTGGCCCTGTCGGGCGGCTCGGAGCAGCTGGCCCACGACATCGCCGCCCACATCGCCTTCGCCCGTCCGAGCTACATCTCGCCGGGACGAGGTGCCCGCGGCCGAGGTGGACGAGGAGCGCGAGACGGTGGAGAGGATCGCCCGCAACGAGGGCAAGCCGGACGCCGCGCTGGCCAAGATCGTCGAGGGCCGCCTCGGCGGGTGGTACAAGGAGCGGGTCCTCCTCGACCAGGCCTACGTGCGGGACGAGAAGCAGACCATCGCCCAGCTGCTCGGCGCCGGCCTCGGTGGTCCGGTTCGCCCAGGTCGTCGTCGGCGACTGAGAACCGACGTGGGTGACCGTCGGCGCATCGTCCTGAAGATGTCCGGCGAGGCTCTGGCCTCGTCGGCCTCGGACGAGACGATCGACGCCGCCGTCGTGGAGCGGTTGGCCGTCGAGATCGCCGGCGCCCGTGACGACCTCGGCCTCGAGCTGGCCGTGATGGTCGGGGGCGGGAACATCTGGCGGGGGACCACCGGCGCCGGGGCGGGCATGGACCGGGCCACCTCGGACACCATGGGGATGCTCGCCACCGTCATCAACGCCCTGGCCCTGCAGGACGCGCTCGAGCACCACGGCCAGCCGACCCGGGTGCTCTCGGCCGTGCAGATGGCCGAGGTGGCCGAGCCCTACATCCGCCGCCGGGCCATCCGGCACCTCGAGAAGGGCCGGGTCGTGGTGTTCGCCGCCGGCATGGGCAACCCCTACTTCACCACCGACACCTCCGCCGCGCTGCGGGCGGCGGAGATCGAGGCCGACCTGCTGTGCAAGGGCACCCACGGCGGGGTCGACGGCGTCTACACGGCCGACCCGCGGCTCGACCCGGCGGCCACCCGGTACGACGAGGTGTCCTTCATGGAGGTGGTGTCGAAGGACCTCCGGGTCATGGACCTCACCGCCATCACCTTCTGCATGGACAACGGCCTTCCCATCCGGGTGTTCGACCTCATGGAGCCCGGGAACATCCGCAAGGCGCTGGGCGGCGAGCCCATCGGCACGCTCGTCCGGTGAACGCCCAGGTGGCCGATTCTTTCGGTGGGGCCCGACCCTGCTGGCTACGCTGGTTTGCTGATGGATGACGACCTGATCGCGTTGGTGGTCACGGAGGCCAAGGCGCACATGGGCAAGGCGGTGGACCACACCCAGTCCGAGTTCGGCGTCCATCCGGACCGGGCGGGCCACCCCGGCGCTCGTGGAGCACCTGAAGGTCGACTACTACGGCGCCGAGACCGAACTGCGCCAGCTGGCCGGCTTCAGCGTGCCCGAGGCCCGGCTGCTGGTGGTGTCCCCCTACGACAAGGGCTCGCTGGCGGCCATCGAGAAGGCGTTGCAGGGCTCGGACCTCGGGATCACCCCGTCCAACGACGGCACGGTCATCCGCCTCTCGTTCCCGGTCCCGACCGAGCAGCGCCGCAAGGAGCTGGTCAAGGTGGTCAAGCAGAAGGCCGAGGACGGCCGGGTGAGCGTGCGCAACTACCGCCGCTCGGCCCGCCACGACCTCGAGGCCATGCAGAAGGAGGGCGAGCTCTCGAGCGACGAGCTCGACCGGGTGGAGAAGGAGCTCGACAAGCATCACCCACGAGCACGTGGCCGCCATCGACAAGCTGCTGGCCCACAAGGAGCAGGAGCTCCTCGAGCTCTGACGGCCAGCCGGGCCCGTCGGCGCGGCTGATGGGAGGAAATGACTGACGTGGACGACGTCCCCGAGCGGCCAGAGGACGATGTGCCCTCGTCGGATCCACCCGTCACCCGCCGCGAGGACGCCGGCCCCGCCACCGAACGGGTGCGGATCCTCGGCGCCGAGCCGGCCGGTGAGATCACCTCCGAGCTGCCGGTGGTGGGCGGGGAACCGGACGCCGTGCCCGGGACCGACACCGGTGAGGAGCCGGATGCCGGCCTGACCGGGCCCGAGCCGGACACCTCGGGGCTCGACCCGCCCACGGTCCGGCTCACCGACGAGCCGGGCGAGGCGCCAGGAGCCGGGCCGGCCGTCGACCCGGTCGTGCCGGGCCAGACCGCGGTGCCGGCCGCCGGCACGCCGACCGAGCTGCCGCACTGGACCGAGCCCCCGACCGGGCAGGTGCCGGCCGTGCTGGCCCGGGACACCGGCGGCGAGGGCGGACGATCCCGGGCTCTCCGGTCCGACCTGGCGTGAGGAGGACGCCGACTGGGTGGCCCACGACGAGGAGTTCGAGCCGGCGATGTTCGGCGGCGACCAGGTGGCGCTCGGGTCGCTCGACGAGTCCGACGGGCCCGACGCCGAACGCCGGCCCTGGGAGTTCGACCTCGATCCGGCGAGACCCGGCTCGCCGAGCCCGGGCCGGCGACGCCCCGGCCACCCCGGTTGTCCCGAGCCGCCCCGGCCGCCGCCGAGCCACCCCGGTGCCGGCCGACCCCGGTCGTGGGCGAGGGCGAGCGGCGAGACCGATCGCGCCCATCACCGAGGCGACCGACGGCGATCACCGCCCGAGGTCCTGGCGCGCGACGAGCGCCTCGCCGCGTACCGCCCGCGACCGACACGGCCGCCGGCGGCCGCCGCCCCGGGCGCTCCGGCCGACGGGGCGCGCGACCGCCAGCGGAGCCGACCGGCGCCGACCGATGGCGGCCCCGGACGGCGGCCGAAGCCGGCCGGGGAGGCCCCGGTGGCCGAGCGCCGCCGGCCGTCGGGCACCGCCCGGCACGGACGGGCCCGGCGGAACGGGCTGCGCCCGGCCCGCTTGCGGGCGAAGAAGCCCGAGGAGGCCGGGCTGACCGACACGCCGCTGGCGGCCGAGCCCCCGGGGGCGTCGGTCACCGACGTCCCGGGCGCCGGGCGGCGCCGGGGCCTGGCCGGGCTGGCCGCCGCCGACCGCGACGCCGAGGAGCTCGACGACCGAGCCGCCGGAGGACGACGAGGCGAGGAGCGTCGGGACCGCTCGAGATCGGCGGTCGCCGCGGTCGGCGTCGCCGCCGGGGCGACGAGGCGTCGTCTCGCCCGGCGCCCGGCGTGCCGGGCCGCGCCCGGCTGCCGGCCCGCCGGCCCACCGAGCCGACCGGCGGCGGACCGCCCGCACCGCGGCCGGCCCGGTGCGCGGGACGGGCACCGAGCCCGGCCCGCACGAGGACTCGAGCTCGATCGGCGTCCGGGTCGGCACCGGGATCGCCGCCGCGGTCATCGCCCTGCTCGCCTTCAAGGTGGGCACGGTGGCCGTCGCTGGTCCTCGACCACCGTGGTGGTCACCTTCGCCGCCGGCGAGTGCTTCGGTGTCCTGCGCCGGGCCGGCTACCACCCGGCCACCCTGCTCGGGCTGGTCGGCACGGTGTCGCTGATGGTCGGTGCCTACACCAAGGGCCCCGCCGCCGTGCCGCTCGTGCTGGTGCTGATCACCGTGTTCACCTTCCTCTGGTACCTGTTCGGCATCGAGCGGGGCTCGCCCGTCGCCGGCGCGGCGGCCACCCTGCTCACCGTGGGGTGGGTGTCGCTGCTCGGCTCCTACGCCGGCGCTGCTGCTGGCGCCCTCGGCCTTCCCCGAACCGGCACGGGATCGCCTTCCTCCTCGGCGCCGTCATCGCCACGGTGGCCAACGACATCGGCGCCCTGGTCATCGGGGGATGGCTCGGGAGCCGCGCCCCTGGCGCCCACCATCAGCCCCAACAAGACCTGGGAGGGGCTCTTCGGCGGCGCCGTCTTCTCGATCCTCGTCTCGACGGTGGTGGTCGGGTCCATCCACCCGTGGAGCGCCGTCGAACGCCGCACTGCTCGGCGTGGTGGTGGCGGTGGTGGCCCCCATCGGTGACCTGTGCGAGTCCCTGCTCAAGCGGGATCTCCGGCTGAAGGACATGGGCTCCCTCCTGCCCGGTCACGGCGGGCGTGCTCGACCGCTTCGATGCGCTGCTCTTCGTGCTTCCCGCCACCTACTACCTGGTTCGTGCCCTCAATATCGCCTGATCTTCGGGCAGGCTAGGGGCATGGACGGATCGATCACCGGCGCCGAGCGGCCCCCTCCGGCGACCGGCCGGTCGGGCGAGCGCGTCGGTGCGGCCCGACCGGCCGGTGCGGCCGTCACGGTCAGCCTGGTCGGGTCGACGGGATCGATCGGGACCCAGGCCCTCGAGGTCGTCGACGGCTCGCCCGAGCGGTTCGACGTGGTGGCCATCGGGGCCCATCGCTCGGTCGAGCCGCTGGCCGACCAGGCCCGGCGGCACCGGCCCGAGGTGGTGGCCATCGGGGACGCCTCCGCTGGCCCCGGCGCTCGCCCGCTCCCTTCCCGCCGGGATCGAGGTGGTGACCGGGGCCGAGGGCCTGGCCGCCATCGCCGCCCTGGCCGACGTGGTCGTCAACGGCGTGGTCGGGTTCGCCGGCCTGCCGGTCACCCTGGCCGCCCTCACCGCCGGCCGGCGGCTGGCGCTGGCCAACAAGGAGTCGATCATCGCCGGCGGCCCCGTGGTGCGCCCGGCGCGGGCGACGCCGGGGGCGGAGCTCGTCCCGGTCGACTCCGAGCACTGCGCCATCCACCAGTGCCTGCGGGCCGGGGCCCGAGCGGACGCGGCCCGGCTGGTGCTCACCGCGTCGGGCGGACCGTTCCGCGGCCGCACCCGCGAGGAGCTGGCCGACGGTCGAGGTCGCCGAGGCGCTGGCCCACCCGACCTGGTCGATGGGCCCGAAGATCACCGTCGACTCGTCGACGCTGATGAACAAGGGGCTCGAGGTCATCGAGGCCCACGAGCTCTTCGGCATGGGCTACGACGACATCGACGTGGTCGTCCACCCCCAGTCGATCGTCCACTCGATGGTGGAGTTCGGCGACGGCGCCACCGTCGCCCAGCTGTCGATGCCCGACATGCGCCTGCCCATCGGCTACGCCCTCGCCTACCCGGCGCGCCTCGACGTCGCCTACGGGCGGATCGACTGGGCGACCGTCGCCAGCCTCGAGTTCGAGGAGCCCGACCGGTCCCTGTTCCCCTGCCTCGACCTCGCCTACCGGGCCGGGCGGGCCGGCGACCTGGCCCCGGCGTGGCTCAACGCCGCCAACGAGGTGGCCGTGCAGGCCTTCCTGGACGGCCGGATCGCCTGGGTCGGCCATCGCCGAGGTGGTCGACGCCGCCCTCGACGCCTACGACGCCCCGGCCCGGGTCGGGCGAGCGGGGTACGCCCGCGACCGTCGACGACGTGCTCGACGCCGACGCCCGGGCCCGCCGGGTCGCCGAGCGGCGTCGGTGGCCCGGCGGGAGGCGGCATGAGCGACCGAGCCGGCGGGTCCGGTGAGCCTCGCCGCCACCCCGGCACCGGGCGGCCCGCGCGGCCGGGTCCGAGGCCGGCCCGCGAGCCGACCCCGCCGCTCAAGTCCGCCCAGCGGTCCCTGGCCGAGCTGGCGGTGGTCGTGGCGGCGATCGTCGGCGCTGTCGATCGCCCTCGGGGCCACCGACCTGCTCGTCGTCGTGGCCTGCATCGTGGTCATGGTCATGGTCCACGAGCTCGGCCACCTGCTGGCGGCCAAGCACGGCGGCATGAAGGTGACCGAGTACTTCCTCGGGTTCGGCCCCCGGCTGTGGTCGTTCCGCCGGGGGGAGACCGAGTACGGGATCAAGGCCTTCCCGCTCGGCGGCTACGTGAAGATCCCGGGGATGACCAACCTCGAGGAGGTCGATCCCGAGGACGAGCCCCGCACCTACCGCCAGAAGCCGTTCCACGCCCGCCTGCTGGTGGCGGTGGCCGGGTCGGCCATGCACTTCCTCATGGCCTTCGTGCTGCTGTGGGCCCTGCTCACCTTCGTCGGGGTGCCCAGCGCCAGCCAGGTCCAGGTCCAGGCGGTGACCCCGGTGGGCGGCCGACCCGGGCCCGGCGGCCGCTCGCCGGGCTGCGGTCGGGCGACGTCGTGGTCTCGGTGGACGGCAAGCGCGTCGCCGGCGACGTCGACACCCTGACCGGCGCCATCCGCGACCACCCCGGCGAGCCGGTCACCCTGGTCGTCCGGCGCGACGGCGTGCACCGGACCCTCGTGGTCACCCCGGCCAACGGGCGGACCGACCACGAGGCGGCGGTGGCCGCCCCGGCCGGCACGGCCCCCTTCGGGGTCATCGGGGTGAGCCTCGGCTCCGCCGACGGAGCGGGCCACGCCCGCTCGCACGCCCTGGCCGCCACCGGCGGGCGACCTGGTCCACTTCACCTGGGCGTCGGTGGTCGGGGTCGGGCACCTCTTCTCACCCGAGCGGGGTGGCGGCAACGCTTCCACCAGGTGACGAGCGCCCAGGCCGCCAACCAGGCCGCGGCCAACGGCACCCGGGTCGAGTCGATCGTCGGGGCGGTCCGGACCGCCGGTCAGGCCGCCCAGGCCGGGGTCGGGGACCTGCTGTTGATCCTCATCTCGATCAACCTGTTCGTCGGCATCTTCAACCTGTTCCCGATGCTGCCCCTCGACGGCGGTCACGTGGCCATCGCCGTCTACGAGAAGATCCGGACCGGCCGGCGCAAGGTGCTGTACCACGCCGACGTGACCAAGCTGCTGCCGTTCACCTGGCTGATGGTGATGTTCCTCGGCGTGCTGTTCGCCACCTCGCTGCTGACCGACATCCTCCATCCGATGGCCAACCCGTTCGGCTGACCTCGGCCGCCGCCGGGGCTGCCGGGCCGCTGCCGGAGGCGCCGGGCGCACCGCCGGTAGCATGGCACCCATGGTGCGGACGGCATGGACCACCACCGAGCGGCGCCCGACCCGGCAGATCCATGTCGGCGACGTGGCGGTCGGCGGCGGGGCGCCGATCACCGTGCAGTCGATGACCACGACCAAGACGGCCGACGCCGAGGGGACCCTCGCCCAGATCTACGCCCTGGCCGCGGCCGGGCGCCGACCTCGTGCGCTGCACCTGCAACGAGGAGGCGGCGGCCGAGGGCCTGGCCCGCATCGTGCCCCGCTCGCCGGTGCCCATCATCGCCGACATCCACTTCCACCACGAGATGGCCCTCGCCGCCCTGGAGGCGGGCGTGCAGGGCCTCCGCCTCAACCCCGGCAACCTCCGCAAGGAGGTCGAGATCAAGGAGGTGGCCGGCCGAGGCCAAGGACCGGGGCGTGCCCATCCGGATCGGGGTCAACGCCGGATCGCTGCACCCCGAGCTCTACAGCGGTTCGGCGGGGCCACCCCCGAGGCGCTGGTCGAGTCGGCCCGCATGGAGCTGGCGTACTTCGACGAGGTCGGGTTCGACGACGTCAAGATCTCGGTCAAGGCGTCGTCGGTGCCGCTCATGATCGAGTCCTACCGGCTGGCCTCGGAGACCTTCGACCATCCGCTGCACCTCGGGGTGACCGAGGCCGGCCCGCCGCCGGCCGGGCTCCTGAAGGGCACCGCCGGCATCGCCACCCTGCTGGCCGAGGGGATCGGCGACACCATCCGCTACTCGCTCACCGCCGACCCGGTCGAGGAGGCGCGGGCCGGCCGCCAGCTGCTCGAGGCGCTCGGGCTGCGCGAGCGCAAGGGGCTCGACCTCATCGCCTGCCCGAGCTGCGGCCGGGCCGAGATCGACGTGATCGCCGTCGCCCAGGCAGGCCCAGGCGGCGCTGGAGGACCGCCAGCCTCCCGATCCAGGTGGCGGTCATGGGCTGCGTGGTCAACGGCCCCGGCGAGGCGCGCGAGGCCGACCTCGGGATCGCGGCCGGCCGGCGGCGGGGCCACCTCTTCATCAAGGGGAAGATCGTCCGGGTGGTCCCCGAGGACGAGATGGTCGACGCACTGGTGGCCGAGGCCGAGCGCCTCGTGGCCGAGGGCGTCGAGGCCCGGCTGGCCGCCGCCGACTCCGGGGCCGAGGCCGAGGCCGAGGCCGACCGCCGGGCCCTGCTCGAGGCCAAGGGCGAGGACGCCAACGCCTCCGAGACCAAGGTCGACCTCATCCGCAGGCGGTACGGTCCGGCGAGGGCCGACGTGATCGCACGGCGGCCGGGCGCCGATCGGCGCGCGCAGGCCGGGCGGCCTCGCGCCCGAGGCCCGCGGCGCTCCGGGTGGAGCACGGGGGCCGCCGGTAGGATCGCCGACCATGCGCATGACCCGGCTGCTCGTCCGGACGCTGCGCGAGGCGCCGGCCGACGCCGAGGTGGCCAGCCACCGGCTGCTGGTGCGGGCCGGCTACATCCGGCGCCTGGCCTCGGGGGTGTACACCTTCCTCCCCCTCGGGCTACCGGGTGCTGCGCCGCATCGAAGCGGTGGTCCGGGAGGAGCTCGACGCCGCCGGATGCCAGGAGCTGCTGCTGCCGGCCCTCCACCCCATCGAGCTGTGGGAGGAGTCCGGTCGGGCCGCCCTGTTCGGGAGCGACGCCCTGCCGGCCATGACCGTCGAGGGCCGGGGCGGCACCTTCGTGCTCGGTCCCACCCACGAGGAGGTGGTGACCGTCACCGTCGGCGCCGAGGTCGACTCCTACCGGCAGCTGCCCGCTGACCGTCTACCAGATCCAGGTCAAGTTCCGGGACGAGGCCCGGCCCCGCTTCGGCCTGCTCCGGACCCGCGAGCTGATCATGGCCGACGCCTACTCCTTCGACGTCGACAAGGGGGCCATGCAGGACTCCTACCGCGGCGTCTTCGACGCCTACCTGAGGATCTTCGGGCGGCTCGGGCTCGAGGCGGTCCCGGTCGAGGCCGAGTCGGGGGCCATCGGGGGCGACGTCAACCACGAGTTCATGGTGCCCTCGGCCGTCGGGGAGGACCGGTTCGTCCGCTGCCCCTCCTGCGGCTATGCCGCCAACGTCGAGGCGGCCGACGCGGCAGGTGGCCGGCCCGGACGGTCCCGAACCCGGGCCGGGTGCCGCGCCCATGGTCGAGCACCACACCCCCGGGCGGCCGGGGATCGACGAGGTGGTGGCGTTCTTCGCCGACCAGGGCGCCGAGCCGCCGCCGACTTGCTCAAGAGCCTGGCGGTGGTGGACGACCGGGGACGGCCCACCGCTCGCTGCTCGTGCCCGGCGACCGCGAGGCGCGGCTGCCAGCCGGGTGGCGGCTGTTCGACGACGGCGGACTTCGCCGCCCACCCGAGCGTGGTCAAGGGGTACATCGGTCCGGTCGGCCAGCAGGAGCGACGGCGTCCGGGTGGTCGGCGACGACGGGGTCGCGCCGGCGGGGGCCCTGGATCGTCGGGGCCAACCGGCTCGACCACCACGCCTCGGGGGCGGTGCTCGGCCGCGACTTCACCGTCGACGAGTGGGGCTCCTTCGCCGAGGTGCGCAGCGGTGACGCCTGCCCGCGGTGCGGAGACCGCCGTCGAGCTGGTGCGATCGGTCGAGGCCGCCCACACCTTCCAGCTCGGGCTCAAGTACTCCGAGGTGATGGCGGGAGCGCACGGTGGTCGACGAGGCCGGCGACGAGGTGCCGCTTCTCGATGGGCTGCTACGGGATGGGGGTGAGCCGGCTGCTGGCCGTGGTGGCCGAGGAGCACCACGACGAGCGCGGGCCTGGCCTGGCCGCCCTCGATCGCCCCGTTCCAGGTGCACCTGGTGGCGCTCGGGGCCGATCGGGCCCCGGAGGTGGGCGAGGCGGCCGACGCGCTCCACGCCGGAGCTGATGGCGCGCCGGGCGTCGAGGTCCTCTACGACGACCGCGACGTCTCGCCCGGGGTCAAGTTCGCCGACGCCGACCTGCTCGGGGTGCCGGTCCGGCTGGTGGTGGGGCGAAGGGGCTGGCCCGCGGGGTGGCCGAGTGGCGGTCCCGGGCGACCGGGGAGGAGCGGCGAGCTCGCCCTCGCCGCGGCCGTCGAGGAGCTCGCCCGCCGGTGAAGCGCGGCGGCCCGCCGTCGAGCGGGCTGCGGCCCGCCGGCCCCTCGCGTCGGGCCGGGACGGAGCCAGCCCCTGCTATACTTCTCGCCTGCCGTTCGGTTGAAGTGAGGTGACGCTGCTGAAGCGTGGGCGGACAGCCCACGCTTTTGTTTTGTCAGAAACGCTTCCGAAGAAGGTGCAGCGCAGGTGATGACAGGGACGACGACACGGCAGTGCCGGCACCAGGGAGGAGGCAGCGCAGATGGACGATCTGTATGCCACGCTCCAGCCGGTGGTGAGCGCGGCCGGGCTGGAGCTGGTCGACGTCGAGCTGCGGCCGGGGTGCTCCTCGTCACGGTGGACCGCGAGGCGGCGTGGACCTCGAGGCCCTGACCGAGGCCAACCGGGCGGTCTCGGCCCTGCTCGACGAGCTCGACCCGATCCCCGGTAGGTACGCCCTCGAGGTCTCGAGCCCGGGGGTCGAGCGCCCGCTCCGGACCCCGGCCCACTTCGCCCGGGCCGTCGGGCGAGACGGTCACGGTCAAGACCCGCCCGCAGGTGCGAGGGCGAGCGGCGGCTGCGGGGCCGGTTGGTGTCGGCCGACGCCGACCGGTTCGAGCTGGCCGTCGAGGACGCGGGCGACGCCGGGTGCGGAGCGGCGCGACCGGTCCGGCTGGCCTACGCCGACATCGACCGGGCCCGCACGGTGTTCGAGTGGGGCCCGCCACCGCGCCCGGGCGCCCGACGCCGGTCGACGGCGCCGGGGCAGCCGGGGCCAGGCCGGCGAGCCGGCCGGGAAGACAAGGTCGGGACGAAGAAGAGGAAGCAGGTCGCATCCCGATGAGCAAGCCGAACTTCGAGTTCCTCGACGCGCTCGGGCAGATCGCGCGCGACAAGGGGATCTCCGTCGACACCCTGCTCGACGCCCTGGCCAACGCCCTGGTGGCCGCCTACAAGCGCCGCCCCGACGCGGCCGAGGAGGCGGTGGTCACCATCGACCCCGAGTCGGGCGAGATCCGGGTCTACGGCCAGGAGCTCGACGAGGACGGGAACGTCGTCCGCGAGTGGGACGACACGCCCGACGACTTCGGGCGGATCGCCGCCCAGACGGCCAAGCAGGTCATCCTGCAGCGGATCCGCGAGGTCGAGCGCGACCTCAAGTACGAGGAGTACGCCGGGCGCGAGGGCGACATCGTGACCGGCATCGTGCAGCAGACCGACAACCGCTACACCTTGCTCGACCTGGGCAAGGTCGAGGCGCTGCTGCCCCAGGCCGAGCAGGTCTCCTACGAGCGCTACGAGCACGGTGCCCGGCTCAAGGCCTACATCGTCGAGGTCCGCAAGACGACCAAGGGCCCCCAGATCGTGGTCAGCCGGAGCCATCCCGGGCCTCATCAAGCGGCTGTTCGAGCTCGAGGTGCCCGAGATCTCCTCGGGCGCGGTGGAGATCAAGGCGGCGGCCCGCGAGCCCGGCCACCGGACCAAGATCGCCGTGTGGTCGAACGACCCCAACGTGGACCCGGTCGGCGCCTGCGTCGGGGCCCGGGGCTCACGGGTGCGGATGGTGACCAACGAGCTCCGCGGCGAGCGGGTCGACGTGGTGCCGTACTCGGACGACCCGGTCGAGCTCATCCAGTCGGCGCTGGCCCCGGCCCGGGTGCGCGAGGTCCGGCTCGACGACGAGACCGGCACCGCCACGGTGATCGTGAGCGACTACCAGCTGTCGCTGGCCATCGGCAAGGAGGGCCAGAACGCCCGCCTGGCCGCCCGGCTGACCGGCTGGCGGATCGACATCAAGAGCGAGACCCAGCTGGCCGAGGAGGAGGCCGGCTACGGCGGCGAGGAGTGGGCCGAGGGCGAGTGGATCCAGAACGAGGCGGGCGAGATGGTCTGGCAGCCGGCCGAGGGCGGGACGGCCGTCTCGGCCGCCGAGTGGTCGCAGGGGGCCGACGGGGCCGACGGCGCCGGCCGACGGCACCGCCGACGGCCGACGCGGACGCCGACGACTCGGGAGGGCCGGCCGGGGCCGAGGCGGCGGCCACCGGCGGAGGCCGGCACCCGCCGCGGCGGCCGAGGTCGAGTGTCCCCGCCGACGGCGAGCCCGGGCCCGCCGGGGCCGACTCCGAGGGGGACCCGCATAGCCCCCACCCGGACCTGCGTCGGGTGCCGGCAGCGGCGCCCGGCGGACGAGCTGGTCCGGGTGGTCCGGCTCGCAGACGGGTCGTTGGCGGTCGGCCGCCGCCATCCGGGGCGAGGCGCCTGGCTGTGCCGGGACTCGCCGGACTGCGTGGACCGGGCGATTCGCGCGCGGGCGTTCGAGCGGGCGCTCCGACTCCGGGGGTCCGGCATCGCGACGGGCCCGGCGGACCGGGACCGACTCGTGGGGCAGCCACCTCGCCCGGCGGCCCGGCCGGCTCGCCGGGCGGGGGCTCGGAGGAGCGGGCCCCGTGATGTGCGAGGATAGGAGTCGCAGAGGTGCGAACCGGCACCCACGACGTGGAACGAAGGGCAGTAACAGGCGTTGCCGAAGAAGATCCGGGTCTACGAGCTCGCCCACGAGCTCGGGCTGACCAACAAGGAGGCGCTCGACCTCTGCCTGTCCCTCGGGATGGGCGTGAAGAGCCATTCGTCGTCCATCGAGGACGCGCAGGCCGACCGCGCCCGTCGTAAGGCCGACCGGGAGGGTCTCCGTCGCCCGGTCCAGCCCGAGGAGCCGGCGGCGGAAGAAGGCTCCCGCCGTCACCAAGTCGGCCGACCCGGGCCGGGCGGGCGACCGAGGCCGCCCCCGAAGCCGCCGGCGCAGGCGGCGCCGACGGTCGCCCATCCGTCCCACCCGTCCGGCCGACGATCCGAGGAGGGCGCGGCCGCCGCCGGGCCGGCTGCTCCCGCTCCGGCCCCGGCCAAGCGGGCGGGAACCCGCTTGGTGACCAGCCGCCCGGCGTCCGAGCAGCCGTCGGCACCACCACCCGTCGCCCCGGTCAGGAGCCCCGCACCCGCCGCACCCGCTCCGGCCGGTGGCACGCCGGCCCCCCGTCCCGCCGAGACCCCGGCCGTTCCGGCGGCGCCGGCCGCCGCCGCCCCGGCCGCACCGTCGCGCCCGGCCGCTCCTCCACCGCCGTCGGCCCCGTCACGTCCGGCGGCCACCAACCCCACCATGGGCAGTCCGCCCCCTCCGCCGTCGGCTCCGCCGCACCCGCCCACCAGTGCCACGGGACGTCCCATCCCGCCCCCGCCCGGCGGCCCGCCGCGCTCGGTCACCGGGCAAGCCGATCCCCCCGCCTCCGGGAGCCGGCGGTCGCCGTCCGAGCTCCGGGCCCGCGCCCGGCCCGGGCGGATCGGGCGGCCCGGTCGGGCGCTCGGGGGGTCCCGCCGTCGGCGGTGGACGCCCGGGAACACGGACCGGGAGCGGAGGGTTCGGGGGGCGCCCCGGTGGTGGGGGCGGCTACGGCGGACGTCCCGGTGGCGGCCCGGGGGGCGGTCCCGGCGGTCGGGGTGGTCCCGGCGTGGGCCGGGGGCGGCCCAACCAGCGCCGGCCCCGTCGCCGACGCCGCAATCTCGAGGAGCTCGAGCCGACCCAGCTCACCGCCTACGCGCCCTCGACGGCGCCCGGTGCCCGACACCGAGGTCATCGTCGAGCGCGGCTCGACCGCCCGCGACCTCGGGCCCAAGCTCAACCGCTCGGCCGGCGACGTCATCCGCTTCCTGCTCCTGCAAGGAGAGATGGTCACCGCCACCCAGTCCCTGACCGACGACATGATCGACCTCTTCGCCGCCGAGCTCGGCGCCGACGTCCGGCTGGTCGACCCGGGCGAGGAGCGCGAGGCCGAGCTGCTGGCCAAGTTCTTCGAGGACGACGACGAGGACGGTGGCCGAGGCCGACCTCCGTCCGCGCCCGCCGGTGGTCACGGTGATGGGCCACGTCGACCACGGCAAGACCCTGCTGCTCGACCGGATCCGGTCGGCCAACGTCGTGGCTCGGGCGAGGCCGGGGGGATCACCCAGCACATCGGCGCCTACCAGGTCGAGTGGAACGGCCACCCGATCACCTTCATCGACACGCCCGGCCACGAGGCGTTCACCGCCATGCGGGCCCGCGGCGCCGAGGTGACCGACATCGTGGTGCTGGTGGTGGCGGCCGACGACGGCGTCATGCCCCAGACCGTCGAGGCCATCGACCACGCCCGGGCGGCCGAGGTGCCGATCGTGGTGGCGGTCAACAAGATCGACCGCGAGGAGGCCGACCCCAACCGGGTGCTCCAGCAGCTCTCCGAGCACGGGCTCGTGCCCGAGTCCTGGGGCGGCGACACCATCACGGTCGAGATCTCGGCGCTCGCAGAATCTGGGCATCGACGACCTGCTCGAGCAGATCGTCCTGGTGGCCGAAGTGGAGGAGCTCGTGGCCACGCCCGAGGGGCGGGCCCGGGGTGTCGTCCTCGAGGCCGAGCTGGAGATCGGCCGGGGCCCGGTGGCCTCGGTGATCGTCGAGCAGGGCACGCTCCGGGTCGGCGACCCGATCGTCGCCGGCGCAGCATGGGGGAAGGTCAAGGCTCTGGTCGACGAGCACGGCGATCAGATCAAGGAGGCCCCGCCCTCCACCCCGGTGCAGGTGCTCGGGTTCTCGGAGCCGCCCGACGCCGGCGACGAGGTCCGGGTCACGCCCGAGCTGGCCCAGGCCCGGACCATCGGTGAGGCCCGGGCCCACCGCTACCGGGTCGCCGGCCACGTCCCGGCGGCCACCTCGGCGCTCGGGGGGGCCAAGCTCGAGGACCTGTTCGAGCAGATCCAGCGGGGCGAGACGGCCACCCTCAACCTCATCCTGAAGGCCGACGTGCGCGGGTCGCTCGAGGCGGTCACCGAGAGCCTCCGCAAGCTCGAGCGCGACGACGTGAAGCTGAGCTTCGTCCATCGTGGCGTCGGCGGCATCACCGAGTACGACGTGCAGCTGGCCCAGGCCTCGACGGCGACCATCATCGGGTTCAACGTCCGGCCCGACCGCCGCAGCCGTGAGATGGCGGCCAATGCCGGCGTCGAGATCCGTACCTACGAGATCATCTACAAGCTGCTCGAGGACCTCGAGGCGGCCATGCTCGGCCTGCTGGCGCCGGTCTTCGAAGAGGTGGTCACCGGCGAGGCCGAGGTCCGCCAGGTGTTCCGGGTTCCCCGGGTCGGCGCGATCGCCGGCTGCTACGTCCGCGAGGGTGTCATCACCCGGGGGTCCAAGGTCCGCTTCCTCCGTGACGGGCGTGGTCATCTGGAAGGGGACCATCACCTCGCTCCGGCGCTTCAAGGACGACGCCCGCGAGGTCCAGGCCGGCTTCGAGTGCGGGATCGGGCTCTCCGACTACCAGGACCTGAAGGAGGGCGACGTCATCGAGACGTTCGACGAGCGCGAGATCCCGCGGACCTAGGAGCGCCGATCGCGGTGCCGCCGGTCGGTTGCGTCCGACGCGCCAGAGGCGGGAAGCCGGGCGGGAGCGGAGGAGTTGTGTCCCATCGTCGCCACGACAACCGGGGGGCCGTCCCCTACCCCCGCGCCCTTCGGGTCAACCAGGTGCTCCGCCAGGTGCTGGCCGAGGAGCTCGAGCGCCTGGCCGACGCCGACGAGCGGCTCCGCATGGTCACCATCACCGGGGTGGACACGGTCGCCGACCTCCGCCACGCCACGCGTCTACCTGAGCTCGCTGTCCGACGACGCGGCCGAGGCGCTGTCCGAGCGGCGGGCCCAGCTCCAGCGGGAGGTGGGCCGCCAGGTCCGGATGAAGCGGACACCGCTGCTCGAGTTCGCCGTCGACCCGGCGGTGGTGGCCGGAGGGCGGGTCGACGACGTCCTCCGCCGGATCCGCGAGTCAGGGGCCCGGGCGACGAGGGGTCTGACCCGTGAGCCGGGCCAGTTCCGCCGGCCGGCGCCACCGACCAGGTCACCGGCGTGGTGGTGGTGGACAAGGAGGCCGGGTGGACCTCGCACGACGTCGTGGCCCGGTGCCGGCGGATCTTCGGCCAACGCCGGGTGGGGCACGCCGGCACCCTCGACCCCGACGCCACCGGGGTGCTGCTGGTGGGGCTCGGCCGGGCCACCCGGCTGCTGCGCTTCCTGACCGCACTGCCCGAAGACCTACGAGGCCGAGGTGGTGCTCGGGACGGCCACGTACACCCTCGACGCCTCGGGCGAGGTCACCGGCACCTGGGACATGCACGGCGTGGGCCTGGCCGAGGTCCGGGCGGCTGCGGGCTCCCTGACCGGGGTCATCGACCAGGTCCCGCCCATGGTGTCGGCCCGGAAGGTGAACGGTCGGCGGCTCCACGCGCTGGCCCGCGAGGGCATCGAGGTGGAGCGATCGCCCCGACCGGTGACCGTCCACCGGTTCGACGTGTCCCCGGGCCTCGCCCCCGGCGTGTTCCGGATCGAGGTCGAGTGCTCGTCGGGCACCTACGTCCGGGTGCTGGCGGCCGACCTCGGCTCGGCGCTCGGGGGCGGGGCCCACCTGCGCAACCTCCGGCGGACCCGGGTCGGCTCGTTCGGCGCCGACGAGGCCCATCTGGTCGAGGAGCTCGGCTCCGACGTCGTGCTGTCACCCGCCCAGGCGCTGCGTGACATCGACCAGGTGGTGGTGGACACCGAGGTGCAGCGCCACGTGGCCCGCGGCCTGGCCCTCGACCGGGTCCCCCTCGGCGTGACCGGTGAGGGACCCTGGGGACTGGTCGGCGACGGCGACGAGCTGCTGGCGGTCTACGAGGCCACCGAGACCGACCGGATCCGACCCGCCGTGGTGCTCGAGGCGGCCGGATGACGGCCGGCGGCCCGCGCCGGCCCGGGTGGTCTCCGCCCCGGTTCGGACAGCCCCGGCGGTAACCTTCCTGCGTGATGGAGACCGTGACCGACCTCGCGAGCTGCCGGCCGCCACCGGGGGGCGCGCGGTGACCATCGGGGCCTACGACGGCGTCCATCTCGGGCACCGGGCCCTGCTCGCCGAGCTGAGGGCCCGGGCCGCCACCGAAGGGCTCGCGACGGCGGTGGTCACCTTCGACCGGCACCCGGCGACCGTGGTCCGGCCGGAGTCGGCGCCCTGCCAGCTCTGCGACCTGCGCCCAGAAGCTCGAGCTGCTCGAGGCGGCCGGCGTGGACCGCACGGTGGTGGTCCCCTTCGACGCCGAGCGGGCCAACGAGAGCGCCGAGGACTTCGTCACCGAGGTGCTGGTGACCGGGCTCGACGCCCGGCTGGTGGTGGTGGGGGAGGACTTCCACTTCGGCCACGGCCGCAAGGGGAACGTCGCCCTCCTCGCGCGACATGGGGTCCACCGACGGGTTCGAGGTGGAGGGGGTCACCCTCCATGCCGAGTCGCGACAGGCCAGGGTGCGGCCGAGCCCATCTCGTCCACCCGGATCCGGAGCCTGGTCGCGGGCGGCGACGTCGAGTCCGCCGCCGCCCTGCTCGGCCGGCCCCACCAGGTCCGCGGCCCGGTCGTCCACGGCGACCACCGGGGGGCCGGCGATCTCGGGTTTCCCGACGGCCAACGTGGCCGTGCCCGACGGCATCTGCCTGCCGGCGACGGGTATCTACGCCGGGCGGTACGAGCGGCCCGACGGCTCGCTGTGGGAGTCGGCCATCTCGGTCGGGCGCCGCCCGACCTTCTACGGCGGTCGACGGCGACCTGCTCGTCGAGGCGTTCCTGCTCGACTTCTCCGGCGACCTCTACGGGGAGGAGGCCCGGCTGACCTTCGTGGCCCGGCTCCGCGACGAGGTGGCTTTCGACTCGGTCGCAGGCCCTCGTCGACCAGATGGAACGCGACGTCGCCGACGGCACGGGACCGGCTGGCCGCCCAAGGTTGAGCATGGCCGCCGGCTCAGGCCGGTCAGGGCGTCGATCGAGCTCGCTCCGGAGCTGGCGCTTCAGCACCTTGCCGGCCGGGTTGCGCGGGAGCGGGTCGGCCCGGAACCAGAACCGAGACGGCACGCTGAAGGCGGCCAGCCGTTCGCCGACGAAGCGGGCCAGCTCGTCGCCGGTCACCTTCTCGCCGGGGTGGAGCACGACGACGGCGCCCGACCTCCTCGCTGAGCACCGGGTGGGGGATGCCGATCACGGCGCAGTCGGCGACGGCCGGGTGCTCGTAGAGCGCCGCCTCGACCTCGACGCAGTAGACGTTCTCGCCGCCGCGGATGATCACGTCCTTGGCCCGGTCCACGATGTGGACGAACCCCTCCTCGTCGATGCGGGCCACGTCCCCGGTGTGCAGCCAGCCGGCGGTGAACGAGGCGGCCGTCTCCGCAGGCCGCTTCCAATAGCCCCGCACGACGTTCGGGCCCTTGATCCACAGCTCTCCGGTCCGTTCGGGGTCGGGCGCCTGGTCCGGCGGGCGGCTCGGTGCCCTCGTAGTCCTCGGGCACCACCGCCACGTCGCAGACCGGGGCGGGCGGACCGACGCTGTCGGGCTTGCGCACGTAGTCGTCGCCGGCGTTCATCGTGGTCATGGCCGACGTCTCGGTCAGCCCGTAGCCGTTGCCGGGGGCGCCCCCCGGGAAGTGCTCCTTGATCCGGCGGACCAGGTCGGGCGGACAGGGCGCACCGCCGTAGGAGATCGACCGCACCGACGATGTGTCGCGGGTGGCGAAGGCCGGCGAGTCGATCACCTGCATCACCATGGCCGGCACTCCGCCGAAGATGGTGATCCGTTCGCGCTCGATGAGCTCGAGGGCCCGCTCGGGATCGAAGTGGTGCATCATGACCAGCTTGCCGCCGGCGGCGGTGTTGGAGACGAGGACGGCGTGGCACCCGGTGGCGTGGAACAGCGGCACCGACAACAGGTTGGCGTTCTGGGCGCCCCCGGCCGGCTCCGGCCCGGAGTCGCCGGCCCGGCGAAGTGTGCCCACGGTCGCCACGAAGAACAGGTTCATCAGGTTGGAGATGCTGTTGCGGTGGGTCCCGACCGCCCCCTTGGGCCGCCCGGTGGTGCCCGAGGTGTAGAAGATGGTGGCGTCGTCGTCGGGCGCGATGGCCACCTCGGGGAGCGTGGGTCTCGGTCGCCGGTCCGACGAGCTCGGCGAAGGGGACCACCGGGAGCGGCCCGGCCTGTCGCCCGAGCGTCGTCGCCTCGGACCGGCGCCGGCCGCCGGCGGGGTCGGCTTCCTCGGAGCAGGCGATGACGGCCCTCAGCTCGCCGAGCTCGTCCACGTGGGGGGTGATGCGTCCCAGCCGCTCCTCGTCGACGAAGACGACCGACGTGCCCGAGTCGCTCAGCCCGTAGGCCAGCTCCGCCCCGGTCCACCAGGCATTGAGCGGGACGGCGACGGCCCCGGCGGCGATCGAGGCCCAAAAGGCCATGACCCATTCGGGCAGGTTGCGCATGGCGATGGCCACCCGGTCCCCCTTGGTGATCCCGAACCGGTCGACGAGATTCCGGGCGAGCCCGGCCACCAGTCGGGAGTGCTCGGCGAAGGTGATCCGCTCGTCCTCGTAGACCAGGAAGTCCTTGTCGCCGTGCAGGGCGGACAGCTCGAGGACGGTGCGCAGCGTCTCGGGGCGCGCTTCCAGGTCCGGGTGGGGATCCCCCGGATCTCCAGCTCCTCGATCTCGAAGGGCTGACCGGGCGCGGTCAGGGTGGCAGTGGCCTCGGCCAGGCTCGGTGTCGAGGCCGGCGGGGAGGCCGGTGTGGACGTCGGGGTCGCAGAGTTCGGCTGGTCGGCATGGCCGCCCATCGGTGCTCCTCTCGTCGGTGCCTGGTCAGTCAGGGGAACGCTCGCGGAAGACGGCGCCACGGTAGTAGGCGAGCTCGGCCACGCTCTCGCGGATGTCGTCCATGGCCCGGTGCCCGCCGGCCTTGGTCGGAGCGCCGGCCATCGCCTCGGGGTACCAGCGCTTGACCAGCTCCTTCACCGTGGAGACGTCCACCGAGCGGTAGTGCAGGTAGTCCTCGATGTCGGGGAGCTGAGCGGCCAGGAAGCGCCGGTCCGTGCCGATCGAGTTGCCGGCCAGGGGCACGGTCCGCGGCTTGTCCGCATGGGCACGGATGAACTCGAGCGTGGCCGACCGGCCTGCTCGAGCGAGACGGTCGACGCCTCGACGGCGCCGAGGAGACCGCTCTCGGGTGTGCATGTCCTTGACGAAATCGTCCATCGCCGCCAGCTGGTCGGGCGGGGTCGCCACCGCCAGGTCCGGCCCCTCGGCCACGATGGTCAGGTCGTCGTCGGTGACCAGGGTGGCCACCTCGACGATCACGTGGCGCTGGGGGTCGAGCCCGGTCATCTCGAGGTCCATCCACACCAGCACGACCGGTGACGCTACCGGGTGACCGACGCGGCCGTCGGCCCACCCCGCCACCCGGGGTGGGCCCGGTTCGTCCCGTCTTGTCCGTGGAGGGTCGGCATGCAACGGCGGGTGAGGCGGGGTCGCCTTGGGGTACGCGAGCAGGACAGCTGCGAGGGCCCCGGCCGGCCGGTAGCGTCGGGCGGGGGAGAAGCGGAGGAGTCCGGTGGCCCCGGGACCACGGAGCGGCGTCGACACGGTGGTGGGGCCCGAGCTGGGGCGCGCCGCGTCACCCGACCCGCCGGAGGTAGCCGGTGGTGCGGCTCGACCCGGCGCTACCCCTGCCGGCGTACGCCCGCGATGGCGATGCCGGCGCCGACCTGGTGGCCCGGATCGATGTCACGCTGCCGCCCCGGGGCGGCCGGGCGGTGGTCCCGACGGGCGTGGCGCTGGCCCTCCCGGCCGGCTATGCCGGCTTCGTGCAACCGAGGAGCGGCCTGGCGGCCCGGCACGGCGTCACCTGTCTGAACGCCCCGGGGCTCATCGACTCGGGCTACCGCGACGAGCTGGCCGTGGTGCTGGTGAACACCGACCCCGACGCCCCCTACGAGGTCCGTCGGGGCGACCGGATCGCCCAACTGGTCGTCCAGCGGGTGGAGCGGGCGGATTTCGTCGAGGTCGCCGAGCTGCCGCCCAGCGAGCGGGGTCTCGGCGGCTTCGGATCGACGGGCCGCTAGGTGGAGCGCCTCAGCGGACTGGACGGAGCCTTTCTCTCGTTCGAGTCCGCCACCACCCATCTCCACATCCTCGGGGCGCTGCTGTTCGACCCCTCCGGCACCGACGGGGGGGTCGGGTTTTCCGAGGTGCGCGACACGGTCGGCGCCCGCCTGTCACCTGGTGCCCCCGTTCCGCCAGCGGCTCCTCGAGCTGCCGCTTCGGCCTCCAGCACCCGGCGATGGCGGACGATCCGGACTTCGATCTCGACTACCACGTCCGCCGGGCGGCCCTCCCCCGGCCCGGCGGCCTCGGGGAGCTGGCCGACCTGGTGGCCGACCTCGCCTCCCGCCCCCTCGACCGGCGCCGGCCGTTGTGGGAGTTCCACGTGGTCGAGGGACTGGCCGGGGGGCAACTCGCGCTGGTGCCGAAGGTGCACCACTCGATCCTCGACGGGGTGTCCGGGGCCGAGGTGCTCGCCGCGTTCTTCGACCTGTCGCCCGAGCCGGTGCGGGCCCCGCGCCCGCTGTTCGGAGACTCGGCGAGCTCGCCTCACGCCGGCGGGCGCGGCGAGAGCCGGCCGGTGGCCGAGGAGCCCGACGGGGGCGGGTGCGGGGACGGGACGCTCGGAGGTCCCCGGGCCGGTCGGGCGCCGGGTCCTCTGACCGGTGAGCTCGGGCGATGGCGGGACGTCATCGGATCGCTCCCTGCCCAGGCCGACGCGCTCGCCCGCTCGGTGTCGAGGACGGTGCAGAAGGCCCGCGACCTCGGAGGCCACAACCGGACGACGTCGGGGAACGCCCCTCCCGCCCCGTTCTCTGCTCCGGCCACCTCCATCAACCGGTCGATCTCGCCGCACCGGCGAGTGGCCTTCACCGAATTGCCGATGAGCGACATCAGGCGGGTGCGCGAGGTACTGGGTGGGACGACCAACGATGTCCTCCTGACCGTGGCGGCCGGGGGGATGCGGAGGTTCTTTGCCTCCCGCCAGGAGGAGCCGGCGAGCTCGCTCGTCGCACTGGTGCCCGTGTCGGTGCGAAACGATTCGGAGCGTGATGCCCTCGGCAACCGGATCTCGGCGATGCTGGTCTCGCTCGCCACCGAGGTGGGTGACGATGCCGCGCGCCATCGCCGGATCCGCCACGATGTCGGGTCGGCCAAGGAACAGAGCCGGATCCTCGGGCCGGATGTCGTCGCCGGCTGGGCCCAGGCCACCGTCCCGGCGGTCGCCACCCGCCTGTCGAGATGGGCGAGCAACCTGCGGGTCTTCGACCGGCTGCCACCCATCTTCAACCTCATCGTCTCCAACGTGCCGGGCCCGGACTTCCCGCTCTACCTGGCCGGTGCCCGGTTGGTGTCCATGTACCCGCTGGGCCCGATCATCGAGGGTGCGGGGGTCAACATCACGGTCTTCTCCTATCTGGACACCGTGTACGTCGGAGTCCAAGGTTGCTGGGATCTCACGCCCGACATCACCAACATCACCCTGGGCATGCGCGCCTCGCTCGGCGAGCTGGTGAGCGCGACGGACCGGCCTTCCCGCCCGGTGCCCTGGTGGCACGCAGAGGTACCTGCCTGAGACGATCGTCGCGGGACCCAACGAGAGCCCGGAGGGCAACTGGTAGGGTATTCGGCCAGCGCGGACGTGGCTCAGTTGGTAGAGCATCACCTTGCCAAGGTGAGGGTCGCGGGTTCGAGTCCCGTCGTCCGCTCCAAAAATTCCCAGGCCAGGGCGCTACAGGTGGCTCAAATCGGGCTTTCTGAAGGGCGCACCAGACCGGCCCGCACCACATTTGCACCACATTTTTGCAAGTTTTTTCGGCTCAGGCCGGGTTGACCCTCACATTTTGCGTGTGATGCTCAGGTCCCCCTCGCTCCAGGCAGATTCCTGTCGCCAGCCCATCATTCGCCACGAGTGTCCCAGGGGTTCGGCATCCCCGCAGCTCGTAGTCAGTCGAGGTACTTTCGAACTTCTGACGTGAGATCTCCTTCTCTCCTTCCCACCGGTAGGCGACCAGTGGTCCACCCTTGACGGCGCTGAAGTCGAGACAGGCTGTATTCGTCGTCCAGTCCCGGCCCTGTTCAGGGGCCCACGAGCGCCAGTAGTGGCCATAAAAGACCGGGGTCTCATCTCGGTACTCAAAAGCCATCCCATCCAAACACTCGGCGGCAGGAAGGTCAGGGTATGGGTCACCCAACTGCGTCTGTGACCCGGGAGGGATCTCCGCAACTCTGTCGAGTGTCCTCGCCGACCCATCCCACCAGCGGATTCTGGCGTCGCTCCTGATGTTCCCATCCTTATCAATGAACCCGCCTTGATCCTTCTCGGCCAAACTGAGTTCGGGTCCCTTGAGCAGTATCTCGATGGCTCTGTACTCGTCTGACCCACGTTGGTTTGCCGCGACGAGGAACTCCGTCTTTATGGAAGCGCCAGGTGCTAACCAACCATCTAGGAACCTCATCGCCCTTGCGTTCCAGCAAGCGTGGACCACCCGCAGTTCGCCGAGATCGAGGTAGAGCGGCATGGTCTTGAACCATTCGATCCATCGATCGGGATGAGGAACCTGTTCTAGGAACGCCTCATGTTATCTGTTGTTCTTGGTGCTGTGCGGCCGCAGGAATTTGCGGGGACTTCGGGATTAAGCGTTGCGTAGGAAATTGCGTTGAACTCGTGATTGCCCATGACGACTTTAGCGCTACCCGTCTCCACCATGGCGTGAACGAGGTTGAGCGTCTCTACTTGTTGGGGACCACGGTCGATTAGATCACCCACGAAGATCGCCTGGCGCTCGGGGTGGCGGTAGACGCCGGCTCGCTCTTCGAAGCCCAACTTCCCCAGGAGGCCCTCCAGCTTGTCGGCACAACCGTGGACGTCGCCGATGATGTCGTAGGCCTGCAACTGAACCGTCTCCTCCACGCTCAGACGGCGCCAGCCTTGATCTTCTCAAACTCCTCGTATGCAGCATGCAGGGTTTCAAGATCTCGCTCTCGGCCGCTGTCCGTTGTCATCTTGATCAGAATCACTGCCTCTTCGTATGTCGCCCACTTGGTGGACCACGTCTCCCTGTTGCGCTCCACCGCCTGCGGATCAACCTGGCCCCGTGTGTCGACGGCCAGGTAGAAATTGTCGGCCGAGTGCATCGATCCGCCAATGAAGGTCTTAGGGATGTGCCCGACGATGTCCGGTTTGTATCCGGTCTCTTCGAGTGTCTCTCGCAGCGCCGTGTCGACCGGGTGCTCTCCCTTGCCTGAGTGCCCTTTGGAGAACGTCCACCAGTAGCCGCCGAAATGATTGGCCGGCTCCCTGAGCAGTACTTGCCCGTCACCTTTGAACACGACCAAGCCGAACCTCGCGTGCTGTGCTGTCCAGCACCCTTCAGCTTGAAGATCCCGACCCCGGTACTCCGCGGTCCTGTCCGGTGGGATCGCCGTCGGTTCGCTCATCGGACTCCCTTCCACTGCCCAATTTTCCTGCAGTCACTCCATACGTGGCCGTAGACGTGGGCCCTCTCGCTGGTGTGTCGGGCAGCAACGGTGCTCTTGAAGTTGTCGTAATCGATCGCTAAGGCGATCTTCGACAGGCATTCGGCGAACCCTTCGTGCGTAGTGAAGGCCCTGACGGGGTAGTCACGACCGGGCAAATGGACGTTCTCTCCCAACGTCGGGAAGAACGAGGACCGCAAGCGGTCGAGGTCATCGTCGCAGCGGGCACGTACCTGGAGCGGGTGCCCGAACTCCTCGGCGTTCACGACGCTGAAGAAGCCCTCAGGGGTGAAGAGCCACATGATTAGAAACCATCCTTTGTTTGGATCCCAAGGTACACACGGGGTGTGCGGATCCGCCCCTGGGCGTCGCATGTTGACCCTCGTCAGAGGAGCCTGAGCGCAAATTTGGGCGTTATCTCGGTTCCCTTCGTCGCTACCTCACGACTGCACCAACATGAGGACGCCGCGGGCGATGAGGGCGTCGAAGTGGTGCTGGACTTGGCGGGCCACACCACCTCCGCGGCAGAGGACTCCGAGCTCGATGTTCTTGTCGTAGGCGGCGGCAGTCATATTGGCGCTTGTGAGGAGTACATCGCGGCCGTCGATGATCACGGCCTTGGCGTGGAGCTTGGCGCCAGGGGGCTCGCGGCGCTCGGTAGGCCAGTGGTAGATCCGGTATTTGGAGTACACCTTTGCCCCGCCCCCACTCCTCAAGATTCTCGGGCGACTCGAGGATAAGGGCGACCGACACGCCGCGAGCGAGGGCTCCGTCGAGAGCGGCGATGATCGAGGTCATCTGGTAGGCCGCGAAGCTGACGAGGGTGACCCGCGTGGTCGCCTCGTCGATGAGTTGACAGACGACCTCTGAGGTGAGCCTGACCGGGGCTGCCATCGAGTCCGGGCCGGTGACGACGACCTCGATGATGGGCACGTCTGCGCGGCGAAGCGCAGACTCGAGCCGCCTCGAGGGCGAGAGCTATCGAGACACCGTCGAGATCCGGTTGGAGTGACCATCCATGGTTGAGTCGGTCGACCTCGGCGTGGTGAGGCGCGGGAACGGCTTGCCTGACCTTGGCCGCAAGTCCTGGACTGAAAGCTCCGACCGAGCGTGTAGGGGTCAAAAACTCGGTTCTCGGTGAATTCGCGCGACTTCAGTCTTCGAACCCCTCGTCTTCGAGCGCAGATTGCCCGGTGTCCACCACCACAGTGTGGACCTCGAGCGAGCACCACTCCTCTAGGACCTTGAGCGATCGATCCACCGGCCACAGGCTCGGGTCCGTATACCACCCGCTCAGCTCTTCCTCGAAGAGGTCTTTGTGATGGCGAGACAGCCACAAGCTCAGTTCGTCGTGGTCCTCGGCCTCGACCAGATAGACGGTGTGCTCGTCGTTGGCCTCCGACAACGTGAGGACGTGCGAGCTCGGGGAGGGGTCAACCGCATTGATCCAGTCTACGAAGGCTTGCTTGTATCGAAGGATCAGGGCCGTGCGGTTGAGCATGGTTGACGCTCTCCAGATCATCAGATGGAGATCAGGCTGCTTCCGCAGCCCGGGGAAGGTACTCATGAAGCAGGCCGCCCAGGAGGTCTCGGCGGATCGGGGTTACACAAGATGGCAACGCCCTCGCTTGACCCGTCGGTGGACGCAGATCGAGCGAGCGGTGCGGTCGCCGCTCGTTGTAGTGCGTGGTGTAAACGAGAAGAACGTCCTCCAGCTGACGTCTGCCGAAGATGAGCAGGTGATCCAAACACTCCTCCCGAACGGTGCGGATCCACCGCTCCGCGTACGCGTTCGCCTGGGGAGCCCGAATCGGTGTCTTGATGACGCGTACCCCTTCGGAGCGGAACACCTCGTCGAATGGACCGGCGAACTTCGAATCTCGGTCCCGGATCAAGAAGGGAACGTCTCGGAGGCGTTCCCTGACCGCCAGGTTGCGAGCTTGCTGGGTCACCCACGCCGAATGCGGGTTGGTGGTCACGCCGAAGACATGTACGCGCCGCGATCCGACTTCAATCCCAAACAGCACGTACAGCGTTCGGAGCCAGGTGGTCTCCACGGTGAAGAAGTCCACCGCCAGGATCCCGCGGGCTTGAGCCCGGAGGAACTCGGTCCACGAGGGACCGCTTCTTCGAGGAGCTGGTGGCAGCCCGGCCCGCCTGAGGATGGTGCGGATCGTCGTGGCAGCGACCCTGATGCCGAGCGTACGAAGCTCGCCCTGGATACGGATGCATCCCCACCGAGGGTTCTCCCGACCGAGACGAATAACGAGGTCCCTAATCGCGGGATCGAGCGGCGGGCGACCGAGGTTCTTCTGCCGGTGGTAGGTCCACTTCTTCCTCACGAGCTCCCGATGCCATCGGAGCAATGTCTGGGGAGAGACGAGAAACGACGTCCACTGGTCCCTCGGCAGGATCCGGCTCATCGCTGCGAGAAGCAGGCGATCCCGCCGTTGGAACCGAACCCGTCCGCTCTTTCGGCGAAGCACGGCAAGTTCGTGGCGGAGTACGGCATTCTCGATCTCAAGCGCTGAGACCGACGAGGGCCCGGCGACTGCTCGCAACAGTCGCCGGACGACGCTGTAGATCAGGGCGAAGAGCACCCGCTGATCCTACGAAGGGACTGAGTAGTCAGCGAACCTGAGTTTCTGTGCCCTACAACTATTTAGGCTCTTCGAGCGGTCCACCGCGGGCAAACTTGCAACCACATTCATCGCAGTCAGTGTGGAAATCGGTTATGGCGCATTACTTATTACTCTGCAGCGCCAAACGGTTGGTATGCGCATTGTCTCTGTCTCGGTAATCAGTGGACGTATCGAACCTATTTCATATCGAGCTGCATGGCTTCGGTCATTCATAAGCTTTTTGTTGTTTGGTTCCCTGACGGTAACAGCCACACTGGTTTCAGTCATCGGTCACGAATCAAGCGCGCGCCGACCCTCTGTTGTTACGGCGTTAACTTGGGCTCAACTGGTTCTCTGGTTGACATTCTTACTACCACTATGGGATTCGAAGAGGCAAACATTGCAAGATAAGGCAGTGAGAGCCGTTGTTATTTGCAATTAACCTCAGATAACGACAGCCATCTCAATCAGGGCGAGAGTTACGTCTACTCTGCGCCGCATATCCCATGCTGAAGAGTCGGCTTGTAATATGTGGCGCGCCCATGTGATGGTGTAAGTTGGGTCACTGTGGCGTGGCTCCTAGCCGCTAGTATCGGCATACCCAACGGCAACGGGCGAGTTTGGCAGGAGTTTGTCCTGCTGATTCTCGTCGTGGCGGTAGCAGGTGGAATATTGTCATTTGTGCGAAAGAAGATGAAGAGATAGTCGCGTAAATTGCATGGTTGGGCCATTTCGAGAATGTCGACGCTCATTGCCTTGAACAGGCGGGAGCTTTGCGCGGCCGATTCTTGGGTGAAAGCCCCTGGGGCCCTCGACTACCAGTTCGAAATCAATAGATTGGCGCCTTGTGAAGTCATCGGCGTAATCATGTTTGTTGGCGCCGAATCTCAGGTATTGCGTGGATCTTTATTAACTTCCGGGGCTTTGGATTAACGCCGTCCTGTTGTAACGAGTGAGTGTGGTATCCGTTGCGCTATTGCCGCGCCTGAGATTGTTCTGCTCCTCGACGGCTCGGGAGATGCCAAGGATAGAGCTGTTCGTACCGGTGCTCGCAAACAGCCGGTTGTCTCTCCATATCGGCCTGCCGATCGAGTTCTTCGTCACCTCAGTGGGCTCGTTCGGGGGGCTCTTCACCCGCTGACCAGGTCCCCGTGAGCTGATCCACCCGTTGTGCGAGTCCAAGACCCACGCTGTGGGGAAGGATGACAGCACAACCATGAAGCGACGCCGGCACACGCCCGAGCAGATCATCCGCAAGCTGCCCGAGGGCGAGAAGCAATGGCCATCTCGCCGGGATCGTGAGGTTCAACCTGCGCCGGTGACCCTGCTATCGACATCCAGGTCGTGTCGTCGCCGCTCCTCACCGAGGAATCTCGTCGGGTCTTCCTCGGTGCCCTCGGTGCCCTCGATGTCGACGATGCGACACTCGCCCGAAGCCGTGGTGCGGCCATCCGTCAGGCCTGTGCCGCCCCTCCGGTGTTACCAGGACACATACCCGCTGATCGTCGAGCGATCGTGGCACAAGCTGGCGGTACTTGGCGTCGAGCCACGTCGCACTTCGTAGCGTCATCGATGCCGAACGGGGCCGCGGTCGAGGACGAACCAGATCCCACGTCGGCCGCCCAAAATAGCGAGTTGAATGGTCTGGTGCCAATCGAACGTTGGCCCAACGAAGACGAAATGGTCGCTGATCTCTATGGAGGTGCGTGGGCGGATCCTGACAGTTGGGCAGCGCGCTGCCGTCCCGACGCCTGCATGGTCTGCACATCCGGGCATCCCTACGGGATCCTGGCGGAGTTCGCTCACAGTTGGGTGACGACCGACCCTGAGGTCGCCCTCTTCGGCTACGTGTGCGTGATCTCGAAAACCCATGCCGTTGAGCCATTTGACTTGCCTGACGATGCACAGTCCGCATTCTGGTTTGAGGCCATGGCCGTGGCTGAGGTACTCAGCGATGCGCTTCGGCCGGTCAAGATGAACTACGAGATCCATGGCAACACGCTTCCGCATCTGCACATGCACTTGTTGCCTCGCCAGCCCGATGACGCCTTTATCGGGCGCCCGGTCGATTTGAGGGAGTTCCACCACCGATACAGCGACGATGAACTGTCCATGCTCAAAGCAGTGGTCGCCTCGGCGGCCGCCGATCGTAACTTTGCGCCAGCGGGATGCCCCCGCTCACGCAGAGGCCAGCAAGCAGATGAGATTGGGCGTATCGATTCCGAGTCGGCGGCCGCCGAGGCGACCCGGGCCTGGCGTTCATGTCGTGGTGGAATGGACCGGTGACCCTCGACGTTCTGCCGCCGATCCACCGGCTCCATCTCGCCGATGTCGTACTACCGGAAGATCACCCAGCCGCCCCAGGCGGTGGTCAGGCGGTGGTGTACGGCTTTGTCATTGATCATCCAGACGGCCCGATCGTCGTCGATACGGGAGTCGGCCGGGGCCATGAGTTCATCGACCAGGCGTACTCGCCCACCGTGTGGGACCTGGAGGCGGCCCTTTCGAGGATGGGGATCGACCCCACGTCGGTGG
>CAVXSW010000002.1:0-1220995 GCA_963764555.1 uncultured Acidimicrobiales bacterium
GGCATCGCGGCTCGCCGAACCGGTGGCGTTATAGAAGCGGGTAAAGACGGCCGCTGGTAGAGCGGGCCCGAACATCAGCCGGTACTGACCGGGATGGGACAGAGCGAAGTGGGCGTAGGCAAGGCAGCGGGCTACTAGAACGGCGGAAGGATCGTCGAGGCCGGCGACCGCTGCCTCTCGGGCCGTGGCCAGGTCAGCGAAGGCCCGTTCGGCGACGGCTACCTTGATCTCGTCGAGGTCAGCGAAGTGCAGGTAGACCGAGGTGGCGGCGACGCCGGTCCTGGCCGCGACCGCGCGGATCGACAGTTGGCCGGCGTCGGCTGTCTCGGTGAGCAAGGCGCAAGCAGCATCGATGAGGTCCTCCCGGAGCCGAGCACCCTCTCCCCGGCGGTTGTTGCGCCGGCGGGCGTGTCCAGCGGGCCGGGTCCGTTCGACGGGGTCATTTGTCTCCTTCGGTAGCGCCGAAGCACTAGTTGACAAGTGTAGCGCAACAGATGTTAGGCTACGGCCGTACGGCTATAAAGCCGCCATCAGGAGGGTCCCATGAACTGAGACAAGGCAGCGAGCCGTAGGAGACCCAGCCCCCATCCCGGCGTCGGCCTCCGCGTGGATCGGGCCGACGCGCGATTGAGCGCGTCGGCAACTCTGCGGCGCACCGATGCCTGCTTGCCGCTGGCCTGCTGGCTCGGTCCTGTTCAACGCCACTTTCCTGATCGATGGAGCGTTCCGGCCTGGGTACGGCACGTTGCGGCAGCCGATGAGCGCCCTGAGCCTCGGACACGGCGGCTGGGTGCAGGTCACCAACTTCATCGTGTTCGGCGCCCTCACCTGCTTGTTCGGCGATCGGCTGGCGCGCGACCCTGACGCCCGGGGGTGGGTCCGCCTGGTACCCGCGGCTGAAGGTCATCGCCGGGCTCATGCTGATCGCCGCCGGGATCTTCAGCCAGGACCCCGGGCTGGGCTTCCCGCCGGGGGTCGCCGCCCCAGCTCGTCCCACGCTGCATGCGCAGATCCACAACGTGGCGGCCGTAGTCAGCCTGGCTGCGACGATCGCCGGAATTTTCGTGCTGGCTTGGCGCTTCCGTCAAGAACCGCGCTGGCGGACGTGGAGCGCTTACGCCGCTCTCACCGGCGCCCTCATGGTGGTCTTCCTCGCCGCTTCGGCGCCAACATGGATCACGGCCTCGGCGGAATGTTCGAGAAGCTCGCCTCGATCACCGCCCTGGTGTTCACCGTCAGCTTCACCGGCCGGCTGCTGACCATGACGCCCGCCTCTCGCCACCGGGCCAAGTGCGCGCGAACAGGACGCGGGACCGCTACTTCGCCCAGTCAGCGGACAGGCAGCCCGAAAGCGGCAAAAGCTTCACCGTGGCGCTGGTGGCTGGTGATGCTCGTCATAGCCGGTGCCCTGCTCACCGCCACCGGTGGCCTCTTGGCCCTCCATCCCGCTGGCGAACACCTCAATTCGGCCGGGCGGAACTACGCCGAATACTTCTTCACCCGTAACCTCGGTATGGCCGTCCTGCTCGTGGTCACGCTAGGCCTGCGGGCGCGGCGAGCCTTAGTGCACTCATGGTGCTCACCGCCCTCATTCAAATCCTCGACGCGGTCACGGCGACAGCGACCGGGCGCTTCGGGCTGGTCCCGGTCGATCTCGTCTTCGCCCAGCATTCCTACTGGGCGCCGCTTCACCTATCCGCGAGAGGTGGGCCGCATCAAGGAAAGCCGTCTTGGACGATGAGCTGTAGCTGTAGCTGGTCAGCTCGGGTCCTCATGCTTATCGGGCTAATGCGTGCGCAACAATCAGACCGACGTCCACCAGCCCCGCAACAATGAAGAAGGACAGGGGAATGACGAGCACGAGCAGCGACGCTCCTGCGATCCTTCGACCCGCTTGGCCGCAATTGAGATGGTGGGCGTGCGTGGAGAAGTTCGGTTCTACCTCGCCGACCCGTGCAGCCAGCCATCCGAGTACTGCCGCCAGGACGAGGAGCGGCGCCGTTGCGCCGAAGAGCCAGGCCATCCGGGATCCGTAGACCCCGTGCGTGAAGATGACCCCGAAGAGCGCTACCTCAAGGCCGCTGATGAGACACAGGACGGCAGCAATCACAAGGAGTGACACCATTGACACTCGCCGACTCGGACTCATGATGACCGGTCTACCACCTGGCCCCTGAGGAAATCCTATTAACTTAAATCGTTCCGTCTGGACTCACCGCTCCGCACCGGCTCCACCGAGAGCTGACAATCATGCACGGCATGCCGTCGTCACCATTACGGTCGTGTAGTGCATGGTGAACCTGCCACCCACCTCCTCGATGGCGGCGCCCAGGGCAGCCAGCAGTTCGTTTAGCGGTCCAATGGATGGCCTGGCGGAACCACCGAGTTGGGATTGAGATTGATTCCGCCAACGAACACGATCTCACCGGGATGGCCTGCATCGATCAGCCAACTCTTCTGGTGCTGGCAGTACAGCTTGGCCGCTCGGTCCCAGCGGGCCAAGAAACCTGATCCACGAGTTCGCAACATTTCCAGCTGGCTGGCATCCCCGAAAAAGTGCGCAGTGGGGGAGACCTTGTGCAGTGGAGCACAGCGCCAGAAGAGTGCGCGCACGTCGAAGCCGTGTGCGGCGGCGTGATCGAGCACGTCGAACAGGCCCCCGGCCGTCCGGCATTTGGAACGCCGGGTCCAGGAACGCCACGGTCACCCAGACGCTGTGTCGAGCGGAATCTATGGCTTGGCAGATCCGGCGAAAGGCCGGTTCGCCGTCGACGAGGGGCCAACACTGTTCCATCCCGGATCGGGTAGGTACCAACGTCAGAAAAGGGAATATGGCTTCCGTCGCGGTCCATCTGCCCACTGTGCCATTCGGCAGTTGCTAGCTCGAGACCGCCGCGAGAAGTCGGCGAGTTAGCCGTCCCATCGGTGGCCACCTCGGGTTGGCCACTTGTTGACCCCCTCCCATCGAACAATCCCGATTGGACCGGGACTCCGGCAGGTGTCAAATCTCGCGTGCACAATGCACTTCCTGATAACACCACGGTGCCACGGACTGGGGAACGACGTCACGATTGGCTGCCGGTGAGACCGGAGGATCCGGGCTGACCGTGACAGGCTTGGTCGGTGCCCCCTTTCCCCATATCGAGCCGTATGAGCACGGGATGCTCGACGTCGGTGACGACCAGACGATCTACTGGGAAGCCTGCGGCAATCCCGAGGGGCTCCCCACGCTCGTCCTGCACGGAGGCCCCGGCTCGGGGTGCCAGCCGGTCTTTCGGCGCTATTTCGACCCGGATCGGTACCGGATCGTGCTCCTCGACCAGCGAGGATGTGGCCGAAGCAACCCCCGAGTTGATGCCGATACCGACCTCAGCACCAACACCACCTGGCACCTCGTAGCGGACATCGAGCGAGTCCGGGAAAACCTGGGCATCGATCGGTGGCTTATCTGGGGCATTTCCTGGGGGGTGACGCTCGGCCTCGCCTACGCCGAGTCGTACCCCGAGCGAGTCCGGGGCATGGTGCTCGTTTCGGTCACCCTCACCCGACCCTCGGACATCCACTGGCTCTATCACGGGCGGGCCGGTTCTTCCCCGAGGAGTGGGACCGGTTTCGATCCCATCTCCCCCCCGAGCTTCGGGACGGTGACTTGGTCGAGGCCTACTATCAGCTCCTCAACGTGCAGCCTGACGAGAACTGTCGGAAGGAAGCAGCCGCCAGCTGGTGTATGTGGGAGGACGCCATCATGTCCCTCGAACCAGGCTGGAAGTCCAACCCGCGCTATCGGGATGTGGCGTTCAGCATGACCTTTGCTCGGATTGTGAGTCACTACTTTCGTCACCGAGCGTGGCTGGAAGGCGATCACATCGTCCGCCACGCCGAACGGTTGGCCGGTATCCCAGGTGTAATCGTGCACGGGCGGATCGACCTCACCAGCCCGGCTGATGTTCCATGGACGCTCGCGCATGCCTGGCCCGATGCAGACCTCGTCTTCGTCGATTCAGGCCACGGCGGCACCACTGAAACAGTCGAGCGGATTGTGGAAGCGACGAACCAGTTCACAGCGTCGCCGTGAAATCGGCCCAAGGTGGTCGGGGCCGACGACTTTTGGTTACCTCGGACCGTCTTGAAAGGGAACATCCCAGGGAGTCTGCCCGCATGACTGAAGATGATGAGCCCAGGATCCTGCATCGCTCCGAGGGCCGTGTCATCTTCGGCACCGATCCCGCAGCCTATGAAGCCGGGCGACCCGATTACCCCGAACGGATCTACGAAATCCTCCGTGGCCGCTGCGGCTTGCGACCAGGCTGTCGGGTACTGGAAATCGGACCAGGGACCGGCCTGGTTACGAGCCACCTCCTTGCTGCTGGTGCATCGGTCACGGTCGTCGAGCCCGATGCTGGATTGGCTGACCACCTGTCAGCCAAGCATCCGAACGTCGAGGTAGTCCCGACCGCACTCGAGGACGCACTCCTCCCCAACGAGGCCTTCGACTTGGCGGTTGGTGCGACCTCGTTGCATTGGGTGGATCAGCGCATTGGGCTGGCAAAGTTGGCCGAGAGCCTCAAACCGGGTGGATGGCTGGCAGCATGGTGGACGCTGTTCCGGGAACCGGAGAGCGCTGATTCGTTCACTGAGGCAGTCGAGGCACTATTGGGACCGGCGACCCGTGGCGCCTTCGATGCACCAGGTCGTCCGCCCTTTCAGTTGGATCAAGAACATCGTCTGCGGGATCTCGCCGCTTGGGCAGGACTCGTCGATCTTGAGGCGGAAGTGTTTCGATCTCCCGCTGTTCTCAACCCCAGTCAAGCCCGAGCACTCTATGCTTCGATGGCCACCGTCCTTCGGCGTCCTGAGGTTGAACGGCGACGGATCCTCGATTTGATCGAACGGCTCGTGATCGAGCGATTTGACGGGCGAGTGGAGCGTAGATTTCTCACGGCTCTGTACACGGGCTGCCGTCCCCAATGACGGGTCGTCTGAACAGCGTCGACTGGCATCAGGTTGTATCGCAGGCCGTCGACCACGGTTGGATTTGCTGGCGGGCGTCCTTCGGGTCGAAACGGTCACTTCATTGCACCCTGCGCTGGAATCGCTGCGGGCCCGGTGGTGGCTACGAGATCTAGGCCGGTGCGAGGATATCCCTCATGACGGTACTGTCCTCCGACTACGACTCGGACCCGGAGCGATGGCGCTCGTGGCAGGCACCGGAGGACGCGCACGAAATGGTGTCACCGGAGCTTGTGGGTCCCGTGCTCGATGTGGGCTGTGGTGAGGGGCGCCTGGCGTCCATACTCGACGATCGCGTGGAATGGATAGGAGTGGACCTATCGCCGAAACAACTCGACGCCAACCCGTACCGACCAGTGGTCCGGGCTGACATGTGCCAGTTGCCTGTGGCAGACGCTTCAGTCGCAGAGGTAACCCATCTTTGGTGTCTGTACCACGTTGATGATCCAACCGTCGCTATCCGGGAGGCCCACCGCGTTCTTCGGCCCGAAGGTCGCTACTTCGCCTGCACGGCCGCACGAGACACGAACCCCGAGATCGCGCCTGATGGTTACCCGGCGACAACATTCGATGCTGAGGAAGCGTGCTCGTTGGTCGAGTCGATATTTGGAGAGGTCGAGGCTGAACGGTGGGATGGTCAGTTCTTTCCGTTGGAGACGCGGGAGGAAGTGCACGCCTATCTGCGTCATAATCAGATCCGGGCCGAGGCGGTGACAAAGAACATCGAGGTGCCCCTCTGGCTCACCATGCGGGGCGTCCTCGTACGGGCCACGAAACTTTGAGCCATCGTCACCTCGTCATCGGTCGACTCACTCTTCTCCATTTTCAGTTGCCTGTCGCCGTCGACACGCCAAACTGAGTGGCTGTTGTCCCACTTTGACCGAACCGACTAGCATCCCGATAAGTACGGTGCGAGTCCATACTGTGCGGTGACAGTCCGCAGGTTTCGCCGCTGGCGGAACGACCCGGTGGAACTCCGGGGCCAACGGTGACAGTCCGCTAACGACAGAGGCGTATTTCAGACGCCTTGCTTGAGCGAACTGGAGAGAGCCGTATGTTCACAGGCCGCATCACCGAGATCGGCACCGTTATCGAGAACACCCACCGGTTGGTCATTGAGGCCGCAAAGACGGCCGGGGGATTGACAATCGGGGGCTCGGTTTGCGTCAGTGGCGCCTGCTTGTCGGCCGTCGAGGTGACCGACAGCCGGTTCACCACCGATGTGTCCGAGGAAACCGTCCATCGGACGACGTTGCCCGATCTGAGGATCGGGGACCGTGTGAATCTGGAGCTGCCACTCAGGATCGGCGACCCGCTGGACGGCCATCTCGTGCAGGGTCACACCGACGCCGTTGGGAAGGTCACCGCGATCGACGAAGAGGCCACAGGTGGTCGGAGACTTTGGATTCGACCGCCGCGACGGTTCATGGATGAGGTCGTGGCCAAGGGGTCGGTAGCTGTCGAGGGTGTGAGTTTGACCGTGGCTGAAATCATCCACGACCGGTTTTCGGTGGCTCTCATCCCTCTCACGCTGCGGGAGACCACACTGGGGTCAGTGGCGGTTGACGACCGGGTCAACCTCGAATCCGACCTGTTCGTGAAGTCGGCACACGAGCTGCACGCCGCCGCCCGACTCGTCGCCAGTCGCTCCTTTGCCGCCCTGCCCTGGGCTGGAGAGCTACAGGGAGCCGCTGGGGTCGAGAAAGTAGCTGCCCAGCTCGCGGCTGGCGGAGCGGTCATCATCCATGATCCTGACCGAGAGGCGGAGGCCGATGTCGTCTTCGCCGGATCCCGGCTTCGGCCGGAGTCGCTGGTTTTCCTGCTTACCCAGGTGTGCGGCCACACCACCGTTCCATGCGACCGAGCCCGGCTCAACCGGCTGGGAATCCCGCCTATGCCTGGCGGCGGGGATCGCCACGGCACCGCCTACCACGTCTCGGTCGACCTCGCCGCAGGCACCGGAACTGGTGTCTCGGCCCACGACCGTGCCGCCGCCATCCGCCGTTTGGCCGACGACCACGCCTGCGCCGAAGACTTCCTCCAGCCGGGCCATGTCTTCCCGCTCGCTGGTCGTCCGGGCGGGCTGATCGAACGTCGTGGCCACACGGAGGCGTCCTTGGCTCTGTGCGAAGCGGCTGGGTTGCCGACGGTGGCGGCCATCTGCGAGGTGATGGGACCGGACGGACACATGCTGGCTGGCTCGGCGGTCGAGCGGTTTGCTGTTCGGTGGAAGATCCCGATGATCGCCATCGACGAACTGGCCGCTCACCTTTGATTTGCTGCGACAAGAAGTCACGGCCGGAGGCCTGCCGGGCCATGGTCGAGCCCTCTGGGTCGGAGTCGAGGACAGGCCAGGAGGCCCAGAAGTAGCGTTCTCCGTCGTGAGTTCGTTCGTTCTCAATGTCACCTTCGACAGCGCGGATCCTCGGTCCCACGCCGCTTTCTGGTCGGCGGTAACCGACTACCAGCCCGTCCTGGAAAGGGAAGACTTCGTCGCCCTCCAGGCGCCTGACAAGCGGGGAGTGCGCCGGATCCTCTTTTTCAAGGTGCCTGAACCGAAGACCACCAAGAGCCGCATGCATGTCGATCTCGCGGCGAGGGATCCAGCCGCCGAGATCGAGCGGCTCGTCGGCCTGGGGGCGACGAAGGTCGAGTACCGAGAGGGGAATGGCACGAGTTGGACCGTCATGCTCGATCCCGAGGGGAACGAGTTCTGCATTGGCTGACCCTCCCACGCCGAAGAGGGTTCTGGTGACCGGCAGTTCAGGGCACCTGGGCGAGGTTCTGGCTCATATTCTTGGCTCCGAAGGCTACGAGGTGGTCCGTCTCGACCCCGCTCCATCGCCCCAGACACAGGTGGTCGGGTCGATCGAGGACAAATCGCTGGTGCAGCACTGCGTCGAGGGCGTCGATGCCATCATTCACATCGCCGCCCTTCACAAACCACATGTCGGGACGCATAGTCGAGAGGAGTTCGTGGCCACCAATGTCGTCGGGACCCTCAATCTCCTCCAAGCCGCCGTTGCCGCCAACGTACGCACCTTCGTGATGACGAGCACCACCAGCCTCTACGGCCTGGCTCTCGTCCCGCCACCAGGTGCCCCTGCCACCTGGATCACCGAGGAAATAGAGCCGATCCCGAAGAACATCTACGGTGCGACCAAATGCGCCGCCGAAGATCTGTGCTGGCTCTTCCACCTCGACCACGGCATCGACTGCATAGTTTTGAGGACATCCCGGTTCTTTCCCGAGCCGGACGATTACGAGGGGCTCCGTCAAGAGTACGACGATGCGAACATCAAGGTGAACCCGGAGCCCGCGAACCGACTGGAAAGGCCAGTTGCGTCGAGGCGGTCCGCGATCATCCGCCATACCAGCGCCACGAAATTCTGACAGAGCCAACCGTGCAGTTGATCGGGTCGGCCACCACCGTCATTACTTTCCGCGCCGAGGTCCGCACAGCGGGACAGCCAAGGTCGCGTCCGGTCTTCATCACCGCAGTGATGGAAGAACAGAATCCTTGGCAGCTCGCTCACCTCCAGTGGACCGAGACCGCATGAACCCCCAGAAAGGAAAACAACAATGACGAAGGCATTTGATCTAAGTGAAACTTACGTGATCGTCACTGGTGACACGGCGACAACATTCGAGGGCGGCGAAGCGTTCTGGAATCGCCTGGCATCCGACGATCCCGACGTTGGTACGGTGCCGAAAGCGGATGGCTCGTATCGGCCTACACGGTGACCGAACCGTGGCCGAACTGGGAGATGCACCCAAAAGGCGACGAAATCGTCCACTGCATCTCGGGACGCTGCGCGTTCATAACTGAAACCGCTGACGGTACCCAAAGCGTGGAGCTGACCGCCGGCCAGACCGTCGTCGTCCCCCGCGGCACGTGGCACACGGCTAGGCCGGACGAAAGTGCCGACCTTCTGCACATCACCTACGGAACAGGTACGACCACTAGGTCGGCCGGTGAGACAACGGGGTGAGTGGCCCCCGTTAGCCGGAATGGCGGTGGCTGCGTGCCGATGTTCGGGCCGCTCGATCTGTCGCACAGGACACCCTGGGCTGGACGGCGACGCGTTGCGCCTCCGTCTCCATTGCAAGTTGGACGCTACGCGACAACGAAATTCATCGACGGCCCGCCGGCTCTCGTCTGTGCGAATCGGCAGGCAGCGTAGCCAACCATTAGCGAAGCCTCGAGTATCACGGCGGCCGTTCGCCCATAACCCTCATCCGAAACCTCTCCGATCCTGTGCATGCCTACGCAGTTGCCCTGCTCAAAACTCTTTCGGCGGTGTGCGCGCCAACCAGCCGAAGATGACCCCGAGGTGTTCGGCGCGAAACACGGATCGTTCTCCTCGCAGTGGGCCGTCGGAGGTCATGTGCTCGTTGAGCGCGTGGCAGGGTCGAAATCCACATCCTGGTAGGCGCTACGCCGGTCGGAGTTCGAACAGCGGGTGGCGCTGAGCTTCGGTGAGGTATTCCTGCGGGGTGTTGTCGACGCGTATCCGATATCGGCGCAGCAGGGCGACGGGTGGCCTGACGCGCGAGCCGAGCAATCTGCGCAGCAGGTGCACCTGGCGGCACGGCTCGAGCGCGTGCCGGAGAATCGCTGCCGCTTCATCGGGCGGAATCTCTATGGCGCGAACTGGACTGCGCTGGCCGCCGGGACGGATCATGGTCGCGTCGCCGGCCGCCCGGAGGTTTCGACCCCAGCCTGGCGCTCCGTAGGTCGCCTGGACGTACGAGTGTCTCTCGAAGTCGAGCAGCGTGACCGGCGTCGTGCGCTCAGTACCCGAACGGCGCCCGCGCACGATCAGCAGGATATTCGGGGCACCCGTCCGGCACTCCTGCGGTGATCATCCGGCGGGCAAGTGGGTTGACCAGGCCGAATAACCGCCGGGCTATCCGGTCTCGGAGGTCGGGATGAGCGTTCGATGGACGGTCAGCTGTCATGACTGTCAGTCCCCTTTGCGCCGAAGCAGCGCCTCAGGTAGCTCCTATCGAGCCTACGTCGGGTGGCTCAAGCTTCGACGGCTGGACGCCAGATTTGTAACTCCCTCAGCCGGTCGAACACGCTGCGTTGAGGTCTACTGCGGACAGCGGTTCGAGTCTCGTCAACTGGAGGTAGTGCCTCCGGATACCAACCGCGGTCCCAGCGTAGCCGGCACCTGGGTTCGTCTCGGCGCCCGGAAACTGGCCCAGACGAGCTGCCGGGACGAGGTTGCAGCCGCCCTGCTGGCGCTTCAAAACCGGACGGGTGAACAGGTGTTTACCGTGCAGCGGATAGGAACGGGACAAATCGAGGACTGAGTCACAGCGCCCAGCCAACCCAACGAGTCGGCCGACCGTGCTCGACCGCACATCTTGATCTGCGACAGGTCGGAGGCCTACTCGTCGACGTCTACATATCGGAGCGGGGCTTGCCCGGAAGATGCTCCGCATCTCGGTTCTCCTATGACCTGGAGGACTTGACCATCGTCCGCGGCCTGGAGGAGGTCGGGCCACCGTCATGAGCGAGCAGGTCAATGAACCGCACCATGGCGTTATCAACCGCGGCTCGGTCACCCGTTGCAAGCACGTCGAGGAGAAGTCCACGGCACACCGCGAGCGCTAGGCGTGCATCGGCCGGGGCGGTCTGTGGGTCGGTGCCCATCTCCTCGAGCATCACGGTCATCGGCTCCACCCAATCCTCGACGACGCGGTGGAGTAGTGGAGCGGCCCACTCCCGCCCCTGAAGGCCAAGCGCGTAGACCTCGAAGAAGAGCCGTTCCTGAGGCGCCAAGCGCGGATCTCTTAGCTGATACCAGAACGACATCGCGAACCCCGGTTCGAGACCCTCGGTCTGCGACAGAGAGGTGAGCAACTGCCGCTGCTGGGCCTCAACCTCCCTGATGACCTCGACCAGCAGGGCCTCCTTGGACCCGAAGTGGTGTATGAGCATCCGGTGGCTGATGTCGGTCGCCTCTGCGATCGCCCGCAGGCTCTTGTCGGCGAGGCCGACCTCGAGCGCCATCGCGACGACTGCCCGAAGGGCTCGCTGGCGCGGCCCGTCTGGGGTTGCATCGGCCATGTACCACATGGTACACCTGTAGGACTATGGAGTACAGGAAGACCGTTCAGGTGGCCGTAGCTCCCGAGCGCCTTTGGCAGGCGGTAACGAACGTGGAGGAGTGGCCTAAGTGGACCAAGAGCATTCAGCGGGTCGAGCGCTTGGACCAGGGCCAGCTGCAGATCGGCAGCCAGGCCCGCATCAAGCAACCAGGTCAGCCACAAGCCGTATGGCGAGTAACCGAGCTTGAGCCCGGTAAGTCCTTCGTCTGGGAGTCCTCGACGGGTGGGGTCTCGAGTCGCGGCGGCCATTTCGTCACGGCCAACGGGAAGGCGTCCTCCCTCATCCTCACGCTGGATCAGCGCGGGGCACTGGCGGGGCTGATCGGGTTGCTCGCTGGGCGCCGGACGCGTCGATACGTCGACATGGAGGCTGAGGGTCTTCGCCGCGCTGCGGAGCAATCCTGACTTCGCCTCTGCGTGGGCCAGTTGGGTCTAGCCGACCGGTTGTCAGCCGCCAACCTCCAGCGAGGCCGGGCGCGGGGCGAGCTAGACGCCCCGCAAAATGACTCCGCTGGTTGTTCAAGGCGGCACTCCTCCCCGAGCAGCTACAACCCAGAGGACCCGACCAACCCTCTGAGCTGTGGCGCCGCAGCCGTTACGAGGTGGAGACCTGGTACACCAGGTAAATCACCCCGTTGTCGTAGGTCAGGCTTCGGGACAGCGACCACTTCCTCGGAGTGTCGTCGGGGGAGATACGTTGCCCGGCACCTCGGGTTACGGGGTACATGAACAAGTGCAGTTCGTCGAGTAATCCGTCGGCGATGAACGTCCACATGAAGTGGTGCATCACCAGCCGAGGCCGGCCCTCGAAACGATCGAGCAAGCTGACCATTCCATTTGGCCCCTCGAACGCATAGGGCTTGTCTACCCGGACCCTGGGCAACCGCCGACGATCCGCGTTGAGACGGTCGCGAGCCCGAGTCAGTCACCCCCAGTGTGTGGGTGCGGCTTCACGGGTACTTCCATCTAGCGCTTGCGACGAGCAGGGCCGAGGTAGTACAACCCGAGGCTGCGCCCGGTTCACGGTTCTTGCCGCCTACGGCGACGCTGGCGCTCGTACCAGCCACACGGGTCCTCTGCGTGCCAGCGCTGGGTGCCCGGTCGGGTCGTGTCATAAAAGACCAACGTGCACTCCGGACGCTCGCACTCTCGGAGCCGGGTCGAGTCGAGCGTCGCCAGCTCCTCGATCAGCCGATTGGCGAGCTCGGAGGCGCCGCTCGGGTATTCCCACACCACCGTCGACTCCGGAGCGCCGCTTCGGACCTCGAGCCGGCGATGACCGTGCGCCTGGCTGGCGAGATCGTTCATGACCGTAAGCGTCGGGGCGGGGTGGCCTGCAGCAAGCGCCGATGCGACAGCGGATGCTTCGAAGGCAAGCGCCGACAACGAGTCGAGGTCCTCCTCGGTTAATGGGCGCGTCAGGCCGAGCGGGGCCAGCAGCCGGTTAGCGCGTTCGACGCTTGTGAAGTGATCTTCTGCTCGACCTTGCCTTGCGCGCGGTGCTCGCCGGGGGCGTCGCGCGTTGGCCAGAACGACGAGCACCAGGACCGGCCTGCGGATCGGAGACGCGCTGCTCGGGCTCACCGTGCGCCTCCCCACCGAATCGCCTTTGGCTCGGCCACGCCGACGTGGCGAAAGGCGATCCAGGCTCCGGCGGCGAATGCGCAAGCGACGATCACAAGGCCGACGTGCATCCCTCGCACGAACTGGTGTCGATCTGCCACGAGCGACCCGAGGAGCGCCACGCCGATCGCCCCTCCCACCTGTCGGGCCGTGTTGAGCACACCCGAGGCCACCCCGGCCAACTCCCCCGGGGCCGACTGCACGACAGCGGCCGTCATGGATGGCATCGTGAAAGCCATCCCGATGCCGAGCGCCACGAGCCCTCCTAGCAGGCCGACGTACACACTATGCGCTCCGGCGGTCGCCAGAACGGCGCTACCGGCGGCGGCGAACAGCTGCCCGACGATCATGGGGCGGCGCGGACCTACCCTGGCGGTGAGCCGGCCGACGCCGATCGGCCCCACCACGGTCATGAGGGCGAAGGGCAGCAAGGCGAGACCAGTTGCCAACGGCGAGTAGCCCCTGGATTGCTGGAAGTACAACGAAAGGATAAAAAGCTGACCGTAGATGCCAAAGTTGAGCACCAGCCCGACGAGGTTTGATGCGGAGAAGTTGGGAGAGCTCAGCAGGCGTCCCGGTAGCATCGGATCCTTGGTCCTTGACTCGCGGAGCCCGAAGGAGGCGCCGACACCGAGCCCCGCCCCGCCTGCCACGAGCACGATCGGCGACGTCCACCCCAGTGATCCCGCTTCGACGAGCGCCAACGTGACGAACGCCAATGCGGCGGCGGCCAAGGCCTGGCCTAGGAGATCGAAACGCCCCGCCCGACGCGGGGTCTCAGCCAAGTAACGACAAGCCATCAACAATGCGAAGGCCCCCGTCGGGAGATTGACAACAAAGATCGACCGCCATCCCGCGATGTCCACCAGCGCACCTCCCGCTACCGGACCGACCGCCATGGCCGCTCCCCCGACGGCAGCCCAGGTGCCAATGGCCCGCGCCTTCGCCCGGGGGTCAGGAAAGCTCGAGGCAAGCACCGCGAGGGAGGCTGGCAGGAGCATCGCCGCCCCCACTCCCTGGACCAAGCGCGCACCCACAAGCAAAGTGATGCTCGGTGCTATCGCGCAAAGCGCCGAACCCGAGGTGAAGGTGGCGAGACCGACCACGAAGACCCTCCTGCCCCCGAGGCGGTCGCACGCCGAGCCGCTCGCCAGCAGCAGTGCCGCGAAGACAAGGGTGTAGCCATCGACCACCCACTGCAACCCGGTGACAGTCGAGTGCAGGCCGGCTCCGACTGCTGGGAGTGCCACATTCACGATCGTCGTGTCGAGGATCACCATGAAGATCGCCGGACACAACGTCACCAACGAGCGGTTGGGCGATAGCAGCCCTTTCCCAGGAACTTGGGAGGTATCGCCGAGCGATGCGGACCGGAGCAGATCCGTTGTCACGGTTTAAATATAGATAAAACCGTGACAATTGTCAAGCAGGCGCCGACCTGGCTCGCAGAATTGCGCTCCCGCCAGGACGAACGTCCCTTTGAGGTCTAGGTGGCGTAGTAAGACCGCCGGCGCAGCCAACCTCCCTGCGCAAGGGTCTGAGATCCGTCGCCCCCGCCACCATTTGAAATGCTGGTCGGTGCATACGGCATAGGCGCCTGACCAGTAGTTTGCATTCGGCCGAGGGGGCGGAGGAATTCCCGTTTCTCGGGCTGTTTATCGGGACCTACGCCCCCATTGCCCAATGCAGCCTCATGCAGGCGGACGCCGCGCACGCGGTCCTCGCGCCGCGATGTCGCGGTCGACTCTTCGGGCGAAGGGCGGTGCATATGGCAGCACCGGGCATGCACAATGCAGGTGCCTTATTCAGGTTTTGTCGGCCGTCGGGGAAGCTCATTTGAGGACGGCCTAGGCGTGACGCCACCCGGCTTCATTGCGGGCGGGGAGTCAAGCATGGGACGATCTGCGACAGGCTGGTTCTTCCCTTCGTCGAATACGAACCGATTGCCACGGTGGCGATCGATGAAAGTGTCTTGCCGCCACGCTGGACGACTTTAACCTCGCTATCCCATCGTGACTGATCCTCAAGACACGCCTCGCCGCGCTAGCGAGGCCGACCTGCCGGCGCTCAGACAGATTGTGGGCGTCGGCCTACGCCAAATATCTGACACGAATGGATCGCGCACCCGGTCCAATGGTCCGTGACATGCAACCGCATGTCGACGCTGGTCACGTGTGGACTGTGGGCCAGCCGATCTCAGCTCTCATCTGTCTGTTCCCCCAAGACGAAAGTCTGCTGATCGAAAATGCGACGGATAATCTTTCGGTCGCCGTTAATGCCAGCAGCGCCAGCACGGATTGCCGTTCGAAGACGAGAAGGCGCTCCGATGAGGTTCCTGAGGGTCTTCCGATCGGTACGGATCGAATGTCAGGATCCGCTGGTTCCCCGACCTCGATATCGAGCTGTCCGTTCTGGATAAAAGCCGTCTAGCTCTGACCGTCAAGTTCGATTCGCACAATCGCCGGGAGCTCAGTTGGGCCTGGGGCGGCTGTGCCTGTCAGGTTTCGGACTACGCACGTGTCTTAGGGGTATGCACATTGCCTACTTCGTCGTGACGACCCTGGCGGCGCTCTTGATCGGCTATACCGCTTTGATGAACTTCATCGGCGCCGAGTTCGTCAAGGTAGTCGCCGCCAAGGTCCAGGTGTCCCAAAAGTGGATGGTGCCCTTCGGCATCCTCTTGGCGGCGGGAGCTGTGGGACTCGCGCTCGGCCTCGCCGTGCCGGCGCTCGGCGTGGCCGCCGCGATCGGTCTCATTGCCTACTTCACCTGCGCCCTTGGTGCACATTTCCGAGTGGGCGATCGCAACGTCGGCGGCGCCATCACCTTCCTTCTTCTCGCCGTGGCCGCCCTGGTCACTGATGTCGGCTACCACCTCCGCTGGTGAGACCGCCGACGAAGGAATTTCGAGGTGGTGGTTTCCTTTGCTCATCTGGCGAAGGCACAATATGGCCGTCCCGCCGGGCGACGCCGAAAGTGTCAAGGTAGCGTCCCGAGGGATGATGCTGTCGATGAATGAGCGCGACTGGTTGACTGCCCGCGTCGAGCAGCACCGTTCTCACCTTCGGGGCGTCGCTTACCGGATGCTCGGCTCGGTGAGCGACGCCGACGACGCACTCCAAGAGGTCTGGCTTCGAATTCACGACCAGGACACCGAAGGTATCGAAAACATGCGGGCATGGCTCACCACCATCGTGGGCCGCGTCTGCCTTAACATGCTCCGCTCCCGGCGACGCCACGATACGTCCTGGGAGGTGCACGTCCCCGACCCCGTTGTCGTGCTCGACGGCATGAACGACCCTAACCAGGAGGCATTGGTCGCGGATTCTGTCGGGCTCGCACTCCAGGTGGTCCTCGACTCGTTGAATCCCGCGGAACGGCTCGCCTTCGTGCTGCACGACGTCTTCGGCATTCCCTTTGCCGAGATCGCCGGGGTTCTTGACCGTTCTGAAGCCGCTTCTCAGCAACTTGCCAGCCGGGCGCGGCGGCGTGTGCGGGGCATGCCCGAACCGGATGCCGATCTCCGACGACAACGGGCAATGGTCGACGCGTTCTTCGCCGCTTCTCGCGATGGGAATTTCGAGGCCCTGCTCACAATCCTCGACCCCGAGGTCGAACTGAGGATCGACGGCGGGGTCCTCCGCAAGGAATCGTCGCTCGTCCTCCGCGGCTCCCACTCGGTTGCCGCTCATACGGGTACGTACTCGAAATGGTACCCGCTTGTCCGCCCCGCCGTCGTCAACGGGACGGCAGGAGCCGTCGTTGCCACCGGCAGCAAAGTCCTGTCGGTGATGGCCTTCACCGTCACCCGCGGGAAGATCGTTCGCATCGACGTGCTAATGGACCCCGATCGACTCGGCCGTCTCTGACCTTAGCGAACCGAGGGAGCGTGGAGGGATCGAGATGAACGGCAAGGCACGTGATCGTAGAGGGAAAGGTTCCCGCAGGGCGCACCGGTACGGTGACGGCTACTGCAGCCGGACCAGAAACTTAGCGCCCGAAGCAGCGCCTGCTGGGGCCGGCCCTGACGCGACTCGGGAGGGTTTCAATACAGCCCCGGACATCACGTCTCGACGTCGGTGTGCGCGGCACGGATACGCTCGCTGCAATCGGCATCCATCCCTAACGTGCGCCAACCTTGGGTGCAGCTAGCTCGGCGCCATGGCCAGAGCCAGTTGTCCGTGTGCGAACCGATCTGGTGCTACGTACTCGCCGGCTCCCGTCTCGGGTCAGGTCGGACGGGTCTAGGAAGTGACAGTGCAGCAAAGACTTGAGTAGCCGGAGTGCTTTCTCCGTGTCCTGCGCGAAAAGCACCGCGTCCTACGCTGATCAGCTCGCGGAGCTCGGCCGGGCGTCCCTGGTCGCGGTGGCGGTGGTCGGCAGGGACGGCGACCGGGTGCTGCTCGCCGGCGAGGATGAGCGTTGGACAGTGGACCCGTGCTGGATGCAGCGAAGGGTCGAAGCGTTCGCAGCCGCCGGCCCGGAAATGCCTTGATATCTCGGGATTCCAGCCGATCCGCTCTGTCCGGTCCCTGTCGGTCGGCGGGCCTTCTAGTTCGTGGAGCGGAAGGCAAAAAGTCGACCAGGCCTGCCACGCGTCAGCGCAGCGCTCCCCGCCTTGAATCGGCGCAGCGCTTCCAGGGCGCCGGGCCCGCCACGGCCTCGAACATGGCAAGGTCCTGGCCGTTCGGTGTGAAGTTCGCAGAATGTGGATGTGTAAAACCAATCGATAGGCCACATCGCGATCGGGAGTTCGAATTGAGCGGCCAGCCGATGCAACAGGTTGGCTCCTGGCGCCTTTTACGAACCGGGGCTTGCGTTTGGAGCGCTAGGGCCCTTTGAGGCAGGATGGAGCGTGCTCGCGCCAAAACTCCCTCCTGTCCAATCATGGGTAACGCCCAAAGCCCGGAAGGGCGTAGGGAGCGTGATAGCGGGACGGGGAGTTCATGCCACGGAACCCATTGGGGCTGGCGAGGTGGTGGCGGTGAAAGGGGGCCACTTGGTGGATGGAGCCACAGTGTCTGCGTTGCCGCCGGCCATCCAGAACTCCGCCTTTCAGATCGCGGACGATTGCTTTCTTGCCGCACTGGACCCGAGCGAATACGAGGGTGTGATGATGCTCGTGAACCACTCATGCGAACCGAATGTAGGTATGGGGGGCAACGTGCTCCTTGTTGCCGTGCGGCCGATCGCGCGTGGCGAAGAGCTCACCATCGACTACTGCCTTTTCTTGAGTGATCCGGATTTTGCCATGGCCTGCCAGTGCGGACGACCGTCTTGCCGAAATACAATCACCGGCAACGATTGGTCTTCCGGGGATCTCCAGGATAGGTACCGTGGGCAGTTCTCGTGGTACCTGGCTCGCCGGTTTGCAGCGAACGAAACATGACTGTGGGTCCGATCAACCAGCGAGCCTGAGTGGGCATTTCTGGCCCACCGTGCTTATTCCTGCCTCGAAGAGCAAATGAGACTTGAACGTACTGACGCAACAGCCGCGAAAGCGACAGCGATTCTCAATCGCTCTCAGTTGTTGGTGCTATCGGGTTGCCATTTGAGTGCAGACTCAGTCATACGCACACAGTGGACCACCTGAACGAGTTGTGCCTGGCTGACGGATTCGCTCGTCAGCAGTAGACGACAATGCCTGCAGGTCACGCGGGCTTACTGCCCGAGGAGTCGAGAGTCACGCTGATGTCGAGTCCGCCTTCGGCTCGAGGGCGTGCGATGATCTTGGCGTGGTGGGCGTGGATGATGGCTTGGACGATGGCGAGGCCGAGGCCGTGCCCGTCGGTGTGCCCGACGCGCTGTCTGCCTGCTCGTCGGAACGGCTCAAAGAGTCGGTCGATTTCGCTGGGCGAGATGGTCGGACCGGTGTTGCTGACGGTGATGGTTGCTCGACCTGGGGCCGAGAAGGTGGCGACCTCGATTCTGCCGCCGGTGGTGTTATGGCGCAGTGAGTTGTCGATGAGGTTTGCCACCAGGAGTTCGATGAGTTTGGGGTCGCCGGTTGCCGGGGCGGCGATGAGGGTGGATTCGATATGGATCCCTCGGCGCTCGGCCTCATGTCTATGTCCGCTCAGAACGGCCTCAGTGATGTGAGCGAGATCGAATGGCCCCCACTGTTCGACGCCGCGCTCGCTGGTGGCTAGGATGAGGAGGGACTGGATGAGCCGCTGTTGGTGTTCGCCGAGCGCAAGGGCCTCTTGGCAGACCGACCGCAGGGTGTCGGGGTCCGGGTCGGCGAGGGCGACTTCTAAGAGGGTCTGAAGGCCGGCGAGCGGGGTTCGGAGCTCGTGGGCGGCGTTCGCTACGAAGTGACGCTGCGCCTCGAACGAGGCATCGAGGCGCCCAAAGAGGTCATCGAGCGTCTGTCCCAGCTCGGTGAGCTCGTCTTGGGGGCCCTCCAGGCCGAGGCGGCGATGCAAGTTGGTGGCAGAGATCTCGCGTGCGGCAGCGTTCATAGTGCGGAGCGGGCGAAGGAATCGGCCGGCGATCCACCACGCCATTCCCAACGCGATCGCCACCGCGATTACACCCACGATCACCGGCCCGACATCGAGGTGGTGACCTGATAGGGCATTGTGCGATGTCGAGCCGCCGTTGACGTTCGTCGATCCTTGCCTCACCAGCAAGCCGCTGACGGCGAGAACGGCGACGACCAGTAGGCCGAGTAGTCCGGCGTAGAGCACTGTGAGCTGGACGCGAAGCGGGGGTCTGTGCAGACGGAGCCTGGCTTGGGTCATGCTGATGGCGGTCATCGTGTATCTCCTATTCGGTAGCCGCCCTCGCGGACGGTATGGATGACTGGGGGGTTGCCGAGCTTGGTTCGCAGCCGGTGCATGGTGTGCTTGACGGCGCTGGTGAAGGGGTCGGCGGCCTCGTCCCATACTCGTTCGAGCAGCTCCTCGGCCGAGAGAACCAGACCCGGCGAGGCGAGGAGGCATTCGAGCAGGGCGAACTCCTTGGGGCTGAGGTCGAGGCGCTGCCCGGCTCGGAATGCCTCTCGCCGGGCCGGGTCGAGCGTGATGTCCTCGTAGGCAAGAGCGGGGGGTACGAGCGGGGTGGCCCGCCGGCCGAGAGCCCGGACTCGGGCGACCAGCTCGGCGAACGCGAACGGCTTGGGCAAGTAATCGTCGGCGCCCAATCCGAGACCGTCGACGCGGTCCTTGACCGTGTCGGCGGCGGTAAGCATCAGGATCCGAACATCTGAACGGTCGGCGACGATCTGCCGGCAGATGTCGTCGCCGTGGATACCGGGCAGGTCACGATCCAGCACGACGACGTCGTAGCGGGTGATAGCGAGGTGGCCGAGGGCGTCGGTCCCGTCAAGGACGACGTCGACTGCCATGCCTTCGCGGCGCAGCCCGATAGCGATCGAGCGGGCCAGGACCCCGAAGTCCTCGGCTACCAGGACTCTCACTTGCCGTCGGCGTTCATCGTGGACGTGGGGAGGTGCTGCGGGCTAGGAGCGCGACGTTCCATGTAGGCAACCATGCCAGGTCGTCGGTTCCAACCAGGTCGCAGCCGCTGCGACCTGGTTGGAACCACTCATGTCGTACAACGAACTCCGAACCTTCCCCCAGAGACCAAGGACGGACAACGACGTGATCGATCAGAGCATCGAAGTTTCCGACCTGCGCAAGCGGTTCGGACCCACCCAGGCCCTCGACGGCATGACGTTTACCGTCGCTCCAGGAACGGTGACCGGATTCGTTGGCCCCAATGGGGCAGGCAAGACCACCACCATCCGTGTGATCCTCGGCCTCGACGCCCCGGACGAGGGGATGGCGCTCGTCGGGGGACAGGTCTATCGACACCTGCGGTACCCGCTGCGCTACGTCGGCGCGCTGGTCGACGCCGCCGCCCTCCAACCCAGTCGAACCGGGCGCAACCACCTGCTCTGGATGGCTCGCTCCCAGAAGATGAAGGCCAGCCGGGTCGACGAAGTACTCGAGCTGGTCGGCCTCACCAGTGTGGCGCGGCGCAAGGCGGGCGGGTACTCCCTGGGGATGCGGCAACGTCTTGGGATCGCCGCCGCCATGCTGGGCGACCCACCGGCGTTGATCCTGGACGAACCGTTCAACGGCATGGACCCCGAAGGGATCATCTGGATCCGCTGGTTCCTGCGATCGCTCGCCGCCGAAGGGAGGTCGGTGCTCGTGTCCAGCCATCTGATGGGCGAGCTGGAGGACATGGCCGATCAAGTGGTGGTCGTCGGTCACGGAAAGGTCCTCGCCGACGCCAGCATCGAAGAGCTGATCGCCTGCGCCTCGGGCAACCAAGTGCTGCTCCGCACGCCAGCTCCAGATGAAGCGGTCGAGGCGCTGCAGGGTGCCCGAGCCTCGGCGACGGTCATTGACTGCCACACCGTCGGCGTGACCGGACTCAAATCACAACACGTCGTGGAGATCCTCGGCCAGGCGGGTGTCGCCTTCTCCGAGGTCACCGCTCAGCGAGCCAGCCTGGAGGACGTCTACTTCCAGCTCACCGGCGGCAAGGCTGAGTTCCACCCTGTTGCAAGCGGGCAGGTGAGGCGATGAGCGTCACCAATGCTCCGCTGCGCCCGACGGGCAATCCATCGAGCAACCGTTTTCGGTCGGTCTTGTGGGCTGAGTGGACTAAGTTCCGCAGCGTCCGCGGTTGGATGATCGCGCTCGTCCTCGCCGCCGCTGCCACCTTCTACCTTTGCTACGAGACGGCGGCGGGACCGCACACGGGTGGCTGCTCCGGCCTCCCAGCCGGTGCCATATGCGCGGGTACACCACGGACCGTCATCCCGACCGGCCCCGGAGGCGGGGGGGTGGCCGACACCTATGAGTTCTTCCATCGGACGCTCACCGGCAACGGCACCGTCACGGCCGAGATCGTCTCGCTTACCGGTGTGACCTCTACTAACGCGTCCAATCTCCAAGGATCGCCGTCGGCCAGCCACCCCGGATTGGCATCATGGGCCAAAGCCGGACTCCTGCTCACCCCGAGCATCACGCAAGGGTCGGCCTACGCCGGGATAATGGCCACCGGCAGCCATGGCATTCACTTCCAGTACGACTACACGCACGACACTCCCTGCGTCGCCAGCACGATTACGAAGTCAACGCCCCGCTGGCTCCGCCTGGACCGATCCGGCGACATCATCATTGGTTACGTCTCCACCAATGGGCTGCGTTGGACCGAAGGTAGCTCTGCCGACCTGCCGGGACTGCCGCCCACGGTACAGGTCGGGCTCTTTGCCACGTCACCCCTCACATTCCAGGGCGACACCGGGTATCCGACCTTGGCTACCGCCACTTTCGGTCATCTCACTATCGACGGCAGCCCGGCTTCGAACTCGTGGCTCGGGCAAGACATCGGCACCGGTCAAGGCTCTTTTTATCCGACGCTCGCAACCGGTAGCTATCACCATTCCGGCACGTCCGTTGTTGTCAGCGGCTCCGGTGACGTCGGCCCTGCCGTCGTCCAAGGCTTGATGGGCACGCACACCGCGTCGAGCAGCCTTCTTTTCGGACTGATCGTTGGGCTGCTCGTGGTGATCGTAGTCGCCGCGATGTTCGTCACCACCGAGTACCGTCGCGGCCTGATCCGCTCCACCTTCACCGCCATTCCGGCCCGAGGACGAGTTCTCGCCGCCAAGGGTGTCCTCGTCGGAGCAATTGCCTTCGGGCTATCCCTTGTCGTGATGGCGGTGATCGTCCCACTCGGCCAGCACCTACTCCGAGCCCATGGCAACTACGTCTTTCCTGCCAGCACACTCACCCAAGTACGCATCGCGATCGGCGCCAGCGCTTTCGTCGCCATGGCTTCCATCACGGTCATCGCTCTGTCCGCCATTCTGCGACGCGCCACCGCCGCGACCACGGCCGGTGTCGCGGTATTCCTTCTGCCGTTCATTCTCGCTGAGACCTCGGGTCAGGGGGCGACCGAGTGGTTGCGTTTCACCCCGGCTGCCGGGCTGTCGATGCTGGAATCCCTACCCCACTACAACCAGGTTAGCTACGCCTATACCCTCGGCAATGGCTACTACCCGCTCACCCCGCTGGCCGGCTTCGCCGTCTTGTGCGGCTACACCGTGGTCGCGCTCGCCGCAGCGACGGTGCTGATCAACAGGAGGGACGCGTGACCGCGGCGGTGCGAGCCGAGTGGGTCAAGCTCCGCACCCTGCCTTCCACCGGTTGGCTGCTCGCCGCCGCCGCCGGCGGCACCATCGCGGTCAGCGCTGTTGTCGCGGACGTCTTGCACGTCAATTCCGGCAGCCCGCAGGATCCGACCAAGCTGAGCCTCGCTGGCCTGCAGACCGGCCAGGCATTGACCGCCATTTTTGCCGTCCTCGTTGTCTCCGAGGAATACGGCACCGGCATGATCCGTGTCACCCTGACTGCTTTACCGCGCCGGGCCGTCCTCCTTGCCGCCAAGGCCGCCAACCTGGCCGGGCTCACTCTGGTGGTCGGCCTTATCGCGGTGACCGGCTGCCTCATCGTCGGACGCCTCATCCTCCCGGGCGCGGGGATCGACCCCGCCCACGGGTACGCACTCATCTCGCTCGGCCACGCCTCGACGCTTCGCGCCGCTGGCGGCAGCGTGCTCTACCTTGTCCTCATCGGACTTCTCAGCCTCGGCGTGGCCACCGCCATCCGCGACGCGGCCGCATCACTCGGGGCTGTGTTCGGCTTGCTCTACCTCCCCCCCATCGCGGCGCAACTCGTAGACGACCCAACCTGGCGGCGACATCTCGAACAGATCGCGCCGATGACTGCCGGCCTCGGCATCCAAGCCACCACCAACCTCCGCTCCCAGCTCATCGCGCCGTGGGCAGGTCTCGGCGTACTCGCCGCATGGGCAGCAGCAGCTCTCCTCATCGCCGGATTTCTCCTGCGAATACGCGACGCGTGACCCCACCAGCTCATGCCGTGATCTGCCGTTAATCGAACCTCGACGATGACCGAGTGCGTGGAAAGGTCCTAGTGCCGCGTCGCTGATTTACTTGCCGCGGTCGCAACGTCCTGACCAGCGCGAACGCCGAGCAAACTGCCCCAGTCATTTTTGCGACGTACCACTAGTTGCCGCGGATTGATTGGCTTGGCTCGCATGCGTAGGCGGCAAGAAATACCTGGACGGCGGCATCAGCGTACCGTTCGAGATTTGACCTCTCCGGGATCCCATGGTCACCGAAAAACATCGCTCGGTTGAGCGGGATCGCCATGACGAGCCAGTTGAAGTGCTCGGCGGCGAACATGGCGTCCTCGATTCGCAGAACGTTTTTCTCTGCGAGTTGGGCGAAGGCCACCGCAAGTGTTTCGATCGTGCGGCCTGGGCCCAACTCGTAGAACGTGCGCCCGAGTTCAGGAAATCGAGTGGCTTCGCCAATCACGAGTCGACGTAGTTGCAACACTGCCGGCTGCATCACGTCGGTGAGCATTCGGCGTGCAAAGACGCGGAGATCGTCCTCGATGCTGTCGCTATTCCCCAGGTCGAGTCCCTCGTCGTGGACTGTGTCGCTGACGTCCCTGATCGTGGCATTGATGAGTTCGGTGAAGAGGTTCCTCTTGTCAATGAAGTGCTTGTAGACGGTCTGCTTCGAGACCGCGGCAAGTGCGGAAATTTCGTCCACGCTCGTCCCGACGTAGCCGTTGCGGAGGAACACGGTGGCGGCTGCTCGGAGAACGGCTTCGCGCCTGGGGTTGGAGGCGGGCTCGAATGAGTCGGTGGTGGAGCTGGATTGGGTCATAGCTGAACTTTCCTAACATGATACTAGACAGTACCGTACTCCTGTGGTACGGTACTGTCTAGTACTGATGACCCTGGGCGTTCCGACCATTCCAAGCAGGTCGCTGACGACTTCTTGGAACCGCCGATCTGGGCCGTGGCGTCGTGAAACGAGAAGTGGCTCGCGCGCGAGGTGGTGAAGAGGCGTCCAAGGCAATGGCCAGTTGGAGCCCCGCACAATCGAAGGAGAGGACAAGAATGCGACTTGTTGTGATCAATCACATCACACTTGACGGGGTGATGCAGTCGCCAGGCCGGCCCGATGAGGACACGCGGGGAGGATTCACGCACGGTGGTTGGGCTACGGCCGGCTCCGACGAGGTGATGAGTCAGGTCATCGGTCGGCGGATGGGTCGGCCCGACGGCGGATTGCTCCTCGGTCGATTGAGCTACGAAGAGATGCTCTCGTATTGGAACAGTCAGGGAGGGCCCTACAAGGATTCCCTGATGAGTGCCGCGAAATATGTCGTGTCGTCGAAGCCGTCCACGACATTGGAGTGGCCGAACTCCACACTCGTGCACGGCGACATCTCTGCCGCTGTCGCAGACATTAAGGGGAGCGGAACCGGTGACCTCGTCATCATGGGTAGTGGCCAGCTGATCCGTTCCCTCCTTCCCATGGGCCTAATCGACGAGTATTTCCTGATGATTCATCCGATCGTTCTCGGATCTGGCCGGCGCCTTTTTGGGGAAGCCGACAGCCCGGCGGATCTCAAGCTCGTCGGCTGCACCCAGACTTCGACAGGCGTGCTCCTCGCAACCTACATCGCCGCCAACTCGGAGCCCACGAGTTCAACTGACAGCTATGTCGACGGGGAGGGTCAATGACCTCGATGCTGGAATCCCGAGTGCTCTTGAGGGATCTCGTGTACGTCGAGTCGGCACGCTGGCACGATGGCCGTTTGTGGTTTGCCCACTGGGGGACGGGTGAAGTCGTGGCCGTCGACATGGACGGTAATGGCGAGGTGGTGGGCCACGGCCCCGACAAGCGGTTGGGCTGGTCGATCGACTGGCTACCCGATGGCAGTCTGCTGGTCACAGGAGACAGACTGATGCGCCAACAGCCCGACGGGTCGATGGTTCCGCACGTCGACCTCTCCGGCGTCGCCGAACACGGCTGGAACGAGATGGTTGTCGACGGCCGTGGAAATATCTACGTCAATGGCTTTGATTTCGACTTTCTTGGTGGCGAAAAGCCTAAGCCCGGAATCATTGCCCTCGTTGCCCCTAATGGCAAGGCGCGTCAAGTGGCGGGCGGCATTGACTTTCCCAACGGGATGGTCATTTCGCCTGACAATTCGACCCTGATCATTGCGGAGTCGTTCGCCGGACGGCTCTCCGCTTTCGACGTCGCGGCCGACGGTAGTTTGTCGAATCGCCGGACATGGGCCGACGGCCTCGGGCCGGACGGGATCTGTCTTGACGCCGAAGGTGCCATATGGTCCCAGGCCGGTGATACTCGCACCCATACGGGAAAGGCCGAGGATCCGGAAGGCGCGGTCGTCCGCGTCACAAAGGGGGGTGAGATAACGCACCGGGTCGAACTCGACCGAGCGTGTTTTTCGTGCGCGCTGGGTGGGCGAGACGGACGAACGCTCTTCTTGTTGGCTGCCGACTGGCGTGGCCCGGATCGGGTCGATGAGGCGCTCGTGGCCCGGACGGGCCAAGTGCTGATCACGCGAGTTCCCGTCCCGGGCGTGCAATTCGCCAACTGAACGGGCCTGCAGGTCGATAACCGAAAGGTGGTGGACGTAGGCGATCGGAGCGAAGGCACGATGGCGCAGGGAAATGAAGACCCATAGAGGACCTGAAGCGTCCGCAGGACGATTATCCACGAGGGATCGAGGCCGTCGAGAAGTATCCATGCCAACGGTGACCGAAGCGAAGCCCGAGCCGGCCAGAGCGTCGGGGCAAGTATCCGAAGGAGTTCCGCCGAAGACGCGGCGGCCCTGGCTACCGCACCGTCGTCGACGTGGCCCCGAGAGCTCGGGGTCGTCGGGCAGACGCTCAGGAACTGAGTGCGCCAGGAGCGGGTCGATCGGGGCGGGTGTGAAGGGCTCACGACCGAAGAGCGCGAGGAGATGGCCAGGCTGCGGCGGGAGGTGACGCGCCTGACCATGGAGCGTGACCTGCTCAAACGAAGTGTGGTCTTCTGGGTGAAAGAGTTGGACCGGTGAGCCGCTACCAGCACGTCTCCGCCATGAAGGCCGAAGGCTTCCCCATCCAGGCTGCCTGCGAGGCGGCCGGGTGTCGACCTCGAGCTACTACGACTGGCTGGAGGGCTCCACGGCACCCGAGGGAGGGCGGATTGGAACGAGGCCCTCGTCGTGAACGAGGGACATCCACCACGACCACGACGACACCTACAGCAGCCGCCGGATGACCAGTGAGCTGCGGCGTCGCAGTTATTGGGTCACTCACAAGCGGGTCGAACGGCTGCAGGCCGACTACGGCCTCTACGCCAAAGACGGCTGGCGAAAGAAGGTTCGCACCACCATCCCGACGTCACCCCCCTGCCCGACCTCGTCGGCGCGACTTCGCCCCCGGCCCACCGGCCCAGCGCACCTGCGGCGACATCACCTACGTTCCGAACGGCGAAGGTTTGCTCTATCTGGCCGATGTCCTCGATATCGGCTACAGACGGATGGTCCGCTATGCCATGGAGGAGCACATCCGCAGGGAGTCGTCGAGGGCATTCTCGAGATGGTCGTGGACACGAGAGGCGGGGACGTCGCCGGCATGGTGTTCCACCATGACCGCGCTGCTCAATACATGGACGCGACTTCCGAAAGCTGCGCCGGCGCCACAAGATCGCACGTCGGTCGGGAGGATCGTTTCGAGCCAGGACAACGCCGTCGCCGAGAGCTCGAGGCAAGTCTGAAGCGCGAGCTCGTCAGCCGTTACGGCTTCGCCACTCGCGCCGAGGCTCGGCGGGCGATCACCGCCTTGATCAACCGCACAACGCCGTGCGCCTGCATTCGACACTCGGCAACGTGTCACCAATCGAGTGGGAACTACGCTATCGCATGCCGCGATCTCCTGGCCGCATAACAGGTACCTGGTCCGACGCCAAGCTTGTCGCTGGCCCGCCCGATTGGGACCGTCTCGATCGACGTTCGGTCGACTCAACCCGATGGCTGTCGGGACACTGCGACTTGAGATCGAGGGCAGCATTCTCGTTCAGGATGAATCGTCACGCAGTCACGCGGGCGTATTCGGCCGTGAGCTCGACTCGGTTATTAATCGCGAGCTTTGCGAATACGCGTCGGAGGCGACCATCGACGGTATGAGGAGACAGGCGGAGACGTTTGGCGATCTCGGCATTTGTCTTTCCGGCAGCTGCGAGCCGGGCCACTTCCTGCTCAGATACCGTAAGGCTTTTCCACCCGATCCCCGCCGTTCCGCTCCGATCGGAGCGCCGCTGGGTGTCTCGAATGGAGCCCCCCGTCGCCTTCTCGTCCAGGAACGTGATCACCTCGTCGACGAGTTCTCTCTGGTCGCCCAGAAAGAAGGTGTGATCGTCTCCTGATAGTTCGACATAGTGCGCGTCGGGGATGCCCTCAGCAAGCTCTCGGCCCCCCTCGACGGGCAGTGAGTGGTCTCCGTTGCGGTGAATAACGAGCGTCGGCGCCTGCACCTCGGCGAGCAGGGGCCTCACGTCAGTGGTAGCCACCCACCGACACAGTGCGCCAGCTGCGTCAGGCACACAAGTGTGGCGTTCGAGTCGGGCCGCCCATTGACCATAGGAGCCGTCGTCGCTTCGCCCTGGAGCGTGCGCCCCCACGACTGCTCCCGAACCCCACTCGGCCGATACGCTCCTGGCCCAGATTTCGATCTGATCAGGGTTGGCGTCGAAGTCGAAGCCAGCCAGCCGGTTTAGCTTGGCGAAGCCGCCGACCAGGGCCATGGCCAGTGTCCGCTGTGGATAGTCGACGGCGAACTGGACGGAGATCTGAGCGCCAAAGGTGGCTCCGAACAAAACGGCACGTTCGATCCCGTTCGCGTCTAAGACCGTTCTGAGGTCCGAGGAGAGTTGGGCCAAGGTGAGGTCTTCCGCCGATGCGTGATCCCGATCGGAGAGGCCGGTTCCCCGCCGATCGAACATCACCACCCGGGCCCAGGAGGTCAGGCGGCTGATGAACTGCTCGTAGGCCGGTTCCTCCAAGGCCACCTCGAGTTGACTAACCATCGGCGAGACCAGCACCAGGCTGACAGGGCCGCTCCCAACCGTGGCATAGGCGATCGCCGCCCCGTCATCAGCTGACCCATAGTGCACCTCGGGATGCAACATCCCTCAGATGCTACGCCGGGCAAATGCTTCGTACTTCGTACACGTTCGCGTCTGTCACAGCGAACTCGTGCGGGGTAGAAAGGATGGGCAGACTCAATCTGTCGTAATAGCCAAAGCGCAGAGCGGGGTGAAGAAAGACATGAGGAAGCTGATCGAAACAACCCACGTATCACTTGGCGGGGAGGTCGGGCCAATTCAGGACTGGGTGTCCCCGTACCTCGAGGAGGAACACAAGGCGTACACAGCGCGGCAGTTGCGAGAGGCGGGCTGTCTCTTGCTGGGGCGCTCGACGTATGAGGGGCTCTCAGCGGCGTACCCGGCCATGAACGGCGGTCATTCCGAAACCTTCACTGAGTTCATCGCACGTATGAACCGCATCCCCAAATACATGGCGTCGACCGCCCTTCGTGAGACAACCTGGAACGCCACTATGATTGACGGCAATGTGGCTTCCTTCGTCAAGGATTTAAAGCAGCAGCCCGGCGGCAACATCATCAAGTACGGGAATGGTCCTCTCGATCCCGCGCTGATGGAACACGGCCTCATTGACGAGTTCCACCTACTACTCGCCCCAGTCGCTCTAGGTAAGGGTAAACATCTGTTCGAAGACATCCATGCTGCCCCGTCAATGAACTTGGTCGATGTCACAAGGCTCTAGAACGGCGTCGTAATACCTATCTACGCCCCCAAGTGACCCATTGAACAGGACTAGAGCAGAGGCGCCGGAGAATGGGCCGACGCAGCAAAGACCTGGCTCGTCGGGCTGGTGGCTGGCTCTCACCCTATCGGACAAGCCACGGCCGTTTCATGTTTCGAAAGGAAGCTCCCATGGCCATTCACCACGTCCTTGCGGTCGTTCCCGTGTCCGATTTCGACACTGCCCATGGGTGGTACGAGCGACTCTTCGGTCGCCAAGCCGACAATCTGCCCATGGAAGGTCGGCTCGTCGAATGGAGGATAACGAATAGCGGCTGGGTTCAGATCACCACCGACCCTGTGCGGGCGGGGTCAGCGCTACTGAACTTCGCAGTTGACAACCTCCAGAATCACATTGCCGAACTTGCCCACAGAGACTTGCAGTCGGGCGCGATCGAGCCGGTTAATAAGGGTGTCATGTTGTCCCACATCCGCGATCCCGATGGGAACACCATTACCTTCATTGGCAATTTCCGTATTCACTACTGAATGAATGGTAGCGACAGATGCCGATAGGGGACAGGCTCGCCCATTTGTGTCGCCTTCGGGCCATCCTGAGGCTCCACCCTCCCGAGTGCGATGGCGCCGACTGCACGTGGTACAGAATGTTGAGGGTCGCGCTGCACAAAAAACGCACGCGCCATTGACGAGTGCGGTCACTCGCGGTTCATTGTGGTCAATCGAAATAGCCGATCGTGCTGATGAATTCGGAAACCAGCAGCTAGGAGAATTGGGCCTGAAGGGTGCCACCTATGTATCGGCGCCGAGCGCAACGGTCCCAGCGCCGCCAATGTGGCGCTCACGCGTCGCTCCGGGAGCCGCGAAGGAGGAACCTTGCGCTCGGACGTACTTCAATCCGCTGTTCTGCCGGAGAAGCGACTCCGGCGCCTCTACGTATTCTTCTTCGTCGAATTAGGTAGTCGACGGGTCTACCTGGCCGGGATCACCGCCAACCCGGCGGAAGCATGGTGATCCAACAGGTCCGCAACCTGACCATGATGCTCGCCGAGGGGGCTCGCCCCATGAGATACCTGGTGCGGGACCGAGACGCCAAGTTCACGCCCAGCTTTGACGAGGTCTTCCGGTTCGAGCGGATCAGGACCATCCGCACACCGGTTCGTGCCCCTCGAGCCAATGCCTTCGCGGAGCGCTTCGTCGGCACGATCCGACGGGAGTGTCTCGACCGCATGCAGATCTTCCACCGACGTCAGCTCGAAGCCGTCCTCGCCGAATACATCGATCATTACAACAAGCATTGCCCACATCGTTCGCTCGAGCAGGCGTCACGCTGTCGATTGCCTCGCCACCGACGCCGCCTTTGCGTCCTGATGTGCTCCAACTGCGAAGAACGGTCCGGCTCGGCGGTCTCCTCCACGAGTACAGATTGGCTGCGTGAGCCCGTCGGATGACATTCTCGGCACCCACAGCGTCGATGTACCAGGGCGTAGCTGGCGTAACTGGCGTAACTGGCGTAAGGAAGGCTCTCAGATCTGAGGCATAGCTTCCCTGATCGGTGACGTGGAGATCGGTTTGGTCGCACCAGCGTCAAGGAGGACATCGGCCTTCGAGGGCCACCAGCGGTAGGTGGTCTGTATGCCAGTGCCTGGCCCGGACAGCGGCGCGTTCGATGGTGAGCACGGCGTAGCCAATCCACCGATCAGCTGGGGAGTTGATGTCTCTCACAGATGAAACAGCTCGGACCTTGAGGGTCTCGTATGACGACCAGTAGCTCCGCTTCTTCCGCCTCAGGTCTGCCGCGGAGAAATGGGCAGCAGACCTAACCGAAGGTCCTCGCCGTAGGCAACTGCCACGCCTACGTGCCTGCCGAGGCCAATTCGTTCGGTCATTCCTGATAGTCGAGAACCCGGGCCCCGAACGACTCGTATTGGCGTCCCTCTTCCTGAGCACGTTGCCGCCCGCAGTTGAGCTGAAATGGGCTGATCCCCCCCGGCTCCCATGGCCCCACCGAACCGGCGGCCATCGCGGTGTCAGACTTCGGAGTGACCGAGAATCGGCCGCGCACGTCGTAGAGGGGTTGTTCGGCGAGTTCGAACCAGTCGACGGTCATGTAGTCGATGCTGCTGTTACCGGTCACTTTGTCGTGGCATAGCGCGCCACGGCGCATGGCGTCGGCCAAGCGAGCGGCAACCCCATACTCGCCAAGATGTCCTGGTGAGGCTTCGAACAGTCCAGCTCCGGTTCGCAGATAGCCGGTCTCGAAAAGCGAAATAACCATGGCCAACAGCGAGAAAGCTCGCATGTCATCGTTGGCGCGAGCGATGAAGGCGAACACCTCGAGTTCGCATTCGACAGTCGTTCCGTAGTCGGCGAGCACATGCACCCAGTCGTGTTGTGCGAGCAGCGGCGGCGCGCTTCCGGGCCTCCCCGGAAACGCAAATCCTCGTGCCTGATAGAGCTTCCACACGCCGAATCCGAGGCTCTCAGTCGGCAAGTGCCCCAACCTCGCCCACCGGCCGGCGAGATCATCGTCGTCGACAGCGAGATCCCACGCCGAAGCCAGCTCCTTCGAGGTATGGAGCTCCCTTCGGTCTGTTGCGGTCCAGTCCCTGGTGTAGCCATTGCGCTCGAAATCGAATGCCGCAAGGCCGAGCGCTCCTTCCGCGAAACGACGGGCGATCGCGATCATTCCCTCGTCGACACCGAGCTCCCTCGCGTACACCATGATCCTTTCCGTCACCTCCAACGGGAGAGGACGGAGAACCAAGGCACACAACAACATAAGTTGCACCCCTCTAGTGCGAAATTCCAGGGTGCGCCTCCGCAGGACCTCGCCGAGCTGGGATGGGCTGAGTGGTTGAAGAGGGTTGAGGTCCACTCGGTGACCGGTCATGGCGGGCCAGAGCGCCTCGAGGAGCACACGCTGCAGCCGCGTCAGACCAGTTCTAGGCGCGGCGGCAGTGGCAACACCTTGCGCGGTGAGCTGCGCTTCGCGGGCATTGGGTGGCTCCAGTAGGGCGTTTCTCTGACCCGGTAGCGGTGTGGGCATCTTAATTCCGAACTGGCGGAGTAACGGCAGCCCCCGCCACCATCGAAGCGCACGTAAGCGCGCCTCGTGTATGGGGCACGGGCCCCTGACCAGCGGACAGGGGTCGGGGCGCGGCGAACGGTTCGGCGCCCTGCCAGTCCTGACAAGAGTGCGTCAAAGGTCGTAGTCCAGTTCGTAGTGATGGGTGCCGTCGGCGTCGATCGTAAGTCGCAGCATGCCCGTGATACCGGCCAAGTCGCACTGCCCAGAGCCAGGAACCACCTCGTAGTGCAGCGTCTCGGTGCCAGCGTCTCTGGCGCCGAGTTGATGCAGGGCGAACCGTCCTCGTCTCCCAGCGAGGGCTCCATCAACGGTCTCGATGGCAATGTAGCCGGCCTCGCCGCTCTGCGGGTCTCCGCAAGAGAGCATTAGACCTGCGCCGGAACCCTGTAGGGCGCAAGTGAATGCCTTGGCACACTCGGTGGGGGTCGCTGCCCCAGCCAGTTCTGGCTCAGCCGAGGTCAGTGTTATATCGAAAGTGCCGCGTGCGGTATTCATGAGTCGCTCCTTGGTCAGGCGTCCCGCGGCGATCGGTAAGGCGCTTGGTGTGTAGGGCAGCTGGCGGTAGGTCTAGTCCGTGGAAATCGGATCGGTCGGTCGGCCGTCGCCGCTTCCGGAGTCGGCCGGCTCGAACGCGTCCCGTAAGGCTACCGGCCCGCGACGACCTCCTAGTCGGCGATCTCGGGCTTTCCCGGGCCCTGCTCACTATTTTGCATACGCCGCCCTTTGCGGGGAACCAAAGCTGAGCTCGTTGCATGAGTGAAGTCCTCAACGAACCTAGAGCGGAGCATCTGACTTCGGTCACTCTTGCCTTGATGGATCAGGGCCTTTCCTCAGCCGCTATGACGGGGGAGGCCACCAGTGGATGCGTGTAGTGGGCTTCGGTGCCGCCGCTGCCCTAGGGGCGGGTGATAATCTCGGTGGCGGACGCCGTCCGGCTCGTTCGGGAACACACCGAGCTGCTGGATGTGTTGATCAACAACGTCGGCACGCCGGGAAGGGCGATAGCGCCTACAGACGCGACGGCTGACGAGGTTCACTCTGTTTATTGCACCAACGTGTACGGTCCGATTCGGGTCACCCAATCGTTCCTTCCTTTGCTGCAGGCGGCGGACTGCCCTCGGGTAGTGATGCTGTCTAGCGCCGTCGGTACCTTCCCGGTGGTGACCGATCCAGAGCAGCGTCTTACACCGGTCAACTGACCGTACCCGAGGGTACCGACCCGATCGTGAAACTCACGATGATCGACGCCGACGGGCCGACTGGGCTCTTTATCGACCGCCTAGGCCACATGGCCTGGTGACCGACCAACAACCAATTTGGGCTCGACAACATGAGAAACGTCGGTCGTCATGTGTTCCTTGTGCCCATGAGCACGCTGACCATGTACTTCGTGACCCGAGACTCCGCCGCGACAGCAGGCTGGTAGTGCTCCCTGCTGGGGTCGGTCGAGGCGAGCCGAATCACTGTGCCCGGCGGACAGGTGATGATCATCGGGCTGCGCTTCGGTGGCCCGGTATCTGCAATTTCAGCGGCCTCCTACGGCGCCCATTCCGGGGTGGCGGACCAACTCAAGGCTTGTGTCCCACAGTCGGGCGCGGGCGCGGGCATCGTAAGCCTGGGGATTGGCGGGGGCCTGTTGTGTGCGGTCGAAGAACTTGCCGGTGATGGGGGCGAGATCCGGGTGGCTCACGAGCCGGTGGGTGGCGGCGACGCCGATGTCGATGCTGTCGATGCTGTAGCCGACCTCGTCGAGGACGATCTTGGTGGGCATAAAGGTGGCAGGGTGCACGCTGTTGACCGTGACCGCGCTGGCGGGGATCCGGTCAGCCAGTTCGATGCCGGACATGATCTGGCTGAGCTTGCTCTGCCCGTAGGCGCGGACGCCGCTGTAGTCGTGTTCGAGCATGAGGTCGTCGAAAGTCGATGCGGTGTTGCCCGACGGATGCGACGTTGACGATGCGGGACGGTGCCGATCGGAGTAAGAGGGGGAGGAGCTCTAGGGTGAGGAGGAAACCGGCGAGATAGTTGACGGCGAACCGGAGTTCGTAGCCGTCGGCGCTGGTTTGGCGGGTTCGGCCGTCGGGCTCGCCGCTGCCGATACCGGCATTGCTGATGAGCACATCGAGGCGGGGCGTGGCGACGAGAATCTTATTGGCCATCGTGCGCACCTGGTCGAGATCGGCCAGGTCGGCGACGACCGTGGTCGGCCGAGCGCCGCCGCCGACCTTCTCGATGTTGTCGGCGACTCGGTCGAGCTTGCCGGGGTCGCGGCCATGGAGGATGAGACGGGCGCCGTCACCGGCGAGGCGGTGGGCCAGCGCGAGGCCGAGCCCGTCGGTGGCCCCGGTGACTAGTACGTTGCGCCTATCACTCACCGCCCTATCCGTTCCGCGGGGGAGTTGGTCGACGCCCAGCCCACGAGAACTCGTCCATGAGTGCCTTCAGGAAACCAAGGTGATGGTGAGGACGGACTTCGCGATGCGGACATCACGTGAGGCGCAGGCCGCCGTCGCAGGGGAGTACGACACCCGTGATGTAGTCATTCTCGATCAGCGCGCCGATGACGTGCGCCACGTCTTCCCCGGTCCCGTTGCGGCCGACCGGGGTCTGGTCAGCGAATTGTAAAAACGTCGTTCGCCGATCTGGCTCGGGGAGGTCCTCCCACCAAGTGGTCTCGATCACACCCGGTGAGACAGCGTTTATCCGACGCGGAGCGAGTTCGCGAGCGAGCACCGGAACGGCTGCCTCGATCGCACCATTCACGGCGGCAAGTGCAGCTGTTCCGGGCAGTGCAGCCTGGGCCGACCCCGCACTCACCAAAGTCACCGATCCATCCTCTGCGAGGGTTGGCAACGACATGGCAACGGAACGAAGTTGGGCGACCGACTTGCCGGCAAACGCGTCGATGAGATCCTGCTCGGCTAGGGCGTTGGCCGGCCCAGCGCCGCCACGGCGAGTCACCGTGACGACTAGGTCGTCAATGGGGCCAACTTCGGAGTAGAAGCGACCCAGTGACTCTGGCTCGGTGGCGTCGACCTGAATGGCTCTAGTCCCGTTTGGCAGCGATAGCGCGGTGTTGGAGAGTCGGGCCCGGTCACGTCCGCCGATGGTCACCTGGGCCCCTCGTGCGGCCAAAAGTGCGGCAGTCGCCTGTCCGATGCCACCGGTTCCGCCGATGATCGTCGTCCTTCGGCCTTGAATTGTTTGCATGGTGACACCTCCCGATTCGGTCTCCTTGAGATAATACCCAGACGCCACGTACGGTAATCTTCCGAGGATGGAAGTCCCACGCGGACCAGGGCGGCCGCGCAGCCAAGGCGCCCGTCGGGCGGTTCTGGACGCCACCCTCGCGCTTGCAGCAGAGCAGGGTCCCGACGGCATCACGATGGAGGCCATCGCGAAACGATCGCAGGTGAGCAAAGACACGCTCTACCGCTGGTGGCGATCCAAAAGTGAGGTGGTCCTCGAAGCCCTCGCGAGTTACGGCGACCAAGTGATCCCCGTAGCCGACACAGGTTCCTTGCAGATCGATCTTCGACGCTTCATGCATGCGACCTCACGAGCGATCGATCAACCAACAGGTCAGTTGCTTCGCGTGCTCGCCGCCGGAGCGGCCAACGATGCAACCTTCGCCGCGATGGTCCGCGACCAGTTTCTCGCCCATCGCCGCGCCGCGCTGTCAACTGTGTTCAACGGCGCCGTGAGTCGAGGTGAACTTACTCGCAAGCGGGCCGCGGCAATGCTCGACCTAGTGTTCGGATCACTCTGGTACCGGTTGATCTTCGATATTGGCCCACTCGACGGGGAGTGGGCCGATGGAGTGGTCGATGCCGTCACGACTGTCGCAGGTAGGTGACATATGCCTCAGCACAACTGCTCCTCTTGACGAACACCGAAAGGTTGTCATCGGCCGGGAGTCCCCGTCTGTGAGATCCGCCGATTCGAGCCTGCGCTGGCTGCGGGCGCCGGCAAGAGGTGGCTGGCGAGTTCCGTTACCGTCTGCGATCCCGATAACAAATCATTGTCACCGGATGGATCACCGGGCAGACCGTCTACCGACGTCCGGACGAGTACACCGCTCTCGATTGGACCTGCGGCTTCACCTGCACCAGGGCCGTGGCTGATTCACCTCCCGCCCTTGTATGAAGCTCCGTTTCGAAGCGTACGTCTCTCCGGCGATCATGCCAAAGGTCCATTCGCCCACGCCAGCTCCTCTGAGGACGGCCGCCCCGGACGATCAACGAGCGGGCTTGGCTATCGCCTTGAGATACTCCGAGCGAGTCAATCGGTAACGGCCCCTTGATAGTCACTCGAGCAAGGCGTCAATCAGCCCGGAGACGATGGCCGTGATCTCGTTATTGGAAAGGTTGCGCTGTGTAAACGCCTGCCAGGTTCGCAAGTCGAGAAGCGCTCGCGTCGCCTGAAGCTGTGCGCGATTCGGTTCAAGCGGACGGAGTGCTTGTTCGAGCAATGCATCAAGTGTGCTGTTGATTGTGCGGTGCCAAGGCTCCAATTGTGGAAGCTGCTCACGTTCGGCGTCGATGTTGTGGATGAACGGGCCGGCACGCTCGTAGAGATCGAAAACGAGGAAAACAAGCTTCGCCGTTCGGCTGCGGATCGACGAGGTCTGCTCGAACGCAAGATGGATCTCGTCGGCCGTGGGCAACGCCATTATCTGCTCGACGATCTGCCCGCACGCCGGCAGTAGGTCCTCGAGTGAGCGGAAGTGGCGGTAAACGGTACCGATACCGACACCGGCACGACGCGCGATCTCCTCCCAGCTGGTCGCTTGGATGCCGAGTTCGCGGTGCGCCTCGACGGTCGCGGCGACGATCCGCTCGCGGGTCTGCTCGACCGTGGCGGCACGTTTGCTCATGGTGTAGTTTCGCGGAGACATTTGATTGACAAAATTCCTCCGCCATTGTACCATGTTCTGGGTGGATTCCAAGCTTTGCGGGAATCACACCTAGGACGACCTTCGAAGAAGGAGGCGCAGCAGTGAGAATCCGAACCTTTGGCCGGAGCGGTCTGCGGGTTTCCGACCTGTTCCTCGGCACGATGACCTTTGGGACGAGCTGGGGATGGGGAGCGTCACCCGAGGAGAGCCGCAAGATCTTCGAGGCGTATGCCGAGGCCGGCGGCAACGTCATCGATACCGCCAACAAATACACTGAGGGCGAGAGCGAACGGCTCGTTGGAGAGCTTCTCGGCCCCGAGCGTGACCGGTTCGTCGTGATGACCAAGTACACCGTGACCGTGGACGGGACCGACCCCAACGCGTCGGGTAATCATCGCAAGAGCCTGGTCCGCTCCCTCGAGGAGAGCCTGACACGTCTGCGCACCGACTACGTCGACTTGCTGTGGGTGCACATTTGGGACCCGCTTACCCCGATCGAGGAGACCATGCGAGCCCTCGACGATGTCGTTCGTGCTGGCAAGGTGCTCTACGTCGGCATCTCCGACACTCCGGCCTGGGTCATTTCCCGCGCGAACACCCTGGCCGATTGGCACGGGTGGACCCCCTTCGTCGGACTGCAGGTCCGCTACAGCCTCATCCAGCGCGACATCGAGCGCGAACTGCTGCCTATGGCCGAAGCTTTCGGCCTGTCCGTGGCCGCATGGTCGCCACTGGCCGCTGGAGTGCTGTCGGGAAAATTCACCCGCTCAGACAACACCGGGCCGACGCGCATCGCCCAGGTCGGGATAGACGTTGGCGAGAATGATCTGCGGATCGCTCGCGAGGTCGACGCCGTGGCCGATCAGCTCGGCGTCTCCTCCTCCCAAGTCGCCCTGGCATGGACGACGGCGCACAACCGGGCCGTGCACCCCCTTCTCGGAGCGCGGCGGGTCGACCAGCTCGTCGACAACCTCGCCGCGGCCAACCTGGCTCTCCCCGAAGATGCGCTGCGGCGGCTCGACGAGGCGAGTGCGATCGACCCTGGGTTCCCCATGGACATGATCGATTCGTCGAAGGATTTCGTCTATGGGCCGGTCGTCAAGCGGATAGCCCAGCGCTAGCCCCAACGGGCGATGTGGGTGGGTCCCCTGGGGCTCGCGCCTTTGCAGTACCGCAGGACCTTCCTGGCTCGGCGCGCCGCGCGCACCAGCACGAAAGAGAGCACAGTGAGAACCGATACGAAACTAGAGCAAATCAAAACACCAGGCGAGCGTCCTCCCCCACGAGCCAATGACCACCTTCGGGCATGGATCTCGAAGTCGGAACGCGACGGCCGGAAGAAGTCGAAAGCCGTCTCGGCAACCGAACCGATGTAGAGAGCGAGCATGAAAGGAAATAGCATGACGAACACGGAACAGACGTCGGTGTTGGTCACCGGAGGCAACAAAGGACTTGGCTTTGAGGCGGCCCGACGGCTCGGGGAACTGGGTTGGACAGTCTTTCTCGGCTCGCGTGATGAAGGCCGGGGACGGGCAGCTGCCGACAAGCTGACTGGCGGTGGCGCGAACGTGGTCATGGTCCCGCTGGATGTGACCTCCGATGAGTCGGTGACCGAAGCGGCGCGGCTCGTTCGGGAGCACACCGACCGGCTGGACGTCTTGATCAACAACGCCGGTGCGCCTGGAAAGGGTATTCCACCTGCCGACGCGACGGTTGACGAAATTCATCCCGTTTACGACACCAACGTGTACGGGCCGATCAGGGTCACGCACGCGTTCCTACCCTTGCTGCAGGCAGCCGACCATCCGCGGGTGGTGATGATATCCAGCGGTGGCGGTTCCTTCACGGTCGTGACCGACCCAGAGCAGCCCTTTTCCAGTATCCACGAGCTCGCCTACAGCTCGTCGAAAGCGGCACTGAACATGGTCACCCTCCGGTATGCTCAGGCGCTCCCAGACATCAAATTCAATGTCGCCACCCCCGGAGAAATAGCGAATCGCAAATTTGCCGCCACAGACATGAATAACCACACCGGCGAGCTGACCGTCACCGAGGGCACTGACTCGATCGTGAAACTCGCGACGCTCGATGCCGACGGGCCCACGGGGATCTTTATCGATCGCCTTGGTCCCGTTGCGTGGTGACCGGGACACGACCAAAACGGACCTCGGGCGAAACCGGCTCTGGGGCCTCCGACCAGGGTCGTGTTCAAGCCCAGGGCAGCGGTCACCGGCGGAAGTCTATGCGCCCGCCCAAATGCTCGCCGTCGATTCGTGCGGTGTCGACGATGAGCCCCACCCATGGGCGCGTGATCTTGGGCGCGCCGAGATTCAAGTACCTGCCGATTAGCCTGTCGGCACCATCACGATGGGCCTCGATCAATCCTTGCTTCACACCGTTGTCCCAGTCAAACAGGATGAATATTCGAGCTCCGTTCTCATCGAGCCGTACCTCGCCGTGGCCAATCTGCCAGTCGAGCCCCTCGCCGTTCCATCGGCTTGACCAACTTCCTTCAATCGATGAGCGATCTACACTCTGTATGTCGGCCCAGCTAGCTGCGTTCGGATCGCTGGCCGATCCAGTCAGGCGCACCGAGGCAGCAAAGGTGGCGACGTCGTCGCCATCCGGTTCGGGCACGTCCTCGACGGCGAACGGGTTTCGGACCACCACTCGACCCTATCCCTCGTCATCACCTGAGGCCAGATGATCGCTGACTTTCGTGTGATCTGGGCCAGTGTTTCTATTTCCTTCGGGGTGAGTAAGTCGATGAAGGGTGGCCGGACAGATTCAACGTGAAGTGGAGCGGCACCTTGCAGCACGCTCCAGCCTCTTTCGGTCAAGACGACGGTGGCTCCGCATCCATCGTGATCGCAGCCCTCGCGAGAAACGAGGCCGCGTTGTTGCATCCGTCGAACATGGTGGGCGAGACGGCTGGTAGACCACTGCAAACGGGCCGCAAGTTCGGTAGCCCGGCTGCAGTGCGTCTTGTAGTCGGAAAGCGCCGTCAAAACGTCGTAGTCAGGTTCGGACATGCCCGAGTGGACTCAAGCTCGCGGGCGATCTGCAGATCGAGCAAAGACCGCATCCGGCGATACCCGAGCCAGGCTTTGTGTTCGATCGGACTGAGCCAGCGGACCGTTGTCATAGCGGCAGAATAGCGGGATTTGTTGACACATCAGCAACCTGAGGGCAAGGAGGTTCTCATGCATCCGTATATCCTCCAGAAATTGGCTGAGAGTCGCCGTCAGGAACTCGTGGCAGATGCTGATCAGGATCAACCCGCTCGTGCCCACAACAGAGCAGCCTTCGGCAGATACCGCTGGCCAGTCCTCACGGCGATGCTGAAGGGCGGTTCGAGAGGTTTCATTTTGCGGAAACCGTGTGGCCGTCAGCAGTCACCACGATTCCGTCCCTCACGGGGTGATGATCAATTTGAGTCGTGGGGCGGCCTGACGCCGGGTGAAACGCCGTTTATTCGTCCGAGAGCTTGAGAGGGGTCTTCTCCTGGTCCCGGGCGCTTTGCTCGCCCCTCCCGTTTCACCACGCTGTTGACGACCAGCTGCCGGCGTTGCGAGCGCTTCGTCCGGGGTAGAACCTGACGAATGAACCTGCTAAGTGACGTCGATTCACTCCCTCCAGGCTGGCTCGCCGACGGCGTGGTGCCGGTGGGATATTGCGACCTCGACGGCCGGCCAGGTTTCAAGCTTTCGATCAAGCAGGCGGGCGACCGGTGGTATCTGTATCTCGGCCATTTCTGGCATTCCGGGTGGTCCGTCGTCGATGTCACCGTCACCTCGCGACCCAGCGTGATCTGTTTCATCGAGGGTCCTCCGAACACCGGCACCCTCCAGGTGGATCTGGCTGACTCGGTAATGGTGACCGCGTTGGAAAAGATCCTGCCTGGGTTTGGAGGCGACCCGAACGGCTCCTTCGACGAAGGCGTGGTCATCTGGTCGTTGGAGGAACCCACGGCACCTCGAGCGCTGGGGCAGTTCCACACGGGGGGAACAGGCACCCACCGCAACGGCTACAGCGGCGGTCAATACGTTCATCTGGCGGCCAATATGGCTGGCTTTTCCCGCAACATCTACGTGATCATCGACATTTCGAATCCGTCACGTCCGGTAGAAGTGGGGAGATGGTGGGTGCCCGGCCAGCACGTCGCTGGCGGCGAGACCCCTCAAGAGCCCGGCGTATCCCTGCACGGGCCGCCGGTGCCAGTGGGCGATCTCGTCTACCTGCCCTACGGGTCGGCCGGCGTCATCGTCTTGGACATCGGTGACGTCACATCACCTCGCAAGGTCGGAGAATTGTCCTTCAGCCCGCCGTTCCGCAACGAGTTCGGCGTGCACAGCGTCGTTCCCCATCCTGAGCGCGGCGTGGCCTATGTCAACTCGGAGGGCGCAGCGGAGCACTGCTGCGAAGGCGCCGATCATGTCTCGGTCATCGACATACACGACCCCGAGCATCTCTCCCTCATCTCGGTGCTGCCTCGGCCCAGCCCACCTGAGGGTGCGCCATACGCGGACTTCTGTGATCGACCTGGCTGGAGCGGTCCTCACAACCAGCATCAGCTCTTCCACAACCCAGATGTCGCTCCCCCCGACGACCACATCTACCTGAGCTATTTCAACGCTGGCCTCCGCATTTTCGATGTCGGCGAGCCGAGACTTCCTACAGAGGTGGCATGGTTCTTGCCGCCAGATCCGGTCAAACGATTCGGCCCACAACCTCCGTCTGATCTGGTCGTGCAGAGTGAGGACGTGCTTGTCGACCGGCGCGGCTTCATATATCTGACGGACAAGAATCAAGGGATATGGATCCTGCGGGCCGATGACATCTGATGAAAGCTGTTTGCCAAACATGAGAGTCAACGAGAGTGTGTGGTGTTATTGGCATCCGGGACACGCCAGTTAAATCGGGCTGGTAGGCAAACGGCAGCGAGGCCCTCGAACTGGCGGCCAGAGAGGAAGTGACGGACGAGCGATGTGACTCAGTGCCTCTTGCGTCGGTGGGCGACTGCCTATCCCGACGGGTTCGGCGCGGCAGTGCCCTGCAGAACGCGCCATATCACCAGGCCCCGAAGCTGAAACTGACTATCCGGGTATATGAAGATTGGAAGGAGCGCCCATGGCAGTTCTGAACCACCACATTGTGGCCGCGTCCGATAAGGAAGCCACCTCGCTCTTCTTTGCGGAAGTCCTCGGTATCGGGTCACCGGTCAGTTTTGGTCCCTTCGCCGTCTTGAAGGTGAGCGACGACACTACGTTGGACTTCATCGACACTGAGGGCGAGGTGGCCCCTCTGCATTATGCGTTCTTGGTGAGCGAAGAAGAATTCGATCAGATCTTCGACCGGATTCGCGATCGGCACCTGCCGTACTGGTCGGACCCGTATCGAAGTGATCCAAGCGCTATCAACCACTGGGATGACGGGCGCGGCGTCTACTTCCCAGACCCCAACGACCATCTTCTTGAGATCATCACGCGGCCCTATGGCAGCGCAGGAACGGAGGCCGAACATCCGCACCCACTTGTCGTGGCGCCCATAGAACCTGACCCCGGCGAATGAGTGGGAGTAGGACTCAATCTGAGCATTTCATTCTTCATCCAAGAGTCAAGGTGGATAATGATCACTCGACGGTCTTGGCATGGTGATAACAGACCCGACAAGAGGGTTTTTTGGGATCTCCAGCCGGGTACTTGCCACCAGACCCGATCGACAAGCCCGATCCAACGCAGCTACGTCGAAATGCGGCCCTAGTGACGCGTCGCCGTTTTGACCTGGTGGAGTGCAGCCCGTCCTCGCCGGACCTTCTCCACGATCTCGTCCGCTGCCTTGGTCCAGATGAAGGGCTTCGGGTCGTCGTTCCAATGCTTCGTCCAGAGCCGAAGGGCCTTGGTGAGCTCGCCCACGCTGCCGAACACCCTGTGGGGTGCCAATACTCGGATCGGCCGAGCCTTCGCTGCAAGCGACCCTGGTTATCGGGCGATCCGCTCCAAGACGAGGTCGATTGGCCGTTGGTAGTCCCGGGCGCTGTTGATGTTTCGACGGAGGTGGCGGTTGAGCGATGAAACGCCCGTGCTGGCCAGGCTTCCGTCACGAGCGACGGCGTCTTTGCAGAGGTAGGCCATGTCGTTCATGCAGCCGAGCACGCTTCGATCCGCAGTCTTGGCGATCAACAATTCCTCGGTTCCAAGATCGCCGAAGGTGCGAACGGGAAGCGTCTCAGCGAGCAGCTCCCGCTTGATCAGCCCGGCGACGAGGTCGTGCGTCGAGCGCGGGTTGGGCGCCCGGACATCTGGCTCGAAAATCGTGAACAAAGTGTCGGCGTGGGTGAGCAGGAGACACTTGCGCCGGTCGAGGACGAGGAGGTTCCCGTACCAGTCGTTGCCATCAGGATTCTCGGTGGCCAGTTGATGCTGGGCGGATCACGACGAGCAGTTTCTTGGTGCACCGAAGAATCACCCTGCCGATCGTAGGGCCGGCGCCCCGGCGTCGGCGGAGTCAGGAAGCGACCCGCTGGTACTCGTGAACGAGGCCGCCGAGGCGATCGGTTCGTCGAACATGATTAGGAGACACCGGAGGAAGCACTGGCGGGTCGGTCGTGCTGGTTGGCGCCACGGGAGCGAGAGAGCGGTGGGGCCGATGGAGATTGTAGTGGGCCACGTACTCGGTCAGGATCGACTCCAGGTGTCGCCGTCCGAGCACTAGCGTCCAGTCCAGGCACTCTCGGCGCAGCGTCCCAACTAGGGCGCTCGGCGTTGGCGTTCGCCTGGGGCGCTCGTACCGGCGTCTTGATGACTTCTACGCCCTCAGAGCCGAACACCTCGTCGAAGGGCCCGGTGAACTTCGTGACCCGATCTCGAATGAGGAATTTTCGTGCCGACAGGACGTCACCGGCTCCAAGGAAGAGGTTGCGGGCCTGTTGGGTCACCCATGGCCCGGTTGGCTTGGCGGTGATTCCCGCCAGGTGCGCCCGTCTCGTGTCGAGCTCGATGAAGAACAGCACGTAGAGGCGGCGGAACAACACGGTGTCCACGGTGAAGAAGTCTGTCGCCAGGATCGCATGCGCCTGGCTCGAAAGGAACGTCTTCCAGCTCGTCCCCCCTCGGGTCCCGGCGGGTCCCAGACCCTCCGCTGCGAGCACTCGCCGGATGGTGGTGGCCGATACTCGGACGCAGAGGGCCTTGAGGTCGCCTTGGATGCGCAGGTAGCCCCAGCGGAGGTTCTCCCTGGCCAAACGCACGATGAGGGCCCGGGTGGCGGGTGCGATGGGTGGACGACCCGGACCGCGCCTCGGGTAGGTCCACCTCTTGGCCACCAGCCGGCGATGCCAGCGCAACAGCGTCTCGGGGGTCACGAAGAAGGCCTGCCACCGCCGGCGCGGCAAGAGCCTTGAAGCCGCCGAGAGGAACACCCGATCGGCGTCGCGGAGCTGCGGCCGGGCGAGCTGGCGGCGGAGGATGGACAACTCGTGGCGGAGTACCACCAACTCGAGGTCCTTCGATCCCTCGGAGCGGAAACGGAGCACCACGAGCAACAGGACGCGCACTAGCAACAGGACGCGCCGAGCCACAGCGTAGAAGATGGACAGAGTCAAGCCCACAGCCTCCCCGAGACGGTCGAGTCGGGGAACGATAGCCGACCCTCTCAACGGCGCCATCGGTGCGACAGGGACGTCCTGCTCACAGAGCCGACCGGTTTCTGGCACCCCACACGGTCGACCACGAGGTGGCACCCTTCACGTCCGAGATATCGTGGAGTTGTGGTGGAACCCGAGGTTGTAACCAGCGATGCACACTTGCGGCCGATTGAGCGGCGGATGCGCCGGCTCGTAGCGGCTGGTGTTGACCCGGCCGAGGTGGCCTGGAGATTCCGGCGCAGCCGACGGAGTGTGTCTCAGATCCTGGCCCTCGGCTCGCGGCCCCATCCTGAGCCGAGTTCTTCGACTAATCAGCAGGTGCTCCGGCCGTTGGAACGGCGGATTCTCGCCTGGAGGGAGGCTGGTGCTAGCTACGCCGAGATTGGGGCGCGCTTTCGCCGCAGTCCGCAGTTCGTCCGTCGAGTGGAGGACCTGGCGCGGGCGAAGCTGGCCCGGACCCCAGAGGCACGATAAGTAGGGGGTGACCTTTCACAGTTCGTAGGCGTGAACAGGGCAGTGGCTCATTCCAGCCCGCCGGAGTTGCAGGGTCCAGAAGATCCCGATCCAAGCTTCCAATACCTCGGCACACGTGGCCGAAAGAGGTGGCGCTCGCTCCAGTGTGCCGAGACGGCGGGGGCGTTTAGCCCTGCTCGATGAAGATGCACTCCCCGGGGCACTCCTCGGCCGCTTCGGTGACAGCCTCCTCGAGCTCCTCAGGCACAAGCGCCATGCCCGCGGCACCGCCCGGTTCGCTTCGAACCTGGTCGCTCTCCTTCACGTAGGCGAGGCCATCGTCGAGCAGCGTAAAGACGGCCGGCGCGATCTCCTCGCACAACCCGTCTCCGGTGCACAGATCCTGATCGATCCAGACCTTCATGGTGAAGCGTTCTCCTTGGTGGCATCACAGGACTCAGTCAGACTCCCCTGAACAATCCGTATTCCGCCCATTCAGCCTAGCGGTGCCAATGGCATCAACTGCGCCTCAGTGGGTTCACTGCAGCAGAACCATGGCTCAGTGAGGTGGGCCCGCTCCCCGGCGGCTCCCTTCGAGACAGACCCGGGGGAGGGGGGAGCGATGCGGTCGGTGGCCCGGGACCGAATGAGGGCGTCGATCGCTCCGAACGTTGCGGACGCTCCTTGTCCCAGCCGTCCCTCGACCAGCGCGACCAACTCCTGTTGCAGCCGATCGATCATGGGATCAGGATGGCTCCAGGTCCAACCCAAGTGCTCCACGTCGTAGTGACCGAGGTGGGGTTCCATGGCGGCATTGCCGAGGAGCAGCGAACCTTCGGGCAATAACAGGCGCACCGTGTATTGCACCGGGTCCACGTTGGCCACGAGATCGTGGGCCACGACGAAGTCGATCAGATCGATCAGGTCGTCGAGAGTGGTCCACGGGGTGAACGGTAACCACGACGGGCGTACTTCGATCCCGTGCTCGCGAAGCGCCACGATGGCTCTGGAGGCATCAGCTACGGAATGACCCTTGTCGAGGTAGCCGAGGATCGTGTCGTTGGTCGACTCGAAGGCCGAAACGATGAATGCGCAGCCGGCTTCTGCCAGCTCGGGTAGAACGCCAGCGTGGCGCAGGATGTGCTCCACCTTGGTCGTGCAGTCGAAGGTCAGGCTCGGATGACGCTCGTGCATGGCCGCCAGGACTCGACGAGCGTGAAGCGGGGCGTTGAGGAAGTCCGGGTCGGCGAAGGACACGTGGCGGGCACCTGCTTCCACCAGCTGGTCGATATCGGCCACGACCGCAGCCACGTCCACCGGGCGCACGCGGCCGCCGTACACGACCGGCACCGGACAATGCCGGCACCGGTGCGAGCAACCTCGACTGGCCTCGACGGATCCGACCAGGCGCTCCTCCCCGCCGACCGCGAGCCTCGTGTACCGGTCCAGGGGTGGCAACAGGTGACCGGGCGGGAACTGTCGCCTCGACTCGGGCCAGCTGAATCGTCGGGCCCGGGTCCTCGCCGTCTGCCCACGCCACCAGCCCCGTCTCATACTCGCCGGCGATGACGGCATCGACGGCCGATCTGACAGTCAGATCCCGGCTCACCGGGGCATAGAGGCCATAGAAGCACAGCGGAAGTTCGGGTCGCCGGGCCCGTATCGTTTCGGCGACCCGCAATGCCAGGCGCATGGCGGTGTGCATCGGCACGGAGAACGCCACACGGTCGGCCCAGTCGACATCGTCTGCGTCGAGCGCGTCGAGGGCGACATCAACGCAGCGAACCTCGTGACCAGCCGCGAGCAGAGCGCTGGTGGCCTTGGCAGCGTGCAGTGGCTGGTGGCCCAGCTCGTAGGTGGAGAGCAGCAACACTCGCACTACCTCGACCCTATCGGCCCGGCCTTGGCCCTCAGGCTTGCTCAGCGGAGGCGCACGTCGAGACATGCCTCTGCCCGTCGGAGAGCCGTTTCGACCGCCTGCGGTGTCGGTCCACGGGCGAAGATGAACCCCAGGTAGCGGTCGCCTTCGGGCAGTGGAACCACCGGCCGCCCCGACGGAATACTGATGTCGAGACCGACCACTCCGTCGATGGCGAGGGCGCGCTCCTGTCCCGACACTTGGTCGAGTACCCCCGCCGAGCGGATCGGGAGCATCATCACGCCCGATGCCTGCGACTCCCGGGTGAGGCCATCGAGCCCCATGCCGAGCGCGTGCCGGATGATCACCTCTTCGAGGCTGACCCCCGCTCCGAACCTGAGCGCCCGCGCGCACAAGCCACCGATGGACCGGGCGGCAAGTTCGAGAATGATGACGGCGCCACCCGGGCCGATGCGCAGCTCGGCATGGACGGGTCCTTCCCGCAGACCGAGTGCCGTGGCCGCCCGAGCCGTAGTGGACTCGATCTCGGTGAGGACCGCCGGGGGCTGGCGTGACGGCGTGACGTAGATGGTCTCTTCGAAGAAGGGGCCGTCCAGGGGATCGGGCTTGTCGAATACGGCCAGCACCTCCAGACGTCCCCCCGTGAGCAGACCCTCGACGGCGACCTCGTCTCCCGGCACGAAGGACTCGACGAGCAGGGGTTCGGGAGAGCTCGCGGTCATGGCGCGAATGCGGGCGGCCGCCGCCTCGGCCTCGATGGCGTCATCGACACGGATGACCCCTTGGCTGGCCGACCGCGAGACAGGCTTGACCACGCACGGATACCCGATCTCCGCCGCAGCCGAGGCGACGTCGGCCCCGAGGGAAACGATTCGGTAGGCGGGCTGGGGTAAGGAGGCGGTCCCCAGGCGCTCCCGCATGATCGCCTTGTCCCGGGTGGAGGCGACCGCGTCGGGCGGATTGTGGCGGAGTCCAAGGCGCGTGGCCGCGGCAGATGCGACCACCACACCTTGGTCGTCGACGGCCAGAACGGCATCGAGTGGGCTCCGGCGATGCAAGGCCACGATGGCACTCACCGCGGCGTCGACGTCGGCCAGCGGCACCACCACGGCGCGGTCACCCATGGAGCCGGACAAGGCCTGACGATGTTCGGACCCGACCACGACGTCGACCCCCAGGCCAGCGGCAGCGGCAACGAAGTCCGAGGCCCGGTAGGTGGCAGTGGGCAGCAGCAAGAGGATCCGGGGCACCCCCCTATGATGGTCGCGACCCACCAAGGCCGAGACGAGACGCCATGACCGACATCGATTCCAACAGCGTGGCCGTCCTGCATGTTGCCGACGCGGCGCTGGAGATGCTGCTGGAACTGCGGTCCAGGGAAGACGGTGAGGAGTCGCTGGCCCTATGGGTCGAGGTCACCGGCGCGAGCGGAAACGCCTACACCTACGACATGTACTTCCAGGCGGTTGGCGACGCCGGACCCGATGACTGGTCCGACGATCGTGGTGGGCTCCTGCTGGTGGTTCCGGCCGACAGCATCGCCAAAATGCGGGGGTCGGTCCTCGACGTCAACCGTGATGCAGACCAGGACGGGATGGTCATTCAGAACCCCAACCAGCCACCGCGCCCTGCCGGCGCCAGCCCGGGGATGGCCGGGCCACCGGTGGACCTCAGCGGAGACGTCGCGCAGCGGGTCATCCAGGTCCTCGAGCAACAGATCAACCCGAGTATTGCGGTGCACGGCGGTCGGGCCGATCTTGTCGCGGTGGAGGGTGACGCCGCCTATCTCCGCTTGAGCGGCGGCTGCGCGGGTTGCGGCATGGCGGCGGTGACCTTGAGCCAAGGGATCGAAGTCGCCCTCCGCGAGTCGGTCACCGAGATCACTCGGGTCATCGACGTCACCGACCACGCGGCCGGCACCAATCCCTATTACGAAGCGGCCAAGAAGTAGGCCCTCACAAGCGGCCAGGCAGCACGCCCTACTGAGCAATGAATCGGCGGGCGTCCTCCGCCGCGTAGGACGCCACGATGGCGTCGGTCGCCGCGGTCGCCTGAACTTGGCGGACCACGTCGTGTAGGCGGTTTGCCGGGATGGCACACGTCATGTCGGTCTTGGACATGGCGGTGCGAGCGCGACTGAGCGTGCAGCCCACGCTCACGGCCACTTCGCCCTCTTGCTTGGCTACCGCAACAATGTGGCACTGGGGCTTGCCGTCGATGCGAAGGCCAGGAAGCGCGTCACGCAACACCATGAGCTGCTTGGCGTTGACCCGGATCATGACGACGTCCGGATCCACGGGTGTTTCTGTCAGGGGGCCGTAGGTCACGACCTCGGGCCGGTCGGCGATGACTGGGATGTCGGGAATCATGTCCATGGTCACCCAGCCCGACTCCACCAGGGCCGCCATATCCGAGTGGCCGGCGACCTCGTCGAGGGTGGCGAACCCATGGGTCAGGCTTCCGACACTGCAGTTGCCGTGGTCGGCGGCGACGGTGGCGAACGTCCGGTCGAGTGCTTTGGTCCAGAACACGCACCCCGCCGGAACCCGACCGGTTCGCCCATCGGGAGTTGGTTCCGGCATCGGAGCGTCGAACGGCGAAACGCCGTCGGGAGCACCCCGGGAGAAGGTGATGGCTATCGGGGGCGTCGTGAGGCTCAGCGCCTCGGTGAGCGCGTCGGCATCTTCGGACCACGGCGAGGGATTGGGCATGCACACAGTTTTCCCGGCCGCTCCCGTTCGGGCAACGCGACGGCTCGATGTCACATCGGCCCTCTGTCAGCTGCGAATGAGTCGCACGGGGAACCCTCCGATCAGGATGGCTTGCCTGCCGCACAGCGGCGTTGGGCAGTTCTCGGAGGAGCCTTCCCTCGGTTGACTGTGCTCCACACTGTATCCCGGCTATTCGCTATGACCCTGAGCGTCGTAAGGCATCCTGTCGGCGAGCGAAGCCCGAGCCTGGATGCAGGGCTCCTTCTCTGCCGTGCGTTCCATTGTTCGAACGGTACGCGTGGATTTCGGACCTAGGGGACCGGGCGGTGGGTGGTGCCAAGTAAGGTGCATCGAAGGACCAACTCGCTCAACTTGAGCTTGCTGCGGTCCTTCTGGCTCAGCGTTAGCCTTAGGGGCGCCGGGCGAGGGGAGCATCATGGTCTCACCCGAAGTATCGCAGGTAGGCGCTCGGCTCGACGAGCACCATGCTCCCGAGACAAACGGGCGGATGGCGGTCTGCCGGCGTTGCGGAGCTCGGACGAACGGCCCGAACGGGCGTCAACACGTCCCGGACGAACGACGATTGCCTCGTTACAACGATTGGCTGGACGCGCACACGCGAACGAGCCGCATTGACCGCGTTGAAGATCTGTTCAAGAAGTGAGCCTCGTAAAGCGACCCAGGAAGCGTCTTACACCTAGTGGGTGCCGAAAACGTCATCCCGTCCTGTGGTCAGGGACGAAGCATCTCCAGACTCATCGGTCCTTCGCCACCGCACGAGCGGCCTTCCTCTTCATCGGCGAAATCGACATTGTGAACCCATAGGTTCCTCATCCAACTCCCGATCTGCCAGGGCTTCAAAGTCGGTGTCTTGCGTCAATCCTCGAGGTCAAAGCCGGCAGCGAGCGACGCTCCCAGCTCGTAGCAGGCGGTCAGGACGGAACGGTCAACTTGACCGGTGCCGGTCACGTACCGCTGCGCGCGCCGCCAGCCCAGCCCGGTAGTAATTACGTCGATGGCCCGCACCGCTCCGGTGGCGTCGTTATCCCCGTGCAGGTATGCGCCGAAGGGCCGACCCTTCGTGGCGTCTAGGCACGGATAATAGATCTGATCGAAGAAGTGCTTGAGTGCACCCGAGATGTACCCCAGATTGACCGGCGTCCCAAGTAGATATCCGTCCGCTTCTAGGACGTCCACCGCTGTGGCGGTCAGCGCCGGACGGGGCACGACATCGACCCCTCCGATTGCGGGGTCGTTGGCCCCCGCAATCGCTTCCAAGAGCATGGCGTGCATGGCCGGTGACGGCGTGTGATGCACCACCAGCAATCGGGCCATCGGCCAACCCTACCGACGCGGGAGGACAGTTGTGGCAGATCTGGAACACCCAACTGAGTCGAGGGAGAGGTCGGTCCGTTCGGCATAGAGCTTGCCCCTTGAGTGCTTCATCTGCCATACGGTCACCAGGATGAGGTTGCTCCGAGACTTTGCGGCGACAACGCGGCTGTGCGAGGCCAGAATGCGATGATGACAAATATCATGGATCGATCGTTCATTGACTCGTCCCTCGAGTCGCGTGCCATCACCTTCGAGAACCCGACGGGAGCGCGAGGGGCGGGAGGTACCACCGCTAGTGGCCGTAAGGGTGCCCCCAACCGAGTGATCGGAGCAGGAGAGCGGGTGGTGCTCGCTGACATCGAGGGTCCTGGAGTGATCCGTCACCTCTGGATAACCGTTCTTCCCGCTCCACCGGAGCGGCTGCGAGCGATCTGGATGGAGGTGCTCTACGACGGTTCCGACGAGCCGAGTATCTCGGTGCCGGTTCTGGTTTTTCTGCCTACCTCACGTCCGGACCGCTCCCTTCGCGTCGGCCCTCGCCGCCCTTCGCTCACCACGTTCGTGCCGAGCTCGAGAACGGATCGGGCGCACCGACCGTTCTGTACTACCAGGTCGACTACACCCTGGAACCAACTTGCCTTCCATTAGTGGGTATCTCGACGTCTCGTTCCTCCGGGAGATCCGACGCGGATGGGTTCGAATCTCGTCATCACCGAAGGGTTGGCCGGGCCGGGGCGGTATCTCGGATGCAGCCTTGGCAGTCGGATCCTCGACGAGGGCATCTGAACGGAGAAGGGGAGGTGAAGGTGTTCCTCGATGGCGACACGTCGCACCCCACAATCTGCGGCACTGGGCTCGAGGACTACGTCGGGAGCGCCTGGGGTAGGGGGCGCCACGCCGCCCCCTACGGGGGGGTGGACCCTCGATGTCCGACGCCCGTGATGCAATCGGCCCGCTTTCGCAGCCGGATTTCGTCGGGATGTACCGGTGGCACCTCTCTGATCCGATCATAGACGCGACCGACGTGAAGGTGACGGTGCAGCAAATCGGGGCCGTACTGTTTTCCCCCGGCCACGAGGCCGAGATGGCAGAAATCGAGGACAGCAGACGGCTCGCCGGTGAAGGGTGGCCCATCGCCGATACGTTCACCTTCGGTCCCGTGGAACGCGTCGACGACGCTTGCGCCACAGCGTACGTCTATTGCCGCGAGCCTCAGACAGTTGGGCGCCTGAACGTGGCCATGGCGGTGGCTGACCTCGGGCGACGCTCCTACGAGACCGCCGATCCGATGGAGACGCTGGGCGGTCCGGTGTTCTGACGTCGACGTCGTCCGAGGGCGCGGCCCGATTCGACGCAATCGTCAGGTGGTGATCACGCCATTCGAAGGGCGTACGGTGCCATGGCAGAATCGATTACTCGGGTCGTCCTGTGGTACACGTGGTACAAGAATTTGCGGTTCGTGTACCACGAAAAACGCACGCACAGTTGATAGCTACGGTCGATAGCGGACTGCTGCGGTCAGACGAAGACGCCGATAACGCTGCGCCAATTCGAAAAGAAGCAGGTCGGGGGAGTTGAGTCTCTGAACATTGCCAAGGTGAGGGTCGCGGGTTCGAGTCCCGTCGTCCGCTCTCGGCGAAATCGCAGGTCACAGGGGATGCGCGGGGCCGAAATCAGACGCTGTTGGAGCGCGAAAACTCGGATTTACCACATCCGTACCTGAAGGGTCCAAATATCCGACGTAGCCCGTCGTAGACAACGGATCGCACGGCGTCGCGAACGACCTGCTCTGGTGAGGAGGGTATCGCTGGCCTTGCACCCCGACCGAGACACTGGGGATGGCGGTTGCGGTTGACCGTGGGAGGTGGCCCATCGTAGGTACGACCAGAAGAAAGGCGGGAGCCTCTCAGGCAGCAAGCTCGTACTCGTGGACGATACCGCCGAGGACATCGCGACGGATGACCTTGCCGTCATTGGTGGTCGAGGTCGCCGGGTGGGGGAGTGGCTGGTCGAGCTGGAGGCCGCGGTGGGGCCTGGCTTCGTTGTAATGGCGGATGTACTCGGCGAGTACCGCCTCGAGATGGCGTTGCGAGACAACGAGGAGGTGGTCCAGGCAGTCCTCGCGGACGGTTCGAACAATCCGCTCGGCGAATGCGTTCGTCCGAGGCGAGGCGATCGGGGTTCGTATGGTCTCGATGCCAATGGAGGCGAGTACGGTGTCGAAAGCGGCAGTGAACTTGGTATCCCGGTCGCGGGTGAGGAATCGGAAGCAGCAGCCCGCGTCTTCGAGATCGGAGGCGAAGTTGCGGATCACCTGGGTGACCCAGGGACCGTTGGGGTTGGCGGTGACGCCGAGCAGGTGCACCCGCCGCCTGTCGATCTCGATCACGAAGAGCACGTAGAAGCGCCGTAAGGTGATCGTGTCGACCGTGAAGAAGTCGGTGGCCAGGATGCCTCTGGCCTGGACGCGCAGAAACTCACCCCAGGTAGGACCGGAGCGCCGCGGCGCGGGCGGGAGACGGTGGCGGCGAAGAACGGCTGCGACGCTCGTCTTGGAGACGATGACGCCGAGCTTCTTGAGCTCGCCCACGATTCGCAGGTAGCCCCAACGAGGGTTCTCCCGTGCCAGGCGAACGATCAGGTCGATCGTCTCTTGGGCCAAGGCTGGCCGGCCGTGGCTTCGATGGGGGTAGGTCCATCGTCGTCGTACGAGGGCACGATGCCAGCGAAGGATCGTGTCGGGCGTGACGAGGAAGGATGTCCATCGCTCACGAGGGACGATGCCGCCGATTTCCGAAACTCCCCAGGGGCGATCATCGAAATTCCCCAAGTTGATTGACCCGGTGAGTTGTGTGATCTGAGGCTACTCCTTGATCTTGGACACCCCCTTTCGGATGCCTTCGGTGCGGGCCCGATGCGAGCGCATCCGGTAGCTCTCGCCATCGATGTTGAACACGACGCTGCGGTGCAAGAGACGGTCGAGCATGGCGGCGGCCACCATCGGGTCGTCGAAGATCTTCCCCACGAGCTGACCCCGAGGTTGGTCGTCATGACGATGGAGCTCTTCAAATAGCGCTGGGTGATGACCTGGAACAGCGCAGCGGCCGCCTCGGCCTGCAGCGGCAAGTAGCCCACCTCGTCGATGATCAAGAGTCTCGGTCCGGCGAAGAAGCGCATGGTGGTGGCCCACCGGCCCTCGAGGGCGGCGCGGTGACAACGGGCGGCCAGATCGGCGGCCGTCGTGTAGTAGGTCCGATAGCCGGCGTTGATCGAGGCCCGGGCTAGGCCGACGGCCAGCATGGTCTTGCCGACCCCGGGTGGCCCGATCAGCAGCACGTTGGTGGCCTCTTCCAAGAACCGCAGCGTCCCGAGCTCGGTCACCAGCTTCTTGTCGACCGAGGGCTGGGCCGAGAAGTCGAAGTCGTCGAGGGTCCACGGGGACGGCAGGCAGGCGAAGCGCTCCAGTCCGGCCCGCCGGCGGATCTCGGTGGCGGTCACCTCGACCTCGAGCAGGCGGGCCAAGAAGTCCGAGTGTCCGAGCTTCTCCTTGCGGGCATGGTCGAGCTCGCCTGGCAGCGCTTCGGCGGCGGCACCGAGGCGCAGGTAGGCGAGGTGGCTGCGGATCTGTTGATAGGTCGAGGACTCGCTCATCGTCCCTCCGCGATCTCGCCATAGACGGAGAGGTCGACGACGGGCTCATGCCCGATGGGCCCGAGGAGGCGGGCGGCCTCTTCGAGCGCCTGTTTGCCCGGCGGACGATTCGCCTTCTTGTCACACGGACGAGCCGTCGTGAAGGCGCTGAGCACGGCGGCCTCGAGGGCCTCTTTGTGCTCGACACTGCGCACCAGAGCGCCCGATCCTGCGGGGGCCAGGCGGTGGGTGACCAGAATCGCTCCCGAGGGAGCCACGACCTCGATCGTCGGAGACGACAAACGATGCCGGACGAGCAGTGCCGTGCCAGCCAGTCCCGGCGGCACCGAGTAGCGGTGCCCCAAGAAGGCGACGCTGGCGTTGTCGGCCACGATCCGTTCGACCTCGGTGGTGGCCGGGAACGGGGCCGCCGGAAGGGCGAGCAGCGGCTCGGTGTCGGCCAGTGCACCGACCGTCGTCCGTTCTCCATTGGGTCCACGGCGTTCACGCGCGTCGCCCGTCGTGGCGCAAAAGATGTCCAGAGACCGTTGGGCGTCTTCGGGGTTGGTCGCTCCCATGGTGCGCCACCACCGACCCGATGTGAAGCGCACCGAGGACTCGACGGAACCCTTGCGATTGCCGCGTCTCGGCGGACAGGGCTCGACGACGGCCCCATAGTGCTTGGCCACCGGAGCGAAGGAGGCCTGGACGTCACGGGTTCCCAGCACGATCACCGTGACCAGACGATCGGTCCGCCACACCCGGGCCGTCCCGCCCAGTCGCCGCAGCACCTCGTCCATGGCCTCGATGAGGTGGGCCTGGTCCATCTTCTCGGCCAGCACACCGCGGACCTTGCCCGAGTGCGACAGCGTGCCCAGCAGCACGTACGCGGTCCCTCCCCAGGGAGCGTTGCGCCGCTCGAACCAGTCCCACTGGATCTCCTCGCCCGCAGGGTGGTCGATCTCGATGGTGTCGCGGCCCTTGACCCCGGAGTAGGCTTCGCAATGCGGTCGCAGCCCCGCTGCCCGGATCTGGCGGACGAAGCTCGGGTAGCTCAGCGGATAGCCGAGGCGTCCGACTTCGTCATAGAGGGCCGAGGCCCAGACGTGCGGGTCGTCGACGAATCGAGCCGCCAGGTACTTGGTGAACGGCTCGAGCGGGTCAGGAGCCGACCTGAACCGGACGCCGGGGACGGTCGTCCCACTGATGTAGCCCCGGACGGTCTTGCGGTCCCGGCCGAGGTGGCGGGCGATCGCCGAGATCGTCCAGCCCCTGCTCCTCAATGCATGTGCTTCCACGTCTTCCCCATGTGTGAGCATGCGGAGCGGGTCTCCCTTCGAGCTGGCTGGCTTGGTCGCTCGTCAGCATCGAAGGGTGCCCAACCCCGCGGGTGGATGGTTCAGCTCACCGGGTCAGGGTGGGGAATTTCAGTGATCGAGGGTGGGGAGATTCAAAAATCGCGGGCAACGAGGTGACCAAGGGTACTGACGAGTGCTCTATCCGACCAGGTGAACCGAGGACGGGCGGCCTGACGTCTGAGCACAGTCAGCTGGTGGCGCAGCACCAGGATCTCGGCGTCTTTGGCCACCGCGTCCATCCGGTGGATGCGGATCGCCTCGATTACACGGCGGACGAAGCGGTAGAGGAAAGAGAGCGCCACGGGCAGCGAGCCTCATCGAGCTCGATGTGCATGGTCAAGCCATCCGACGAGTAAATGGACCCCTCAGGTCCTCGAGGCCAGCCCGCCCGGCTTCCTGGTAGGGCAGAACACCTAGGTCAGAAACTCCAGCGGGTCGGAGAGGTGGTGAACTCGCTCTCTTTGAGGGCGAACGCCGAGGCAGGCGTGATCAGATATGTCCCGCCACCGCCTAGATTGGAATCGAAGAAGTCTACCGTATACACATCCTCGAGCCACTCAGCGGCGTACTTATTGCGCACGACGTCGGTGAACATGGCGACCTCAGAGCGATCCGTGACCAGACGAGCCAGACCGTCGACAACGACTGGTTCGAGCGCATTGTCGGTGGTGACAACGGAATGCGGATTGGCAGCGATATTGCGGGCCTTACGCGAGTTCTGATCGGTGCTGAACCAAAGAGCGTTATCAATCCAGGCACCCCAGACCGGCATGACATGCGGCCGGCAGTCAGGCCAGGTCGTTGCGAGCCAGTAGTCGTGCGAGGTGGTGAGTCGCTGTTCTGCGAACGACCACGGCAGCATCCCACCGGGTTCGTCCGGTACGCCGTAGCCAGGCATGTACGGGCGCTGTGCTCGCGGTTGTGGCACCAGCCGACCGTAGTCCCGTCCACGCCGCCCAAGGGTGAGAAAACTCGGGCCGGGTGCTGACCAGGAAGTTCTTGACATCGATGGATTCAACTACGGTGCGCCCTTACGCTGCGCCAGCCCCCGCCCCTGGGCGGCTGCATAGTGCAAGCTCGGTGACCCGAGGTAATGTCGGGTTTGCTGGTCCGGGTCGAAGGTGGCCGTGCATTAGGTCATGCGTGGGTAGTGCCTACTCAACCTCAGGCTCCCGGTGGTCGGTCAAGGCTCGTGTCAGGCGAGCTTGCGGGCGTGAGACGGTCAACCGTCTGTAGATAAGCTGTCGGCTCAGTGCTTGGCTCAATAACGGCTTCCACTTGAATCCGAGGAGCAAGGCATTCGGGTCGAAGTCTGCTCTCATCTCAGATCGAGCTGGTCCGTCCTTTGGCCTGAACTCCGTGATCTCGGATGAGCTGGACCAGCTCGGCCGGCTTGGAATTGTGCCACGAGAATGAGGTTGGCGCCCCATCGGGCTCGACCGACGCGTAGTCCGGCGGCCTCGGACCAGCGGAGACCCTGCACCGCCCCAGCCAGACTATGGGCCGGTGACGATCCTCTACGAAGTCAAACCAGTGGGCGAGTAAGTGAACCCTACAGGGCTCAACCCGCGAGCTCGGGGCGTCTGAGCCAGGGCTCTACTAGCTCCAGCTGCGCGGCCACGTCCAACAGCACGTCCTCTCGTCCGTAAGCAGCTACCAGTTGTATGCCGACGGGAAGGCCACCAGTGGTCCAGCCCAGCGGTAGGGAGATCGCGGGCTGACCGCTCATGTTCCACGGAATCGTGAAGGTGCCCATGGGGACAGAGCGAATGCTGGCTGCGAGGGGAGCGGCTGGGTCAGGTGTGAGTTCCCCCAGCAACGGCGGAGGTTGGGCGAGCGTTGGGGTCAGTAGGACGTCATATCCCTCTGCCCACCAGCGGGCCATCCCTAGCCGGGCGTCATGTATCCGATCCAAAGCAGCAAGGTAGGCGGTCGCCGAGGTCGCTTGTCCCATCTCAAACATGGTCCAGTTGTCGGGGTTGACATCGTCGGGGCCGATCGGCCGGCCCAGGCGCGCTTCCCAGTACTCGATGCCCCGGGCCAGGGTCGAGAACCAGACAGTGCCCATGGCCAAGCCGAGGTCTTCGTCGTCGAGGGGACGGGGATGGCCATGTTCGACCACATGACCGAGCGTCTCCATTAGTACGGCGGTCGATTCGGCTGCCGCGGTGCATTCAGGATGGACAGCGACCTGTGCCCCACCGCTGATCGCGGGGGCCTCGGTCCGCAGCCCGACGCGGCAGGGTACGAGGCTCACGGATCTCCCTGAAGGGTCGAGCCGGTTCTGGCGCCGCATAAGGATCGCCCAAACCAGGTGCCGCCAGTAGGTCTAGGAGAGCAGCGGTGTCCCGGACACTTCGGGTCAATGCGAAGTTCGCCGCGAGCCCACCTCCGCTCTCTCCCAAAGACGGACCCCAGGAGACGCGGCCCCGACTTGGTTTGAGCCCCACCAGCCCGCAGGCGCTGGCTGGGATTCGAATAGAGCCCCCGCCGTCGGTGCCGTGGGCGAGTGCCACTAACCCCGCTGCTACCGCTGCAGCCGATCCACCGCTCGAGCCGCCCGGAGACCTTTCCAGATCCCACGGGTTGTGAGTCGGGCCGTAGGCATCAGGCTCTGTGGTAGCAGTGGAGGCAAGTTCGGGGACATTCGTCCGACCCACGATCACGAACCCTGCCCGCCGTAACAGTGACACCACGTGGTCGTCCTCGGCGGCCATCCACGCTACGTCGCGGAGGAACGTCGTCCCCTCGTGGTAGGGGTCACCAGCCGAACGGGCACCGAAGTCCTTGAGCACCAAGGGTACGCCCTGGAATGGACCATCTTGAAGTCCGGAGGCAACGACCGCATGAGCCTTGTCAAAGAGTGGATGGATAACAGCGTTGAGAGAGGGGTTCAACTCTTCGATGCGCTCGATGGCCGCGTCGACGAGTTCGACCGCCGAAACTTCGCCTGTCTTGACCAGTTCGCCTTGTGCGGTCGCATCCAGCCACATTGTTTCGTCGCGTATTCCCATGGCTGAATTGTCGCCCACCATCGACGATGTCGCCACTGGCAGTTCGTCAATGTGCTGCGGGGCGGTCCGCGACCACGTCGGCGTAGGCGTAGGGTGATCGCTCCGCTGAGCTTCCAGCTCACAGTAGACAGATGGCATTCTCGGATCGCGCGGCCGAACTGGTGCATTCCCCGTTGAACACGCGCCACGGTCCGCGCCGACGGGCTGGTTGGTCAGCAGCGCGGGAACTGATGGCCGGATCGAGGGCCTGACTGTGTTCCTGCGTCCCCAGCCCACGTGTGCAGGCGCTCGCCGGCGGCATAGAACCGCCGCCTCGGAGGACCACGCCCCGAGGGGTCCCGCTGATGGCACGGACGTCTCTGGCGGTCCGCATCTCGGCCGCGATCCTGGCGTCACCACTTCCTCAGCTGCTGACCGGCGACAGGCTAGCCCTGCCCTTCACGGGCAGCCACAGAGGAAGACGTAATGCCAAACCTCTCAACTACCCGCAACGAGGCGGCGGTTTGCTCATCGCAACCGACAGCGAGCGGTGGCAGAACCCTCCTGGGCGGCATCGCACGGATGTCGATCGCTCCGAAGTCCACGACCTCGCCTCGCAGGAACCGGAGCGTCTTCAGGAGATGATCAACCTTTGGCACGCCGAAGCTGGTGCCAACGGAGCGTTCCCGTTGGACGACCGTTCGGCGCTCGAGATCCTCCTTACTCCTCGCCCGGTACTGACCCCCGCCCGCAATCGCTACGTGTACTACCCGGGCGGGGCCGAAGTACCCGAATCCCAGGCGGTAAATATCCGTAACCGTTCGTATGCCATCGGCGCCCTCGTGGACATTCCCGCCCCGGGCGCGAGCGGCGTTCTGTTTGCCCACGGGGCACGGTTTGGCGGTCACGCGCTCTACATCAAGGACAACCGGCTCCACTACGTGTACAACTTCGTCGGCATGGCCATCCAGAGCGTCGTGGCAACCGTCGAGGTGCCCAGTGGCAAGAATCTCATCTTGTCCGCCGCATTCGACAAGGACGGTGAGGACCCACCGGGTGTGGCCACCGGGACCCTTTCGCTCTTCCAAGGCGAAACCAGGGTGGGTGAGGGCCGCATCCGGACCCAGCCCGGGAAGTTTGCCATTGGCGGAGAAGGTCTCTGCATTGGACGCGACAGCTCGGAGCCCGTAACCGACGACTACCCGGGACCGCATCCCCACGCATTTACAGGCGGGACAATCAACCGTGTGGCGATCGACGTTAGTGGTGAACCTTACGTAGACCTCGAACGCGAGGCTGTTGCCATGATGTCGCGGGAATAGTGAACTTTCGTGGGCAGCCAGCCCTCGACGAGAAGCTCAGTCATGCTGATGGGCGGGTCATAGTGTCCCATTTCGTGCGGACCACAACCCGCTGAGGCCGTGGCATAAGTGATGCCGTTCGGGACAGCGCAAACTGTCCGGGTGCGTCAGCAGTGCGAGGCCGAGGTCCGAGTGACCTGTGGGGTGTATTTATCCGAGTCGGCGTCCCACCAGGGAGAATGCCCGGTTGCTTTCACGGCTCCTCGCCAGGCTCGGATACGGGCCCGGCTTCCGCCGACGCCTGCCTGGGGATATACTGCCGTACAAACACCGTACACATATCAAAGGATCCTGATGACACCCACACGTACCGCCAGGCTTGAGCTCCGAGCCGATCCCGAAGAAGCGGAGCGGATCCGGCTGGCGGCGTCGGCCACCCGTAAGTCGGTGAGCGCGTTCGTGCTCGACGCCGCCAACGAGGCTGCAGAACGGGTCATGGCGGATCAGTCGACGCTCGTCCTGCCTCCCGAGGTCTTTGCCTCCTTCTACAGCTGGCTGGACACGCCAGCCGAAGAGATTCCCGCCCTGGCCAAGTTGGCCCGTCAAGAACGACGGGTCGTCCAGCGGTGACTGAGTGGACCTCGGAACGCCTCTCCGAGGTCCATGATCTCAGCAGGTTCGATAGTGGCCACGAATACCTGGACGACTGGCTTCGAGATCACGCAGCGCATGCCGACCGGATGAACACTGCCCGGACCTTCGTGTTCCATGAGGGCGGCCATCGAGTGCTCGGCTACTACAGCTTGGCTATGGGGAGGGTTCAGGAAGAAGAGTTGCCGTCGACGGTGGCGCGCGGTGGGCCGCGAATAGTCCCCGTCGTTCTGGTGGTCCGTCTCGGCGTGGATCGGGAAGCGCAAGGGAGAGGCATGGGAGGAGAACTGCTGTGGGACGCCATGAGCCGTGCGCTCGCGGCGAATGCTCTCGCTGCGGCCAGAGCGATTGTGGTCGACGCGCTCGACGAACGAGCGGCCTCGTTCTACGAGCACTTCGGGTTCGTACGCGTTGCGTCTACAGCCCCTCCTGTGCGGTTGGCCATCAAGATGAGCTCGGTGGAGCGGAATCTCGGACTGTGATGTGGTGCACGTGGTACGGGATTCCGACGTTCGCGTCGCACAAAAAACGCACGCGCCATTGACAACTACGGGCGATAGCGGTCTGCTGCGGTCAGCCGAAAAAGCCGATCATGCTGCATGAATTCGCGAAGTCGCAGGTGGGGGAGTTGAGTCTCTGAATATTGCCAAGGTGAGGGTCGCGGGTTCGAGTCCCGTCGTCCGCTCCAGCCGAAGGTGCAGGTCATCGGCAGTCGTTAGCGGTCGAAATCGGGCTGTGTTCTAGGTCGCTGATCTCGGATGTACCACATCCGTACCACATTTTTCTGCGGTTTTTCGGCGAGCGGCCGTCGACCCTCACATTTTGCGCGTGATGCTCAACGGGCTAACCCCGATCGTTCACGCGACCACTTGACCTGGTAGGCGCGTATACGCGTACGTGCCCCTCTGGCAGGGGAAACTGAGAGTGTTCGAATCACTCAGTCCCGACCCAGAAGGGCACCTACCAGATGGAAACTATCAGCACCGTTCCCGTCGTCGTGGAACCCGGTGGCGACCAGGTCGTCGGCCACGTCGGACTCCATGCCCTTGGTGGGTTTGCCGACCGGTTGGGTCTCGGTGATCGGCTCTCTGAGCGCATTCCCATTCCGAGTGAGCGGTCACCTCTGCACGACCGGGGCAAGGTCCTCGTCCAGGCGGCGTTGATGCTGGCGGGAGGGGGCGAGAGCTGTGCGGACATCGAGCACCTGCGTGCCCAGGCCGATCTGTTCGGACACGTTCCATCCGACTCGACGGTGCATCGGACCTTCCACGAGATCACCCCGGAAACACGGGCCGCGATCACCGGTGCGCTGGCAGAAGTGCGCAAGGAGATATGGCGCCGGAGTGCGGCGACCAAGGGCACCACTCCGATCTACCTCGACATCGACGCCTCGCTCATCCAGATCCACTCGGAGAACAAGGAGGAGACCGGCCCCAACTACAAGGGTGGATTCGGCTTCCATCCCCTGTTCTGCTTCGCCGATTGCACAGGCGAGGCGCTCTCGGGCCTGCTCCGTCCGGGAAACGCCGGGGCGAACACGGTGAGCGACCACGTGACGGTGCTCGACGATGCCATCGCCCAGCTGCCGCCCGAGATCGCCGCCGGTCACCGCCCAACTGATGATCTCTCCCTCGTCGAGCGCACGGTCGTGGTGCGTGGCGACTCGGCGGCCTGCTCGCAGCGATTCGTCGGCGCCTGCCGGGCAAGAAACGTCGGGTTCTCCGTGGTCTGTCGCTCCAACGCCCAGATCCACCAGGCGATCTTCGATCTCTTGGGGTTCGAGGACCTCTGGCACCAGGCGGTCCAACAGGACGGGAAGGAGCGCCAAGGCGCGGCCGTCGTGGAGGTCACCGAGCTCGTCGCTCTCGGCGACTGGCCCGAGGGCACCCGGCTGATCCTCCGTCGCGAGCCGCTCCACCCCGGTGTCCAGCACAGCCTCTTTCCCAGTCTCGAGTTCCGCTACTGGGGCTTCTACACCGACCAGGACGGCGACCCTGTCGAGCTCGATCGGATCATGCGAGCCCACGCCCACGTCGAACAGCACATCGGCCGGCTCAAGGATTCTGGCCTCCTGGCCTTCCCCTTCATGAAGATCGAGGCCAACCGCAACTGGATGACCACGGTCATGATGGCTGCCGACCTCGTCCGCTGGTTCCAGCTGCTCTGCCTCGATGGCTACTGGGCAAAGGCGAGACCGAAGGCCCTCCGTTGGGGCTTCTTCCATGCGCCCGGACGCCTCGTCCGCCGTGCCCGACGGCACATCGTCCGCATCCTCGACGGCTGGCCGAGTGCGGACGCCATCGTCGGCGCCTACGCGAAGATCCACGCGCTCTGCTGAGCGAACGAGAACCCTCGCAACCGGAACCGGTGTGACGTCATGCGCCCCGATTGCCTCTCCAGGTCGAAATGCACCACCGAAACTGACGACAATGGCAGACGGCCTGTCTTCGAGTTACTCGAATGGTCTCAGATCGGCTCTTCATGCCTCCGTCTATGGATCGGAGTCATTCTCATGAGTTCTCGTGACGGATCCGGGCTAATCCGTCCTTTCGGCGAGTCTGGGGGTCGGGCTCGACAACACGACCTGGAGTCAGGACGCGCCGGAGGAACTGCTGCAAATATATGGTGCGGCTAGACGCGATGAGGCGCCTGCCTTAGGGACCATCCGTCCGTTACAACACCGTCGATCCCGTCCCAGCTCCTTGGTCCGCCGTAGGCTCGACCAGCGATGCGGGCCTATATGTGCGTCTACAGGCACTCGGCGCCACGTCGCTTCGATCGGGATCGTACTGAGCGGGAGACTGCCCGCAACCCGCTGCTCCGAAAGTATCTGGACCAGTACGACAGCCCGCGCAGCGTTCTTGACTGGGGTGACGACCCCAGCTTCTTCGCAGCGTCAACGCTGCTCGGCGATGTCCGGCGGGCGACATGGGGGGTGTGCCGTGGAGACGTGAAGGGTCCAAATATCCGACGTAGCCCGTCGTAGACAACGGATCGCACGGCGTCGCGAACGGCCTGCTCTGGTGAGGAGGGTATCGCTGGCCTTGCACCCCGACCGAGACACTGGGGATGGCGGTTGCGGTTGACCGTGGGAGGTGGCCCATCGTAGGTACGGCCAGAAGGAAGGCGGGAGCCTCTCAGGCAGCACGCTCGTACTCGTGGACGATACCGCCGAGGACATCGCGACGGATGACCTTGCCGTCGTTGGTGGTCGAGGTCGCCGGGAGGGGGAGTGGCTGGTCGAGCTGGAGGCCTCGGTGGGGCCTGGCTTCGTTGTAATGGCGGATGTACTCGGCGAGTACCGCCTCGAGGTGGCGTTGCGAGACAACGAGGAGGTGGTCCAGGCAGTCCTCGCGGACGGTTCGAACAAACCGCTCGGCGAATGCGTTCGCCCGAGGCGAGGCGATCGGGGTTCGTATGGTCTCGATGCCAATGGAGGCGAGTACTGTGTCGAAAGCGGCAGTGAACTTGGTATCCGGTCGCGGATGAGGAATCGGAAGCAGCAGCCCGCGTCTTCGAGATCGGAGGCGAAGTTGCGGATCACCTGGGTGACCCAGGGACCGTTGGGGTTGGCGGTGACGCCGAGCAGGTGCACCCGCCGCCTGTCGATCTCGATCACGAAGAGCACGTAGAAGCGCCGTAAGGTGATCGTGTCGACCGTGAAGAAGTCGGTGGCCAGGATGCCTCTGGCCTGGACGCGCAGGAACTCACCCCAGGTAGGACCGGAGCGCCGCGGCGCGGGCGGGAGACGGTGGCGGCGAAGAACGGCTGCGACGCTCGTCTTGGAGACGATGACGCCGAGCTTCTTGAGCTCGCCCACGATTCGCAGGTAGCCCCAACGAGGGTTCTCCCGTGCCAGGCGAACGATCAGGTCGATCGTCTCTTGGGCCAAGGCTGGCCGGCCGTGGCTTCGATGGGGGTAGGTCCATCGTCGTCGTACGAGGGCACGATGCCAGCGAAGGATCGTGTCGGGCGTGACGAGGAAGGATGTCCATCGCTCACGAGGGACGAGGTGACCAAGGGTACTGACGAGTGCTCTATCCGACCAGGTGAACCGAGGACGGGCGGCCTGACGTCTAGCACAGTCAGCTGGTGGCGCAGCACCAGGATCTCGGCGTCTTTGGCCACCTCGTCCATCCGGTGGATGCGGATCGCCTCGATAACACGGCGGACGAAGCGGTAGAGGAAAGAGAGCGCCACGGGCAGCGAGCCTCATCGAGCTCGATGTGCCTGGTCAAGCCATCCGACGAGTAAATGGACCCCTCAGGTCCTCGAGGCCAGCCCGCCGGCTTCCTGGTAGGGCAGAACACCTAGGTCAGAAACTCCAGCGGGTCGGAGAGGTGGTGAACTCGCTCTCTTTGAGGGCGAACGCCGAGGCAGGCGTGATCAGATATGTCCCGCCACCGCCTAGATTGGAATCGAAGAAGTCTACCGTATACACATCCTCGAGCCACTCAGCGGCGTACTTATTGCGCACGACGTCGGTGAACATGGCGACCTCAGAGCGATCCGTGACCAGACGAGCCAGACCGTCGACAACGACTGGTTCGAGCGCATTGTCGGTGGTGACAACGGAATGCGGATTGGCAGCGATATTGCGGGCCTTACGCGAGTTCTGATCGGTGCTGAACCAAAGAGCGTTATCAATCCAGGCACCCCAGACCGGCATGACATGCGGCCGGCAGTCAGGCCAGGTCGTTGCGAGCCAGTAGTCGTGCGAGGTGGTGAGTCGCTGTTCTGCGAACGACCACGGCAGCATCCCACCGGGTTCGTCCGGTACGCCGTAGCCAGGCATGTACGGGCGCTGTGCTCGCGGTTGTGGCACCAGCCGACCGTAGTCCCGTCCACGCCGCCCAAGGGTGAGAAAACTCGGGCCGGGTGCTGACCAGGAAGTTCTTGACATCGATGGATTCAACTACGGTGCGCCCTTACGCTGCGCTGCATAGTGCAAGCTCGGTGACCCGAGGTAATGTCGGGTTTGCTGGTCCGGGTCGAAGGTGGCCGTGCATTAGGTCATGCGTGGGTAGTGCCTACTCAACCTCAGGCTCCCGGTGGTCGGTCAAGGCTCGTGTCAGGCGAGCTTGCGGGCGTGAGACGGTCAACCGTCTGTAGATAAGCTGTCGGCTCAGTGCTTGGCTCAATAACGGCTTCCACTTGAATCCGAGGAGCAAGGCATTCGGGTCGAAGTCTGCTCTCATCTCAGATCGAGCTGGTCCGTCCTTTGGCCTGAACTCCGTGATCTCGGATGAGCGGGACCAGCTCGGCCGGCTTGGAATTGTGCCACGAGAATGAGGTTGGCGCCCCATCGGGCTCGACCGACGCGTAGTCCGGCGGCCTCGGACCAGCGGAGACCCTGCACCGCCCCAGCCAGACTATGGGCCGGTGACGATCCTCTACGAAGTCAAACCAGTGGGCGAGTAAGTGAACCCTACAGGGCTCAACCCGCGAGCTCGGGGCGTCTGAGCCAGGGCTCTACTAGCTCCAGCTCCGCGGCCACGTCCAACAGCACGTCCTCTCGTCCGTAAGCAGCTACCAGTTGTATGCCGACGGGAAGGCCACCGGTGGTCCAGCCCAGCGGTACGGAGATCGCGGGCTGACCGCTCATGTTCCACGGAATCGTGAAGGTGCCCATGGGGACAGAGCGAATGCTGGCTGCGAGGGGAGCGGCTGGGTCAGGTGTGAGTTCCCCTAGCAACGGCGGAGGTTGGGCGAGCGTTGGGGTCAGTAGGACGTCATATCCCTCTGCCCACCAGCGGGCCATCCCTAGCCGGGCGTCATGTATCCGGTCCAAAGCAGCAAGGTAGGCGGTCGCCGAGGTCGCTTGTCCCATCTCAAACATGGTCCAGTTGTCGGGGTTGACATCGTCGGGGCCGATCGGCCGGCCCAGGCGCGCTTCCCAGTACTCGATGCCCCGGGCCAGGGTCGAGAACCAGACAGTGCCCATGGCCAAGCCGAGGTCTTGGTCGTCGAGGGGACGGGGATGGCCATGTTCGACCACATGACCGAGCGTCTCCATTAGTGCGGCGGTCGATTCGGCTGCCGCGGTGCATTCAGGATGGACAGCGACCTGTGCCCCACCGCTGATCGCGGGGGCCTCGGTCCGCAGCCCGACGCGCAGGGTACGAGGCTCACGGATCTCCCTGAAGGGTCGAGCCGGTTCTGGCGCCGATAAGGATCGCCCAAACCAGGTGCCGCCAGTAGGTGTAGAAGAGCAGCGGTGTCCCGGACACTTCGGGTCAATGCGAAGTTCGCCGCGAGCCCACCTCCGCTCTCTCCCAAAGACGGACCCCAGGAGACGCGGCCCCGACTTGGTTTGAGTCCCACCAGCCCGCAGGCGCTGGCTGGGATTCGAATAGAGCCCCGCCGTCGGTGCCGTGGGCGAGTGCCACTAACCCCGCTGCTACCGCTGCAGCCGATCCACCGCTCGAGCCGCCCGGAGACCTTTCCAGATCCCACGGGTTGTGAGTCGGGCCGTAGGCATCAGGCTCTGTGGTAGCAGTGGAGGCAATTCGGGGACATTCGTCCGACCCACGATCACGAACCCTGCCCGCCGTAACAGTGACACCACGTGGTCGTCCTCGGCGGCCATCCACGAGACGTCACGGAGGAACGTCGTCCCCTCGTGGTAGGGGTCACCAGCCGAACGGGCACCGAAGTCCTTGAGCACCAAGGGTACGCCCTGGAATGGACCATCTTGAAGTCCGGAGGCAACGACCGCATGAGCCTTGTCAAAGAGCGGATGGATAACAGCGTTGAGAGAGGGGTTCAACTCTTCGATGCGCTCGATGGCCGCGTCGACGAGTTCGACCGCCGAAACTTCGCCTGTCTTGACCAGTTCGCCTTGTGCGGTCGCATCCAGCCACATTGTTTCGTCGCGATTCCCATGGCTGAATTGTCGCCCACCATCGACGATGTCGCCACTGGCAGTTCGTCAATGTGCTGCGGGGCGGTCCGCGACCACGTCGGCGTAGGCGTAGGGTGATCGCTCCGCCGAGCTTCCAGCTCACAGTAGACAGATGGCATTCTCGGATCACGCGGCCGAACTGGTGCATTCCCCGTTGAACACGCGCCACGGTCCGCGCCGACGGGCTGGTTGGTCAGCAGCCGGGAACTGATGGCCGGATCGAGGGCCTGACTGTGTTCCTGCGTCCCCAGCCCACGTGTGCAGGCGCTCGCCGGCGGCATAGAACCGCCGCCTCGGAGGACCACGCCCCGAGGGGTCCCGCTGATGGCACGGACGTCTCTGGCGGTCCGCATCTCGGCCGCGATCCTGGCGTCACCACTTCCTCAGCTGCTGACCGGCGACAGGCTAGCCCTGCCCTTCACGGGCAGCCACAGAGGAAGCGTAATGCCAAACCTCTCAACTACCCGCAACGAGGCGGCGGTTTGCTCATCGCAACCGACAGCGAGTGGTGGCAGAACCCTGTGGGGTGTATTTATCCGAATCGGCGTCCCTGTAGGGGTCAAAAACTGTGACCCGCGCATCTGTGACGCCCGGCTGATACTCATGAGTCGAGTTCGTGGTCTTCGAGGGGAAATTCACCGGTATCCAAAACGACAGAGTGGAGCTCAAACAGGCACCACTCCGTCAAGATCTTGAGCGACCGGTCCCGTGGCCACAGGGCCGGGTCGAGAACCAACCCTCTAGCTCTTGTTCGAACAGCGCGGGATGATGCCGGGCAAACCAAGCGGTATCTTCGGTTCGCTCTCTACCTCGACCAAGTACACGGTGTGCTCCTCGTTGACCTCGCCTAACGTGATGGTCTGCGAGGCGGGGTTGGATCAGCCGTATTGATCCAATCGACGAAGGGCTGCTTGTAGCGCAGGATCGGGCGGCGCGATTGAGCATGTAGTCACACCGAGGCGATATGGTTGGAGTCGCCGGCGGCCTCGTTCATGCCGCCAAGGCGTAGTAGTCGTGGATCAGCCCGCCGAGGACGTCCCGGCGCTCGATACCTGCCGGGACGTCCTCGGCCTGTGTAGCCAGGCCGTCTGGTGGGGCCAGCTCAAGCGAGCGGTGCGGACGCCGAGCGTTGTAGTGCCGCACGTACTCGCCCAAGATCGCCAGCAGGTGGCGCCGCCCGACCACCAGCAGGTGGTCGAGGCACTCCTCGCGAGCGGTGCGTACCCACCGCTCGGCAAACGCATTGGCCCGTGGCGAGCGGATTGGCGTCTTGATGACCTGCACACCCTCGGATCGCAAGACCTCATCGAAGGGACCCGAGAGCCTCGCGTCCGGTAGCGGATCAAGAAGCGAACTCCCTCGAGCGACCCGCCGATGGCGAGGTTGCGTGCCTGCTGGACGACCCACGCAGAGTTGGGATTACGGGTCGCTCCCAGGACATGAACGCGGCGGGATCCAACCTCAATGCCAAAGAGCACGTACAACGTGCGCAGCCACGCGGTCTCCACGGTGAAGAAGTCCATCGCCACAATGCCCTTGGCTTGGCACGCAGGAACTCGGTCCATGTCGGGCCGTCACGCCGGGGTGCGGGTGGGAGCCCCGCTCTGCGCAGAATGGTACGCACGGTGGTGGCGCCGACCGTGATCCCGAGCTTGCGTAACTCACCTTGGATGCGAATGCATCCCCACCTCGGGTTCTCCCACCCAGGCGAACGATCAGATCCTTAATGTTGGGGTCGAGCGCAGGGCGTCCGACCGTCTTGTGTCGCCAAAACGTCCACTTTCTTCGGACCAGTTCGCGATGCCACCGCAGCAGCGTCTGGGCGTGACGAGGAACGAAGACCACCGGTCCCTGGGAAGGATCCTGCTCGCGGCCGCGAGCAGCACACGGTCCATTCGCCGCAGGCGAGGCCGCCCCGCAGTTCTCCGTAAGACATTCAGCTCATGGCGCCGGACCGCGTTCTCAACTTCAAGTGCCGCCACGCTCGACCGCCCCGTGATCGTGCGCAGCACCCTCTGCAATACGCGGTAGATCACGAAGAAGACCATGGCAGGAGGATACGGAGCGTTCGATTCCTGGGCGAATCGACTTTCCGTGCCCTACAGGATTCCAGGCGGGGTATCTATGCACAACCGGACCAGGCGTACACTTGAACAATGGAGGCCAAGGAATGCTTACTGCTGGCCATTGCAACACGCACGGCGGGGTACCAGTTTCACCTTCGGAATGGTACAACACGGAAAATGGTACCTTTAATTCGCAAAACGATATGGGTCCCTTTATTGTGACCGTCTTGGGCGGACAATCTCAGCAATCTGCCAGTTTAGACACTGGAATGGTCGAAACGGTGGGAAGTCACTATGTATGGATTGGCTTCGGGTTGTCCCAGCGAACCACCATTCAGGGCTCAGCTACACCTCAGAGTTGGTGAGACGATTTATGAGACGGGCTCGCAGGGTGGCGAAGGATCATCAACCTGTAGGTCACCGATCAAACCTACAAAATGACGGGTCCTGAGTTTGCAAACGGAGTTGAATACATTGGCTACGCCGATCAAACGTCAGGTTGGGAACTGACGGGCGGCGATAGTGGCGGCATTGAGTGGGCCTCTACGGTTTTCGGTAACCTAGTGTCCGGTACCAACGTCGGAACCGCGAACAATACCTTCGATGGCGAAGACATTGAGGCCCTCCTCTCTGGTTCAGTCTTTACTTCGGTTCCAGTATGAATGTAAACACCGGCACCTAATTGCCTTTGGGGGGCAGGTACATGAAAAGGATCGCTCCACTCATTCTTGTGCCGACGGCCATACTGAGCGTGTGCTGTAGCAGTTCCGGGGCACGACAGGCGGACGCTACTGGCAACAACCGAGCACAGTCTGCCGGACTTACTCTTCGAGTTCTTGGGCTTGTTCGTGCCGAGCCGACTCTGACCGATCAACTCACGGTGACGCACCCGAGTCTGGCCGTGGGCGAGACAAATTTCTGGAACGCTGCTAATCGTTAATCACTCGAAAGGGGCCATAATTTGACAAAGAAGTGCACGCCGAGCTGGGCAGTTGGATTGGCCAACCAATCTGTAGTGCAGACCCCTACCTTTGCCGCTGCTTGTGGAACTCGGCCCCTCGTGCTCTCGCCCGGAAAGAACCGATTTCCGGTGCAGGTCACGACTGTTGGCTATCCAGTTAGAGCAAGGAATGCACAGGGCGGCGGAAGCAGTTCCCTGACCGCTGTCCCAGCGGGGCATTACAGGGCTTATCTCTTTGGGAGCGGGAATCTGGCTATCCCGGAACCAGAGGCGCCTGCGATCGTTGTCAGCCAACAAGGTTTCCCACACTGACGGGCTTCACGATGGCACCCAAAAGGTCGCAGGGGCCGCGGTGTAGGACCGTGCGATGCTCACGAATTAGACCACGCACGGTGGGAGTGGCAGGGCATCAACTCTGCACGGGTTACTGACGGCGTATCAGCTCGTCGAGCTGCTCTCGCATCACCCTGGGGTTCGAATAGCGACAACACAGCAGCTCTCGTGTCCTCCCTGGCGGGAGAGAGGGGAGGCGGACAGCACAGGGCGGCACCGAACCGGCGCGCAGGACGGAGGGCGGAGCGGGGAGCCGGGAGCGGGGAGGACAGAGCACGCAGGGAGGAGCGGGGAGCGGGGACGTTGGAGGGGGGAGAGCTGGAAAGCGATGCGCAGCGGAATGGTGCCGCGGTGGGCGTTGCGGGAACGCCGGCCTGCTTGAATATAGGATTGTGACAAGCGAGCCGACGACAACGACATGGGACAGATAGCCACCCGGAACGCCTCGGCGGCCTTCGGTGCTCTAGCTATCGCCGGTGGCGCCTCCCTAACCCGGATCCGTCACGAGAACTCATGAGAATGACTCCGATCCATAGACGGAGGCATGAAGAGCCGATCTGAGACCATTCGAGTAACTCGAAGACAGGCCGTCTGCCATTGTCGTCAGTTTCGGTGGTGCATTTCGACCTGGAGAGGCAATCGGGGCGCATGACGTCACACCGGTTCCGGTTGCGAGGGTTCTCGTTCGCTCAGCAGAGCGCGTGGATCTTCGCGTAGGCGCCGACGATGGCGTCCGCACTCGGCCAGCCGTCGAGGATGCGGACGATGTGCCGTCGGGCACGGCGGACGAGGCGTCCGGGCGCATGGAAGAAGCCCCAACGGAGGGCCTTCGGTCTCGCCTTTGCCCAGTAGCCATCGAGGCAGAGCAGCTGGAACCAGCGGACGAGGTCGGCAGCCATCATGACCGTGGTCATCCAGTTGCGGTTGGCCTCGATCTTCATGAAGGGGAAGGCCAGGAGGCCAGAATCCTTGAGCCGGCCGATGTGCTGTTCGACGTGGGCGTGGGCTCGCATGATCCGATCGAGCTCGACAGGGTCGCCGTCCTGGTCGGTGTAGAAGCCCCAGTAGCGGAACTCGAGACTGGGAAAGAGGCTGTGCTGGACACCGGGGTGGAGCGGCTCGCGACGGAGGATCAGCCGGGTGCCCTCGGGCCAGTCGCCGAGAGCGACGAGCTCGGTGACCTCCACGACGGCCGCGCCTTGGCGCTCCTTCCCGTCCTGTTGGACCGCCTGGTGCCAGAGGTCCTCGAACCCCAAGAGATCGAAGATCGCCTGGTGGATCTGGGCGTTGGAGCGACAGACCACGGAGAACCCGACGTTTCTTGCCCGGCAGGCGCCGACGAATCGCTGCGAGCAGGCCGCCGAGTCGCCACGCACCACGACCGTGCGCTCGACGAGGGAGAGATCATCAGTTGGGCGGTGACCGGCGGCGATCTCGGGCGGCAGCTGGGCGATGGCATCGTCGAGCACCGTCACGTGGTCGCTCACCGTGTTCGCCCCGGCGTTTCCCGGACGGAGCAGGCCCGAGAGCGCCTCGCCTGTGCAATCGGCGAAGCAGAACAGGGGATGGAAGCCGAATCCACCCTTGTAGTTGGGGCCGGTCTCCTCCTTGTTCTCCGAGTGGATCTGGATGAGCGAGGCGTCGATGTCGAGGTAGATCGGAGTGGTGCCCTTGGTCGCCGCACTCCGGCGCCATATCTCCTTGCGCACTTCTGCCAGCGCACCGGTGATCGCGGCCCGTGTTTCCGGGGTGATCTCGTGGAAGGTCCGATGCACCGTCGAGTCGGATGGAACGTGTCCGAACAGATCGGCCTGGGCACGCAGGTGCTCGATGTCCGCACAGCTCTCGCCCCCTCCCGCCAGCATCAACGCCGCCTGGACGAGGACCTTGCCCCGGTCGTGCAGAGGTGACCGCTCACTCGGAATGGGAATGCGCTCAGAGAGCCGATCACCGAGACCCAACCGGTCGGCAAACCCACCAAGGGCATGGAGTCCGACGTGGCCGACGACCTGGTCGCCACCGGGTTCCACGACGACGGGAACGGTGCTGATAGTTTCCATCTGGTAGGTGCCCTTCTGGGTCGGGACTGAGTGATTCGAACACTCTCAGTTTCCCCTGCCAGAGGGGCACGTACACGTATACGCGCCTACCAGGTCAAGTGGTCGCGTGAACGATCGGGGCTAATGGGTTACAACGATCAGGTCAACCGCCTCTGTGGAGGTATCACTCCAACCTTCGCCGGTGCTGCGCCCAACTGTCAGACGGCGGCAGCTGGCTACTATGGAGGGCTTGCGTTGCTCGTATTGGGAGTCGCTCTGCTCATCGGCGCATTCGTTCTCTCGCTTCGCATTACGCCCTGGTCGGAGCGGCCGGTACGGGCCGGTCGGCGACGACGCAAGTCTCCTGGTAGTCGGCAGGACTATTTACCAGAAGATCCGGCTACGGACACAAAGCAAGAGCTATAGCCCGCCTAGACAGGTAGCTCTCCCAATGTTCGGCGCAGGCATCGACAGTCGAGCGCAGCGAACTTGGCGTTTAGGACTCCGAAGCATCCCTGGGCGCTCGGACGACCATAAGCTGGCTCGGCCATGGCAGCCCGTGGGCGTTCCGATCGGGCGTGAGGCAAGGGTCGGGCGAGTGGTCTATACCGGAACCGTGACGGATTCGCCGGTGCAGATCACAGACATCCTCGTGGATTGTGCCAGCCCGGAGCGTCTAGCCCGCTTCTGGAGTGTGCTGCTACAGAGGCCAATTGAGGGACGCAAGGGACCGTACGTGTGGCTGAGACATGAACCCGGTGGGATCGGCCTCGGCTTCCAGCACGTGGACGAGAGCAAGGCGACGAAGAACAGAGTGCACATTGACGTGTCCGGGCCAGATGTGGCCGAGATCAAGACGCGAGTTGAGGCGCTCGGTGGAAGGCGTCTGAGCGGCTACGAGGACGGTGGTTTTCTCGTGATGGCCGATCCCGAGGGCAACGAGTTCTGCATCGTGCCTCAAACATTCAGCTTCGATGACTCAGGGCGAACTCATTATCTAAATGAATTGGATCTATGACACACGGAGACTCACGAAGGATTGCGAGCCCTGCTGTGCCTACCCCCACCAACGGTGCTCCGGCATCAGCGCACCATCGAACCGGGCGCCCTGCAAGTAAGCCTCGGTCATGTCGGCCCCGGTGAGATCAGGGTGAGACAGGTCTGCCCCTCGGAGGTCGGTATAAGCAAGGTCGGCATCGGTGAGGTTTGGCTCCTTGGCCCTGGTCAAGAGACGTCGGCACCGGTAGGAGGATCGGACTTCCGTCCCCGGTGGCCAAGGGTCTCGTTCTGGATCCGCCGGCGACACTCGTCGAGCTTGGTGTTGGCGAGCTTGCACACATGGAAGGGATCGGCGACCGGCCTGGCCTTCGGCACCATGACCTCGAAGACGTGGCGATAGGGACCGGAGAGGTCGAGGGTGCCGAACTCGATGCGGCTCCGGAACGGCTCTCCCTGGTTCGCCAGCCAGCCCATCGGCTCGGCACTGCCCCGACCAGGGACGATGTCGAGCAGCTGTCCGACTCGGACATCGACGATCTGAGTCGAGAAGTGCTGACGGTGGTAGGGGCCGAGCCGGACCATGAGCACCTCGTCCAGTCCGAGGGCGGTCACGTCCCCGATCCGATCGTCGTCTGCGTCGAGCAGGGCCTCGCCGTAGGAGACGATGGTGTCGTTCACGGTGTGCCAGTCGCACCCGAACTCGTTGGCAAGCTCGTTCACGCTCCGGGCATGGCGGCCGACCTGGAGCGTCGCCCACCGGGCGGCCCGGGAAGTGAGAAGCTGGCGTGGCCCGGCGATCCGGTCGTCCTCTTCGGTCCAATTGCCCATCGGACAGTCACCATCCGGGCACATCCACCGGCGCTTCCGCCACACCAGCCGGCTGGGACGTCCATGCAGCGACAGGTCTACGAGCTCGACCCGGGCGCGGTCCTTCACTTGGGCAGGAACCCCGCAAGATCGGCAGCCCACGGATCGGGGAACCGGCTCCATGTGGATCTTCGCCACACCACCTGGTCCATCCTCGACGCCAAGGAATCGGATGTCGGGAAGTCCAATCATCCACACCAGCGCGCGCGTAGGGTCAGTCTCCACGGGGGTCGTCCATCTTCGGTCGTTGAACAACCAAAGACTGGTGGACCCCCGCTACACGTTCGCGGATCCGACTACCGGACCCCGTTCAGATCCGAAGTGCCTTCAAACGGGGTTGTCGAAGCCCGTATGCCCGGGGTCGGAGATGAAGATCGGGCGTGAAATCGGAAGAACGGGTGGGTCTGGCCGTCCTGTCCGATGAGGGTGTAGCCGCTCAATCGCCGTCCATTTTGTCACGGCGAGATGGTCTCGATGGCGTCCGCAACCGCAACGTCCAAATCCACGTTGGCCTGGCTGAAGCCGTGAAAGCTCACTTCGCACAGGATCCCTGCGTCGTTCCATGCGAGAAGCTGGTGTCCTTGGATCAGTTGCAAGGTTCCTGGACTGCTTCCCGGACTCCCGCACTGATACAACGACGCTACCGCTCCATGCACGTGGATGACGTCGCCGACCGCTTGGGGAGCGCAGTACGACGGTACGTTCGACACCTGTTCTCCCACAGCGGCGGTGAAGACGAAGTGTCCGAGCGGTCCGCCGCTAATGGAAGTCTCGGGCACGACTGCCCCGTTGTACTGCTGAAGGGTGACACCTGCGTAATCCGGGGGCACCTGAAAGTTGGACTGGTTGAACAAGAGCACGCTGTTGGTTACCTGAATCCTCGCAGGACCACACCCATCCTCGCCGAGTCCTCCGAGGCATGACCCCGCTGCTGAAGCTGAGACGGGGATCGGATCGGGCAGGAGCCCAGGACATGGAATCGATCGTTTGCGTTGGTGCGCAAACTGGACACAATGTGCACGTTGGACTGAGGTGATTGGAATCAACGGCACGCCGTCGATGGTTTCCGCCTTTGGCCTTGGCGATTTCGTGGTTGGGACGGATTTGATGTGTCCCGGTCCGCTCAGAGTGGGAGAAGACGAGCAACCAGTCAGGACGATCCCACCGAACAGAGCGACCGAGACAACAGTTCTGTACCGCCATGTGACGTTACCTGCCCGCACCTGCCGGGGTCCGATTACGCCTGATGCCACCGGCAAACGCATATGACGGCGCTCACCGCAGCCGACAGACCACGTGCGCATCGGCGGGTTTCCCGTTGAATGTGCCGCCCTTTGGATTCTCTACCGAGGCGTCCATGGATCCGCCGCCAACCTCGGTGCTTGTTGCGGACACCCGTCACGTCTACGCAAGCGAGGGCCACCGAACCGGAGCATTCCGCCGACGGGTCCACGGTGGCCCTGAGCCCATTTGAAGCTGGGAGCGGCTCAGAAGGGGGATCAGCCAGCCGGAGGGATGGTGATGCCCACCCTGGCCAGCATGGTGGCGAGCAGTTCGCGGGTCACTTTCCAGTTGCCCTCGATGCGGCGGGCCGGTCCCTGAAACGGGAAGCCTCCACCGGGTCCATCGTCCAGTTGCACGATCAATTCGACCCAGGCCGATTCCTCCGAGACGAACCTGATCCGACGGACAACGCCATTTGCTCGTCGACTTGGGAGCCGCTCGCCCGCCTGCATCATGGCCAACCTGAGGTCATCAGCATCTTCCAGGTAGAGACCCCGGCCCTCCTCCGGTCCGGGGCCGACCACGCTCGCCACCGCTCTCGCGATCTCCGACGGTGCGTCCGGGTGAGGGACCGCCCCAAAGACCCGGGGCGGCAACGTGAGTCGGTGGTTCTCGGCTGGAGCATCCTGGATGACCCGGAAGGCATCTTCGATGCACACCTGGCAGACCGTCACCCGTCCGTCCGACACGTAATGGTCCACCTCCCACAGATCACGCCCGCAGAGCACACAGGCCTCCAATCGGTGCCCGAAGCCGATCCCGATGGGCGGCATCGCGATATTGCCGAGCGAAGCAGGCGCCCGTGACTGCCACTCCTGCGCTACCTCGACCCGAACGGCAGATTCGGAAGGCCGATGACTCGAGCGATCGAGCACACCCTGGCGCAGTGGTTGGAGATCGACGCCAAGCACCTTGAGGGCCTGAACACCAACTCCCTCACCCTCGCGCAATACGCCAAGCAGGAGATCACCCGGTTCGATGTTTGCTCCCCCACGGGCCAACATTTCCCTCAGCGACAGCTCCAAGACCTTCTTTGCCCGGGGCGTGAACGGGGGAGAGCCCGGAGCGCCAGGTGCCTCCACGGCGATGGTCTTGACGATCTGGTCCCGGAGACCATCAAGGGTGGCCCCTGCCGAGGAGAGCGATTCCCTTGTCTCCGGCTCGTGCATGAGGCCCAAGACCAGGTGCTCGGTACCGATGAACCCATGGTCCAGCAGGCGGGCCTCGTCCTGGGCCATGACCAAGACCCGCCTGGCCGAGTCACTGAACCGCTCGAACATGCATCCAAGCCTCGCGCCGACGGGATAGAAGCGCCATCGGTGGGCGGTCGTTGCCTCTCTGACCGGACGGCCACGGAGGCGGTCACATCGGCTTGCGGTGATGGACCCGAACGCCCCCCACGAGGTGCCCACCCCGGGGCGGCGCTCAGCTGATCTGACGAGAGCCGGCCAGCTTCTGCTGGACCAGCTCTGAACCCCATGGCGGGATTTCAAAATGTTCCTTGAAAAAGGGACCAGGTAGGCGCCGAAAAAGAACGCTTCGGGGTGTCACCTACCGGCACCTCGGGGATAGGCGCTGGGGAACCCAATCGGAAATCCGAAGTCGGTCGAGCTTGGGCCTGGCGAGATGATTTGGTCTGGGGTGGGCGTGCGAGACCAAGGAGTTGTGTTTCGTGTTGGTTGTCAGCGCCGTCATGCGATCGTCTGCGGTGCGCCGGCCGCGGGGCTCGGATGGCTACACGGGGACGGGCGGAAGGGCGCGCAGAAGGTCGAGGGCTTGTTTGAACCGTGGCCCACGGCCACTCGAGTGGCGCTCGCAGCGTCGGCGTGCCGGAGATGGCTGACGAGGCGGCCAGGGACAGAAAGATGCAGGTGCGGACGGTGCGGGCTACGGTGAGGTGGTCCTCTGGGTGATGTGCCGAGGAGGACCGTCCAGCGGATGAGGTTGTGGGCGAGCACGGCGCAGACGAGCCACGCCGCGTTGGCGTAGAAGTGCCCCGAGGGGACGTGCTCGAGGCCGGCCCCTCTTTCAGGTCGCGGATGGCGAGCTCGACCATGGCGTGTGCGCGGTGGAAGGCGTCGATCTCGATGGCGGTCGCCTCCAGATCGGTGACGAAGGCGAAGTGTCGCCAGTCGGGCCACAGCGTGGCTTGTCGTCCGACGAGCCGGGTGCGACGCACGATGAGACGCCTGCCTTTGTAGTCGCTCTCGGCGACCTGGGCCTCGCCGTCGTCGGTGTACTCGATTCGGGGTCCACGCGGACTCGTCGATGGCGGCGACGGCTCTGGTCATGGCCTTGACCATGCGCACCGCCATGGTGTAGCGGACGTCGAGCCGCTCCAGGGTGGCCATGGTGTCGTTCGACCAGAAGCCCGAGTCGAAGCGCATGATCAGCTCGCCGGTGGCCCCGGCCCGGCGCACGCGGGCGACGAGCTCCTCGACGAAACGCTTCGCTCCGCGCTGGGTGTTGGCCGGACCTCTTGCGCATCCGGGCGTGGAGGACCTCGCCGGTGTCGGCCCGAGTGGCGAGGATCGGGTGGTAGCCGAGCATCTTGGTGTAGCCGTAGGCGGCTCCGCCCTTGGGCTTGCCGCACACCTCACAGATGGTGGAGTCGAGATCGATCACCAGCTGCTCGGACCCCGGCCCGCCCCGAGGGACCACGCCCGGCGCAGGGTCTCGCCGAGCACGGCGGTCGAGCTGGCGGAGATGGCCGAAGGTGAACGACCGGAGGAACGTGCCGAGCGTGGACGGCGCCATGACCCGGTGACCGAGCACGGATTCGGTCGCCCCGGAGCGCAGCACGTCGGCGTGGTCGATGTGGGTGCCACCGGCCGCCATGGCGTGCACCAGGGTCAGCACCTTGCGTCCGGGCAGGGCCCCGCCGACAGGACCGGAGATGTCGACAGTGGCGTTGATCAGGGGTTCGAGTCCGAGACGGCCCACCAGTGTGGCCACGAGCAGGAGCCCGGCGTTGGCCACCAGATTGGGCTCGTCGAAGGTCACCTCGATGCGGTCGATTCCGCGCGATACTGCGGCTCACTGAAAGTGCCTCCTTGTTGTGGATGAGACTGCGACTTCGAACATCGCCATTTTCCCAGCGCAGGAGGCACTTTCCGCGGATGCGCGGCTAACTACTCATGTCGTTCATCGGTGGATCGAGGCTAAGCATCGACAAGCGCTTCGGCCCTTGCAGCAACTTCGGATGCCGCCGGCATGCCGGCGAGATAGGTGGCGGCGTACTTGGACCGTGTTGCGATTGCTGGGTTTGAGAGCACGTCGCTGACAGCCTCTTCGATCCCGAACTCGTCAACGCAGGACCTGCCCACACCGGCACTCTCGCACGCCTGCGCCATGCGAATCTGACTGGGTGTACCTCGGGGGATGAGCACCAGAGGCACCCCAGCACCAAGGGAGGCCAGCACGGTTCCTGCTCCGGCGTGGGTGATGGCGACCTTGCAGACAGGAAGCAGCGCAGCGAGATTGACGAACTCGCGAGCTTCGACCAAGCGGTGGTCGATCGCCGCAAGCTGCTCTCGTAGATTCTGACTGGGAGCGGTGACTACTACTCTCATGCCTCGATCGGTACAGCTTCGGACCGCTGCGGCCAGCTCCGCGAGTGCGTTGGCGAAGGTCGGAACTGTGCCGAAACCAACATACGCGTCGGTGATCAGTGGCTCGGCTTCCTGGCTGAAGGTCATAGGACGCACGGGCCATTCAACGCTCACCCCGGGCGAGTCGCTCTGCAAGAAGCGGGGACACGGGTTCACCAAGGCATGGAGGTAGAGGCCGCCGGAGGCTGGAACGCTCAGACCGTGAGCAGTCCACAGCGGCGAGACATGTTCCTTCAGCTCTGCCAGTTCGCCGGTGGGACGCAATGGGCTCCCCCAGGCATGCGTAATCCAAGGGATTCCTGACTGCGCCGCTGCTACCGGGGCTGCGTAGTCACCTTCGTCATGGACGAGAACGTGTGGCTGCCACTCAGCAACGATAGGGAGAAGATCCTCCAAAGTACTCGGGGCCATGATCTGGGTCCACATGCGCGTTGCCCATTCGCTGGCCGGCTGGCGGTCCGTCTCTGGCCAGCGTCGGAGGCGTTCCTCACGCATCTCGATACTGTTCATTCCTGCGTCCAAAGGAGTCAGACCAGCCGCGACAACAAGGCGGTGGCGTTCCGGATTGGTCGCGAAACGAATGTCATGACCAGCCGACTGCATGGCTTGCGCCAGATCCAATAGCGGGACGACGTGACCCACCGCGGGTACCGCGCTGAAGAGGACTCGCATCTTCACGTTCTAGTGCGACTCTCGGTACAAGTCACCCCCAGCCTCTTCCGGCACAAGAGGCTGAAGGCGACTCCTGCCCCGAAACGCCGGGAGGGAGTCACGTTCTCCCGTAGCCTGGCGTAATGGCCGGTAACGCAAGAGGAAGTGGGCAGCGCTCGGGCCTTTATTCCGATCAGCGTTTCACGAACTGGAGCGCACACGATCCATACTGGTCCGAGGTCGAGACCCTCCCCCGGAAGATGCGACCCAGGTGTTACGAGGTCCTGAGGAGCCACTCGGTCTTTTCGATCGGCCCCTGGCAGAGGGGTTCGTGCGCCCGTGGTCTGTTGAGGATGTGGCCAGCGTTCTGAGGGCCATCCCCGAACGCTTCCTCACCGGATTGACGGGAGTGTTTCTGCTCGGAGGTACGACTCGCCAGCGGTCGCTGAAGAGACTCACTTACGGGATTGACAACACCAACCAAATCTTCCCCTTCGCCCTACCGGAGCGGATGCTCGATCAGAACCTATCGAAGATGCCAAAACCCAATGTGGCCCTTGCCTATACGAAGTTTGGGGTAACCATCACTCCGAACGGCAAGGGAGGAGCCAAGCTGAGGTTCGATTCCGTCAGTCTCCGGAACTATTTCCTATACGACGTACTTCTCCACGAAGTGGGTCACCACGTGGACCGAGAGCACCGATCAGACGATTCAGAACGGTATGCGACCTGGTTCGCCGACTTTCAGCACGCTCACCTGTCGGAGGACTGACGACTTACCCTGTCCCTGATCGGCGGGTCGGTGAGCCACCGCTCGGCTGTACCATTCCTTGCATTCATCTAGAGGATCCGAGGGACCTGGCCCGGAGACGATCCGGCAACCTGCCGCGTGGCGAGGTGCCAATGCCGGGAACGATGAGGAGGACGAGTCATGCCCGAGAGGCTCGACGGCATCAGTTTTAGCGGCAACCTTGTTCGGCTTGAACCGCTTTCACTTGAGCATTCGGCAGATCTCGCAATCTCCGCCGAAGAGGACCGCAGCCAATACGGTTACACCTGGGTCCCTCGCGGGTTTGACATCGAGGATTACGTGAACGCCCAACTCCAGCGCGCCGGCTCCGGCAGACTCATCCCGTTTACCCAGATCCGCGTTTCCGACGGCCGCGCCGTAGGCTGCACAGCCTTCTGGGATCCTCGGTACTGGCCGGATCAGTCGGGGCTCTATGCCATCGAGATCGGGTTCACGTGGCTTGCCGGGTCTGCACAAGGCAGCGGGATCAACATGGAAGCCAAACTGCTTCTGCTCGAACACGCATTTGAGCGATTGGGAGTAGCTCGCGTCGATCTGAAAACCGATGCGCGCAATGAGCGATCCCGCCGGGCAATCGAAAGGATCGGCGTGCACTTCGAGGGTGTCCTGAGAAACTGGTCACAATCGTGGGCACCCGGCGAAGATGGGCGGCTGCGAGACTCTGCCATGTTTTCGGTGATCGATTCAGAATGGTCGAGCTGCAAGGTTCATCTTCAGAGGCAGCTCGGGTCTCTCAGGGCTCCGAGCCCGACCGAAGGCTGATTGCCCCAGACCGCCGGTTAGGTGGGTCACCGGACGCCCCGGTCGTGGCACCGCGAGGGATAACTCCTCTCCCAAGACAGCCTTCTACCGCCAGGGAACGCGAGCGGGCTCGACGGCGACCCGGCCGATGACGAGCGGCCGCTCCGTTCGCCCGATCGGATCTCGTCCGTGTCGGTTGCGCGCGTCGGCGTCGACGTCGCCCGATGCAAGGCAACGGCAAAGTTCGGACCGGCTTGGTGGTCTCATGCACGAGCACGGGCGGCCCGGCACGCCCTCTACCTACAGGCGGGGTCGGTCTCGCCTCGGGAGGGATGGCTCCCCGTCGACCACACCGGTGCCGGAGAGAGAAATGCGATAGCCGTCTGGGGCTGGAATCTCCACCTCGAACACGGGGACCGGCTCGGGGAATCCCTTGAGGTCGAAGGCACCCACGGAGTTGAACATGAACCGCTTGCCCACACATAGTTCCCGCACCCCAGTCGAAACGGCGATTCCTCCGCGGCTGGCGATCGCACACAGTCGAGCCGACAGTTGAACCGTCGCTCCGAAGAGATCCCCGCCCTCGGTGATCGGCTCACCGACACTGATACCGATGCGAACATGAATGGGACGCCGATCGCCCTCGTTTCGCTGTCGCAACGCACGCTGGATTGCGATTCCGTACTCGACAGCGGCCGATACCGACGTGAACGAGGCCATAAGGCCGTCGCCCGTGTGCTTCACCTCGTGACCACCCTGCGCGGACAATGCCCTCCGCACGATCTCGTCATGTTCGCGAAGGACCGTCATGAACCGCTCGTCGCCGAGCTCTTGGGTCTGCTGGGTGGAATCGCACAGGTCGGTGAAGACGATCGCGCGGATTGCTGAGTCGACGTAGGCCTCACCCGGGGGGTGCTGGGGCAGCGGACCAAGGAAGGCACTGACCGGTCCCGTGTCCACCTCGATGATCCTGTCAGCCACCAGGCCATGGGCTTCTCGGTGAACCGCCTCGAGCGACTCGCGGTCGGGCCCCTCGGCCAGACAGAAGACTGCTCCTTGGTCCTCGTCGAACCAGTAGGTGACGTACCGGACGCCGTACCTGTCCTGAACCGAGAGGTCGAGTTCGTGGGCGGCGGCGATTTCCGAAGCGGTCGCACCCGGGGCGTCGTGCCGATCGAGGAAGAGGGCCAACGTCAGCCTTGCGTCGTGGTAGCCATGTCCGTCAACGATGGCTCGGCGACAGGCTACATGGGATGGCAAGCGGACCGCTGGCCGCTCACGCATCCTCGCCTTCGGAATCGTCGGTCGCAACACCGGCCAGAAGCGCCGTGAGCAGGGTTCGCACTTCGTTGCGGGCGGCGACCTGGTCGTCGGCGTCGGCCACGTACAAGCACCCTTCGTTGAGGGCGCCCATGATCATCAATGCGAGCGGGCGAAGAGGATAGATGCGGATCTTCTTGAGGCGCATGGCTTTGCGCAGCACTCCCCGTAGTGGCACGGATCCGTATCGAGTCTCGACGTCTCGTACCCGGTCCCAGCCCAACACCGCTCTGGCGTCTCGCATGACGATCCTCTGAACGACCGGGTCGAGGTTGGCGTCGATCCACAATTCGCACCCCAGCACCAGGGCATCCCACGGGTCCGGCCGGAGGAATTCGGCGACCACTTGGTCGGAGACCTGGCGCTGGACTTCCTCGTAGACCGCGGCGAACAGGTCCTCCTTGCCCTGAAAGTGGTGGTACAGGGCGCCCTTTGTCACGTTGGCCTCGGCGACGATCTCGTCCAGCGAAGTGGCGGCAAAGCCGTGCTCGCCGAATTGCCGGCGTGCAGCGGCGACCAGAGCGGCTCGGGTCGCCGCTCCCTGTGCAGCTCGCGTCGTACCCGGTGCCGACGCTCCCTTGACAGCCATACCCATAGTATGCATAATACCATACTGTGGGTATCCAATGAGGAATCCGCGACAGTCCCAGGGATGAGGCCCGTGTGCCCAAGTACATGATCGAGCGTGAGCTCCCGGGGGCCGGGCAGCTCAGCACCGCTGAACTACAGGCCCTCAGCCGCAAGTCGAACAAGATCATCGCCGAGCTGGGTCCGGAGGTGCGCTGGCTGACCAGCTACGTGACCGACGACAAGATCTACTGCGTCTACGTAGCGTCCGACGAGGACATTCTGCAGGAACACGCCCGGTGTAGCGGATTCCCGGCTGACACGATCAGCCGTATCTCGACGGTGATCGACCCGTCCACGGGCGACTGACCGCTGCGACCGGTTTCCTCGTGCAACCGGAGCGCGCTCAACGGGAACCATCGAACATGAAGCTGACAGGAGGCAATCTCATGACCATCATCAACGAGCCTGCGATCGTCGACGGCGACAAGCTCATGGCATTCGTGTTCAAGGCGGTCGACGAGGTCGGCGCCACGCTCAACGCCGCTCTGGTTGTTCTCGGGGACAAACTCGGTCTCTATGGCGCGATGGCGGAAGCGGGTCCGCTCACGTCCCACGAGTTGGCGGAGCGGACGGGTACGGCCGAGCGCTATGTCCGGGAATGGCTGAATGCACAGGCTGCCGGAGGCTATGTCGAGTACAACTCCGACGCGGGGCTCTATGCGCTGCTACCCGAGCAGGCGGTGGCTCTCACCGACCCATCGAGCCCGGCCTTTCTTCCGGGGCTCTTCCAACTCGCCATCGGTTCGGTGATCGACTCGCCGAGGATCGCTGCCGTGGCCCGCAATGGCGACGGGATCGGGTGGCACGATCACGTCGACGACGTCCACGAAGGCTGCGAGCGGTTCTTCCGCCCCGGCTACAACGCGCATTTGGTCGCCGAGTGGCTGCCTGCGCTCGATGGTGTGGTGGGGAAGCTCGAGCGTGGCGCAGCGGTGGTTGACGTTGGTTGTGGTCACGGGGCGTCGACGGTGTTGATGGCCGAGGCCTTTCCGGCTTCGACCTTCATCGGCACCGACTACCACTCCGGCTCGATCGACACCGCCCGGCAGCGGGCCGAAAAGGCGGGTGTGACGGCGCGGGTCAGCTTTGCACCAGCCCCAGCTTCGTCGTTTCCCGGTCACGGCTACGACCTCGTCACTATGTTCGACAGTCTGCACGACATGGGAGATCCCCTGGGGGCTGCTGTTCACGTGCGGGAGGCGTTGGCCCACGACGGTACGTGGATGATCGTCGAACCCGCGGCTGGCGACCAGATCGAGGACAACCTGAACCCGATCGGCCGTGCCTACTACGCGTTTTCCACCCTGCTTTGCACTCCGTGCTCGCTGTCCCAGGAAGTGGGCCTGGCCCTCGGGGCCCAGGCCGGGGAGGCCCGCATCCGAGACATCGTCACCGGGGCTGGGTTCGGCCGATTCCAGAAGGTGGCCTCAACGCCGTTCAACAGCGTGTACGAGGCCAAGCCGTGACACAGAGCTCCCCGATGACGGGTAGCGGCCCGTTCGAGGCCGACTACGTCGTCGTCGGGGCGGGTGCGGTGGGCATGAGCTTCGTGGACGTCTTGTTGGCCGAGTCCGACGCCTCCGTGATCGTGGTCGACCGGCGAGCTCATCCGGGTGGGCATTGGAACGATGCGTACTCGTTCGTCCGCCTGCATCAACCCTCCACGTTCTACGGGGTGAACTCGACCGAGCTCAGTCAGGGGGAGAAAGGACGAGCTCGGTCCGAACGCGGGGTTGTACGAGCTTGCATCGGGTCACGAGGTCCGTGCCTACTTCGACCGGGTGCTTCGTGACAAGTTCTTGCCGTCTGGCCGCGTCCGCTACTTCCCGATGAGTGAGTACTCCGGAGACGGTCGAGTCACGTCTCTACTGAATGGAAGCCGGACGCAGGTGCGAGCCCGCAAGAAGGTCGTCGATGCCCGCTACGTAGGGTCGTGTGTCCCGTCGACCGAGCCGCCTCCCTTTCCGGTGGCCTCGGGCATCGATCTCGTCCCGGTGAACGACCTGGTCAGGATCGACCAGCCCCGTTCCACGTACATGATCATCGGGGCGGGAAAGACCGGCGCGGACGCCTGCCTTTGGCTGCTCGATAACGGTGTTGACCCGTCTGCGATCATCTGGATACGACCGCGGGATGCCTGGTTCTTCAACCGGGCCGGCTTCCAGGGCGGCGTCCAGACACTGAGCAGCTTCGCCACCCAACTCGAGGTGGCGGCGCAGGCCAGGTCGGTCGAAGAGATCGTGGAAGGGTTCGAAGCGACCGGACAGCTCTTGCGGATTGACCAGGATCACTGGCCGACGATGTTCCGGTCAGCCACCACGACTGCTGGCGAGATCGAGCTGCTGCAGAAGATCGACCATGTCATCCGCCTCGGCCATGTCGTACGCATCGATCGAGAAGCCTTGGTTCTGAAGAACGGGAGGATTCCCACCGAGCCCGGCTGCCTCTATGTGGACTGCACGGCACGCGGTGTCCCGAATCGCCCACCGGTCCCGGTCTTTGACGGTGCCAGAATCACCGTTCAATACGCCATCTATTCCGGGATGCCGACCTTCAGCGCAGCGCTGACAGCATTCATCGAGATTGTGGGTGACGATGACGATCGCAAGAATTCAATGTGTTCTCCGATTCCCATCACCGGCGATCTCGTCGATATCCCACGCAACCTCTTGACAGATCTGAGTGTCCGAGGGCAATGGTTCGCCGACGACCGTGTCCGGAAATGGATGGACCGCTCCCGGCTGAATCCAACGGCCGGAGCCGCGAGCGTCGATCCCGGCGATTCGGAGAAACAAGCGGTTCTCGGGCGCCTTCTGGCCGCGATGGGACCCGCCAGTTCGAACCTCGAAGAGCTCCTGGCCGATAACGTTGATGCCGAGCCAGCGCTCTGATACGACAGGAGCGCGTGTCTCGCCGGGAAACTGGGGAGCCGCACGGGCGATCGGGTGAATGTCGTGTCGGACACGTCGAAGGTGGTTCGGTGAACGATGTCATTGGCAAAGGGCGTGCTCTGACTGGTGGGGCCTGAGAGGTGGGCGCTCAGTCACCGGCGTTCTCATCGGCCATCGCCGACGCCTTCTGATGGAACCTGAACAGAAGGCCCCGGAAGGAAGCAACATGTCCAAGGAATCGCCCGAGCCCTATGACCGAGGGCTCGAGATGTTGCGTGCCGTCTACGCCGGGGACGTCGTCACCCTTCCCGAGGGGACGATGGCGTTCAACGACGTCATGGTGCAGACCCTCTTCGACCAGGTCTGGCGGCGTGATGTCCTCGATGTACGAACTCGACGCCTGCTCCTCATGGGAGTGATCGCCGCCAACGGGCTGGTCGACACGTGGAAGATTCAGGCACGGGCTTCGCTCAAACGAGGTGAGCTCACCCCCGACGAGCTGCGCGAGACACTTGTCATGCTCGCCCCCTATGCGGGCTACCCGAATATCGCAGGTTTCGTGGTTCCCTGCGAAGAGGTCATCGGAGCATGGGTGGCTGACGGCTCCCCCCGTTGGAACGACGAGGAATCCGACTAGGTCAGGCCGGCGACGGTCGCCCCCAGATGTTCACCCTCATATTTCGTCTCGACCAGCGCCGCCCCGCACCGGCCGCGGCCAGTCGTCAGAGATCGAGGACCATGCCCTCCATGGCCAGTACCACCTCCGGGGCAGACGAGCCCCGGAAGCGACGACCGACGGCATCGAGCATCGTGTCGGTGCGGCGATGACTGTGGTGGAAGAGCACGACCGTCCCGATCCCCGCGGCTCGGCCCAGCTCGACGGCGTAGTCGGCGGCGGCGTGCCCGAAGGCCGCCCCGTGGGGGAGCTCGTCGGTAGTGAGGAGACCGTCGTGGATCAGCACGTCGGCATCCCGGGCCAGGTCGAGAATGTGTGGCGGGTACTCGCCCCATCCGTGCAGACCGGCACCGTACTGCGTCGGGCAGTGGTCGGGGATGTAGACCATCGACGAATCCCCGTCGCTGATCCGGTAGCCGAAGGTCGTCCCTCCCTTGTGGGCAACCTCTGTCGCCGTCACCGAGAAGCGCTCGAATTTGTGCTGGCCGGGTTCGAGGGTGCTGAAGGTCCACTGGCCGCGAAGACCGTCCGGACCGATGGGGAAGGCCGGTGGCGACATCATCTGCTCGAGAGCCTCGGATGCGGTGCGGCCTCGCGGCTGGACCGGGAGGAACAGGTCGGTGCGTGCGTCTTCACGATCGGTCGCCCCACAGAATGGCAAACCCTCCACGTGGTCCCAGTGCAGGTGGGTGAGGAGGATCGTGCCGTCGAAGGCGCCGCCGCCCAAGTGGTCGCCGAGCCGCTGGATGCCGGTGCCCGCGTCGAGCACCAGGCTAGCCGGGTGACCTTCGTGGGCGACAGCGACACACGAAGTGTTGCCGCCGAAGCGGACGAACTCTGGCCCGGGCGCCGGGGTCGAGCCGCGGACGCCGAACAGATGGACGCGCATCCGTTACGCCCGTGCGTCCTCGTGCCGGTGGCCCTGGGACAGCTCCTGCAAGGCGGCCCGGTCGAGGGACGCACAGTCCACCTGGGCGACACGGGACCGGGTCACGGCGACCAGGGTCGACGTCCGGACACCGTCCTCGATTCCGGACCGTTCCCCCAGAACCGCGCCCGGCCCGTACTCGGCGAGCCGATCGCCACCCTTCTCGACCCGGACCACGCCGTCCAGGAGGAGGAATACGTCCGTGCCGCGCTCGCCTTCGGTCACCAAGGCGGCGCCGGCCCGGTACGTGCGGACCCTGGGCTTGGTCCCTGCCCCCATCATGCGTGCCGACAGCGAGCGTTCGAGAGCGGATTCGACCGTGGTGATCAGGGCGGGGGAGTCCTGGTCGCCCCAGGGGGTATGCCGGCCGAACGACTTGCGGTACCAGTCCCGGAAGTCGGTCATCCCCGACTTGGCGGACAGGTGCCCCTGGTGGTCGTAGATCCAGTGGCGCGGGAACCGGCTTGCCCCGACGACGGCGAACTCCGGGGGCCGGTCGGCATGGAGGGTGAGCGTGAGCGTCGACCAGACCATCGGCGCCTGCCATTGGACGAACGGCCGTCGCCGCACCCTGCGGGGGGCGGGGAGCCCGGTTCGTCCGCCCGCCGTTTGGGTGAACCGGACCGAGCCCCCCCGCACCGCGGGCGGCACCTGGATGTCCGGCAGGGCAACTGCCTCGAACTCGTGGCTCAACCGTCCGATCCTCACCGTGGTGGATCCCATCACCCCGCCGCCGCTGTAACCGCATCGTGCGATGTCGCCCTGCTCATCGACCTCGGCCCAAGCCCGCAGAAGGTTGCCGAATCGGAAACGGTCCCCTGTCCGCAGGGCCTCCAAGTCCTCGATCACATCGGGTAGTGGTTCGTCGTAGTGGGTGACCCCGGCGTCGAACGCGACCCGGGTGCTGCCCCGGACGGCTTCCGAGGGGATCCACGACAGGCTGGTCACCGAGCTCTCGATTCGCATACTGACAGCGTGATCTCGCGCCGCCGACGGGACCAGTGTGCTCCCTCCCTGTCTGGGTGTGGCTGCCACCCCGCCGCTTCGGGTGCCTCCGCCCTGGGATCGTCCCCGGTGATGTGCGAGAACTGATCATCATGGCCGGCTCAGAAGAATCTTCAGCCACGATCATGGTGTTCCTTGCCGACGACAACGTGATCGTCCGTGAAGGAGTCAAATCGCTGCTCGATCGGGAGGGCGATCTTCGGGTGGTGGGCGTGGCCGAGGACTATGACGGATTGGTGGCCGGCGTAGCCGAAGCCGAGCCGCATGTACTGGTGACCGACATCCGCATGCCTCCGACCTTTCAGCGGGAGGGGATCGAAGCGGCCCGGGAGGTTCGCAAGCGCTACCCGGGAACCGGGGTCGTCGTGCTCTCCCAGTACGACGACCCGGAATACGCGATTTCACTCGTGTCCGAGGGATCCGCCGGATACGGGTACCTCCTGAAGGATCATGTGGCCGAAGGGACCCAATTGGTGGACGCCGTCCGCGCCGTTGCCACGGGCGGCACGGCGCTCGACCCCAGCATCGTCGACGCACTGGTCCGGCCGGTGACATCCCATGGCGGCCTCGAACCGAGCGAGGAGCAGCTGCTGGGCTGGGTGGCGGAGGGCAAGCCCATCAAGGCCATCGCAGTCTCGCGCCGCACCACGCCGGAGTCGGTGGACGCCCAGATAGAAGCGCTCTTCCTCAAGCTCGCCCAAGGGGTCTCGGCGGGAACCGAGGGAGCCATTCGACGGTTGCGGCTTCTCCATCAGTGCATCGTGGATCGCGAGGAACAGGGCGAGTCCCTGTCTCGCCTTCTCCCGAGCGGACTGGCGGAGAAGCTGCGCCGGGATGGCCCCGGTATCGGACGAACCGAGCTTGTCGAGGTGACCGTCCTCATGAGCGACATCCGCTCGTATTCGACCATCGCCGAGCATGCGGATCCGACCCAGCTGGCCGGTCAGCTCAACACCCACCGCGCCGCCATGAACGAGGCAATCCTCGGTCACGAGGGCACGGTCATGCAGTTCGTCGGCGATGCGGTGATGGCGGTCTTCGGTGCTCCGTTTCCCCAGCCCGACCATGCCGACCGGGCGTTGGCGGCCGCTGTCGACGCCCATCGCCTCCAGGCCGAGGTCAACTCCACTTGGCAGGAGGAGGGACTTCCTTCCTTCGGCCTCGGCATCGGGCTGTCCACCGGCGAAGCGGCGGCGGCATTGCTGGGATCGGCCGAGCGGCTCGAGTACACCCTGGTCGGTGACACCGTGAACTTGTCGCAGCGGCTGCAGCAGCTGGCCGATTCGGGGGAGACTGTGCTGAGCCAGTCGACGATGGACTCGCTGGTCACTTCGGTGGAGGCGACGCTCATGCCCGAGCAACTGGTCAAAGGAAGGGACACACCCGTGGTGGCCTGGCTTCTCGCATGCACAACACCGTGTGACCGCAGGGGAGCGAGGCAATGAGCCCGCAAGAGGCCGTCCTGCTCGTCGAGGGTGTCCGGAAGACCTTCGAAGCCGAGAACGCACCGGTCCGGGCCCTGCGAGGCGCCAACTTGACGGTCGCACCGGGTGAGTTCGTCGCCTTGATGGGGCCCTCCGGTTGCGGGAAATCAACGCTGCTCAACCTGGTTGCGGGTCTGGACGCCGCCGACGAGGGATCGATCCTCGTGAGCGGAGAAGCGGTCACCGGTCGGAGCGAAGACGAGCTCGCGCTCATCCGCCGTCGACATATCGGGATCGTCTTCCAGTTCTTCAACCTTTTGGAGAGCATGACCGCCCTGGAGAACGTCACCTTGCCCGCGGTGATCGGTGGCATCAGGCGCCGGCCGGCCGAGACGAGGGCCCGTGACCTGCTGGACCTGTTGGGACTGGCGGAGAAGGCGTCCGCCCTGCCCGGCTCCCTCTCGGGAGGTCAGCGGCAGCGATTGGCCATCGCCCGCGCCCTGTCCAACGAACCGACGCTCGTGCTCGCCGACGAGCCGACCGGCGCGCTCGACTCTGACAGCGGCAACGAGATCATCGAGCTGCTGTCGCGGTTGAACCGCAGCGGCCAGACGATTGTGCTCGTGACCCATGACAGCGGGGTGGCCCAGGTAGCCGAGCGCCTCGTTTACATGCGCGACGGTCGGATGGTGAGCGATCCCGATCGCGTGAGCGCCGACGCGATGCCGAACATTCGGTGACGACGGTGCCTGCGGCCGTCCGGGACGCCCCCGATGGCGTCGGCACGGGATGGAGCGATCGACACGGTCCCGGGACCGTGTCGATCCCGACCGATTCGACGACCTCCGGCGTGCGAGTCACGCCGGCGATCCTCCTGGTGCTGCCCGCCCTCGTCCTCAGCGGGATCGGGTTGGTCAAAGCACTGCCCGGAGGCGCCGCCCCCGCCGACACGATCCGGTTGGTGCTGGTGGCGGCATGGACGGTGGCGGCCATGTTTCTTCTCGTGCGTCCGGCTCTCCGCCGTCTCGGCGATCTGGTGGTGTTGGCCACCGTGCTCGGCGCAGCGAGCTTCGCGATGGCGGTCATCGGACGCACCACAGGGGGCGAGGAGGGGCGGTGGGCGCGGATCGCCGCCACCGTGCTCCCCGCATTGGTGATGGCGGCCGCGGCGCACGTCTTGGCCGCGCTCCCCGATGGCCGGCTCCGGTCTCGGGCCCGTCAGACGGGGGTCGCGGCCGGGTATGCCGCCGGTGCGGCCTTCGGGCTGTGGGCGTGGGCGGGTCCGGGTCGGATGAGCGCACCCACCGCTGCGCTCGGGTGGTCGGTCGTCGTGGTGGTCGGTTCGGCCGCGGCCGCCAATCGCTACCCGCGAGTGCCCGGTATCGCCAAGCAGCGCATGCAGATCGCAGCCGCGGGAGCGGTCGCGGCCATCGAGGCCGGCATGTTGGTGGGCGCCTTGGGCGTGTTGATCGACTGGCCCGCAGAGCCGTGGCCGGTGATCGCCGGATGCACCGCGATCGTTCCGCTCGCGGTGGCCGCCTCGAGCGTTCCCCGCCTCCTGAGCCTGGCCGACCGGCTGTTGGTCCATCTGCTGACGGTGACCGCCATGTCTGCGCTCATGGTCGGGGTCTACCTACTGGTCATCGTCGGCTTCGGGCACTCCCCGGGCCCGTCCGATCACCAGCTGCTCGGCCTGTCCATCCTCGCCGCGGCGATCGTGTCGGTGGGTGCGTTCGCCCTCCATCAGCGGGTGCAGGGTCTGGCTCAGCACCTGGTCTACGGGGCGGACCCCGTCCCGGACGATGTCGTGAGGACGTTCGGGTCACGGCTCACCCGCGCCGTGACTATGGACGAGCTCCTCATGCAGTTCGTCGAGTCCTTGCGGAAGGCGATGACTCTGACGAGCGCCGAGGTGTACACGGGCGTGAGCGAGGTCCTCGAGCGCAGCGCCTCGATCCCGGATCGGGGACCGGGCAAGGTTCACGTCGGGCCCAAGGAGCAGCCGGTCGTGGCCAGGGCCGGAGTATCCGGAAACGCCTGGGCGTCGGTGTGGCTCCCGGCCGTGATGGTCGGCCGGACCCACGCTCAGGTCCGTGTGTGCCCGATCACCTACGGCGGCGACCTGCTCGGGTTGGCCGTGATCGAACGGCCGACCACCGAACCTCCGTTCACGGAAAAGGAGGATCTCACCCTCGTCGAGCTGACCCGACAGGTAGGCCTGGCCCTCCACAATGTGCGGCTGGACTCGGCCCTGCAGTCGACGCTCGACGAGGTGCGACGGCAAGCGGCCGAGTTGCGTGCTTCCCGCTCCCGGATCGTGGCGGCGGCCGATGCTGAGCGGCGAAGGGTCGAACGCGACCTGCACGACGGTGCCCAGCAACACCTGGTGGCCCTGGCCGTCAACCTGCGTTTGGCCCGCGATCTCGTTGCCGAGGACCCGTCTGCTGCGAGCGAGGCTCTCGACGAGATCGCGACCGAGGTCAAAGCCACCGTGCAGGAGCTCCGGGATCTGGCCCACGGGATCTATCCTCCACTGTTGGTGGACCGCGGACTGCCGGACGCCCTTCGCGCCGTGGCCACGAGAAGCCCGCTCGACGTCGAGGTGTCCATCGACCAGCTGCCCCGCTTCGACCCTGCCATCGAGGCCGCGGTGTACTTCTGTTGCCTGGAGGCGCTCCAGAACGCGGCGAAGCATGCGCCGGGCTCGCATGTGGACGTCCAGGTCTGGGAACAGGAGGGCGGCCTGTTGTTCACGGTGGTCGATGACGGACCGGGGTTCGACCCCGACGTGATGGGTCGTGGGCACGGTTTCGTGAACATGAGCGACCGGCTGGGCGCCATCGGGGGCTCGGTGCGCTGGGAAGCCGGCGCGCCGCGCGGGGCCTCCGTCCGCGGCTCGATTCCGCTCGGCTGATTCCGCAGGGGGTCGTTCTGGCGGGACTAGACCGCCGTGCGCTCGGCCCAGATGCGGCAGAGCTCGTCCGGCCCGAGCTCTTCCTTGTTGACATAGGCCCGAGCCCCGCTGGTGGACACGTCCGGGGGCAGATCCTCCGAGGTGTAGGTGGAGCAGAGGACCACGACCACCTCGGGCTGGGCGGTGACGATCCGACGAGTGGCCTCGACTCCGTTCATCACCGGCATGTTGATGTCCATCAGCACCATGGCCGGCTGCAAGGCGGCCGCCATCGCCACCGCCTCTTCGCCGTTGACGGCTTCGCCCGCCAGCGAGAAGCCGTCCATCCGTCGCAGCACAGCCCTCGCAGCGGCTCGGAACGGAGCTTGGTCGTCCACGACCAGGACAGGCAGGTCGGCCTCCATCGCCCGCTATTGTCCCACGGCGGTCCGAGCACCGACAGCGGGCTAGCACGCTCGGACAGTGTGGCTAACCCGTGGTCGCCCCGTTCAGGTAGATGAGCACGGCCTTGACTCGCCGGTTGACGTCCCCTTCCTCGGTCAGACCGAGCTTCGAGAAGATGGCGTTGGTGTGCTTCTCGACCGCACGTTCGGACAGGTACAACGAGGCAGCGATCGCCGCGTTGTTCTTGCCTTGAGCCATCTCCGACAGGGTCTCGGTCTCGCGTGCGGTGAGCCGATCGAGATCCGAGGGTCGGCGGGGCGATGAGGCGGAGACCAGGGAATCGACGACTGCCGCGTCCACCATGGAACCTCCGTCGGCCACCGTGCGAATGGCCCGGACCAGTTCCCCCACTCCCGCGACGGACTCCTTCAGCAGGTAGGCGCGCCCTGCGGAGCCGTCGGCGAGAAGGGCCAGCGCGTACTCGGGGTCGTCGTACTGGCTCAACACCACCACGCCGATCTCCGGATGGTGGTCGCGCAGGGTGGCCGCGGCCTGGACCCCCTCGTTCGTGCCGGTCGGCGGCATGCGGATGTCGGTGACGACCACGTCGGGTCGCTCCTTCTCCACCAGCGAGAGAAGACCGGGGAGATCGACGGCCGAGCCCACCAGCTCGAGCCCCTCGTGGCGAGAGATCAGCTGCTCGATTCCCTCCCGGAGCAGGGCGTTGTCCTCCGCCAGTGCCACCCGCACCGATCCCATCGCCGACAACCGTAGTCGGCACCCGTTTGCCGCTGGGCCAACCGGCGCCCGCTCCGCGCCGGAGTCTCGGGCGACCGTCCTCGGCGGACCGGCCATCGGTGGACCGGCCATCGGTGGCCCCGGTGGTGGTAGCACCCGGCCTGCCGGTGGGCTGGCGCCCTTTGTCCTCGGTCCCCGCTCCGCCAGACTGACAGGAAGATGACGATTCTGACGGCCAGGCTTCGACATGACGGTCCTGGCGGGGCTCTGCCTCGATGAACGCGGCTGCCCTGCGCACCGCCTGGTACCGGTTCCGCGCCACCTTCGCCCGGCAGTGGGGCGGCTACCTGGCCGTGCTCCTCCTCGTCGGCCTGCTCGGTGGGATCTCCATGGGCGCGCTGGCGGCGGCCCGACGGACCCTGGCCTCACCGGCTGTCTACGTGTCCAGCACGCACCCGGCCTCGTTCTCCCTCGTCACCGGACTGCTCGGGCCCCAGTTGGGCCAGACGTCCGGGTACAACCCTTCATTGGTCCGGGCCATCGGCCATCTGCCTCACGTGACATCGGTGGCGAGCGTCTCGGGACTCAACCTCGTGCTCCTCGATCGGGACGGCACGCCGAACCGGCTCGATGCCAACCCTGGCAACGGGTCGGGATCGGCCGACGGCGGCTACTACACCAGGAACCGGGCCACGGTGGTCGCCGGGCGGATGCCTTCGCCGGACAACCCCCACGAGTTCGCCGTCAACTCGCTGGCCGCCCAGGGCCTCGGGCTCCACCTGGGCCAGGACCTGACCTTCGGCATCTACACCAACGCGCAGACGATGTTGCCTGGCTTCGGTACCCCGGCGGTGCCCCCGACCCGTCGCATCCGGGTCAGGCTGGTCGGGATCATCATCGATCCCGGGTCGGTGGCGGCGGACGCGATCGACGCCGGCTCGGCCCTCCAGCTGTTCTCGCCTTCCCTCACCCGTCAGTTGCTCTCCTGTTGTGCCAACTACACCATCACCGGGGTCGGGGTGAACGGCAACGCCCGGGTGATCGCGCAGGTCGAACGTCAGGCACGCGCCTTGCTCCCGGCGGGCTTTCCGGCCGCCACGTCGACGACCGACAGTCTGGCCAAGGCGGAACGAGCGGTGAAGCCGCTGGCCATAGCCCTGGGGTTTTTCGGCGTCATCGCCGGGTTGGTGGCGCTCATCGTGGCCGGCCAGCTCATGGGTCGCCATCTCCGGTCCGGTGCCCAGGAGCGCCAGATCCTGCGGGCACTCGGATCCGACACCATCGGAACGACGCTCGAGGGACTGCCCGGATTGGCCCTGGCCATCGTGGCCGGGTCACTGCTGGCGGTCGGGGTGGCGGTGGCCCTCTCGCCCCTCGCGCCGATCGGCGTGATCAAACCGGTCTACCCGTACCCCGGGCTCGCCTGGGATTGGACCGTGCTCGGGACGGGCTTCGCCGTGCTGCTGGTCGGCCTCGCAGCGATCACCGCCGTCATGGCCGTCCGGAACGCGCCCCAGCTCGTGGCTCGGCGGCGCCCGCGAGCCGGCGCCAACCGAGCCAGCTCTGCGCTGGCCGCCTCCTGGGGCCTGCCGGTGACGACGGTCGAGGGAGTCCGTTTCGCGCTCGACTCGGGGGGCGGGCGCAACCCGGTACCCGTCCGATCGGCCATCTTCGGAACCACCCTGGCCATGCTGGTGCTCGTCACCACCGTGACCTTCGGTGCCAGTCTCAACACCCTGGTCACCCATCCAAACCTCTACGGGTGGAATTGGGACTACCTCCTGGTCGCCGGCGGGGGGGCCGGTGACATCCCCGGCGGACAGGCAGCGCCGCTGCTCGACTCGGACCCGACGATCTCCGCCTGGTCGGGCGCCTACTTCGACGATCTGACGATCGACGGCCAGACCGTGCCGGCCCTCGGTCAACGGCCCGGCGCGGCGGTACAGCCACCCGTCCTGTCCGGTCACGGTCTCGCCGATGCAGGCCAGATCGTGCTGGGACCCGTCACGCTGAGGCAACTGGACAAGAAGGTGGGGGACACGGTGGTCGTGGCCGACGGCACGACCGCTCCGGCCCGATTGCAGGTGGTCGGGACGGCCACCATGCCGACCATTGGCCTCTCGGGCGAGCAGCATCTCGAGATGGGGAGCGGGGCCGTCCTCTCCGACCAGCTCCTGCCGGTGCTCGCCCGCAACCCGTTCGACGACCCGGTCACCGGCCCCCAGGCCGTCTTCGTGCGCTTCAAGGACGGCACCGACCGAGCGGTTGCGCTGCGTTCCTTGCAGCACATCGCCGCGGTGACCAGCACCCCGAGCAACTTCGGCGTTTCCGTGACCTCCGTGCAACGACCGGCCGAGATCGTCAACTACCGGTCGATGGGAACGACCCCGGTCGTGCTCGGTGTTTCGCTGGCAGCCGGCGCGGTGGCGGCTCTCATGCTCACCTTGCTGGCATCCGTCCGGCGGCGCCGCCGAGAGCTCGCCGTCTTCAAGGTCTTCGGCTTCACCCGCCGACAACTGGCGGCGACCATCGCCTGGCAGTCCAGCGTCTCGGCGGCCATCGGCGCGCTGTTGGGCATTCCGCTGGGCATCGTCGCCGGACGCTGGCTCTGGAACCTGTTCGCCGGCCAGATCAACGCCGTGCCGTCGCCCACCGTGCCGGTCGTACCGATCCTCGCCATTGCCGCCGGGTCACTTCTGCTGGCCAACCTGGTAGCGACACCGCCCGGCCTCATCGCCGCTCGAACGCCCACCGCCGTCGTGCTCCGGGCCGATTGACTCCGATCCGAGCTCTGCCGCTCGTCGCCGGGCCGAGCTCAGGCGCCAGCCAGCCGTTCCTCGCCGACCTCGGCGTGGAAGAGCAACAGGTCCAGCTCGTCGGCCATCTCTTCGATCTCGCCGGCCTCGTAGTACTGCCGATCGAGGGTCATGGTGAGCTGTCGTTGGACGAGCGCCAAGGCATCCTCCGCCGCCGCTGCCGCGTCGTAGACGGAGAACAACCGGGCCTGCATGGCCTGCGCCGAGACGAACCGCGTCCCCCGGCTCTCGGCCTCTGCCGGCAACGCCCGCAACTGATCGCCGGGAGTCAACCCCCAGTCATCGTCCCCTTGGCCCCCGGTACGCTCGGGCAGGCCTCCCCGAGCTGCCTCGGAACCTCGGTTCTCGATCTCCGTGGTGCTTTCGATCTCCGTGATGTTTTCGGTCTCCGTGGTGCTTTCGATATTCTCCATCTCCATATCCCCAGTGAACACCGGATGACTCACGGATGTTCCGCGCCCCGGAACCGAGTCGGGGCTTAGGCATGGCCCATCTGGACGTCGTCGTGGTGGGGTCGGGGCCGAATGGCCTGGCCGCCGCGGTCACCCTGGCCAGAGCGGGCCTCGCGGTCGCAGTGGTGGAGGGGGCGGAGCGGGCGGGCGGCGGGTGCCGAACCGAGGCGTCTACGCTGCCCGGGTTTCGGCACGACGTCTGCTCTGCGGTGCACCCGCTCGTACTGTCCTCGCCGTTCTTCCGCCAGCCGGTCTTCGCTGGCCTGCGGCAATCACTACGGCAGCCGGACATTCCCTTCGCCCATCCGCTGGAGGGCGGGCGAGCGGCGGTCGTTCAGCGGTCCGTTGCCGACACCGCGGCATCGTTGGGGGAGGACGGACCGGCGTATCACCGACTGGTGGCGCCGCTCGTGCGAGAGGCCCGGACCATCAACGACACCGTGCTCGGACCACTGCGCAGTGTGCCCCAACATCCCCTCACCATGGCTCGGTTCGGCCGCGTCGGATTGCTCCCCGCCACCCGTCTGGCCCGTCGTTTCGGAGGGGAGGCGGCGCCGGCATTGGTGGCGGGGGTTTCGGCCCATTCGATGTCGCCGCTGTCAGCGCCATTGACCAGCGCGTTCGGGCTCCTGCTCGCCTCGGCTGCTCACGCCGTGGGGTGGCCCGTCGTCGAGGGCGGCAGCGAGGCCATCGCCGCGGCGATGGTGGAGGAACTCGAAGGCCTCGGTGGGACGGTGACCTGTGGTCGATGGGTCGAGACGTTGGGCGACATCCCCACCGCACGGGCCGTGGTGCTGGACCTGGCCCCGGTCGGCTTGCTGCGGCTGGCCGGCTCCGAGCTCCCGCCCGGTTATCGACGGTCCCTCCGCCGTTTCCGCCACGGGCCGGGGGTGTGCAAGGTCGACTGGGCCCTCTCCGGACCCGTCCCCTGGACCGCTCCCGAATGCCGACGGGCAGGAACGCTCCATCTCGGCGGCACGCTCGACGAGGTGGCCGGGGCCGAGGCCGAGGTGGCCGCCGGGCGTCATCCGGCCCGCCCCTTCTGCATCGTGGTGCAGCCAGGGGTGGCCGACCGTACCCGGGCGCCGGCTGGCAAGGAGACCCTCTGGGGCTACTGCCACGTGCCTTCGGGTTCGCCGGTGGACGTGACGGCCGCCATCGAAGCCCAGATCGAACGGTTCGCGCCCGGCTTCACCGACCTGGTGCTGGCCCGTTCCACGACGACGGCAGCCGAAGAGGATCGCCGCAACCCGAACTACGTCGGGGGTGATATCGGAGGCGGTGCCTCGACCCTCGGCCAGATCCTGTTCCGTCCCACCGTCCGCTGGAATCCCTACCGCACGCCATTGGCCAACGTCTACCTGGGGTCGGCCTCCACGCCGCCGGGAGGCGGGGTGCACGGTATGGCCGGGGTCTACGCCGCCCGTACCCTGCTCCACGATCACTTCGCCGGCCCGGCGCCCTTTCGGAGATCCCCGGAGGTAGATCACCCGCCGGAGGAGGATGACACCCCCTCGACGTGACGGTCGGGGCCACGACCCGGGCTAGCTCAGCTCAGCAGCTCCACCCGGAGGGACTTCACCACCGTCGGGTCGGTCACGATCTCGATCTCGGTGACATTTCCCCCGACGACCCGGAAGGCGAACACTGCCCGGGGGCGCCCGCCGGGAGCCCAGACCGCGCCGGGAGCGCCTTCGATGAGCGCGATCTCGGCTGCCGCCGCCCTCCCCGACAGCACCGTGGCCACGGCCCGGCCGCCCCGCACCTCGGGCTCCAGCAGAGGTGCCCCGCGCTCTCGATTGGCGGTGGCGGCTCTCACCGCTGCCCGATCGGCACGAAGGACCGCTTCGGGGTCGAGCAGGGAGACCAGTGCCTCGAAGTCCCCGAGGCGGGAGGCGGCGAGAAACGCCTCGACGATCTCTTGCTGGCGGCGGTAGTCGCCGGGTTGCCGAGCATCGAGGCCCTGCACCCGCCGGCGAGCTCGGCTGGCCAACTGACGGGCAGCGGCGGGAGTGCGGTCGACGATCGGCGCGATATCCTCGAACGGCACCGAGAAGAGGTCGTGGAGCACGAAGGCGAGGCGTTCAGACGGATTGAGCGTGTCGAGGACGAGCAGCAGAGCCGGGCCCAGCGCTTCCGCAAGGACGACCTCGTCCTCGGGACTGGCGAGTTCGGGTTCGGGCTCGTCGCCCGCCATCGGCTCTTCGTGGCGGGTACGGCGGGAGCGGAGCACCCCGAGGCATACCCGGGACAGGACCGTGGTCAGCCAACCACCCAGGTTGTCGATGCTCTCGGGGTCCGACCGGTTGAGACGCACCCAGGTCTCCTGCACGGCATCTTCGGCCTCCGTGAGGGATCCGAGCATGCGGTAGGCCACCGACTGCAGCCTCCGGCGGTCGGCTTCGAATTGTGCGGCGAGGTGCTCATCCATAGTCGAGAGGTTGACGCGCCGGGCGACCATTGTGTGACAGAAAGGACGTCCTCCTCCTCGGAGGCGCTAATCCGGTCAGGTGGGGGCCGTAATTTGTCGTAGGGGTCGTCACACATCCAGGGTCAGGCGCGTCAAGGAGGACATGACAGCACGAATGGACAACCCAGCCAACATCCTCCCCGACTCGATGAAGGGTATCCAGTCCCTCATCGGGGCGGCACACGGTGCAGGGGTACCCACCTCCACCATGGAGCTCGCCCACCTGCGGGCAACTCAGGTCAACGGGTGCAGCCCATGCGTCTACAGCGGTGCCATCAGCGCCAAGAAGGCAGGCGCAAGTGACGACCGTCTCTTTGCCGTCGCGGCCTGGCGGGAGACGGACCTCTTCACCGACAGCCGAGAGGTCGGCCTTGGCTCTGGCCGAATCGATGACCCGCATGGCTGACCGACCCGACCCGGTCCCCGACGAGGTGTGGGACGAGGCGGCCAAGCACTTCGACGAGAAGCAGATGGCCGGCCTCGTCCTGTGGATCGCGACGACCAATCTGTTCAACCGGCTCAATGCAACGACCAAACAGCTCGCTGGCGGGGCCTGGTGACAGGCAGCCTGGTGCAGGAAGGTCTGGTCATGGGCCCACGCCTATCCCGTTCCGTCCTGCACGGCGGGATGAATGAAAGGAAGCAGACATGAAAACGATGACCTGCAAGCAACTCGGCGGCCCCTGCGATTTCGCGCACCAAGGTGCGTCCGCCGACGAGGTAATAAAAGCCCAGGATCGGCATCTGAAGGACCGGGTGGCGGAAGGCGACGACGAGCACCAGCCGGCCCTGAAGGCGATGAAGGGCCGATGGAGGCACCCCGTCTCGGGAATGGGGTGGTACCGGCAGGCCAAGCGCGATTACGCCGCACTCCCCGAGGACTGACCGAAGTCCATGGCGCTCAGCCCGGGATCACCTTCTTCGAATTGCCTCCCGCCCATGGCTGGACGGGGACGAGCCGCGTGACGTGGGTTCGGCGGGAAGGGCGGCCGAGTCGGACGGTTCGTCACCGGCGGCGAACGACTGACGAGCGAGGGCTCGCCCCGGCCCGAGAGTGAATCGTACCTGGTCAGACCAGCGTTTCTGCCTGCCTGTTCAGCCAGCCTGTGTGGACCGGCCGCGAGTGCCCGTCTCCACCGAGAGGGATATGATGGAGTGGCTTGGACAGTCAGGCTCTCTTGTGACCGAGTTTGTGGATTTCGTTCATGATCGGGTTTCCTCTGTTCGAGGTGAAGGTTCATACCGACGGGTCGAATCGGACCGATGTGCGCGTGGTCGGCGAGGTCGATCTCTCGACCACTCCGGAGCTGGATCAGCAGCTCAGAACGGCATTGAGTTCCGGATCGCAGCGCGTGGTGGTCACGATGGACTCGGTCGACTTCATCGACGCGGCCGGGATCGGGGTCCTTGTGGAGGCCGTGCACGCGGCGCGAACCGACGGTGTCGAGCTCGTGCTGCGTAATCCGAGCCCGGCGGTAGCCCGGGTGCTCGACATCTTGGACCTGAACGGCAGCCTCCCGATCGAGGGCAGCTCGCACGACGGGTTCTGAGCCTTCCTGAAGGAACGGCGAGAAGCTCCGTCTTGCTCCGCGTGTCAGGGGTCCGTACGCCTGACCGTCCGCTCGACCAGCTCGGTGGCAATGTCTCGCAGCTTGCGATTCTCGCGCTGCGAGGCCCGAATCAGGAGTTGGAACGCTTCATCCGAGGTATGGCCACCGCTCGCCATCAGGATGCCGATCGCCTGGTCGATGGTGGACCTGGAACGTATGGCCTGACTGAGGTTCTCGCTGAATTCTCGGGCGTCCCAGTAGACCTGCACGTTGGAGAGCACAATGGCTGCGTGCGCGGCGAAGGTTTCCATCCGTACCGCGCAGTCGTCGTTGAAGGCCGAGATCTGCCGGGCGTAGAGATTGAGCGCGCCGAGCCCTTCGCCTCGGGCCACGACTGGAACGGACAGGGTGGAGTGGATGCCGTGAGCAGCCGCGTCCCGCGCGAACTCGGGCCAGCGGTCGTCCTTCTCGGTTGATTCGATCCGAAAGACCCTCTGGTGTCGGAATGCATCCAGACAGGGACCGTGCCCCGATTCATACTGTGCGCTGTCGATCGCCGGTGCGACTGGGTCCGTGAATACGCCCGTGCTCGGGCGGCCCTCTACCAGCATGGTGATGGCTGCCATATCCGCTGGAGAGACCTGACAGGCAAGCTCCGCCACTTGTTGCAGTGCCCCGCCGACCGTCCCGTCGTCGACGAAGAACTTCGAGAGCGCGAGGAATGCGTCGTTTGCTCCCGTGGGGGTATCGGCCACCAGACCCACTTCCGACTGACATGGTGAGCCAGTCGCGTCCCACATGGGATCGAAGGAAGTTGGGCCAACTCAATCAACTTGTAGGGCCACTGTACACTGAGTTGAAGCGTCGAAGTTCGACAAGAGCTTCGAGGTCAGCATCGCTCCACGGACCCGGGTTCGTGGAGCGATACGCGTTCAAGGTTGACCGGTGTCGAGCTCCACCCAGATTGTCTTACCGCCCGCAGGATGCGGCCGCGTGCCCCACCGTTTCGCCAGGTGGTCGACGATCCGGAGCCCCCGCCCGGTGGTGACCGTGCTGCCGGGCGCTCTCATCGACGGCAGTGCCGGACTTTCGTCGGTGACCTCGACGACGAGGATCCCTTCGTCGACGATCTGCAACCGGACGGTGAACCCACTTCGGGCGTGAATGAGGGAGTTTGCCGCCAACTCACCGGCCACCAGTTCTGCTTCATCGGTGGAACCTCCGTGGAGCCGGAGGAAGGTCCGGACGAAGTACCGCGCTGCGGTCACCTCGGACCGCGTCCCGCCGAACGCCCGCTCAGCGTGCCTCACGGGGGTTATCTACCCCGATGGTGAGGCTGTTCACTCCTCGAACGGGGCCGGCGGTACCAGTCGAGGCCCCGTACCGCCCAGAACCACCTCCGTGGACGCTCGTGCGGACGATCGCCGATGGGGGCAAGGTCGATATCGGCCGACGTACCCTGTCTCGGTGGGCGTCGTCCGGGCGCTCTAGTGGGGGTCCCGCCGCTCGATGTCCTCGTCCTCGCGCTCCTCGAACTCCTCGTCGAGTTCCACCGGCTGGCTCTGTTCGAGCACGTCCTCCTCGGGCGCGTCCATCGGCAGGCGGGGAGGGCGTCGCTCAGCGGGTTCGAGGTCGTCGTCCTCCGGCTCGGACAGAGGTATTGCGTCCTGCTGTTGCTCGATCGCGTCTGCCTCCGGTACGAACGGGTCCGGCATGAGATGCAACCTAGCTCCGCACGAGCCAGCGGTGCTGAAGCTACGGAAGCCGAGACTTCAGGAGCCCCTTACCCTGCTCTGCTCCCTTGCGGCTTTCGGCCTGTGCCTTCCGAAACAGCTCGGCGAGCTGTTGGTCCGAATCCCGTTCCGCGTCTGCGATGTACGTCTCGAGGCGCAGGGCGTTCTTCAGACACGACTCCACGAACCAGATCAAGTTGTAGTCCTTGTCGGAAGTCCCGGTGATGTGACCAGTCTCATCGGTCGCAGTCGTCATGGCCGCTCCTTCCTTCGTCCGATCTGAGCGCTCCCGCCCAGCCTCCGGCCTAGGAGTACCCGAAGCTCGCTGCTGCGAAACGACGCCGGGCGCACCAGGCCACTCTGCCTGCCGGCTGCGCAGGCGGCCGAGACGGCCTTGGCCTAGCGGAGGTGGCGACCTGACCATGTGGGTCACCGGGCTCGGCTCCGCACCAGCGCGCCCGCCCCTGCGTTCAGCATGAGCACGAGCACCAGCACCCAGGCGCAGAGATCCACCCAGATCCAGACGCGGGCGACCGAGACCATGAAGCCGACAGGGGCGGCCTGGCCCAGCGTGTAGGAGGCCACCGTGTACATGCCGAGTGGGAACACGACGCTCCACAACCGCGGCTCGTAGCCCGTGACGGTTCATCCGACGCTGCGGAACCACGTCTTGCGGTTCGCGCCGGAACGATGTCGTGCGGATCGCCAGATAAGGTGGGACCACGTGGAGACGGCCACCATCGACGAGGACGCGAGGGCGGGTGCTCTGGCTGTCCGATCGGATAGGCCCGTCCGGTGAAGCCCGACGTCGAGATCGTCCGCGTCTACGAGGACCCCGGACGGCGCCGGGGCGACCACCGCGTCCTCGTCGACCGGCTCTGGCCCCGCGGGGTGACCAAGGAGGCCGTCGACTTCGACGAATGGGCCAAGGACGTCGCCCCGAGCACCGAGTTGCGCCGGTGGTACGGGCACGTCCCGGATCGGTTCTCGGAGTTCTCTCGCCGCTACCGGCGCGAGCTGGCGGGGCCGCCTGCGTCAGAGTCGGTCACCCGACTGCGCGGCCTCGCCACCGAGCGAAGGCTGGTCCTCCTCACCGCCACCCGTGACGTGGACCGCTCCGGGTCGGCGGTGTTGCGGAAGGTGATCGAACGGCAGGGCCGGTAGCACAGGTGGGCGCCCACCACTTCGAGATCGCCGTGCCCGACCCGTTCCGGCTCGACCTGACGGTCTGGACGCTCCGGCGCCGGGCGCACAACCTCGTGGACCACTTCGACGGAACCGGGTACCGGCGCACCCTGATGGTGTCGGACCGGCCCCTCGCCGTCGCCGTGCGCCAGCAGCACGGGCCCGACACACCGGTCCTGGCGGTGGAGCTCCGGAGTCGGGGCGCCGCGCCCGACCAGCCGGTGGCGGACGAGGCCGGCCGGGCGCTGGCCCGGCTGCTCGGGCTCGGCGTCGACCTGTCCGGTTTCTACCGTCTCGCCGATCGTGACCCCCGGCTCACCGGCCTGGCCGGGCGCTTCGTCGGTATGCGACCCCCGCGGTTCCCGACCGTCTTCGAAGCACTGGTGAACGCCATCGCCTGCCAACAGCTCTCGCTCGAGGTGGGCATCCACCTCCTCAACCGGCTGGCGCAACGCTACGGCCCGCGCCCTCCGGCCCGAGTCGACGCGCCGCCGGGGTTCCCCACTGCCGAGGGGCTGGCCGGAGCGGACCCCCAGGACCTGCGGGACATGGGCTTCAGCCTGTCGAAGGCGCGCGCCCTGGTGCTCCTCGCCGGCCGGGTGGCATCGGGCGACCTCGACCTCGAAGGGCTGGAACGGCTCGACGACGAGGGAGCGGGTGCGGCGCTGCTCGGGATCCACGGGATCGGACGCTGGAGCGCCGAGTACACCCTGCTCCGCGGACTGGGTCGCCTCCACGTGCTCCCCGGCGACGACGTGGGAGCGCGCAACAACCTGCGGAAGCGTTTCGGGCTCGGCTCGTCGGCCGGCTACGACGCCGTGTCGGAGCTGTCCAGAGCCTGGTCCCCCTACGGTGGCCTCGTGTACTTCCACCTCCTGCTGGACGGCCTGGACCGTGCCGGCCGGCTGTCCCCACCGGTACCGACGGAGCCGCCACCGCCGGGAGCCCGGCCGCTGTCCCTCGACCGCGGGGGCGCCCCATGAGGACGGCGGTGCACGGCATGCCGCGTATCGGGGAGCAACGAGAGCTCAAGTGGGCCCTCGAGGGATTTTGGGCCGGCCGGATCAGCGCAGAGGCGCTCGAAGCCACGGCATCCGCCGTCCGGCGTCACAACTGGAAGACGATCGCTGCGGCCGGCGTCGACTTCGTCCCGTCGAACGACTTCTCCTTGTACGACCACGTGCTCGACGCCGCGGTCATGGTGGGAGCGGTACCCGAACGCTTCCTCTCCGGGGCCGGACGGCTCGATCTCGTCGGCTATTTCGCCATGGCCCGCGGGGGCCGGACCGGCGACGGGCCGGTGGCACCTCTCGAGCTCACCAAATGGTTCGACACCAACTATCACCACCTCGTCCCCGAGATCGGGCCCGAGGTGGCGTTCCGCCCCGACAGCGCCAAGGCGTGCGGGGAGCTGGCCGAAGCCGCCGGCCTCGGGATCCCGACCACACCCGTGCTGGTCGGCCCGCTGACCCTGCTCCTTCGAAGCGCATCAGCCGGAACGGGGTCCGACCCGATGGTGCTGCTCGACCCGCTGGTCGAGGTCTACGCCGAGGTGCTGGACCACCTCGCTCAGCGGGGAGCCTCCTGGGTGCGGCTCGACGAGCCGGCGCTGGTGGAGGACCGCTCCGAGGACGAACTGGCGGCGCTTCGCCGTGCCTACGTGCGGCTCACCGACCGGGCGACGCGACCGAAGATCGCCGTCTCGACCTTCTTCGGCCACGTGGGGTCGGCCATGGCGGTGCTCGCCGACCTGCCGATCGAGGGTGTGGGACTCGACTTCTGCCGTGGCTCGGAGAACTTCTCACTGCTCGCCGACGCCGGCGGTCTGGGGGGCAAGGTCCTCTTCGCCGGCGTCGTCGACGGGCGCAACGTCTGGGTGAACGACCTCGACGCCTCGCTCGCCCTTCTCGACCGGCTGGGCGGACGGTGCGACGAGGTCGTGGTGTCCACCTCCTGCTCGCTCCTGCACGTACCGGCGAGTCTCGCCGCCGAGACGGAGCTGGACGACGAGGTCCGACCCTGGCTCGCCTTCGCCGAGGAGAAGCTCGGGGAGCTCGGGGTCCTGGCGCGAGGACTCGGGCAGGGTCGCGCCGCAGTGAACGGAGCTCTCGAGGTCAACCGGGCGGTTCTCGAGGCGCGGCGCCGTTCGCCACGTGTCGCCGACGCCGCCGTGCGCCGAGCGGTGGCGGCGTGCCCCGCCGATCCCCGTCGGGGCTCGGATGGCGAAGGGCGTGCGAAGGACCAGCGGGCGCGCCTCGACCTGCCGCCACTGGCCACCACCACGATCGGGTCGTTCCCCCAGACGTCCGAGCTCCGCGCGGCGCGGGCGGCGTGGCTGGCCGGACGCTCGGATGACGACGAGTACCGCCGATCGCTGCGATCGGAGATCGACCGTGTCGTTCTCCTGCAGGAGGAGCTCGGACTGGACGTGCTGGTCCACGGGGAGCCCGAGCGGGACGACATGGTGCGCTACTTCGCCGCCCAGCTCGCCGGTTTCGTGCTTCCCCGGGCGGGATGGGTCCAGTCCTACGGATCGCGGTGCGTGCGGCCCCCGGTGATCTTCGGGGACGTGTCCCGGCTCGCCCCGATGACCCTCGAATGGACACGGTACGCCCAGTCCCGCACGGCCAAGCCGGTGAAGGGCATGCTCACGGGCCCGGTCACCATGCTGCGGTGGTCGTTCGTGCGCGACGACCAGGCCGAGGCGGACACCGCCGCCCAGCTCGCGCTGGCCCTCCGCGACGAACTGGTCGACCTGCAGTCGGCCGGTACCGCGGTGATACAGGTGGACGAACCCGCCCTGCGCGAGGGATTGCCGCTGCGTCACGGCGACCGGCCCGACTACCTGGCCTGGGCGACGCGGGCGTTCCGGCTCGTCACCTCGGCGGCCGAACCGGCCACCCAGGTTCACACCCACATGTGCTACTCCGAGCTGGGCGACATCCTCGGCGCGTTGGACGACCTCGATGTCGACGTGGTGTCGCTCGAGGCCGCCCGCTCCCACGCCAGGGTCGTCGAGGCTCTGGAAGGAGCCCGCTACCGGGGAGGGGTGGGTCCCGGCGTCTACGACGTGCACTCACCGAGCGTCCCCGCTGTAACCGACATCGCGGCATCGCTCCGCCGGGCCCTCGCCTCCCTCGGTCCCGATCGGCTGTGGGTGAACCCCGACTGCGGCCTCAAGACCCGGAGCTACGACGACGTGCTCGCCGCCCTCGACCACATGGTCGTCGCCGCCCGCCAGGAACGTGCCCGGCTCGTCGACGACGTCGCGCCGCAGACATCGTGATCATCGGATCCGTCGACCGGCCACGCCTTGATGTGCTCGGGGTCGATCTCGACGGTGCAGGGAGTCCCAGGCGCCGGCACACCCGACGGGACCCGCGCCAGGAGCTCGACGTCCCCGGCGACGACCCGCACCTCGACGGAGGTGCCGAGGTCGGCCGCGTCGACGACGACGGCTTCGTGCCCGGGCCCGCAGCCACCTCGGGCGAAGGACACCCGGAGCTGCTCGGAGCGGATGCACCACCGCACCGCGGTCCCCACGGCGAGCGGGGTGGCGTCCGGGGCTCGCAGCAGGACCCCGCCCGTGTCGATGACACCAGGGGCGCAGACCCGACCCCGGTGGATGTTGGCGATGCCGAGGAGCCGGGCGACCGACGGCGTCGCCGGGTGGGCGAACACCTCGGCGCTCGCCCCCGCCTGCAGGAGGTGTCCGTCGTCGATCACCAGGATCTCGTCTGCCAGCAGGGCCGCCTCTTCGGGGTCGTGGGTCACGAGCACGCTGGCGCAGGCCCCCTCGTGCAGCACCCGGCGCAGCTCGCGTCGTAGCTGGGACCGCACCGGGACGTCGAGCTGGGCGAAGGGCTCGTCGAGCAGCAGGAGCTGGGGCGCTCGGGCAAGGGCGCGGGCCAGGGCCACCCGGTGGCGCTGCCCACCGGAGAGCTCGCCCGGCGTGCGGTCCTCCAGCCCGCGCAGGCCCAGCCGCTCGATCCAGTACGAAGCGAGGCCCGGCTGGGCGTCCGGGCCGAAGGTCACCTGGTGCCACAGGCTGCGGTTCGGCACGAGGCTCGGCTCCTGGGGCACGTAGCCCAGCCTCCGGTGCTCGCACGGGACGGCTCCCAGCGATCTCGAGCCCAGGCGCACCTCGCCCGTCCGGGGACCGGCGAGTCCGGCGATGCACCGCAGCGTCGAGGTCTTGCCCGCCCCCGAGGGGCCGAGGAGGGCCAAACGGGGGCTGGTGGCGGCGTGGGCGAGATGCAGGTGGAAGGTGCCGAGGCGCTGGTCGAGGCGGAAGGAGACCGGTTCGGCCCGGTGTCCGGCGATGGGGGCGGTGGCGGGAGCGACGCCCTCCGCCCGTTTGCGCGGCGGGGGTCGAACCCGGGTGACGGCCAGCACCGCGCCCCCCACCGCCAGCGCCGTCACGGTCGGCGCCATCGCCTGGGCGAGTCCGAACCCACCGAACCGGACATAGGTGAAGACCGGCAGCGAGTAGGGGTGGTAGGCGACGATCACCGTGGCCCCGAACTCGCCGAAGGCGCGCAACCAGGTGAGCAGCAGCCCGGCACCGACGCCGCGCGCCGCAGCCGGCAGCGCCACCCGGGAGAACCGGAGCCAGCTTCCCATCCCCGAGGTGGCGGCCACGTCCATCAGGGCCGGTTCGACCGTGGCGAAGGCACTCCGGGCCGCCACGATGGTGAACGGAGCGGCGACGAAGGTCTGGGCGAGCACGATGCCGGCCATCGTGTCCGTGAGCCGGCCACCGAACAGCTGTCCCAGTCCCGTGTTCGGCCCGATCACCGACACCAACAGGATGCCGGCCATCAGCGGAGGCAGGGCCAGCGGGAGGAGGACGACGCCTCCGACCACACCGGCGAGGGGCCCCCGAGCGTGGGCCAATCGGTAGGCGAGGGGGACGCCGAACACGGCGCAGATCGCCGTGGTGCAGGTGGCGGTGAGGAACGAGACCCCCAGCGCGGAACCGAGACCCGGTGCGCGAAAGCCGCTCGCACGATCCGAGCCGAGCTCGGTTGCCAGCCCGACCAGGGGCAGGAACAGGTACAGCACGAGCAGCGCAGAGAGCCAGGCGAGCGGGCCCGGGGCGTTCGCTGCGGGCCGTGGGGCCCGGGACGACCGTGGCCGGCGCCAAGGGAGGGCGACCGGTCGCGCCGTCACGACCGGACCACCGTGGGGAGGAGGTTCGCCAGCCCGGCACCGATCACCTCGGGAGGATCGAGCACGTCGAATCCGGCGGCCCCGAGGGCCCGCCGGCCGCCGCTGCCGAGGAGGAACCGCACGAAGGAGCGTGCACCCGCCTCGTTCGGAGCGTGCTGGAGGACCGCGACCGTGAAGGTGGCCGCCAGCGAGACCGGGGACAGCGCCACCGTCGGGATGCCTGCCGCCTTGGCTTCGTCGGCGTACAGGAACCCTGCGTCGAGCTGGCCGGCCTCGAGGCGTCCGAGGAGCGTCTCTTCGGGGAAGACCGTGCCGGATCCGGCGAGGATCTCGAGCAGCGCCGGCTCGCCGGTCTGCTGGGCGGTCTGGCGGAGGGCCTGCACGGTGAGCTGACCCTTCGGATCGAGCACCGGGTCGGTCCGACCGAGCAGGAATCCCGGGGAGGTGACCACCTGGTACCACGGCCGGGCGCGCAACGCCGCGGCGAAGCGGCTGCCCGGGCCGTAGCCGAGCACCAGCGGAGAACGGGCGAAGGCGACGTACCCGGTGACCCACCGACCGTTGGCATCGCCCTCGAGGGCCCGATCGACGTCGGGGCTGGCGCTGACGAAGACGTCTCCCCGGCGGACACCGCTCTTGACGGCATTGGCGAGCTCGGCGGAGCCGCCGGCGAAGCCGGCGAAGTAGTAGCCGGTGGTCGCGGTGAACCGGGGGCCGAGCTGCTGCTCCATCAGGTGGACCAACGAGCCGGCGTACAGGACGTCGACCGTCCCACGGTTGCCCGGTGTCCCCCGGTCGGTGGCTCCCGGACCGGGCGAGGTGCACGCCACCAGGCAGAGCGCGGCGCCGATCGTCCCGAGGAGCGCTCCCGGCCGGCGGGCTCCTACCCGCGTGGGGGTCACCGGTTCAGGATGGGGGCAGCTCGACGACGACGTGGGTGGCCTTGACGCTCGCCAGGGCCAGCACCCCTGGTGCGAGGCCGAGCTCGTCGGCGGCCTCGCGGCTCATGAGGGAGACGACTCGGTGCGGGCCGGACACCATGTCGACCTTGGCCATCACGGTGTCCCTGGTCACGGCGGTGATCAGGCCGACGAAACGGTTGCGGGCCGATGTCGGCCCGGCCCCTCCGGGCTCGGGGTCCGTGATGGAAGCCTGGGCGAAACGCGCCAGGGCCTCGCCCTCTACCACCCTTCGGCCCCCTTTGCCCTTCGAGGCCGGCAGCCTGCCTGCGTCGATCCACCGGCGCAGGGTGTCGGGGCTCACCCCGAGCAGCTCGGACGCCTGACCGACCGGGTAGCGCGGCACGGCACCGGCTATACCGCAAAAGTGGGCCCTCTAGTCGATGTTCCCCGGTTTTTCGGCTGAACCGGCTCGGTCAGCCAGCAGATGCGGCAAGCCCAGCGGCTCGACCGGCGGGGGTTCCCGGCGGTACCCCGCAGCGTCTGCGCCTCGGGCGGCGGGTCGCCGGGGTTGCGAGGGCCGGATCCGTCGGTACGCTCGGCCGGCGTGGCCTGGGACGCGAAGGTGCTCACCGTCTCCGACTCGCTCCAGGCGGGCCTGGTCGAGGACCGATCGGGCCCGGCCCTGGTCGCGTTGCTCGACCGGGCCGGATTCCGCGTCGTGGAGCAATCGGTGGTCTCCGACGGGGTGGGGCCGGTGGCCGATGCCCTCCGGACCCTCACCGGCGGGTTCGCCGGGCTCGTCGTCAGCACCGGGGGAACCGGTTTCGCTCCGCGGGACCTCACCCCCGAGGCCACCCTCGAGGTCATCGAACGCCAGGCACCCGCCTTGGCGGAGGCCATGCACGGGGTGAGTCCGAAGGCCCGGCTGTCCCGAGGGGTGGCGGGAACGCTCGGCCGCTGTCTGGTGCTCAATGTCCCGGGCTCGCCCGCGGGTGCCGTCGAGTGCCTCGGTGCGGTGATCGACGTCGTGCCCCATGCCCTCGCTCTGCTCGCTGGCGACGACCCGCACCCCCACGACCACCCCCGCGGGACCGGGGGCGACGAGGACGGGAGCTGATCCTCAGCCTCCCGAGACCGGCGGCAGCAGCGCCACCTCGTCGTCGTCGGAGAGCTGGACACCGGGCGAGGGGACCTCGCCGTTGACCCACACCCGACAGATTCGGAGCCGTTCGGCGAACTCGTCGCCGTAGCGGGCGACGGCGGCGGCGAGCACCTCTTCGAGGCTGGTGCCGTCGACTTCGTCACCTCTGGTGCCGGCCGCCTCGGCGACAGGCCCGAACAGGCGCAACCGGGGCAACTCAGCCGCTCGTCATCGGGGTCGACCGGGCCGGGGGGACGACGCCGTGGTCGCCGGGTGGCGCACCGGGAGCAGGGTCGGCTGGACTCACCACTCCGCCGGCGTGTCGGGGGTGCACAAGCCATCGGCGTCGAGCACCAGCACCTCGACCCGGTCGCCTCGTCGGACGCCCTCACCATCCGGCAGCAACGCCAGGGCGTCGGCCCCCGCCATCGCCCTCAGCATGTGCGACCCCTGACCGCCCGAGGGCCGCGCCCGGGGTACTCCGTCGGTTCCGGTGCGGAGGGCCACCCGGAGGAGATGCAGCTTGCCGTCGCGACGGCGGTCGAGGTCGGTTTCGGCGACGGCGGCGAGGCGCGGCCGGTCGATCGCCCGGTGGCCGGCCATGGTCCGGAGCGCCGGCCGGACGAAGAGCTCGTATGCCACGAGAGCCGAGACCGGGTTCCCGGGTAGGCCGAAGGCCGGGGTGCCGCGCTCCCCGAGCGTGCCGAAGGCGAGGGGCTTGGCCGGCTTGACAGCGACCTGCATCGATCGCGCCCTCGTCCCGCCGATCTTCAGGAGGACCGCCTTCATCACATCCCGATCCCCGACGCTCACACCCCCGCTCGTGACCACCGCGTCGCACCTCGCGGCGGCGTCCTCGACGAGCGTGCCGACGACGGCCTCCTCGTCCTCGGCGATGCCGAGGTCGACGGGGGCGAACCCGTCCGCCCTGAGCTGGGCGAGGAGCGCCGGCCGGTTGGCGTCGCGGATCTTTCCCGGTGCCAGAGGTCCGCCGGCGGCGGCGAGCTCGTCGCCGGTGGAGAGCACGCCTACGGCGGGGCGCCCGAAGACGACGACCGTCGCGACCCCGAGGCTGGCGAGCACGCCCACGTGGGCGGGTCCGAGGAGCGTCCGAGGACCGAACACCTCGGCGCCGGCGACGACGTCCTCCCCGGCGCGCCGCACATTCGTGCCCGGGCCGACCGCCTGCTCGAGGACAACGATCGCTCCGTCGTCCTCGGTGTGGGTGTGCTCGACCATGCACACCGCGTCCGCGCCCGCCGGCAGCGGTGCTCCGGTCATGATCCGGACCGACTCGCCGGCCCCGACCGTCTGGCCCGGGTCGTCTCCTGCCATCACGGTGCCCGTCACCCGCAGGCGGGTCGGGGGGGCACCGCTGTCTTCGGCTCGGACGGCGTAGCCGTCCATGGCGGAGTTGGTGAAGGGCGGCACATCTTCGGGCGCATGCACCGACTCGGCCAGGACGTAGCCCGACGCGTCGTTGGCCGGGAGGCGACCCGGCCCGAGCGTCCTGCAGGCGGAGAGCACGAAGGCGCGGGCCTCGGCGACCGTGATCACGGGGCTTCGGCGACCCCTGGCCCGACTGTGGCCACCTAGGTCTCCGGCGCCGCCGGCGGGTTCGCCGACCGCGGCGCGACGCCGTCGGCGTCGACCTCCACCAGGTCGTGCGAGCACAGCGCCCAGTCCGACCCGTCCGCCCAGACCTCCCGCTTCCAGATCGGGACCGACTCCTTCACGGTGTCGATGCAGAACCGGGCGGCTTCGAAGGCCTCGGCCCGGTGCGGGGTCGAGACCGCCACGATCACCGAGACCTCGCCGACCTCGAGTCGCCCCACCCGGTGCGCCAGGGCGAGGCGCTCGACCGCGGGCGTGCGGGCCCGCACTGCCGCCACCACCCTGGCCAGACGCGGTTCGACCTCCTCGAGATAGGCCTCGTACTCCAGAGTCACCACCCCGGGCCGCCCCTCGGAGTGGTCCCGGACGGTGCCGCAGAACACGACGAGAGCGCCGCATCCGGGTCGCACCACCCACTCCAGGACCTCGGCCACCGGGAGGGGCTCGTCGCTGACGGCGACCCAGTCAGCGCCCGGGGGCAGGTCTGGCACCGGAGCCATGGTACTCACGGTGGGCGGCCCCACGATCGGTGTCGCCCGCCGGCGCGGGCCGCCGGCGTGCGCGGGTGTGGCCCGTCAGCGGGTGATGCCCAGCCGCTCGAGATCTGTCGGGGTATCGACGTCGGAGAAGGCCGAGCGGTCCATGTCCCCGGGCCAACAGGCCTCGTCGGCGAGCACGATTCCCGGCCGGTCGAGCAGGGGCCTCATGGACCGTTCCCCGGCCTCGGCGAGCTCGGCGGCCGCGGCGAGATCCTCGGGCGACCAGCGAGCGCACAGTGGCTGCGGGAACCCGTCGATCACCGGCACGACCGATTGCTCCCCGGGCCATCGGGCCAGGGTCGTGAGGACGGCCCCGGTGAGCAGCGGGAGATCACAGGCCAGCACCAGCACGTGTCGCGCACGCGCCGGGCGGAGGGCCGCTGCTCCGGCACATACGGCCACGAGGGGTCCGCGCCCGGGCCGGCTCTCGGTGACGACGGGCAGTCCCGAAACGCCCGGGCCGACTTCGACGGCGACCGAGACAACCGTCCGCATCGTCTGCGCGATCCGCTCTGCCGCCGGAACGCCGTCGATGGGCATCGTGGCCTTGTCGAAGCCCATGCGACGGCTGGCACCGCCAGTGAGCAGGATTCCCGCAATCGGGTGCTGCGGAGCCGGTGCGGGCACGGTTCCAGCATGCCCGAATCCACCGGGCCTCGGCCGCGGCGGTGTGAGAGGGTAGCCAGCACCGGTCAGTTCCGTCGACGACCAGGAGGGCGAGCCGGATGCCACCGATAGTCACGACCATCGAGATCGCCCGAGCGGCGACCGACGTCTTCCACTACGTCACCGATCCCGGCAAATTCCCGGAGTGGCAGCGCGGTGTGGTGAGCGGCCACATGGACGGTTCACCGACCCGCGTGGGCTCGAGATGCACCACCACTCGGAAGATCGGAGGTGCCGAACGCCAGGTGACGTCGGAGATCACGGAGTACGACCCGCCGAGGCGATGGGCGGACCACGGCGTGGAGGGCCCGATCCGGGGGGTCGTCTCCGTGACCGTCGAGCCGATCGAACCAGGAGCCGGGTCACGGCTGACGATCGAGCTGGACTTCGAGGGTCACGGAATCGGCAAGTTGCTCGTCCCGCTCTTCGTCCGCCGCCAGGCAGCGAAGGAGATGCCGACGAACCTCGCCCATGTGAAGGAACGGCTGGAGGCGACGGCCTGACGCCACTTCGCCCGGCGACGAGCAGCCTGTTCGCCCGCGTCCGCGCCGGGGCTGGGGCCGCGGGCGGGAAACGGTCAGATCTCGGCTACGAGCAATTCCTCCGCATTGTCCGGCGGCCGGAGCCCGTCCGGTCGACCCGCGAAGTAGCGCTGGGCGAGTGCGGTGGCCGGCACGTGCCGGACCGCCCGGAACCCGGCCTGGCGGGCCAGCGCCAACATGTCGGGCGGAGTGAAGTAGCTGATGAACGGGGTCCCGGATGCTCGCGCCCCGGCTTCGGCCAGCTGCAGGCCCGGACGCACTTCGGGGTCGGCAAGCTCCAGCGGCAGGATGAAGGTGGTCGCCAGCGTGGAGCCGGGCGCAAGGGTCGCGACCTGCGCCAAGGCCGCCAGGTTCGCCTCCTCGGTGAGGTACATGGTGACACCGGTGGAGACCACGACCGCCGGCTCGGCGACGTCGAACCCGGCGGCCGCCAGGCGCTCCCGCCAGCCCTCTCCCGCCTCGAAGTCGACCGGGACGAGCCGCAGCCAATGCGGAATGCCGAAACCGATCTCGACCAACCGCTGTCGCTTCCAACTCTGATGACCGGGCTGGTCCACCTCGAACACCGTGAAACGGGAAGCGAGCTCCGGCCTGCGCTGGGCGAAGGTGTCGAGGCCGGCTCCGAGGATGACGTACTGCCCGACGCCGCGGGCAGCCTGGTCCTCAACCAGATCTTCGATGAAGCGGGCACGGGCGACGATGGAAGCGCGAAACGGGCGCGTCGCCTGCGGGTCCATGTCGGGACGGCTCCGCCAGCCCTCATCCGGTGCCGCCAGCGCCAGGCCGACTTCGTCTTCGAGAACGTGGGGTGGCGGATCGACCTGTACGTGCATGGCGCGCCAGAGCGCGACCCGCACCGCCGTGGAGTCCGGCGCCGCGGTCTGCTCGTCAGCCATCGCGGGTTCCTCCTTCGCCGCAGTTCCGACCGGACGACGGTACCGGGCGTCCCCGAGCGGTGTCGTGCGTTGCACCCACCCGGTTCCGGAGCCGAGCCTCCCGACCGGGGTCGACATCGGTCCTATGGTGGTGGGCCGTCGGACCTGTCGATCCGATCCCGGAGGTGCACCTGGCGTTGGTCGAACGGAATGGCAGTCGGGGTTCCTCCTTCGCTTCGGTCGATCCGGTCGGCCCCGGTGAGCGCACGCCCCCGAGTGGCCGACGACGACCCCGGCCCGGCGTCGCTGGCGGCCGGGCCCCGGTCTGGCGGGCCGTCCTCGGTGCAGCCGGTGCCCTGGCCTTCGTCATCGCCGGGTGGGCCGGCCCCGCATCGGGGTCGCCCGTCCCCCGAGCCGATCCGTCGGCAGGTCCGGTCGGTCCCTTGCGCGCCCCCGGGGGGCCGTGGCTGGTGGACCAGCGGGGGAGGAGGGTCCTGCTCCACGGCGTGAACCTCGTGTACAAGGTGGCTCCCTACGAGGTCGTGGTGGACGGCCGCGGCCGGAACGTCCTCACCCCGGACGAAGCTCACCGCATCGCCCAGCTCGGGTTCGACGTGGTTCGGCTCGGCGTCGTGTGGAAGGGGCTCGAGCCGGGAACGGATCCGATGAACGACCCCGCCGTCTGTGCTCCCGGCGCACCGCGCCGGTCGGGCCCGGGACAATTCGGGACCCGGGTGTTCTCCACCTACGTGAGCAGGCTGGAAGCCACCGTCTCGCTCCTTGCCCGGTTCGGGATCTCCTCTCTCATCGACATGCACCAGGATGTCTACAACGAGGCGTTCGGGGGCGAAGGGGCACCCGACTGGGCCGTGTGCACGGACGGCATCCAGCCCGCGCCGATGTTGCACGTCGCCAACTGGAGCGTCAACTACACCGGACCTGGCGTGTCCGAGGCGTACGGGCATTTCTGGCGGAACGACGTGGTGGGGAACTTGCAAGGCGAGTTCGACGCTCTCTGGACACGGCTCGCCGCCCGCTTCCGGGGAAATCGTTGGGTGGTCGGCTACGACCCGCTCAACGAACCGTACGGGGCGGGCCTCGCCACCCAGCCCGACAACCCGAGCTTCGACGCCGAGCTCGAATGCCTGTACACCGGTCGCCTCCATCCCGGACGGGACCAGCAGGGCCGGCAGGTCAGCTGCCCACCGGACGTCCCCGCACAGGGCCTGATCCCACGTATGGAAGCGGCCGACCCGACGCACCTGGTTGCGTACGAGGGGAACTACAGCACCGATTCCGGGGTGCCCAACAACATCGGCGCGATGGACTATCCGCGCCTGGTGCTGAACTTCCACGACTACTGCTTCCTCCATGTCCCCAACGGTCCCGAACCGCCCAGCTTCGGATCGGTGTGCGGACCGCTGGAGAGCGTGGTGTTCTCCCAGCACGAACAGCAACGCGTGACCGACACCACTCCGCAACAGCCGGGGGGCCCGGGCTGGCTGCTCACCGAATTCGGTGCCACCACCGACGTCTCGGACCTGGGGAGGATCACCGCCGACGCCAACGCCAACCTCGTGGGTTGGATCTACTGGCAGTGGATCAACTACGACGACCCGACCGGTTCACACAGCTCCGCCCTCTGGCCTCCGCGCCAGGCGACCGCGTCGCAGCTGCACGTCCTGTCCGAAACCTACGCCTCGGCCGTGGCCGGCACTCCGACGACTATGTCGTTCGACCCGGCCTCGGCGTCGTTCTCGCTGCGCTACGTGCCCGATCCGGCAGTCACCGCCCCCACCGTCGTCGTCGTCCCGGTCTCCACCCACTACCCCCACGGGTACTGCACGAAGGTGGAAGGAGCCCGGGTGACCTCGCCGCCGGGCGCCACCCGGCTCGACCTCGAGAACCGCCCGGGGGCGAAGGCGGTCTCCGTCACGGTCGCCGCCGGGCCGTGCTGACGAGGGAGGCACCCAGATGAACGACGCCCACATGGAATTCTGCACCAGTGCTGCCTGGCAGGAGATCCTCGAAGACCAGATCCTCCCCGGGGCTCTCGGGCGGGTCGATCTCGGGCCTCGAGTGGTCGAGGTCGGACCCGGGCCGGGGTTCACCACCGATGTGCTGCGGCGGGCCGCCGACCAGGTGAGCGCGGTCGAGATCGACCCGACCCTCGCCGGGCAGCTGCAGGCCCGCCTGGCCGGCACCAACGTCGAGGTCATCGTCGGTGATGCCAGGGCGACCTCCCTCGAATCATCCGCCTATTCCGGAGCGGCGTCGTTCCACATGTTCCACCACATCCCGACGGACGAGGACCAGGACCAGGTCTTCGCCGAGCTGTTCCGGCTCCTCCGTCCGGGAGGTGCGCTCCTGCTCGCCGACGGGTTCGACAACGAGGGGGTCCGGGAGTTCCACCGCGGGGACACCTACAACCCGATCGACCCCGACCGCCTGGTCGACCGTCTCGGCGCGGCGGGGTTCACCGACGTCGAGGTGGAGGGTCATGACCTCGGTTGGTTCTGCACCGCCCACCGTCCGGGCCGAGGGCGACCCGGCTGACTCCGGTCCGTGACGGACCACGTCCGGGCGCCCCGATCCGAGCCGGAGGACGATCGTCTCGTAGCCTCTTTCGATGACTTGCCGTCTCCGAGCTGCCCGGCTCGCCGATATCCCGGCCGTGCTCGCGCTCTGGCACACCGCCGGCGCCGTACCGTCGGTCACCGATGACCACGCCGCCGTCGAGCGCCTGATCGGGCACGATCCACCGGCCCTGATCGTCGCCGAGGATCCGGAGGGTGTCGTCGGCTCGGTGATCGCGGGATGGGATGGATGGCGCGGGACGATCTACCGCCTGGCGGTCGCCCCGTCCCACCGGCGCAGCGGACTGGGACGAAGGTTGCTGAGTCACGCGGAAGCCAGGCTGGCCGAAGTCGGCGCCCGACGGCTCCAGGCAACGGTCGACGAAGGCGACGGGCGGGCTGTTTCCTTCTGGCGGTCCAGCGGTTGGACGGAACAGGCCGAGCGCGGTCGCTTCGTGAAGAACTAGGGCTGGCAAGTCGACACGGCGCCGCCTTGCCCTCGCCTCGGCACGCTGGCCCCGACCCTGCTTCCGGGTTGTGCCGCCCCTCAGGCTGTCGCACGCCCCGTGCGAGAAGGCTCTCCTCGGAGTCGTTCCCCGTTGATCGGGCCCGGAGCCGGCGCAACGAGGCCCTGCAGGTGGCCGATCACGAGGTCCCGGTTGTGGGCGAGGGACGCAGCGGCGTCGAGGATGAGGTCGGCCCGAACGGGGACCCACCGGTCACGGGCCCGCTCGACATGTTCCCAGTCGAGCTCGTACCACCCCGGGATTCGGCGATCCCGGTTCTCGATCCTCGACCGATGGAGCTCGACCTCGGAGCACTCGGTCACGAGCACCACCAGCCTCGCCCCTTCCTGGTCGGCGAGGCCCTGCAGGTCGGCGACCGTCATCGTGTCGGCGATGCCGTCCACCACGACCGACATCCCGCGTCGGAGATGGGCACGGGCCAGTGCGCCGAGGACGGACCATCCGACCGCCCGATGACCGGGGGGCTCCATGCGATCGAGGGCGTGCTGGAGCGACGGCCAGGGACGGAGCCCGCTCATGGCCCAGTCGTGACCGAGCAACGGTGCGGCAAGGTACCCCGCCACGAGCTCGGCGACGGTCGACTTGCCCGTGCCCTGGAGCCCGGTGACCAGCACGAGGAGCGGCGCGTCGGCCACCGGTGCGGTCAGTCCCGAGCCCCCCACGAGAGCCCGGGTGAAGGAGCTCATCTCGTCGATCGGCAGGCGATCCGGATCCCACCATCCGACCTCGATCGTCTCGTCGCCGTCGGGAGCCGGGGTGCCCGCGTCCACGGTGGCGTCGAACACGGTGGACACGTACGCGGTCCGATCGCCGTTGGGGTAGGTGACCCGGTACTCCGGACCGCCCAGCACCGCCAGCACCCGCCCGAGCCGGAGCTCCACGTTCGCCTCCTCCCTCGCTTCGCGGAGGGCACAGGTGCCGGGTGATTCGTCGGGTTCGACGGCTCCGCCGATGGCTGCCCATTCGCCGGTGTCGGCCACGCGCACGAGGAGGACGGCGCCGGCCTCGTCACGAGGCAGGACGGCCGCCGAGGGAAGGACCAACAACTCGTTGCCCACGACCTCGCGGAGCCGGCGGATGTGAGGAGCGATGGGCACCGTCGCGAGGGTAGCTGGTGACGTGAAGAGCATCATCTGCTGCAGTCATGCCGAGCAGCGTTGCCCGAAGGTCCCAGCCGTTCGGATCCCGGTCGACCACGGCTCACGACGGCGCCATCCGGGCTGCACGTCCCCGAGCCACCGGTCTTCGGGCGACTGCTGGAAGGAGGTGTGCGGGGCCCGGGCTACCGGAACCGGAAGTCGTCGGGATCCGGTTCCCGGGTCCAGTTCCAGTAGTCGACCAGGCGCCACGGGCTGAGCACGTGGATCTCACCCGAGGAGTTCTTGTAGTACGAGTGCTTCACTGACGGCTGCGACCAGACCAGGGTCCGGAGCTCCCGCTGGCTCCGCCGGTGCCAGTCCTCGTACCGCTCGGGCTTGGGCTCCATCGCCGAGTGTCCTCCGGCGATCAGCGACTCGAGGCATCGGGTGATGTAGCGGATCTGGCACTCGGAATGGAAGATGAGGCTCCCCCCGTGGGCGAGGTTGGTCCCGGGCCCGTACATGCAGAAGAAATTCGGGAACTTCGGGATGGTCATGCCGAGGTAGGCGGCGGGCCGCTCTCCCCAGAACGAAGCCAGATCGGTCCCGTCCCGACCGGTGACTTCCATCGGCCAGAGCATCCGGTTGGCCTGGAAGCCGGTGGCGTAGACGAGTACGTCGGCGGGAAAGCGTTCACCGTCCTCGGTCACCACACAGTCCGCTTCGATGTGGTCGATCCCGGTCCGGACCAGGTCCACGTTGTCCCGGGTGAGGGTGCGAAGCCAGCTCCCGTTGTCCTGGAGCGTGCGCTTGCCGGTCGCCGGGTAGTCCGGGACGACCTTGGCCGCCAATTCCTCGTCGCCGCCGATCTGGCTGGTGATCCAGTCGGTGAACATCCGGCGGGTGAGCTCGTTGACCTCGCTGACCGCCCGCTGCTGGTCCGGGTACTGGGGGTCCACCCGGGCCGCCTCCAGGCCCTTGTCGCAACCCGGCCAGAGCAGCAGGAACCGGTACCAGCGCCCGTAGAAGGGGAGGTGGCGCAGCGCCCATCGCACGCCCGGTCCGACCGGCGCGTGATAGTTCGGATTGGGGAACATCCACTGGGCCGTCCTCTGGAAGATGGTGAGGCGTTCCACCGCCGACGCGATGGCGGGGGCGATCTGGAAACCGCTCGCTCCCGCCCCGATCAAGGCAACGTTCCTTCCGGCGAGGTCGACGGAGTGGTCCCAGCGGGCCGAATGGAAGGCCGGCCCCGCGAACGACCCCTGACCGGCGAGCTCGGGCATGTTCGGGCGGTTGAGCTGGCCGACGGCCGAGATGACGGCGCGTGCGGTCACCGTCCCCGAGCTGCCGTCGGCCGACCGGGTCCGGACCGACCAGGTTGCAGCAGCGTCGTCCCAGGACATGTCCGACACCTCGGTGTTCCAGCGGACATGGCGACCGATCCCGTGCTTGACCATGACGGTCTCGAAGTAGGACTGGAGCTCGGGCTGGCGAGCGAAGAACTCGGTCCAGGTGTCGCTCGGCTCGAAGCTGTAGCAGTAGAAGTGGTTGCCGACGTCGACCCGGGCCCCCGGATACGAGTTCTCCCACCACGTTCCCCCCACGCCGGCGTTCTTCTCGAGGATGACGAACGGGATCCCGGCCTCCTGCAGCCGGATGCCGGCCAGCAGACCCGACTGCCCGCATCCGACGATCACCACCGGAAAGGCGGCCCGGGCGGCGTGGTCGGCGACGGGCCCGAACCTGCGCTCGTCGGCCCCGCTGAGCCCCATCTCCTCCATGAGGAGGGGGAGGTACTCGGCGGGCACCTCCTCGCACACCAGCCAGCTCATCATCTCGCGGAGGAGAGGCTCTGGGAGCGGGTCGGGTTCGGGACAGCCCGCGTCGCGGTAGCGCCGGATGACACCGAGCGCGATGGCGCGCGCCTCGGCCTTGTCCTCTTCGGACATGAACCCCTGGACCTCGTTGAGGAACAAGCCGGCCGGCTTGATCCGGCCGCGGATGACGGATGGATCCCCGGACATGTGGACGAGGGACAGCATCAGGGTCGGGATGCTGACGTCGAGCAGTGATCGGGTGATCTCGTCGTCGCTCGACTCGAACGGCACACCCGCGTGCGGGTTGCGCATCGTCCCCCCTCTCCGACCGCACCGCCGGTCCGCCCGGGCGGTGTGTCAGAGTACTCGGTCGTGAGGACCCTACCGTTGGGCGGTCAGCAGGGCACGTGCGCCAGGTCGTGATCGAGGGTCCCCGCCGGGTGTCGGTGGTCGATGCCCCGGACCCGGAGCTGCCGGGCCCCGACGGGGCCGTCGTGGCGGTCGAGCACACCTCGATCTGCGGCTCCGATCTCCACTTCTACGACGGTGACATCCCGGTGGGGGAGGGGATCCCCGTGGGACACGAATTCGTCGGCGTGGTGGCCGAGGCGGGTCCCGACGTTCGTCGCTTCCGCCCGGGGGACCGGGTGCTCGCCGCGTCGGTCACCGGATGCGGGTACTGCGACGGCTGCCTGACCGGAGACCCGGTGACCTGCGTCGAGGGTCCCCGGGTGTTCGGTTCGGGTGCGCTCGGCGCCGGTCAGGCGACGCTGGTCGCCGTCCCGTCGGCCGACTACCAGCTGCTGGCGCTGCCCGAGGGCATCGACACCGAGGCCGCCCTCCTGCTCACCGACAACCTCTGCACGGGATGGATCGGGGCCAAGCGTGCCGGCACCCGGCCGGGCGGGACCGTCGTCGTGCTCGGACTCGGCGCGGTCGGCCTGTGCGCCGTCCGCTCGGCCCTGGTGCTCGGAGCGGGGCGGGTCCTCGGCGCCGACCCGGTCGACGGGCGCAGGGAGCGCGGCGCCGCCTCCGGCGCCGTCCCGCTCGAGGGACCGACCGTGGCTGCGGTGCTCGACGCGACCGGGGGGCGGGGAGCCGACTCGGTCATCGACGCGGTGGCGACCGACGCCACCCTCGACGACGCTCTCGCCTCGGTGCGACCCGGGGGGACGGTGTCGGTGCTCGGGGTGCACGGGCTCGATCCCTATCCGTTCCCGGTCCTGACGTCGCTGTTCCGGAGCCTCACCCTGCGCCTGACGACGGCTCCGGTGCAGGGGACGTGGCCGGAGCTGGTTCCGCTCGTCACCGCCCGCCGGTTGCGCACCGAGGGGATCTTCACCCACCGGCTGCCGCTGGCGGAGGCGGCGAGGGGCTATGCGACCATGGCCGAGCGTGGTGCGGATTGCGTGAAGGTCATGTTGGAGGTCTGACCGGCGATCGTCCCGTTGCTCCTCCTCCGGGCAGGCGCACCGCCCGCGCCGGTCCGGTGCTACCCCTCGGTGGTGTCGAGCGAGTGGAATTCGGCCAGGAGGTCGGCTCCGTTGCGTCGCCGTGCGCACCAGTGCTCGACCTCGCCGAGGGCGGCCGCCCGGCTCGCCCGGCGGCCGGCCCCGAGGCTGTCGGCGAGCAAGGGCTGCCAGAGACGGTCGATCAGCTCGGAGCCGGAGTAGGTCCGGCCGGACTCGCCGATCCAGGTGCGGTCCCGCATCTCGGTGAGCGCGGTGCGGAGGTAGCCCACATGGGGCGTCTCGTCGGCGCGGATATAGGAGACGAGGCGGGCCGCCTCGCCGTCGCCACCGACCAGATCGGTGTCGGACATCCACTCCTCGGCCCAGGCGAAGGTGTGGAAGGCCGAGACCTCGATGAAGAGGACCCGGATCATCAACGCCACCATGAGCTCGAGCTCCTCGGAGATGTCGTCGGGGAGCAGTCGGGGCGCGCCGGCGCCCGGTCGTCCCTGTCCGAAGCCCATTCGGGCGAGCATCGCCTCGACATCGAGCTCGTCGGCCGGCCGCTCGAAGACGATGTCGCGGGCTGCGAACCACATGTCCCGGTGCCCGGCCTCGTCGCCGAACCCTGCCTCGTCCCGCCCGTGTGCTTCGAACAGGCCTCCGCCGAGATGGTCGATGGCCGTCCCCCCGATGTCCTCCACGAAGTAGCGCTGCAGGTCCTTGGGTTTCAGGAGCCGGATGTTGGCCCCGTAGCCCTCGACGGTCCCGATCCGGGTGAGCGTCGCCACGAGCGGCTCGGGGACTCCGGAACGGATGAGGAAGCGGGCCTGCTCCACGTTCGGGAAGGTCTTCTCCCACAAGTGGAGCGGCACCTCGATGGGCTCGGTCGAGAAGCGTTCGCCGTTGAGCTCTTGCCAGGCGGCGATGGCCGGGACCCGGAACCTGGTCCGGGGCGAGACGTAACGGCCGTCGGCATCGAAGCCACCGTGGCAGCGCCTCCCGCCGGCCATCAGCGGTTCGTCGATCGCCGGATCGGCGAGGAGCTCGTCCTCGCTGAACACCACCTGGGCTGTCGTCATACGCTCCCCTGTTGCCTCGGCGCCCTCTGCTGTCTACTCCTCAGTATATACTGGCTGGTATACCCGTCCAGAGCAAACCGCTGCCGCGCACCGAACGACGCGCCGCCATCATCCGGGGCGGGGCGTTGGCTTTCGCGTCCGGCGGGTTCGCCGATACCTCCATGGAGGACGTGGCCACGTCCTGCGGCGTCACCAAGCTCATCCTGTACCGGCACTTCGAGTCCAAGGAGTTGCTCTACCGCGAGATCCTCGAGCAGGTGTTCGACCACCTCGGCCAGGAGCTGAACACCGAGCTGGCGCGGGGGGAGCGGGCCGCTCTCGGACCCCGGACCCTCCTGACCGTCGCCCGGCAGGAGCCGGCGGCGTTCATGCTGCTCTGGCGTCACGCCGCACGCGAGCCGCAATTCGCCGCCTACGCCGCGCAGCTCCGATCGGTGGCCGCCTCGGTGGCACGCAGGCTCACCGGCCTCGAGACCGGCGACGAGGTGCTCGACTCGTGGCGGGCCGAGGCGCTGTTCGGTTGGCTGATCGAGGCCACCCTGACCTGGCTCGAACACGGCGATCCGGGACGGGACGAGGTCTTCATCGAGCAGGCCTCCGCCGGCCTCCGGGCTCTGCGGACCGCCGTCGTCGGCGGGTGACGACGTCTTGTGCGGGGGGCGCGGCGGGTGCCGTCGGGCGCGGCGGTCGATCCTCGACCTACGAGCCGACCGTCAGACTCGGCCGGCGGACCGGGTAGCGGACGGCTCGTCACCCGGGCCTGCGGTCGCCGACCCGGCGGGTGGGCTCTCGTCCCGGACGATCGTCGGGTACTGCCTGGCGTCGAACGCCGCCACGAAGCGCCGTATGGGTTTCGAGAGCTGGACGAGCAACGTTCCCGCCGGGCGCCGGTCGTCGGGTTTGACGAGGCTGATCAGCATCGAGCAATGCCCCACCGTGACGGACCGGATCTCGGCTTCGGAACCCAACTGCGACGACAGGTAGAGGGCGACGGCGCAGGACCGGTTGTCCCTCGGAACCCCCCGGACGCCGGCTGCCTGCAACGAGGCGGCCACCCGGTCCGGGCTGTCCCCGAGCTCCTCGAGCAGGGATCTGGTCTGCTTCTTCAATTGGCGGAGTCGGCTCATGAGGACCTCATCGGTCCGGCCATTGTACGGCTTCTCCGCCCGTCGACGGCTGGGACGTGACCGCTCCGAGCGGCGGGGTCGGCCATCCTGTCGCCGGGCCGGCCGGCCGGCGAGCCGCCCGGTTCTGGCCGGCGAGCCGCCGGTTACGATAGGATCGTGCCACGATAGTCCGTTCGGGGAATCGGCACGATCGACGCCGGCGGCGGTGACCCGGACCACCAGGGCGGTTGCGAGACGACCCGGTCCGTACCCGGTGCTGCGACCTGTCGCCAGCGTGCCCGCGCACCGGCGGGCCCGGCCCCGGAGATCATCTTGGACAGCGAAGCGGAGACGGCACCCCTGAGCCCGCCGGAGGAGGCTGACGCCCTCCTCGGGGCCGACCGGCGCGCCCGGAACTCGACCGAACGGGGGCTCGGGGACTTCACAACCACTCCGGCGATCCTGCGCCTCGTGCCCCTGGCCGTCCTCATCGGCGCCCTGGGGGCAGGGATCTCGCTCGCCCTGCTCGACATGATCGGGTTCTTCACCAATCTGTTCTACTTCCAGCGGCTCAGTGTCCGGTTGGTCTCGCCGGCCGGCAACACCCTCGGGGCGATCGCCCTCGTGATCCCCGTCGGGGGTGGGCTCATCGTCGGGCTGATGGCCCGGTTCGGGTCCGACCAGATCCGTGGTCACGGGATCCCCGAGGCCATGGAGCGGATCCTGATCAACGGCAGCCGGGTGCAACCGCGGCTGGCCGTCCTGAAGCCGGTCTCGAGCGCCATCAGCATCGGGACCGGAGGTCCTTTCGGCGCCGAAGGCCCGATCATCCTGACCGGCGGTGCCATCGGCTCGATCGTCGGACAGCTGTTCCGGCTCACGGCGGCCCAGCGACGCGCCCTGCTGGTCGCCGGGGCCGCCGCCGGGATGAGTGCCGTCTTCGGCACGCCCATCGCCGCCACCCTGTTCGGGGTGGAGCTCCTGGCGTTCGAGTTCCGCCCGCGCTCGATGGTGCTCATCGGGCTGGCGGCGGCGACCGCGGACGGGCTGCGGATGGCGATGGCCGCCGGTGGTCTGGTCGCCTCCCAGCCGATCTTCCCCGTGCCGAGCCATCCCGCCCTCGGCGGGGCCGCGTTGCTCGGGACGGCCGCCCTCGGGATCGTCGCCGGTCTGGGCGCCTGGGTGATGACCCAGGCCGTCTACGGGTTCGAGGACCTGTTCAAGCGACTGACCGGGCACGTGCACTGGATGTGGTGGCCGATGATCGGAGGGGTGATCATCGGCGTCGGCGGTCTGGTCGACCCCAAGGCCCTCGGGGTCGGCTACGACACCATCCACGCCGAGCTGCTCGGCCAGCTGGCGCTCGGTGCGCTCGTGTTGCTGTTCGTCGTGAAGCTGGTCATCTGGTCCGGAGCGCTCGGGAGCGGGACCAGCGGCGGCATCCTGGCGCCCATCTTGATGATGGGGGCGGCGATCGGTGGGGTCCTTGGCCACGTCCTGCCCGGAGCCAGCCCGGGGGTGTGGGCGCTCATCGGCATGGCCGGTGCGCTCGCCGGGGTGATGCGATCCCCGTTCACGTCCATCGTGTTCGCCTTCGAGCTCACCCACGACCAGAACAGTCTGCTGGGGCTGCTGATCGTGGCGACCGTGGCCCACCTGGTCAGCGTGCTCGTTCTCAAGCGGTCGATCCTGACCGAAAAGGTGGCCCGACGCGGCTTCCACGTCATGCGTGAGTACGCGGTCGACCCCCTCGAAGCGACGTTCGTCCGCGAGGTGATGGACACCGACATCTACACGGTGGAGCCGTCCCGGCATCTCGACGAGATCTACGCGGCGCTCCCCGAGGGATCGTCCGAGCGGCGCCAGCGCCTCTACCCGGTGATCGACGGGGAGGAGGGCCTGGTCGGGGTGCTGCCCTGGTCCCGGGTGCTCGCCGGTCGAGGTGCTCGGGGCCGCCAGGTCGGCGATGTGATGATCACCTCGTTCACCGTGGCTCACCCCGACGAGATCCTTCGGTCGGTCGCCGACCGCATGGCCGCCGACGGCCACGGCGCCCTCCCCGTCGTCGATCGGGGCGATCCGCGCCATTTCGACGGGCTCATCACACAGTTCGACCTGCTGGCGGCGCGACAGAAGCTCCTCGAGGAGGAGCGCCATGCCGAGACGGTGCTCATCCTCCGCCGGGTCAATTCCCGGGTGAACGGCGCCGGACCGGCGAGGGAGCCGGTGTCCCGACCGGCCGGCGAGCCCTGAGACCGGTCGCTCCCTGCGCCGCCACCCTCGGGTGGGTCGTCAGGTCAGCGCCAGCGCAGGTTCCTCGGCCGGCGCCCGGCTCTCCTTGGGGCGCCCCTCGACCAGGATGGCGCTGACCACTGCCGCCAGCAGCAGCATGCCCGCTCCGAGCGCGAAGGCGACCGAGTAGCCGTGCACCAGGCCGGCGGGGAGGAACGCCCGGCCGTGGGCGGCGACGTAGCCGGCGGTGGCGGTGGCGGCCACCGTGTTGAGCAGCGCCGTGCCGAGCGACCCCCCGATCTGCTGGGTGGTGTTCACCAGCGCGCTCGCCACGCCCGAGTCCCGGTCCGACACGTTGGTCAAGGCGGTGCTGCTCAACGCCGGAAAGGCGAGGCCGAGCCCGACGCTCATGAGGACCTGCGGGCCGAGCACGTAGGCCCAAAACGACGTGTGCACGCCGATCTGGGTGAGCCAGGCCAGTCCCACGGCGCCGACGACGAGCCCCGAGGTCATCGGGAGCCGGGGACCGATCCGCGGCACCAGCGCCGAGGAGGCGCCGGCCGCCAGGACGATCCCTGCGGCGAAGGGGAGGAAGGCGATGCCGGCCTTGAGGGCCGAGTAGTGCAGGACGCCCTGCATGTAGTAGCTCAGGAACACGAACATGGCGAACAGGCCGGCACCGATGAGGAACGAGGCGAGGAACGATCCGCCCCGGTTGCGCTCGGCCACCACCCGGAGCGGGAGCAGGGGATGGCTCGAGCGCGCCTCGACCGCGACGAACGCGGCCAACAGCACGACCGCGATGCTCAGGTACACGAGGGTGGTCCCCGACCCCCAGCCGTCGGAGCTGGCCTTGGTGAAGCCGTACACCAGGCTGACCAGGCCGACCGTGGACAACAGCGCGCCGGGCAGGTCGTAGCGGGTCTTGCCCGGTGCCCGGCTCTCGTGGACCACGCGGCCGGCGGCGACGGCGGCGAGGAGGGCGATCGGCACGTTGACCAGCAGGCACCAGCGCCACGAGACGTACTGGGTGAGGAGGCCGCCCGCCAGGACCCCGATCGCACCGCCGGCCCCGGACACGGCGCCGTACGCGCCGAAGGCCTTGGCCCGCTCACCGGGATCCGACTGGAAGGTGATGGTGAGGATCGACAGGGCGGCCGGTGCCATCAGCGCGGCGAAGGCACCCTGCAGGGCCCGGGCGCTGAACAGCATGGCCTGGTCGGTGGCCAGCCCGCCGAGAGCCGAGGCCACTGCGAAGCCGACGAGACCGACGGCGAACATGCGCTTGCGCCCGCCGAAATCGGCGATCCGTCCTCCGAGGAGGAGCAGACCGCCGAACGCCAGGGTGTAGGCGGTGATGACCCATTGGCGGTTGGCGACCGAGATGTGGAGTGCCCGCTGCGCCGACGGCAGGGCGATGGTGACGATCGACGCGTCCAGAACCACCATGAGCTGGGCGATGACCACCACCGCCAGGATCGACCACCGCCGGGGATCGGGCTCGGCGACCCGCCCGTCACCGGGCGGGATCGTGGCCGTCGGGACGGCGTCGCTCGGAGGCGTGATGGTCTCGCTCATGTGGTCTCCCTGGCCGTGTCTGCCGGTGACCTCCTCGAGCGAAGGCACCGATGCTGGACAACGCGGAAGCGTCGGCGACTATTCCAGAAGGCGTGGGGATCGAGCCATTTGTCAGGGGATCCGCCAGGGATGTGACACACTCTCGCCGTGGTCGTGGTGATAGAGGGCATCGGCGATGAGCTGCTCAGCCAAGGTGGCCGACTCCTTCGGCGCCACCAGCCAGCCCACGAGGTAGCGGGAGTAGACGTCGAGGATCGTGTAGAGCTGGAACCAGGTCCACTTGTAGGGGCCGGCGAGCTTGGTGATGTCCCAGCTCCAGACCTGGTTGGGGGCCGTGGCCACCAGCTCGGGCTTGACCAGGGCCGGGCGTCGGGCCTGGGCCCTGCGTTCCCGCACCTGGCGCGCGCGCCCGCAAGAGGCGGTACATGGTGGAGATGGAAGCCAGGTAGACACCCTCGTCGAGCAGGGTGGCCCACACCTGAGCCGGGGCTTTGTCGCAGAAGCGCTCGGAGTTCAAGGTGTCGACCACTGCATCGGCCTCGGTCGGGACCAGGGCCCGGTGCGACCGTCGGGGGGCCGGGGGGCCGCACCGAGTAGGACGCCGGGCCCGGTAGTGAGTGGCCCGGGACCGGCCTAAGGCGGCGCAGGCGGCTTTGCGTCCCACCACTGGGGCCAGCTCGTCGATGCCGGCGTCGATGATGGTGTTCACTACTCGTCGGAGGCCGCGCTCTTCGAGATTTCCTCCAAGAGCGCGTGCACTTTTCCCTGGACGTGGATCACCGCCTCGGCCTGGGCCAGTCGGGTGCGGAGCCGCTCGTTCTCGGTTCTGAGCTTGGCCACCTCGGACAGGCTCGGCCCTCCCCGGCCACCGTCTTGGCGCCCGAGGGCCGCCTTCAACAGACCCTGGCGGTGCTGGCGTCGCCAGTCGGTGACCAGGCTCGAGTACAGCCCCTCCCGACGCAGCAAGGCACCCCGCTCGCCGGACTCGGAGCACCCGTCGTACTCGGCCAGGATGGCCAGCTTGTATTCCGGTGAGAAGACCCGTCGGACCGGGGTGTTCTTCCTCTCGCTGCCATCGGGCGCGGTGCCGTCGTCGATGTGCCAAGTCTTGCCGTGTTCGGACTTGACCGGCGGTGGTCGGTTCGTGGTCGTCATGGGATAGACCCCGCCGTGCGGGGTCCGTGGCGGCGGCGGACGAAAGCGAGGGCGGACCGAAACGAGGACGGACGGAATCCAGGACGGACGGAAGCGAGGACGAATGGGCTTGCAAGTCGTCGGGGCGGGGCTGGGCCGGACCGGCACCCACTCCCTGAAGCTCGCCTTGGAGCAGCTGCTCGGCGGGCCCTGCTACCACATGCTGGAGATCATCAACCGGCCGGACCGGGCGGCGGCGTGGGCGGCCGTCGTCCGTGGCGGGGAGCGGGACTGGGCCGGCATCTTCGAGGGGTACGTGGCCGCCGTGGACTGGCCGGTGGCGGCGTACTGGCGCGAGCTGTCCGAGGCGTTCCCCGATGCCGTCGTCGTGCTCTCGACGCGCGATCCCGAATCGTGGTGGGCCAGCGCGTCCCAGACCATCTTCTCGGTCCTGTCACGCGGCGCGCCGCCCGACGACCCCGGAGCGGTCGCCGAGCTCGGCATGATCACCGCGCTCCTCGAGGACCGGTTCACCGACCGGCTGGGACGACCGGGCGGCCGCCATCGCCGCCTACGAGGCCCACAACGCCCGGGTGCGCGCCTCGGTACCTCCGGACCGACTGGTCGAGTGGCGGGGCGGGGACGGGTGGGAACCGCTGTGTGGCGCGCTCGGCGTCCCCGTCCCGGCGGATCCCTTCCCCCACGTCAACACCACCACCGAGTTCCGGACCTTCACCGGGCTCGACGGGGACCGGGGCGACTCGGGCTGACGCCGCTCGAGGTCTCCGGATCGGGTCAGCCGCCGGGGCCGCCCGCCACCCGCCCGGCGTCCCGGGCCGCCGACGGCTCGAGCGGCACCCGCAGCGAGCGCAGGACGGTCGCAAGCATCTGGTAGTGGCCGATGAGCATGACCAGCTCCACCAGGTCTGCGGCCTCGAGACGGTCGGCGAGCACGGCCCAGGTCCCGTCGGCGATCGCACCCTCGTCCGCCGTCTCGTCGACCGCGGCCAAGGCGGCCCGTTCGAGCGGGTCCCACGTCACCCGGGTCGGGTCGCCGCCGAGCGCCGCCATCTCCTCGACGGTCAGGCCCGCAGCCCCGCCCAGGGCGATGTGGTGCGCCCATTCGTAGGGCGCCCCGAAGCGGTACGCCGTGCGCAGGATCACGAGCTCGCGCAGGCGTCCGGGGAGGAGGCCGTCGAGCAGGGCGCCGCCGAAGGCCAGCCAGCGCCGGAACAGCTCGGGCTGGCGCGCCAGGGTGGTGAAGATGTGCATCGGCTCGTCGGTCCCGCCGGGGGCCGCCGCCAGCAGGCGTTGCAACCGCTCGTCCCACTCCTCCCGGGGGAGCGGCGGAAGGCGTGGTCCGCTCGACCGGCACGAGCTTCGATGGTAACGGGGATCGCCACCACCCTCCTCCGGGTCGACCGGGCCGGCGCCGGTACCGGGACGGGGACGATCGGGGGGTCAGGGGATCAGGGCACGAACACCCCGTGGACGGGGGGTGTCCCCGCTTCGCCGGCCATGGCACCGAGCAGGGCCGAGACGGTGTCGAAGGACGCCGTCCCCCGGGGCAGGGCCTCGAAGGGGTAGCGACGGGCGGCCAGCAGCGCCAGGGCGCTCCGAGCCGACTCGGTGTCGACTCCGAGCGCCCCGAGGACCCGGAGCTCGCGGTGGACGATCAGGTCGGGATGGAACCCGGCCGGCTCCCGACCCCCCCGGGTGCCGGCCACGACCACCGTGCCCCCGGGACGGGCGAGGGCCAGGGCCTGGTCGAAGGCCTCGGGCGCCTTGGCCGTCACGTCGACGACGACGTCGGCCAGGCGACCGCCGGTGGCGTCGGTGAGCATCTCGACCGGATCGCTCACCTCGACGTCCACGGCGAGGTCGGCGCCGAAGCCGGCGGCGAGCGAGAGCCGCCCGGCGTCGCGGCCGCCGCGGCCGACCACCATCACGAAGCCGGCGCCGGCGTCCCGGGCGGCGGCGGTGGCCGACAGGCCCCGGACACCGGGGCCGAGCACGGCGACCACGTCCCCCGGAGCCGTCCCGGGCAGCGTGACCCCCCAACGGATCCCGGCACCCAGGGGGTTGAACAAGGTGGCCACCACCGGATCGAGCGAGGGGGGCACGGGGAGCAGTTGGCTGTCGGGAGCGAGGTACTGGTGGGTGGCGTACCCGCCCCACAGGGCGGGCCAGCGGGCGGCGCTGACGAACCCGTAGGCGCTCGCCAGACCGTGGCGCTCGCAGCGCTCGGCCGCGCCCGCCACGCAGGCCGGACAGGTGCCGCATCGTTGGAACACCTGGACCGCCACCCGCTGGCCGGGTTCGACGCCCCAACGGCGGCGTGCGCCGGCCCCGACCGCTTCGAGCGTGCCGACGGTCTCGTGCCCGGGCACGAACGGAGGTCCCCCCGCCAGCGCGCCGCTCCACTGCTCGTGATCGGTTCCGCACAGCCCGCACGCCTCGACGCGGAGGATCGCGTCGTCGTCGCCGACGGCGGGGACCGGCAGCTCCCGGCGTGACAACCGCCTGGCGCCCTCGAGCACCAGGGCGGTCGCCATCGCCATCTAGACGATCCGGTAGGTCTGGACGGAGTGGGCGACCACCGACCCGTCCGCGTCGGTGGCGGTGATGTCGGTGAAGATGAGCTCCCTGCCCCGCTTCACGGTCCGTGCCCGGCAGACCAGATCGGACTGACGGGCCGCCCCCACGTACTGCACCGACATGGCCACGGTCGACGCGCGGGTGCCCTTCTCGAAGTCGTGGTTCGACCACGCCGCCGCGGCACCGGCGGTGTCGATCGCTGCGGCGATGACCCCGCCGTGGTACGTGCTGCCGTCGTTGGTGAGGTCCTTGCGGAAGGGGACCCGCAGGACCACGTCGTCGGGCTGGAAGCGATCGAAGGCGACGCCCATCCACTGGAGGAACGGGGTCGCCGGCATGAGCTCGGCCACCGCCCGGCGGCGCCGTCCCTGTTCGTCCTGGTCGAGCCCGGTGGGTGCCCCCTGGCTCATGCCGGGCGGAACTCGAGTGGCAGATGGTCGGCCTGCCGGATCCCGGGCGAGAAGTGGACCTCGGTGCCCTCGGGGATCCAGTAGTCGGGGATCCTCTGGTGCAGCTCCTCGAGGGTCACCCGCAGTTCCAGCCGGGCGAGATGGGCGCCGAGGCAGGAGTGGTTGCTGCCTCCGAACGCCACGTGGCGGTTGGGGGCGCGCCCGAAGTCCACCTCCGGTTCGGCGAACTCGGACTCGTCGTCGTTGGCCGAGCCGATGACGAGCATCACCCCGTCGCCCGCCTCGAGCCGGACACCTCCGATGGTGACGTCCTCCTTGACCGAGCGCGGAATGACCATCACCGGGGTGAGCCAGCGCAGCAGCTCCTCCACCGCCGCCGGCAGCAGGGAGGGGTCCTCGACGAGGGCGCGGCGGTGCCCCGGGTGGCGGGCCAGAAAGGCGACCATGCAGTCGAGCGTGGCGGTCACCGTGTCCAGACCCCCGAGCAGGAGGAGGTGGCTGATGCCGAGCAGCTCGGCCTCGCTCAGCTCGCGCCCGTCGATGGTCGAGTGCACGATGCGCGACAGGAGCGTGTCGCTCGGGTGGCTGCGGCACCACTCGATCGCCTCTCGGAAGTAGTCGCTGATCTCCTTGGCCGTCTGCGCACGGATCCGCTGGGCCCCCTCGAAATCGGTGGGTTCGACGTCGGGCCGGATCGAGTCGTCGCGCCAACGGAGGAAGCGGGGCAGGTCCTCGGGCGGCAGCCCCATCAGCGCCACGAACATCTGGGACGGAAGTGGTGTGGCGATCTCCTCGTGGAAGTCGCACGTGCCCCGGCCGGCGACCCCTTCCACCAGTCCGCTGACGATCCGGCGGACCTCCGGCTCGAGCTTGGCGATCTCCCGGGGCACGAACTCCGGGCTGAGCAGCCGCCGGTACTTGGTGTGCTGGGGCGGGTCGAATTCGAGCGGGATCAGGGGCTGCTCTCCGAGGTTCAGGGTCCCGCCGGCGGACGTGAAGTACTCGGGGTGGCGCAGCGCCCAGTTGACGTCCTCGTAGCGCGAGATGAGCACCACCGAAAGGTCGCCCATGGCGGCTCTCGCCACCGGGCACGCCCCGCGTATCCGGCGGTACGTCGGGTGGGGGTCGTCGGCCACGCCCGGTAGGAACAGGGCCGACGCCAGGTCGGCTTCGAACACGTCGGTCATCGTTTCCTCCCCGGCGAACCCCTCGCGGGTACACGATAGGGCCGACGGCCCGGAGGCGCCGGGAGGGGAGATCCGCAGCCGCCGGCGGAGCGCGGCGGCGGCGGTCACCGGCGCGGCGGTCAGCGGGTCAGCGGGTCAGTGGGACCTCGCCCGGCGGTGGGCCCGCTTCGCCCGCCGGAACGGCACCACCCGCTTGGCTCGCCTGATCGGCGGCGGGTCCTCCTCGGGCGACCGGACCGAGGTGCGCGGCCCGGTGGACTCCCACCGCGGGTCGTCGAAGAGGTCTACTCGCTGGGTGTCGACGAAGACGAACGAGGAGTCCGACCACGACCGCGGTTCCCGTTCGGTGACCCGTCGGCGAACCATGGTGGCCGAATCTAACGGTTCGCCCCACCCGACCGGGGGATGGGGCGGCCGGACACCCGCCGACTCCCGGTGTGAGGCCGCACGCTCGCCAGTTCGCCTCCGACCCGGTCAGCCCGAGCCGAGCCCCGCCAACTCGTCCAAGTCGACCGCCGGGTCGGCGAGCCGGGCGGCGTCGACGGGCGAAGGGGAGCCGACGAGCCGGTCGAGCGCGTCCCCGAGGTCCCAGACGTTCATGTTCATGGCTGCCGCCACCCGGCCGTCGCAGAGCCAGAAGCTGACGAACGACCGGCCGGCGACGTCGCCCCGGAGGACCACCCGGTCGGGCGAAGGCGCCCAGCCGCGGTACTCCATCCCGGTGTCGTACTGGTCCGAGAAGAAGTAGGGCACCCGGTCGTAGGCGACCCGCTGGCCGAGGAGGTTCCTCGCCGCCACCGGCCCCTGGTGGAGGGCGGCCGACCAGTGCTCGAGGCGGATCCTCGCCCGGTACCGGGGGTGCAGCGCGTCGGCCACGTCCCCGGCGGCGAAGATCCCCGGGACGCTCGTCTCGAGGTACTCGTCGACGGCGATGCCGTCCTCCAGAGCGAGGCCCCCCGCCGAGCCGAGCGCGGTGTCGGGCCGGGCACCGACCCCGACGACCACGGCGTCCGCCCGCAGCACGCTCCCGTCCGTCAGCACGACCTCGTCGACGCCGTCCGAGCCCCTGAGGGCGCCCACCCCGACACCGAGGCGGAGGTGCACGCCGTGCTGGCGATGCAGGTCCGCGTAGACGGCACCGACCTCGGGACCGAGCGCCCGCTCGAGGGGGACCGAGCCGACGTCGACCATGGCGACGTCCAGGCCTTCGTCCCGGGCGGAGGCCGCCACCTCGCAGCCGATCCACCCGGCCCCGATGACGACGAGACGCCGGCACCGGGCCAGCACGTCGCGCAAGGCGTCGGCATCGCCCACCGTGCGGAGGTAGTGCACCCCCGGGAGCTCGGCCCCGGGCAGCTCCGGCCGACGGGGGCGCGACCCCGTGGCGAGCAGCAGGCGGTCGAAGGCCACCACCTCGCCCGATGCGAGCCGCAGCTGGCGTCGGCCGGTGTCGAGACCCGTGACGCGGGCCCCCAGTCTCAGCTCGATGTCGTGTTCCTCGTAGAACGCGGCGCCGTGCACGGCGGCGGCGTCGAAGTCGACCTCCCCACGGAGGTAGGTCTTCGAGAGCGGGGGTCGTTCGTAGGGCCGGACCTCCTCGTCACCGATCAGGGTCAACCGGCCGTCGTATCCCTCCGACCGCAGGGTCTCGGCCGCCTTGGCGCCCGCCAGCCCGGCCCCCACGATCACCAGGGACGGTGCGGGCCCGCGGCGCCGGTCGGTCGTCCTCATCGGGCCCCGATGGTGGCGAGGAACTGGGCCCGCAGTCCCCGGTCCGTCCGGAGCTGCCCCCGGAGGGACGAGGTCACGGTCCGGGCCCCGCCTGAGCGGGGTCCGCGTACGGTCATGCAGCCGTGCTCGGCCTCGATGACGACACCCGCCCCCCTCGGGTCGAGGTGCTCGCCGAGCCAGCCGGCGATCTGGGCGGTGAGGTGCTCCTGCATCTGCAGCCGGCTGGCGAAGTGGGCCACCACCCGAGCCAGTTTGGAGAGCCCGAGCAACCGGTCCCCGGGCAGGTAGGCGAGGTGGGCCCGGCCGGAGAAGGGGATGAGATGGTGCTCGCACAGCGACGAGAATGGGACGTCCTTGAGGATCACCATCTCGTCGTAGCCCTCGTGGTTGGCGAAGGTGGTGGCCTCGAACGGCTCCGGGGTCAGCAGATCGGCGTAGGCCCGGGCGACCCGCCGGGGCGTGGCGGCCGACCCGGGGCCGTCCTGGCCGAGGGCGCGCAACAGGTCGGCCACCGCTCGCTCGGCCGCCGGGAGGTCGACCGGGCCCGGATCGAGGCCGGTGGCCCAGCCGTCGAGCTCTGCCCAGGTGGTGACCGCTGCCGTCATGCGTTCCTCCTCTAACGATCTCTAACGATTACGAATCCGAACTTTAGAAGGCGGACCTTGTTCCGTCAATCGAATTGTCTTTTAGAACCTTCGGGAGCGGCCGCCGGGGAGCGACGTCGGCTGCGAGCGGCGCCCCCCGCGACCGGTTTGGCTACGGTGCGTTCCGGTGGGGGCGCCGACGAGCCTCGGGGGACGGGTGCAGACGCAGGCTGCAGTGCTGTGGGAGCCCGGCGCGAGCTGGCAGATCGAGCAGGTCGAGCTCGATCCGCCGCGCCAGCACGAGGTCCTCGTCCGGTTGGTGGCCTCGGGTCTGTGCCACTCCGACGAGCATTTCCTGACCGGGGACATGCCCTTCCTCGGATCGATGGTCGGGGGCCACGAGGGAGCCGGCATCGTCGAGGAGGTGGGCCCCGGGGTGAGCGCCCTCGCGCCGGGGGACCACGTGGTGGCCAGCTTCCTCCCGCCGTGCGGCCACTGCCCGTCGTGCGTGGACGGGTACCAGGGGCTGTGCGACCGGGGGATGCACATCGCCGACGGCTGGCAGGTGAGCGACGGCACCGCCCGGCACCACGCCCGGGGTCAGGACCTCCGCGTGTTCTGCATGCTCGGCACGTTCGCCCGGCACACGGTGGCCCACGAGCGGTCCTTCATCAGGGTGGACGAGGACCTCCCCCTCGACCGGGCGTGCCTGGTGTCGTGTTGCGTGAGCACCGGCTGGGGTTCGGCCGTCCGCCGGGCCGAGGTCCAGCCCGGGCACGTGGTGGCCGTGGTAGGGGCCGGCGGGGTGGGGTCGGCGGCCATCCAGGGTGCCCGGACGGCCGGTGCCCGCCGGATCGTGGCGATCGACCCGGTGCCCTTCAAGCGGGAGCGGGCGCGGGGCTTCGGGGCGACCGACACCGCTGCCACCATCGACGAGGCGTTCGCTCTCGTCCAGGAGATGACCCGGGGGCGGATGTGCCACCGGGTCATCTGCACGATGTCGGTCGGGCGGGGCGAGCTCGTCGGGGCGATCATGGCGCTGGCGGCCAAGCGCGGACGCGTCGTGGTGACCAACGTCCATCCCTGGACCGAATCGGAGGTCTCGATGAGTATGCTCGACCTCATGGTGATGGAGAAGGAGCTGGTCGGCTCCATCTTCGGCTCGTCGAGGCCCGAGGTCGACGTGCCCCGCCTGCTCGAGCTGTACCGCGACGGTGTCCTCGATCTCGACGGCATGGTGACCAGCACCTACCCGCTCGAGCAGATCGACGAGGGCTACCGCGACCTGCGCGAGGGCCGCAACATCCGCGGCGTGCTGCGCTTGTCATGACCGTGGGGGCACCGGGCCGGCGTCACCGTCGAGGCCCCGCCGCCCGCGCCGATGTTTGGCCGCCCGACCGTTTCGGTACTGATAAGAGGTGCGTCCACCAGGCCCGAAGGCATCCTCACCTGGCCGTCGCCAGGTCCGATGAGCGTTTCGGTCGTCACTGACTCTGCGGCTTCGATGCCGCCCGACGACGCCGAACGGCTCGGCGTCATCGTGGTCCCGATGACCTTGGTGCTCGGCGGGCTGGTGTTCTCCGACGGCGACCTCTCGCCCGACGAGGTGGTGGCGCGGGCTGGTGGCGAACCGGTGAGCACCTCGTCGCCGAGCGCGGGGGAGTTCCTGAAGGCCTTCGCCACCGCGACCGAGCGCGACGACGCCGGCCCGGCCCAGGTGCTCGTCCTCACGGTGTCCTCGGCGATGAGCTCCACCTACGAAGTGGCCCGGACCGCGGCGCGCTACGTCGACGACGCCGACGTGGACGTGGTCGACACCCGAACCGCCGCCGGCGCCCAGGGCCTGGTGGCCCTGGCGGCGGCCGAGCTGGCGGCGACGGGCGCACCGCTCGCCCAGGTTCGGGCGCGCGCCGAGCAGGTCGCCCGCGAGGTACGGCTGGTGGCGTCGCTGCGCGATCTCGAGCACCTGGCGGCGTCGGGACGGGTTCCCCAGGCGGCGGCGAGGGCGGGGCGCTCGCTCGGCCTGTGGGCGATGTTCGAGTTCCGGTCCGGTGGCGTGCACCCCCGCCGGCCGGTCCGGAGCGAGCGAGCCGCCCTCGAGCGCACGGTCGCCGTGATGCGCCAGTCCAAGGAACACCACGAGGGGCGCGCCGCCGGCCCCGGCCATCTCCGGGCGGCGGTCCTCCAGGCCCAGGCCGACGAGCCCGCGGCCCGACTGCGCGACCTCATCCTCGAGCGCCTGCCGGGGTCGGCCCTCTTCGAGGCTCCGTTCAGCTCGGTCATGATCGCCCACACCGGACCGGGCCTGGTCGGCGCGGCCTGGTGCTGGGAGCGCGATGGCGAGCCCGTGCTCCCCTGAGCCGGCCGAGCCGGTCCTTCCCGTCGCCCCCGGCGACCGCCGACCCGGCGCCGCCCTCCGGTGACCGTCCAGCTCGACCGCCTGACCGGGGACGAGCACCGGCCCGACGAGACGGCCCCGGCGGCGCCGGCACAGGCTCCCGCCCGTGTGCCCTGGAACAAGCGCCGGTCCTGGGTGCGGCTCCGGCGTCTGCTGTTCGTGGCCATGTTCGGTGCCTGCATCTGGTTCCTGGCCCGTCGGGGCAGCGAACTGCAAGGTGCCTGGGGCCTCTTCCGCCGGGTCGACTGGCGGTGGGTGGCCGCCGCTCTCCTGTTCGAGGCGGCCTCGATGGTGGTGTTCGCCCGGGTGCAGTGGTGGCTGCTCCGGGCGGGCCGGGTCACCCTGCCGCTGCGCACCATGGTGGAGATCACCGTGGCCGGCAATGCCATCGCCGCCACCCTGCCCGGTGGGGTGGCACTGGCCGCCGCCTGGGCGTTCGGGCAGCTGGCCCGGCGGGGGGTGAGCCGCTTCCTCCGGGTGTGGGTCTTCTTGGTGGCCGGGGCGGTCTCGAGCTTCGCCCTGTTCGTCGTGGTGGCGGTCGGGATCGAGGTGTCGGGCGACCGGGGCCCGGTCGCCGACCTCCGCTGGGCGGTGGTGGGTCTCGCCGCCGTTCCCGTCTTCGGGCTGGCCGTGGTGCTCGCCCGCCGCTGGCGGAGGGTCCGGGCTGCCGAGGTGGGGGTGGCCGGGGCGCTGCAGCGGGTCCCCGGGGGCGGCTGGCTGGTCGGGTCGGGCCGGTCGCTCGTCCGCCAGCTGAGGGCGGTGCACCTCACGCCGCTCCGGTGGGCGGAGGTGCTGGCGCTCGCCGTCCTCAACTGGCTCTACGACTGCGCCGTGCTGGTGTGCTCGCTGTTGGCGCTGCACGTGGCGGTGCCGTGGCGGGGGGTCTTCGTCATCTACGGCATCACCCAGGTGGCGGCGGCCCTGCCCATCACCCCGGGCGGGCTGGTCGTCGTCGAGGGCAGCATGGCGGCACTCCTGTCGGCGTACGGGGTGCATCCCCAGGCGGTCGTGGCCACCGTCGTCCTCTACCGGGTGGTGAGCTTCTGGGGCCTCGTCCCCGTCGGCTGGGGCGTCTGGGTCGCCCTCGACCTGCGGCAGCGGCGGGGACGGACGAGCCGGGTGCACCCCTGGGCGTTCCACGGGCCGCCTCTCCACCCGGCGGACGAGGGCGCGCTGCTGCGCCGGCCGCTGCCTTGCCGGGGCTGCGAGGAAGAGGCGGAGGATCCGACGTGCCGGACGGGGAGCGCCGCCTAGCCCCGGCACCCGGTCCGGTTCCCTCCGCCCGGCGGCGGGCGGGGTCGACGTGACACCCGAGGACCCCGGGTCCCGGTCCGCCGGCGCTGCCGTCCACCGGGCACGGGTGGTGCTGGCGGCCATCTGCGTCCTCCCGGCGGTGCTCGAGGTCGGGCTGGTCCTGGTCCTGCTCCCGCAGGCCACCCCGAACCTCGCCCCCCAGATCACGGCGGTGGCGCCGTTCGGCCTGTTCCACGACCTCCGCTGGCTGAGCGTCTACACCAGCTCGTGGCCGACCTTCGGCGCGCTCGCCGCCGGGGTGCTGGCGGTACGCGGGGTCCTCACCGGGATCAGCGTGCGGCTGGCCTGGCCCGGGTCCGTCCCGCCGCCGCCGACCGCCCGGCTGCTGGCCCGGGGGGTGGTGGCCACCCTCGGGGCGGGGGTCCTGCTCGTCCCGAGCGTGACCGTCCTGTTCGGCCTGGCCGTGGTGCCCGTCTCGTGGTTGTTCCTGGCCGCCGTGCCGCTCGCCCTCGCCGTGGCGCTGGTGGTCCATCCCGTGGCGGTCGCCGGCGGGTGGTGGCGGAGGAGCATCCCCTGGCGCGGCCTCGGCTGGATGCTCGCCAGCTTCGTCGCCTTGACGGTGGCGGCGGCCGTCATCGCCGCCGTGCCCGGCTGGGCCGCCGGTCCGGTGGCGGCGGCCGCCGGGCTGTTCAACGCCCGGGCCTGGGTCGGGGCGGTCGGCGCCGTGGTCGATCCCCGGCGCCCGCACCGGGTGCTGCCCGTCGTACCGGTTTCGTTGACGGCGATGGTCGTCGTCGTGATCGCCGGCAGCCTGACCGGCTTCACCCAGGCGGCCCCGGGCGCGAGCCGCCCGGAGCCGGGAGATGTCCGTCCCTCCCGGGGAGCGCAACCGGTGCTGCTCGTCCACGGCTACGGGTCGCACTGGGACGGCACGACCGGTCACCCGCTACCCGGTCGGTACGCCGAGCGGACCTTCTCGTACGCCGGGCTCGGACCGTCGGGCCGGCCGCTTCCCTACCGCGGCTCCGACACGGTCCGCTCCCTGCCGGCGCTCGACGCCGAGATGGCCGAGCAGGTGGCGAAGCTGCACCGCGAGACCGGCCGACCGGTCGACATCGTCGCCGAGAGCGAGGGCGCGCTGGTCACCGAGACGTACCTGGTGTCGGAGCCGGATCCTCCGGTGGGAACCGTGGTGCTGGTCAGCCCGCTGCTCGGGCCCGGTCGGGTGTCCTACCCGGTGGGCGCGGCCGTCGGGGTCGGGCTACCGGCTCGCCAGGCCATGCAGGCCCTGACCAGCCTGTACCAGTCGGTGGCTCCCATCGATCTCGACCCCGACAGCCCGTTCCTCGTGTCGCTCGACCGGTTGGCGCCACTGCTCGATCAGGTGATGGAGTGCCCGGTTCCCGGAGTCCGGCAGTTCGGCGTGCTCCCCCTGGCCGACGCCACCGCCGCCCCGGTGCACATCTCGGTCCCGTTCCCGACGGCGGTGGTGCCCGCCTTCCACGGCGGGTTGATCGGTGGTCGTTCGGTCGATGGTGTCGTGGTGGCCGCGCTCGACGGCCGGATGGGCGCGGGTGGCGGTCCGCTGGGTGAGATCGAGGAGATCGTGGCGGCGTCGGCCGCCGCGTGGCAGGTGCCGGCGCTGGCGCCGTCGGCCTTCCCGCGCCCCGTCCCCCCCGGCCAGAGCACCGCCGCCGACTGCAGCGCGCTGGCCCGGGCCATCGCCGCAGGATGACCGCCGCCAGCCGGACGCGACGTACATGGCTGTGGGGGACGCGACATGCATGGCGCTCGGGTACGCGGCAGGCATGGCGCTCGGGGATCCGGCCACCGCGGCGTGCGGTCGGGGGTTACGCTGCCGGCGTGGGCACCGAGCCGGTGACGGACCGTCGTGACGAGGAGATGACCCTCACCACCACCGACGGCGTCCAGCTCCGGGCCCGCCACTCGAGTCGTCCCGGCTCCCGGGCGGTGGTGGTGGTGGCCCACGGGTTCGCCGCCGGGTGCGACGATCCCGACGTCCAGGCCCTGGCGTCGCGGCTCTCGGCGGCTCATTTCGACGTCGTCACCTACGACGCCCGCGGGCACGGGCTGTCGGAGGGCCGCTGCGGGGTCGGCAGCACCGAGCACCTCGACGTGGCCTGCGCGCTCTCCCACCTGTCCTCGGTCGAGCTCCCCGTCGTGCTGGTCGGGGTGTCGATGGGGGCCATCGCCGTGGTGGCACACCTCGCCGACGGCGGTGCCGGTGAGCACCCGGTGATCGGAGCGGTGCTGGTGAGTGCGCCGTCACGCTGGCGGATGCGCCCGAGCGCGGTGGGCGTGCTCAACGTGTTCCTGACCCGCAGCGCGGTCGGCCGGTGGGTCGCCGGACGGTGGCTCGGGGTGAGGATCCGTCCCGGGTGGTGGCCCGGGGAGACGCCCGAGTCGGCCATGACCCGCATCGAGCTGCCCGTGGTGGTGGTCCACGGCGCCGCGGACCGTCTCCTGTCCGCCTCGCACGCCTTCCGCCTCCACGGTTCGCGAGTCATGCCGAGCCGGTTGCGGCTGGTCGAAGGCATGGGTCACGGGCTCGACCCGAGCGGTCAGGAGGCGGTGGTCGATGCCGTCGAATGGTTGGTGGCGTCCCCCGGTGCCCGGGCCGCGGAGGCGAGCACGGCCCTTCGCTGACTTCGTCCGCGCTGTGGCCCGCCGGGGTCACCGGCGGCTGGGAGTCACCGGCGGCTGGGGCTCACCGGCGAACCGGGTCACCCGCCACCGGGTCACCCGCCACCGGGTCACGGTCGAACAGCAGTCGGCAGGCGAGGACGGACCCGAGCCCGGCTCGGCTCGGGGCCTGGTTGCCCGCCAGGCGCTTGACCACCATCGGGAGGGCGACGGCCGCCGCCAGCACCGCTCCGGCCCGGCCGCGCCGCCAGACGAGCGCCGGGAACAGACCGACCAGCGCCACCAGGGTGCCGAGACCGGACTGGCGAGCGAGGCGCCCCCCGCCCAGCCCGGCCCCGAGCACCACGGTCCCTTCCGGGGCGAGCACCAGGGTCGCGCCGAGCGCGGGCGAGATGCCTCTCCCGCCGGCTCCGCCGAGCGCCGGAGACCAATTGTGGCCGGCGATGGTCACGCCCGCCGCCACCGCGCCGAGGACCGGACGGTCGCGGCCGGCGAGCAACGGACCGAGCGCCCCCTTGGCCACGTCGAGGCTCCCGGCGACGGCCAGCGGGCCGAACCCTGCTACGTCGTAGAGTCCGGTCCCCGAGACCGTCCCCGAGCCCCGGTACCGGAGGTCGACTCCGGCCACCAGGCGCGCCGCCAGCCCGGAGAACGGGATGGCGCCGGCTGCGAACGACAGGGCGAGGACGACCGGGCCCGGGATCCGGCGGTCACGCCGGGGCACGCTCGGCGGCCACCAAGCGGTGCTTGCCGAAGTGGACGGCGATCCCCGCACCCTTCATCGAGCGGACGAACCAGGCGGTGGAGACCAGCACGCCGGCGAGCGTGAGGCTGTAGGACACGATGGTGCGCTCGACGACGAATGCACGAAGCGAGGACTCGACCAGCAGGAACAGGACGACGCCGGCGTTGACGGTCATGACCGCCCCCCACAGCAGCGAGATCCGGAGGAAGAACCGGCGCATGAACGGCCTCGCCATCAGCTCCACGTCGAGCGGGCAGAACTCGGCGGCCAGCCGCTCGGTCAGCGGGCGCCTGATCACCGCCGAGGCGGCGAAGAGCAGGCCCACCAGAAAGGTCCCGAGCGTGGGTTGGAGGAAGTAGAGGAACGCGCTGCCGGTGGTGTAGGCGATCACCGTCCGGAACGCCAGGAGGACCAGTCCGAGGAGGAGGAGAGCGGGAAGCCGCTCGCGTCGCGCCACCCTCCGCCCCGCCGCCAGGCACGACCAGGCCGCCGCGGCGAAGAGCGCGCCACGGAACCCGAAGAAGATGAGGATCACGTAGAAGACGACCAACGGCCCGATGGCTCCTTCGAGGAGCGAGGGAACGGCATGGCGGGCGAACTTGCCGACCGACGGGAGATGGAGGACCTGCTGTCCGGGCGAGTCCGGCTGTGGCGTGCCGAGCTCGGTGGTGCCGTCGACGTTCTGGTTCATCCGTCCCCCGTGGTCAGGTGGTCCCCCGTGATCAGGCACCGCCGTGCTCCCCGATCGGGCGGGAGTGGTCGCCAGGCGGCAGCCCGATGCTACAGCGTCGCGTGCCGGTCGCCGGTACGCCCGGGCGGAAACCCGGTCCGCCTCCGGTCCGGCGAGGCGGCGCCCGCAGACGGCGAGCCGTTCGCCGCTCGGGGACCCGTGTGGAAAGATCCTGGCCATGGCCTGTGGCGACGGTCCGGCCACCCTCGGTCCGACCGTGCCCGACCCGGCGGCGTCGAGTCGCTCGCTCCCGTTCGCCGTTCCCTCCGGCCTGCTGCCCGGATCGGCTGCGGTGTGGGGCCTCCTGGTCGTCCTCACCGGCCTCGAGGCCGTCAACGAGGTCTTCGGCATCGGCGGCCCCTCCGAGCTCTACGAGGTGTGGTTCCACGACGTGGCCCTCGCCGTCGCCGCCGTACTGGTACTGGTCCGCGCATTCACCCTCCCGGCCCACCGTCGCGCCTGGCTGGCCTTCGGGCTGGCCATGGTGACCTGGGCCGTCGGGACCATCGCCTGGAGCGTCGTCTACGGCGGCGACCCGAACCCGCCGTACCCCACCTTCGCCGACGTCTTCTGGCTCCTCTGGTACCCGGCGATGGTGATCGGCATCGCCGCCCTGATCCGGGGACATGTCCGCCAGTTCGAGCTGCACCGGTGGATGGACGGGATCGCCGTGACCCTGTTCGTCCTGGTGATCGGGTTCGCCCTGGTCGTGCAGCCGGTCACTGAGCACACCTCGCAGAGCCTGCTCGGAACGGTGGTCGACTTCAGCTACCCGATCCTCGACGTCCTGGTGATCGGGGCGATCCTCGGTGTGTACGGCCTGCTCGCCTGGAGACCGAACGGCATGTGGCTGCTGATCGGGGCGGCCGTGATCACGATGGCCGTGGCGGACGCCGCCTTCGCCGTGCAGCAGGCGCGCGGGGTCGCCGATTCGGGGCACTACGACTTCGTCTGGACGGTCGGGGCGCTCGCCATCGCCGTGGCGGCATGGATCAGGACGCCGGACACCGGGACGGACCACGTCCGGGTCACCGGGATGCGAGCAGTGGTCCTGGCCCTGGTGGCCCAGGCGCTGGCGATCGGGATCCAGATCTACGCCATCTTCGCCGAGGTCGGAAAGAGCGAACGCGTGGTGACGGTGCTGGTGCTGATCGTCGCTTCGGTCCAGATCGTCCTGGCCCGGCCCCGCGCCGAGCCGGCCGGGTCGGTCGCGCCCGGAGGCGATCCCGCCGCCGGCGAGCCGGATCGGAGGGAAGGCCCGTGGTGACGCGCCCGACCGGATCACCCAGGTCCGCCCGCCAATCGTGACCCCAACCGGTCGCCGAGCCCGTCGATCCTGAGCTTCTCGATGCGATCCCCGGCGATGGTGAAGGTGTCGGTCACCGACTGGTCGGTACCGGCGACATGGAGGTCGATGTCGACCACCACCTCGCCGGCTCTCACCTCCGGTGGGCCCGGGCAGGGGAGCAGGTCGTCGACGCGGAACGTGCCTTCTTCGTACGATGGCCTCGGTTCCCCGGTGGCGCCGTCCCCCCTCCTCGATCTCGGCATCGGGGACGAAACCCGGGCCAGCGCCGGACCGTCGCGCCGGGTGACGGCGGCGAAGTAGGCGTCGACGACTCCGGCCGCGCCCTGGCGCCGGGACGGGAGGCGGTAGAGCCCCTGGGCGTTGGCTCCCAGGGTCCTCGCCTGCGCATCGACCGGCAGGGGTGCGAGGGTCCGGCGCAATGCCTCCACCGCACCGGGGAAGGTGGCGTCGTGGTGCGGGTAGTCCGACCCCCAGACCACCCGGTCCTGGCCGACGAAGGGCAAGAGGGCGGGCAGCGTCGCCTCGTCACCTCGAAGCTCACGGCGCACTGGCGGGCGGAGTACTCGCTCGGCAGGAGGGCCATGTCGGGGCAGAAGCCACCGAAGGTCGCGGCCTGCTCGTCGAGCCGCTCGAGCCAGAACGGCACCCAACCGCCGCTCGATTCGAGGAACACCGATGCTTGCAAGGTCTATCGCAAAACGATATGATTGTCCCAGAACGGAGCAGAGGCTCGACGAAGCGAGGTGAGCTCGATGGTCCCAGTCGTGGTGATCGGTGGGTTGCTGGTACTGGCGCTCGGGGCCCTCACCACCGCCGCGCTCTACCTCGGCCTGCTCGGCACGATCGGCGCGGTCCGCCTGGTCCGGTGCGGGACCTGCGGGCACTGGGGCTGGACGTCGACGACGCGGCCCCTGCGCTCGTGCACGTTCTGCCGCCACGATCACCTGATGCACCCGATCGTCACCGCCCAGCACTACGTCCACTCCCACCACGCGAATGCCGACGGGCACGGGGGCGACGGGCTCGCCACCTGAACCTCGGTCCGGCCCGGCCGCTCGGCGATCGGCCAGCGGCTCGACGGTCAGCCCTCGGCGAGGACCTGCCGGAGGACCATGGCGTGCGAGCGGTCGAGATCCTTGGTGGTCGTGAGGAGGACGGTGCGATGGCCGGACGCCCGCTTCTGCAGCGCCGAGAGCGCGTCCCGACCGGGTGGCTCGGCCAGCTCCTCACGGTAGCGGCGCTCGAACTCGGCGAAGCGGCCGGGCGCCTGGCCGTACCACTTCCGGAGGGCAGGGCTCGGTGCGACCTCTTTCGCCCAGGTTCCGAACGGGGCATCGGCGCGGGCCAGGCCGCGGGGCCAGAGCCGGTCGACCAGGATCCGCGGCGCGGGATCCTTGCCCGTCTCGTCGTAGACACACGCCACCGAGACCTGGGCCGGCCGCGTCGCGGCGGGGGACCGGGACCGGGCGAATCCGTGGGTGTTCTGTACCGGGCCGAGTCCCCGCCAGACCAGCGGAAGCTGGGGCGCCAACCGCTCGAGCTCCTCGAGGTGCAGCTCGGAGAGGTGTTCGAGCCGGTCGGAGCCCTTTTTGGTGAGGCGGAGGCGGACCACCCGGTGGTCCTCCTGATCCCGTTCGCGCGCCAGCAGGCCGGCCGCATCGGCCCGGTCGATGAGGCCGACCACGCTGTGGTGGCGGAGCAGCAGGTAGTCGGCGACTTCTCCGATGGTGGGACCCCGCGGGTCGTCGTGACCGCGCACCGCCAGAAGGAGCTGGTGTTGGGCGGGGGTCAGGCCGGCGGCACGGGCCTGTTGCTCGCTCCAGCGTTCGAAGTGCCGCAGACCGGTCCGGAGCGCGAGCAGCCGACCGTAGACGGCATCCGGCACGTCCCGCTCGGCCACGGATCCATCCTAATTCGATAGGTCGAAGTGCCCGGGAGACGTCGGCGTCCGGTGTTCCGACGAGTTCGGCCGGGCGGGACCATCCGGTTCGGGAGAGTGGTGCTCCTCACCCATCGTCCGGCGACGGACTGACGGGCGCCTGCCGGACCGTGCCGACCCGATCGCGGCCCAGAGAGGTCGCCACCCGCTCCAGAAACTCCGACAGCACGGACCACCAGGCGTCGGGGTTCTCGAATTGCGGGTTGTGCCCGGCGTCGGGGATCACCGCCAGGGACGCGCCGGGGATGGTGTCGGCGAGCCGCTCGGACGCGCTCACGAAGGGGACGTCCTGCTCCCCGACGATCACCAGGGCCGGCAAGGTCCCCGGGAGCGTGGCGAGCCGGTCGAGCCGGTCCTCACCCCTGACGAAGCGGGGCGCCATGGCCGCGTACAGAGCAGCGGCGCTGTTGCGGAGCTTGCGGTCGCCGAACTCCGCGTAGCCCGGCCGGTCGGCCAGCACCCGGCGGTGGGCCGGAGTCTCCAGGACACCCTGGCGCTGGGCCAGCACATCGGCCAGCCCGTCGATGCCCCGGGTGCGCACGATCGACACCACCTGGTCCACCTGATCGGGGTCGAGTCCGCGGATCGGGCCGTGCCCGGTGTCCATGAGCACGAGGGCGTCCAGCCGCTCGGGGGCGGCGAGGGCCATGTGCTGGGCGACCATGCCCCCCATCGAGTGGCCCAGCAACGAGAACCGGTCCCAGCCCAGCGCCCCGGCCAGCCGCGCTGCGTCGTCGGCCAGGATCTCGAAGGAATAGGCGCGCTCCTCGACCGGCTTGGAGCTCGCCCCGTGCCCCCGGTGGTCGGGCGCCACCGCGTGCCAACCCGCTCGCGCCAAGGGGTCGAGCCAGTCGGCGAAGTCCTCCTTCGCCCCGGTGAACCCGTGCAGGAGCAAGAACGGGCGGGCGTTCCCCGCCCCCGCCTCGGCGATCGCCAATTCGACGCCGTCGAGGGTCACCGTGCGCTCGTTCACGACAGGTCCGCCGGAAAACGGGGGCGGTCGAACCAGCGCCGCACGCGGGTGGTCCCGAAGGCCGCCTTGTCGGCGGCGAGGGCCGCCGAGGGCCCTTCCATTCCCCCGACCGGAGCCTCACCGCTCACGAAGGTGACGTCGACCCGGGCCACCATGTCGTGACCGAACTCGAGATAGCACATCCCGCGCCCGTCATAGCGTTGCGAGGGATCGACGCCGGCGGTCAGCGCCGCGATCCGGTCGGCGACCACTGCGCCCTGCCCTTCGGCGAACACACCCGCCTTCGGCGTTCCCACACTGGTCACGTCGCCGACGGCGAAGACCCCGGGGAAGCGGGTCTCCAGAGTGCGTGGGTCGACGGGGATCCAGCCGCCGACCGCCAGCCCCGAGGACTCGACCACCGCCGGCACCCGGTGCACGGGCACGGCCAGGAGGAGGTCGCAGGGGAGGTGCGTGCCATCGGCCAGCGCCACCCCCTCTTCGCCATCCAACCCCCGGACCATCTGGTCGGGATGCCAGTGGATGCCCCGCTCGGCGAAGGCATCGAGGAGGACGGCGGAGGCGTCGGGCGAGGGTGGGATGGGGACTCCCATCGGCATCACGAGTGAGATCTCCGACCGGTCGCGGATCCCGCGGCCCACGAGGTAGTCGTGGAGCAGCAGCGCGGTCTCGCTGGGAGCCGGGGGGCACTTGAACGGGGTGGACGTCACCGCCACCACGACCCGGCCGCCGGCGAAGGCGGGCAGGACGTGGCGCAGCGCGAACGCCCCGGGGACGCTGTAGAACTCGTGGCCGCCGCCGGCCAGTCCCGGCGTGGCCGCCAGGTCCAGATCGGCTCCCAGCGCCACGACGACGAAGTCGGCGTCGAAGGTGCCGGCCGTCGTCACCACGGTCCGGGCCGCCGGATCGATGGACTCGACGGAGGCCCGGACGACCCGGACCCCGGGTTTGGCGATGTCGCGGTAGGGATGGACGACCTGTTCGGGGTGGGCCCGGCCGAACATCACGTCGAGCTTCGAGAAGCCGAAGACGAACCCGTCGGCCCGGTCGACCAGGACGATCTCGTGCCGATCGGGGTCGAGCGCCTCCGACAGCTTGGTGGTGAGCTCGAGCCCGCCGAATCCCGCTCCGAGCACGAGGGTGCGCATGGTCCGGATGATAAGCCGTCGGTCTCAGGTTCCCGCCAACGCCGCCACCATCGGCGCCAGTGCCTCCCAGTGCTCGGACTCGATCGACCAGTAGGAGATGCCGTACTCCTCGCGTCGCCACCGGAGCTCGTCGATCATCTCGTCGACCGTCCCGAGGAGGCCCAGCGGGACGTGACGCGCCTCGTCGGGCGTGATGCCGAAGTGGGGAGCCATGGCCTCGGCCACACCGGCGGCATCGTCGGTGATCATCACGAACCCGATCAGCGCGTTCAGCTCGATGTCGGCGAAACGGTCGCCCGCAGCTTCTTTCACCCAGCCGATCTTCTCCCGGGTCCGTCGGGGGGTGGCATCCGGGGCCGTCTCCGGGCCACCGGTGCCCGCTGACAGGTTGACGTTGATGCTCACGATGTCGGCGTACCGGCCGGCGAGCGAGAGCACCCGCCGCCCGCCCCCGCCGATGATCAGCGGAGGACCGGGCTTCTGCACCGGACGGGGCTGGAGGGTGTGCTGGCGGACGGTGTAGTGGTTCCCCTCGAAGGAGAACGGGCCGTCCGTTCGGAGCAGGCCCGCGAGGACCCCGACCGCCTCCTCCAACCGGTCGACCCGTTCCTTCGGGTCGTCGTAGGCCATGCCGGCCTCCTCGTAGTCGCTCCGCATCCATCCCGCACCGATGCCGAGCTCGAGCCGTCCGTCGCTGAGGACGTCGAGGGTGGCCGCTTCGTGGGCCAGTACGCAGGGATGCCGGTAGTCGTTGCCGAAGACGAGGGTGCCGATGCGCAGCGTGGCGGTGGCGGCCGCCGCCGCGGCCAGTGCCGGCACCGGCGCCAGCTGGTCGCCGAAGTGGTCGGGCATCAACAGGGTCGAGTAGCCGAGGTCCTCGACCCGGCGGGCCTGCTCCGACCACGCCCGGGCCGTGCCCGAGGGCGCCCGGCTCAATTGCGCGGCGAAACGGAAGGGCCGGGGGTGGGTCATCCCACCATGGTGCCCCACCGCCCGGCGTCGTGCCCCCGAGCCGGGCTCAGCCTCCGCCCGCCGTGACCGGGCCGTTCCAGCGCACCGCCAGCAGGGCGATGTCGTCGCTCCGCTCGACGGGCAGGAGGCTCACGATGCGCTCGCAGGCGGACGCCGGGGCGGTCTCGCCGCCGAGGGCCGCCTTCGTCAGGAGCTCCAGGCCCGCCTCGATGCCGTCCTCCCGCTCGTCGATGACCCCGTCGGTGAACAGGACGAGGAGATCGCCCGCCGCCAGCCGGACTCTCACATCGGGCGCCCTCGTGCCCGGGCTGCCGAGTGGGACGCCCGGGGGAACCTCGAGGTAGCGGGCCGAGTCCCCTCTGACCAGCAGGGGCGGGTAATGACCGGCCGAGGCGAGCACCATGTGGCCGGTTCGGGGGTCGAGCCGGCCGAACAACCCGGTGGCGATGCGGTCGAACCCGAGCAGCGACCAGCTGTCCTGGAGCGCACCGACCAGGGCTGAAGGCGTCTCGACCTGTCCGGCCAGCGTCCGGGCCGCGCTGCGGAGATGGCCCATCATGGCAGCGGCCTCGCGATCGTGGCCGGCCACGTCCCCGACCATGAAGGCGACCGCACCGGGTAGCTCGACCAGGTCGTAGAAGTCGCCACCGACCTCGAGCCCGCGGGTGGCGGGGAGGTAGGCGGAGTGGACCTCGAGCCCGTCGACGGTGGGCAGGTGCTGGGGAAGGAGGCTCTGTTGCAAGGTGTGCGACGTCCGCACGGCGCCGTCGTAGCGCCGGGCGTTGTCGATCACGGCGGCGACGTTGCCGGCCAGCTGCTCGGCGAACACCACGTCCTTTCGCCCGAAGGGCCGGGTGGTGGACACCAGGGTGAGCGCTCCGAGACCGTCGAGCGGCACCGAGACGTAGGACTGGAAGCCCAGCTGCTTGACCAGCTCGAGATGCCCGGCGTCCCGGGTCGTCGCCGCCAGGAACTCGTCGCTCATCCGATCGGACCATCGGGTCTTGCCGCTCTCGATGACGTCGACGGCAGGATGGCCCCCGCCGGGCTCGGGCGGGTAGTCCGAACGCAGCCGGTCGACCAGCGGCTGGAGCTCCTCCCGCCGGTGGCGGGCCACCATGCGGTGGGGGACGCCGTCCTCCCCGATCACGTCGATCAGGCACAGGTCGCCGACGACGGGGAGGGCCATCGCCGCCAGTCGGTCGAGCGTGTCGGTGAAGTCCGATCCCCCGGCGATCGCCCGCCCGGCCCGGACGAAGAACTCGCTGATCTCGGCCAGGGCGAGGTGCTCGGCCTGCAGCCGGACCCGCTCCATGGCCTGGGCCGCCTGTGCGGTGACGGCGAGGAGGAAGGCGCGTTCGTCCTGCTCGAACCGATGGGGCGCCGGGTAGGCGACGATGGTGAGGGCGGCGCACTCGCCCTGCACCACGAGGGGAAGGGCGGCCCAACTGGCGCGGACCGGCGGCTCTCCCTCGAGGATCCAGGAGCTCTCTCCGTCGCTCACGAACAGCGGGCGGCTCGTCGCCACGGCATCGGCCAGCTTGACGAACCGGTCCCGGGGGATGCTGGCGTGCGGGTCGGTCAGGGGGATCCCACCGTCGCCCGGTGTCGCCACCAGCTCGAGGTGATCGTCGCCGACCAGCCAGAAGTTGCTCCAGGCGATGGCGGCGTCCTGCGAGTCGGTGCTGAGCGAGCCGGTGAGGGCGGCGGCGATCCCTTCGACATCGGTGGCGGCGTGCAGCCGCGAGGTGATGCGCTGGAGCCGTTCGAGATGATCGGCGTCCCGCTCCGCCCGGCTTCGCGCCTGGCGCTCCTGCTCGAAGGCGCGGACCCGCTCCATGGCCCCGGCCAGGCGCTCGGCCAGCAGCTCGAGCAGCTCGACGTCGGCCGAGGTGAAGTCGTCTGGCTTGCGGCTGGCGGCGTACAGGACTCCGTAGAGGCGCTCCTCGAACAGGATGGGCACGGCCGCCACCGAGCGGAGCCCGCTGTGACGGAGCACCGGCGAGACGACCTGGATGGTGGAGATGTCGTCGAAGAGGATCGACCGCCGGGCGGTGAGGATCTGGCCGGCCATGCCCTGCCCGGCACCGATGCCGAGGTCGAAGGTGGTCTCCTCGCTGAGCCCCGACGCCGCCCGGACCACGAGCTCGTCCTCGGACTCGTTGGCCAAGAGGAGCGAGACGGCATCCGCCCCCATCGCCTCCTTCATGGTGGCGAGGGCGGTTCGGAACAGGCCGTCGAGGGCCCCGTCGGTCCGGGCGGTCGAGGCCGATTCGGTCAGCTCCCGCCACCACCGCCCGCCCATCTCCCCGGCCAGGCGGGCGGCGCGCTCGGCGGCGACCAAGCGCTCGACCTCGCGGTTCTCTCGCCTCGTCATCGCACCTCCGGCCGCCACCGCCGCCGGGGCGGCGGAGGTGGCAAGCCTGCCACACCGGACGGTCCATCCGGACGGCAGGGGCGGCGTCGGCGGGGACCCCGGAGGTCTCGAGCCGGCCCGGTAGGGTGGCATCGGTGGCTGCCAAGGACGCGCGAGGTGGTGGAAGCCTCGGGCCGGGCAGTCGAGATCTCGAACCCGGACAAGATCTACTTCCCGGCCATCGAGGCGACCAAGCTCGAGCTGGTCCGGTACTACCTCGACGTGGCCGGCCCCCTCCAGGTGTCGGCGTCCGACCGGCCGGCCTTGCTCGAGCGCTTCCCCGGGGGGGCCGGTGGCAAGTCCTTCTTCCAGAAGCGGGTGCCCGCCGGTGCCCCGGGCTGGCTCGAGACGACGGTCGTGAGCACCCCCAACGGCACCACCTCCAACGCCCTGGTGGTCGCCGACATCGCCCACGTGCTCTGGGCGGTGAACCTCGGCTGCCTCGGGCTGCACCTGTGGCCGTTCCGGGCGTCGGATCCGGCGCACGCCGACGAGCTCCGGATCGACCTCGATCCCCAACCGGGCACGTCCTTCGACGAGGTCCGGCTGGTGGCCGCCCGGGTCCGGTCGCTGCTCGGCGAGCTGGGGCTCACGGGCTATCCGAAGACCACCGGCAACCGCGGCCTCCACGTCTACCTCCGGCTGGCGCCGCACTGGGACAGCTACGAGGTGCGGGCCGCCGCCGTCGCCCTCGCCCGCGAGCTCGAGCGGCGCCATCCCGACCTGGTCACGGCCAACTGGTGGAAGGAGGAACGCGGCGAGCGGGTGTTCGTCGATTTCAACCAGAACGCGCCGCACAAGACGGTGTTCGGCGCGTGGTTCGCCCGTCCGAGGGTCGGGGGCCAGGTCTCGACCCCGCTGGCGTGGGAGGACGTGGACTCCGTCGACCCCGAGAGCCTGACCATCCGTACCGTCCCGGACCGGCTGCGGCGGTCGGGCGATCCCTGGGCCGGCATCGCCGACCAGCCCCAGTCGCTCCAGCCGTTGCTCGACCTGGCCGCCCGTGACCGGGCCGACGGACTGCACGACGCGCCGTGGCCCCCGGAGTACCCCAAGCAGCCCGACGAGCCGACCCGGGTGGCGCCGAGCCGCGCCCGGCGGGGGTGACCGTGGACCCCGTCGATGCGTTGCGCCGCATCGCCTACCTGCTCGAGCGGGACGGGGCGGAGTCCTACAAGGTGCGTGCCTTCCGCAATGCCGCCGTCGCCATCGCCGAGCACCCGCCGGACGAGCTGGCCGCCATGTCCCCGGCTCGCCTCCGCGACATCCCCCAGGTCGGCAAGACGAGCGCCCAGGTGATCGCCGAGGCCGCCGGCGGTGGGACTCCCTCCTACCTCCGGGCCCTCGAGGCGGCCGACCGGCCGGTCCCGTCGGCGCCGGCCTCCGAGCTGCTCGGCCGGCTGCAGGGCGACTGCCACAGCCACTCCGACTGGTCCGACGGGGGCAGCCCGATCCGCGAGATGGCCGAGGCGGCCAAGGAGCTCGGCCACCGGTACTGGGCTCTCACCGACCACAGCCCGCGCCTCACCGTCGCCCACGGGCTCGACGCCGCCCGCCTGCGCCAGCAGCTCGAGGTGGTGGAGGAGCTCAACGCCGAGCTGGCGCCGTTCCGGATCCTCACCGGCATCGAAGTGGACATCCTCGAGGACGGCTCCCTCGACCAGGACGAGGGCCTGCTCGCCGAGCTGGACGTGGTGGTGGCGAGCGTCCACTCCAAGCTGCGGATGGACGCCCCGTCGATGACCGCCCGCATGGTGCGCGCCGTGCAGAACCCCCACACCGACATCCTCGGGCACTGCACCGGCCGGATCCTGGCCGGCAGGGGCCGTCCCCAGTCCACCTTCGACCCCGAGGCCGTCTTCTCCGCCTGCGCGTCGACCGGCACGGCCGTCGAGATCAACTCGCGCCCCGAGCGCCTCGACCCGCCCGAGGAGCTCCTGTCGCTGGCGCTCGAGCTCGGGTGCCCGCTCGTCGTCGACACCGACGCCCATGCGCCGGGCCAGCTCGAATGGCAGCGAAACGGGTGCGAGCAGGCCGCCAGGGCCGGCGTGCCCGCCGAGCGGGTCATGAACGCCCTGGGGGTCGACGAGCTGCTCGACTGGACGGCGGGCCACGCCGCGTAGCGACCGGCGGTGGAGGCCCGGGTACGATCGGCCCGAGTGTCGCTCCCGGTCGCGCCCCCGGTCTCGCCCATGCTGGCCAAGCTGGTCCGCGAGCTCCCTGTCGCCGACGGTCTCTGCTACGAGCCCAAATGGGACGGGTTCCGGTGCATCGTGTTCCGCGACGGCGACGACGTCGTCCTCGGCAGCCGCAACGAGAAGCCTCTCACCCGGTACTTCCCCGACGTGGCGGCCGCCGCCGCGGCCCAACTGCCCCCCCGGTGCGTCATCGACGGGGAGATCGTCATCGCCGGCCCGGACGGACTCGACTTCGACGCCCTGTCCCAGCGGATCCACCCGGCCGCCTCCCGCGTCCGGCTGCTGTCCGAGACCACGCCGGCGGCGTTCGTCGCCTTCGACCTGCTGGCCATCGACGACGAGGACCTGCGGCCCGAGCCCTATGCGGACCGACGACGCAGGCTCGAACGGGCGCTGCGGCGCGCCCGGGCCCCGATCCACCTGACACCGGTCACCGACAGCCCGGACACCGCCCGCGACTGGTTCTCGCGGTTCGAGGGGGCGGGACTCGACGGCGTGGTGGTGAAAGCCGCCGACCTCCCGTACCAGGCCGGAAAGCGGGCCATGCTGAAGGTGAAGCACGAACGCAGCGCCGACTGCGTCGTCGGCGGGTTCCGCTGGCACAAGGAAGGGGGTGTGGTGGGGTCCCTGCTGCTCGGACTGTTCGACGACGACGGCGTGCTGCACCACGTGGGGGTGGCCTCGGGGTTCAGCGCCGCTCCGGCGCCGGGAGCTCGTCGCCACGCTCGCTCCCTACCAGAAAGCCTCCGCTTCGGGCCATCCGTGGCTGCGGGGTGAGCACCCCGAGGGCCGGATCCCCGGAGGCGAGAGCCGGTGGACCGGGGGGAAGGACCTCAGCTGGGAGCCGCTGCGTCCCGAGCTGGTCGCCGAGGTCGCCTACGACCATCTGCAGGGCGACCGGTTCCGCCACGCCACCTCGTTCCTCCGCTGGCGTCCCGACCGGGAACCGGGGACGTGCACCTACTCGCAGCTGGACAGCCCGGTCCCGACCGAGCTCGCCGACGTGTTCGGCACCGCCTCGCGACGCTGAACCCGGTCGGCTGAACCCGGTCGCCGCGTCGCTATCGGGCCGGCGCCAGCTCCGCGGCGCGGCGCGCCAGGGCCGGATCGCGGAAATGGCTGCAGATCTCCCCGAAGTCCGGCGTCGGCCCGCGCCACTCGAGGTCGCCCACCCCTCCGAGCAACGTGGGGTCGCGGCGGAGCGTGGCGAGGACCCGGAACAGCTCGGCCTGCTGGCGCCCGGCGGCCAGCGTGCCGGCGAGCCGGCCCGCCCCCCGCACCGACGAACGCAGGGCCGGCTCCCAGTCACCCGGGTCGTCGGGGATCCGCTCGAGCGCGCCGTACCGGGCCAGCACCGCCGAAGCCGAGCGCCGGCCCCAGCCCGCCAGTCCCGGGAACCCGTCGGCGCTGTCCCCGACGAGGGCCAGCCAGTCCGGGATCGACTGCGGGGCGACCCCGAACTTCTCCCACACACCGGCCTCGTCACAGACGGTTCCCTTGCGGCGGTCGGCCTGGACCACCCGTTGCCCGACGACGCACTGGGCCAGGTCCTTGTCGGGTGTGCAGATGACCACCTGGTCGACGGCGGGGTCCTCCGACGCCACCTGCGCCGCCGACGCCAGGGCGTCGTCCGCCTCGAGCTCGACCATGGGCCACAGGGCGATCCCGAGGGCCACCAAGGCCACCTCGAGCATCTCGAACTGGGCCCGGAGGTCCGGGTCGATCCCCGCCCCGTTCTTGTAGCCGGCCCAGAGGTCGTTGCGGAAGGACTCGATGACGTGGTCGGTGGCCACACCGATGTGGGTGGCTCCCTCTCCGACCATGGCGAGCACCGACAGCACGACACCCCGGGCGGCCCCGACGGGGGAGCCGTCGGCGGCGGCCCTCGGTGGCTGCCCGTAGAACTGGCGGAACAGCTCGTAGGTCCCGTCGACCAGATGGACGCGCACGCGCTCAGTCTGTCAGCTCGGGTGCTCGGGCCCGCCCGTCAGGGCAGGATCAGGTGGACGTCGCCGAACTCGTGCCAGCGGTAGGCCTGGGCCAGCGCGGCCCGGTACGACTCGACGAGGAGCTGCCGGCCGGTGAGCGTCTCGAGCATGAGCAGGTGCGAGGACGCCGGCTCGTGCCACCCGGTCAGCATGCCGTCGGTGAGCCGCACGCCTCGCTCGGGGGAGATGACCACGTCGGTCCACCCGTCGTAGGGGTGGGCCAGGCCGTCGGGGCCGACCGCGGTCTCGAGGGCCCGCACCACCGTCGTGCCGATGGCGATGACCCGCTGTCCCCGCTGGCGCGCCTGGTTGACCCGCGCCGCCGTCGGCGCCGGCACCTGGACCCGTTCGGGGTAGGGGAGCTCGTCGGCTTCGAGAGAGGCGACTCCGGTGTGGAGGACCACCGGCGTGACACCGACTCCCATGGCCACCAGCCGGGTGATCATCTCGGGAGTGAACGGCCGTCCGGCGCTCGGCATCTCGGCGCTGCCCGGCACGGTGGCATAGACGTTCTGGTACATCTCGATGGGCCAGGGCCGCTCCACGTAGCCGTACCGGATGGGACGGCCGTGCACGGCGAGCCAGCTGAGGACCCGTCCCCCGACCTCGAGGCGCGCTACCCAGAGACGGCCGGCGTCGCCGTAGGGCTCCTCGAGGACGAGCGAAGCCCCACCGGCCAGCCCGAAGCGCCGCCCCGGCAGCGGGCCGGCCCAGCGCCCGGTGGTCCGGCCCACCAGAGCCCGGGGCTCGACCACCCACCGGGTGTCGTCGAGTCGGGTGGAAAGATGCACGACCAGCGGCGTCCCGTCCTCGCCCGAGGCGTCGACGGCGGCGGGGATGGTCCCCGACGTGTTGATCACCAGCAGGTCGCCGGGCTCGAGGTACCGGGTGAGGAAGGTGAACGAGCTGGGCACGATGGAGCCGTCGGACCGGTAGGTGACGAGCATCCGGACCGAGTCGCGGGTGAGCCCGCGCGCCTCGGGGGGCTCTGCGGCCTCGAGGTCGGCGGGCAGGTCATAGGTGAAGCGCTCGGGAGGGGTGGCGAGGACGGTCATGACCGGACCAGGTCGCCGATCCGGTAGCGACCGCTCGGTGCCCCCGAGTCGAGAAGAGCCCGGGCGGCCGGCACCACCGACTCGGGCTCGGGCCGGTCCGAGATGTCCTCACCCGGATAGGCGGACTGGTGCATGTCGGTGCGCATGTCCCCCGGGTCGAACCGGTAGACGTGCAGGTCGGGTTCTTCGGCGGCGAGGACGGCGTGGACCTGGTCCAGGGCCGCCTTCGACGACCCGTACCCGCCCCAGCCCGGGTACGGCTCGACGGCGGCGTCCGACGAGATCGACAGGATCGTCCCCCGAGCTGCCCGGAGCAGGGGGAGCGCCTCCTGCACCAGGGCCAGGGGTGCGATCACGTTGACCTCGAAGACCCCGCGCAGCGCGTCCAGCGGGTAGCGGGCCAGCGCCGGAAGGGGGCTCGGCCCGAGCGTGCTGGCGTTGTTGACCACGAGGTCGAGCGACCCGAGCCGCTCGGCGGCCGCGACCAGCGCAGACCGGTGCGCGGGATCGGCGACGTCGCCGGCAACGGCCTCGACCCGGTTGCCCAACCGGCGCAACGCCGTTCCGACCTCGGCGACCGGGCCGGGCCGCCGCCCGTCGGCGATCAGGTCCCAACCGTCCAACGCCAGGCTGGTGGCGATCGCTCGCCCGAAACCGCGTGATGCACCCGTGACCAGTGCGACCGGCATGTCAGTCCTCCGATTCCGGCGCCGGGTACGGCGCCTCACTGGTAGGGTAAATGTTGAAGTAAAGTTCAAGTCAAGGGGTGCCCCGGGGGAAGGCGCCCGGAAGGTCGTGTCGTGGACGAGTTCCTGACCATCGGCGAGGTGGCGGACCGGAGCGGTCTGGCCGCCTCGGCGATCCGCTTCTACGAGCGGCGGGGCTTGCTGCACGCGGAGCGCGGGGCCGGGGGCCAGCGCCGCTTCCGCCGTGACGTGCTCCGCCGGATCGCCTTCGTCCGCATCGCCCAGCGGGTCGGCTTGACCCTCGACGAGATCGCCGATGCGCTGGTCGAGCTGCCCGCCGACCGGGCGCCGAGCCGCCAGGACTGGCAGCGGCTCACCCGGGGATGGCGCGGCCGCATCGACGAGCGGATCGCCGTGCTCGAGGCCCTCCGCCACGGTCTGACCAGCTGCATCGGCTGCGGGTGCCTGTCGTTGCGCACCTGCGCCCTGTCCAACCCGGGGGACGTGGCCTCCTCCCTCGGCTCGGGCCCGACCTACCTGCTCGGGGACTGACCCGCCGGGGGCCGACCTGCCGGGGGGCGCTCATGGGGGGACCGGCCGCTCACAGGAGCGGGGACCGACCGCTCATGGCAGAGTACTCTTTACAAGGTAGTCCAGTCAGAGTATTCTATGGATCGTGCCCAAACGGATGCGGTCGAACCCGCTGGCCCTGGCCGTGCTGGTCTCGTTGTACGAGCGCCCCATGCACCCCTACGAGGTGGCCCAGCTGCTGCGGGCCCGAGCCAAGCAGGAGAGCGTGCGGCTCAACTACGGGTCGCTCTACGCCGTGGTCGAGTCCCTCGAGCGTCGCTCGCTGATCGTCGCGCAGGCGACGGTACGGGAGGGCCGGAGGCCGGAGCGCACCGTCTACGCCATCACCGACGAGGGGGCGCGCGAGCTGATCGACTGGCTCACCGACATCGTCGGGGTTCCGGTCAAGGAGTACCCGCAATTCCTCGCCGGGTTGTCGTTCCTGTCGGCTCTCACCCCCGACGACGCACTGACCGCCTTGCGGGTGCGGACCGACGCCCTCGCCATGAAGCTGGCCCAGATCCGCGGCGGGATCCGGGCCGCCGCCGACGCCGGCCTGCCCCGCCTGTTCGTCCTGGAGTCCGAGTACGAGGAGCAACAGCTCGAATCCGAACTGACCTTCGTGACCAAGCTGGTCGACGACATCGAGTCCGGCACGCTCGACGGGCTCGAGCTGTGGCGGACGTTCGAGCCCGGTCCGGCCGCCGGAGAGGGGGTGAGCCTCGACCCCGAACCGGAGACCTGATGTCCGGGGGCGGCGCGTCCCAGCGCGGCCACGGGCACCTGACCACCAGATCGGTCGTCGGGGATCGGCGCCCGAAACCAGCCCGGCGGCGCCGGCCCCACTCGGCGGCCAGATCGGGCAACGATCGAAAGGAGCCGCGGTGCGTGCTCTCGTCGAGGCCCAGGGCCTCACCAAGCAATTCGGCAAGGTCCGAGCCCTCGACGGACTGGACCTCACCGTCCCCGCCGGCCGGGTCGTGGCCGTTCTCGGACCCAACGGTGCCGGCAAGTCCACCTTCGTCCGCAGCGTCGCCACCCTGCTGCGTCCCGACGCCGGCCGCTTGACCGTCGCCGGCCACGACGTCACCGACAACCCGATGGCGGTGAGACGTCTCATCGGGCTGGCCGGGCAGGCGGCCGCCGTCGAAGGGGCGATGACCGGCCGCGAGAACCTGACCATGGTGGCCCGCCTCTACGGCCAGGGAAGGAGCGAGGCACGCGCGTCGGCGGAGTCGGTCCTCGCCCGCATGGGGCTGGCCGATGCCGGCCACCGGCCGGTGAAGACCTACTCGGGCGGCATGCGACGCCGACTCGACCTGGCCGCCAGCCTGGTCGGCCGGCCCCGGTTGTTGCTGCTGGACGAGCCGACCACCGGGCTCGATCCCGGGAGCCGCATCGCGCTCTGGGACACCATCCGAGAGCTCGGCTCGTCGGGGACCGACGTACTCCTCACCACGCAGTACCTGGACGAGGCGGACCAACTGGCCGGCTGGGTCGTGATCATCGACCAGGGACGGGTGATCGCCGAGGGTACGCCCAGGGAGCTCAAGCGCCGGGCCGGGCCCGACCGGATCGAGTTGCACACCCGTGACCGGCACGGTCTCGCCCGGGCGGTCGAAGTGCTCTCGCAGGGGAGCGTCGAGCCGGTCAGCGTGGACGAGACGGTGCGGCGTTGCTCGGTTGCCGCACCGCACGGTCCGGGCCAGCTCCCCGAGGTGGTCCGGGCCCTCGACGCGGCCGGTGTGGAGGTGGAGGACATCGCCCTCCGCCGTCCCACCCTCGACGAGGTCTTCCTCGTGCTCACCGGCCACCGCACCGATGCCGGCCCCCACGGCCATCCCAGCCCTTCGAGTCACGAGGAGCGTGCGGCATGAGCCTCGCCACCGAGTCCCCGAGCCCGGGCGATCCCGCTTCGGATCCCGATCCGCCCGCCGGGGCCTCCGCTGCCGGGGCCTCGTTCGGTGTCGCCACCGGCCAGATCGCGGCGCGGACGGTGAGGAAGTTCCTCCGCTCGCCCCAGCTCGTGGTGGCGGGCACGGCCCAGGGCGCCCTCTTCCTCCTCATCTTCCGGTACGTCTTCGGTGGCGCCATCGGGCACACCGGATCCCTCTCGTACGTGGACTTCGTCATCCCGGGGTTCGTCGTGACCAGTGTCCTCTTCACGGGCATGGGAGCCGCCACAGGCATCGCCGAGGACATGCAGGAGGGGCTCTTCGACCGGCTCCGCAGCCTGCCGATCTCGCTCGTCTCCATCGTCTCGGGGAGGGTGACCGCCGATACCGGCCTGCTGACCTGGAGCCTCGGCGTCACCACGCTGTTCGGGGTGCTCGTCGGGTTCCGAGTGCACGCCGGGGCGGTCGCCGCCGTCGCCGCGTTCGGCCTGTGCGTCGTGTACGGCTTCGCCTTCTGCTGGCTCTTCATCGGGCTCGGACTTCTCGCCGGCAGCCCGCAGGCCGCCCAGGGGCTCGCCTTCTTGGTCTTCCCCCTCACCTTCGTCTCCAGCGCGTACGTGCCGGTGGCCACCATGCCGGGTTGGATGCAGGCGTTCGCCGACCATCAACCGCTGACCTACATGTCCGACAGCGTCCGCATCCTGACCGGGGGCGGAGATGCCGGGGCGCTCCTCGGCCACTCGCTGACCGGCAGCGTGGTGGTGTCACTACTCTCGGCGGTCGCCATCGTGGCGGTCTTCGCTCCCTTGACGGTCGTGCGCCTCCGCAGGGGCTGAGGCGCGGTCGAACCACCGGTCGTCGTTCGTGCCCGCTGGTAGCGTTCCGGGCATGGGCGAGCCTTCGCATCTGTCGCGCCGGACGCTGCTCGGCGGTGCGGCGGTCGGTGCCGCGGCGTTGGGGATCGGCGCCGGACGGGCCGGCGCAGCGCGCCCGCGGACGGCACGGCCCGGTCCGGGCTCCCATCCCGTCTCCGGCGCTCCGGCCGGCAGCGACCAGCTTCCCCAGATCACCAACATCGTCGTGGTGATGATGGAGAACCACACCTACGACAACATCCTCGGACTGCTCGGGCGCGGTGACGGCTTCGTGCTCGGACCCGACGGCAAGCCGGCCGCCACCAACCCGTGGCCGGGGACGTCGACTTTCCCGCCCCCGTTCAAGCGCGCCCAGGTGCGGGCTTTTCCCATGCCCACGCCCTGCCAGGAGAAGGCCCACCCCTACAACACCTGGGACGCCGGCCACGTCTCGTTCGCCTGGGGGAGGATGGACGGCTTCGTGAAGAGCCAGAGCGGGCCGGTCTCGATGGGGTACTACGACGCCGCCACCCTGCCCTTCGTCAACTCGCTGGCCAACACCTTCCCGGTGTGCGACCGGTTCTTCTCGTCGGTGATGGCCCAGACCTACCCGAACCGGCGCTATCTCATGGGCGGCACGTCGCTGGGTCTCATCGATGATGTCTTGAACAGCGACCGTCCGCCGAACGGGACCATCTTCGAGACGCTCAACGCCCACGGCATCTCGTGGCGGAACTACTACTCGGACAACCCCTCGTCACTGATCTGGCTCTATCTCCTGAACGAGCCGGACATCGTGCCCAACCTGGTCCACATCGACCAGTTCTTCGCCGATGCCGCCGCCGGGACGCTGCCGGCCGTCAGCCTGGTGGATCCCAACTTCGGGATGTCATCGGAGGAGAACCCCCAGGACGTGCAGTTCGGCGACCAGTTCCTCTCCCAGGTGGTCAACGCGGTGATGGCCTCGCCCCAGTGGCCCGGGACCCTGCTGGTGTGGACCTACGACGAGGGAGGCGGCTACTACGACCACGTCCCCCCGCCCAACGCCGTCCGTCCGGACGCCGTCCCGCCCCGGCTGGCCCCTACCGACCATCCCGGCAGGTTCGGCCGCTACGGGTTCCGCGTGCCCTCGGGGGTGGTGTCGCCGTTCGCCCGCCCGGACTACGTCTCGAGCGTGGTGCACGACCACACCTCCATCCTGAAGCTGGTGGAGACCAAGTGGAACCTGCCCGCCTTCACCCACCGGGACGCCCACGCCGACGATCTGCTCGACTGCGTGGACCTGACCGGCCCGCCGGCGTTCCTCACCCCGCCGAAGCTCGCCGCGCCCATCGACCCGAGCTCCGACGACAGCTGCCTCAGCACGGGGCCCGGCACCATCCCACCGCCGGGCTCGGTCACCCGGCGGACCTGACCCGGCCCGTCCCGGGCTCCGTGGCCGACGCCGGCGCGGGCGGGCGCGCTCAACCGAGATAGGACGGATTGGCCACGAGGAGCTGGTCCCGGGCCGAGGCGGCGAGCAGCCCGGCCAGGGCGGCCCAGTCCTCGTCGAAGGTTCCGGCGCGGATGGCGGCCGTCAGGGAGACGTCCTCGTCGAACCCCAGCCGTGCCAGACGGCGGCGGTGTGCGGCGGTGATGGCCGGACCGAGCTCCAGCTGGCGACCGACGGTGCGGACGGCGTTGGCGGCGATCCGGGACTCGAACCGGTCGGCGGCGCCGGCGTGGTCGGCCGGGCGGGCGAGGTGCTCGGCAACCGCCTCGACCAGCTCTTCTACCGTCGGGCGGCCGAACGGCGTGTCGGGAGGCCGCCCACCGGGACCGGCGGGCGCCGGCTCGGTGGGGTCGGGCGCCACGCCGAGCAGCCGGAACAGGTCCCACTCGCTCTCGCACACCCGTCTGCCGATGGCGGCCAGCTCGAGGGACCGCGTCCGGCCGCTCAGGTGGGCCGCTGCCTGCATGGCGCAGATGACCCCCCACTTGACCGTGGCGTACACCTCCCACCAGTGGACCCGCTCCTCGTCGACCAGGTCGCCGCCGGCCTTGCCGTACGCGTCGAGCAGCACATCGAGGTCGCCGAACCCGCCGACCCGGCCCTCCCCGCCGAATCGCCACGGCGGCGCGCACAGCCAACCGATGTCCTCGGCGGGCTCCCCGGCGTGGGCCAGCTCCCAGTCGAGCACCGCCCGCAGGCCGTCCGCCCCGATGAGCAGGTTGCCGAGGCGGAAGTCCCCGTGCACAGTGGACCGGCGCTGGCGGGAGGGCCGGTGTGCTCCCAACCAGCGCAGCCCGAGCTCGAGGGCGGGCCGGACCTCGCCCATGGCGTCGAGGAAGGGCCGCGGGTCCTCCAGCGGGTCGTCACCGGGCAGCCCGTCGACGGTCGAGGGATCGATCGAGTGGATGGCGGCGAGCGCCCGCCCGCACTGCTCGGCCAGCGCCCGGCGCGCCGTTGCCCACTCCGGGTCCCGGAGGATCCTGCGCGGGATCGACTCGCCGTCGATCCGCCCGACCACCAACCATCCCGGCGGGAGCCCGTCCTCGGCGCCGGCGGCGACGACGGCGGGCACCGGGACGCCGCCGGCGTCTGCCGCCGCCAGGAGGGCTGCCTCGACGGCTGCCCGATCATCGGGGCCCGGCCCCCCGTCCCGGTACTGCTGGAGGACGAGCGCCCGACGCGATCCGTCGGCGAGCTGCAGCTCGAACGAGCTCGTCGTCCGCGACGCCCCGCCCGACAGCCGGTGGATGGCCGACGCCCGACCGCCGAGTGCCTGGCTCAGCCGGGCGAGTACCTCGGGGGCCGAAGGGCCCACTACTCGACGGGGACGAGCGGGTTCCCGTCGCCGTCGAGCTGGTGCAGGTACTCGCTGATGCCGGACCCGACCGGCGGCTCGCCCTGCCCGTCGAGGTAGGTCCACCGGGTCAGACCTTCGTTGACCAGGGTGCCGGTCACCTGCCCGATGTCCGCCACCCGCAGCACGTCCCCCCGCAACCGATGACGGCGCCCCGCTTTGTCCATAGCGTCCAGATGGACCACCCGATGGGTGATCCCGTCGTCGGCGAGCTCGGTCCGCAGGCGCCACTCCGCGATGCTGGCCGCCCGGCCGTCCGCCCAGACCCATCCCCGGTGGAGCTCGCCGGCCTCGGTCCCGAGCCTGATCCCCCCGAGGTGCAGGGACGGCCCGACGTTGACGCTGAACCAGCGCCACATCTTCGGTCCACCCCATCGGCGCGGACCCCACGATCGGTCGCGGTTCCCGAGGGCGCCGTCCCAGCGGTGCCGCTTCCCGTCGACCGAGAGCCACCCGGTCCACCGGCCGGCCTGTTCGAGATGGCCCTTGCCGACCGATGCGGCCGCGGCGACCGCCTCGGCCGACGCGGCGGCGCGCCGAACCTGGCCGTCGGTCCCGATCCCCGGCGTCAGTGCGTCGAACCGGACGTCGAGCGCCACCCTCACCGGGCGGCTGGCGCCGCCCGGTGGCACACCGGCCCGATCCGCTACCTCGGTGTCCGTGACGCGGGCCCGAGCCGCTGCCTCCGCGCCCGCCACACAGGACCGAGCCGCTGCCTCGGTGTCCGCCACACAGGACCGAGCCGCTGCCTCGGTGTCCATGGTGAGCCGCCACGCCCGGAGCGGTTCGATCATCTCGTAGCGGATCGACCCGACAGCGAGCACGGTGTCGACCATCTCGTGCTGGGGTTTTGCCTCCCGGTGCTCGGCGAGGGCGCCACCGGGCAGCCAGACGGACATGGCCGCGTCCATGGTCCCCTCGTTGGGCCGGATCCCGATCCGGGTGAAGAACCCCGAGTCGCTCTCGGTGTCGTAGGCATTGAAGTAGTAGGACTCGCTCCAGGCGCCGTCGCCCTCGACGGGGTGGGCGAGATCGTGGCGCGGATCGAGAACCGGCACCGGCATACCTTCGCCGGTCGGGTGGCGCCCCGCAAGGCCGACCGGTCGCGGCCGGCCCGACGCCCACCGGTCGCCCGCCTGGTGCTCGCCCGACCGGGGTTGCCCGCAGATCGGGGCGAATCGGGATTGCACGGAAATCGGGGTCGACCCGCTACCTTGGAGCCGGACGGCGACGGTGCAGGCGGGAAGGCCCGTCCGCCTCGACGGTCCACAGTCGGCCAGAGGGGCTGACTCGACGAACGTGGGGCCCAGTCAGGAGATCCCCATGGGTAGCAGGTCACAGAGCGCGCCCTAGCCCAGATGGTCTACGTCCTCGCCCTCTCGAGCGCCCTGGCCAACGCACTGACCAGCATCCTCCAACGGATGGGGGTGGAGGACGCCCCCGACGAGTCCACCCTCCGGCTCAGCCTGCTGACCCACGCCCTGCGGCGCGGGGTGTGGCTGCTCGGTTTCGCCTTCATGGTCCTCTCGTTCCTCATGCAGGCGGTGGCCCTCCACCTCGGCGATCTCAGCCAGGTCCAGCCCGTCCTCACGCTCGAGCTGCCCTTCCTCGTCCTGTTGCTGGCCACCTGGTTCCGCTTCCGGATCGGGACTCGGGAATGGCTCAGCTGCGTGCTGGCCACGGCCGGCCTGGCCGGGTTCCTGCTGTTCGCCGCGCCGACCGGTGGTGACCGCGTCCCCAACGGACTCGGGTGGGCGGTGGTCGGAGGGATCTGCGGAGGCGTGGCGCTGGTTGCGGTGCTCGCCGCCATGCGCGGACCCCGTTGGTGGCGGGCGGCGATGTTCGGTGCCGCCGGTGCCGTCGGGTTCGCATTTACGGCGGCGCTCATCAAGACGATGGACGACTACATCGCCACCGACTGGACGCACATGTTCGTCCATTGGCAGACCTACGCCGTGGCGCTGTGCGGGGTGGCCTCCTTGTTCCTCGCCCAGAACGCATTCCATGCCGGCCCCATCGCCGCCTCCCAGACGGCCCTGGTGCTGGTCGACCCGCTCGCCAGCCTGGCCATCGGGATCGGGCTCTACGGCGACAACCTGAGGACGACCGGGATGTTCGGTCCGTTCGAGGCGGTTTCCCTCCTCGTCATGTTCGTGGGTGCCACCTCGATCGCCGCCTCGCCGCTGATCTCGGGGATGAAGGGCGACGACCAGCAGTACAGCGAGATGCTGTCGCTCAGATCGCGCTCCAAGCGGTTGGTGGAAGCGGTGCAGGATCAGGTGCCCCCCGAGCTGCTGGAGCGGCTTCCTCCCGAGGTCAAAGAGAACCTCCCCACCGAGTGAGCGTCGGCCTTCCATGGCCCATTGGGACTTCACCCGCGAGCGTTGGGCGGGCTTGGCACCCGCCGCGGTGGCCGGCATGCCCGGCGGCGCCGCGTCGCTCGACGGCGACCCCGGTTGCCCCGTGCCGCACGACGAGCTCGTCGAGGTCTACCTCCCGCTGTGCGGGCTGATCGCCGGCGTGGCGGCGGCCGGGCGGGCACGCCGGCGCCAGGTCCGCGAGCTCCTCGGCGGGGACACCGGGGAGCCGCCCTTCGTCGTCGGGGTGGCCGGTGGCGTGGCCGTCGGCAAGAGCACGGTCGCCACGACGCTCGGTGCGCTCCTCGGCCGCTGGCCCGAGCTGGCCCCGGTCGAGGTCCTCTCCACCGATGCGTTCCTCCATCCGAACCGCGAGCTGGCGGCACGCGGGCTCACGGCGCGCAAGGGGTTCCCCGAGAGCTACGACTGGCACGGCCTCCTCGCCATCCTGGCCGAGGTCAGGACCGGGGCGGACGGGGTGGCCGTGCCGGTCTACTCGCACCGTGACTACGACGTGATGCCCGGGGACCGCCGGCCGCTCGGCCGGCCGTCGACCCTGGTGGTCGAGGGGCTCAACGTGCTCCAGACCGGCCCGACGGTGGAGACCCTTCCGGCCGTCCAGACCGCCGGGGCGTCGCCGTCATCGGCCGGCTCCGTGGGGGACTACCTCGACTGGTCGATCTACCTCGACGCCGCCGAGCCGGCCATGGCGCGCTGGCACGTCGACCGTCTGCTCGAGCTGCGGCGGCCCGGGGTCGATCGGCCGACCGCCTTTCTCGAGTGGTACGGCTCGCTGTCCGACGAGGAGGCGCTGGCGGTGGCTCGCGAGAGCTGGTCACGGATCAACGCGGTGAACCTGCGGGAGCACATCCTCCCCACTCGCGACCGGGCATCGATGATCGTGCACAAGCGCCCCGACCACCGGGTCGACCGCGTCTCGGTCCGGGTCCGGTAGGGGCCGCCCGCCGCCGTGGCCGGCCGGTCAGGGGAGTCGGGTGTCCGGGAGCGGCCAGCGGTAGAGGGCTGCCGCGTTCTCGTGGGTCAGCTTCCTCAGGTCCTCGACCGGAAGATGGCCCCAGCACCGCTCGATGACCTCCTGGGTGTCCGGCCAGGTCGAATCGCCGTGCGGGTAGTCGACCTCCACCATGACGTGCTCGAGCCCGATGCGGTGGCGGGTCTCGATGGTCGAGGGGTCGTCGATGGTGCAGAACCAGAAGTTGCGCTGGAGCACGTCCGCCGGTCGCAGTCCCGACGAGTCGAAGTCGCGGCCGTACCCCGACCGGTCGACGATGTTGTCGAGGCGATCGAGCAGCATGGCCACCCATCCGATGCCCCCTTCGCTCATGGCGATCCTGAGGCGCGGAAACCGTGAGGGCAGTCCCGACCACACCCATTCGGCGCACGCCGACAACGACATCTGGCCGAAGAGGGTGGCGCCGAGCGCGACCAGCGGTCCGTCCTCGGGCAGGTCGGGCATGCCCGAGGACCCGACGTGGAGGGAGATGACCGTGTCGGTCTCCTCGCACGCCGCCACCATCGGGTCCCAATAGCCCGAGAACAGGCTGGGCAGTCCGATCCGGTGTGGTCGCTCCGGCAGCGTGACCGACCGGAACCCCCGCTCGGCGTTGCGCCTGATCTCGGCGGCACCGGCTTCGGCATCGGTGAGGAAGGTGATGCCACAGGGGATGATCCGGTCGGGGTAGGGCTGCCACCACGCCTCGTACAGCCAGTCGTTCCAGGCCCGGGTCACCGCCAGACCGAGCTCCGGATCGGACGCCGTGGAGAACACCTTCCCGGAGAACCCGGTGATCTGGGACGGGAAGTTGAGCGACGCCCACACCCCGTTGATGTCCATGTCGGCGATGCGGGCATCGATGTCCCAGCAGCCGCGCCGCATGTCCTCGAACCGGGTCGGCTCGAGGCTCACGCACTCGGGTCGCCGCCCGGCGACGGCGTTCATCCCGACCTGGGAGTACAGGGATCCGTCGAACGCCCAGAGCTGGTGGCCCCGGGAGTTCTCGACGATCCGGGGGGCGCGGTCGGCGAACCGTCCCGGCAGGCGCCCCTCGAACATGTCCGGGGGCTCGACCAGGTGGTCGTCCACCGAGATCACGGTGTACCGCACCTCCCGGGGGGCCGGATCCGGCAGCAAGGTCTCGCTCCGAGTGGTGATGCTCACCGGGGGATCCCGACCTGTCGCGCCACGTCGCGAGTATGCCAGGCCGCCGCGGCGGGCCCTTCCTATCCGTTCTCGAAGAGGCCGGTGAACGAGAGGATGCCGTTCACGTACTGCACGGTGGAGGGGAACATCCCGCTGGCCTCGACAGAAGGGATCCCCTGGTAGTAACCGGCCAGCGCCCGGCTCTCGCTGCCGCCGGTCTGGACCAGCAGCTGGTGGAGGTAGGCGGCGGCCATCTCGATGTTGTCCGAGGTGTTCGTCGCCTGCAGGGCCGGCTGACCGAGGGAGACCCGCAGCTTGGTCACGGTGGAGGGCTCGAGCTGCCCGATGCCGACCGCACCCGTCGAGGAGACCGCCGACATCTGCCAGCCCGACTCCCACCAGCACATCGCCTCGAGCAGCGACTCGGGAACACCGAACTCGGACGACCACTTCTCGAAGAGGGGTTGCAGCCTGAGCCGCTCGGGGTGCTCCAGCAGTCCCAGCGGGAGGCTCGAGCGTTGCAGCTGCGTCGGCAGCAGGGTGCCGCTGACGGAGGTCGCCGAGGCCGGCCCGACGGGAACGTCGAGCTTGGCGCCGATCTCGACATGGGACGGGTCCCCGATCCCGTTGGCGGCGACGATGGCGGTGACGCTCGTGCCGTACCTCGTCGCGATGCTCCACAAGGTGTCGCCCCGGGCGACGGTGATCGTCGCCGATCCCGAGGATGCGGCCGTCGCCGAGCCCGTTCCGCCGGCGGCCGGCACCCGGAGCACCGTGCCGGCCTCGATGAGGTTCGGATCGCCGATCCCGTTCTGCGCCACCAGGGCGGCGACGGTGGTTCCGTAGTTCCGTGCGATCTGGGTCAGGGTGGTGCCCGGGCCGACCCGGACGGTCGCCGCCGCGGCATCGCCGGACCCGGCCCACCCGGCGGCCACCACCGCGACGGCGGACACGATGGCGATCCGGATCAGTGCCGGCACCAGTCGTGGTGCGGGGCGTCGCCGGTCGGCTACGTCCGGCAGGGAGGCAGGTTCCCTTGCGAGCACCTCGTCGTCATCGGCCGTTCCGGCCCCGCACTTGAGCATCGGAGCCGCCGGCCCCGATGCGATCGATCGCCTCCAGGTGGCGCCGCTGGTCGCTCTCGTCGAGGAACGAGGCCACGATGGAGTTGCGGCACAGCTGCAGGATCTCGTCGCCGTCGAGGGCGAGCGGCCCGACGATCGCGTCGAGGTTGTCGGCGACGTACCCGCCGAAATAGGCCGGGTCGTCCGAGTTCACGGTCACCTGCACCCCGCGGCGCAACAAGCGCGCCAGGTTGTGGTGCGCGAGGTCGGGTACGACTCCGAGCTTCACGTTGGACAGCGGGCACATGGTCAGCGGGATCCGGTCGGCCACCAGTCGTTCGACCAGCGCCGGGTCGTCCTCGCAACGCACTCCGTGATCGATGCGGCTCGCGCCCAGCAGGTCGATGGCCTCCCAGATGTACCCGGCGGGGCCCTCCTCGCCGGCATGGGCCACGGCCGCCAGACCCTCGTCCGCCGCCCGGGCGAAGACCGCCTCGAACCCGGAGGGGGGGAACCCGCGCTCGGAGGAGTCGAGCCCGACGGCGCGAAGGTGCCGGCGGTGGGGGAGCAGCTCCTCGAGCGTGCGCATCGCCGCCTCGCCACCCAGGTGCCGGAGGAAGCAGGGGATGAGGCGCGACGTGACACCGAGGTCCGCCTCGGCGTCCTCCAGGGCCCCGGTGATGCCGTCGACCACCGGCGCCAGGGGGATGCCCCGCCCGGTGTGGGTCTGGGGGTCGAAGAAGATCTCGGCGTGCACCACGCCCTGGTCGCCCGCCCGCTCGAGGTAGGCGCGGGTGAGATCGTAGAAGTCCTGTCCGGTCACCAGGACGGCGCACCCGGCGTAGTAGATGTCGAGAAAGGCCTGGAGGTTCCCGAAGACGTAGGCCTGGCGCACGGCGGCGACGTCGTCGGAAGGCGGCTCGATCCCGTTTCGCGCCGCCAGCGCCACGAGCATCTCCGGTTCGAGCGTTCCCTCGATGTGGAGGTGGAGCTCGGCCTTGGGCAGTCGCCGGATCAGGTCGACGGTGGCCGGGCTGGTCACCGCCGGCCTCCCGGTGGTGTCACCGGGCCGCCCGGTCCGCGCCACGGTGGGTGCCGAGCCCGGCTTCGAGGACGGCGATGTCCTCGGCCGCCATGGGCCGGAGCGCCGCACGCCGCTCGGGCCGCCAGAACATCCGTCCCCGGCCGTGCCACCGGTCGCGTCGCAGGGCCTGCTTGTCCACCTTGTTGGTGGCGGTGACCGGGAGGTGGTCGACCACCCGCACGTAACGGGGCGCCCACTTCGTGCCGAGGTCGGGCTGACCGGCGAGGAAGTCATCGAAGCCGGCGGGGTCGAACCCGGCCGGGTCGCCCAGTTCGAGGACCGCCATCACCTGGTCGTCGGCCGTCCGCTCGTCGGGGACGCCGAACACCGACACGCCCGTGGCGGGGGGGAAGCGGGCGAGCACCCGCTCGAGGGGCGCGGCGGCAAAGTTCTCCCCGTCCACCCGTAGCCAGTCGAGCGTCCGGCCGGCGAAGAAGAAGACACCCGATTCGTCCCGGTAGCCGAGGTCGCCGGACCAGTACCATCCGTTCCGCGAACGTTGAGCGGTCGCCTCGGGGTTGTGGTAGTAACCCTCGAACCGGTCGAGAGCGTTCCGGCCCACGATCTCGCCGATGGCGTCGGCGGCGTTGGACAGCCGGCCGTTCCCGTCGAAGCGGGCCCGATCGCACTCCTGTCCCGTGTCGGGGTCGACGACGGCGACGTCCAGCCCGTCGAGCGGCACCCCGAGGGCGTCCGGCGGCAGCCCCGGTCGGGGCACGAAGACCACCGCGTTCTCACTGGACCCGTAGCCGGACAGCACCTTGCACCCGAAGCGCTCCTCGAAGGCCGCGATGTCGGCCACCGAGGACTCGGGTGCGAGCACCACCCGAAGGCGGTGGTCGCGGTCGGCCGGGTCGGGGGGCGTGTTCACGATGAAGGAGAGGGCCCGCCCGACGGTGGCGAAGAAGGTGCTCGACGTGGCGCGGATGTCGGACATGCAGCTCGACGCCGAGAACTTCCGCCGGAGGGCGATGGTGGCGCCGCTGCCCATGGCCGGCAGCACGCTCGAGAACAGCGCGTTGCCGTGGAAGAGGGGCATGGCGCAGTAGAGGACGTCGTCGGCGGTGAACCCGGTGCCCGAGGCGGAGCGCGCCACCCGGCCCTGGGTCACCCGGACCGCCTTCGGCGCCCCGGTCGATCCCGCGGTGAACAGCAACAGCGCGAGGTCCTCGGGCCCCGGTCGGGCTTCGACGGGATCCCCCGAGGCCGGAACATCGTCGACCTCCACGACCCGTGCCGGGCCGAGGTCGAGACCGTCCAGCATGTGGCGGTGCTCGGCGTCGGTGACGACCACCCGGCAGTCGGTGTGGGTCACGTCTGCGGCCAGCTCGCCTCCCCGCCGGGTCGAGTTGAGCCCGACCAGCACCGACCCGGTCAGGAGCGTCCCACCCAGGACGAACAGGTACTCGGGCCGGTTGTCGAGGAGGACGCCCACGTGCGGGGGTCCCGTCCCGCACAGGGAGCGGACCCACGAGCCGAAGCGTCCCATCTCGTCGACCACCTCGGCCCACGACCAGCTCCGCCCTTCGAAGAGGAGCCCGGTGCCGGGGTCGCCGGTCCGGGCTCGCACGACCTCGGTCCCGGTGGTGGGCCGAGCGTGCCCGGAGTCCCCGGCCGCCTTCACGGTGCCAGCCGGACGGGAGCCCGGGAGACCTGGCGCAGCAAGGTCGAGGGAGCACGCTCGATCTCTCCGGCGATCTCGTAGTCGGGCCACCGGCCGAGGACCTCCTCGAGGAGGACCCGGGTCTCCAGACGAGCCAGGCTGGCACCGATGCAGAAGTGCTCGCCGAACCCGAAGGAGAGGTGGGGGTTGGGAGACCGGGTGACGTCGAAGCGGTCCGCGGAATCTCCGAAGACCTCTTCGTCGCGGTTGCCCGCGCCGTAGGTCAGGACGAGGTACTCGCCGGCGCCGAGCTCGGCGTTCCCGACCGTGACCGGACGGGTGGTGGTCCGCGCCATGGCCATGACCGGGGACACCCACCGGAGCATCTCCTCCACCGCGGTCGGGATGAGGGCGGGCCGCCCGACGAGGATCGCCCGCTGCTCGGGATGCTCGGCCAGGGCGATGAGCCCGCCTGTCATGAGCGAGCGGGTCGTCTCGTTGCCGGCCACCAGCAGGGTCACACAGAAGCCGTGCACCTCCCGGCGGGTCAGGCGGATCCCGTCGACCTCGGCGAGGAGCAGGGCGGTGAGCAGGTCGTCGGTTGGGGTCTCCGACCTGGCGGCGAGTTGTCCGTCGAAGTACGACACCAGCTCGAGCGCGGCGCGAGCGTTGTCCTCGGTGAGGTCCGTGGCCGCCTCCATGACCGCGTCCGACCAGTGCCGGAAGCGGTCGCGGTCCCGGGCCGGAAGACCGAGGAGCTCGGCGATCACCAGCACCGGGAGGGGCGCGCACAGGGCGTCGACCAGATCGACGCTCCGCTCCGGGTCGATGCGGTCGAGCAGCCCGGTGGCGAGCTCCCGGATCCGGGGCTCGAGCGCCGCCACCCGCCGGGGAGTGAACGCCCGGTTGACCAACTTCCGGTACCGGTCGTGGCGCGGCGGGTCGAGATAGATGAGGGAGTCCTCGGCCGCGACCTGGCGATGCCGGTCGGCGATGAGGATGCCCCGACCGGAGCAGAAAGTGTCCGGATCGCGGCTGGTGGACTGGATGTCGGCATGGCGGGTCAAGGCCCAGAACCCGCCGCGTTCGTGCCAGCTGACCGGGCAGCGCCTGCGCAGCTCGGTCAGTGGGCGATCGGGATCGCCGGCGAAGAACTCCGGCTCCCCGAGGGGGATCTCGGGCGTTTCGGTGGTCATGGCACGAGGAGGGCCCCGATTGTAGAGGGCCGGCATCCCGCGGCGCCTGGGTCGTGGCGGTGGCGCGCACCAACCGGCCGACCGGGCCGGGCGGGACGAGGCCACCGGTAGCATCCGGTCATCTGCCGCCGGACGAGGAGTCGCTGATGCCGCTGGCGTTCGTCTGCGCCATGCCCATGGAGCTGGCCCCGCTCCGGAAGAAGCTCGGCTTGGCGAAGTCCCGGATCGGCTCGCTCGAAGTACAGCGCGGGATGCTCGGGGATCGTCCGGTGGTGGCGATCGCCACCGGCATGGGGACGACGTTCGCCCGGCAGAAGCTCACCGCGCTCATGGACGCCGTCGAGGTCGACCGGGTCGTGGTGGTCGGGATCACCGGGGCCCTCGACGACGGGACTGCCATCGGCTCGCTGGTCGTGCCCGAGATCGTCGTGAACGGAGCCACCGGCGCCGAGTACCGGCCGCATCCGCTCGGGGAAGGGCGGCCGTACGGCACGGTGCACGGCAAGATGTGGACGAGCGACGCCCTCGTCACCGATCCCGACGTCCTCGCCGACCTGCGCCGCGACGGGGTGGTGTGCCTGGACATGGAGACCGCCGCCGTGGCGGATGTCTGCGAGGCACGGGGCGTCCCCTGGTCGGTGTTCCGGACCGTCAGCGACCGGGTGACGGACGGGATCGTCGACGAGGAAGTGTTCCGGCTCAGCCACCAGGACGGCACGCCCGACTTCGGAGCCATCGCCGGGTTCGCCGTCCGGCACCCCGGCCGGCTGCGGGCACTCGCCCGGACGGCCAACGACTTCAGGGTGGCGACCGGCCGGGCGGCCGAGGCGGCGATCGCCGCGGTCTCGGGCTCCTGATCGCGAGTCAGGCAGAGCAGGGATCCTCGGACCAGGAGGCGAGCATGACGCCCGGGGGAGAACCGGAGACCATGGTGGTGCTCGTCGCCGACCCGTTCGCCGGCCCGAGGATCGGCTCCCCATGACGTCGGGCGGCGGGCGGACGGGCCGGGGAGCGCCGGCGGTGAGCGTGCGCGGGTTGGCCAAGTCCTACGGGGCGAAGCAGGCCGTGGTGGATGTCACCTTCGAGGTGGAACGGGGCGAAGTGTTCGCCCTCCTCGGCCCCAACGGAGCCGGCAAGACCACCACCATCGAGATCCTCGAGGGGTTCCGGCAACGCAGCGCGGGCGAGGTCGAGACCCTCGGAGTCGACCCGGCCGCCGTCGCGACCCAGCGGTGGCTGCGGTCGCGGATCGGTGTGGTCCTCCAGGAGCTGGCCGTCGAGCCGTTCTACTCGGTGCGCCAGGTCCTCACCCGCAACGCCGGGTTCTACCCGTCGCCGCGTCCCGTCGACGAGGTCATCGGCCTGGTCGGCCTGACCGACAAGGCGGAGGCACGGGTCAAGACGCTCTCGGGCGGCCAGCAGCGCCGGCTCGACGTCGGCCTCGGCATCGTCGGCGGCCCCGAGCTCCTCTTCCTCGACGAGCCCACCACCGGGCTCGACCCGTCGGGCCGCCGCGAATCCTGGGACCTGATCCGCCAATTGGCGGCGGAGGGCACCACGGTCCTGCTCACCACCCACTACATGGACGAAGTCGAAGCACTTGCCGACCGGGTGGCCGTGCTCGCCGACGCCCGCATCGTGGCCAGCGGCACCCCTTCGTCGCTCGGCGGCCGGGACTCGGGTGCGGTGACCATCCGGTTCGGGCTGCCCGACGGGATCGTTCCGGCCGACCTCCCCGTGCCCGTCGACATGGTCGGCGACCGGACCGCCGAGATCCGGACCGAGGACGAGCTGCGGGTGCTCCACACCTTGACCGGCTGGGCTCTGGAACGGGACCGCGAGCTGCCGGGCCTTGCCGTCCTGCGGGTCACCCTGGAGGACGTCTACCTCGAGCTGACCAGGGAGGGCCGGTGAGCGGGCCGCCGGCCACCGGGTCCTTCCAGGGCATGCAGCGACATCCGACTGGTGGGCCGCCAGGTGCGCTACGAGCAGCTCTCCTTCTGGCTCAACCCCGTCGGCGCCGTGTTCACCGTGGGCTTCTCGGTCATCTTCCTCCTCCTGCTCGGGGCCACGGCCGGTAGCTCGCGGATCTCCTTCTACGGCAACATCAAGCTGGTCCAGTACTACGTCCCCGGCTTCGTGGCCTACGGGGTGATGGCGGCGTGCTTCAACATCCTCGCCATCACCCTCGTCAACCGGCGCGAGATGGGCCTGCTCAAGCGGCTCCGCCTGAGCCCGGTGCCCACCTGGGTCCTGCTGGCCGCCATTCTGGCCAGCTCGATGATCGTCGCCGTCGTGCAGGTGGTGCTGCTGCTGGTGGTGGGTCGGATCGGTTTCGGCGTGCACCTGCCCGCCAACGTGGCCGCATTCGTCCTCGCCGTCGTGGTCGGCATGCTGAGCTTCACCGCGCTCGGCGTCGCCATCTCCACCGTGGTCCCCAACCAGGACGCGGCCGGCCCGCTGGTCAGCATCGTCTTCTTCGTCCTGCTCTTCCTGTCGGGGCTCTGGTTCCCGCTCTCGCCCCACTCGGGGCTCTCGCAGTTCTCCGCGTTCTTCCCGGTGCACCACTTCATCACGGCGGTGTTCGCCCCGTTCGACACCCGGAGCGGATCCTCGGCGTGGGCCTGGAGCGATCTGGCGGTGGTGGCGGCCTGGGGGGCCGGGGGCACCCTCGTCGCTGCCCGCCGCTGGCAATGGTCGCCGCGCCGGGGCTGACCCGGGCTCGCCCCGGCGCCGACCCGGCGGACCCGTGCTCACCCGGCGGACCCGTGTCGGCCCCCTGACCCCGGCGGACCCGGGCCTACAATCCATCGAGCGCCGGGGGGCACGGCCGCACCGAGGAGGATGATGGCAGACGACCCCGACAGCCCGGCGGCGGGAGACCCGGCCGTTCCCGCCCGGCTGCCGGCCTACGACGAGCTGCCGCCCGCCCCGCGGGGCGGGCGGTCGGGCTGGGGAGTCTTCGGGCCGGTCGACTCGGTCGGACTGCTCAACCTGCAGACCCCCGAGCGTGTGGTGGCGTCCGCCGGCCTGGTCCGCAGCGGTGAGGTCTTCAGTCTCAACGCACCGCTCGACGCGTTGGATCCGCCCTTGTTCATGCGCGGCGCGCTCGACCACACCGTGATCAGCCTCGGAGGGGCGGCCTACGACGACAAGCTGGACAACTACTTCCCCCAGGCGTCGAGCCAATGGGACTCGCTCGCCCACGTGGGCTACGACACGGACCAGTTCTACAACGGGGCCACCACCGCCGACGTCGACGCGAAGACCCGCAACACCATCGACCACTGGGCCCGGCGGGGCATCGCCGGCCGGGCGGTGCTGCTCGACATCGACGCCGCATGGGGAGGTGCGGGAACCGGGTTCGATCCCGCCACCCCTCGCGCCGTCACCGTCGGCGACCTCGAGGCGGCGCGCCGGCGGGCCGGGCTCGACTGGGAGGTCGGGGACGTCCTCCTGCTCCATACCGGGTTCCTCGCCTGGTACGGGAGGCAGGATCCCGAGGTGCGGACCGGGCTGGCCGACCTCGGTCGCCTCGCCGCCGTCGGGCTCGAGCCGAGCGAGGAGATGGCCCGCTACCTGTGGGACTCCCATCTGTGCGCCGCCGCGGCGGACAATCCCTCGCTCGAGGTCTGGCCTCCCGACCTGAGCCCCGAGCGGATGCCGTTCGGCTTCCTGCACCGGATGCTCATCGGGCAATTCGGCCTGGCCATCGGGGAGCTGTGGTGGCTCGACGACCTGGCCCGGGCCTGCCGGGAGGACGGCCGCTACGAGCTCCTGCTCACCGCGGCGCCCACCCATGTGACCGGGGGGATCGGATCCTCCGCCAACGCCCTGGCGCTCCGGTGACCGGCGAGGGCCCGACGGGGCCGTCCGCGGCGGCGGACGACTGGGCCCGGCCGGTCGTGCACTGGGAGCTGGTGGCGCGCGACCCGGGACGCCAGGCGGAGTTCTACCGGGCCCTGTGCCGGTGGGACATCGGCGCCGGGCCGATCATGGAGGTGCCGGCCGGGCTCGGCGGGCCCGAACCGGGGCCCTCCGGGCACATCCGGCAGGGGGAGCGTCCCGGGGTGACCCTCTTCGTCCAGGTGCGCGACCTCGACGCCTCGCTGCACCACGCCGTGGAGCTCGGCGCCCGGTTGGTCGCCGAGCCCTTCGACGTGCCCGGCGGTCCGACCCTGGCCGCCGTGGAGGACCCCGAGGGGAACCCGCTCGTGCTGGTCCAGCAGTAACCGCCACCGGACGGAGGAGCACCACCCCGGCGTAGAGGTCAGTCGAGGGTCTCGTACCGCGCCACCGACACGCTCCCGGGGTCGACGAACGCCATGAAGCCGGCGGCCACCGGGTGGTCCTCCCAGGCCGCGGCGCACCGGTCGGCGTCGGCCACGCTCCGCCACAGGTCGATGACCACCCACTCGCCGTCGTCGGCCCGGGCGACGGTGCGCCGCTGCAGCCCGGGCTGGTGGTAGGCGAACTCCGTCTGCAGCCGCCGGTCGGCCGAGCGGAAGGCCGTCGGGTCGGCCCCCTCGGCCAGGCGGAACCGCATGATCTCGATCACGGTTGCCCGGCCGGGGAGGGCTCTTCGGCCCGCAGCGTCAGGCCGTGAGCCACTGGGCGAGCTCGATGACCACGTCACCGGGACCCGGCAGGAAGACCAGCCGGCGGTCGTGGAACTCCATGATCTCGTTCCGCGGCTTGACCCCGGCCGCCGCCAGCGTGGCGAGGGTGGCGTCGAGGTCGTCGACGGCGAAGCACACGTGGTTGAAGCCCGGGCGGGCGAGGCTGCCGGGGTCGGGGTCGTCGGGGAGCTCCGGGTGGTGGAACCGGAGGAGCTGGACCTCCTGATGGGTGGGCGCCCCCGCCAGCCTCAAGGTCACGTGGTCCGCTTCCCAGTCGGCGATGCCCATGTAGCGGGACATGACCTCGCCGGAGGCCACGACGGCAGCGGTCTTCTCGAACCCCAGCAGCCCGAAGAACCGCTCCGCCTCGTCCAGGTCCCCTACGGCGATGGTCACGTGGTCGAAGCCGCGGTGCACCGCGCCATTGTGCCCCACGCCGCCGAGCCGGGCCGCTCCGGCCGCAAACCGCCGGGCGAGGCCGCCGCCGGCGCGTGGCAGACTCGGGACGATTCGGCATGCCCTTCGTGAACGCCAGCGGGTTCGACCTCTACTACGAACGGTCGGGCTCGGGTCCGCGTCTCGTGTTCCTCACCGGGTCGGGGACGACGGTCGAAGCGTCCCGTCCGCTGGTCGGGCTGTTCGCCGCCTCCTTCGACACCGTCGCCATGGACTACCGGGGCCTCGGGAGGAGCGGGAGCCCGCCGGGTGGCTACGGCATGGCCGCCTGCTCCGACGACGCGCTGGCGGTGATGGACGGGTTGGGCTGGGGGTCGGCCCGGATCGCCGGGATCAGCTTCGGGGGCATGGTGGCCCAGCAGCTCGCCGCCGCCGCTCCCGGCCGTGTCGAGCGACTGGCGCTCCTGTGCACCTCCGCAGGCGGTGCGGGCGGGTCCTCGTACCCGCTGCACGAGCTCGAGCACCTGGCCCCGGCCGACCGGAGGCGGACGATGAGGACGCTGGTCGACACCCGGTTCGACGACGAGTGGTTGTCCGCCCATCCCGGCGACCGTCGGCTGGTCGAGCTGCTGGAGAGCCGGGCGTCGGGGTCAGGGGCCGACCGCCGGGCCGCCGGGCTGCAGCTCGAAGCCCGCCGGCACCACGACGTCTGGGACCGGCTCCCCTCTGTCGCCTGCCCGGTCCTCGTCGCCAGCGGCCGTTACGACGGGATCGCGCCGCCCGCCAACGGTGCCGCCATCGCCAACCGGATCCCGGGCGCGGAGCTGCGGGTCTACGAGGGCGGTCACGCCTTCATCGTCCAGGATCCCCGCGCCGTCCCCGAGATCGTGGCGTTCCTCGCCGGTCCGGCGACGGCATGACCCCGGCGCTGCAACAATGGCACCTCGACCGGAGGTACGGGAGGAGAACCGCCATGACGACCACCGAGACCGCTCCCCAGGCCGTGCACCTCGGTGCGGACGACCTGCCGTTCGTGAACATCGGCGACGGCAGCAAGCTCAAGGTCATCCAGGTCAAGCCCGAGGAGGGCCTCTGGATCGTGGAGAACATCTTCCAGGCCGGCTACGAGGTGCAGCGCCACCGCCACACCGGCCCCGTCTACGCCTACACGACCTCGGGGGCGTGGAAGTACAAGGAGTACGGGTACGTCAATCGGGCCGGCTCCTTCCTCTACGAGCCGGCGGGCTCGGTCCACACCCTCCGGTGCGTCGAGGACGGGACCCGGGTGTGGTTCCAGATGTACGGCGTGAACCTCAACCTCGACGCCGACGGCAACGTGGAGAGCGTCTACGACGGCGCCGGCTCCCTGGCGGTGTACGAGGCGCTGTGCGAGGCCGAGGGCTATCCGCCCCCACGGGTGCTCGTGGGCTGACGCCGGTCAGCCCGGGGCCAGCCCGGCGGCCTCGCCGGTCGCGGCTCCCACCTCGGCGGTCTCGCCGGCCTCGGCGGTCTCACCGGCCTCCTCCTGCAGGCCGGTGCGCAACCCGACCAGGGCGATCAGCGCCGCCGCCACCATCACCGCAGCCATCACCAGGAGCACGGCCTGGGTGGCGTGGGCGAAATCGACCCGGACGAAGTGGGGGAGCGCGCCGGACCCCCGGCCGACCCCACCCTCGGACTGCCGGGCCGCCTCGGCGGCGGCCCGCGCCGGGGAGAGATGACGGTCCGAGATCAGGGACTGGGTGACCTGCGATCGCATCTCGGAGACGAGGATGGTGCCGAGGATGGCGAGACCCAGGCTGGCGAAGTAGTTGCGGACGGTCTGGGTGATGCCGGTCGCCTCGCCGTAGGAGAGGGTGGACGCCCGGTTGACGGCATCGGTGTTGGCCGGCCCGAGCATGAGGCCCATGCCCGCTCCGGCGAGGACCACGTACCACTGCTGGCTGCCGAAGTCGAGACGGGTCACCTGCCCGGCCCACAGGTAGAGGCCGACCGCGGCCAGGGCGCAGCCGACGACCACCGGGCGCTTGGCGCCGGCACGGTCGAGCATGCGACCGCCGACCTGGGCGGCCACCACGAACCCGAGGAAGAAGAACAGGAGGTAGACCCCGGCCTGGGAGGCCTTCTTGCCCAGTGCGATCTGGGCGTACTCGCTGGCGAAGAAGAAGATCGGGACGAAGGCCACCATCGCCACGCCGAGGACGATGTTCTCGACGGCGAAGGCGCCGATCCGGAAGATCCGCACCTGGATGAGCGGCGAGGGCGTCCGGAGCTGGACGAAGTAGAAGACCACGAGCAGCGCGGCACCGCCGAAGATGCAGAGCCAGATCCCCGGGTTCGACCATCCCCAGATCGACGACTGCTGGAACCCGAACACGCTGAGCGCCACTCCCGAGGCGATGAGAACCAGGCCCCGGTAGTCCATGCGGGCCGGCCGGTAGGTGGTGGTCGGCTTCGAGATCCAGATGAGCGCCAGGGCGATGAGCGCGACCGGGATGTTGACCCAGAAGATGGCCCGCCACGTCCACTGGGTGAGGTACCCGCCGAGGATGGGCCCGACCGCGGTGAGCCCGCCGGCGATGCCGAAGAAGGCGGCGAGGGCCCGGCCCCGCTCCCGGAGGGGGAAGGTCTGGACCACGATGGCCAGTGCCGCCGGGAACATGATGGCTCCCCCGACGCCCTGGAGGACCCGGAACGAGACGATCCACGCCTCGGCGGCGCTCCCCGTCGGAGTCAGGCCGCACAGCGTCGAGGCGCCGGCGAACACCACCACGCCGAGCACGACCATCCGGCGATGACCGACGGTGTCGGCCAGCCGGCCCCCGAAGGCGAACAGCGCCGCCAGCGACAGCAGGTAGCCGTTGACCACCCATTGGACGCCGGTGGCGGTGAGGCCCAGCTCCCGTTGGATCTGCGGCACGGCGATGGAGACGATGGTCTGGTCGATGAAGACCATGGCCACCGCGAAGATCATCGCCGCCAGGATCAGGTTCCTCGGCCCGCCTCCCGGATCGGCGCCTGCCGTGGGTCCTCCGTCTGCCATGAGCCCTCCGAGGGGGACGTGCCGCCGGCGCCGGTGCCATCGGGCCGGTAGGTCACCATAGCCCGGCCGACCTCGGCTCCCCCGGACCGCGGTGCCTGCGTCGATGCCGTCCGGCCGGCCGGGTGATGCCGTCCGGCCGGCCCGGTACGGCCGGCCCGGTACGGCCGTCGAATCCCTGAGGGGCCGTCATCCGTATACCCGGGAGGCGAGTGGCGCCGACGACCGGCCTCGTCCGGTCAGGATGGAGTCGATCCGGGGTTCGGAATGGAGACATGCCATGGACAGCGGCGAGCGACGGGGGGTACGGCGGGTGCCGACCGGGCCGCGGCCACCCGGACCCGGCGGCCCGCCGCCTCCCGGCGGGGTCGGGGAGTCGTGACCGACCGGTCGGTCGGGAACCCCTCGGACGAGGCGCTGATGGCGGGCATGGCCATCGGGGACGAGCATGCCGCGGTGACCTTCGTGCGCCGGTACCAGAAGCGGGTCTTCGGGTTGGCCGTCGGGCTGCTCGACGACGCCGGCGCGGCCGAGGACGTCGCCCAGGAGGCGTTGCTCCGGGCCTGGCGGCACGCACCCGTGTTCGACGCCCGTCGGGGCACGGTGACCTCCTGGGTCCTCACCATCACCCGCAACCTGGCCATCGACGCCATCCGCCGACGGCGCGCCTTCCCCACCGATCCGGACGACCTGGTGGCGCTGGGGCTCGCCAGCGGAGGGCGGCCGGTGGAGGACGTGGCGATGGCCGGCCACCTCTCGCCGGACCTCCGTGCCGCGCTCACCGCCCTGCCCGCCGAGCAGCGCCGTGCCACCCTGCTCGCCGTGCTCTACGGGCGGACGGCCGAGGAGATCAGCACGTCGGAGTCCATCCCGCTCGGCACGGCCAAGACGCGGATCCGGGCGGGCCTCCAGAAGCTGCGCGCCGCGCTCGACGGCGCAACGGGCCAGCCATGAGCGGGGGGGAGGGGGCCATGTCCCACGAGGAGCTGCAGGCCGCACTGCCGGAGCTGGCCGCCGGGGTGCTCGACGGTCGTGAGCGTGCCGAGCTCCTCGACCACGTCGACGCCTGTGCCGGCTGCAGTCTCGAGCTCGAGGAGCTGACCCTGGTCGCCGACCGGCTGGTGCACGTGGCCGCCGAGGCCGACCCGCCGCTCGGCTTCGAGACCCGGGTGGTCGAGCACATGCGGGAGCGGCCGTCCCGGCGGCCCCGGCGGGGCGCTCGGGTGCTCCTTGCTGTCGCTGCCGCTGCGGTGGTGGCCTTCGGGGTCGGCTGGGCGACCCATCCGGGGACCGGAACGCCGCCCCGAACCGCGACACCCGGCGCCGGGGAGCGCCCGGCCACCGCTGCCCTCGTCGCCCGGGGCCGGACCGTCGGGGTGGTCGCCGTCTACGCCGGCGGAGGCTCCGAGCACGGGCCGTCCTGGATGTCCATGAGCGTCGGGGCGTCGCCGTGGACGGGCCGGGTCTGGTGCACGGTGACCTCGGCGGACGGACACGTGCGCACGGTGGGCTCCTTCTCCCTCGCCGCCGGCTACGGGAACTGGATCGCTCCCCTGCCGGTGCCGGCCGGGTCGGTGCGGTCGGCCGCCATGGTCGGTCCGGACGGCAAGGTGCTCGCCGCCGCCCGGTTCGCGAGTCCGCCGACCAGCACCTGAACCGGGGGCGGATGCGTCGAATCCGCCCGACCGGTCCGGCCCCCGCGGTCGGTGCCCTGCTCGTGCACTAGGGTCGGGCGACAGGTGAGCACCCGGACGTTCGGGTGCGAACCGGGTCAGTTGCACGAGCAGGCAGCGGGGAAGCCGGTCAGAGTCCGGCGCTGGTCCGCAACCGTGGGTGACGGGCGGTGCTCGTCACGAGCCGGGATACCGATGCCTGCTGGTTGAGTCCATGTCCGTCGCGAATTGCGGCAAGGGCTCGGTCGGCCACTGGCGCCCGGCTCGGGCGTCGTGGAGCTTCCGGGTCGTTGTCCGGAAGGGAACACCGACCATGCGTACCCGCCTCCTCGTGGCCATGACCGCGCTCGGCGCGGGCCTGGCCGTCGCCGCCGCGGGACCGGCACCGGCGACCGCCTCACCGGCCTCGCCACCACCGACGTTCCCGCAGGCGGGCGCGGCCCGGCTCGGGGCGAGCTGGCTGGCCGGCCAGCTCACCCCGGAGGGCGACGTGCCCTCCGCCGTCAGCCCCGGCCAACCCGACCTGGTCGCCACGGCCAACACCGTGCTGGCGCTGGCCAGCGCAGGGATCGATCCGGCCCGGGCGCACAGCGCGCTCGACTTCCTCGGGTCGCACCTCGACCAGTACGTCACGGTGGACGGCGCCGACGGGCCCGGCCAGCTGGCCCTGCTGATCCTCGACGCCCACGCCCTCGGCGTGGACCCGCGCTCGTTCGCCGGCACCGATCTGGTGGCCCGCCTGCTCGCCACCGAGCGCCCGCCCGGACCGGACCAGGGGCTGTTCGGCGCCCAGGACCCGACCTTCGACGGCGCCTTCCGCCAGGGCCTGTCGCTGGCCGCGTTGGCCGCGGCCGGGGTCACCGGCGGCCCGGCGATCGGTCCGGCCGAGGCATGGCTGACCACCCAGCAGTGCCCCGACGGAGGGTGGACGAGCTTCCAGACTGCGAGCAATCCCTGCAACGGGACGCCTGCCTCGTCCGAAGGGCCCGACACCAACTCGACGGCGGCGGCCGTCGAGGGGCTCGAGGCCCAGGGTGCGCTCGCCCCGGCCGGTGCGTCGGCGGCGCTCGCCTTCCTGACCGGCGGCCAGGATCCCGACGGCGGATGGGGCTTCTTCCCCAACACGTCGACCACCCCGGGATCGACCGATCCCGACTCGACGGCGTTGGTCATCCAGGCTCTCGTGGCCCTCGGCCAGTCCCCGGCCTCCCCGGCGTTCGTGACGGGCGGGGGCGACCCGGTCTCGTCGCTCCTCTCCTTCCAGCTCGGCGCCGGACCGGGCCGGGGGGCTCTCGCCTTCCCCCCCGACCCCGGCCCCGACCTGCTCGCCACCTACGAGGGTGTGCCCGCACTGGCCGGCGTGGCCCTCCCCTTCCGGGCGACGTTCTCGTCGGGCGGCTACCGGCTGGTCGCCTCCGACGGGGGCATCTTCGCCTTCGGGGACGCTCCCTTCTCCGGCTCGACCGGTGGGATGCGGCTCAACCAACCGGTGGTCGGCATGGCCCCCACCCCCGACGGCGGGGGCTACTGGCTGGTCGCCTCCGACGGGGGCATCTTCTCCTTCGGCGACGCTCCCTTCGTCGGCTCGACCGGTGGGATCGCGCCTCAACCGGCCGGTGGTCGGCATGGCCCCGACCCCCGACGGCGGGGGCTACTGGCTGGTGGCCTCCGACGGGGGCATCTTCTCCTTCGGCGACGCCGCCTTCTCCGGCTCGACCGGTGGGATGCGGCTCAACTCACCGGTGGTCGGCATGGCCCCGACCCCCGACGGTCGGGGCTACTGGCTGGTGGCCGCCGACGGGGGCATCTTCTCCTTCGGCGACGCCGCCTTCTCCGGCTCGACCGGTGGGATGCGGCTCAACCACCGGTGGTCGGCATGGCCCCGACCCCCGACGGCGGGGGCTACTGGCTGGTGGCCGCCGACGGGGGCATCTTCTCCTTCGGCGACGCCGCCTTCTTCGGCTCGACCGGTGGGATGCGGCTCAACTCACCGGTGGTCGGCATGGCCCCGACCCCCGACGGCGGGGGCTACTGGCTGGTGGCCTCCGACGGGGGCATCTTCTCCTTCGGCGACGCTCCCTTCGTCGGCTCCATCGGTGGGGTGCGGCTCAACTCACCGGTCGTCGGTATGTCGGGTCCGGCGGGGACGTCGGGGTGACCTCGCCGGCGCGGCGCATCGGCAGGGCGGCCGTCCTCGTCGGCGTCCTGTCGGCCGCGCTCGCCGCTGCCGGTCCCGACGCCCTCGTGCCCTTCGAGGACCTGGCCCGGGCGGCCGGCGCCGAGGCCACCGTGAGCGTGGCCTTCGTGATCGACTTCGGCGGCCCGGCGGGACCGGTGGTGGGGTGTGCGAGGGTCCCGAGCGGAACGACCGGCTACCAGGCGCTCGCCGCCTTCGCCGCCCAGCAGCAGGAGCAGGACCCGACCTACAACGCCGCCGGCCTGCTCTGCTCGATCGACGGCCGACCGGCGAGCGGATGCGGCCAGGCCGTGCCCGGTGGCTACGCCTACTGGTCCTACTGGCACGGCAGCACGGGGAGCTGGCAGTACGCCAGCGCCGGCGCCTTCGCCGACGTGCAGGCGGGCGACGTCGAAGGATGGCGGTTCGAGGACCCCGGAAAGGCCAACGCCAGCGACCCGCCCCCCGGTGCGACGCCGGACTACGCGGCGATCTGCGGGACGGTGACGTCGACGACCGCGCCGCCCCGGCGCCGGCACCCACCGCTCCGGCGCCGCGCGCCCACCACCCCGGTCGGAGCCGCCACCGGCGGTTCGACGGCACCCCCTTCCACGACTCCGGGCAGTCCGGCCGGCCCGGCGGCTCCGACCTCGACGGCGCCCGTTCCGGCCACCGCGCCGGGGACGGGTCCGGCGGTCCGCCATGTCCCGCCCAGCGCGGCCCGCCGTCCGGCGACCTCGGCCCAGTCGCTGCGGGCAGCGCCGGCGTCCCGGGGTTCGGGGGGCGGGGCACTGCCCGCCATCCTCGGAGGAGGGCTGGTGGTGGTCCTGGCCGCCCTCGCCCTGTGGCGGTGGCGCCGGCGGCCGGCCGACCCGTGACGGCCCGCCGGCCGGGCGGGTGGCGCCGCCGCGGGATCCACCCGGCGGCCTGGTGGCTGTGGGCCGGATGCCTCGCCGGCGCCGCCAGCCGCACCACCGACCCCACTGCTGTTGTGCCTGGTGGCCGCGGTGGTGGCCTTCGTGGTGTCTGCGTGCCGCACCTCGGCGCCGTGGTCGCGTTCGTTGGCGGTGTTCTTCCGGCTCGGGTTGGCCGTCATCGGCGTGCGGGTGGTCCTCCAGATCCTGTTCGGCGACCGGGCGCTGCCTGGCGACGTGATCTTCTCGCTGCCACAGGTGCCGCTTCCCGGCATGGGCGGCAGGGGTCAGCATCGGCGGTCCGGTCACCGCCCAGGGAGTCGTGCAGGCGGCAGTGGACGGGCTGCGGCTGGCCGTCGTCCTGGTGTGCTTCGGCGCGGCGAACTCGCTGGCCAGTCCCTATCGGTTGCTCCGCTGCCTGCCACCGGTCCTCTACGAGGCCGGCGTGGCGGTCACCGTGTCGTTGTCGTTCGCCCCCGAGGTCGTCATGGCCATCGCCGGCGTGCGCGACGCCCGGCGGTTGCGCGGCCGTCCGACCCGCGGCGTCGCCGGGCTGCGCGGCATGGCCATCCCCGTGCTCGAGAGCGCGCTCGACCGGTCGCTCCAGCTGGCCGCCTCGATGGACGCCCGTGGCTACGGACGCCGTGTCGACCGGACGCGCTGGAACCGGCGGCTGGCCGGGAGCTCGACCGCCGTCGGGCTGCTGTGCGTCGTCGCCGGCGTCTACGGCGTGCTCGATCCCGGATCGCTGCCGGCGGGGGGGTTCCCGTTCCTCGTGGCCGGCGCCGGCCTGGTCGGGGCGGGCATGGTGGCGAGCGGCCGTCGCACCAACCGCACGAGGTACCGGCCGGACCCCTGGGCCGCCGCCGAATGGGCGGTGGCGGCGTCGGGCGCGGTGGCGCTGGCGAGCTTCGTGGTGGCCTCCGCCCTCGGGACGGCCGATCTCCAGATGTCGGTGTACCCGTTGGGGCCGCCCGGCCTGCCCCTCGTCCCGACCGCCGGGGTCCTCGTCGCTCTGGCCCCGGCCCTGACGGCGCCGGGCCTGGTGAGCCGGCCGACCCCGGTCGGCACCCGGACCTCGCCGGCGGTGGGCCGGGGCGCCGAGCCGGCGAGGGAGCGCCTGGCATGATCCGATTCTCGGGCTTCGGGTTCACCTACGTCGGCGCACCGGGCGCCGACGTTGCGCGACGTCGACCTCGACATCGACGAGGGGGAGCTGTGCCTGGTCATCGGACGGACCGGCTCGGGCAAGACCACGCTCCTGCGGGCGGTGAACGGGCTGGTGCCCCACTTCACCGGTGGCCGGGTGTCCGGGGATGTGGCGGTGGCCGGGCGCTCCATCCGTGACTTCCCGCCGCGCCAGCTCGCCGATGTCGTCGGCACCGTGGGTCAGGACCCCGCCGCCAGCTTCGTCAGCGATGCGGTGGAGGACGAGCTGGCCTACACCATGGAGAACCTCGGCGTCGCGCCGAGCGCCATGCGCCGCCGGGTGGAGGACACCCTCGACCTGCTGGGTCTCCACGATCTGCGGGACCGGCCCTTGTCTTCGCTGTCGGGGGGCCAACAACAGCGGGTCGCCATCGGGGCGGTGCTCGGTGCCGCCCCCCGGGTCCTGGTCCTCGACGAGCCGACCTCGGCCCTCGACCCGGCGGCGGCCGAGGAGGTCCTGTCGGCGCTGACCCGTCTGGTCCACGACCTCGGCATGACCGTCGTCCTCGCCGAGCACCGGCTGGAGCGGGTGGTGCCGTTCGCCGATCGGGTGGTGCTGGTGCCCGGTGGCGGCGACCCGCTCGTGGTCGGCCCGACCGCCGAGATCATGAAAGGGGCACCGGTCGCACCTCCCATCGTCGAGCTCGGCCGAGCCGCCGGCTGGAGCCCGTTGCCGTTGACGGTCCGCAACGCCCGTCGGGAGGCCGGGCCGCTTCGTGACCGGCTGGGGCCCGCCCCGGCGCCCGGACCCGCTGGCGGCGCCGACCGCCGGTCGGTGGCCGAGGTCGACCACCTGAGCGTCGACTTCGGCGAGGTGACCGCTCTTCGCCAGGTCGACCTGACCCTCGCCGCCGGCGAGATCGTGGCGGTCATGGGGCGCAACGGCTCGGGGAAGTCGACGCTTCTCAACCACCTGGCGGGCCTGCGTCGGCCCGCCCGGGGCGAGGTGCGGATCATGGGCCGACGGCCGACGGACCTGGGCTCCCGCCGGCTCATCAGGACGGTCGGACTGGTCCCCCAGGACGCCGGTGTCCTGCTCTACGGAGCGTCGGTGGGCGACGAGTGCCGGACCGCCGACGGCGAGACCGGGCTCGAGCCCGGCACGACGGCGGCCACCTTGGACCGGGTCCTCGCCGGGCTCGACCCCGAGCGCCACCCGCGTGACCTGTCCGAGGGGCAGCGGCTGGCGCTCGCCCTGGCCGTCGTGCTCGCACCCCGGCCCCCCCTCGTCCTGCTGGACGAGCCGACCCGCGGACTCGACTATCCGGGCAAGGACCGGCTGGTGACCCTGGTCCGGGAGCTCGCGGCCGAAGGGGCGTGCGTGGTGGTCGCCACCCACGACGTCGAGCTGGTGGCCAGGGCGGCCACCCGGGCGGTGGTCCTCGCCGAGGGTGAGATCGTCACCGACGGGGTGGCGAGGGAGGTCGTCTGCCATTCGCCGGTGTTCGCTCCCCAGGTGGCGAAGATCCTCGCGCCCGAACGGTGGCTGACCGTCGACGAGGTGGTCGGCGCGTTGGGGGTGCCGGACCGTGCCTAGGCCGGGAGGGCCCGCCGCGGCCGTCCGGTTCGGCTCCCGCGCCTCGATGCTGCTCGGGGTGACCTCGGCGGTGGGCATCGTCGGGTTCTGCTGGCCCCTGTTCGTCCACGGCCACTCGGGCGCCGACCTCGCCCATTCCTCCGACGCCCCGTGGATCTTCGTGGCGGTCCTGCCGCTCCTGCTGGCCGTCGTGCTCGGCGAGCTCGCCGAGGGCTCGTTCGACGCCAAGTCCATTGCTCTGCTCGGGATCCTCGCCGCCTGCGGTGCCGCCCTCCGCATCCCGAGCCCGGGGGTGGCCGGCTTCGAGCCGGTCTTCTTCCTGCTGGTCCCCGCCGGTCGGGTCCTCGGGCGTGGCTTCGGGTTCGTGCTCGGCGCCGTCACCATCGTCGCCTCGGCGTTGATCACCGGTGGGATCGGGCCGTGGCTCCCGTTCCAGATGTTCGGCGCCGCCTGGATGGGGTTCGGCGCCGGGTGCCTCCCGCCGGCGCGGGGACGGGCGGAGCTGGCGCTGCTGGCCGGCTACGCCGCGGTGTCCGCCCTCGCCTACGGGACCCTCCTCAATCTGTGGTTCTGGCCGTTCGGGGCCGGCACCACGTCCAGCTTCTCCTACCAGCCCACTGCGGGCGGCTGGCACAACCTGCACAACTTCGTCTTCTTCGACCTCACGACGTCGCTGGGGTTCGACATCTCCCGAGCCGTGACGAACGCCGTCCTGGTCCTGATGCTCGGCCGGCCGGTGCTCGCCGCCCTGGTGCGGGCCTCGAGGCGGGCCGCCTTCGACGCCCCGGTCAGCTTCGACGGAGCCGGCTGAGGACCCGTTTCGCTCCCGTCGGTCCCGGGTAGGCGGAAACGGGCCGGAACGGTCCGGCCCCGGGGGGCGGAGACCATGACCCAGCCGTCCGACAACGAGACGAGCGAGGAGCCGCTCGACGAGACGCTGGCCGAGTCGTTCCCGGCCAGCGATCCTCCCGCCTCCTGGGCCGGGGCGGACCCCGGTCCCGAGCCGGACCTCCCCGACGCCGTCCCCGAGGCGGACGACCCCGAGACCGCCCGGGGCTGGGAGGAGTCGGGCTCGATGGAGGGGCCGGCCCCGACCGGCTGATCGTTCCGGCACTGCTGGCGGCACCGGCGCACCCGGCGCACCGGCCGGGCGCACCGGGCGCAGCCGGGCGCACCGGGCGCACCGGACGAACATCTGTTCGCCTAGACTGGACGACCTCATGGGGGTCCGCCAGGCGTCACTGTTCGAAGTCGGCGAGGTCGGACTGCGACCGCTGGGGGACTCGACGGTGCGCACCGAGCTCGGGGACGGAGCCTGGATCGAGCTCCGGCGCGACTGGGTCCGGGCCCCCCACGACCTGTTCGAGCGACTGCGCTCCTCGGTCCCGTGGCGGGCGGAGCAACGGATGATGTACGGCAGGGTCGTCGACGTGCCCCGCATGGTGTGCTTCTTCGAGGAGGGCTCCGACCTCCCCGATCCGTTGCTCGCCGAGGCCATGGCCGCGCTCGACGAGCGCTACGAGGGCACGGGGCCCTTGTCGACGGTCGGATGCTGTCTGTACCGCAACGGGGGCGACAGCGTGGCCTGGCACGGTGACCGGTTCGGCCGCGGCGCCACCGACGACACCGTCGTCGCCGTGGTCTCGCTCGGCGCACCCCGGCGGTTCCTCCTGCGGCCGCGGGCCGGTGGACGGGTCGTCTCCCACACGGTGGGCGGGGGCGACCTGTTGGTCATGGGCGGTTCGTGCCAGCGCACCTGGGAGCACGCCGTACCGAAGACGGCCCGGCCGGTCGAGCCCCGGATCAGCGTCCAGTTCCGGCCCGCCGGCGTCCGGTGAGCAGGTCCTGGCCCGGCACCGGCCGGTGCCCGGGCGAACGCCCCGGGTTTCGCATGGCGCCGGTGGGGTATGGCGGGCGCGTGCGATGGGACCCCGGCTCGGCCGCGGACGACGTCCTCCACCTGCTCGAACGTGACCATGCCGACGTTCGGCGCCTGTTCGGGATGTTCGACGGCCAGGCTCCGGACATCGCCGGCGAGCTGTTCTGGATCCTGACCGACGACCTGGTGAGACACGAGGTCGCCGAGGAGCTGGTCGTCTACCCGGCGCTCGGTCCCGATCCCGGCACGGCGGCCGGCGAGGGGCTGGCCGAGCAGGCGGCCATCGAGGAGCGGTTGGCCCGCATGGAGGGCATGCCGACGACCGGGGCCGAGTTCCGCCAGGAGCTCGAAGCCCTGCGCCACGCCGTGGACGAGCACGTCGAGCGCGAGGAGCGCGATCTCGTCCCGTTGTTGCGCCGGACGCTGCTCGAGGACCGGCGGCGCGAGCTCGGTCGCCGCTATGCCGAGGTCAAAGAGACCGCTCCCCACCGCCGGGGGCCGGGAACGGCGGGCAGCACGATCGTCGGCCGGGTTCCGGCGCTCGCCGAGTGGATCCGCGACTCCGCCCGTAAGGATCTCTGGCAGGCCGGCTGAGATCGGCGGCGAGGCGGCGGGCGATAGGCTTCGCCGGCCGGCTGCACCGCCGGCGGTCCCGGACAGTCAGGAGGAACGGTCGTGGCCCAGAGCGCCGGACTGCACGAGCCCGAGTCGAGGCTGGCGCCCGAGACCGTCGACCGGCATCGGGCCATCACCTCGATCCAGGAGGAGCTCGAAGCGGTCGACTGGTACGACCAGCGGGTGGACGCCACCACCGACGCCGATCTGGCCGGCATCCTGGCCCACAACCGGGACGAGGAGAAGGAGCACGCCGCCATGACCCTCGAGTGGCTGCGTCGCCACGATCCGGCCCTCGACCGCCATCTCCGGACCTACCTGTTCACCTCCGAGCCGGTGCTCGAGACCGAGGACCGGGCCGACGGGCCCCCCGCCGGCGCCGACGACGGCTCGCTCCGCATCGGGAGCCTGCGGGCCCGAGCCTGAACCCGGCGGCGCTCAAGCCGGGCCGCCGTCCCCGACCGGCGCAAAGAGGTCACCCAGCCGCTCGACCCGCTCGAGCACGTCACCGGCGGTGAAACGGAGCTCGTCGGGGTCTCCGGTCTCGGCGCACCGTCCGACCTCCTCCCAGGTCACCGGGGTCGACGCCGTCGGCTCGGGGCGGGCCCGCAGCGAGTAGGGGGCCACGGTCGTCTTCGCCGGGTGGTTCTGGCTCCAGTCGATGAGCACCTTGCCCCGCCGCAGCGACTTGCGCATGTTGGACACCACCAGCTCGGGATGGCGTTCCTCGATGGTGGCGGCCATGTGGTGGGCATCGCGGCGCAGCTCGTCCCAGCCGGTGCGGCGCTCCAGCGGGCGATAGAGCTGGAGGCCCTTGGCGCCGCTCGTCTTGGCCACACAGACCGCGCCCGGCCCGAGTGCCTCGAGGATCAGCGACGCCACCCGGCAGCACTCCACGATGGTGGTGCCCTCCCCGGGGTCGAGGTCGAACACCATGTGGTCGGGGGACGCCGGCAGCTTCCGTCGCCGGCCGACCCGCCACAGCGGTACGTGGAGCTCGATGGTGGCCAGGTTCGCCGCCCACACCAGCGACGCCACGTCGCAGAGCACGCAGTACTCGATGAGCTCGCCGTCCTCACTCGAGGGGACGCTCGCGCCCCGTACCCACTCGGGGGCATGGACCGGCCGGTGCTTCTCGAAGAACGATTGCCCTTCCACCCCGTTGGGGAACCGCTTCATGGTGAGCGGGCGGTCGCGCACGTGGGCCAGCATCACCGGTGCGATCCGGGCGTAGTAGTCGATCATCTCCCCCTTGGTGAACCCGACGCGCGGATAGAGGACCTTGTCCAGGTTGGACACGGTCAGCTCGCGACCGCCCACCCTGGTCCGGACCGAGGCGCTCCGCTCAGGGCTCAACGGAGACGTCCTCGGCTGCCTTGTCGGTGCGGACACCGCGCCAGACCGGGTGGCGGAGGCGGCCGTCGGGCGTCCATTCGGTGAAGCTGACTTCGCCGACCAGGACGGGTCGCACCCAGGTGACCGCGGTGCCGACCTCGCGGCGCAGATCCTCGGTGAAGGGGCTGGTCCGGCGGACGAGCGGTGCCAGCTCCCCGAGCAGGCTCGCCATCGCCGCCTGGCTGAACCCCGTCCCGACGCGTCCCGCGTAGCGCAGCGTCCGGGTGCTCCCCCCGGCCGGCAGCCCGAGGAGCAGCGAACCGAAGTGGGCCTGCCGGCTGCCCTGCCCGGCTGTCCACCCGCCCACCACCACCTCCTGGGTCCGCTGGCGTTTGACCTTGACCCAGTCGCGGCTGCGGGCTCCCGGGCGGTAGGGACTGGCCCGGCGCTTGGCCACGATGCCCTCCATCCCGAGCTCGCCGGCGATGCGGAGCGCCTCGGCCCCCGTGTCGTCGGGGAACGCCGGGGTGACCGCCCAGCGGGGGCCGGCCGGGACGGACGACTCGAGCGCGGCGCGGCGGTGCTCGTAGGGACGGCCGAGCAGCGAGCTGCCGTCGCAATGGAGGAGGTCGAACAGCACCAGACTGGCGGGGTGAGCGGCTGCCGCCCGCTTGACGGCGGTCCCCGAGGTGACGTGCATCCGGTGCTGGAGCCTCGAGAAGGACGGGCGTCCGTCCCCGTCGAGCACCACCAGCTCGCCGTCCAGGAGGAGCTGCGCCGAACCGACCGCTTCGCCGAACTCGCGGAGCTCGGGGTACGAGCCGGTCGCATCGTTCCCGTTCCGGGTGACGGCCCGGACCCGTCCCCCCGTCGACCCACAGCAGCACCCGGATCCCGTCCCACTTGAGCTCGTAGGTCCACTCGTCGCCCTCCGGCGGCCGGTCTCCCGCCACCGCCAGCATGGGGGACAGTGCTTCGGGGAGCGGCTCCCAACCCTCGGGCGCCGGGTCCATGCGGTGGATCATCCAGTTCTTCCCGGTCGAGAAGAGGACGTAGCGGCCCTCGACCCGCTGCCCGTGGAGGGTCACCATCACCTCGCCGTCCGACCACTTCTCGCACTCGTAGGCCCCGCGGTCCCAGATGGTCACCTCGCCGCCGCCGTACTCGGTGGCCGGGATGGTGCCACTGAACGAGGCGTAGTCGAGGGGATGGTCCTCGGTGGGCACGGCGAGGTGGTTCCGGCCGGGATCGACGGGAAGGCCCTTGGGGAGGGCCCACGACGCCAGCACGCCCTGGCGTTCGAGGCGGAAATCCCAGTGGAGGGCCGAGGCGTGGTGCTCCTGGACCACGAACACCGGATCGCCGCTCGGACGCCGCTTCCCCCGCCGGGGGGGACCGGCTCCGGGGTCCGGGCCGGATTGCGTTTACGCCGGTAGGTCTCGAGGGAAGAATCGGCCATCACCGGATCGATACCCGCTCTCAGCGCGCCCACTCCCTGGTCGTCGTGCGGGTTCGGAGCCTATCCGGGCAGGGCGACCGGGGGGCGGGGCACTAGCCTGGTTGGAAGGATGGTGGACCCCTTGCTCGAGATATCGGAGGAGGACAGCGGGCGCTGGTGTGCGCTGTTCGCTGCGGGCGAGATCGACGTCTCCACGGCGTCGAAGCTGCGCGAGCGTCTGGACGCGGCCATCGACCGGGGCACGGCCCTGGTGGTCGTCGACCTGTCGTCGGTGACCTTCATCGACTCGACCGGTCTCGGCGTGCTGATCGGGACCTCCAAGCGGGTCGAGGACGCGGGGGGTGCGTTGCGGGTCGTCGCCACCGAACCGCGGATCCTCAAGTTGTTCGAGATCACCGGGCTGACCGAGCGTTTCGCCATCGCCCCCTCGTTGGACGAGGCCGTGGCGTCGTGAGCGCCCGCTCGTGATGCCGGACACCGAGCCCGGCGGGGGAGGGCCCGGCGCCGGGCGGGGGCCGGCGGGCGACGTCGTCGAGCTGAGCATCCCGGTCCAGGCCGACCTGGTGGTGCTCGCCCGGCTGACCGCGGCGACCGTGGCGTCGAGGTCCAGCTTCGACGTCGAGGAGATCGAGGACCTCCGCCTGGCCGTGGACGAGCTGTGCGTGTCGCTGGTCGGCGAGGAGCGTGACGGGCGCCTGGCGCTCCGGTTCGTGCGCGGCGCCGGGGACATCGAGGTCTCCTGCACCTACCACCCCGATGCGGCGGCGGACCGGGCCCCGGGCGGCCCGTCCGCCGACGGCCTGTCGGCCAGGATCCTCGACGCCCTGGTCGACGAGCACGGCCGGGACGACCACGGCGGCCGCCAGCGGATCTGGTTGCGCAAGCGGCGGGCGCGCCCGGAGGCCTGATGTGTGCGGTCCGGCCGGCCGAGGCGACCCGTGAGAAGTTCGTCGAGTTCGCACGGACCGGCGATCGGCGCCTGCGCGACGAGCTGGTCGAGGCGCACCTCGGGCTGGCCTACCAGCTCGCCCGCCGCTTCTCCAACCGCGGCGAGAGCTACGACGATCTGGCCCAGGTCGCGTCCATCGCGCTGATCAAGTCCGTCGACCGGTTCGATCCCGAGCGAGGCGTCGAGTTCAGCACCTTCGCCACCCGAACGGTCATCGGGGAGCTCAAACGGCACTTCCGGGACAAGGGGTGGGCGGTGCGGGCGCCCCGTCGCATCCAGGAGCTCTACCTCGAGCTCGGCCACGTGATCGAGTCGCTCTCCCACGAGCTCGGCAGGCCCCCCACGGTCGCCGAGATGGCCGGCGCCATCGGTGCCTCGGAGGAGGCCGTGCTCGAGGCGCTCGAAGCCGGTCAGAGCTACCGCACCACGTCGATCGACGCGCCGGACCGCCAGGACGGCACCATGGCCAGCCGGCTCGGGGACGTGGACGCCGGTTATGCCGGGACCGAGGACCGGATGATGCTGGCCATCTCGCTGGCCCAGCTCTCCGATCGCGAGCGGACCATCCTCGGGCTCCGTTTCATCGACGGTCTCACCCAGTCGGAGATCGCCGCCCGCATCGGAGTCAGTCAGATGCACGTGTCGCGTCTGCTGGCGGCGTCGTTGGCGAAATTGCGCGAGTCGTTCGGCTCGGGGCGCTGAGGCATGGGACGGTGGACCCGGCAGGAGATCGAGGCCGCCTTCGCTCGCTACCAGCAGGTTGCGGCGGCGGCCGCGGCCTCGGGCCGGTGGGACGACTGGGCCGACCTGTTCACCGAGGACGCCACCTACGTCGAGCACCACTTCGGCACCTTCCACGGACGCGACGCCATCCGTGAGTGGATCGGCTCGTGCATGGCCGAGTACCCGGGCCGGGACATGCCCGAGTTCCCCGTCGGGTGGTACGTGGTCGACGAGGACCGCGGCTGGGTGGTGTGCCAGGTCTGGAACCGCATGCGCGACCCCGGGGACGGCTCCGTCCACCAGGAGTACAACTTCACCCTGCTCAAGTACGCCGGGGACCAGCGCTGGTCCTACGAGGAGGACATCTACAACCCGCTGCGCTTCGGCCGGATGGTCGAGGCTTGGGAGGCAGCCCGCCGGGCGGCGACGCCGGGCGGGCCGTAGGGGTCCCGGGCCCCCGTCCGGTGTCGGGGGGCCGGTCGGGCTCGCCGGTCAGGCCGAACGATCCGAGGTCTCGACGATGAGGAGGTCGCAGGCCACTCGCCGCGACACCCGATTGGCGATCGGACCGAGCAGGAAGCGCGCCGTCGACTGCATCCCTTTCGACCCCACCACCAGGAGGTCCGCCTCCCGGTCGACACTGGTGCGCAGCAGCACCTCGGCGGGTTCGCCCGGAGCCGCCTCGGCGGTGATCGTCGCCACCTGCCCGGCCCGGGCCCGTTCCTCGGCCTCGTGCACGATCTTCTCCGCAGCCGACCTGGCCGCCGCCACCCACCCGGCGTCGAGGGCGATCCCGGCGGAGGGGACGCCGCCGGGGGCCCGGTCGTTGAAGGCCGAGACGATGTGGAGCTCGGCACCGACCGCGGCGGCGAGCGCCACGGCCCGGTCGAGCGCCCGGGTCGCCGTTTCGGAGCCATCGGTGCCCACCACGATCCTGGTCGGCACCCCGGAGCCGGAGTTCGCGGACATTGTCGCCTCCCACTGCCCATCCACGACGAGCGGGCGGTTGGCGCGCCGGCCCGACCGGGCGAATATAGCCCCAAGACGGCACGCCACGGCAGGGTGGGCCGGGCTGCACCGGGACCGGCGCGGCCCGGCGCACCCGAACGGGGGGGCACTACCCTGCGGATGTGGACCGCCGCAGACTGGGGAGGACCGGGCACGAGTCGTCGGTGGCGGTGCTCGGCGGCGCGGCGTTCTGGGACACCGACCCCGACACCGCCGGTCGCGCCCTGGCCTCGGCGCTCGAGGCCGGCGTCAACCACCTCGACGTCGCACCGCAGTACGGCCGGGCCGAGGAACTGCTCGGCCCGCACATCCCCTCGTTCCGCGACCGGCTCTTCGTGGCCTGCAAGACCTTGCGCCACAGTGCCGACGGGGTGAAGGCCCAGCTCGAGCAGTCCCTGCGCACCCTGCGCTGCGACTCGTTCGACCTCTACCAGCTCCATGCCGTCACCGATCTGGCCGAGCTCGACGCCCGCGCCGCCGCCGTGGGCGTCCTGACCCAGGCGCGGGAACAGGGGCTGTGCCGGTGGATCGGCATCACCGGCCACGATCTCGGGGCGCCGGCCGCCCATCTCGAGGCCCTCCGCCGCTACGACCTGGACACCGTCATGTTCCCGGTCAATCCGCAGCTGTGGTCGGATCGAACCTACCGGCGCGACGCCGAGGCGCTGCTCGCCCATGCCCTCGACCACGACATCGGGGTCATGGCCATCAAGGCCGTGGCCGCCCGGCCCTGGGCGGACCGCCGGCACACCGCGGCCACCTGGTACGAGCCGCTCGGATCCGAGCCCGAGATCGCCACCGCCGTGCGGTTCGCGCTGTCGACGCCCGGAGTCCACGCCCTGTGCGCCCCCGGGGATCTCGGCCTCCTGCCCCGGTTCCTCGTCGCTGCCCACTCCCCGGCACCGATGGACGAGGCGGAGCGCTCCGATGCGGTGGCGGCGGCGGCGCACCAGCCGAGCATCTTCCCGATGCCGACCGCCTGAGGGAGGGACCGGTGAGCGGCGAGGTCCGCCGGCTGACGTCGCCGGTGCAGGGAACGGTGGTGTCGGTCCCCGTCGGGGTCGGCGATCCGGTCCGCCGGGGAGCCTCGCTCGTGGTCATCGAATCGATGAAGATCGAGCAGGTCGTGGAAGCTCCCTCCGACGGTGCGGTCCTGTCGGTTGCCGTCGAACCCGGGGCCCTGGTCGCCGTCGGGGATCCGCTGGTGGTCGTGGAGGCCGGCACCGGGGCCGGCGCACCCGGGGGCGGGGAGGCCGTCGACGGCGCGCCCGAGCGGCGAGCCTCTCTCGCCGAGCTCGACGACCGGCGCGCCGCGGTGCTCGACCGGGCCCGGCCCGAGGCGGTGGCCCGCCGCCACCGGCAGGGTCGCCGGACGGCGAGGGAGAACGTCGCGGACCTGTGCGACGAAGGGAGCTTCCTCGAGTACGGGGCGCTGGCCGTCGCCGCCCAACGTGGGCGCCGCTCGCACGACGAGCTGGTGCGGCGGACGCCGGCGGACGGGCTGGTCGGCGGGATCGGCCGGGTGAACGGGGATCTCTTCGGCCACGACGGGGCCCGCTGTGCCGTCCTGTCCTACGACTACACGGTGCTGGCCGGTACCCAGGGCCAGCAGAACCACCGGAAGAAGGACCGCCTGTTCGAACTGGTCGAGCGGTTGCGGTTGCCGGTGGTGCTGTTCGCCGAGGGAGGCGGCGGCCGGCCCGGCGACACCGACTACGCCACGGTCACCGGTCTCGACACCATGGCCTTCGCCCTCTTCGGGGCACTGAGCGGCCTGGTCCCGCTGGTGGGGATCGTGTCGGGGTGGTGCTTCGCCGGCAACGCCGCCCTCCTCGGGTGCTGCGACGTGATCATCGCCGTCGAGGGGTCGTCCATCGGGATGGGCGGGCCCGCCATGATCGAGGGAGGGGGCCTCGGCTCGTTCGCGCCCGAGGAGATCGGGCCGGTCGCCGTGCAGTCGGCGAACGGGGTGGTCGACGTCGTCGTGGAGGACGATCCCGCCGCGGTACGCACGGCCAAGCGGTACCTCGGCTATTTCCAGGGCACGACCGCAGACTGGGCCTGTGCCGACCAGAAGTTGCTGCGCAGCTGCGTTCCCGAGGAGCGGGTCCGTGCCTACGACATGCGCCGGCTCATCGGCATCCTCGCCGATTCGGGGTCCGTGCTCGAGCTCCGCCGCGGGTTCGCCCCGGGGATGGTCACCGCGCTGGCGAGGCTCGAGGGCCGTCCCATCGGCGTGGTGGCCAACGACCCGGGCCACCTCGGCGGCGCCATCGACCGCGACGGCGCCGACAAGGCCGCCCGCTTCCTCCAGCTGTGCGACGCCCACGACCTCCCGCTGCTGTTCCTGTGCGACACGCCCGGGTTCATGGTGGGTCCCGACGCCGAGCGAACGGCGCAGGTCCGTCACTTCGCCCGGCTGTTCGTCGTCGGTGCGAGCCTCTCGATCCCGTTCGTCACCATCGTGGTGCGCAAGGGCTACGGCCTCGGAGCCCAGGCCATGGCCGCCGGGAGCTTCCGGTCCCCTCTCCTCACCGTGTCGTGGCCGACCGGGGAGCTCGGGGGCATGGGCCTCGAGGGAGCCGTCCGGCTCGGGTTCCGGCGGGAGCTGGAGGCGGTCGGGGACGAGGAGGAGCGGCGGCGCCTCTTCGAGGACATGGTCGAGCGCGCCTACCGGCACGGGCGGGCGGTCAACGTCGCCGAGTCGTTCGAGATCGACGACGTGATCGACCCGGCGGACTCCCGCCGGACCGTGGTCCAGGTCCTCGAGGCGGTCCCTCCGCCCGGCCCCTCTCGGGACCGGAAGCGGAACTGCATCGACACCTGGTGAACGTCGGGGAGCCCGGGCTCAGCTCTCCAGCGCCGCCTGCCGCCGATCGCGGAGACGCTCGACATAGGCGCCGTCCGGTCCGCCGCCGGTGGGCGGCCCCGGCTCCGGTCCGGCTCCGGTCAGTGCGCCGAGGGTCGCCGCCGTCGAGGCCGCCAGGGCCCCGAGGTCGTAGCCGCCCTCGAGGAACAGGACGAGCCGGCCCGGGCGCGGCGTGTAGCCGGCCACCCGCCGGGCGAGGTCGGCGAAGTCGCCCTCGGCGAGGTCGAGGTCGGCGAGCGGGTCGGCCCGGTGGGCGTCGAAGCCGGCCGATACCAGCACCCACGACGGCTCGAAGTCGGCGACGACCGGCTCGATGATCAGGTCGAAGGCGCGTCGCACGGACTCGCCGGTCGAGCCCGGAGGGAGCGGGACGTCCACCGTCGTACCGCGGGCGGCCGCACCACCCACGTCGGTGACCTGCCCGGTTCCCGGGTAGCAGGGCCACTGGTGGGTGGAGACGTAGAGGACCCGGGGGTCGTCCCAGAAGACCGCCTCGGTGCCGTTGCCATGATGGACATCCCAGTCGACGACCAGTACCCGCTCGCCCTCGGCGGCGAGGGAGGCGGCGGTGACGGCCACGTTGTTGAGCAGGCAGAAGCCCATGGCCCGTTCCGACAGGGCGTGGTGGCCGGGGGGGCGGGCCGCCACGAAGGCCACGCCGTCGCCGTGGGACCGGAGCGCTTCGACGGCGACCGGGCCGGCGCCGGCCGCCAGCCGGGCCGACTCCCAGGTGGCGGCGGTGGCGTAGGTGTCGGGATCGAGCGATCCGCCTCCGGCGGCAGACGTGGCGGCGAGGTGTTCGAGATAGGCCCTCGAGTGCACCAGCTCGAGCTGGGCCGGTGTCGCCGGCACGGGGTCGAGCACGAGCAGGTCGTCCTCCAGATGCAGGGCGGCGACGCCGTCGACGACCGCCTGGAGACGGTCGGGTCGTTCCGGATGGCCCGGGCGGGCGTGGTGCTCCGAGCGGACAGGCCCCACCATGATCAGGGCCGGCCGTGGAGTCAGGGCGTGTCCCGCTGCACGCTCAACCAGTCGCGGGCCTCGAGGTAGGGCTGGAAGGCCTCCACGATGGCGTCGACGTCCTTCGGGGTCTTCGGCCGTTGGAGCTCGTAGACGTGCGGGTAGTCCAGCCATCCGGTGACGTGCTCCCACAGCCGCACGGCCTCGTCGCCCGACGGCGGGTCGACCAGGACCGGACCGAACAGGGCCTGGCCGTCGTCGAAGACGAGCGTGGGCACCCCGAAACCGCCCCGCTCGAGCACCGCCCGGTGCTCGGCGAGCACTTCGTCGCCCGTGGTCGGGTCGCCGACGGCGGCCTCCACGATGCCGGGGTCGAGGCCCATCTCGCCGAGCAGGTCGGCTGCCACCTCGGGCCGGTGGGGCTTGCGCCCCTCGACGTGCAGGGCACCGCCCGCCTTCAGGTACCAGCGATCGAGCAGGTCCATGTCCTGGCGTCGCAGGTAGGCCCCGATGCGCATCATCGACCAGCCGTAGGACCAGTCGCGCTCCCAGGGATGCTTCTTGCCTTCGGCCCGGTTCACCTCCTCGAGGCTGAAGAACCGCCACCGGACGTCCACCCCGGCCGAATCACGGACCTCGCGCATCCACAGCGACGTCAGGTAGGCGTAGGGGCACATGATGTCGAAGTGGAAGTCGACGGCCCGGGGAGTGCTCATCGGGGCCGACCTTCCATCCCTTCCATCACGTCACGATGCTACGGCCAATCCGCCCTGGAGGATCCGCCCCCGTCCGCCGGGCGTGGGATCAGCTCGGGCCGGCACCGGCCAGAGTGACGAACCTCGACACCGCCGCGAGCCCGAGGTTGCCGGCGGTCAGCCCCTTGACGGCCGCCTGCCACCGGTGGACGGGTGCCTCCCGGGCTCAGAAATGGCCCAGCACGGGATGGGGGACGTAGGGGTCCTCCACCCGCTTGACCTCCTCGTCGCTGAGCTCGAGCTCTTCGGCGGCCAGGGCGTCGGCCAGGTGCTCCGGCTTGGTGGCCCCCACGATCGGCGCCGTCACACCGGGCCGCCCGAGCAGCCAGGCCAGGGCGATCTGGGCGGGGGGCACCCCGCGCCCGGCGGCCACCTCGGCGACCCGGTCGACCACGTCGAAGTCGGTGGGCCGGCCGTAGAGGTGGTCGGTGAAGCCGTCGGTGCCCGACCGGGTCGTCCGGCGCTCGCCCTCGCGGCTGCGGTTGCCGGCGAGCACCCCTCGCGCCAGCGGGCTCCACGGGATGACCCCGACGCCCTGGTCGATGCACTGGGGGATCATCTCGCGCTCCTCTTCGCGGTAGATCAGGTTGTAGTGCGGTTGCATGGACACGAACCGGGTCCAATGGCGGAGGTCGGCGACGTGTTGGGCCTTGGCGAATTGCCAGGCGAACATGGAGCTGGCCCCGATGTAGCGCGCCTTGCCGGCCCGCACCACGTCGTGCAGAGCCTCCATGGTCTCCTCGATCGGGGTCCGGGCGTCCCACCGGTGGATCTGGTACAGGTCGACGTAGTCCATGTCGAGCCGGCGGAGCGATGCGTCGATGCCCGACAGGATGTGCTTGCGGGACAGGCCGCCACCGTTCTCGCCGGGCGTCATCGGCATGAACACCTTGGTGGCGACCACCACCTCGTCGCGGCCGAGGAATTTGGGCAGCAGCCGGCCCGTCGCCACCTCGCTGGCCCCGCCCGAATAGGTGTCGGCCGTGTCGAAGAAGGTGACCCCGCCTTCGACCGCTGCCCGGACGATGGGTTCGGCGGCCCGCTCGTCCAGCACCCAGGGACGGTCGCTGTCGTTGCCGAAGCTCATCATCCCGAGGCACAACCGCGACACCCGCAGCCCGCTCGTACCGAGGTTCGTGTACCGCATGACCACCTCCATGTCGTGTGAGCATCTGTGCCGCGAGGATCTTGGCGACGAACGGACTGCGGACCCGGTCGCCGCACCCTGCGGCAGTCGTTCCTGCTGACCTTAGTTTCAGATCGCAGAGGTTCCCTTACGAAGATCGAGCAATCGCCGGTAGTCGATCTGATGCCAGTTCGCCGGCTCTCCGGAAACGAGCGGGGTCTGGCCTTCGCACGAGCAAGCACTGGCGTTTGGCGGGCACGAACGTGCCCACCCATCCGGCGATCTGGGACACCTCCCTCCCTGTGACTCTGGTCCCATCACTCGGGTGATCGTGGACCTTGCGGGTGAACGGTCTCACCTCGGGCAAGCATCTCCACGAACTGCTCGATCCGCCTCGCCCGGGTCTCGGCCTTCTTTGCGCTTCCGACTCGGTAGAGGATGGAGTACCGGTTTGCACGTGTAAGCGTTCGAAAGCTTGCCTCAGCACGTGGGTTGGATCGCAAGGCCATCGCCAGATCCTCTGGAACCACCGCACCACTTTGACCGGCGTAGGCGGACTCCCATCGACCATCCGTCTTCGCCCGCTGAACCTCGTCGTGTCCGGATTGGTGCATGCGGCCGGAGGCGCTCAACCTCTCGGCGATGGCGACATTGCGTTCAGACCAGGGGCTCCGGGCGGTTCGGGGTGTGAATCGTCGAAGGAACGTTGTCTCGTCGCGCCGCGCCAGCTGCCCGTCGATCCAGCCGAAGCAGATCGCTTCGTCGAGGGCTTCGTCGTAGGAGAGCGCGGTCGGAAGCGTCGTGCCCCTCTTGGCGAGGACGAGCCGCACGCCTCGTGACTCGGAGTGGTGACGATTCAGCCAGGCTCGCCACCCGGCAGCATCAGGAACCAACAGCTCCGGGAGCTCCACAGGGCCACGGTACCGTTCGGTTCCCTCCATCGGGTCACCGGGGTGGAGAACGCACCGCCTACCCGGCCGGGTCACACTCGGTCCCACCGGCGACCTCCTCAGGTCACTTCGGGGTGGGGCGGCCGGCCAGGCCTCTCCTCCTGACCGACGGACGTCCTGGCCGACCGAGGAACGGGCACATGGCGGTCCCTGCACGGGACAGGTAGGTTTCCCTCGCTGTGACGAGAGGTCATCACGATCCCCGCCCCCGGTGGCCGGCATGACCGGAGCGGCGATCGACGGGGTTCCCTTCGCCGAGCGCATCCGCATCCTCGGCCAGGAGCGGTCGGAGACCGTCGCGGTCACCTTCGTCGACCGGGACGGATCGAAGCGGCACCTCACCTGGGGTTACCTCGAGGGGCGCGCCAACCAGGTCGGTCGGGCCATGGCGTCGCGTGGGGTGGGCGTCGGCGACCGGGTCGGGCTCGAGCTCCCCAATTCGGTCGAGATGGTCGAGGCGGTGCTCGGCGCCTGGAAGATCGGCGCATCGCCGGTTCCGGTGCGCTGGGACCTGCCCGACTGGGAACGCAGCCGGGTGGAGGACGTCCTCGGCGCCAGGTTGATGGTCCGAGCCGGGACGTCCGAGCTCTTCGTCGACGCGGACTCCCGGTCGACCGACCCGCTGCCCCTGGTGGTGTCCCCCAGCGTGAGCGGGATCTGCTCCAGCGGTTCGACCGGCACCCCGAAGATCATCATGGATCACACGCCCGCCGTGCTGACGACGTTGAACTCCCAGCCCTTCCCGACGGCCTGGGGCGTCGAGGTGGGCCCGCAGCGGATCTTGATCCCCACCGCGCTGTACCACACCAACGGGTTCGCCCAGTTCACCTACCTGATGGCCGGTGACACGCTCACGCTGATGGTCAAGTTCGACGCCGCGCTGGCCGTCGACCTGATCGAGCAGGAGCGGATCACCGCCTTCACCGCCACTCCCACCATGCTGGCCCGCATCGCCCGCCTCCCGGGCATCGCCGGACGGGACTTCTCGAGCCTGGTCTGGCTCCAGCAGGGCGCGGCGATCTTCCCCCCGGCTCTCGTCCGGACATGGATCGACCTCATCGGCGGCGAACGGCTCTACATGTGCTACGGCATGACCGAACGCCTGGGCCTCACCGCCATCCGGGGCGACGAGTGGCTCGAGCATCCGGGCAGCATCGGCCGGGGGTTCCGTGGCACCGAGGTGCGCATCCTCGACGAGCGGCAGCAGGACGTGCCGGTCGGCGAGGTGGGCGAGATCTATCTGCGGTCCCCGACGACGGGGAAGTACGGCTACCTCGGCTCGAGCCAGTCGCTGCCGATGACGGCCGACGGCTTCGCCACCGCCGGCGACCTCGGCCGGCTGGACGCCGAGGGCTACCTCTACATCGCCGACCGCCGGGTCGACATGATCGTGAGCGGCGGGGCGAACGTGTTCCCCGCCGAGGTCGAGGCGGCTCTGTCCGAGCACCCCGACGTCGCCGACGTCGTCGTGATCGGGCTTCCCGACCCCGAATGGGGTCACCGGGTGCACGCCATCGTGGAGCGCGGGGGCTCCGACCCGCCGGTCACCGAAGAGGACGTGCGCCGGTTCGCCAAGGAGCGGCTGGCGGCCTACAAGGTTCCGAAGTCGGTGGAGTTCGTCGACGCCGTCCCGCGGAGCGCCGCCACCAAGGTGAACCGGGCCAAGCTGGTTGCCGAGCGGGCCGACCGTCCGGTCGCCCGCCACGTCAGCGGCTGAGGATCACCACGCTGGCGTTGGCGCCGCGCCCGATGGTGTGGGCCAGCCCCACCCGGGCGTCCGGTACCTGGCGCGGCCCGGCTTGCCCGCGCAACTGGCGGGCGAGCTCGACCACCTGGCCGAGCGCCGAGGCCCCGAGCGGCTCGCCCTTGGACAGCAGGCCGCCGCTCACGTTGACCGGGACCCGGCCGCCGAGCGCCGTCGAACCGTCCCGGACCAGACCCGGTGACCCGCCCGGTGCGCACAGGCCCAGCTCCTCGTAGGAGATGAGCTCCCGGGCGGCGTCGGTGTCCTGGCACTCGACGAGGTCGAGGTCTTCGGGACCGACCGCCGCCTCGTCGTAGGCGGCCAGGGCGGCCCGTCGGGTCGGGGCGGGGATGTCGTCGTCGCTGAGCCCCGACAGCGGGGTCGACTCGCTCAGCACCGAGCCGGGCAGGTGCGAGGTCACCACGGCGGCCCGGACCCGGACCGCCGGACCGCCGGGCTCGGTCCGTTGCAGGACCACGGCCGCCGCCCCTTCGTTGGGCGAGCAGAGCATGAACAGCCGGAGCGGCGGGCAGACCATCCGCGAGCCCAGGACCTCGTCGGCGGTGACGGGCGGTCCGGAACATGGCGTCGGGATTGTCCACCCCGTGGCGCCGGTTCTTGACCACCACGGCCGCCAGGTCGTCCTCGGTGGCTCCCGAGGTGTCCATCAGGCGCCGGGCCCGCAGGGCGAAGTAGGCCGGCGTCGAGGCCAGGCCCGCCTCCTCCTGCCAGGGCTCGAAGAAGGAGGACCGGATGATCCCCTTGGGCATCTTCTCGATGCCGAAGGCGATGACCGTCCGGTGCTGGCCGCTCCGGATGGAGGCGGCGGCCAGCATCAGGGCGGCGGCCCCGCTGGCGCACCCCGCCTCGACGTCGATGATCGGGATGCCGGTCAGGCCGAGGCGACCGAGCACCTTGTGCCCCGAGGCCACCCCGCCGTAGGCCGTGCCGCAGAAGGCGGCGTCGAGCCCGGGCACCTCGGTGCCGGCGTCGGCCAGCGCCCCGGTGACCGCCGCCACCCCGATGTCGGTCACGTTCTCGTCGGGGAAGCGCCCGAAGGGATGGATGCCGACACCGGCGATCCCGACGCCGCTCATGCCGGGGCGAAGGCCCAGGACACGACGGCCTCGCCGTCACGCTCGCCGATCTGGTCGAGGACCAGCCGCATCTGCTGGCCCTCCCGGAGGGCACCGGCGTCGGGCTCGGTGAGCCGGGTCACCACCCGGAGCGATCCGCCGAGCTCCACCACCCCGAAACCGAAGGGGACCGGCCCGGCGTATCCGGGAGGGGCCGCCGTCACCGTGGTCCAGACCCAGAGCCGGCCGGTGGTCGGGAGCTCGATGGCGTCGACCTCGTCCGACCCGCAGTAGGGACAGGTGTCGGTGCGGGGGAAGTGCGGGCAGGCGCACCGGCGGCACCGGGCGCCGATGAGGCGGGGATCGGGCCCCCCGGTGAACAGACCGGGGTGCACGGGTTCGGGTGCCACGGGGGCGGAGCGTAGCAACCGCGTCCTCACCGGGGCTTCAGATGATCCCGTCCGCCCGATGGGCTCCGAAGGTGGTGTCGTCCAGCCCGACGAGGTCGCACCACACCTCGCGGTTGTGGGCCCCGAGGGCGGGGGCGGGGGCCGGGGCGTCGGGCCGCCGGCCGTCGAGGCGGGGGAACGGCGCCTGCTGCAGGTGGGGACCGGCGATCGGGTCGTCCACCCGGACGAGGTCGCCGCGGGCGTCCATGTGCGGGTCGGCGATGATCTCGGCGGCGTCGTAGGCCACCCCCACCGGGACCCCGTTGGCCACGCAGCGCGCTTCGATCTCCGAGGCCCGGAGGCCGCCGGCCCAGTCGGCCACGATCCCGTTGACGGTGTCCCCGTCCTCGGCCCGGCGCTTGAGGGTCGACCAGCGCGGATCGTCGGCCAGTTCGGGTCGTTCCATGGCCGCGCACAGGCGCCGGAAATTGGCGTCCGAGCCGGCGACGATGCAGACGTAGCGACCGTCCGCCGTGGCGAAGTTGTCGAGCGGCGCCGAGTTGGCCAGACGGTTGCCCTGGCGCTCCCGCGTCGTGCCCAGGCGATCCTGGGCGGCGATGGTCCATTCGAGGACCCGGAGGACCGCGCCGTACAACGGGGCGTCGACCACCCCGCCTCGCCCGGTGCCGGTGCCGGGCCGGTCCCGGCGGTACAGGGCGGCGAGCACCGCCTCGGCGGCGAAGGCCCCGGTGAGGTAGTCCGAGATGGTCACCCCCGGGCGGACCGGCGGGCGATCGGGGTAGCCGGTGATGGCGAGCAGGCCGCCGTAGGCGATCCCCATGCGGTCGAGCCCGGGACGGCCGGCATAGGGGCCGTCCTGGCCGAACACGCTGATCCGGGCCCAGACCAGCTTCGGGTCGCACGCCCCGGGACCGATACCCCACGCTTCGAGGGTGCCGGGCCGGAAGTTCTCGCAGACGACGTCGGCGGTGCCGGCCAGCCGGCGGAACAGCGCTTGGCCCTCGGCCCGTCGCAGGTCGAGGGTGACCCCTTTGCGGCCGCGGCCCTCGACCGCCCACCACAGGGAGTAGCCCTCGCCGCCGTCCCCGCGCCCGGCATCCGGGTCGGGGACGAAGGGCCCGATGGACCGCATGAAGTCGCCACCGCGCGGGTCCTCGATCTTGATCACCTCGGCGCCCATCTCCCCGAGGAGCCCGGCGCAGAACGGCGCGCTGATCCGGGTGCCGACGTCGATGACCCGCAGACCCGACAGCGGCGCGTCGGGGTGCGGCTCTGCCGGGACGGTGCCCGGCCCGGGACCGGCGGGTCCGCTCAATGGAGGCCGGGGAAGTCGGCGGGGCGGCGTTCGCGGAATGCGGCCATCCCCTCGGCCATCTCCGGGGAGGTGGCCGCCAGGGCCTGGGCCGTCCCCTCGCGCTCGAGCGACTCGGAGAGCGTGGTCTCGAAGCTGGCATTGAGGAGCGACTTGGAGAGCCCGAGGGACCGGGTCGGCCCGGCGGCCAGCCGGGCCGCCACCTCGGAGGCGGCCGTGGCGAGCTCGTCCCGGGTGGGGACGCACCGGTAGGCCAGGCCGAGCTCGACGGCCTCGGTGCCCGTCGCCCCCTCGCCCAACAGCACCATGGCCTTGGCCCGGGGGAGCCCGACGAGGCGTGGCAGGAGGTAGGCGCCGCCGGCGTCGACCACCAGTCCGAAGCGGGCGAAGGACCAGACGAACCGGGTCTCCTCACAGGTGAGCACCACGTCGCAGGCCAGCGCCAGGTGCGCTCCGGGACCCACCGCGGTGCCGTTGACCGCGGCCACCGTGGGCTTGTCGAGCTCCCAGAGCTCCCGGATGAAGGCCTGGACCCCCTTCCGCAAGGCCTCGCTGGTGTCGCGGGGGTCGAAACCGGATCGGGCGGCGGAGGCCACGGTGGACTGGCGCAGGTCCATCCCGGCGCAGAACGAGTCGCCTGCGCCGGTCAGGAGCAGGGCGCGGACGTCGCGATCGCTCCGGGCACGCCGCACGCACTCGACGATGTCGTCGCGCATCTCGACGGACAACGCGTTCTTCGCCTCGGGACGGTCGAGGACGAGGCGGGCGACGTGGTCGTCACCCACGTCGTAGCGGATCACGGCGCTCAGTGTAACGACGCAGCCCGGGTGACGACGGAGCTCGGGTGACGACGGAGCCCGGGTGACGACGGAGCCCGCCCGGACCGGCCTCCGCTACGGTCTGCGCCGGTGCCGAGCCTCCGCCGAATCCGGTGACTGCGCCGCTCGTCCCGCTCGAGGAGGCGGTGCGGCTGCACGTGCAGAAGGGGGACGCCGTCCACGTGGTCACCGGCCACACCCGGTGGACGGCCGCGCTCCGCGAGGTGATCCGCCAGTGGTGGGACCGCGACCCGGGTTTCACGCTCGTCATGCTGAGCCTGTCGAGCCTCGGTGCGGTGCTCTTCCGCGGCGGGTTGGTGAAGCGGGTGGTGACCGGCTACTCGGGCGACGTCTTCCCGAACTTCACCCCGAACCGATGGTTCGGGGACGCCTACCTGAGCGGCCGGGTCGAGGTCGAGCACTGGTCCTTCCTCACGTTCCTCCAGCGGCTCGAAGCCGCCGCCCGGGGACTGCCCGCCGTGACCACCACGTCACTGCGTGGATCGTCGATGGAGGCCAACCCCGGCTTCGCCGTCGTCGACTCGCCCTTCGGCGGCCGGGTCGGACTGCTCGCCCCCTACGCCCCGGACGTGGCGCTCGTGCACGCCCCCGTGGCCGACCGGGCGGGCAACGTGGCACTCGGGCCGCCCTTGCTCGAAGGGGTGTGGGGGGCGCTGGCCGCCCGGCGGGGGGCGGTGGTGACGGTCGAGCGGGTCATCGACGACATCCGGCCGTGGGCGCACCTGGTCAGGATCCCGGCCCACCGCGTCCTGTCCCTGTCGGAGGTGCCGCTCGGCGCCCATCCGGGCGGTCTCTACGCGCCGCACCTGCCGGTCGAGCCCTACGGCGAGGACCTCGAGTTCTGGGCCGAGGCCCGATCGGCGAGCCGCAGCGACGGCTTCGACGACTGGATCCGGCACTGGATCCTCGAACCCGCCGATCAGCGGGCCTACCTGGCCCGGCTCGGCGAGGGACGGGTGGCCCGGCTGCGCCGCCGCGCCGACCCCGACTCCTGGCGCGACGACGAGGCGGCCCACCCCCCCGATCTCGCCGCCCCCGTCGGTGCCTGGGAGCGCGCCACGGTGTACGGGGCCCGGCATGTGGCCGCCCGGGTGCTCGCCGGCCGCTTCGACGCGGTGCTGGCCGGCGCCGGGGTGGCCAATCTGGCCGCCTGGCTGGCCGTCGGCTCGGCGCGGGCGGAGGGCTCGCCGGTCGTCCTGACCGCCGAGCTCGGGCTCTGGGGTTACGAACCGACGCCCGCCGACCCCTTCGTGTTCAACCATCGCAGCTTCCCGAGCGCCACCATGGTGTCCGACAGCGAGACCGTGCTCTCGACGCTGACGGCGGGCCCGGGCACCCGCCTGCTCGGCTGCCTCGGCGCGGCGCAGATCGACCGCACGGGCAACATCAACTCGACGGTGGTCCCGGGCCGTGCCTTTCTGGTCGGCTCGGGCGGCGGCAACGACGTGGCCTCCGCCGCCGACGAGGTGGTGGTGGTGGCCACCCTGGCGCCCCGCCGGACGGTGGAGTCGGTGCCCTACGTGACCTCGCCGGGCGATCGGGTGTCGGCGCTCGTGACCGACCTCGGGACCTTCGAACGGGTGGACGGCTCGTTCGTGCTGACCGCGGTGCCCGAGGGCCCCGGCCGGATCGAGGAACGCATCGACCAGGTGCGGGACCGGTGCGGCTGGCAGCTCGCCGTCGCCGAGCAGGTCGCCGAGCTGGCGGTCCCGAGCGCCGACGAAGTGGGGGCCCTGCGTCGCTGGGACCCGGAACGGCGGTTCCTCCGGCCCGATCCGGACTGAACCGGCTGCCCCCGCAGGGGGGCCCCGCCGTGGGCGCCCCCGGGGACGTTACGATTCCGACCATGGCGCACTCGGGCGCGGACCCCATGGGCGAGGACGCCGACCAGGCCGCCCTCCGGGACCTGGCCCGCCAGATCGCCGTCCGGGAGGTCGGACCCCGCGCCGCGGAGGCCGACGAGTCGGGCGAGGTGCCCTGGGATGCGGTCAAGGCCCTCGCCGCCGCCGACCTGTTCCGGGTGACCATCGGGACCGAATGGGGCGGCCTCGGCCTCGGCGACGTCGAGGCCTCCCTCGTGCTCGAGGAGATCGCCCGGTTCGACGTCTCGACCGCCATCTGCTGCCAGCTCGCCTACAACGGCCCGAGCCGCGGCATCGAGCACCTCGGGGGCCCCGCGCTGAAGGAGCGGTACCTCCCGAAGGTGGCGGACGGGGAGTGCATCATCAGCATCGGGATCACCGAGCCGGACGCCGGCTCGGCCGTGCAGAACATGCGGGCCAACCTGGTGCCCGACGGGCCGGGTCGATGGCGGCTCAACGCCTACAAGAACTACTCGACCCTCGGGCACGTGGCCTCCGCCGTGCTGGTCTGGTGCCGGTGGCCGGGAGGCGAGGGGTCCAAAGGCATCGGGGCGGTGGTCGTGCCGACCGATCGCGACGGGGTGAGCGTGGCCGGGCGGCACACCAGCATGGGCATCCACGCCGCCACCGAGGCCGAGCTCGCCTTCGACGACGTGGCGGTGACCGAGGACGACGTGCTGGTCGCCGGCGACCCCGGCTCGAACGCGGCGTTCAAGACCCTGCTCGACCACCTCAACCACGAGCGCTGCGGCAACGCCGCCATGTGCATCGGGGCAGCCCAGGGAGCGCTGGAGCATGCCGTCGCCTACGCCCGGGACCGCCAGGTCGGGGGTGCCCCCATCGCCGAGCGGCAGGGCCTCCAGTGGAAGTTCGCCGACATGGCGGTGGCCCTCGAAGGCGCCCGGCTGCTCCTCGGCCGGGCCGTGCGTCTGGCGGGACCCGGTGGGACCCCGCCCCCGCTCGAGACCGCCTTGGCCAAGACGGCGGCCAACCTGGCGGCCAAGCTCGTCTGCGACGAGGCCATGCAGATCCACGGCGGGTACGGCTACAGCCGCGAGTACCCCGTCGAGCGCGCCTACCGGGACATCCGGGGACTGTGCTTCGGGGCCGGCACCGTCGAAGCCCAGAAGAACTTCATCGGGGCGGCGGTGGCCCGGGGGCGCTCCACCGCCTCACCGGGGTGGCGCGACCAGGCCGGAGGATGACCGGACCGGCGCCCGCCGGATCCCGCCCGTAGCCGGTCCTGCTGCCCGGGTCAGCGCCACCGCCAGACGGGCGGGCGCTTCTCGGTCTGGGCGGCGCGAGCCTCGGCGGCGTCCTCGAAGGTGGCCAGCCGGGCCGTGTAGTCCTGTTCGGTCCGGTAGGCCTCCTTGAGGGGCATGTGCTCGACGCGGTTCATGCTCTCCTTGGCCAGTCGCAGCGCGATGGGGCTCTTGGTGGCCAGCTCGGCGGCCAGCGCCCGTGCCGTGGACATCAGCTCGGCCGAGGGCACCACCGAGCGCACCGACCCGAGCCGGTGGAGCTCGGCGGCCGGAACCCGCTCGCCGGTGAAGAACATCTCCCTCGCCTTGTACCTGCCCACCAGCATGGACAGGTGGGAGCTCGCCCCGAGCAGGCCGACGTTGATCTCCGGCGCGCCGAAGGTCGCCCCCTCGGCAGCCACCAGCATGTCGCAGCAGGCGGCGAAGGCGAGGCCGGCACCGAGGGCCGGCCCGTTGATGGCGCCGATGACCGGCACCGCGCAGTCGGTGATGGCCCACATGGCCTCGCGGGCCACCCGGGGAGGATCCGTCACGAGGGTGGGCGGCACCTGGTCGGGATCGTGGGCCGTCCGTCCGACCCTGCGCAGGTCGACCCCGGCCATGAACGCCCGCTCCCCGGCGGCGGTGAAGATGGCGGCTCGGACGTCGCGGTCGTCGTCGAGACCGCGGAACGCGTCGCGGATCCGGGCCATGGTGGAGCGGGTCACGGCGTTGACCGGCGGCCGGTCGAGGGTCACCGTGGCCACGTGGTCCTCGATCTCGACCGTCAGGTCCGTCCGGTCCGTCACGGTCGTCCTCGCTCGGGACCGGAGCGGAGTCCGGCGGGGCGACCGTCCGGGTCGGTCCCCGCACGCGTGCACGCGTGGCAAGGGTGGCGCACGTGGCGGTGGCATCGGGCGCTCGTGCCGACCAGGCGTTGCCACAGCGCATCCGAGGAGGATACCGGTACTGCCGCGCCCGAGGCCGGCCGTGCGGGCCGCCCGGTGCCCGCGCCTCGCCGACCCCGCCGGTGGCGATGCGCGCTTCTGTAGAATCCGGCGAGCCCGCCGCCTGGCCCGCTCGGCGACGAGGAACGGAGGAGCCCGTGGAGTCCAACGCGACGGATCTCGCCTTGCTGGTGCTGCGTGTGACGGTCGGGGCGGTCTTCCTCGCCCACGGCATCAACCACATCTTCGGCGGCGGCAAGATCGCCGGCACCGGCCGGTGGTTCGAGAGCCTCGGCATGCGACCGGGCTGGATGCACGCCTGGACGGCGAGCCTCACCGAAATCGGCGCCGGCTCGCTGCTCGTGGCCGGACTGGTCACCCCGGTGGCGGCCGCCGGGGTGGTCGGCGTGATGCTCGTCGCCTGGATCACCAATCACCGGGGCAACGGGTTCTTCATCTTCCGGCCCGGCGAGGGGTGGGAGTACGTGATGACCCTGACCATGACCGGAGTGGTGATCGGCATGCTCGGACCGGGCCGGTGGAGCATCGACGACGTCGCCGGCCTGCTCGGCATGGCCGGTTGGACCGGGCTCTGGATCGTGCTCGGCGCCGGTGCCGGCGGTGCCGCCCTGCTCCTCGCCGGGTTCTGGCGCCCGGCACCGCGGGCTACCCGGTCGGTGTCCTGACCCTGCCTCTCACCGGAAGGACGGCAGAACCTCGTCGGCGAACAGTCGGAGGGTGCCGGGGGAGGCCCGGTCGGAGGTGAGGAACACGAACTGGGACACGCCGCGCTCGACCATCCCGGCGATGTGCTCGGTGACCATCGACGGCGTGCCGAGGTAACCGCCGGCCTCGAGTCCCCAGCCCGGGCTCCCGTAACGGGCCAGGGCGCGTTCCCGTGCGCTCGCCAGTGAGGTGTCGTCCGGGGCGAGCACGAGCACGGCTTCGTGCGAGCGCCGGATCGTCGCCGGGTCGCGGCCGATCGCCGCGCACGCCTCCCCGAGGTGCCGGTCGGTCTCCTCCCAGGTGCCGAGCCCGTAGGTCGGGACGTTCCAGACGTCGGCGTACCGGGCCACCAGCGGCAGCGTCCGGCGGACGCCGATGCCGCCGATGTGGATGGGCGGGTGGGGCGACTGGCGGGGGGCAGGCCGGTTGGGCAGGTCGGTCACCCGGAAGTGCCGGCCGGCGAAGCTGGTCGGCTCGCCCGTGAACATCCGGACGAGGATCTCGAGGGTCTCGGCCAGGCGGTCGGAGCGTTCGGGCAGGTCCCCCCAGGGCAGGCCGGCCTGGTCGTGCTCGGCTCGGACCGATCCGCTCCCGAGACCCAGCTCGAGGCGCCCCTCCGACAGCACGTCGAGCGTGGTCGCCATCTTGGCCAGCAGGGCCGGGTGGCGGAAGTTGTTGCACAGGACCAGGTGGCCGATCCGGAGGCGACGGGTGCGGGCCAGCAGGTAGGTGGCGAGGGTCCACGCCTCCAACGAGGCCAGCTCGGGCTGGCCCGGACCGTAGAGGTGGTCGTAGAGCCACAGCGAGTCGAACCCGAGCTCCTCGGCGAGCTGGGCCCGCTCGAGGATCCGGCCGTGGTCCATGGCCACCTGGGGCACGTAGAGCCCGAACTCCACCGGGTGGTCGACCTCGGGCACCGCCCTCCCCGCTCCTGCCGGCCGCGCCGCGCCGTCGGCCTTCAGCCCGCCAGCCGGGCCAGGATCTGGCGCCGGAGCAGCTTGCCGGTGTCGGTGCGGGGGAGCTCGGGCCAGAACACGATCTCGTCGGGGGTCTTGGAGGAGCGCAACTGCTCCCGGACCGCGGCCCGCAGTTGCTCGGCGGCCGGCGCCCCCTGCCCTTCGGGCACCACCACGGCCACCAGGCGCTGGCCCCACTCGTCGTCGGGGAGACCGATCACGGCGGCGTCGACGATCCCGTCGCAGGCGAGCAGCACGTCCTCGATCTCGGCCGGTGCGATGTTCTCCCCGCCCCGGATGATGGTGTCGTCGGCCCGGCCCTCGATGAACAGGTAGCCCTCGGCGTCGAGCCGGCCCCGGTCCCGGCTGGAGAACCACCCGTGCTCGTCGACCGATGCGTCGCCCGGGCGGTCGCCGGCGTACTCGCCGGCGATCTGCTCGCCCCGGAAGTAGAGGAGCCCGGTCTCACCCTGGCCGAGGCGGTTGCCGAGCTCGTCGCGGACCTCGAGCTCGATCCCCGGCACCAGCCGCCCGACCGAGCCCAGGCGGGCGCGGACGTCGGGGTCCTCGGAGGCCAGGGCGGCCCGGTGGTCGTCGGGTCCGAGCAGGGCGATCGTCGAGCTCGTCTCGGTGAGGCCGTAGGCGTTGACGAACCCGGTGCCCGGGAAGAGCTCGACCGCTCGCTGCAGGACCGGGGTGGGCATGCGGGCGCCGCCGTAGGAGAGCGAGCGCAAGGTCGGTGCGGCTGCGTCGGCGGCCCCGTCGAGGTGGGCCACCACCCGGGCCAGCATGGTCGGGATCACCATCGCCTGGGTGACCCGCTCGTCGCGCACGGTCTGCAGCCACAGGCCCGGGTCGAACCGGTCGAGGTAGATGATCCGCCGGCCGGCGAACAGGTTGCTCAACAGATTGGCCACCCCGGCGATGTGGTACGGCGGCACGGACACCAGCGCCGCCTCGTCCTCGCCGGCGCTGGCGAACTCGACGGTGCCGAACAGGTAGGCCATGAGGTGGCGGTGCCGGAGGACGGCGGCCTTGGGGGCGGCCGTCGTCCCACTGGTGTAGAGCAGCACGGCGGGGGCCTCGGGGTCGGCCGGCGGCGGTGGCTCGGCGCCGGCACCGTCGCACCGGTCGAGGAGCGCGTCGCAGGTGAGGGTGCGGGCTGGGATCGGTGGGTGTGGTCACGCTGCCGGCGTGGACGACCAGCGAGCCCGGATGGGCCGCGAGCTGGGCGGCCAGCTGCTCGGGGCCCAGCCGGTAATTGAGCGGGACGAAGGGCACGCCGGCGCCGGCCGCCCCGAACAGCGACACCGGATAGGCGAGGTGGTTGCCGCCGATGTAGACGACCGACGGCACCCCCAGCTCGGCGAAACATGCCGCCGCCGCCCACCCCCGCTCGGCGAGCTCCCGGTAGCCGGCACCGTGGCCCCCGGCGGTGACCGCGGTCCGCTCCCCGTATCCGGACTGCGCCATCTCGAGGACCAGGCCGAGGTGCACCGGCGACCTCAGTCCGAAGAGGGCAGGGGCTTCGCCGTCTTCGGCCCCAGCGGGCGTCCGTCCACTTCCAGGGCACCGTTGCCCGGCTTGGTGCAGAGCAGCTCGAGCGAGTCGCCTTCGTCGACGTACCGTTTCCCGAGGAGGACCTCGCCCTCGTGCCCGGGCAGGATCTCCTGCCCGGCGCCCCCGTCGCCGGCCCGGCGCACCGGCCGGCCGCCGCTGGTGAGGGCCAGGTCCCCGGCCGGGGCCCGGATCACCACCATCTCGCTGTCGCCGACCGCGCTCGCCAGGCGGTCGCCTGGTTTCAATTCCATACGGCGCTCTCCATCCAGCCCTGTCTCGCCAGCCCTGTCTCGCCAGCCTGCTCGTCCCACCTGACTCCCGGCCCCTCCGGTGCGGACCAGTGGGGGGAGCCCGTCCGGACGATCGGCGCCGGACGCAGACCGGCCGTGCCGGCCGTCGTTCCACGGGGCACGGACCACGAGATCCGGGCCGCGACCGGCTGGGCCGGGGCGGGTCTGGCGGCATCGTAGCTTGATCCGTCCCTGGGTAGGCTCGCCCCGACATGTCCGGGCCCGTCCCGACCGGCCGCCCTCCCGACGCCGCCAACGCGGCGACGGCGGCGGCGCGGCGCTTGGCGACCGCCCTCGGGTTGCCCGAGACGATCCTTCCCCGCCGCGACCCCCGCCCCGTCGGTTCGCGCTGCCCGGTGCTCGACTGGGCCGGGTCCGGGGCCATGTGGCTGACCGGCTGGCCCGACGGTCCCCCCCAGTGGCCGGACGGCGACGTGATCGGCGCACTCGAGGGAGTGGTGGCGCTGCTCGGGGCCCTGGCCGGCTCGATGGGCAGCGATCCCGGGACGCTGGACGTCGGGGCGATCCTCACCGGTCGCGCCGCGGTGTCGGGTCGGGGCCGGGGCGGGTCGATCTCGGTCGGCGGCGGCAGCCGGATGGTGCGGGCGGCGGACGGCTGGGTGGCGGTCACGCTCTCGCGGACCGCCGACCTCGAGCTGCTCCCGGCGTTCGGCGTCGACGGTGGTCCCGGCGGCGAGGTCGCGGACGGGCCGGTCCCCGTCGAGGTCTGGGAGGCCCTGACCGCCTCGGTCCGGGTCCGGCGGGCCGCCGAGGTGGTGTCGGCCGGCCGGCTGCTCGGCCTCCCCGTGGCCCGGGTCGGCACCTCGCCCGGTGGCGGCGTGCTGCCGTGGTCGATCGACCGGCTGGGCCGGGCGGCGGCCCCGGGTCGCCGGCACCTCCGAGTGGTCGACCTCTCGGCCATGTGGGCGGGACCGCTGTGTGCCCACCTCCTCGGGCGCGCCGGGATGGAGGTCGTCAAGGTCGAGGACGTGCACCGCCGCGACGCGGCCCGCCGGGGCGATCCGTGGCTCTTCGAGGAGCTGCACCGCGGGCACGAGCAGGTGGTGGTCGACCTGGCGTCGGCCACCGGCCGGCGGATCCTGCACGAGCTGGTGGACGACGCCGACGTCGTCGTCGAGGCGTCGCGGCCCCGGGCCCTCGGTCATCTCGGGCTGGCTCCGGCCCGGTTCGTCGGCGCCCGGCCGGGGCGCACCTGGGTCTCCATCACCGGATACGGGAGGTCCGGACGGGGGGCCGACCGGGTGGCGTTCGGTGACGATGCCGCCGCCGCCGCCGGGCTGGTGGCCCGGTCGGACCCGAGGGGGCCGGCCTTCTGTGCCGACGCCGTCGCCGACCCGGTGACCGGCCTGTGCGCGGCGACCGGAGCGCTGGGCTCCGCCGCCGCCGGCGGCGGGCACCTGGTCGACTGCCCGATGCGCTCGGCTGCGGGCTTCGTCAACCGCTTCGGGGGATGCGACGGCGAGCACCGGGTCGAACGACGGGGGCGCCACTGGTTCGTCGCTCACGGTGAGACCTTCGTCCGGGTCGTCAGGCCGAGGTCGCCGATCGGACGGGGCAGTAGCATGCCGCCCGGGGAGGTCGGGGCGAGCGCCACGGCCGACCGATGACGGGAGGATCCGATGACCACGACGACCGACACCTCCGCTCCCGTAGTGGGTGAGCAGCGGATGCTCATCGACGGGAAGCTCGTCGAGGCCCGCTCCGGCAAGCTGTTCGACAACGTCAACCCGGCGACCGAGGATGTCCTCGGCCAGGTGGCCGATGCCGGGCGCGAGGACATGGACGCGGCGATCGCCGCCGCCCGTCGGGCGTTCGACGAGTCCGGCTGGGCCGACGACCGGGAGCTGCGCCGGCGCTGCATCCTCCAGCTCCAGGCGGCGCTCGAAGAGGAGCGCGAGCTGCTGCGGGCCGAGCTGGTCGCCGAGGTGGGCACGCCGGTCCTCCTGACCTACGGTCCCCAGCTCGACGCACCCCTGTCGGAGGGGCTGAACTGGCCGGCCCGGTTCATCGACGAGTTCGAATGGGAGCGCGACCTGCCCGAGGGCACCGCCTTCGGCTCGCGGAGCTGGCGCAAGGTCGTCAAGGAGCCGGTCGGGGTGGTGGCGGCCATCGTGCCGTGGAACTACCCCTTCGAGGTGACCCTCAACAAGCTCGGGCCCTCTCTGGCCACCGGCAACACGGTCATCCTGAAGGCGGCACCCAACACGCCGTGGAACGCCACCCGGATCGGGCGGCTGGTGGCCGAGCGGACCGACTTCCCGCCCGGCGTGCTCCAGGTGGTGACCACCTCCGACAACTCGGTGGCGGAGGAGCTGGTGGTCGACCCGCGGGTGGACCTGGTCTCCTTCACCGGTTCGACGGCCGTGGGGCGCCGCATCATGGAGAAGGGCGCCCCCACCCTCAAGCGCCTGTTCCTCGAGCTCGGCGGCAAGTCGGCCGACATCGTCCTCGACGACGCCGACTTCGACGCGAAGCTGTCGACGGCGTGGACGGTCTGCGTCCACGGCGGCCAGGGGTGCGTGATGCTCACCCGCCTGCTCCTGCCGAGGGCCCGCTACGAGGAGGGCATGGCGATCATCGAGGCGGCGTTCGAGCACGTGCCCTACGGCGATCCGACCGACCCGTCCAACCTTCAGGGACCCCAGATCAGCGCGGTGCAACGCGACCGCGTCCTCGGCTACGTCGAGCGGGGTGTCGAGGAGGGAGCACGGCTGGTCCGCGGCGGGCGCCGGCCACCCCAGTTCGACAAGGGCTACTACGTCGAGCCGACCCTCTTCGCCGACGTCGACAACTCGATGGCCATCGCCCAGGAGGAGATCTTCGGGCCGGTCCTGGTCGTCGTCCCCTTCGAGGACGACGAGGACGCGGTGCGGCTGGCCAACCAGAGCCAGTACGGGCTGGGGGTGGGCGTGACGTCGGGATCGGAGGAGCGGGCCCTGTCGGTCGCCCGACGGGTCCGTGCGGGCACCGTCGGTGTCAACGGCGGGATCTGGTACGGCGCGGACGCCCCCTTCGGTGGGTACAAGGCCAGCGGGGTCGGGAGGCAGAACGGCGTCGAGGGGTTCCAGCAGTACACCGAGACCAAGACCTATGCCGGGGGGCTTCCCCCCGCCGAGGGCTGAGGACGCCGCACCGGCGCAACGTCGCCGTCGGCTGGGGAGGACCCGATGGACGTGAGGTCGATGGAGGACGTGAGCCCTGTCGTCGAGCACGGCGGCACCGTCCCGGTGTGGTGGCTCGTCCCGCCCGGCGAGATGCAGGCGGCCACCGACGGCGGTTTCCTCGAGCTGGTGAGCGAGTGGATCGTCGAAGGAGGCGGCCGGGTCGATCCCCATTCCCACCCGACCCACGAGTACTACTACATCGTGTCGGGACGGGGGACCATGCGGATCGGTGACGAGGAGCGTGAGGTCCGCCAGGGCGATCTCGTGTACACCCCGCCCGACACCGAGCACAGCATCTGGCCGGCCTCACCCCACGCCCCGTTGCACGGTCTGGCCTTCGCCATCGGCGTGAAGGGAGCCGGACCGGTCGACTACACCAGCTGACCCCGGCGGGGCGTCGACCGCGGCGTCGGCTGCCAGGCCGCTCACCAGATCGCTCAGCACCGACAGGAAGCACCGGTCCCACTCACGCGGATCCTGCAGCGGCCAGGGCTGCCCGGCCGGATCGATCCCTCCGAGGGCGGCCCCCACCGCGCTCACCACCGCGGCGGGCTCCGGGGTGCAGGCCAGGGCGCCGCCGTGCTCGAGCTCGAGGAGGAGGTTCTCCCGACCGTGCCCCGGCACCACGTCGAGGAGCACCAGCGGTCGCCCGACGACGCGGGCCTCGTGACAGGTCTGGCCGGGTGACGTCACGACCACGTCTGCCGCGGCGAGCAGCGCCGGGACCTGGTCGGTGAAGCCGAAGGCGGTGACGCCCGGACCACGCGGGGCCGAGCCGAGCCTCCGAGGCGGCCAGCCGGCGGAGCAACCCGGCGTTGGATCCCGCCACCGCCAGGACCCGGTAGCCGCTGGCGGCCAGTGCCTCCGCCGCACCGTGGATGGGCGCCAGCCCCCACCCGCCGGCCATGAGCAGGGCACAGGGCACGTCGGGATCGACGTCCAGGGCCGCTCGGGCGCTCCGGCGGTCGGGCGCCTCGAAGAACGCGGCCCGAACCGGCGGAGGGACGAGGACCACGTCGGCGTCGGGCAGGTACTGGCGGACCGTCCCGGCGGCCATGGCCGAGCAGACCACGTAGCGGTCGATGCCCGCATGCGCCCACAGCCGGTGGGCGGTCGCGTCGGTGCACACCACGACGGCCGGAGTGTCGGGGAACTCCGGGCGGAGCCGCCCGAGCGCCCCGGCGCCGGTGGCGAAGACCGAGACCACCAGGTCGGCCGGCTCCGCCGCGAGCCGGCGGCGCAGGCGGGGGACCAGGCGCTCCGCCGCGGCGCGCTCGGCCCGGTCGGCCAGGCGGGTCCCGGCCCGCATCTGGGAGAAGTGGAAGGCGTCGTAGAGCGGCGGCACGGTGAGCATCCAGCGGAACACCGCGTCGCCGGCGGCGCTGCCCACCCGGCCGAGCAGCTCCATGCAGTCGACGACGTCGCCGGAGACGCCGGCCCGGACCAACGCGCCGAGGCAGGCGTCGGCAACCGAGTCGTGCCCGTGCCCGATCGAGCCCGAGAGCACGAGTGCCCGGCGGGCGCTCACGGCCGGCTCGCCGGCGAGACGGGCGAGGCGGGCTCGACCGGTGGGTCGACCAGGTCGTCGAGGGTGACCGCCTGCATGGCGCCCTCGGCGATCGGTTCGGCCAGGCGCAAGAGGACCTCGCGGGTGCGGGCGGCGGTGCCCGGGGGACAGCTCTCGTCGGTGTCGTGGAGGAGGAGGATGGCGCCGGGACACACGCCGGGGAGGAGCCGGTCGAGCACCGCTTCGGCCGAGGGAAGCGCCCACTCGCGCCCCCATCGCGACCACAGGACCACCTCCATGCCGCGACGCCTCGCTTCGAGAGCCGTCCAGGCGGTCAACTGGCCGTAGGTCGGCCGGTACCACCGCGGACGGATCCCGACCCGCCCGAGCGCCGATGCCGCCGACGCGAAGTCGCCCGCGATCCAGGCCGGCGTGCGGAGCAGGTGGTGCTCGTGGCGGTGCCCGTGCGAGCCCACCGCGTGGCCGCGCCGCACCATCTCTCCGATCAGCTCGGGATGGGCGTCGACCAGCGAGCCGAGGACGAAGAAGGTGGCGCGGAGCCCGAGCTCGTCGAGCAGGTCCAGGGTGCGGGGCGTGTCCGCGGGGGAGGGCCCGTCGTCGAAGGTGAGCGCCAGCCGCCCGCCGTCGGGCGGACCCGACCACCGGCACCACCCGCCGGGGACGGCGCGGGGCCGGATGGGGGCCCACTGGCCGAGCACGCACACGCTCGGCAGGGACTGGGTGAGCACCGCCGTCCCGGCGGCCACCGCCGCGAGGGCCGCCGGGCCCGGCCGGTGCCGGTCGTGGGGTGCCATTGCTCGAGATCTCCTTGGCGAAGGGCCTGTCCGCCCGACGCTAACCGGGCTCGCTCCCGAACAGCCGTTTAGGCGACCTCACCCCCGTTCCGGTCCGTCGGGATAGGGCTCGACGAAGCCGCTCGCTCCGACCGCCGCCACGCCCTCGTGGAGCTCGACGGGTGGCGCGGCGGTCTGGGGCACCGGGACCCGCGAGGTCATGATCCCCTCGCGCCGGCGCAAGGCGAACATGCTCTCGCGGCGGCCCGAGTACTCCTTGGGCTGTCCGAGCATCCACACGATGCCCTCCGCCGGCACCTCGCACGGCTCCCAACCCGAGTGGTCGGCACCCGGCGTGTTGGCCACGAACCCCTCCGAGGCGACGGGGATGTCGATGCGGAAGCAATTGACGGCGATGTCGTCCGGCGCCAGCTGGGTGGCGGCGTCGACCGTCAGCCTCTCGAGGGCGATCTTGGACATCCCGTAGGCCATCAGCCCGGGGTGCGGGAACAGGGCGGCGACCGAGGACACGTTGACCACCGATCCGCCGCCGCCGTGGCGCATGGCCCGGGCAGCCTCGCGGATGGCGACCAGCGGGGCCCGGAGGTTCACCTGCATGACGAGGTCGTAGCGGTGCGCCGGGATCCCGAGATCGCCCACGAAGGTGATGGCGGCGTTGTTCACCAGGATGTCGAGGCGGCCGAAGTGGTCGAGGGTGCGGGCCACCATCGCCTCGACCTCGTCGTCGTCAGCCAGGTTGGTCGGCACGGCGAGACCGCGTCGCCCGGCGGCGGTCACCGCCTCGACCGTGTCCTCGAGGGTTCCGGGGGTCCGTTGGGGCCGGGCGCGGGTGGCCCGTGCGGCGCAGGCGACGTCGCACCCCGCCCGGGCGAGCATGGTGGCGGTGGCGGCGCCGACCCCCCGGCTGGCCCCGGTGACCAGGGCCACCTTCCCGTCGAGATCTTCCACGCCGCCTCCGCTCCGGTCGGTGACCCGCCCACGGTCGCCCGCCAGTTTGTATGTTGGAGCCGCCATGCAGCAACCGTCTCCCACCCGTCGCCGGCCGCGCCCCCCGGGTCGCTGAATGCGCGCCGCCCGGTGCCGGGAGTACGGCGGGCCTGCCTCCGTCACGGTGGAGGACGTCCCCGACCCGCACCCGGGCGACGGCGAGGTGGTGGTGGACGTCGCCGCCGCCGCGGTCAACTTCCCCGACGTGCTGCTGGTCGCCGATCGGTACCAGGTCCACGTCCCGGTCCCGTTCACCCCCGGCGGCGAGTTCGCCGGCACGGTGCGAGAAGTGGGGCCCGGCGTCGACACACCCTCGGTCGGGGACCGGGTGGCGGGCGCCACCACGGTCGGCGCCTTCGCCGAGCAGGTGGTGGTCCGCGCCAGCTCCCTGGAGCCGGTCGACTCCGGCACCGACCTGCAGGTGGCAGCGGCGTCCGGTGTGGCGCAGCGGACCGCGTACCACGCCCTGCGCAGCATGGCCCGCATCGAGCGGGGGCAGTGGGTGGTCGTCCTCGGCGCAGCCGGCGGCGTCGGCCTGGCGTCGGTCGAGCTGGGGGCGGCGCTCGGGGCCTGCGTGCTCGCCGCCGCATCGACTCCCGAACGGCTCGATCTCTGCCGTCGGCAAGGGTGCCGAGGCGGTGGTCTGCTACCGGGACGAGGATCTCAAGCAGCGGGTGAAAGAGCTCACCGGCGGGGGTGCGCACGCGGTGATCGATCCGGTGGGCGGTGCCTACGCCGAGCAGGCCCTGCGGGCCCTGCGCTTCGGAGGACGGTTCGTGTCGGTGGGGTTCGCCTCCGGGGAGATACCGCGCATCCCGCTCAACCTGGTGCTGCTCAAAGGGGTCGAGGTGACCGGGTTCACCATGGCCGGCCTCGCCCGGCACCGCCCGGCGGAGGTCGAACGCGCCCGGCTCGAGCTGGCCGAGCTGACCCGGTCCGGCCGGGTGCGGCCCCACGTGTCGGCCGTCTACCCGCTCGAGCAGGCCGGGCGGGCTCTGGCGGAGCTGGCCGAGCGGCGCGCCCTCGGGAAGGTGCTGGTGACCCCGTGCTCCTGATCCCCGAGGCGGCCGGACCGCAGGACCCGGTGGCCGGCACGCCGGCCCGCCAGCCCGGGTCGGTCCGGCGGACCACGTCGATCGACTCGTCCCGGCCCGACGGGCTGGCCGGGGACCTCGTCCTCACGGCGTCGGCCCGTGACCTGCGGACGGATGCCGACGGCCGGGCGTCGGTGACCGCCGAGGCCGGGTTGGAGGGGCGGGCCGGCGCCTCCGGGCGCCTGCGCTCGCTCACCACGTCCCCCCCGACCGATGCCGCCCCGTTCCTCATCGGGGCGCCGGTCGGCCCGGGGTTCCGCCGGCGGCTGGCCGAGACCGGAGCCGCTCCCCGGGCCGGTTCCCTCCTCCACCTGCTGCTGGACGACCTGCCGGGCGCCGCGTTGGTCTCGGGCTACGCCGTCCAGCGGGCCGGCGGCTTCGACGAATCGGATCCCCGGCTGCCGGCGCCGGCTGCCGACCGGGCGCACGCCACCATGGCCTCGATGGGGGACGACCGGTGCGCCGGCTGGGCCCACGACGCCACCATGATGGTGACCATCCGGGAGAAGGGCGCCGTCCCGGTGTCCCAGGGCCCCCCGGCGCCCGCCCTCGAACCACCGGACGACCCGGTCGCCTGGCACCCGATGGAGCGCCTCGGTCCCCATGCCATGCGCCGCCGCCGACGGCTCGACGTGGTGGCGCCGACAGGGCCGCGGGCGCCCTACCGGATCGACGCCCATTTCCGCGACAGCCACGTCGACGGGGACGGCGCGGAATGGGTGCTCCACGAGTACACCGTCTCGGCAGCGGTCGACCACCGTGGCGAGCGGGTGGTGGAGCTCGCCGCCGAGGCGCGGGTCCTGCCCTGGATGGAGTGCCCCCGGGCGCTCGCCAGCGCCGGCCGGGCGGTCGGCATGTCCCTCGGTGAGCTGCGCACGAGGGTGCGCCGGGAGCTGGTCGGGCGCACGACCTGCACCCATCTCAACGACACCCTGCGCTCGCTCGACGATGTGGCGACCCTCATCGCCGCGCTCTCCGACCGACGAGGAGCACCCTGACATGCCCGACCGGACCGGATTGCGTGCGGCGCTCGATCTCGAGCCGGCGGGCGAGGGGAGGTTCCGAGCCGCCCACGTCGACACCGGGTCCGGCGGCGTCGTGTTCGGCGGGCAGATCCTGGCCCAGACCATCATGGCGGCGGCTTCGGTCGATCCGGCCAAGGAGATCAAGTCGGTGCACACGGTGTTCGCCCGCGGGGCCTCGCCCGACCGCCCGCTCGACATCGACGTGGAGCCGGTGCACGTCGGGCGGGCCCTCGCCAGCGCCTCCGTGAGCGTCCGGCAGGGCGACCGCCTCTGCACCCGATCGCTGTGCCTGCTGAGCGCGGAGGAGCCGGACCTGATCCGGCACGCCGCGGAAGCACCGGCGACGGGTCCGCCCGGGGACGCGCCCGCTGGCGGCGGCGGGGGTGACTTCTGGGAGGTGCGGGTGGTCGACGGTGTGGACGTCGCCGATCCCGAGGCCGTTGGCCCGGCCGAGCTGTTGGTCTGGAGCCGGTTCCGCGGTGGCGACCGCACCGGTGTGATCGGACAGGCCCTCCTCGCCTACGCCACCGACGGCTTCCTCATCGGTACGGCCATGCGCCCCCATCACGGCATCGGGCAGTCGATGTCCCATGTGTCGATCTCGACCAGCGTGCTGAGCCATACCCTCACCTTCCACGAGCCGATCGATGCGGCCGCCTGGCACCTGTTGGTCCACCGGAGCCCCTATGCGGGCCGCGGCCGTTCCTACGGCCGGGCGGACGTCTTCACCGAGGAGGGGCGCCTGGTGGCCTCCTTCGTGCAGGACAACATGATCCGCGCCTTCCCCGAGGGGCAGCGCCCGCCCGCCGGCGACCGGTCCCGTTTCTGACCGTTCCCGGGCTGAGCCTGTCCCCGGCCGTCGGGGTGCCGGGGACCCGACCGACCCGTCGAAGGGCTCCGCCGCATCGTCCGCCGCCACCGCCGGGCATGGCAGCATCGTGGACATGCCCCTCTTGTTGGTCCGGCACGGCCACGCCGGCAGGCGCAGCGCCTTCGAGGGGGACGACCGGCTGCGCCCGCTCTCCCGACGGGGGATGGCCCAGGCGGCGGCGCTCGTGCCGGTCCTGAGCGACTACCGGCCGCGCCGCATCCTGAGCAGCCCCCACGTGCGCTGTCTCGAGACGGTCCGCCCGACGGCCGAGGCGCTCGGGCTGCCGCTCGAACCGCTCGACGAGCTGGCCGAGGGGAACGAGCACCGGGCCGTGCGCCTGGTCCGGCGCATGGCGGGGGAGCCCGCCGTGCTCTGCACCCATGGGGACGTCGCCACCGCCGTGCTCGAGGCGCTGAGCGCGGAGGGTGGTGCCCCCCCGGACGAGCCCCATCTCCAAAAGGGCGACACGTGGGTCCTCGGGTGGCGGGGCCCGTCCCTCGCCATCGTCGACCACATCCGGCTGCCTGCCCCGACCAGGAAGTGAGCGGCGCGGCGCGAGCGGCTCCCCCGGACGGCCGGCCGCTCACGGCGCGACGGTACGCTGATCCGGCCATGAGCGACCTGCAGCGGTTCGACCCGGGGGCGTTCGGCGTCTTCGGGGTCCTCGACCGTTCGTTCGAGACGGCCACCCGGACCGCAGTCCTCCACTACGCGCTCGACGACGGGCCCTCGTTCACCGAGACCATCGTCTTCGAGAACCCACCGAGCGACGGGATCGACGAGGAGGTGCTCGAGCGGGCCCTCCTCCACCTCCACGTCGCCGCCGGGACGAGCTACTACAAGACGGCGGCGCCATCGGTCGTCCGGGTCGAGTCGGGCGGGCTGAGCCCGGCCGAGGCCGAGTTCCACCGCCGCCTCTACGACGACGGGCTGCGGGAGTTCGCCGTGCGGAACGGGCTGGCCGTGCCCCGCCCGGTCACCATCGAGGCTCCCCGGTCGCCTCCCCGACTGGCGGCGGCCCGGCCCCGGGGGCGCCGGGACGGCGTCGTGGTCCCGATCGGCGGGGGAAAGGACTCGATGGTCCTCATCGAGGCCCTCCGGCCCCTCGCCCCCCGGCTGCTGGCCGTCAACCCGCACCCCTTGGTGTCCGAGCTCGCCCGGATGGCCGGGCTCGAGCTGTTGGTCGTGCGCCGCCGGCTCTCGGACAACCTGGACCGGCTCAACCGGACGGGCGCGCTCAACGGCCACGTCCCGATCACCGCCGTCGTGTCCCTGATCGCCGTGCTCGCCAGCGCGATCTACGGATACGACACCGTGGCCATGGCCATCGAGCGGTCGGCCAGTGAGGAGTCGGTTCGGGTGAACGGCGCGCCGGTCAACCATCAGTACTCGAAGAGCCTCGAGTTCGAGCGGCTGCTGGCCGAGCTGGTGACCACCTCGATCGATCCCGACCTCGCCTACGGCTCGGCGCTGCGTCCCTACTCCGAGCTGGCCATCGCCCGGGCCTTCGCCGGGCTCACCGGCTACCACGCCACCGTCTGCAGCTGCAACGCCGCATTCCGCCAATCGGCATCCGCCGGCGACCGCTGGTGCGGTGACTGCCCCAAGTGCCGCTTCGTGGCGCTGGTGCTGGCCCCGGCGATGACGCCCGAGAGCCTGGCGGCGGTCATCGGGCGAGACCTGTTCGCCGACACCGGCCAGGTGGCGGGGTTCGCCGAGCTCATGAGCCCCGACGGGAAGCCCTTCGAGTGCGTCGGGGAACGGCGCGAGTCGGCGGTCGCGCTGCGGATGCTGTCGGAGCACCCGGCGTGGCGCGGCTCCCCGGTGGTCGCCGCCCTCGCCCCGACCGCCCGTTCCCTGGTCTCCGATCGGGACGCCGACGCCCTGCTGACCGCCGAGCCCGACCTGCGGTTCCCCCGCCGCGACGTCGCCGATGCCGTCGACCGGTTCATGGAGGGTCGGATGGGCGGCGGGGTGCCCCCGGGGTGACCCTGGCCGAGCTCTGCCGGCACCGGGTCGCGGTGTGGGGTGTCGGTCGGGAGGGGGCGGCGGTGGCCGAGCTGCTGGCGACCCGCGGGGTGACCCCGCTGCTCGTCGACGACCACCCCGACCGGGCCGCCCGCCGGGTACCGGGTGCGCCTCGCCGGGGAGCCGGGATCGTCGAGCCGGGATCGGTCCACTGGCCCGACGTCGACGTGGTGGTGCGCTCGCCCGGGGTGAGCCGCTACCGTCCCGAGCTCGACGCCGCCCGCCGGTCGGGCACCCGGGTGACCACGGCCATGGCCGTCTGGCTGGAGGATTTCGCCGAGGCGAGGGTCCTGGCGGTCACCGGCACCAAGGGGAAGAGCACCACCGCCGCCCTGGCGGCGGCGATCCTCCGGTGCCAGGGCATGGCCGTCGAGCTCGTCGGCAACATCGGGGTCCCGGTCACCGACACCTACGACCGGCCCCGGGCCGACGCCTACGTGGTCGAGGTCTCCTCGTTCCAGGCCGCCGAGGTGACGGTGTCCCCGGGGGTGTGCGTGGTGACCAGCCTGGCGCCCGACCATCTCGACTGGCACGGGAGCGAGGAGGCCTACTACCGGGACAAGCTGCGCCTGGTCGAAGCGGGGCCGCGGGCGCCGGCGCTGGCGGTCAACGCCGCCAGCGACGAGGCGGTGGCCCGCACCGCCCACCACGCCGGGCGCGTCCTGTTCGGCCCCGCCGGGCGGGTCCGACTGGGCGGCTCGGGGATGGTCGAGCTCGACGGCACCCCGTTGGTGGATCCCGGGCGCCTGCGCATCCCGGGGCGCCACAACGTCTGGAACCTGTGTGGAGCCATCGCCGGGACCCTCCTGGTGGCGGGACGGCCGCCGCCGGCCGAGGCCGTCGCCCGGGCCGTCGACACCTTCGACGGGCTGCCGTCGCGCTGTCGGACCATCGGCCGGCGCGGCGGTCTCACCTTCGTCGACGACGCGCTGGCGTCCAACCCGTTCGCCGCCGCCGCCTCGGTCGAGGCCTTCCCCGACGGCGAGCTCGCCGTCATCGTCGGCGGCGCCGACCGGGGGGTCGACGCCCGGCCGTTGGCCGAGGCGCTCGCCCGCCGGCACCCGCCCCCCGCCGTGGTCGTGCTGGCGCCCGCCGGCCAGCGCCTGGTCGACGCCATCGCCGGGCTGCCGGCCGGACGGCGCCCGGCGGTCGTCCGCCGGGCCGGGGACCTCGACGAGGCGGTCCGCATGGCGGTCGAGTCGACCTCGGGCGAGGGGGTGATCCTGTTCTCGCCCGCCGCCCCCACTCCCGAGGGCGAGGGGGGCTTCGCCGAGCGGAGCCGCCGGTTCGCCGAGGCCGCGGGCATCGGCCCGGGGTGACCCGACGTCACCCGGACCTGGGTCGCCCGGAGCACGGTCGCCGGGACGGCGGTCGCCGACGGGGTCAGGAGCTGGCCGGCTCCAATCGAAGGGTCAGGATCTGGAAGGGCGTGAGCTCGAAGTGGGCCCGGCCGTCCCCGACGGGCACCGGTGCCCCGTCCCGCTCGAGCAGGTCGGTGCACACGGCCCGCGACAGGGGCCAGGGCGCCGACAGGCTGACCGGGCCGCGGGCGCCCCAGGCCTCGTACAGGCGGACCACCAGCGCGTCGCTCCCGTCGTCGGGTCGCTTGACCACCTCGATCACCGCGTTGGGTGCATCGAGGGACAGGAAGGACCCGACGGCGTCGCCGCGGATGGGAGGGGGCGCCCCGGTCGGCTCGGGCCGGACCGCCCGGAGCGGCACGTTGAGGTCGTACCCGGCGTCGATCACCCCGGCCGGGCGGAGGTCGCCGGCGTGGGGGAGGAGCTGGTAGGTGAACCGGTGCCCCCCACGGTCGGCCTCGGGGTCGGGCCAGTTGGGCGCCCGGAGCAGGGAGAGCCGGAGCACGTCGTCCCGCACGTCGTAGCCGTACTTGCAGTCGTTCAACAGCGCGGCCCCATATCCGGGCTCCGAGTAGTCGGCCCACCGGTGGGCGCAGACCTCGAAGCGGGCCGCCTCCCAGCTCGTGTTGGTGTGGGTGGGCCGCTCCACGTGGCCGTACTGGATCTCGAAGGTCGCCCGCGAGCTGTGGACCGCCAGGGGGAAGGCCACCTTGAGCAACCGGTTCTCCTCCCGCCAGTCGACCTCGTTGACCACCTCGACGGCGGGTGCGCCGGCCGTCAGCCGGATGGTCTGGACGATCGACGAGCGGCCGAAGGTTCGAGCCACCCGGACGGCGGCGCGCACCGGCCCGGTCTCCACCACGTCGATGTCGTCGGCGTCGGTCAGGTCCTCGACCCGCTGGCGGTACCAGGCGTCGATGTCCCAGGCATCGAAGAAGTTCGGATAGTCGGGGTGCAGCTGGAGGAGGTTGCCGCGACGACCCGGGGCGAGCACCTGGCGCGCCGCCGAGCGGTCGATCACCGAGGCGAGCAGGCCGTCGTCGTCGAGCTCCACGTGGAGGCGCCCGTTCTCCAGATGGCGCGGCCCGGCTTCGGCCGGGGGAAGGTCGCCGTCGGGGTCGCCGGCGACCAGGTCGTAGACCCGGTAGCCGCAGGGCGGGACGGTGGCGAGGAAGAGGGCCCGGTCACCCCCGAGCCGCTGGAGGGGCCAGGTCGTCCCCTCGGGGTCCCGCACCGCCGTCGCGCCGTCGGCGGCATCCACCTCGACCGGGCCGGTGCGGGCGTGCGACAGCGAGTTCCACACCACGACGGGCCGGCGGGCGCCGCCGGTGTCGACGCCGGCGGTCAGCCGGGCGAGCGCCTCCCGGGTGACGGCCTCGGCCTGCTCGACGACCTCGGCGTGGGCCCGGCGGGTGTCCTCGTAGACCCAGTGGATCCCCGATCCGGGGATGATGTCGTGGAACTGGTGGAGGAGCAGGGTCTGCCACGCCCGGGCCAACCGGTCGGCCGGGGTAGGGGGCGCCGGCCAGCGCCGCCCACAGCTCGGCGTCGCGCAGCGACAGCTCGCCGCGGCGGTTCCCCTGCTTGGTGGCGCCCTGGGTGGTGTAGGTGCCCCGGTGGTGCTCGAGGTAGAGCTCACCGGTCCAGGTGGCCGGGTCCACGATGCCGGACTCGGCCTTCTCGAAGAAGGCCCTCGGGCCCTCCAGGGTGATCCGGGGCAGCCCCTCCGAGTCGGACAGCCGCCGGGCCGACTCGAGCATCGTGTCGGTGGGCCCGCCTCCGCCGTCGCTGTAGCCGAAGAGGTAGAGCGACCGGTCGGAGTGCTCGTGGTCCCGGAAGTTCTCGACACCGTGGCGCAGCTCGCCGACCGTGACCTCGCCGCCGTAGGTGTCCGACGGCGGGAAGTGGGTGAAGACGCGAGAACCGTCGATGCCCTCCCAGTAGAAGCTGTGGTGGGGCATGTCGTTGTACTGGTTCCACGACAGCTTCTGGGTGAGGAACCAGCGTGCGCCGCCGAGCCGCATGATCTGGGGGAGGGCGGCCGAGTAGCCGAAGACGTCGGGGAGCCAGACGTCCTCGGTCTCGATGCCGAGCTCGTCGAGATAGAAGCGCTTCCCGTGGACGATCTGTCGCACCAACGACTCGCCCGAGGGGATGTTGCAGTCCGCCTCGACCCACATGCTCCCGGTCGGTTCGATGCGGCCCTCGGCGATCCGCACCTTCAGGCGTTCCCAGAGGTCGGGATAGTGGTCGCGCATCCAGGCCAGGTGCTGGGCCTGCGAGATGACGAAGCGGTACTCGGGATAGCGGTCCATGAGGGCCAGCACGGTCGAGAACGTCCGGGCGCACTTGCGGACGGTCTCGCGCAGGGGCCAGAGCCAGGCGGTGTCGAGATGGGCGTGACCGACGGCGCTCACCCGGTGGGCCGAGGGTGAGGCCGGCTCCTCGACGAGCCGGCGCACCACGACGGCGGCCTCCCGCCAGCTCTCACCGATGCGGGGAAGGGCGAGCCGGTCGGCGGCCCGCTCGAGCCCGGCCAGCAGGCGGGCCCGGCGCGGCTCTCCTTCGGGCAGCCCGAAGAGGAGGTCGAGCGCCACCCGGAAGTCGTGGAAGAACGCCTCGAAGGCGGGCTCCACGGTGAACAGGTCGGCCCGGGCCAGGGTGAACAGGGGGGTCCCCTCCGGCTCGGCCATCAGGAGCGGCCACGGGTTGGCTCCGAAGGGCGAAGGCGGGTTGGCCGCCGCCTCCACGTAGACCTCGATCGGCCCGCCCCCCTCGGCCTTCGGGGTCACCGGCCACGAGCGGTGGTTGGGGGAGAGCCCCTGGACGGGCCGGCCGTCCTGGTAGAGGAGGGCCTCGGCGCCGAAGCCGGTCTCGCCGGCGTTGCCGATGACGAAGCCGAGGTGCACCTCGCGGTCGTGCCAGGCGGGCGGGATCGCGCCGCGGAGACGGAACCAGGTGGTGTCCCAGGCCGGTCCCCACGCCTCGCCGACGGCGAAGGGCTCGTAAGGGGCGGCCATGGCCGCCTCGACACCGACCGGCTCCCCGTGCACGTGGTAGGCACCCACTTCGAGGTCGGCCGCGTCGCCCCGGCGGGCCGGGCGCAGGTACTCGTTGAAGACCCGTGCCACCCGGCCGAGCCGCAGCGAGTCCTCCTTGCCCACGAGGCGGAGTATACGGGCGAGGTCGTCGGCATGACCGGCCGACGGGCGGCGCGTTAGGGTGCCGGACGGAGCGCGATCGGTGCGATGGGCCGACCCGGTCGGCGACCCGGCGAGCCCGACGACAGGGAGGATCCGAGTGGCAGAGGACGACGTCCTGAAGGAGATCATCGGCAAGCCGACCGGGACCACCGTGGTCACCGTGGAGCGCGGCCAGCTCGGACTGTTCGCCCGGGCGGTGGAGGACGACAGCCCGGTCTACCGCGACGGGCGCGCCGCCGAGGCGGCCGGCCTGCCCGGCATACCGGCTCCGCCGACCTACCCCTTCGTGATGGAGAACTTCGGCGCCTTCCCCGAGCTGCAGCCGGAGGAGGCGCCGACCGGCAACCCGATGGCCGAGGTGCTCGGGCCCCTCATGGCCGGAGGCGGCCTCATCCTCCACGGCGAGCAGGAGTTCACCTACCGGCGCCCGGTCCTCGCCGGCGACGTCCTGGTCGGCCGGGGCAAGGTCGCCGACGCCTACCGCAAGGAGTCCAAGGGTCGGACGATGACCTTCGTGGTGGTCGAGACCGAGTGGGCCGAGCGCGACACGGGCGAGCCGGTCTGCACCTCGCGCTCGAACATCATCCACCGCCGTTGACGGCGGAGGGGGCGCCCGCCCCGGCGGTACTCCGGCGCGTCGAGGACGGCGTGGCGTGGATCACCCTCAACCGGCCCGAGGCCGGCAATGCCGTCGACACGCCCATGCGCGAGCAGCTCATCGCCTGGCTGGAGGAGGCGTCGGCCGATCTGGCCGTCCGGGCGGTGGTGCTCACCGGGCACGGCGAGCGGGGCTTCTGCACCGGTGCCGACCTGCGTTCGCCACCGCCGGGGCCGCCCCGGCCCGAAGGCGCCCCCGAGCGCGCCGTCGGGGACGCGGCCCGCATGATCCGTTCGGGCTGGCAACGCCTCATCACCGCCGTGCTGGACTGCGAGAAACCGGTGGTCGCCGCGGTCAACGCCACCGCCGCCGGCGGGGGCTCGCCCTGGCGCTGGCCTGCGACCTGGTGCTCGCCTCCGACCGGGCCTCGTTCATCGCCGTGTTCGTGCGGCGGGGCATCGCGCCCGACGCCGGTGCCGTCTACCTGCTCACCCGATTGATCGGGCCCCAGCGGGCCAAAGAGCTCTGCTTCTTCGGCGACGAGGTCCCCGCACGGGAAGCCGAGCGACTGGGCCTGGTCAACCGGGTGGTCGGTGCCGGCGAGCTGGTGGCCGAGGCCGGCGACTGGGCGCGCCGCCTGGCCTCGGGCCCGACCAAGGCCATCGGGATGGCCAAGCACCTCGCCAACCGGTCGCTCGACACCGACCGGGCCACCGCGCTCTGGGAGGAATCGGTGGCCCAGGAGCTCGTGACCGCCACCGCTGATTGCCGCGAGGGCCTGGAGGCCTTCGCCGAGCGCCGTCAGCCGGTGTTCCGGGGCTGGTGACCGGGTCCGGCCCGGACCCGGCGGCGGTCCGGGTCCGGGGGCGGCGGGCCCTCGGCTGTGGCACTATCTCGGTGCCGTGCCGGACCGGAGGAGACCAGATCGGTGAGTGACAACGTGCTCTACTTCGAAGACGTGGCCGAGGGAGACGAGGCCCCGGCCCGGTCGCACCGCCTGACCCGCACCGACCTGGTCCGGTACGCCGGCGCCTCGGGCGACTTCAACCCGATGCACCACGACGAGGTGCAGGCACAGGCGGCCGGCCAGCCGAGCGTGTTCGGGCACGGGATGTTCTCGATGGGCCTGCTCGGATCGGCCATCACCGACTACGTCGGTCCCGGGAACGTTCGCCGGTTCCGGGCCCGCTTCGCCAAGCAGACCTGGCCCGACGAGGAGCTGCGCACCTCGGTCGTCGTGACCGGCAAGCGCGTCGTCGACGGGGAGAACCTGGTCGACTTCGACGTGCGGCTCCAGAACGCCGAGGGCGAGGAGAAGGTGGTCGGGGAGGCCACTGCGGTGGTACCGTCCCGGTCCTGACCGGCCGGCGGGGGACGGCGCCTCGGCGATCGCCTAGGCGATGCTGAAGGGGGGCACCCCCGAGGAGATCCCCTTGAACAGCTCGCCCTTGGCTTCGGCCAGCTCCTTCGGCGACCACATCGATTCGCGGTGCACCTCGCCCACCACGTGGTGGCCGCCCATGACCCAGATGTCCCCGCCGTAGACGACGAAGTTCTGCCCGCTGATGTCCGAGGCCTCGTCCGAGACCAGGAAGGCGACCAGCTGGGCGACGTTGCGCGGGTCGAACTTGTCGAAGCCCTCGCCCGCCTGGAACATGTCCCCGAACAGGTTCTCGGTCATCCGGGTGCGGGCGCGGGGCGAGATGGAGTTGACCGTCACCCCGTAGCGCTCGAGCTCGCGGGCCAGCACCCAGGTGAGCGAGGCGATGCCTCCCTTGGCCGCCGCGTAGTTGGCCTGTCCGGCGTTGCCGAACAGGCCCGCCTCCGACGAGGTGTTCACGATGCGCCCACTGACCGCCTCGCCCGCCTTGGCCCGCGACCGCCAGTAGACGGCGGCATGGTGGGAAGGGGCGAAGTGGCCCTTCAGGTGGACGCGGATGACGTCGTCCCAGTCCGACTCCTCCATGTTGAAGCTCATCTTGTCGCGGAGGATGCCGGCGTTGTTGACCAGGATGTCGAGCTGCCCGAAGGTGTCCACCGCCTGGTCGACGAGCTCCTTGGCCCCCTGCCACGAGCTCACGTCGGAGGCGTTGACCGCGCCCTCGCTGCCGCCCGACTTGATGAGGTCGACGACCTCCTCGGCGGGGTGCTTGTCGCCGCCCTGGCCCTCGAGTGACGCACCGACGTCGTTGACGATCACCTTGGCCCCCTCGGACGCCATCAACAGGGCCTCCTCGCGCCCGATGCCCCGGCCCGCACCGGTGACGATCGCCACCTTGCCGTCCAGCATTCCCATGGTGTGTCCTCCCGTGTCCGAGTCAGAGCGGCCGTGCCCGTCGGTCGTGCGACGGAACCGGGGAAGCATGGCCGAAACTCTCACTTCGGGCAAGACAACGTCGATGGCCGCTCCCCGCCCGGCCGCTCGCACCGGTGCCGGACCGGTCCCCGTCGCCCCGCGCCACGACCCGCGGGCGGCAGTAGCATGACCGCCGCCCGAGCCGAGCCGGTCGGGACCAGATCCGAGCTACCCGGCCCGAGACCCCAGCCCCTGGGACCGGCCCGGGGACCCGGACCGAGACCCCAGCCCGAGGATGCCGATGGACTCTGCCGTGGAACGCCACAGGAACCTTCCCGCCGGCGCGGCCGCTCCCGACCGGGCATGACGGCCGGCCGCATCCGGGACCGCCTGGCCGTGCTCGGGCTCGAGCTGCACGGCCCCCATCCTCCCCACGATCCCCTCGAGGCGGTGGTGGTGCACGGCGGCGTGGCCCGGACCTCGGGCCAGTTGCCCCGCATCGAGGGAACGCTCGTGTGCTCCGGGGTGCTCGGCCGGACGGTGTCGGTCGAGGAGGGGACCGCCGCCGCCGCCGTGTGCGCCCTCAACGCCCTCGCCGTCCTCGAGGTCGCGCTCGGGTCGCTCGACCGGGTGGAGCGGGTCCTGTGGGTCACCGGGTACGTGGCGTCCGACCCGGGCTTCCACCAGCAGCCGGCGGTCGTCGACGGCGCCAGCCGGGTGCTGGCCGACGTCTTCGGCGAGCACGGACGCCACACCCGCTCGGCCGTCGGAGTCGCCTCGCTGCCGCGGGGTGGGGCCGTCGAGATCGAAGTGGCGGTCGCCGTCGGCGACGCCTGACGGGGAGGGACGGGACCATGGGTGACGACGCGCAGGACCCTCGACAGGAGCCGGCGGCGCTGTCCGCCGAGCTCCGGATGCTCGGCACGGCCACCCTGGGCGAGAGCGGCGCCCGGACGATGCCGGGGCGGATCCGGGCAGCGTGGTCGGGCGCCTCGCTGTCGGCCCCCGCCTTTCCGGTGCGGTGCACTCCGGGTGACAACCTGGCCGTCCATGTGGCGGTCGCCGAGGCACCCCCGGGTGCGGCCCTCGTGGTCGACGTGGGGGCCGTTGCCGCCCGGGGCTACTGGGGCGAGGTGCTGACCACCGCCGCCCAGGCGCGCGGCCTGGCCGGTCTGGTGATCGACGGCGGCGTCCGCGACGTGGCGGCGCTCGGGTCCCTCGGGTTCCCGGTGTTCTCCTCGGGGGTCGCCCTGCCCGGGGCGACGAAGCGGGAGCGGGGCTCGGTCGGGCTCCCCGCCACCGTGGCCGGGGTCCGGGTCGAGGTGGGGGACTGGGTGGTCGGGGACGCAGACGGTGTCGCCGTCGTGCCAGGCGATGCGCTGGCCGCGGTGCTCACCGCGGGGCGCGCCCGGTCGGCCAGGGAGCAGAGCTACTTCGAGGAGCTGCGCAGCGGTGCGACCACCATCGAGCTGCTCGGCCTCGACACCGCGGCGGTCAGCCGTGCACCAGGTGAGGGGGGGTGACCCCCGCCAGCACGTCGCAGATGGCATGGCAGGCCAGATGGGCCATGGCTGTCCGGGTCTCGATGGTCGCGCTCCCGATGTGGGGCAGCAGGACGGTGCGGGGAGCGGCGAGGAGCGCGGGATCGATGCCCGGCTCCCCGGAGTAGACGTCGAGCCCGGCAGCGAAGAGCTCGCCCCGTTCGAGAGCGCCGGCCAGCGCCACCTCGTCGACCACCGCGCCCCGGGCCGTGTTGACCAGCACGGCGGTCGGCTTCATGAGGGCCAGCTCGGCGGCCCCGATGAGGTGTCGGGTGGACGGCGTGAGCGGCACGTGCAGGCTCACCGTGTCGGCCCGGACCAGCAGGTCGGGGAGCGCGGCGACGTAACCGGGCTCGCCGGTGTCCGTGCGGGCGTGGTGGAGGACCTCCATGCCGAAGCCGGCGGCCCGGCGCGCCACCGCCTGGCCGATCCGCCCGTAGCCGACCAGCCCGAGACAGGTGCCGTGGACGTCCCGGCCGAGGTGGTCGGTGATGCCCCACCCCTCCCAGCGACCCGCCCGCAGATCGGACTCCGCCCCCGACGCCAGGCGCCCGGCGGCCAGGACGAGCAGGAAGGCGAGGTCCGCCGTGGTCTCGTCGAGGATGCCGGGGGTGTTGCAGACGGCGATGCCCAGTTGGTCCGCCACCGCCACGTCGATGTTGTCGTAGCCCACGGCGGCCACGCTGACCACCCGCAGCGCTCCGGCCGCTCCGGCCCGCAGCACACCGGCATCGACGCGGTCGGTGAGCATGCACAGCATCCCGTCGACGTCCCCCACGAGCTCGGCGAGCTCCGCATCGGGGTCTCCGATCTCCACGATCTCGTGGCCGGCGGCGATCAGCGGGTCGGTCCAGCCCCCGGGCAGGGGACGGGTGACCAGGACGCGGGCCACTCAGTGGTGGGTGTAGTCGATGGGACCGGCGTCCGGGGTCCCGATGGCGAAGCAGAAGCAGTGGATGCCGGCGTGGGCGCTCACCGGACGGAGGCTGTGCACGGCGTCAGGGGGGATGTAGACCAGGTCGCCCTGGGCGACGGGCCGGTCCTCGTCGCCGACGGTCATGATCCCCCGGCCCCGGAGCACGTAGTAGAACTCGTGGGTCGGATGGGAGTGGGGCTCGACCCTTCCACCGCCGGGAACCTCGAATTCGTTCACCAGCTCGAGGAAGCCTCCGTTGGTGGCGTCGCGCAGTTCGCGGGGGTCGACCATCCACCAGACCGGGACGGTCCCGTTGTGCTCGACGACGGGTGCCCGATCCTCGATGTTGCGGACGTCCATGGTCATGGCCGGGTTCATCCTCCGCTCGCTAGGATCCAGCCCGGTCCGTCCCGGGCACTGGCGCAGCTGCCGGGCTCAGGATAGTCAGGTCAGGTCTGGACCGGGCGTCCCGGTGGCGGCGCCCGGGTCGAGGGAGGAGGGCGCATGGAGACGACGACCGTCCGCATCCGGCCGGCGGCACTGACCCCCGAGGCGTGGGCTCCGTTCGGGTGGCTGCCGGTGGCCGACACCGATCCCTCCGACGGCCGGGAGCGGTTGGCCTTCGAGTGGGGCGATGTCCACGTCAACCTCATCGGCCATGACCTGGACGAGGTTCCCGCCGTGCCCGGCGGGCTCCGGTGCGAGGTGCTGTTCCGGCACGCCACCCACACCCAGGCGCTGATGGCCATGGACCACCCGGCAGTGATCGTGGTCGCCCCGGCCGGCGAGGACCCCGCTTCGGACCGGGGGGCGGCCGGCATCCGCGCCTTCGCCATCCCGGTGCTCTCGCCGATCGTCCTCCACCGTGGCACCTGGCACTGGGGCCCCTATCCGGTCGGGGCCGGGTCGGTCCAGCTCTTCAACGTCCAGGGGCTGCGCTATCGCGAGGACAACGACTGCGTCGACCTGTCGGCGGCGGGAAGGTCGGTCGACGTCGTCCTCGCCTGACGGCGCCGGATGCCGCGACGGGAGGCGGCCGCGCGGCCCTCCGGTCCCCGGTCCGACCGTCGGGTCCGGCCCGTACTAGGAGGGCACTCCGTCGAGCCCGGGGGGAACAGGGCACGGTGCACCATCGTGGTGAGCGTGTCGAGCGCCCCGTCGTCGACCGGGGTGCCCATGAACTCCGACATCAGGTGGAAACGGTCGAGCATGGCGATGACCGCCAGTCCGGCCACGGCCGGGTCGAGGTCGCCCGTCGGGCCCGACGACGAGATCCGGGCCGCCATGGCGTCGATGTGGGCGGCGATCATCGCCCGCGTCTGGTCCACGACGGCACGGTCGACGCTGGCGAGGTCGATCCACGACCGGAAGAGGGGGGCGTAGCGGGACCAGAGTCCCGAGTAGTCGCCGATCCACTGGCGGAGGCTGTCCCAGCTCTCGATGTCGAGGGCGTTGCCCGCCTCGGTGACCGCTCCGTACAGGCGCGACGCCTCCGAGGTGGCCTCGATGGTGAGGGCCCGCACCAGGTCCTCCTTGTTCGAGAAGTACAGGTAGAAGGTGCCGTGCGAGGTGTTGGCGATGTCGACCACGTCCTTCACCCGGGTGCTGTGGTATCCCCGTTCGTCGATGGCCTCCATGGCGGCGTCGAGAAGCCGGCGCATGGTCTCTTTGCCCTGGCTCCGCAGCGCCCGCTTGCTGGCGGGTTCACCGACGGCGCCCTCGGCCCCCGGGGAGGGGACCGGCACCGGGCGGGGTGGCTGGTCGCCGGGGGCGGTGTCCGGGTGGGTGGCCACGACGCGGTCGGCCGTCCGTCGGTCAGTCGGGTGCAGAGACCGATCCGACGGTCCGGCTGGCCAGGATCTGCTCCATGGCCTGCTTGGCCCCGCCGGCCGGCCCGGCATAGGCGACCGTGCCGTGCTCGAGGATGACCGCCTCGCCCGCCAGCTCGATGACCCGCTCGACCTGTTGCTCGACGACCAGGAGGGCCGTACCCGCCGAGTTGATCTTGCGCAGCCCCTCGTAGACCGTCTCGATCACGACGGGCGCGAGACCGAGCGAGAGCTCGTCGGCCACCAGGAGCTTCGGGGGGGCCACCAGCACCTTGGCCAGCGACAGGATCCGCTGTTGACCTCCCGAGAGGTTGCCGCCGCGCTGCTTGCGGCGTTCGCCGAGGATCGGGAAGCCCTCGTAGGCCCGAGCCAGGGAATCGGCCACCTGGCGCCGTCCCAGCCGCTGACGGAACGCCAGGACGAGGTTCTCCTCGACGGTCAGGTTGGCGAAGATGCCGCGCCCTTCGGGGACGTGGGCCATGCCGGTGCGGGCGATGCGGTAGGCGGGCTGCCCGGTGACGTCCTTGCCGTCGATCCGGATCGATCCGGCGGTGCTCGGCATCAGCCCGCTGATCACCCGGGCGACGGTCGACTTGCCGGCACCGTTCGAGCCGATCAGGGCGGTGACGCTGCCGGCCGGCACCGAAAAGGAGATGTCGAAGAGCGCCCGGTAGGGACCGTAGGCGGCGCTCACGTGGTCGACCTCGAGGGCGGGCGGGGCACCGGCTTCGGGCCGGTTCCCGTTGGAGCTGCCGGTGTCGTCGACGCCGATCACGGGTCCGCCCCGGTCAGGTGCCCGCTGCCGATCATGCGCTCGTCCCCAGATAGGCGTCGCGGACCCGGGGATCGGCCATCACCTGGTCGAAGGTGCCTTCGGCCACCAGGCACCCGAGGTCCATCACGATCGTGCGGTCGACCACCGCCCCGACCATGGTGAGGTCGTGCTCGACGAGGAGGACGGCCATGCCGCGCTCGCGCTGCAGCATGCGCAGCACGTTGCCCAGCTCCTTGGTCTCCTGGACGTCGAGCCCCGACGAGGGCTCGTCGGCCAGCAAGAGCACCGGGTTCGCCGACCAGGGCCCGGGCCAGCTCGACCAGCCGGCAGGACCCGAGGCCGAGGGCGCTCACCGGGGTGTCGCCCCGGTCGGCGATGCCGATGAGCTCGAGCACCTCGGCCACCTTGGCGAGCTCGTCGGGGGCCGGCCGGCTCATGCGGCAGAGGTCCTTCCACAAGCGGCCGTCGCCGCGGCGAGCCGCGCTCGGCGACGAGGAGGTGCTGGCGCACCGTCATGTCGGGGAAGACCTCGACCCGCTGGTAGGTCCGTCCGATCCCGAGCCGGGCGCGCTGGTAGACGGCGAGGCCGTCGAGGGCCGAGCCCGAGAGCCGGACCCGTCCCCGCTCGGGACGCAGCTGGCCGCAGATGCAATTGAAGAGCGTGGTCTTGCCCGCCCCGTTCGGGCCGACCAGGCCCACGCTCTCGCCGGCGGACACCGTCAGGCTCATGTTGCTGACCGCGGCGATGCCCCCGAAGGACTTGGAGACGTCGGTCACTTCGAGCAGGGGGCCGTCGGCCGGCACCGCCGGATCGAGGAGCTCGGAACCGGCCCGCGACCCGTTGTTCACGGTCGGCTCCCACCGGGGCGATCGGCGGCGGAGAGGTCGGCGGTGACCTGGCCGACGGCCGACGGTGCGGCGCCCGATCCCGAGGCGGCGGTCGCCGGCGGACCGAGCGACATCGGCGCCGAGGCGTCCCGGTCGCCGAACAGCAGGCGCTCGAACCGGAGCGTCCAGCGGCGCTTCTGGAACTCGAGGATCCCCTCGGGGTGGTTGGCGTACTGGAGCGCACCGAAGGCGAACAGCACGATGACCAGGCTCTCGCCGCCCAGCCGGGCGGGCAGGTAGGTGAGGATCTGTTGGATGACGACGAAGGCGATGCCGGCGTTGATGGCACCTTCGACCGTGCTCACCCCGGTGGTGACCACGATGACCACGAACACCAGGGAGAACTGGTAGTTGAACGGTGTTGGGGTTGACCGTCTGCTGCTGGATGATGAGCATCGTCCCCCCGACGCCGGCCACCAGTCCGGACAGGGCGAAGATGAGCACCCGTTGCCAGGTGAGGTTGATGCCGAGCCCGGCAGCCGCCGTCTCGCTGCCCCGCATCGCCGACAGGTACTGGCCCGTGGTGCCGGTCCGGACCAGCAGCACCCCGATGGTGCAGATCACCAGCACGATGATCAAGAGGACGAACAGGGCGTGGCCGTTGGGGTTGAAGATCCCGAGCCCGAGCCATTTGGGCTGCACGCTGAGGGCCTGGCCGTTGCTGATCGAGCTCTGGGTGAACACCGAATTGTCGAAGAACAGGGCGGCGGCGATGGTCATCAGCGCCAGACCGAGACCCTTCAGCCGGAGCGAGGCCAGGGCCAGCACCACGGCCACCACCGCCGCCGCCACGGCTCCCACCACCGCCCCGGCGAGGAGGTTGAGGCCGATGTGGTTGGCCAGCTGGGCCGCCGTGAAGGCGCCCACCCCGGCGAGCGTCGCCTGGCAGAGCGAGAGCTGGCCGCCCATGCCGGTGATGAGGGTGATGGACAAGAAGATGGTCGAGTAGGCCAGGCCGGCGTTGAACACGCTCTCCCAGGTGGCCGGGATCCAGGTCAGCATGGACAGGCAGAAGGCGGCCAGCAGCACGTACCAGGCGGGCCGGATGAACCGGCTCATCTGCGGGGCCCGCATGGCGGCCGTGGTGGGCGGGAGCGGCGGGTCGACCGAGGCCAGCGGGTCCCTCGAGTCGTCGAGGCTCCGCATGCCGGGCAGAAGCAGCAGGGCGCCCGCCAGCACGATGAACGGCAGCGACGGGATGGCCGCCGCCGACCACGTGCTCGAGGCCGGCAGGTAGCCCTGGAGGAGAGTGTCGGCGACCCCCATGAGGATCCCGACCAGGGCGGCGATGGGCAGCGACCGGAGGGAGGCCCAGGCCGCGGCGGCGAAGGCGGCCACCACCAGGGTGGCGTAGTCCTGGAACTGGAGCTGCCCGTAGATGGGGGCGAGCATCACCCCGGCGAGCCCGGCGAGGAAGCTCGAGATGGCCCAGGCGACCGCCACCACCGCGCCGGAATTGACCCCGTCGAGGGAGACCAGCCGGCGGCTCTCGACCGCCCCGCGCATCTGGAGACCGAGGTTGGTGCCGCGCATGAGGACCACCAGGGCGACGAGCACCGCCGCGGTGAGGACCAGCGAGCTCATGTAGATGCCGTTGATCGGCTGGTTGACCACCCGGAAGTAGACCGTGTTGGGGTCGAAGAGGATGCTCGGCGAGTTGAACTGGTTCTGGTTGCCGAAGAGCACCGGCAGCAGGGCGGGTATGCCGACGAACAGGCTGATCCCCATGACCAGCTTGGCGGTGGTGTTGGTGTTGGGGATCTTGCGGAACAGCAACCGGTCGAAGAGCAGTCCGAGGGCCGGGGCGAGGATCACCACCGACAGGAAGAAGGCCAGCCAGATCGGCATGTGGTCGTTCTGGACGAACTTGGTGTAGAAGTAGGCCGAGGTGTAGGCCTGGGCTCCGAAGGCGAAGTTGAACACGCCGGTCGCCTGGTAGGTGAGCACCAGGCTGACCGCCACGATGGCGTAGGTGCAGCCGTAGGGGACCCCGGGGATGGCGAAGCCGAGGAAGTGCTGCACGTCCCGGCCCTCCTATGCCCGGTCGCCCGGACCGGGCCCCGACCGGGCGCCCGGTGCGTCGCTAGCGGCGTTACCGGTCACGTGCCGGGGGTCCCAGGCGGCGGGGTGGCGAGTGCCGGGTCCTTGAGGTTGACGTTCTTGTTGAAGCAGACGAACGTCTGGGGGGCCTTGGCCACCGCCGGAACCCAGTGGGTGCCGCTCACCTTCACGAAGGCCGAGCAGGTCGGGAAGGTCAGGTTCACCGGCGAATGGCCGGTCGTCCAGTTCGTCACGGACGAAATCCCGCTGGCGGTGAAGTCGGTGAGCTGGTTGATCTGGTTGATCACGTTGGCCTGGGTGAGGGGCAGCCCGGCCTTCTGGACGTTCTTGATCCCCTGGACCAGCAGGGCCGCCGACTGCCACCCCTGCAGGGCCGTGAGGTCATATGCGTTGTTCGGAGCCAATTGGTTCATGACCTGTAGGTACTGGGCCATGCCCGGGTACTTGCCGGGATAGGCCGTGGTCACCTGGAAGGGCACGTTGCCGTTGGTGTTGAAGTACACGTTCTGCATGAGGTCGCTGTACTGGTTGAGGAGGCTGTTGTCGTAGCCGTTGAGCCACAGCTGGTGCGCGTTGAGGCCGTACTGCTTGATGGCCCGGGCCAGGGTGATGTTGTCCGAGCTCTGCATGCAGGTGAGCACGAAGTCGGCCCCGACCTGCTGCATCCGCTGCACGGCGGGGGTGTAGTCGCCACCGAGCGATTCGGAGAGATTGGTGTAGGCCACGTCGATCCCCCCGGCTTGGAGCTTCTGGGCGTCGGTGTGGCAGGCGTCGTAGGACGACGTGATGGTCGGTCCGTAACTGATGACGGCCGCCTTGGTGGCGTGGAGCTGCTTCATCAGGTAGGCAACGGGGGGTGCACCGTAGTTGTAGTCCTGGGTCGAGCCACCGGCACCGAACAGGTTGGGCGCCGGGGTCCAGTTCCCGCTCACGTTGTAGCCGAAGGTGGGCGTCTTGGTCTGGACGAACAGTCCCGGCGTGAAGAAGAAGGTCGAGATGAAGGCGGCGAAGACGTTGTCCTGCTGGATCAGGGTGTGGGACAGCTGGGCGAAGGAGGTACCGGCGTCGTCGAGCTTCTGGGTGAGGACGATCTTGCGCCCGTTGACACCGCCCTGGGCGTTGACCGTGTTGAGGTAGGCCTCGATCCCGGGGACGAAGGCGCCGAAGTCGGCCGAAAGAGCACCGGTGAGCGAGGCGATGGCGCCCACGCTCACCTGGGTGGACGTCACGCCGGGAGCGGCCGATCCGCTGACCGTGGGCGGCGTGCCGGTCGACTTGGTGGACGACGTCGTCGAGGTGGTCGAGCTCGACGAGTTGCTCGAGCAGCTGGCCAGCAAGCCGGCGGCGACGAGCACCGTCCCGAAGATGGCGCCGAATCGGACGGTTGAACCTCCGCAGCGGTCTCGCATGCATCCCCCAATGTTCGGTGCAACCTCGTCGGGCTGCTGACCTGATCTTGCCTTCGCAGCCCCCCAGCGGTACCGGGCCCTGCCGAAACGTAATCGACGCGGAGCCCGGCGCGCTTTGTATGATATCCATGTCAGGGTCCGCGGCACAGGGGTCGCGGCTGGCACGAGATCGAGGCGGTGGGCGCCCCGGCGCCCGGTCCTCCCACCCCGGGAGCCGGAACACCGCGATCGCGCCACCCGGGCGGGCATCCCCCGGGCGGCACGAGAGACGGTGCGATGGTGGTCGACAGCAGCGATCGGGACGTGGCCGTCGAAGTCGTCGACCTCGTCAAGCGCTACCCGAGGGCGCCGGTCGACTCGGTGGGCGGCGTGAGCTTCTCGGTCCGGCGCGGCGAGGTGTTCGGCTTCCTCGGCCCGAACGGAGCGGGCAAGACGACCACCATCGGGATCCTCACCACCCGCATCCGGCCGACGGCCGGCCAGGCCCGGGTGGCCGGCATCGACGTGGCGGTCGACCCGGTCGGCGCCCGGCGGATCCTCGGGGTGGTGCCCCAGCAGAACAATCTCGACCGGTCCCTGTCGGTGCGCCAGAACCTGCTCTTCCATGCCAGCTACCACGGTGTGCCCCGATCGGCGCGGCGGTCGCGTGCTGCGACGCTGCTCGCCCAGTTCGGTCTGGACGACCGCCAGGACGGGAAGCCGGACGACTTCTCCGGTGGTCAGATCCAGCGGATGATGATCGCCCGGGCCCTCATGCACGACCCGGCCGTGCTCTTCCTCGACGAGCCGTCGACCGGTCTCGACCCGGCGGCCCGCCTGTTCATGTGGGACCGCGTGGGCGAGCTCCGCTCGTCGGGGACGACGGTCGTCATCACCACCCACGACATGGACGAGGCGGCCACCTTGAGCAACCGGGTGGCCATCATCGACCACGGCAAGCTGCTGGCACTCGACACCCCGGCCGCACTGGTCCGGGACATGGCCGGCGAGCGCACGCTCGACTGCCTGATCGAGCCGGTCAGGGCCACCGAGCCCTCCACCGTCCAGGACGCCCTGTCCGCCATGCCCCCCGCCGACCGGGTCGAGGAGCTCGACGACCCCGCCGAGGACGGCTGGCGCTTCCGGGTCTACGTCCAGGCCGACCCGACCTCGCTGGTGGCGGCGGTGGCCCAGCGGGTCGAGGCCGTCGGGGCGCGCCTGGTCGACGTCCGCCTGGGCGAGCCGACCCTCGAGGACGTGTTCATCCACCTGACGGGGAGGTCGTTGCGGTGACCGGCGGTCCGGGCGGGAACCCACATCCGCTCGCTGCCGACCGTCGGCGACCCTGGAGCCCGTGGCGGACCGCGCTCGCCATCTTGCGCCGCGACCTGTACGTCACCGGACGGGAGTTCCCCGTCTTTCTGGCCCAGGTGATCCTCCAACCGCTGTTCCTGCTGTTCGTGTTCGGCAAGGTCCTCACCCAGCTGGGGTACGCCCGGCCCGGCTACGTGGACGTGCTCTTCCCCGGGCTGGTGGCCCTGGCCGCCGTGCTCACCGGGTTGCAGTCCACCGCCCTCCCCCTGGTGATCGAGTTCTCCTACAGCAACGAGATCGAGGACCGACTGCTGGCGCCGCTCCCCATCGGGGCGGTAGCTCTCGAGAAGGTGGTGTTCTCCGCCATGCGGGGCACCATCGCCGCCGCCGTGATGTTCCCGATCGGCGTCTGGCTGCTCGGCTCGATTCCCTGGAGCGCCGGCGCCGCCGGGGGAGTGGTCGCCATGACCGTGCTCGGCGCCCTGCTCGGCGCGGCCATGGGCATGGTGCTCGGGACGTTCGTCTCCCCGAACCGGATCAACGTCACCTTCGCCCTCGTGCTCACACCGCTGTTGTTCACCGGCTCCAGCCAGTACCCGTGGCCGTCGTTGTCGGGGATCCGGTGGTTCCAGGTGCTCTCCGCCCTCAATCCGATGACGTACGTGAGCGAGGGGCTGCGGGGCCTGATGGCGCCCGGGGTGCCCCACATGCAGACCTGGATCTGCTTTGTGGTGGCGATCGGCTCGCTTCTGGTCCTGACCGCCATTGGTATGGTCGGGTTCCTACGCCGGGCACTGGGCTGACGTGGAGCGGCTGCAACCGCCGTTCGAACCGGTCCGCCGGCCATCAGCGGAAAGGACCAGACAGGTGGAACCCCAGTGACTGGCGGCGCGGAGCGGTCGGTCGCCCAGGTCGCCCAGCTGGCGACCATGGCCGAGCGGTACCCCGACGAGACCGGCTTCCGGGTGCTCGGAGGAGGACGGCTCACCTTCGCCGACTGGGCCGGTGACGCCAGCCGCCTGGCCCGGAGGCTCGCCGCCCTCGGCGTGGCGCACGGCGACCGGGTGGCGATCCAGCTGGAGGTGGCCAACGCCCTCCGCTGGGTCGTGGCCTACGCCGCCATCCACAAGGCGGGGGCGGTGGCGGTCCCCCTCGACCCGCGGTTGGCCCCTGCCGAGGTGACCCGGATGGTCGACCACGCCGGGGCGGTGGCCATGGTCGCCGACGGACCGAGGGTCGCCGGCGCGCTCGGGGCGCCGGACCGGGAGTCGCCGCCGATGCCGGTCCTCCGCTGGGTGGTCGATGCCTCGGTGGACCCGGTCGACCCGGTCGTCCCCGGACCCGTCGAACCGTCGGGCGCGTCGTCGCGCCGGACGGCGGAGGTCGGCCCGCGCCGGGTGCCCTGGGACAAAGCGCTCGATCCGGACCCGACCCCGTTCCAGGTGCCCGTCGAGCCCGAGGACCTCGCCGACATCATGTTCACCTCGGGCACCACCGGGCGCCCGAAGGGGGTGGCGGTCCGCCACGTCAACGCCTCGACCGTCCCCAACGGGCCGCCGGTGTGGGGCGGAGGCCTCTGGCTCCATGCCAGCCCCCTGACCACCTTCGCCGGCCTGGCCTTCGTCTATGCCCCGATGAAGCTCGGCATGACGTGCGTGTACCAACCCGGGTTCGACGCCGACCGCTGGCTCGACTTCGTCGAGTCCGAGGGGCCCGAGGCGGTCTTCCTCGTGCCGGCCATGGTCCAGCTCCTCATCGGCCACCCTCGCTTCGACCAGGTCGACTTCTCGTCCGTCAAGCTCTGCTCGGTCGGGAGCGCCCCGCTCGCCCCCTCGGCGATCGACCGGCTCCAGGCCCGCATGCCCGATGCCATCGTGTCCAACAACTACGGCATGTCCGAGGCCGGGTCGGTCTACTGCCTGATGCCCCAAGGTGAGGCCGTCCGCCGGCCCGGTTCGGTGGGCAAGCCCCTCCCGCCCGCCGAGGTCCGCTGCGTCGACCCCGAGGGCGGCGAGGTCCCCGTCGGGGAGTACGGCGAGATCGAGCTGCGGATCCCGGGCCGCCAGCGCGAGTACTTCGAGGACCCCGAGGCCACCGCCGAGACCTGGGTGGACGGCTGGCTGCGCACCGGCGACATCGGCCGCCTCGACGACGACGGCTACCTCTACATCGGCGGCCGGGCCAAGGACGTCATCATCCGGGGCGGGAGCAACATCTACGCCGTCGACGTCGAGTACGCCATCGCCTCCCACCCGGGGGTGGCGGAGGTGGCGGTGATCGGGGTGCCCCACGACGTGCTGGGCGAGGACCTGGCCGCCGTGGTGGTGCGGCGGCCCGGGGCCGGGGCCGACGCCGAGGCCCTCCGCACCCATTGCCTCGAGACGCTGGCGGCCTACAAGGTGCCCCGTCGGTGGGAGTTCGTCGACCAGCTGCCGCGCAACCCGGCCGGCAAGGTGCTCAAGCACGAGCTGCAGGCCCGGTTCACGGAGGCCTGAGGTCGGCGGGGCCCGAACCGGCATCCGGACCCGGCTGACCCCGCCGGCGCCCCCGGACGTCAGTCGCGCTTGCCGAGCAGGGGATGGCTCGGCATCCCCACCGGCTGCAGGTGCTGGCCGAGCACCTCGTGGAAGTGGGCTGCCACCCCCGCCGGGGTCCAGCCGCCCTCCTGCCACATGGCGGCCACCTGGCGCGGCGTCTGGAACAACGTGTAGGCGTAGCCGGTCCGGCCGAGCACCTGGCCGTTGACGAAGGACGCCTCCTCCGACGCCAGGAACGCCACCAGCGGCGCGTTGAGCGCCGGGTCCTCGTCGGCGGGGGGCTCCTCGCCCCGGTACAGCCCCTCGGTCATCCGGGTGAAGCCGGACGGGGCGACGGCGTTCACCGTGATCCCGTACTTGTTGAGCTCGACGGCCCAGACGAAGGTCATCCCCATGATCGCCGCCTTGGCCGCCCCGTAGTTGGTCTGCCCGAAGTTGCCCCGGAGGCCGGCCGACGAGGTCATGTTCACGATGCGCCCGTAGCCGCGCTCCTTCATGTAGGGGGCGGCCTGGCGGGTGGCGTTGAACGTGCCCTTCTGGTGGACGGCCACCACCGAGTCGTAGTCCTCCTCGGTCATCTTGAGAAAGGACCGGTCCCGCACGATCCCGGCGTTGTTCACCAGGATGTCGATGCACCCGTAGGCGTCGACGGCCGTGTCGGCGAGGCGCCCGGCGGCGGCGAAGTCGCTCACCGAGTCGTGGCTCACGATGGCCTGGCCGCCGGCGCCCTCGATCTCGTCGCGGACCTGGGTCGCCGGATCGCTCCTGCCCTCGCCGCCCCGCCCGTCGAGGCCCACCCCGATGTCGTTGACCACCACCTTGGCGCCCTCGGAGGCCAGGCACAGCGCCACCTGGCGCCCGATGCCCCGCCCCGCCCCGGTCACGACGGCCACCCGGCCCTCGAGCATGCCCACGGCTAGCGGCCCACCCACACCGGGGGGCGCTTCTCGGCGAAGGCCCGGGGCCCTTCCTTGGCGTCCTCGCTGCTGAAGACCTCGCCGGCCAGCTCCGATTCGATGCGGTAGGCCTCGCGCATGTCGGTGGCCAGTCCCCGCAGCACCGACTCCTTGGTCTTGCGGACGGCGAGCGGTCCGTTGGCGGTGATCCGGGCGGCGTAGTCGTCGGCCCGCTCCATGAGACGCTCCGGCGCGGTGACTTCGTTGAGCAGGCCCATCTCGAAAGCCCGTGCCGCGTCGACCCGGTCGGCGCAGAGGAGGAACTCCATGGCGGCGGGGAAGGGGATCTGGCGGGGCAACCGGACCGTGGTGCCCCCGCCGGCGAAGAGGCCCCGCTTGGGCTCGAGCACTCCGAAGGTGGCGGTGTCGGCCGCCACCCGGATGTCGCAGCCGCCGAGCATCTCCATCCCGCCGGCGACGCAGGTGCCGTTGACGGCGGCGATGACCGGCTTGTAGAGCTTCACCCCGCGCAGCACCGCCTTGACCCCGTCGTCGAGCTGGTAGCCGCCGAGGTCGGCCACCTCACCGGCGGTGATCTTGCGCTGGTGCTCGGTGATCTGGGGGATGTAGGTCTTCAGGTCGGCACCGACCAGGAACGAGTCGCCGACACCGGTGATGATGGCCACCCAGGCCTCTTCGTCGTCATCGAACCGGTCCCAGGCCGTCCGCAGCTGGAAGAAGTGCTCCATGTCCATGGCGTTCTTCGCCTCGGGACGGTCGACGGTGATCCGGGCGACACGGTCGTCGCCGACGCGGTAGTGGATGGGCACGGTCCGTCTCGCTCCGCTCTTGGTCTGCGGCTCTTGGTCCGGTGGTCTGGGGGTCCGGCGCCGGTCAGTCGCCCGACGACCGGCCGATGCTGCCGAGGTCGGCGGCGCGGATCCCCTTGTGCTCGCCGCCCGAGCCGTGGGACCGGCGCATCAGGGACAGGTCGACATCGGTCGCCTCGGCCCGCAGGGCGGCGACGGTGCACTGCTCCCGGGGCCGCACGCTGAAGGGGTCGTAGGAGAAGTGCCGCATGGCGTTGAGGTGGGTGATCTTGTCGACCTCGTCGTCGGGGACACCTTCGAGGTACTTCATGGCGATCTCGGGAGCCTGGGGCCAGGTCGAGTCGGAGTGCGGGTAGTCGCACTCCCAGGTGATGTTGTCCATGTTGAGGTAGTGCCGGTTGGCCACGCCGAAGGCGTCGTCGATGAAGCAGGTGATGATCCGCTCCTTGAACAGCTGGCTCGGCAGGAGGTCGCCGAAGTCCTGGCCGGTCCAGGCCTTGTGGTGCTGGTACACGTAGTCGACCCGCTCGAGGAAGTAGGGGATCCAGCCGATGCCCCCTTCCGACAGGGCGAAGCGGAGGTCGGGGTACTTGCGCAGGACCGGCGACCACAGCAGGTCGGCCGCCGCCTGGACGACGTTCATCGGCTGGAGGGTGATGAGGACGTCGATGGGGGCCTCCATCGAGGTGATGACCACCTGCGAGGACGAGCCGATGTGCAGGCACAGGACCGTCCCCTCGTCCGAGCAGGCCTCCCACAGGGGGTTCCAGTGCTCGTTGTGGAGGCTCGGCCAGCCCAGCTTCTCCGGGTTCTCGGAGAACGTGACGGCGTGGCAGCCCTTGCTCGCCACCCGCCGGACCTCCTCGGCGGCCAGCTCGGGATCCCAGATGGCCGGGAGGGAGAGGGGGATGAACCGTCCGGGGGCGGCCCCGCACCAGCTGTCGATGTGCCAGTCGTTGTACGCCCGCAGCATGGCGAGCGCCACGTCCTTGTCCTCGGTGCGGGCGAACAGCTGTCCGCAGAACTGCGGGAAGGAGGGGAAGCACATCGAGCCGAGCACCCCGTTGACGTTCATGTCCCGGACCCGCTCACCGATGTCGTAGCACCCCTTGCGCATGTCCTCGAGCGAGGTGGGCTCGATGCCGTACTCCTCGGGGGGGCGGCCGACCACCGCGTTGAGCCCGATGTTGGGGATCTCGTTCCCGTCGTAGATCCAGACGTCGGTGCCGTCGTCCTTGCGGACGAGCTTGGGGGCCAGATCCTGGTACCTGGACGGGAGACGCCCGTCGAACAGTCCCGGTGGCTCGACGACGTGGTCGTCCACGCTCACGAGAATCAGGTCCTCGGTTCGCATCGCGCTCTCCCTCCCCACAGCCGGGCAGCGGCGCCGGCGAAGCTGACGCCCGTATCAGAGACAATAGCTACCGCTGGTCTCCGATGCGACGGCATTACGGCGGTTCGACCCGCCTCGTCGGGGGTAGGGGTCGGGCATGGACACGCACCGGTCGCCCCGGACATGAAGGCGGTCACCTGGCACGGCAGGCGGGACGTCCGGGTGGAGGAGGTCCCCGATCCGGTCATCAAGGAGCCGACCGACTCCATCGTGGAGGTGAGCTCGACCGGCATCTGCGGCTCGGACCTCCACCTCTACGAGGTGCTCGGTCCGTTCCTCGACGTCGGCGACGTCCTCGGCCACGAGGCCATCGGGACCGTCGCGGGAGGTCGGGTCCGAGGTGACGGGCCTGTCGCCCGGCGACCGGGTGGTGGTCCCCTTCAACATCTCCTGCGGCTCCTGCTGGATGTGCGTCCACGGGCTGCAGTCCCAGTGCGAGACGACCCAGGTGCGCGAGTACGGCACCGGTGCCAGCCTGTTCGGCTACACCAAGCTCTACGGCCAGGTCCCCGGGGGACAAGCCGAGCTGCTCCGTGTCCCCCAGTCCCACTACGGGCCCATCAAGGTGCCTGCCGGGCCGCCCGACGACCGCTTCGTCTACCTCTCGGACGTGCTCCCGACCGCCTGGCAGGCCGTGGAGTACGCCGCCGTTCCCCCCGGCGGGAGCCTGGTCGTGCTCGGGCTCGGGCCGATCGGGGACATGTGCACCCGCATCGCCCGCCACCGCGGCGTCGAAGCGGTGCTCGGCGTGGACCTCGTTCCCGACCGGCTGGCCCGGGCCCGCTCGAACGGCATCGGGGTCTACGACCTCAGCGAGGTCGACGACCTCGGCTCGGCCATCCGCGCCGCCACCGGTGGTCGCGGACCGGACGCCGTCATCGACGCGGTGGGGATGGAGGCGCACGGGTCCCCCGTGGCCAAGACGGCCCACCAGGTGACCAGCCTGCTGCCCAATGCGCTCGCCTCCAAGCTCATGCAGCGAGCGGGCGTCGACCGCCTGGCGGTGCTGCTCACCGCCATCGACCTCGTGCGCCGCGGGGGGACCATCTCGGTGTCGGGCGTCTACGGCGGGGCCACCGACCCGCTCCCCATGCTGCAGATGTTCGACAAGCAGATCCAGCTGAGGATGGGCCAGGCGAACGTCCGACGATGGGTGGAGGACATCCTGCCGTTGCTGACCGACGAGGACCCGCTCGGGGTGGACACCTTCGCCACCCACCGACTGCCGCTCGACGAGGCACCCGACGCCTACCGGACCTTCCAGGCGAAGGCGGACGGCGCGGTCAAGATCCTCCTCCGCCCGTAGGAGCCGCTCGGAGCGGGAGCCGGCCGGAGTACTCCCCGCCGACAACGGGTATCACCCCGAACCCCGAGTGAAGGAGCCGCCTGGCCCATGCCCAACCGCCCCACGCGCGCCGACGACATCCCCTCCCCGGGTGCCCCGGCCGTCGAGCCCCCCGAGGTCGAGGAGCAGACCGCGCCCCACGACCCGCTGCCGCCCAAGCCCGACCAGCAGGGTCCCGAGCCGCGGAGCGCCACCGGGCGCCCGCTCGACGGCGATCCGTCGCTCCTCGGGCAGCAGGGCGCCTACCTCACCACGGCCCAGGGGGTGCGGCTCGGTGATTCCGATCACTCGCTGAAGGCGGGCGCCCGCGGTCCGGTCCTGCTGCAGGACCATCACCTGCGCGAGAAGATCACCCATTTCGATCACGAGCGGATCCCGGAGCGGGCGGTGCACGCCCGTGGGGCGGCAGCCCACGGCGTCTTCACCGCCAACGGCGCCGCCGCCGGCCTCACCAGGGCGGCCTTCCTCGCCGAAGGCGCCCGGACACCGGTCTTCGTCCGGTTCTCCACCGTGGTGGGCTCGCGGGGCTCCGCCGACACCGTGCGGGACACCAGGGGCTTCGCCACCAAGTTCTACACGCCGGAGGGCGTGTTCGACCTGGTCGGGAACAACATCCCGGTGTTCTTCATCCAGGACGCCATCAAGTTCCCCGACGTGGTCCACGCCGTCAAGCCGGAGCCCGGCCGCGAGATCCCCCAGGCGCAGAGCGCCCACGACACGTTCTGGGACTTCGTCTCCCTCCACACCGAGGCGCAGGCCCACACCATGTGGAACATGTCCGACCGGGCCATCCCCCGCTCGCTCCGGATGATGGAGGGTTTCGGCGTCCACACCTTCCGGCTCGTCAACGCCGCCGGCGAGACGTCCCTGGTGAAGTTCCACTGGAAGCCCCACGCCGGGGTGCACTCGCTGACCTGGGAGGAGGCCCAGCTGATCGCCGGGGCCGACCCGGACTTCCACCGACGCGACCTGGCCGACGCCATCGAGTCGGGCGCCGGCCCCCGGTGGGACCTCGGGCTCCAGGTCATGCCGGACGACGCCGACGAGATCTTCGAGGGCATCGATCTCCTCGACCCCACCAAGTTCGTGCCCGAGGAGCTCGCTCCGGTCCGGGTGGTCGGGACGCTGGCCCTGACCGCCAACCCGGTCAACTACTTCGCCGAGACCGAGCAGGTGGCGTTCCACCCCGGGCACCTGGTCCCGGGGATCGACGTCACCAACGACGCGCTGCTCCAGGGCCGCCTCTTCTCCTACCTCGACACCCAGCTCAGCCGGCTCGGCGGACCGAACTTCGCGCAGATCCCGATCAACCGGGCCCATGCCCCGGTCAACGACATGCTCCGCGACGGCATGCACCAGGGCGCGGTCCACGCCGGGGCGGCTCCCTACCGGCCCAATTCGCTGGACGGCGGCTGCCCGTTCACCGCCGGCTCGGACGACGGCGCCTTCATCGACGTCCCGGTCCCCGTGCCGTCCTCGTCGAAGGTCCGTCAGCAGCCGGCCAGCTTCGACGACCACTTCAGCCAGGCCCGGCTGTTCTTCGGGTCTCTCAGCCCGGTCGAGCAGGAGCACGTCATCGCCGCCTACACGTTCGAGCTCGGCAAGTGCCACGAGGAGGCCATCAGGGTGCGCCAGCTGCGCGCCCTGGCCAACATCGACGAGCGGCTGTGCGCCGAGGTGGCCGAGGGCCTCGGACTGCCCGCCCCCGAACCGAGCGAGACCCTCGGCGAGCCGGAGCCGAGCCCCGCCCTGTCCCAGGTCGGTCGATCGTGGCCGGTGTCGGGTCGCCAGGTCGGGGTGGTCGCCGACGAGACCAGCGACCTCGCCGGCCTCGGCCAGCTCCGGAGCGCCCTCCACGAGTCGGGGATGGTCCCCGTCGTGGTGGCCCCGCACGGCGGCCAGCTCGGAGACGGGGTCACCGCCCAGCGCACCTATCTCACCGCCGCCTCGATCGAGTTCGACGCCGTGGTGCTGACCGGTGCGGCACCGGCCGCAGCCGACGCCCGCGCCTCCCGCGACGCCAAGGCCGGCTACGTGACCGGGCCGTCGGGCGACACCCGGCCGTCGGGCGACACCGGGCCATCGGGCACCGACGGGCGCATCGCCAAGCTCGTCGGCGAGGCATGGCGCCATGCGAAGCCCATCGCCGCCGTCGGGAGAGGGACCGAGGTCCTCGAGGGGGCGGGGCTACCGCTCGACGGCCCGGGCGTGGTCACCGGCACCCCGGCGACGGTCGTCGGCGAGCTCGGCGCCCTCCTCGGTGGTCACCGGGTCTGGGACCGGTTCCCCCCCGGGTGATCCCCGCGCCGCGGCGTTCCGCGGGCCAGCCGGGCTCCCCGGGTCAGAGCCGGGCGGCGTTCGACCCGCCGGCCGGTGCCAGGTGGACGGTCCTGCCGACCAGCTCGGCTCGCTCCGCCTCGGCCAGGGCCGAGGGGTCGGTGAGCCGGGCGTAGCAGCGGGCCGGCCCGTCGCCGCCGGGCGAGGTCGCAGACCAGCGCGGCCCATTCGGGCGAGCCGTCCCGGCCGTGCACCACCGAGTAGGTGGCGACCTGGGCGGGGCCCTCGAACGAGTCGACGATGGTGGCCTCCTCCATGGCCCCGCGTGCGGCGACCTGGCGGTCGTCGGGCGGCACCAGCGCGCTCCGGTTCGGTCGAGTAGACGCCGAAGGCGTGCTTGTTCATGTGCATGCCGACCCCGCTCACCATCCCGAGCGAGCCGGGGTCCTGGCGGAGCACGTCCACCATGGTGGCCAGCGAATGGGTCATGTAGTTGCTGCCCGGCCCGCCGTGGTAGGCGAGTCCGCCGGTCACCGACACGGAGCGCCCGGGGGCGATCTCGGGTCCCGGGCTGCGGGCGTCGGCGGGATCGATGCCGAGGGCGTCGAGGGCGAACTCGACGGAGCTGGCGAAGCACGAGTACAGGTCGAGGTGGGCGACGTCGTCGACTGCCGCTCCGGCCCCGGACAGGGCAGCCGCTGCGGCTGCCCGCATGGCGCCCGACCGCCACAGGTCCGTCCGCCCCGCCACCGCCGGCGGGTCCTCGGCATAGCCCCACCCCCGGAGGTAGACCCGCCGGTCGAGGGGGACGCCGAGCGAGTCGGCCATGGCGTCGCTGGCGACGATCACCGCCGCCGCCATGTCCACGTCCATGATGGCCGTCATGAGCTTGGAGTAGGGGTAGCCCACCATGCGGTTCTCCGGGGTGGGCCCGAGGATCTCCTCGACCGGTCGCGAGGTCGGGAACCAGGCATAGGGGTTCGCCGCCGCCACCGCGGTCAGGGGGGCGAGCAGCTCGCCCAGCGCCCGCCGGTAGGCGGCCAGGTCCACGCCGGCGTGGGCCCGGCGGGCGTTCTCGAAGAGGGCGAAGGTGAGCCAGGCCTCGAAGATCCCGTGGGCCACCTCACCGGGGTGGGGGAGCACGTCCCTCGGGAAGGGGCGCCGCTCCGCCGGCGGGAAGCTCCAGGGGGGCTTGCGATCCTCCTTCTTGAGGCGCCGCTTGGTGGCCAGGGCCTCGGCCCCCACCACCAGGGCGAGGTCGAGGTCTCCCCCCAGGATGTGGCGCGCCGCATCGGCCACCAGGGTCTGGGGGACGGTGCCGCCGATGCCCGAGTAGGCCGACCGCCCGGGCCGGGCACCGAGCCGCTCGGCCAGGCGCCCCGCCGGGTCGTCGTACTGCCAGGCCTGGCAGTAGACGACGTCGAGGCGCTCGTAGCGCTCCGAACACGGCGACCCGCCGGTGTCGCCGTCGGCCAGCCGGGCCACCTCCTCCCACATGGTGAGCGGCTCGGGAGCACCGTCGGGTCCGCACTCGTCCGGCCGCCAGGTGCGACGGCCGGCGCCGATGAGGCACGGGCTCCTCCCGTCGCGGCTCCCGCCCACCGGATCCTCAGGAGAGGCGGGTCTGGCCGGGCAGCTTGATGGCCCGGTCGGCGATGATGTTCTTCTGCACCTCGGTCGAACCGCCGCCGATGGTCGAGTAGCGCTGGAACGAGTACAGCCGGGTCCACTTGCCCCGGTCGACGGCGTCGGGGCCGCCGCGGGCCAGCAGGCCGGCCGGCCCGAGCAGGTCGATGGCCAGCTCGGCCAAGGTCTGGGCCAACAGTGACCACTGCAGCTTGGAGAAGGGCACCTCCGGCCAGTTCTTCTCCCCGCGGATGACCTTGCTGAGCGCCCGGTACACGAGGAGCCGGGTCAGCTCGATCTCCGTCCAGGCCCTGGCCAGCCGATCGGTGATCCCCGGGTCGTCGAGGGCGGAGGGGTTCACGGCCCGGGCCGCCTCGACCATGGCACGGAGGTCGGCGGCCAAGCTGGTGATCTGACCGGCGATGCCGACCCGCTCGTGGCCGAGCGTGCCCATCGCCACCATCCATCCCTCGCCCTCGCCACCGAGCCGGTCCTCCACCGGGACCTCGACGTCCCGGAAGTACACCTCGTTGAACATCTCGTCGCCCGACATGTCCCGGATCGGGCGCCTCTCGACCCCCGGCGATTCGAGGTCCACGATGAAGGCGGTGATGCCCTCGTGCTTGGCGCCGCGCCCGAGGGCGGTCGGGTCGGTCCGGAACAGGAACAGGCCCCACTTGGCCAGGTGCGCCGTCGAGATCCAGATCTTCTGGCCGTTCACGACGTAGTGGTCGCCGTCGAGGATCGCCATCGTGCGCAGGTTGGCCAGGTCGTTGCCGGCGTCGGGCTCCGAAAATCCCTGGCACCAGTGCTCGTCGGCGTTGATGATCGACGGGAGCCAGCGCTTCTTCTGCTCGTCGGTGCCCCACTGGATGAGCATGGGACCGATCTGCCAGATCCCGTTGGCGTTGTAGACGCCGGGGGTGCGGTACTCGGCCATGATCTCGGAGTACAGCAGCCGCTGGACCGGTGTCGTCTCGCGCCCGCCCCACTCGGTGGGCCAGTGCACCGCCGCCCAGCCCCCGTCGTTGAGCAGGCGCTGCCACGCCTTCCGCCGCTCCTGCGAGGGCACCCCGGCGGCCCGCTGGTCCTCGTCCTCGGTCTCTTCGAGGAACCGCTCGAGGTGCTCGTCGAGCCAGCCGCGCAGCTCCTTGCCGAACGCCTCGTCCTCGGCGGTGAGGGAGAAATCCACGGGCGGAAGTGTAGCGAATGCGCCCCTCGGACCCCGGGGTGATCCCGTGGGCTCAGCTGGTGAAGCCGGGCGGCAGCGTCTCGGGGTGGGCCGCCTCGGCCTGGCGGGCCCGCAGGCGCGGCGCCAGCAGGTCTCCGGCGGCGCCGTCGTCTCCCTTCAGCATGGCCACGGCCGACGAGTGCGAGAGCACCACTCCCCCCACGATGAGGAACAGGAGGGAGAGGGCCTCGAGAGGACCGCGTAGGCCGTTCGTCTGCAGGTTGTCGCCGAACAGCGTGATGCCGATGGCGATGCTGACGAGCGGGTCGACGAGCACGATGGAGGCCTGCGAGGCGCCGATGGGCCCGGCATGGAAGGCGTTCTGGGTGAGGAAGAAGGAGAACGCGCCGAACACGGCCAGGGCGTAGGTCTGCCAGTGGGAGAAGATGCTCGGCCAGTTGGTGGCGGCGTACCCGGCCACCACCTTGGTCAGCGAGGCGGTGAAGGCGAAGCCGATGGCCGCCGAGGCACCGAACATCACCGCACGCCACCAGCGCGGGCCGCGCCGGGCGAGGGCGATGGACACCAGCATGCCGGCGACGCACACCCCGCCGACCACGATCCAGCCCACGTTCCCCGGGACGTCGTCGCCGCCGGTCGGCGACGAGAAGGCGAGGAACCCGGACAGGCCGGCCGAGGCCAGCAGCACGCCGATCCATTCGCGGGCACCGACCCGGTACCCGAACCAGGTGGACAGGATGAAGACCAGGAACAGCAGCTCGGTGACCAGCACCGGCTGGACCTCGGACATGTCGCCGACATGGAGCGCCAGCGCCTGGAAGAGGAACGCCGCCAGGATGAACACGAACCCGGCGAGCCAGACCCCGCGCCGAAGGGCGTGGGTGAGAAGGCTCAGCTTCATGGTGTCTTCTTCCGCAGCGTCCTCCACGCCCATGCGCTGGAGGACGCTCACCAGCGCATTGGACAGCGCAGCGGCGAGAGCGAGGAGCAACACCATGACAGTGCCGGCCAGTGTAGGAGCACCGCGGCCCGGCGCGGCCCGACCCTCGCCCCGGCGCGTGGGCGATGCGCGTCGCGCGGTCGCGCGTCGCCCGGTGCGCGTCGCCCGTGCGTCCTCGCCGCCTCGCCGGGGCGAGGTCTACACTGACGGCCCTGTCAGTGCGCCCGGCACCGGCCCAGCCCGGGCGTCGGTGACACCGGCGGGCACAGGGTGGCCGGGCGGTCGCCGGGACCGGAGCGAGCATGGACTTCACCTACGACGCCGAACAGGAGGCGCTGGCCGCCGTGGCCAGGCAGGCCATGGACCGCGAGGTCGGTGGCGAGCTGGTCCGCCGAATGGCCGACGACCCGCTGGGCCACGACGACCGCCTGTGGTCGACGCTCGTCGAGCTGGGCTGGACCGGGCTGATCGTCCCCGAGTCGTCGGGCGGGGCCGGTGGTGGGCTGGCCGACCTGTGCATCGTGCTGCCCGAGACCGGCCGGGTGCCGCTGCCGGGGCCGTTCTTCTCGTCGGCCGTCTTCGCCACCCTCGCCGCCCGGGCGCTCGGCGCCGACGAGCTGCTCGCCGACCTGGCCTCGGGCCGGTCCCGGGGCACGGTGGCGCTGCACGAGCTCGGGCACGGCGACCCGCTCGGCTCGGTCCGCACCCGGGCCCGTCGCCGCGGCGCCGGCTGGGTGCTCGACGGCGTGAAGCCGCTGGTGCTCGACGGGCACACCGCCGATTGGGCCATCGTGGTGGCCGGGACCGAGGAGGGGCGGCGGTCCTTCCTCGTCGAGGAGCCCGGCGCCACGCCCGTCCCGGCCCTCGACCCGACCCGCAAGGTGGCCCGGCTCGAGCTGGACGAACGGCCGGGCCGGCCCATCGGGCCGGCGGGCAACCAGGCGACGATCTGGAGGCGGGTCATGGACGACACCGGCGTGGCGCTCGCCTCCGAGACGCTCGGGACGGCCGACCGGGCCCTCCAGCTCGCCATCGACTACACCAAGGAGCGGGTGGTGTTCGACCGTCCCGTGGCCTCGTTCCAGGTGGCCAAGCACAAGATGGTCGACATGTTCCACCTGGTCGAGATGGCCCGGGTGGCCGTCCAGTTCGCCGCCTGGGCTTCCGACGCCGAGGATCCCCGGCGCCAGCGTGCCGCCGCCATGGCGGCCGGCTACACCAGCGAGGCCGCCGTCAAGGTCACCGGCGACGACATCCAGCTCCACGGGGGAGTGGGGTTCACCTGGGCCAACGACGCCCATTTCCTCTTCAAACGGGCCAAGCAGAACGACGTCTGGCTCGGCGGGCACGCCAGCCATCGCCGGCGGTTGGCCCACCTATTGGTCGACACCGCCTGAACGAGGCCCGGCCCGGCCGTCGGTCGATGTCCGGTGGGCCTACGGTGCCACCTCGTCGACGACGGTTAGATCTGTGAATTCCGGGCCCCCGTCGAAGATCTCGGCCATGGTCGCCCGGGCGTCAGACAGTTGCTCCTGGCGCTGCCGGTCGTTCTCGCGGGCGCGGGCCCTCTCCTCACTCTCGAAGACGGCCAGCAGGTAGACCCGGCTCGGATCGTTTTGGTCCTGCATGGCCATCGAACGCACCAGGCCCGAGCCCGGCTGTTCGATGGACCGCAGCTGCGCCATCAGCTTCGGCAGGTCGCTTTCCTTGCCCGGCTTGAGCCGAGTCGTGATGAGTTGTGCCCACATACCGTGTTCTACCTTTCGTCAGGGTGAGGACCGGTGAAGAGCTGTGCTCGCCGATGATCGCCGGTCGCGGTCCCGTTCGAGGCGGAGCCAGGGGACCGGCTCCGCCTGCCGGCTGCGAATGTAGCCGTGGTGCGAAGATCAGTGACAGGCCGCCGGCGGTGGGACGTCGAGGGCGGGGTTGGCGTCGAAGAACCCCACCGGGGCCAGCTGGAACCCGCAGTACTCGACGGGCATGACCGGCCAGTCCTCGGGGCGCGGGATGTGGGTGACGCCGAAGGTGTGCCAGGCCACGATGTCGGTGCCGACCAGTGAGCGGTCGGCGGCGGTCCAGGCCGGCAGCCCGTCCCCTCCGGCGTGCTGGTTGGGATAGTCGCCGGCTCCCCGGCGCTCTCCGGGGTCGAACGGGGTGACCCACAGGTTGTAGCGGGCGAACCCCGCCCGGCGCCCGACGCTGGAGTCGGGGCGGGCCAGCATGGTCGGGGTGGAGCCGGGAACGAGCTTGTAGGCCACCGGTTCGCCGAGGCGGTTGCGCGAACCCGGGTTGGCGAACCGCCAATGGCGGGCGGAGGCCGGGTCGACGTTGCGGCGAGCGGCGAGCTCGGAGTCGAGGCGCCGGGCCACCGGCGCGAACCCGTTCGACCACGGGTTGTCCTCGCCGGCCGGGAGCGGCTCGGTCGACACCTCGAAGACCTCGTTGATCCGTCCCGTCGACCTCGAGGTCGAGCCGGGCGCAGAACAGGTGCTGGTGGACGGGCGCCGCCAGACCGGGCGCCACCGGCGGGGCGAAGGGCGACCCCTCCCCGGGGGCGGTCGCCTGGGTCGAGAGGACGCCGGTGAGCTTGACCTCGTGCTGGATGGTGCCGTCGAGGTAGAAGTACCAGTAGAAGCCGTACTCGTAGTTCCCGACCGTGGAGATGGCCGACACCACCAGCCGCCGCGACCGCCGCACCTCGGTCCGGCCGGCGTGCATGTCCTGGTGCTTCCAGAGGATCCCGTAGTCCTCCTCGTGGATGCAGATGGCGTTCTCCACCACGTAGGGCTCGCCGCGCTCGGTGGCGAACGTGGCGTCGAGGTAGGCGATCTCGCCGAGGCAGTCGCATCCGAGGCGCGAGCGAGTTGACCATCCGGCCGAGGCCCCACTCGCCGGCATCGAAGGCGTTCTTCCACCCGTGGCGCGGGCCCGGGTCCCCGTAGGGCACCACCATCTCGGTGATCGAAGCCCGGTGCAGCACCGAACGGAGCCGGTCGCCCTCGGTGTACCCGACCTCGTGCAGGACGAGCCCGTCGTTGGGGTCCATCGACAACCGGAGCGACCAGTTCTGCCAGCGGAGGAGGTTCGATTCGATGGTGAAGCTCGGCCCTTCCGGCTGGACGATCTCGAGCGGCTTGAGACCGGAACGGGCCGGTTGGTGGTCCTCGGGGTAGTAGCTGCCCCGCTCCGGGGGGAGGGGGACGACGCCGTAGTCGACGACCTCGAGCACCTCGCCGCGGGCACCGTCGACGGTGGCGATGACTCCCTCGATCGGGCGGGCGTACCCGTTGTCCGACGGTGTCTCCCGGTAGTAGGAGAGGCACCGGGTGATCCGGCGGCCCTCCTCGATGGCCCGCCCGAAGTTGCCCGTCGGCCAGGGGTCGATCTGGACCTGATCGAAGTCGGTGATGCCCCGGCGCCGCATGGCCTCCTGCCAATCGGGGTCCTCGCGGAGGGCGACGATCGAGCGCAGCGAGTCGTCGAACAGGAGGGCGGGCCGGACGTCGGCCCGCTCCTGCCAGGACAGGACCTCCTCGGAGCCCACGTCCACGACCGCCTCGACGACCCGACAGTCCGGTCCCGGGACGATGACCAGGCGCACCCGCCGGTCAACCGGGTCGCCGGTCCGGTGGGCGGCCAGCGCCTCCTTGCCCGGCGGCTCGAGGGTGACCGCGGCGAACCGGGCGTGCTCGTCGAGCCGGCCCCCGGCCCGGACGGCCGACACGGCGGCGCGGATCTCGTCGGCGGTGAGGGCTTCGAGCGGATGACCCACGGCCCCGATCGTGCCGGTTCCTGCCCGCGTCTCCGGACCGGGTGGGCTCCCCTGGTGGGTGGGCGCCTCAGTCACGGCGGCGCCGGGCCTCGGGTACCGCTCGGTGATCGGGGGGGTGTAGCTCCATCGGGACTCCAGTCCGGTGCGTCTCACCTGGTGTCGACGCGATCTTAGAGGAGGACCGTCAAGAGCCCCCGACCCGAAGAGCAGGCGACCGTTCCGGTGAGCTGGCTAACATCGCCGCCGCCGCTCGACCGAGGAGCAACATGACCGCAGGGGAGAGGACCGGTGCCCGGGGCGTCACCGAGCACGCCCGCACTCGCCCGGACCACCCGGCCATCGTCACCGGCCCGACGGTGCTGACCTACGGCGCACTGCAGGACCGGGCCGCCCGCCTGGCCGCCGTCCTGCGCGACCGCGGCGCCGGCCCGGGCCGCCCGGTGGCCACCGTGCTCCCCAACGGGGCCGAGCAGTTCGAGGTGGCGACGGCGGCGTCCATGCTCGACGCTCCGTATCTGCCGGTCAACCGGCATCTCAAGGCGGCCGAGCTCGCCTACATCTTCGACGACGCCGAGGCGGCCGTGGTGGTGGGCCACGCCGATCTGGTCGGGGAGCTCGACCCCGGCGTCGAATCGTCGACGGTGACGACCCCGGCGTTGGTGGTCGGGCGGGACTACGAGCCGGCGATCGCCGGCGCGGATCCGCTACCCGGTGCCGACAGCGGCTCGGGACCGGGGCTGATGTTCTACACCTCGGGCACCACCGCCCGGCCCGAAGGGCGTGGTGCACGGGGCGATGGACGACCCCGAGCGCCGGCGGCAGGGCACCGAGGGCCAGGTGGCGCTGTGGCGGTGGACGCCCGACGAGGTGTACGTGATGAGCGGGCCCTCCTACCACGCCTCCCATGCCGGCTGGGCCCTGTGCGCCCTCTACATCGGGGCGACCACGGTGATCACCGAGCGGTTCGAGGCCCGCTCGTGGCTGGCCGAGGTCGGCCGGACCCGGGGGACGCGGTCGTTCATGGTGCCCGCCCACTTCATCCGGATCCTCGAGATCCCCGAGGCGGAGCGCGCCGCCATGGACCTGTCCAGCCTCCGCCTCATCGTCCACGCCGCGGCGCCCTGCCCGGTCGTGGTCAAACAGCGGATGATGGAGGCCTTCCCCCACACCGAGATCCACGAGCTCTACGGAGCCAGCGAAGGGGGCGCCACCAAGATCTCGCCCGACGAGTGGCGGGCCCACCCCGGGAGCGTCGGACGGCCCTGGCCGGGGGTCGAGATCCGGATCCTCTCCGACCGCGGGGAGCCGCTGCCGACCGGCGAGACGGGCCTGGTGTACATCCGGCCCCCCGGGGGGAACCGGTTCTCCTACCGCAACGACCCGGCGGCGACCGAGCACGCCTGGCGGGACGACGCCTTCACCGTCGGCGACATCGGCCACCTCGATGCCGAGGGGTACCTCACCATCACCGACCGCGCCTCGGACATGGTGCTGTGGGGCGGCGTCAACATCGCCCCCCGGGAGATCGAAGAGGTCCTCTACGAGCATCCGGCCGTGGTCGACTGTGCGGTGTTCGGCATCCCCGACGAGCGCGACGGCGAGCGGGTGAAGGCCATGGTGCAGCTCCGGAGCCCGGCCACCGTCGAGGAGCTCGAGGTGCACGTGCGGAGCCGGCTGGCCGACTACAAGGTGCCCCACACTGGGAGATCGTCGACGACCTGCCCCGCGACCAGAACGGCAAGGTCCGCAAGCACCTGCTGCGCCGGTCGCACCAGCCCGCCGTCTGATCGCTGCCGGACCGGGCCCGGACCGGCCTCCCCGGGCGGGACGGGCCGCCCGGCGCATGGGACGATGGTGCCCGACCGACCAGCCCGAAAGGTCCGACCATGTCCCTCGCCATCTCCGAAGAGCACGAGGCCCTGGGTGACAGCGCCCGTCGGTGGCTCGACGCCCATTGCCCCCCGGCCGTGCCCCGGGCCTTGCTCGACGCCGCCGACGAGGAGCTCCAGCCGGTGTGGAAGGAGCTGGCCGGCCAGGGCTGGCTCGGCCTCCACGTCCCCGAGCGCTGGGGCGGACAGGGGTACGGGCTCTTCGAGCTGGCGGTGGTCCTCGAGCAGACCGGGCGTTCCCTCGTGCCGGGGCCGCTCCTCCCGACCGTCGTCGTGGCGGCCGTGCTCGCCGAGGCCGGGAGCGACGATCAGGCGGCCGAGCTCGCTGCCGGGCCTGGCCGACGGCAGCACACCGGCTGCGCTCCACCTCGGCGAGTCCCGTCTCGAGGTCGTCGAGCAGCGCCCCGACGGCGCGCTGGTGGTCACCGGCCGGGTGCGCCCCGTGCTCGGCGCCGTCCGTTGCGTCGCTGGCCCTGGTGCCGGCGGCAACCGCCGACACCACGGTGTGGTGCCTCCTCGACCTCGGACGGGGAGCGGGCACGGCCGGCGCCGAGCCCCTCCCGAGCCTCGACCCGACCCGGCGGGTGGGCGAGGTCGTCGCCGAGCGCCTCGAGGTGCCGCCGGCGCGCCAGCTGCCGGCGCTCACCGCCGGCCGGATGCGGCAGCTCGCCGTCTCGCTGGCCGCCGCCGAGCTCGCCGGAAACGCCCGTTGGTGCCTCGACACGGCCTCGGAGTACGCCAAGGTGCGCCGGCAATTCGGGCGCCCGATCGGGCAGTTCCAGGCGGTCAAGCACCGCCTGGCCGACATGCTGGTCCGGGTCGAGCAGCTGGTCTCGGTGTCGTGGGACGCCGCCCTGGCCGTGGCGGCCGGACCTTCCGACGAGAGCGCCCTGGCCGCCGCCGTCGCCGGTGCCGCCGTCTTCGACGGTGCCGTCGACTGTGCCAAGGACTGCATCCAGCTCCTCGGCGGCATCGGCTTCACCTGGGAGCACGACGCCCACCTGCACCTCAAGCGGGCCCTGGCGACCCGCCAGCTGCTCGGTGCCGCCGACCGGGACCTCGACGAGGTGTACGAGCGGAGCACGGCCGGGACCCGGCGGGTCCTGACCGCCGACCTGCCCGACGAGGCCGAGCGGGCACGCGCCGCCCTGAGCGGGGTCCTCGACGAGCTCCGGTCCCTCGAGGGTGCCGACCAGCGGCGCGCCCTGGTCGACGCCGGGCTCGCCGTCCCGCACTGGCCACGTCCGTGGGGGCGCGACGCCGACGCCATCGAACAGGTGGTGATCGACCAGGAACTGGCGGCCGCCGGGCTCGCCCGGCCGCACCTCGGGGTGGGTGCCTGGGCCCTGCCGGTGATCATCGCCCACGGCACCCCCGCACAGCAGGAGCGGTGGGTGCGCCCGACGCTCCTCGGCGAGCTCCGTTGGTGCCAGCTCTTCTCGGAGCCGGGCGCCGGCTCCGACCTGGCCAGTCTCGTCACCCGGGCCGAGCGGGCCGAGGGGGGCTGGGTGCTCAACGGCCAGAAGGTGTGGACCTCCATGGCGGCCGAGTCCGACTGGGGGATCTGCCTGGCCCGCACCGACCCGTCGGCCCCCAAGCACGACGGGATCACCTACTTCGTCGTGGACATGCGCACCCGGGGACTCGACATCCGCCCCCTCCGTGAGATCACCGGTGACGCCATGTTCAACGAGGTGTTCATCGACGATCTCTTCGTCCCCGACGACTGTGTCATCGGATCGGCGGGCGAAGGCTGGAAGATCGCCCGGGCGACCCTGGCCAACGAGCGGGTGTCGATGTCCTCGGGGTCGACGTTCGGCATCGGGGTCGAGTCGCTGCTCCGGCTGGCCGGCCGCGGCGAGACGCCGCCGGCGGCCGGGACCCGGCTCCGGTTGGCATCACTGCTGGTCGAGGCGCAGTCGCTCGGGCTCATGGCCCACCGCTCGACCCTGCGCACGCTGGCCGGCACCGACCCCGGTCCCGGCGTCAGCGTGAGGAAGCTGTTGGGAGCCGAGCACGAGCAGCGGGTGCAGGAGACGGGGCTGGCCATGTTCGGTCCGGAGGGAGCCGCCCTCGACGGCCATGCCCAGCGGTGGGCCCACGGATTTCTGGTGACCCGTTGCCTGACCATCGCCGGGGGCACGAGCGAGATCCAGCGCAACGTCATCGCCGAGCGGCTGCTCGGCCTGCCCCGCGACCCGGAACCGGCGGGCTGAACCCCGGTCCCCGAGCCGTCTGCTCGGGGGCCCGACCGCTACGAGCCCCTCGGAAGCCCGAGCACCCGTTCGCCCACCAGGGTCCGCTGGATCTCGTTGGTGCCCGAGAAGATGGACGCCGCCTGGTAGTACAGCCACGACCGTTGCCACATGCCGTCCCCGGGGTTGCGATCCGCACCGTGCCACAGACCGGCGCTCGGTCCGAGGACGGCGAGCACCGTCTGGTGCAGCCGTTTCGACATCTCGCTCCAGTACAGCTTGAGCGCGCTGCCCTCGGGGCCGGGAGGCTCGCCGCGCTCGAGCCGGGTCAGGGTGCGCCAGTTGCTCAGCTGGAACAGCTTGACCTCGATGTAGGCCTCGGCCACCTGCTGGCGCAGGTCGGGGTCGGCGAAGCCCGGCTCCCGGTCGCGGGCCAGCTCGAGCAGCCCGAGCAGGAGCTGGCAGTGGATGCCGAGCTGGCGCGGGTTCACGCCCCGCTCGTGGGAGAGGGTGGAGTTGGCCACGGTCCATCCTTCGCCGGGCACACCGATCACCTGGCCGTCGGGGACGAACACCTCGTCGAGGAACACCTCGTTGAACTCCGCCTCCCCGGTCAGCTGCACCAGGGGGCGTACGTCGACTCCCGTCGCGTGCATGTCGACGGCCAGGCAGGTCAGGCCCTGTTGGCGCTTCGGGGCGTCGGGATGGCTGCGGGACAGGCAGAGACCCCAATCGGCGAACTGCGCATAGGACGTCCAGACCTTCCTGCCGGTCAGCACCCAGCCGCCCCCGACGCGGTCCGCCCGGGTCGACAGGGATGCGAGGTCCGAGCCGGCGTCGGGCTCGGAAAAGAGCTGGCACCAGAGCTCGTCGGCCGGGAGGATGGGCGGGAGCCATCGGCGTCGTTGGTCGTCGGTGCCGTGGGCGAACAGGGTCGGCCCGACCAGGTTGATGCCGATCCTGCCGACCAGCTCGGGGGCCCGGGCCCGGGCCAGCTCCTCGGTGACCACGAAGTGCTCGGTCGGGCCGAGGCCCCGGCCGCCGAGCTCCTCCGGCCAGGTGATGCCCACCCAGCGCTCGGTGGCCAACTTGCGCTGCCACTGCCGCCCGAAGGCCACTTCGGCGTCGAGGTCGGCGGCGCGGGGCGGTAGGCCCACGCCGTACTCCCAGGGCAGGTGGTCCGTCAACCAGGCGCGCAGGTCGTCGCGGAGCCGGTCCTGCTCGGGCGTCATCCGCAGGTCCACGGCCGGTCAGCTTGGCACAGGCCCCCGTCGCCGGTCCCACCCGGTCACCGTCCCCCTCCCGCCGCCCGGGACCACTCGTAGACTGCCGGCCCGTGGACTTCGAGCTGTCGGCGGATCAGCGCGATCTGAGCGACGCCGCCCGAGCCGTGCTCGACCGCTACGCCTCGCCCGAACGGGTACGCGCCGTCGTCGGGTCGCCCGACGGGGGAGGGACCGGCCGAGGACTCGACCGCCAGCTGTGGTCGGTCCTCGCCGACCAGGGCTGGCTGGCCATCGAGCAACCCGAGGACGAGGGCGGTCTCGGGCTCGGGCCGGTCGAGGTCGGGGTCCTCGCCGAGCAGCTCGGCCGGCATGTCGCCCCGGTGCCGTTCTTCGGGACCAATCTGGCGCAGTACGCCCTGCGCAGGGCGTCGGGCGACGCGAGCCTGCCCGCCGCCACACGGGAGGCGGCGGGGGCGTGGCTGGCTCCCCTGACCAGCGGGGCGTCGACGGGATGCGTGGCCTGGTCGCCGGCGACCGTGCCGGCCCCGGCCACCGCCGACGGGACCTGCCTGCTGACCGCCGATCCCGAACCGGCGCTCTTCGCCGCCGAGTCGGACCTGGCCGTGGTGGTGACCGGTGACGCGGTCTACGCCGTCCCGCTCGAGGCAGGGGAGCGCCCGCCCCCGGAGCCGGCCATGGACCGGACCCGGTCGGTGTCATGGCTCCGACTGGATCGCACCCCGGCCACCTTGGTCGGCGGCGCGGCGGCGTCGAGCGACCTGGTGGACCGGGCCGCCACGCTTCTCGCCGCCGAGATGCTCGGCTCGTCGAGCCGGGTGCTCGAGATGAGCGTCGACTACGCCAAGGACCGGCACCAGTTCGGCCGGCCGATCGGCAGCTTCCAGGCGGTCAAGCACCGGCTGGCCGACGCGCTGGTGGACGTGGAGGCCATGCGGTCGGCCGTGTACTACGCGGCGTGGTCCCTCGCCGCCGGCGAGGCCGCCGCGTCCCTCGCCGCCTCCGCCGCCAAGGCCTGGTGCTCGGAGGCGTCCCGGCGGGTGATGGCATCGGGGCTCCAGGTCCACGGAGGCATCGGGTTCACCTGGGAACACGACCTCCACCTGTTCGTCAAGCGCTCCCAGCTCGACCAGGTGAGCTGGGGCACGGCGGTGTTCCACCGCGAACGGGTGGCTTCGATGTTGGCGGCCTGGCAGCCCTCCGACCCCAGCCTCTTCTGACCCCAGCCTCTTCCGACCCCAGCCTCTTCTGACCCAGCGCTCCTGACCCGAGCCGCTCCTGACCCGAGCCGCTCCTGACCCGGATCGTCTGGTCGGACCGATCACCCCGACGCGGGTGGCACTGCGGGCCGCCCGCCGCGCTCAGCCCGCTCCCCGGGTGAGCAGCAGGGAGCCGGCGATGGGGCCGCCGCCGTTGGCCACCGCCGCCACCTCGGGCCGGCCGGGCACCTGGCGGTCGCCCCCCTCGCCCCGCAGCTGGACGCAGGCCTCGTGGAGGAGCCCGAACCCGTGGAGCCGCCCGCCCGAGAGCTGGCCACCGGCCGTGTTGAGCGGCAGCTGGCCGTCGAGCGCGATGCTGGCTCCGCCGTCGACGAAGTCACCGCTCTCGCCGCGGCCGCAGAACCCCAGGGCCTCGAGCCACACCATGGTGAGGATGCTGAACCCGTCGTAGAGCTCGGCGACGTCGACGTCGGCGGGGGTGAGCTCGGTCCGCTCCCACATGCTGGCCGCCGCATCACGCGCCGCCATCGTGGTCATGTCGTCGAACTGGTCCCAGCTGGGTCGTCCGCGCAGCGCGGTGCCCACCGCGTTGACGTGGCAGGCCGGCCGCGGCGCGTCGGTGGCGTAGTCGGCGTGGGACACCACCACCGCCGTCGATCCGTCGCAGGGCGCATCGCAGTCGAACAGGCACAGCGGCGTCGAGATCATCCGGGCCGCCAGGTAGTCGTCCAGGGTCAACGGGTCCCGGTAGATGGCCTTGGGGTTGAGCTCGGCGTTGCGCCGACCGTTGAGGGCGATGTTGGCCAGCTGCGGGCGGGTGAGCCCGAACTCGTGGAACCGTCGCTGGGCCACCAGGGCGATCCAGTTGGCGGCGGACACGGCTCCGAAGGGCAGCGACCACTGCAGGAACCCCGAGAACCGGGGCACGCCGCCCGAGCCGCCCCCGCTCCCGCCGATGCCCTGCCGGCCGCCCCGCCCCTGGGCGGTGGACTCGGTGACCGTGCGGTAGACCAGCACGTGGCGGGCGGCACCCGCCGCCACGGCGAAGCAGGCGGCGATGACCGCCCGGATCTGACCTGGGCCCTCGGCACCGCCGTCGTGCCAGTCGAGGGAGAGCCGCAGCGCGTCCTGGACCTCGGGGGTGCCGGGGCCGGCGAAGCCCGCCGTGCCGAGCCCCGCCCCCGGGTAGGTGGCCAGGCCGTCGATGTCGGCCCGGGTGAGGCCGGCATCCTCGATGGCCCCGATGCAGGCCTCGAGGGTCAGGTCGAGATCGGTTCGTCCCAGGCGGCGACCGACCGCCGACTGGCCGATGCCGGTGATGGCGGCGCGGCGCTCGGCCGGCGGCCCGCTCATGGTCTCTCCGCCGCCGGGACCGCCTCGGCTCCTCCGCCCGTCACCGGCCGGAACAGCGGGAGGTAGACCTCCTCGTTCGGCTCGAAGACCACTTCCACCCGACGGCCGATCAGCCGGTCGGCCGGGTCGCAGCCGACCAGGTTGGTCATGAGCCGGACGTCGGGCTGCTCGTCGATGGCGACCAGCCCGATGACGTAGGGCTCCGAGCCGGGGATCCACTCCTGATGGTTCACCGTGAAGGAATGGACCGTGCCCCGTCCGCTCACCGTCTCGGGCCCGAGCTCGGCGCTCAGGCAGTTGGGGCAGCGAGGCACCGGGGGATGGACGAATTGGCGGCACGCGCCGCACCGCAGGAACCGGAGCCGGCCGTCCGCCCCGCCTGTCCAGAAGAACTCGTTGTCGGGATCGAGTCGAGGAAGGAGACGGATGGACGGACCATCGGCGAGCATCCCGGGATGCTACTCAGCGCCGTCCGGCCGGCGCCGGGCCGGCGCGGGGCGTTCTGTTAGGTTGCCCCACCGATGCCGATGTGGTTGACCGACGCCGAGTACGCGACGTTGACGGCCATGTGCGAGCGGCTCATCCCGGCCGATGCGACGCCGGGGGCCACCGATGCCGGCGTCGCCGACTACATCGACGGACTCCTCGGGGCCTTCACCGTCGACCCACCCCGGATCTGGGCCGGTGGGGCGTTCTCGGGTCGGTTCGGCGGTGAGGCGGGGTTCGGGCGGTTCCTCCCGCTGACCGCGCTCGACGAGCTGGCGTGGCGGACCCGCATCGAAGGCTCGCTCGGGATCCCCGAGCGGGAGTTCAACGGGCCGGTGGTCGGGCTGCAGCAGCGGTACCGTGCCGGCCTGGCGTCCCTCGGGCCCGACTTCGGCGACTGCGACCGCGTCGAGCAGGCCCGGCGCATGCGCGCCGACCCCGACTTCACCCAACTGGTGTACGGGCACGCCTGCGAAGGGATGTACGGGGCCCCCGAGTACGGAGGCAACCGCGGCGGGGTCGGCTGGGCCGGCATCGGATACGCCGGCGACGTCCAGCCGCAGGGGTGGACCGACGAGGAGGTGTCGGCCCCGTGACAGTCGACGCCGTGGTGGTGGGATCGGGCCCGGGGGGAGCGACCGCCGCGGAGGTGCTCACCGCGGCGGGATGGTCGGTGGTCGTCTTCGAGAAGGGCCGCAACCACCTCATCGACCTCGACCGACCGGACCGCCTCCTCGGCGACTTCTCCAACGACGAGATCAAGTTCATCCATCGACACTTCCTCGGTCCCGATCCGCTGCTCGAGCCGCGCACCTTCCGGGTCGGCCCCGAGGACGGCGAGCACTCCTTCGTCGGAGGGGTCAACTCCATACCCTCGACGGTCGGCGGCGGAGGCACCCATGCCGACGGCAAGGTGCCGCGCTTCCTCGAGGAGGACTTCCGGATGCTCTCCGCCCGGGGACCCCAGGAGGGGGCGGCGGTGGCCGATTGGCCCCTCGACTACGCCGAGCTCGAGCCGTTCTACGCCGACGTCGAGCGGCGGATCGGCGTCTCGGGCCTGGCCGGGGCCAACCCCTTCGCCGCCTGGCGGTCCGGGCCCTACCCGATGCCCCCCGGACCCTCGATGTACGGCGCCACCCTGTCGGCGGCGGCCGCCGAGTCCCTGGGCTTCCACCCCTACCCGGCTCCGGGAGCCACCAACTCCGAGGTCTACGACGGGCGGCCGGCCTGCAACAACTGCGGGTTCTGCGCCTACTTCGCCTGCCCCATCCACGCCAAGGGCGACCCGGTGGCCATGCTCCAGCGCGCCCTCTTGAGCGGCAACGCCGAGCTCCGGCCCGAGACGTTCGTGTCCCGCATCCGCACCGACGGGCGCCGCGCCACCGGCGTGGACTTCATCGGGCCCGACGGCGTGGAGCGCTCGATGGACGCCCGCCACGTGGTGGTGGCCGGTGGGGCGGTCGAGACACCCCGCCTGCTCCTGCTGTCGGGGTTCGACCACCCGCTCATCGGCCGGTACCTGATGACCCACTTCCAGACCATCGTGGTCGGCAGCTTTCCCGAGCACCGTTTCCACGGCGAGCGGGGGCGGGCCGTCACCGAGATGCACGACGACGCCCTGGTGCCCGACGAGGGCTCGCAGGCGGCCGCCGCCGAAGCGGGGCTCCCCTGGATCAGGGGGGGGATGGTGGAGCACGGAGGCCCGGCCCTTCCCATCATGGAGGCCAAGTTCTACCGGTGGGGCCGCACCCACAAGGACAGCATGCGGGCCTCGCCCATGCGCGACCGGCTCTGGGCCTTCACCATGCAGGGCGAGGACCTCCCGGTCCCGACCAACCGGATCGACCTCGACCCGACCGTCCGGGACGTGCGGGGGTTCCCGGTGGCCCGCTACACCTACCGTCCCCACCGGCACGAGGTGGTCGCCTCCGCCCACCACGGGCCGAGGCTGGCGGCGATCCTCGAGACCATGGGGGCGGCGTGGACCTCGATCGTGACCTCGCCGGGCACCAAGGGCGGCCCCGGCGACGAGAGCGCGGAGGACGCACCGATGAGCCGGCACGTCATGGGCACCGTGCGGATGGGCACCGATCCGGCCGCATCGGTGACCGACCCGTTCGGTCGCCTCCACGGCTGCGAGAACGTGGTCGTCGCCGATTCCTCGGTGTTCGTCACCTCGGCCGGCTACGGCCCCACCTTGACCCTCGCCGCACTGGCCGCCCGGTCGGCGGCGGCCCTGGCCGGGTAGCGGCGGCCAGATGCGCCCCGATGACCGCCCGGGCACGATGCCGGCGAACTCGATGACCGCCCGGGCACGATGCCGGCGAACCCCATGACGGCGGGCACGCCGCGGCCGGCGGGCACCCGGCCGGCGGGCACCCGGCCGGCGGGCACGGTCGGGACGGACAGTCGGGTTGTCTATTCTCCGGTGCGGGGCGGTGCCCGGACACCGGTCGCCGACGAGAGGTTCCGGGGAGGCGCGAGATGAGGGCACTGGTGTTCGGGATCCCCCGCGATCCCGCCGACGCCCGAGAAGGCACCGGCGACGAGCTCGACCGCCGGATCGACGCCCTGCCCTTCGGGCTCCACCAGGTGGACGACGCCGCGCCGGTACGACCCGACTGGGTGGTGACCCGGCCGCGCCTCACCGGGGTGTGCGGCTCGGAGACCAAGCTGGTGCTCGGGGAGTTCGAGTCGGGCGACATCGACAACCCGATGGCCGCCTTCTCCTCGATCCCCCATGTCCCGGGCCACGAGGTGGTGGCCGAGGTCGTGTCGCTCGGCCCCGAGGCGCAAGGTCTGGAGGTCGGCCAGCGCGTGCTGCTCAATCCGTGGCTGACCTGCGGGCCCCGGGGCATCGATCCGCCCTGCCCGGCCTGCCAGCGGGGCGAGCTGAGCCTGTGCTGGAGCTTCACCGACGGCGCGCTCGGGTCCCGGAGTGCACGTCGGGGTGGCCACCGACGCGCCGGGGGGTGGGCGGACCTGATGGCCGCCCACGACTCGATGCTCATCCCGATCCCGGACTCGGTCAGCGACGAGGTCGCCGTCCTGGCCGACCCCTTCTCCGTCTCCTTGCACGCCATCCTCCGTTGCCCGCCGCCGCCCGGAGGCCGCGCCCTCGTCTACGGGGCCGGCGCCCTCGGGGTGACCAGCGTCGCCGTCCTGCGCTCCCTCTTCCCCGACGTCGAGGTGGCGGTCATCGCCCGGTTCCCCGCCCAGGCCGATCTGGCCTCGCGGTTCGGCGCCCACCTGGTGGTGCCCCACGAGCCGAGGACCGACGTCGTCCAGGCCCTGGCCGACTGGTCCGGCGGCGTGCTCCACCCGGCCCTCGCCGGTCTGCCCATGGCCCATCCCGGCCGCATCGACGTGGTCTACGACACGGTGGCCCGTCCCGAGACCCTCGAGGTCGGGGTGCGGGTGCTCGCCGAACGCGGGCACCCTCGTCCAGACCGGGGTGCACACCCCCGGTCGCTGGGAGTACACGCCGATCTACTTCAAGGAGCTCTCCGTGGTGGGGTCCAACGCCTTCGGCGTCGAGGAGGTCGAAGGTGTCCGCCAGCACGCCCTCCGGCACTACCTCGATCTGGTGCAGGCCGGACGCATCGATCTCACCGGCATGCTCACCCACCGCTTCCCGCTCGACCAGTGGCACGACGCCCTCCGGGTCCTCGCCACCCAGCAGGAGAGCGGGGCCGTCAAGGTGGCCTTCGAGCCGGCACCGTCCACCTGACGGGTCCGGTCCACCGGACGGGCCCGGTCCGCCCGAGGGGCCACGACCGGGCCGGGCGCCCCGACCCGGGCGCCGCGGGGCGTCAGGGCCCGGCGCCGAGGGCGACGAACCGGTCGAAGCGCCCGCTCGCCGCGTCCTGCCAGACCGGGTCGGGCTCGACCCGCCGACCCGGTCTCGCCCAGGCGAGCGAGCCGTCGAGGGACGCTTCCAGACCGGCCGCCATGCGGGCGAGGTAGGCGGCGCCGAGGGCGGCGCCCTCGGGGACCGCCACCGTGTCGACCGGCAGCCCGGTGGTATCGGCGAGCGCCGCCATCCACGGCCCGACCCGCGTGCCGCCCCCGCTCGCCACCACCCGTTCGGCCTTCACCCCCGCCCGTTCGACGAAGCTGCGGACGACGAACCCGCTCGCCTCGTAGGCGGCGCGCGCCACTCCGGCCGGCCCGTCGGTGATGTCGAGGTCGAACAGGCCGGCCCGCAGCGAGGTGTCGTGGAACGGCACCCGCTCGCCCCGCAGGTAGGGGAGCCACAGCGGCACCCGCCGGGGGTCCCCGGCGCGGCCGTCACCGGCGGGGTCCCCGGCCCGGCCGGCCCGCAGCAGGGACCGCGCCCAGTCGACGAAGAGGGCCCCGGCGTTGCTCGGTCCGCCGACCAGCACCCGCCCGGCGGTGGTGTGGGGGACGGTCCACAGCCCGGGCACCTCGACCCAGGTGTCGGTCACGATCCACACGATGAGGGTGGCACCGAGGATGACCAGCACGTCACCGACCCGGTCGGCTCCGGCCACGATCTGGTCGCAGAAGGCGTCGATGGTCCCGCCGGCCACCGCCGTCCCGGCGTCGGTCCAGCCCTCCTCGGCGGCGGCGCCGAGCTCGCCGGCGTGCTGTCCGGTCAGGGCGACGTGGGGGAGCCGCGCCGGGTCGACACCCAACCGCCCGAGGAGCTCGCCGTTCCAGCGCCCCTCACGGTGCAGCGCGCCGAGGGATGCGGTCACCGCCGTGTCGATGACGGCATGCCCGGCCAGCGCATGGGTGGCCACCGCCTGGGCCGGCCAGTAGCCGTAGGCGTCGGGCATCTCCCGGGCCGTCCAGGCCAGAAAGCCCTCGGCGTCCGGCATGGCTCCGGCGTCGAGGCCCCGGGACGCGGACCCGTCCGCCTCGCGCCCGCGGACGTCCCCGTAGAGCAGCCCGGGAGTCCGCGGGATGCCCCGCCGGTCCACCGCCGTCAGCGAGGGGACCATGCCGGCCACGCAGAGGCCGGCCAGCCGGAACGGCCCGGCGCCGGTGGCCTCGGTGGCCCGGCGGAGGTCGGCGAGCGCGCGGCGCGGCCCGCGCCGCCAGGCCGCCCGGGCGTCGTGCTCCAGGTGGTCGGCGGAGGTGTGGATGACCCGGTGGGGGACCCGAGCGTGTGCCAGCACCTCGCCCCCGTCGGCCACCGCCAGCGCCTTGACCGAGGTGGTCCCGATGTCGATGCCGATCGTGATCGGCGCTCCACCGGCGGCCGTCGGATGCGGGCCGGTGGTCATCGGAGGCCATTATGCCCGATGACCCTTTGTGCACGATGGCCCGTGCGGCGCCGCCGGGCTGGTCGTCATCGGACCGGGCGGCGTCGTGCCCGGCCGTTACGCTTCGGCCATGGCCCGTGCCGGTGCCCTCGAGGTGGGGGAGGCCGCAGATCGGCTGCGGCGCGCCAGCCGGGGCGAACCCGGCGACGTCCCGCTCACCGGCGGCTCCGTCCTGGTCGTCGACCTCGACGGCACCGGGGAACCGTTCCCGCTCGAGCGGGTTCCCTCCTACCCGTGCGTGGTGGTGGGCGTGGGCGACCCCGGGCGCGGCTCCGGAGCGCTCGCCGGGGTGGACGTGGCGCTGACCGGTTCGGCCGGGGCGCCCTCCCCCTGGGTGGGGGTCGAAGACGTCGACGCCGAACTCGAGCGGTTGGCGGGAGCGGCCGGCGCCGCCCCGATGGCTTCGGCCCTGCTCGCCCAGGTGCTGCGGCTGAGCGGCCGTCTCGGGCTCGCCGACGGCCTGGTGGCCGAGTCCCTGGCCTACTCCACGCTCCAGAGCGGACCGGAGTTCGCCGCCTGGCTGGCCGGCCGGAGCGCCCCCCGGGGGCCGGCGCCTCCTCCGGGACATCGCTGTGCGGTGCGGACCGGGCGCAGCGGTGACCGTCTCGACGTCACGCTGTGCCGCCCGCGGGTCCGCAACGCCTACAGCGCGGCGGTACGCGACCAGCTGTGCGAGAGCCTCCGGCTGGCTGCGGCGGACCCTTCGGTCGCCGAGGTGCACCTCTGGGGAGAGGGCTCCGACTTCTGCAGCGGTGGCGACCTGACCGAGTTCGGCACGCTGCCCGACCCGGTCACCGCCCATCTGGTGAGGACGGGGCAGAGCGCGGCCCGCCTGCTGGCGCTGGTGGCGGGGCGGGTGGTGGCCCACCTCCACGGCGCCTGCGTCGGCGCCGGCATCGAGCTGACCGCGCTGGCGGGGCGGGTGGTGGCCGAGCCCGACACCCGGATCTGGCTGCCCGAGGTCGGGATGGGTCTGATCCCCGGGGCCGGTGGCACGGCCTCGCTGCCCCGCCGGATCGGGCGGCACCGCACCGCCTGGCTGGCCCTGTCGGGCCGGCCGATCGACGCCGGCACCGCGCACGAGTGGGGTCTGGTCGACGAGCTGGTCCCCGGGTGACCGCGCCCGGCGGCGTCGCCGGGCCCCGGGGGCGCTCCGGCGGCCGCGGTAAGGTTGGTGAAAAGCCGGTTCTCACGCCTGCCTCCCGCCGCCGGGGACGCCGCGGAGAGGCGCAGAGGAGGGATGCCATGACACAGGCCGCGGAGTCGAAGCCGTTCGACCCCGAGGGGTTCTTGGACCCCGGGGTCAGTGCCGATCCCCAGCCCTTCTACCGCTCGGCCCAGGAGGTGGGCGCCGTGGTGCCCGGCACCTACGGGAGCCAGGTCGTGCGCCGGTCCGCCGTCGAGTACGTCCTCCAGCACCCCGAGGAGTTCTCGTCGGCCATGGAGACCGTCAACCTCGGCCAGTCGGTGCCCCTCATCCCCCTGCAGGTGGACCCGCCCGACCACCGCAACTACCGCCGCCTGCTCGACCCCATCTTCGCCCCCCGCCAGATGAACGCCCTCGAGCCGGACATCGCCGCGCTGGTCAACGAGCGCATCGACGGGTTCATCGAACGCGGGGCCTGCGACTTCGCCGACGAGCTGGCCGTCCCCCTGCCCTCTTCGGTGTTCCTCCGGCTGGTGGGTCTGCCCCTCTCGCAGCTCGACATGTTCCTCGAGATGAAGGACGGGATCCTCCGCCCCGCCGGCGCCGACCTCGACGAGGTGGCCGTCAACCAGAAGGCGGCGGGCGAGCGGATCGAGGCGTACTTCACCGGCCTGGTGGAGGAGCGCAAGGACCGTCCCGAGGGGCACGACGACCTACTCAGCCTCTTCCTCGCCGCCGAGATCGACGGGCAGCGGCTGACCGTCGACGAGATCGTCGGCATCTGCTTCCTCTTCATCCTGGCCGGCCTCGACACCGTGACCGACAGCCTCGAGTGCTTCATGGCCTACCTGGCCCGCCATCCCGACCAGCGCCGGCGGATCGTGGACGACCCCTCGATCATCCCCTCGGCGGTGGAGGAGCTGCTGCGGTGGGAGTCACCGGTCACCACCGTGGCCCGGACCGCCGCCGCCGACACCGAGCTCGAGGGTTGCCCGATCGACAAGGGACAGCCGCTCGGGGTCATGATCGGCGCCGCCAACGTCGACGAGCGCGCCCTGCCCGACGCCTTCACCGTGGACCTGGTCCGCAATCCCAACAAGCACTTCGCCTTCGGTGGCGGCATCCACCGCTGCCTCGGCTCACACCTGGCCCGGATGGAGCTGCGGGTGGCGCTGCGGGAGTGGCACCGCAGGATCCCCGACTACTCGCTGGCCGAGGGGGCCGAGCTCGTGTACCAGCCCGCCCTGCGCCAGATCGAATCGCTCCCGCTGGTCTTCGCCGCCGGCGACCGGGAGTAGGCGCCGTCGTGGACCTCCGCCTCACCGAGGACCAGCAGCTCCTGCACGAGACGACGGCCAAGTTCCTGGAGAGCACCTGCCCGCTGGAGACGGTCCGGCGCCTCGAGGAGTCCGAACCGGCCGGCTACGAGCGCGGCTGGTGGGCGAGCGGCGCCGAGCTCGGCTGGACCTCGCTGCTCGTGGCGGAGCGCGACGGCGGGGGCAGCCTGTCCGGCCACGGCCTGCTCGACCTGGTGCTGGTGGCCGAGGAGATGGGTCGCATGGTGTCGCCCGGCCCCCTGCTGCCGGTCAACGTGGTGGCCGAGGCGGTCTCGCGCCTCGGCACGGACGGCCAACGGGCCGAGGTGCTGCCCGGCCTGCTGGACGGGAGCAGCACGGCGGCGTGGTGCTGGGGGACCCCAGCCGCCGGGATCGACACCGGGGGCGACATCCGTGCCCTGCCGGGTCCGAACGGTTTCCTCCTCGACGGGACGAGCGGCCCGGTCGAGGGAGGCGGGCAGGCCGACCTCCACCTGGTGATCGCCCGGGCGCCCGAGGGGCCGGTGCAGGTCCTGGTGCCCGCGGGCCAGCCGGGGCTGTCCACCCGGCCCATGCACAGCCTCGACCTGGTGCGGCGATACGCCCAGGTCTCCTTCGACGGGGTCGGGGTGTCGGGGGACCAGGTCCTCGGGGACCCCGCCGGGGCGCCGGCCGACGTGGAGCGCCAGCTCCAGACGGCGGTGGCCATCCAGTGCGCCGAAATGGCCGGGGCCGTCGCCCGGGTCTTCGAGTTCACCCTCGAGTACGCCTCGGACCGCTACTCGTTCGGGCGCCCGCTGGTCTCGTACCAGGCGCTGAAGCACCGCTTCGCCGACCTCAAGCTGTGGGTCGAGGCATCCCTCGCCACCGCCGGAGCGGCCGCCCGGGGCGTCGACTCCGGCTCGCCCAGCGCCGCGGAGCTGGTGAGCGTGGCCAAGTCCTACATCGGCGAACGCGGTCCGGCCGTGCTCCAGGACTGCGTGCAGCTCCACGGCGGCATCGGGGTCACCTGGGACCACGACCTCCACCTCTACCTCCGGCGGGTGATGGTCGACGCCACCCAGCTCGGCACGCCCGCCGAGCACCGGGAGCGGGTGGCGGCGATCGGGATGGGCGATCCCCATGGGTGAGGCGACGACCGGTGGCGCCGGGGGCCTCGAGCACGATAGCGGCGCCCCGGGGATGGAGGACGTCGAGGCCTTCCGCCGGCGGGCCAGGGCGTGGCTGGCCGAGCACATGCCGCGTCTGCCCGAGGGGACCAGCAACGCCCAGCTCAACCTCGAGGACGAGACCGGTGAGCGGGCCCGGCGGCTCCAGCGGACCCTGTTCGACGGCGGGTTCGCCGGCCTCTGTTTCCCGCCGGCCTACGGCGGCCAGGGCCTGACGCCCGCCCACCAGCGGGCGTTCACCCAGGAGTCGGCCGAGTACCAGATGCCGACGCTGTTCAACGTGCCGACCTTGAGCATCCTCGCCGCCACCTTGCTCGACTTCGGCACCGAGGAGCAGAAGCGCCGCCACATCCCCGCCATCCTCCGGGGGGAGGAGCTGTGGGTGCAGTTCCTGTCGGAGCCGAGCGGCGGCTCCGACCTCGCCGGGGTGGTCACCCGGGCCACCCGGGACGGCGACGTCTTCATCCTCAACGGCTCGAAGATCTGGAGCACCGGGGCGGCGCGCTCGGACTACGCCATGTGCCTCGCCCGGACCGACTGGCACGCCCCCAAGCACCGTGGGCTGACCATGTTCCTCATGAAGATCCATCAGCCCGGCGTCGAGGTCCGCCAGATCCGGATGGTCGACCGGAGCGACGAGTTCTGCCAGGAGTTCTTCGACGACGTGGCCGTCCCCGCCTCGGACGTCCTCGGGGAGGTCAACGACGGGTGGACGGTCGCCTCCCGGCTCCTGTTCCACGAGCGGGACGCGGTGGGCGGCGGTTCGCCCTACACCAGCGGGATGGCGGTGACCAGCGCCGGCGGAGCGGGCCAGCGCGCCGAGCTGGTCAAGCTGGCTGCCCAGACCGGCCGGTCGGCGGACTCGCGGGTGCGCCAGCTGGTGGCCGAGGACCGGGTCAACCAACGGGTGCAGGCCCAGCTCATCGAACGGGTGACCACCGGCATCCGGTCCGGCGTCTTCCCCGGACCGGCGGGTGCCCTGCCCCGGCTGTTCGCCGCCACCAACACCGAGCGGAACTTCGACATCGCCGTGGAGATCCTCGGCTCGGAGATCGGCGCCTGGACCCACGACGACATCTACAACTGGGGGGAGATCTACCTGAAGCGCCAGGGGGGCAGCCTCGGCGGGGGGAGCAACGAGATGCAGCGCAACATCATCGCCGAGCGGGTGCTCGGCATGCCCCGCGAGTACGCCGCCGACCGCGACCGTCCCTTCGACGAGGTGCGGCACAACTGACCCGGGTCCTCCGGGTGAGGGCACCCGGCGGGAACGGGGATCAGGCGGCGGCTTCGAACCCCATCAGACGGTTGAGGTTGCCACCCATGACCTTGCGCACCGTCTCGTCGGGGAGATCGGCGAGCTCCTCGACGAAGCTCACCGGGTCGGCCATCCCCTCGGGGTGGGGATAGTCCGAGCCGAACAGGACCCGCTCCGACCCGAGCAGCTCGATGAGCCCGATCGGGTCCTCCTCGTGGAACGGGTGCACGTAGATGTTCCGCTTGAACACCTCGATCGGGTCCTCGTCGAAGATCCTCGGGTTGGCCTGGTAGGCGGCGCCCATGTACTCGAGGATGGGCCGCACCCAGTTGCTGCCGTTCTCGACCGGAGCGAAGCGCAGGTCGGGGAACCGGCTGCACAGCCCGTGCCCGATCAGCGAGGCCACCGTGTCCATGATGGGCCGACCCTGGTGGCCGACGATGGCCGTGAACCCGGAACCACCCTTGAACGGGGTCATCTCCCCGTGCCGGTTGCCCTCCCACTCGTCGAAGTAGCGCTGGTAGCCGCTGTCCGAGGCGTGCATCCCGACCGGGATCCGGGCCTCGTCGACCAGCTTCCAGAACGGATCGAACTCGGGCAGCGCGAACGAGCGCGGACCGAGGTAGCCGTAGACCGGCGCCGGGCGGATGAGGACGACCTTCGCCCCCCGCTCGAGCACCCATTCGAGCTCGGCGATCCCCTTCTCCACGATGCCGAGGTTGATCACCGGAGTCGGGAAGATCCGGTTCTCGTAGTTGAAGGTCCAGTGCTCGTGCATCCACTGGTTGAGGGCATGGATCACGGCGTGGGTCGCCTCGGGCTCCCCCCGGAGGCGCTCCTCGAGGAGGCTGGCGAGCGTCGGCCACATGAGGGCCCGGTCGATGCCCAGCTCGTCCATCAGCTTGATCCGCGGCTCGGGGGCCATGAAACCGGGAAGGGCCCGGATCGGCTTGCCCATGATCTCGCGGCGGGACTTGCCCTCGGGGTTGCCGCGCTTGAAGTACTCCTCCTGGGCCCCGGGTGCCGCCACCACCTCGAAGGTGGGATTGGGGATGTAGTTGCTGATGCGACCGTTCACCGCGATCTTCGTGCGGCCGTCGACCTCGACGTAGCGGATCAGACCGTCGTACTCGTCCGGGAGGTACTTGGTGAACGCATCGGTGGTCTCGTACATGTGGTTGTCGGCGTCGAAGATCGGGAAGTCCAACACTCTCGGAGACATCGCCATCGCCTTTCTCGTGCTGCATCGCTCTCCGCTGCGCCCCGTGCTCCACCCGCACCCGAGGGGGGCGGCGCACCGGCGGCCCCCGGCAGCGACTCGGGGGACCGGCGCCCATGCTAGCAGCGGCGGACCGGCGGCGGAAACGCCGTTTTCGGCCTGCGGCCAGGGCAAAGGGATCGCCCCACCGGCGCGTTTCGGTATGCTCGGGCCCATGCGGGTCGTCGTCGACTGGGACCGGTGCGAGTCCAATGCCCTGTGCATGGCTGCCGCACCCGAGGTGTTCGAGGTCCGGGACGACGACCAGCTCTACCTCCTGGTCGAAGAGCCCGCCGAGGAGCTGCGGCCCAAGGTGGAGCAGGCGGTGCGCTCCTGCCCGAAAGTGGCCCTCAGCATCGTCGACTGAATCCCGGCCCCTCGCACCGAGGGGTCGGGTGCGCACCCGCTCCGGCGGGCGAAGCAGAGGCCCCGGCCCCCGGGCGCCGGCGGGGGACGCGGTACCGTGGCGGCGGCCACCACGGAAGGGGAGAATCCCGATGAGCGAGTACAAGTTCGTCACCTACGAGGAGCTGGACGAGGGCCGGATCGTGCGGATCCTGCTCAACCGTCCCGACACCCGGAACGCCCAGAACCGGGGCCTGCTGGTCGAACTGGACGACGCCTTCGTGCGGGCCGAGGAGGACGACCGGGTGCGGGTCGTGATCCTCGGGGGTGCGGGGCCGCTCTTCTCGTCGGGGCACGACATGGGGTCGAAGGAGGCCCGGGCCGAACGCCAGCCCGGCCCCGACCAGCACCGCACGGCCACCATCAACGGTGCCACCCGCCAGGGCACCGAGTCCCTCATGCTCCAGGAGTGGCACTACTACTTCCAGAACACCCTGCGCTGGCGCAACCTGCGGAAGATCACCGTCGCCCAGGTGCACGGCACGGTGTACTCCGCCGGCCTGATGCTCATGTGGGCCTGCGACCTCATCGTGGCCGCCGACGACGTGCTCTTCGCCGACGTGGTCGGCACCCGGCTCGGGATGTGCGGCATGGAGTACTTCGGGCACCCGTGGGAGTTCGGCCCCCGGAGGACCAAGGAGCTCATGCTGACCGGTGACGCCATCGACGTCCACGAGGCCCACCGGCTCGGCATGGTGTCGAAGGTGTTCCCCGCCGGCGAGCTCGGCGACCGCACCCTCGAGTACGCCCGCCGCATCGCCCGTGTCCCGACCATGACCGCCCTCATGATCAAGGAGTCGGTCAACCAGACCGTCGACAACATGGGCTTCTTCAATTCGCTGCAGTCCTGCTTCACCCTGCACGAGCTGAACCACGCCCACTGGGCGGGGATCCACGAGAGCAAGTACCCGGTGGCCGAGCCCGACGACGGGGTGCCCAACTGGCGGGACGCCCCTCCGGTCCGGATGGCCGTGGCCGATGCGGTGGAGGGCCCGGTCCCCGCCTCGTGACGCTCCGTGCCAGCTACCGCCAGGCCGACGCCACGCGGTACCTGCGACCCGGCGGCGCCTGGGACGTGCCCGACCTCGACCGTCTCCTCGGCGCCGCCCCCTCTTCGCGCCCCGCCGTCGTCGACGGTGACCGGGTGGTGGACCGGGCGGCGCTCGAGCGGGGCGCCGCCTCGCTGGCCGGAGGCCTGGCGGCGAGGGGCGTGGGCCGGGGGGACGTCGTGGCCTGGCAGCTGCCCAACTGGTGGGAGGCGGTGGCGCTGTTCCGGGCGGCCTGGCGCTGCGGCGCGGTGGCGGCGCCCATCCATCACCAGGTGGGGGCGGCCGAGGTCGCCCGCATGCTCGACCATCTCCACCCCGCCGTCACCCTGGCCGCCGCCGGCATGCCCCTCGCCGAGCTCACCCCGGCGGTGCCGGTGCGCGGGGGCGGGCCCGATCTCGAGGACCTGCTCGACGGCCCGGCGATGACCGAGGGCCGGGCGAGGGGCTCCGACCTGGCGGTCGCCCTGTTCACCACCGGGTCCACCGGCGAGCCGAAGGCGGTGCTGCACACCCACCGCGGACTGGCCTACAAGGCGCGCTCCATGGTGCGGGCCCACGGGCTCACCGGCCGCGACGCGGCGCTCATGCCCTCACCGCTCGCCCACGTCTCGGGGCTGCTCAATTCGGTGCTGGTGCCCCAGACGGCCGGCATGCCGGTGGTCCTCATGGAGAAGTGGGACCCCGAACAGGGGGTGCGCCTCGCCGGCGAGCACGCCATCTCGTTCATGATCGGCCCCCCGACCCTGTTCCTCGGCATGATGGAGGTGCCGGGGGTCGACGCCGCCGCCCGGAGCCTGCGCGTGGTGTCGTGCGGCGGCACGGGGGTGACCCCCGAGTTCGTGGACGAGGCGCGCCGGCGCTTCGGTGCGACCGTCAAGCGGACCTACGGTTCGACCGAGGCGCCGACCGTGACGACCTCGGCCGCCGGTGACAGCCCCGATCGGGCCCGCGACACCGACGGGCGCTCGGTCGGCGAGGCGGTCGTCAAGGTCGTCGCTCCCGGCACCAGCCGGGCGCTCCCGCCGGGGGAGCGCGGCGAGGTGCTCCTGCGCGGTCCCGAGCTCTTCGTCGGGTACGGACAGAAGGACCAGACCTCCGAGGCCGTGCGCCGCGGCTGGTTCGCCTCCGGCGACCTCGGTGTCCTCGACCACCAGGGGTGGTTGACGATCGTCGGCCGGTGCCGGGACGTGATCATCCGGTCCGGCGAGAACATCGCCTCGGCCGAGGTCGAGCGGGTGCTCGAGCAGCACCCGGCCGTGCGCCAGGCCGTGGTCGTGGGCTGCCCCGACGAGCGGCTCGGCGAACGGGTGGCGGCGTTCGTGGTGGGGGAGGACGAGCTCGACGTGGAAGAATGCCGGCGCTGGTTCGCGGCGCAGGGCGTGGCCCGCTTCAAGACGCCCGAGGTGGTGGTCCACGTGCCGGAGATCCCGCTGCTCGGGATCGGCAAGCCCGACCGGTCCACGCTGCGGGACCGGGCCGCCCGGCTGGCCGGGTCGGCCCGGTGACGGCCGGACGAGGAAGGAGGCGCCGATGACGACGGGGATCGTGTCCTGGGGCGTCTACCTCCCCTACTGGCGGCTGCCACGCCAGGCGATCGGCGCGGCCTTCGGCACCGGCGGGGGGACCGGCACCCGGGCCGTGGCCTCCTACGACGAGGACACGACGACCATGGGCGTGGAGGCGGCCCGCCTGGCGTTGGCACCGGACGGGCTTCCCGACCCCGACGACGTCTTCTTCTCCACCCCCGATCCCGCCTACCTGGACAAGACCAACGCCACCACCGTCCATGCCGCCCTGGGCCTCGACGGCTCGGCGGGGGCCTACGACCTCTGCGGCTCGGTCCGCTCGGGATGGGCGACCCTCCGGCTGGCCGGCCTGAGCGCCGCCAGCCGGCCGGCGCTCGCCGTGGTCTCCGACCTCCGGACCGGCCTGGCCGGGGGGGCCGAGGAGAGCCAGGCCGGCGACGGTGCGGTGGCCTTCCTGTTGGCGCCGGCGGGCGGCGTGGCCGAACTGGTCGGTCGGGCTTCGGTCACCGAGGAATTCCTCGACCGCTGGCGCGTTCCGGGGGAGGTGGCCTCCCGCCAGTGGGAGGACCGGTTCGGGGAGGAGTCCCTCGTCCCCCTGGCGCGCCGGGCCTTCGCCGAGGCGCTGGCCCGGTCCGGAGCCGCCGCCGACGAGGTGGACCACCTGGTGGTGGCCGGGCTGCACGGCCGGGCGGTCGCCGCGGTACGAGGGTCGCTCGGTGTCGAGCGCGACCGGTGGGCTCCGGACTTCGGGCCGCGCCTCGGCAACCTGGGCGCCGCCCAGGCCGGGCTGGGTCTCGCCGACGTGCTCGAGCGGGCCGCCCCCGGGCAGCTGATCGTGGCGCTGAGCCTGGCCGACGGCGCCGACGCCGTCGTGTTGCGGACCACCTCCGAGCTCGAGGCCGTCCGGGACGCCCGCCGCCGGGCCGGTCTCGCCACGGTGGCCCAGATCGCCGACCAGAACCGGGGCGAGGTGCCCTATGCCCTGTTCCTGTCGTGGCGCGGCCAGCTCCGGCGGGAGCCTCCCCGGCGCCCGGATCCCGAACGGCCCGACGCCCCGGCCATGCGCCGCAACGAGGGCTGGAAGTTCGCCTTCGCCGCCAGTCGATGCCGGCGGTGCGGGTTCGTCCATCTGCCCCCGACCCGGGTCTGTCTGTCGTGCCGGTCGGTGGACGAGATGGAGGCCGAGCGGCTGGCCGACGTCACCGGCACGGTCGCCACCTACACCGTCGACCGGCTGGCCTACAGTCCGTCGCCCCCGTTGGTCGGTGCCGTCATCGACTTCGACGGCGGGGGCCGCTACCGCGGCGAGATGACCGACGTCGACCCCGCCTCGGTGGCGATCGGTACCCGGGTGGAGATGACCTTCCGGCGGTTCTACACCGCCGAGGGCGTGCATAATTACTTCTGGAAGGCGCGTCCGGTCGCCGACCAGCCCCATCCCGCGGGCGACGGCGCCGCCGCCGGGGACCCGGCGGCGGCGGGGGCCCGGACAGGAGGGAGTGGCTGAGATGGCGAGCAGAGGGATTCGTGACCGGGTGGCCGTCGTCGGGATGGGCTGCACCCCCTTCGGCGAGCTCTGGGACAAGAGCGTCGACGACCTGTTGACCGACGCCACCGTCGAGTGCACCGCCTCGGCCGGGATCGACCTGGACGACGTCGACGCCTTCTGGCTCGGGACCATGGGCTCGGGTCAGTCGGGCCTCACCCTGTCGCGGCCGCTCAAGATCGACTACAAGCCCGTGAGCCGGCTGGAGAATTTCTGCGCCACCGGCTCCGAGGCGTTCCGCAACGCCTGCTACGCCGTGGCCTCGGGCGCCTACGACCTGGCCATGGCGGCCGGCGTCGAGAAGCTGAAGGACTCGGGCTACTCCGGGCTCACCGGCATCCGCCGGGTGGGGGACGGGACCAATGCCGGTCTGAGCTCGCCGGCGGCCTTCTCGTTCCTGGTCCCCGCCTACGCCCACAAGTACGGGGTCGACGTCGACGAGCTCAAGTCGGTGATGAGCCGGATCGCCTGGAAGAACCACCGGAACGGGGCGGTCAACCCCCGTGCCCAGTTCCGCAAGGAGGTCTCGCTGGAGAAGATCGCCGCCTCCCCCCGGGTCGCCGGCGAGCTCGGTGTCTTCGACTGCAGCGGGGTCAGCGACGGGGCGGCGGCCGTCGTGGTGTGCCGGGCCGAGGACGCCCACCGGTACACGGACTCGCCGCTGTACGTGAAGGGGCTCAGCTTCGTGGCCGGACCGGCCGCCGGCATCATCGACCCCGACTACGACTACACCAGCTTCGAGGAGGTGGTGAGGTCGGCCGCTGATGCCTACCAGCAGGCCGGGGTCACCGATCCGCGGTCGCAGCTCGCCATGGCCGAGGTGCACGACTGCTTCACGCCCACCGAGCTCGTGCTGATGGAGGACCTGGGCTTCGCCGACCGCGGCACGGCGTGGAAGGAGGTGCTCGCCGGGACCTTCGACCGTGACGGCGAGCTGCCGGTGAACCCCGACGGCGGCCTGAAGAGCTTCGGCCATCCCATCGGCGCCTCCGGTCTGCGGATGCTGTTCGAGTGCTGGCTGCAGCTCCGGCGCCAGGCTCCTCCCGAACGCCAGATCGCCAGCGTGACCCAGGCCGGCCGCACCCTCGGTCTCACCCACAACCTCGGCGGAGGACCGGGTGAGTGCGTGAGCTTCGTCGGCGTGGTGGGCAGCGAGCCCTCGGACTGAGGTCGAACCTCGAGGTGGCGCTGGCAGAGGAGGGGTCGCTCGGGAACCTGATCGGACGGGCGTCGGCCACCGACCCCGACCGGGCCGCCCTCGTCATCGGAGGGGTGACCACGACCTACGGCGAGCTGGACGCTTCGGTGCGCACGTGTGCCGCCGCCCTGGCCGCCGCCGGCGTCCAGGCGGGCTGGCGCATCCCGCTCGTCGACGACACCAGCGTGCTGGCGGTCTCCGCCCTCATCGGCGCGGCCCGGATCGGGGCGGCGACCGCCCTCATGAACCCGCGGCTCACCGCCGACGAGCTGTCCACGCTGGTGTCGGTGGCCGGGACGGGGTCCCTCGGGGTGGCCGGCGAGCGCTACGGGGCGCTGCTCGCCGGCTGCGGGGCGGCGCCGGTCCTCGGCGCCGCCGAGCTGTTGTCGGGTCCGGGCGGCGAAGGCCCGCCCCCGGCAGACGTCGGCCCCGACCACGAGGCGGTGGTGCTCTTCACCAGCGGCACGACCGGCGTCCCCAAGGCGGTACCACTGCCGCACGGCCTCGTCCTGTCGAGGATCGAGGCCTACGCGCCCAAGGTGGACCCGACTGCGGCGGTGTCCCTGATGTGCGTCCCCTTCGTCCACATCGGCGGGATGCTCGGCTTGCTGGTGGCGCTGGCCCGGGGGTCCACCACCGTGGTGCAGACCCGCTTCGACGCCGGGGAGTGGCTGGCCCTGGCCGAGCGTCACCGGGTCAACACGAGCTTCGTGGTGCCCACCATGCTGCACCGGATCCTCGACCACCCCGACTTCGGCCGCACCGATCTCGGGTCGCTCACCAGCCTGACCTACGGGGCGGCGCCGGCCTCGCCCGAGCTGATCCGGACCGCCCTCGAGCGGCTGCCGGGTGTGGCCCTCACCAACACCTTCGGGCAGACCGAGACGATGGGGTCCATCACGGCCCTCGGGCCGGGGGAGCACCCGCCCGAGCGGTTGTCGTCGGTCGGGCGCCCGCTGCCCGGGGTCGAGGTGCGCATCGTCGACCCGGAGTCCGGGGCCCCCGTTCGGAGCGGAGCGGTCGGGGAGCTCTGGGTGAAGAGCCCGGGGAGCGTGGTGCCCGCCTCCCTCGCCGCCGACGGCTCGGCGGTCGACGGCTGGTTCCGGACCGGCGACATGGTCTCCGCCGACCCGGACGGCTACCTGTACCCGTCGGGTCGCCTGGTCGACACCATCAACCGGGCCGGCGAGAAGTTCACCCCCGCGGAGGTGGAAGCGGTGCTGCGGACCCATCCCGGCGTGGACGACGTGGCGGTGGTCGGGGTGCCCGACGACGAGATGGGCAGCCGGGTAGGCGTCGCCGTCGTCGTGCGGGAGCCGGTCACCCTCGACGAGCTCCGGGCCCATTGCGCCACCCGGCTCGCCGCCTTCAAGCTCCCCGAGCGCCTCCTCGCCATCGACGAGATCCCCTACAACGACTTCGGCAAGGTGGACCGCAGGCGTCTGCGGGCCCGGCTCGAGGCGGCCCCGGCCCCGTGACGGACCCATCGGGCTCCGCCTCCCACGGGGGGCGCACGAGCCAGGAGCCGGCACGACCGGGCGGGCAGGGGGCACACCGAGGCGGGCTCTCCGAGGAGGCCGCCCTCCGCATCTACCGGAGGATGGCCACCATCCGCCGGGTCGAGGACCGGATCGTCCAGGGGCTGAACGCCGGTGAGCTGCGCATGACCTACTACGGAGTACGCGGCCAAGAGGCCATCCCCGCCGCCGTCTGCGAGTACCTCCGGGACGACGACTACATGGTGACGACCTATCGGGGCATGCACGACTCCATCGCCAAGGGGGTGCCGCTCGACGAGCTGGTGGCCGAGATGTGCGGGAAGGTCACCGGCACCTCCAAGGGCAAGGGCGGCCCGATGCACGTGTCCGACCCCCAGTCGGGACTCATGGTGACCACCGGGGTGGTCGGCGGCGGGCTGCCGATCGCCGTGGGGCTGGCGCTGGCCTGCCAGCTGCGAGGGACCGACCAGGTGGCGGTGGCCAACTTCGGCGACGGCGCCACCAGCATCGGCGCCACCCACGAGGCCGCCAACCTGGCCGCCCTGTGGCAGGTGCCCGCTCCTTCTCGTGTGCCAGCACAACCAGTACGGCGAGCACACCCGGTTCGCCGACTTCACCCGTACGACCAGCCTGGCCGAGCGCTTCGCCGCCTACGGCATGGAGGCGGTCACGGTGGACGGCAACAGCGTGCCGGACATGGCGGCGGCGGCCGCCGAGGCGGTGGGACGGGCACGGGCCGGTGGCGGCCCGACCTTCCTCGAGTGCCTCACCTACCGGCTGGGTGGACACACCTTCGGTTCGACCACCGAGTACATGGACCCCGCCGAAATGGCGCGGGCGGAGGCGGCCGAGCCGGTGGCCCGGTTCCGGGGCTGGCTTTCCGGCGAGCTCGGGGTGGACGACGGCGTGCTCGCAGGGATCGACCGGGAGGTCCACGACGCCGTGGAGGCGGCCTTCGTGGCCGCCGGGGCGGCCGGGCCGCCCCCGCCCGAGGAGCTGCTGACCGACGTGTTCTCGAGCGCCGGGGGACAGCGGTGACCGGGGGACAGGTCGGCGGAGCCGACCGCTCGGCCGACCCGGTCCGCACCATGTCGGCGGCGATCAACCAGGCGCTCGACCTGGCTCTGGCCGACGACCCCGAGGTCTTCCTGCTCGGCGAGGACATCGAGGACCCGATCGGCGGGGTCATGAAGGGGACCACGGGTCTGTCGACCAAGTACGGACGCCAGCGCGTGCGCAACACCCCGATCTCGGAGCAGGCGATCGTCGGCGCCGCCGTCGGTGCCTCCCTGGTGGGGATGCGCCCGGTCGCCGAGGTGATGCTGATGGACTTCTTCGCCGTCGCCATGGACCAGGTGGCCAACCACGCCGCCAAGCTGCGCTACATGTCGGGTGGCCGCACCAACGTACCGATCACCATCCGGACCTCGGTCGGCGGCGGCCGGCAGTTCGGCGCCCAGCACTCCCAGTCGCTCGAAGCCTGGCTGATGCACGTCCCGGGTCTGAAGGTGGCCGTACCGAGCACCCCCCGGGACGCCAAGGGCCTGCTGACCGCCTGCATCGCCGACGACGATCCCTGCATCTTCATGGAGACGATGTCGCTGCTGTTCGCCCGCGGGCCCGTTCCCGAGGAGCGGTTCGAGGTCCCCCTCGGTCTGGCCGACGTGAAGCGGGCCGGCGACGACGTGACGGTGGTGACCTGGGGCTGGCAGGTGGGCGAAGCGCTGGCCGCCGCCGAGCTCGTGGCCGGCGAGGGCATCGGCGCCGAGGTCATCGACCTGCGGACGCTCGTCCCGTTGGACCGCGACACGGTCCTCGACAGCGTGGCCCGGACGACCCGGCTGGTGGTGGTCCACGCCGCCACCGAGTTCGCCGGACCGGGGGCCGAGATCGCCGCCCTGGTGTCCAAGGAGCTCTTCGGCCGGCTCCGTGCCCCGGTCGACCGGCTGGGGGCGGCCTACTCACCGGTCCCCTATGCGGCGGGACTCGAGGCCGCCCACTTCCCCGACCGGGCACGCATCGCCGAACGGGTGCGGGCGGCCGTGCGGTTCGCCTGACCGTGGCGGCCGAGGACCGCCGGACCGCGATCCGGATCCCCCAGGCCGGGGTGGCCATGACCGAAGGGACGATCGTCGAGTGGCTGGCGACCGACGGGGAGCGGGTGCGCCAGGGGGAGGCGATCTACCGGCTCGAGACCGAGAAGGTGGAGCTCGAGGTGGAGAGCCCGGCATCGGGGGTGCTGCACGCCACCGGCGCCGTGGGCGAGACGTACCTGGTCGGCGACGAGATCGGTTCGATCGAGGGCCCCTGAGCCCGGGGACCGGCTCCCACTACCCTGTGGCCTCGGTCGGCGGCCCCGCCCGCCGGGCCCGCCCAGGAGGACGCACGTGGACACCACCGAGCTGGAGACGATCATCTACGAGAAGGACGACGCCATCGCCCGCATCGTCCTCAACACCCCCGAGAAGGCCAACATCCAGACCGCTCAGCAGGTCTGGGACTTCGAGGACGCCCTCAAGTGGGCCGATCGCGACGAGGAGATCAAGGTGGTCGTGGTCAAGGCCAACGGGAAGGGCTTCTGCGCCGGCCACGCCATCGTCGACCCCGAGGAGATGGCCCGGGTGTACCCGACCACCGGCCCGACCCCCGAACGCACCTGGAAGAAGCACAACTACGACCTCTTCGTCTGGCCGCCCCTCAACCTGTGGGAGTTCTCCAAGGCCACCATCGCCCAGGTGCACGGGTACTGCCTCGGCGGCGGGACGGTCTACGGGTATCTGACCGACCTGACCATCGCCGCCGACGACGCCTACTTCCAGATGCCGTTGCCCCAGGGCTTCGGCCTCCCGGGGGCCCAGACCCTCGTCGAACCGTGGGCCCTCATGAACTGGAAGCGGGCCTACGAGTACCTGTACCTCTCGCCGACCCTGTCGGCCGACGAGGCGTGCCGGTGGGGTCTGGTCAACCGGGTGGTGCCCCGCGCCGAGCTCGAGACGGCCGTCGAAGAGGCGGCCGCCACCATCGCCCGGATGCCCCTCACCACCATCTTGACCATCAAGGCGGGGGTCAAGCGGGCCTGGGAGACCATGGGCATGCGGGTGCACCTGCAGAGCACGGCCGACTTCACCTCGATCGCCAGCGCGGCGACCGACGTCCGGGAGTTCATGGCCCGCCGCGGCGGACGGCTGCCCCGCCAGGTCGCCGACGACCAGCGCCGTTCCGAGGGGGCCCGGGGACCGGCCGAGTGAGGCCGTAGCCGACCTCGGTGGGCCGGGCCTACCCGTCGGCGGTGTAGGTGCGGCGGACGAAGCGCCAGGTCCCACCGGCCCGGACCAGGGTGTCGGCGTAGGTGCCCGATGCGGCGACCTCCTGTCGCGGCGGGTCGCCCACCATGGCGTAGAGCTGGACGTAGGCGCGGAGCTCGGCCCGGTCGCCGTCGCCGTCGATGACCAGGTTGGTGGCGACGTGGCGCGGCGCCCGCACCGAGCCGGCGAACTGGGGAGGGAACGCCTCGAGGGCGGACCGTCCCTCGAGGACGAAGGCGCCGGCATCGAGCACGCCGTCGTCGACGAAGGTGTCGGCGTAGGCGCCGCCGTCGCCGCTGTCGATGGCATGGTTGTAGCGCGCCGCCAGGTCGCGGATGGCCAGTTGGTCCTCTGCGCTGAGCGCCATGCCCCCTCCGTTCGTCGTATCGGCCCGACTAGCGTAACGTCCACCGTCCGAGGATCCGGTGGCTGCGTGTCGGGAGGGCGTCGGCGATGAGCGATGGTTCGGACCGGGCGACTCTCGGCGAGCGGGTGGCAGATCTGGCCCGGCTTCCGCACCGTCCCGGCGTGGCGGTCTCGCCCCGGCCGCCGGCGACCACCGCCCCCGAGGAGTGCGACGTGGTGGTGGTGGGAAGCGGCGCCGCCGCCCTGTCCGCCGCGGCCGGGGCACTCGGCGCCGGCGCCTCGGTGGCCATCTTCGAGAAGGCCCCGGTGTACGGGGGGACCACCGCCTGCTCGGGCGGCGTGGCCCATGTCTACGGCAATGCCGTCATGGCCGGCGGCCGGCATCGACGACCCCCGCCCCGAGGCGCTCGCCTACATGGCCCGGGTCGGCTATCCGGGGTCCTACGACCCCGAGGCGCCCTGCCTCGGGGTGCCGGCCGACGACTTCGCCCTGCTCGAGGCGTACTACGACCGGGGAGCCGAGGTCATGGCCGGGCTCGGCCGCCTCGGGGCGGTGCGCATGGAGGCGGCGTGGACGGCCTGGGACGGCCGGATGTTCCCCGACTACTACGAGTTCCCCGAGAACCGGGCGGTGCGCGGCCGGGGGATCCAGCCGGTGCTGCCCGAGGGCGGCGCCGGCAACGGCGGCGAGCTCGTCCTCCAGCTGGCCGACTTCGCCGCCTGCCGGGGCGTCACGATCCGGCTCGGCCACCGGGTCGTGGAGCTGGTGACCGACGGCCGCCGGGTGGTCGGGGTGGCCGTCGACGACGGGTCGGCGACCCGGACGGTCCTCGCCCGCCGGGGTGTGGTGTTCGGCTCGGGAGGCTTCGCCCACAACGGGGAGCTGCGCCGGCGCTTCCTGCGCGGTCCGATCGCCGGTGGCTCGGGGACGCCGTCCAACACCGGCGACCTCATCGCCATGGCACCGGCCGCCGGCGCCCAGCTCGGGCGGATGCACAGCGGGTGGTGGAGCCAGCAGGTGCTCGAGGCCGTGGACGACTACGCCACCAGCGTGCTCGACATCTGGAGCATCCCGGGCGACGGGATGGTCCTCGTCAACCGGTTCGGCGTCCGGGCGGTCGACGAGAAGCGCGAGTACGAGTCACGGGGACGGGTGCACCACGTCTACCAAGGCGACGAGTACGTGAACCGGGTGATGTTCATGGTCTACGACCGCCGTACCGCCGAGCGGTTCGGCGGTCGGTACCCGATCCCGCCGGCGGGCGCAGTGGCCGACCACGTCGTCACCGGCACCGGTGTGGCGGGACTGACCCGGGCGCTCGGCCGACCGGCTCGAGGACCGCGGCCGTGCGGCCATGCCGGCCGGCATCGCCCCCGTCGCGCCTGGCGCCCGGCTTCGCAGAGCGCGCTCAGCCGCCACCCTGTCCCGGTTCAACGCCATGGCCGAGTCCGGCCGCGACGACGAGTTCGGGCGGGGAACCAAGGCGGTCGAGCTGGCCTTCCACGGTCCGGCCGCATCGGACAACCGCCTGCCCAACCCGCTGATGCATCCCCTCGACGCCGACGGGGAGCTGCACGCCATCGCCGTGGTGGGCACCACCTTCGACACCAACAGCGGGCCGCGGGTCGACGCCACCGGCCGGGTGCTCGGCGAACGGGGACCGATCGAGGGGCTCTACGGGTGCCGGCAACTGCGTCGACCTCGGTGTTCGGCGAGGGCTACCCGGGCGGGGGGTCCACCATCGGTCCCGGCATGGTCTTCGGGTACCTGGCCGGCAAGCACGCCGCCGGCCGGCCGGCGGCCGCCGGGTCGGCACGGTGAAGCTCGACCTACCGCCGGCTGGCCGGTCCCCCGGACCAGCGGCCGGCCGTCGTGCTCCACGACCGTGGCGCCGCCTCGGTCGACCGGGTCGCCGCCATGGCGGCGGCGAGCGGCGCGGTCGGAGCGATGGTCGCCCCCTTCGGTGACTACGGCTTCACCTCGAGCGGGATGGAGCTCGCCGGCATCTGCTGGTACCGCACGGTCCCGGGGCCCGGCGGGGTCGACCCGGTCTCACTGGCCAAGGCGATCGTCCAGATCGCCGACCTGCTCGACGAGGTCCTGCCTCGATCGCCCGGTCCTCGTGGGGTCGGGCCAGGGGGCGGTGGCCGGGCTGGGTACCGGGCTGCTCCGTCCCGACCGGGTCGGCGCGGTGGTGTGCGTGGACGCCGAGGCCACCCACCTCGAGGCGCCTGCCGGTGGCGGTGCTGGCCTCGACGGCGCCGCCGCCCGTGCTTCTCCTCGGCCGCGGCGGCACCGAGGCGGTGGAACCGGCGAGGTCGTTCCTCGCCCGCCACGGCATCGTCACCGGAGGCCACCCCGTCGACGCCGAGGGATCGATCCCCGACGGCGGCACCGCCGCCGATCGGGACGAGGGAACCGACGAGGATCGGGACGCGGCGCTGTCCCGGGCGATCGGGAGGTGGTTGGACCATGGTTGATGCGATCGCGCCCACCGGGACCGGGCCCGCACGGCTGCCCGAGCGACCGTCGGAGCCGCCGGTGCCGCCCCGGTGGCGGCTCGGCCCGGCCTTCGTGCCCAAGGGCCGCTACCTCGACCGGGAGTTCCTCGACCTCGAGCTCGAGCGGCTGTTCCCCCGGACCTGGCTCAACGCCTGCCGGTTCGACGAGGTCGAGCACGTCGGCCAGTTCGTGGACTTCGAGATCGGCGGCCAGTCGGTCGTCGTGGTGCGCACCGATCGGGGCCTGCGCGCCTTCTTCAACAGCCTGCCGCCACCGGGGGACCCGCCTGGTCCAGGGCCAGGGCCGCATCGGCGAGTTCCGCTGCCCGTTCCACGCCTGGCGCTGGCACCTCGACGGCACGCTCAAGTTCCAGGCCGACGCCGCCAACTTCGACCCGCGCCCGCCCGAGGAGCTGTGTCTCGCCGAGTGCGCCGTCGACACCTGGGGCGGCTGGGTCTTCGTCGACCTGAGCGGCGAGGCCGGGTCCGCTCGGCGATTTCCTCGACCCCATCCCCGGCCGGCTGGAGGGCTTCAAGCTCGAGGACATGCGCATCGCCTGGTACAAGTCGGTGGTGCTGCCGGCCAACTGGAAGACGGCCCTCGACGCCTTCATCGAGAGCTGGCACGTGCCGGGGACCCATCCCCAGCTCCTCCGGCCGGACAAGCGCTCGACGCCGCCGACCATCGCCGAGTGCGAGGCCTACGGGGCCACCTTCAACGAGCTGTTCCGGCTGCACTCCCGGCACGCCGACCTGTTCCGCTACGGGCCGGAGGGGGACGCGACCAAGCTCCGGGGCAGCTACCGCACCGATCCCGCCGCCGTTCGTCGCAACGTCGAGTACTCGCTGCGCGAGCTGCGCGCCCTCTACCTCCGCACCGACCTCGACGCGGCCGAACGAGCTGATGACCACCGAGGGGGCGGACGGTCCGGAAGGCAACGCCATCTACCAGCAGTTGCGGCGGAAGCACGCCCGGGCGGCGGGTATCGACTACCCCGAGCTCTCCGACGAGCAGCTGAAGGGGGCCATGTACGACTGGCACCTCTTCCCGAACACGGTGTTCCTCGTCGACATGGGCTGCTGCCTCGCCTACCGGGCCCGCCCCGACGGCACCGACCCCGACCGCTGCGTCTTCGACGTCCAGGGTCTCGAGCTGCCGCCGGCCGGCGGGCTGCGAGACGGCCGCTCCGGAGCGCTTCGCCGACTGGCGCCAGGCCGACATGGGCCAGGTCCTCGGGCAGGACTTCTCGAACATGTCCGAGGTGACCCAGGGCCTGCATTCCCCGGCCTTCGACGGGCACCGGCTCAACACCGCCCAGGAGATGACCATCTGGAACTACCACCGGGCCATGGACGACTACCTCTTCGGTTGATGCCCGCTCTGCCCGGCGGATGATCCCCGGGTCTGCCCGGCGGATGATCCCCGGGTCTGCCCCGGCGCACCCCGCCCGGACGCCCCCCGGCGGCCACCACCACCCCCGGTATCCTCGTGCGATGCCCGCTCTCGCCGACGATGCGGCCTCGTCCGCCCGGCTGAGCCCCGAGTCGCAGGCCGAGCGGAGCCAGCTCATGGACGCCGCCTTGAAGGTCATGCGGCGCAACGGCTTCCAGGGGGCCAGCGTGCAGGACATCCTCGACCACGCCGGGCTCTCGACCCGGGCCTTCTACCGCCAGTTCCAGTCGAAGGACGACCTGTTGCTGGCCATGTTCCGCACGGCGTCCGACCCCGACGTCGAGCTGGTGCGCAGCCGGGTCGACGAAGCGCCGGACCAGGTCGAGGCGGTCCGGGTCTGGATCGACGAGATGCTGGCCATCGCCTACGACCGGCGGCGCATCCAACGTCTCGTCATGTTCAACACCGTGGCCCGCCAGGCCGTCGGCTACGACGCCGAGGTCGGCATCCCTCGAGGACCGACTGGTCTCGCCCCTGCTCGAAGCCATCCGCCGCGGCTCGGCCGACGGTTCGTTCCCCGACACCGATCCGTTCCCCGACGCCTACTCGATCTTCGAGCTGGTGTGGAGCGTGGCGGGCCCGCCCGCCCGGAGCCGGCGGGCCATGGACCGCGACCGGGCCCGTGCCCACATCCTCCGGTTCTGCCTGCCGGCCCTCGGGGTCGGCTGAGACCTGGTCCCTCCCGGGTGTCCGCGGAGGGCCGCCCGGCGCCAGCTGGCCCGAGCGGGACCCGTAACATGGCACCGGTGCGGATCGCCATCGACTCCGAGCGTTGCACGGGACACGGGAGGTGCTACTCGCTGGCGCCCGACCTCTTCGACTGCGACGACCGCGGCTACGGCACGGTGATCCATCCCGAGGTGCCCGCCGGGCTCGAGGAGCAGGCGCGCACCGCGGTGGCCAACTGCCCCGAGCAGGCCATCACGACCGATGACTGAACCGCCTCGAGCAGGCGGCGCCGGGTGAAAACGGGATTGTCGGTCCGGCCGGGCCTCGGCTAGCCTCGCCGGTCGTGCGAGAGGCCAAGGCGCGCTCGGGCGATCGAGGAGTCCGGTGGGCGCCGCCGGAGGACTAGCCCTGGCCGTCGACCCGTCGGACAGACCGTCGGCCGGGGGGCGGTGGGGCCCCCTCGGTGTCAGGCCTGCGTCACGACCTCGACCGTTGGCTCCGCGCCCATCTCACCCCCGAGATCGTGGCCGCCGGCCAGGCGGGCGCCCACGACCACCGCTCGCTCGAGCTGCTCCGGTCGTGGAACCGGGAGCTCGCCGACGCCGGCTGGGCCGCCATCGCCTGGCCGGCCGAGCACGGCGGCCGGGACGCCACGGTGGCCGAGCAGCTGGCGTACCTGCGAGGTGATGGCGGCGGCCGACGCCCCGGGCCGGTCAACGTCATCGGGGTGGCCAACATCGCCCCGGCCATCATGACCTTCGGCACGCCCGACCAGAAGGAGCGCTTCCTCGCCCCGATGCTCCGGGGCGACGAGATCTGGTGCCAGGGGATGTCCGAGCCCGACGCCGGGTCCGACCTCGCCTCCCTCCGGACGAGCGCGGTCGCCGACGGCGACGAGTTCGTGGTCAACGGTCAGAAGACCTGGAACAGCCTCGGGCAGTTCGCCGACTGGTGCCAGCTCTACGTGCGGACCGACCCGTCGGCACCCAAGCACAAGGGCATCAGCTGCCTGCTGGTCGATATGGGTCTGGCCGGGGTGGAGGCACGGCCGCTGCGCACCATGACCGGCGAGGCCCCTTTCGCCGAGCTGTTCTTCACCGATGTCCGGGTCCCGGCGTCCGCGCTCCTCGGCCGGCCGAACGAGGGATGGAAGGTGGCGATGACCACCCTCGGTCACGAGCGGGCGGGCGTGGCCAAGTTCCACCTGAGCCTCTCCACCCGGTTCTCCGAGCTGCTCCAGGACGCCCGGCGGTCCGGAGTGGTGCCGTCGCCCCCGGTGCGCGACCGCCTGGCGCGCCTGTTCGCGTCGATCTCGTGCATGCGGTGGACGACCACGCGGGAGCTCGAAGCAGCCGAGCGGGGCGAGCAGCCGTCACCGGCCATGGGCAGCCTGACCAAGCTCATGTGGGCCCGCGCCACCCAGGAGCTGGCCGAGGTGGCGGTGGACCTGCTCGGTACGGGTGCGCTGGCGGGACGCTGGACCGACAACCTCGTCGGGGCGCCGTCGGTGTCGATCGCCGGCGGCACCAGCGAGATCAATCGGAACATCGTGGCCGAGCAGGGCCTCGGCCTGCCCCGGTGAAGCACCGGCGCACCACGGGGACGGTGGCGACGACGACAAGGAGAGCGCAGTGAAGGGCATCATGAACGGGATCCGGGTGGTGGAGGTGGCGGCCTGGACCTACGTGCCGATCGCCGGCGCGGTCCTGGCCGAGTGGGGCGCCGACGTCATCAAGATCGAGCACCCCGAGACCGGCGACCCCCAGCGGGGGCTGGTGACCTCGGGCCTCGTCCCGAGCGGGCCGGGCGGCGTCAACCACATGATCGAGCTGCCCAACCGGGGCAAGCGCAGCGTGGGCCTCGACCTCAAGTCCGAGGAGGGACGCGAGCTGCTGCTCAAGCTGGTGGCCACCGCCGACGTGTTCCTGACCAACTTCCGGCCGCAAGCCCGCCAGAAGCTCGGTATCGACGTCGACGACCTCCGGGCGGTGAACCCGAACCTCGTCTACGCCCGAGGCTCGGGGATGGGCCAACGGGGGCCCGAGGCCGAGCGGGGCGGCTACGACAATTCGGCCTGGTGGGGCCGGGGCGGCCCGGCCGACATCATCAGCAAGCCCGGCGAGTACCCGTTGAGCCAGCCCGGCCCGGCCTTCGGAGACGTCATCGGCGGGCTGACCATCGCCGGCGGGATCTCGGCGGCGCTGTTCCACCGCGAGCGGACCGGCGAGGCCCTCGTGGTGGACAACTCCCTGCTGGCTCAAGGCGCATGGGCGACCGGGGCGACCATCCTGATGGCCGGCCTGTTCGGCTTCACCCGCATGCCGAGCGGCGACCGCCGGAAGATGCCCAACCCGTTGGTCAACAACTACCGGACCAAGGACGACCGGTTCATGTCCTTCGTCATGCTCGAGTCCGACCGGTACTGGGCCGACCTGGTCACCAAGATCGGCCATCCCGAGCTGGCCGCCGATCCGCGCTTCGTCGACTCCGCCGCCCGGGCCACGAACTGCGTCGAGTGCACGACCCTGCTCGACGACATCTTCGCCCAAAAGACCCTCGAGGAGTGGAAGCCGATCATGCTCGAGGTCGAGGGCGTATGGGCGCCGGTGCAGACCGCCGCCGAGCTGCTCACCGACCCCCAGGTGGTGGCCAACGACTACCTGCGCGAGGTGGAGGCGGCCTCGGGGACGGTCTTCAGGATGGTCGCCTCACCGCTGCAGTTCGACGAGGAGCCCCCCGACCTGGTGCGGGCGCCCGAGCACGGTGAGCACACCGACGAGGTCCTCGGCGAGCTGGGCCTCGACATGGACGCCATCCTCGAGCTCAAGGTCAAAGGGGCGATTCTCTGACCCCGGCCTCTCCGACTCGGACCGGCTCAGCGCAGGCGCCACTCGATCCGCTGGCCCCCGGCGAAGCGGGACTGGCCCTCGGCCAGGCTGGCGGCGTCGGTGCCGATGTTGGTGAAGAGGAAGGCGTGATCGAGTGCCTGGCGCCGGGAGAGCTCGAGGCCGGTCCACAGGGCGCGGACCGTGCCGCCGACCGCCAGCGCCGGCTGGGCGGCGACGGCCTTTGCCGCCCAGGCGGTGCGGGCGTGCAGTTCGGCGTGGGGGACGACCTCGGACACCAGGCCGACCTGGTAGGCGCGCTCGGCCGACATGCGCTCGTGGGCCCCGAGCAGGGCGAGCCGGGCGACTTCCTGGAAGGGCATCTTGTGCAGCAGGTTGATCGGCTCGAAGGCAGCCGGCATGCCGTAGGTGACATGGGGGTCGAAGAAGGTGGCGTGCTCGGCGGCGATGATGAAGTCGACCTCGCCGAGGATGTAGAAGGCCCCGCCGCAGGCCATCCCGTTGACCGCGGCGATGACCGGCTTCCAGAGGTCGTTGGACTTGGGGCAGACCGACTTGCCCGGGTCGTCGAAGTCCCAGGGGGTGTTGTAGCCGGGCAGCTTGCCGGGCGGCAGCTCGTCGATGTCCTGGATCTCCCCCCGGTCGAGACCGGTGCAGAAGGCCCGGTCCCCGGCGCCGGTGAGACGATGCAGCGCACGTCGTCGTCGGTCCGCAGACCGGCCCACAGCCCGCGCAGCTCCTCTTGCATGACCGAGTCGAAGGCGTTGAGGGCGTCCGGCCGGTTGAGGGTGATCCAGGCCACGCCGTCGGCTTGGTCGTAGACGATCGTTTCGAGGGAGCGGTCGGGCATGGCGGGATGCTACCGGCGAGCCCCGCGAGCACCAGGGGCCCGGCGCCACGGGCCGCCCGCCCGATGACCGACGGCATGGACGGGGTCGCTCCCGCCACCTGGGGCGAGGTCGAACCGGCTCTTCTGGCGCACGTCGCCGTGGTCTCCCCGCATTTCGACGACGCGGTCATGGGGACCGGCGACTTCCTCGGCCGGCATCCCGGCTCGGTGGTCATCACCGTGTTCGGAGGCCGCCCGCCCGCCTACCCGGACCCCCCGAAGCCCTGGGACGCCGCCGGCGGGTTCTCCAGCGGCGACGACGTGGTCGGGGCCCGGCGGGAGGAGGACCGGCTGGCGCTCGCCGTGTACGGCGCCGAGCCGCTCTGGCTCGAGTTCTCCGAGCACCAGTACCTCGACCCGCCCGACCGGCCGACACCGGCGGAGATCGCCCCGGCCCTCGCCGAGGCGATCCGGGCCGGGGGGTTCACCAGCGTGTTCTTCCCGATGGGCCTCGGCAACCCCGACCACGACGTGGCGCACCAGTCGGGGCTGCGGGTCCGCGAGCTGCTGGCGGGCGAGCGGCCGGACCTGGGGTGGTTCTGCTACCAGGACGCCGGATACGCGGGCCTGCCCGGCCTGTTGGCCTGGCGGGTTCGCCAGCTGTTCGACCGCGGGCTGTGGCCGACGCCGGCGTTGGTCCCGGTGGAACCGGACCTCGAGCGCAAACGACGGGCGATCATGTGCTACGCCAGCCAGATCCCGCCGCTCGAGGCCGAGCACGCCCTCTCCGACCGGCTCGAGGCCAAGGTGGGGGAGCAGTACTGGCGGCTGGCGCCGCCGCCCCGGGGGTGGGAGGCGCTCGCCGACATACCGTGAGCACGGCTCGCCGCCCCGCCAGAGGGAAGAGCCTCGCCGCCCCGCCAGAGGGAAGAGCCAGAGGGAAGAGAGAGACTGACTAGGTTCGGGAACACGGACAGAGCGCCAGCTCGGACCAGAGAACACGGACAGAGCGCCAGCTCGGACCAGAGAGAACACGGACAGAGCGCCAGCTCGGACCAGAGGAGGACAGATGGCATCAGGTGTTCGCGAGGCCGTCATCGTCGACACGATGCGCACGACGTTCGGGAAGCGGGGCGGCGCCCTGGCCCACTGGCACCCGGCCGACCTGCTCGGGTTCGTCCTCCGCTCCCTCGTCGACCGGAACGGGGTCGATCCCGGGCGGGTCGACGACGTGATCGGGGGCTGCGTCGGCCAGGTGGGGGAGCAGTCCACCAACGTCACCCGCAACGCCTGGGTGGCGGCCGGCCTGCCCCAGCACGTGCCGGCGACCACCGTGGACCGCCAGTGCGGCTCGTCCCAGCAGGCGGTGCACTTCGCCGCCGCCGGGGTGGCGGCCGGCCACTACGACCTGGTCGTGGCCTGCGGTGTCGAGTCGATGAGCCGGGTCCCCATGGCCAAGAACGCCCGCGGGGGCACCGGACCCTTCCCCCCGTCCTTCCTCTCCGCCGTCGACGGCCGGCTGTGGATGCAGTTCCGGGTGGCCCAGGTGCTGGCCGACCGCTACGGAGTCACCCGCGAGGAGATGGACGCCTATTCGCTGGAGAGCCACCGCCGGGCCGCCGCCGCCTGGGACGGCGGGGTGTTCAAGCACGAGGTGATCCCGGTCCCCATCCGCGACGAGGACGGGTCCGAGACCGGAGAGGAGCTGGGCATCGACGAAGGGATCCGGAGGCAGGGCACCCTCGAGTCGCTGGCCGCGCTGCCGCCCGCCCAGCCGTTCGAACCCGAGACCGCACCCGACATCACGGCCGGCAACTCGTCGCAGATGAACGACGGGGCGGGGGCGATGCTGATCGCCGAACGGTCGGTGGCCGAGCGGTTGGGGTTGCCCGTCCGGGCCCGGTTCGCCCACTTCGCGGTGGCGGCCGACGACGCCGCCATCGTGCTGTCGGCCCCGGTGCCCGCCACCCACCGCCTGCTCGAGCGGTCGGGCATGAAGGTGGAGGACTTCGACGCCGTCGAGTGCAACGAGGCCTTCGCCGCCATCGCCCTCATGTGGGCCCATGCCTTCCATCCCGATCCGGAGGTGTTCAACCCCCACGGCGGGGCCATCGCCATCGGGCACCCGCTCGGTGCGTCCGGCGTCCGCCTGGCCGGGTCGCTGCTGACCCGGCTCGAGGCCGTCGGCGGCCGGTACGGCTTCCAGACCATGTGCGAGGGCGGCGGCCAGGCCAACGCCATGGTCATCGAGCGGCTGGCCTGACGCCGGATCGAACCGCCGGAACCACCGCGGTCGCCCGGGCCGGGGCCGAACCGGTGAGCCCCGCCGACCGGAGCCCGGTCCACCGGGGCTAGGGCGAGGGGGAGGCGCGCCCCGGTCGAAGAGGAGCGCCGATTCGCGAGCCCGCTGGCGGAAGACGGTGGCCGGGTCGGTACCGTCGTCGACGAGCACCCCGGCCACGTGCTCGATGAACATCCCGACGACCGTCGCCCGCAACGTCCGGGCCATGGCCATCCGCTCGTCGGGCGCCGCCGAGACCGGGCCGGTTCTCCTCGAGCCACCGCTCGAGGGAGACCTGGGTGGCGCGGAAGAGCTCGACGCCCACGGCGTGGGCCGTCTCGTCGCCCCGCATGACCTCGCCGAGCATCAGGCGGACGAAGTCCTCGACCTCCAGCATCGAGGTCAGGATGTCTCCGACCAGGTCGGCGAGCCCGGTGGCGCGGTCGGGGGCCAGTGCCGGCGGGGCGGTCGCGACCAGGCCGTCGACGAACCCGTGCTCCTCGAGCACGGCCACCAGCAGGTCCCGTTTCGACGGGAAGTAGTGGTAGAGCGAGGCCACGTTGAGGCCGGTCGCCCCGGCCAGGTCGCGCATGCTCGTGCCGTCCACCCCGTGCTGGGCCATCAAGGAGAGGGCCACCGACAGGATGTGCTGGCGCTGGCTGGAGCCCCCCGATCGGGGAGCCGGGGCGGGGGACGGGTCGGGGGGCACCGCACCATTGTGCGGGCCGACCACCGTCCCCGTCGAACAGGACCTCCGAGGGGGCGAGGGGGCAGGACCCCGGTGCTGGATATCCGAACGAACGTTTGATTATACTGTCGGTCGGAGGGCGAGCGCCGGAGCTCGGACGACCCAGGGAGACGCCCTCGAGGAGGAACACCATGTCCACCATTGCGGCAAGCACCGAAGCCGCCCAGCGGGCTGCCCGCTTCGACCCGTTCGAGCTCCAGGACACGGTGTCGGGAAACGTCCGCGATCCGTACCCGCGGATGCACGAGCTGTGCCGTGAGAGCCCGGTGCACCTGGGCCAGATCGACCTGGGCGACGGCGAGGAGTACCCCGAGGTCGAGCCGCCGCTGCCCGTGTCGGTGCTCGGGTTCGACGAGGTGGTCCAGGTCCTCCGCGACAACGAGACCTACTCGTCGTCGGTCTACGAAGGGGTGATGGGAGCGGTGATGGGCCGCACCATCCTGCAGATGGACGAGCCCGACCACCGGCTCCACCGCGCCCTGGTGTCCCCGACCTTCCGCTCGAAGATCCTCCAGCGCTGGGAGGAGGGTCTGGTGCGGTGTGTGGTGGACGAGCTCGTCGACGGCTTCGTCGGCCAGGGCCACGCCGATCTGGTCCAGGAGGTCACCTTCAACTTCCCCGTGCAGGTCATCGCCCGCATCCTCGGCCTCCCGAGGTCGGACTTCCCGATGTTCCAGCGCTGGGCCATCGCCATCACCAGCGTGGCCGCCAACTGGGACCGGGGCGTGGCCGCGTCCGAAGCCCTTCGCGAGTACTTCGCCGACGTCCTGGCCGAACGCCGCCGCCGCCCGGACGACGACCTGATCAGCGAGCTGGCCGTCGCCGAGGTGGACGGCCGCCGGCTCACCGACGAGGAGATCTACTCGTTCCTGCGCCTGCTCCTCCCGGCCGGCGTCGAGACCACCTACCGGGCCTCGGGCAGCATGCTGTACGGACTGTTGACCAACCCCGACCAGCTCCGGGCCGTGGTCGAGGACCGCGACCTGCTCCCCCAGGCCTTCGAGGAGACGGTTCGCTGGGAGCCGCCGGTCACCGTCATCCTCCGACGGGCCACCCGCGACACCGAGCTCGCCGGTGTGCCCATCGAGAAGGGAGCCGACGTGGCGCTCCTCCTCGGAGCGGCCAACCGGGACGAGCGCAAGCACCCCGATCCGGACCGGTTCGACATCTTCCGCCCGTCCCGCCAGCACGTGGGTTTCGGCTTCGGCATCCACGTGTGCCTCGGGATGCACCTGGCCCGGATGGAGACCCGGGTGGGGATCAACACCTTGTTGGACCGGCTCCACGACCTGCGCCTCGACCCGGCCCCGGGTCAGGACCTCCACATCAAGGGCATGGCCTTCCGGTCGCCGATCGCCTTGCCGGTGGCCTTCACGCCGGCCTGATCGTCACCCGGGCCTCGCCGGCTCGGGTGATCAGCCCTTTCCGAGCACCTCGGGGTTCACGATGTGGAGGGGTCTTGCTCCGGCGAGCAGCCGGCACAGGTCGTCGGCGATGGTCCGGGTGTGGTTCGACTCGGTGTCGTAGGTCGCCCCGCCGATGTGCGGGGTGAGGACCACCGAGCCGAAGCCGGTGAGCGGATGGTCGGGCGCGAGCGACTCCCCTTCGAAGTGGTCGAGCCCGGCCGCCCCGACCTTGCCCGTCCGGAGCGCCTCGACCAGCGCGTCGGTGTCGTGCAGGGCGGCCCGTGCCGTGTTGAGGAACACCGCTCCGTCGCGCATGGCGGCGAACTGATCGGCACCGATCATCCCGGTCGTCTCGGTCGTCACCGGAGCGTGCATGGACACGACGTCCGAGCGTTCGAGCAGCTCCTCGAGCGAGACGGTGGCCTCGTCGGCGTAGGGGTCGTAGGCGATCACCGACAGCCCGAGACCCTGCAGCCGCCAACGCAGGGCCCGGCCGACCGCGCCGAGGCCCACCAGCCCCGCCGTTCGCCCGGCCAGCTCGAAGGCCCGGAACCGCTGGTAGGGGATCGTCCCGTCCTTGTAGATGTCACCGGCCCGCACATCGGCGTCGGCCTCCACCACCTGCCGGGTACAGGCGAAGAGCAGGGCGACGGCCAGCTCGGCGACGGCGTCGGCGTTGCGGCCCGGGGCGCGCAGCACCGGCACGCCGGCCCGGGTGGCAGCGGGCACGTCCACGTTGGTGGGGTCGCCCCGGCAACTGCACACCGCCACCAGGGGCAGCTCGAACAGCGGGCCGGCGCACCGGTCGCTCTCCACCACCACGATCGAGGCACCGAGCTCCGACACCCGCTCGGCGAGCTGGTCGGCGTTGTAGATGCGCAAGCTCGGCTGGTCGAGCCACGAGTCGATCGTGGGCTCGGCCAGCTGCGAGAGCAGGTCGAGCCCGGGGCCGCGGACGGCGGCCGTTACCAGGGCCTTGGGACGCGGGGAGGGCGCCCGGGTCGGCGGGGACGGCATCGTTCGGGACTCCTTGCTGGTCGGTTGGTCCACCGGGTGGGTCAGCGCCGGCCGTCGGCCATGGCGACCATCCCGGCCAGAAACGAGTCGAAGTCCGACGTCTTCATCTCGACGACGGCCTTCATGTCCGGCAGGTAGTGCTCGAAGGCCGGGCTGGTGAGGCAGGCGACGATCCCGGCCGCCACCTCCTCGGGCGGCGCCAGCGGACCCGAGTACGCCGGGGGGTCGTTGCCCGGTTGGTCCCAGATCTCGGTGTCGATGGCCCCGGGCAGGACCAGCCGCACCGACACGCCGGTGCCGTGCAGGTCGGCGGCCATCGACTCGCTCCATCCCGCCAGGGCGAACTTCGAGCCGCAGTAGGCGGCTTCGCCGGCGATGCCCAACCGGCCGCCGAGGCTCGAGACGTTCACGATGACCCCGCTCCGGCGTTCCAGCATGCCGGGGAGGAGGGCGAGCGAGATGGCCACCGGGGACAGGTAGTTGATGGCCATGGTCTTGCGGACTTCGTCCATGGTCAGGCGCGGCACGGGCCGCCGCATCGGGGCGCCCGCGTTGTTGACCACCACACCGACCGGACCGAGCTCGGACTCGATGGACCGGGCGAGCTCGGCGGCGTGATCGGGGTCGCTCAGGTCGGCAGGCCAGGGGCGCGACGCCGGCGCGCCGGTGCGGCAGTCGTCGGCCACGGCCTCGAGCCGGTCCGCCCGGCGGGCCACCAACGCCACCGTCGTCCCGCCTGCGGCGAGCAGCCGGGCCGTCGCCGCCCCGATCCCCGACGACGCACCGGTGACGATGGCGACACCTGGTGGTGGCGTCACCGCGACCCGCCCGGCACCGTGACGGTGTCCGTCCCGGTCCCCGAACGGAGGAGGGTTCCCGGAAGCTCGCCGGTGAAGGACCCGTGGGCGGCGACCTCGGTGCCGTTGACCAGGACGTGCTCGATCCCCTCGGCCTCGGCGTAGAGGCGGTTGGCATCACCGGGCAGGTCGTTCCGGGTCCGCTCGGGTCCGTGCCCCACCCGTTCGGGGTCGAACACCACGAGGTCGGCGTGCCAACCGGTCGCCACCCGCCCGCGGTCGACCAAGCCGTAGAGCCGGGCCGGCACCTCGGTCAGCTGGTGCACCGCCGACTCCCAGTCGAGGAGGCCCCGCCGCCGCACCCCCTCGCCGAGCATCGACGTGGAGTAGATGGCGCCGCACATGGTGTCGAGATGGGCGCCGGCGTCGGACCCGCCGACCACCGTGCGCGGGTCGAGCCACGCCTTGGCCCGGAGCTCCCAGTCGGCGTCGCTCTCGGGGATCGGCGGGCGCAGCCCGGTGCGGAGGTCGTCGGCCACCACCACGTCGAGCAGGGCGTCGAAGGCGTCCTGACCGCGCTCGTCGGCGACCTCGCCGACGGTCCGGCCTTCGTAGGAGGCGTTGGCCGGGGCGAACACCTCCTCGAACCGGAGCCGCGGCCAGTTGGCCAGGGCCCCGAGGATGCCTGCCTCCTTGGAGCGGGCGCCCTCGGCGAGCCGGCGGCGCACGGCTCCGTCGGACAGGGCCTTGATGCGCTCGGGGACCGGCAGGGCGAGGGTCTCGCGCCAGCCCGGCAACCCGTCGATGATGGCGCCGTTGAGGAACGAGAGCCGGATCCGCATCGTGTGGGGCAGGGTGAGCGCCACCACGGTGGCGCCGCGCTCGGCGGCGACGGTGGAGGCCGCCAGCTGGTGGTCCATGGCGCCCGGGTTGAGCGCCGACACGCCGAGCACGTTCCAGTTGACCGGCCGGTTGGCGAGCAGCGAGAGCGTGGCCATCAGCTCGACCTCGTCGTCGGCGAAGCCGTTGATGCACCCGGGCACGATGAGCTCGAACGTGGTGCCGGCGTGGTCCCGCACCGCGGTGGCGAGTGCTTCGAGCTCGTCGCGTCCGGCGGCGCGTGAGGGTACGGGACGGCCCTCGCCGTCGTTGTGGGTGTGCGCCTGCGAGGTCGAGACCCCGAGGGCGCCCTCGTCCATGGACCGGTGGGCCAGCGCCACCATCGACTCGATCTCGGCCGCGGTGGCCGCCCGCTCCACGGCGGCGTCGCCCATGGCGGCGCGCCGGATGGTGGAGTGCCCGACCAGAAAGCCGGCGTTGACGCCGAGGCGTCCCTCCAGCCGGCCGACCCAGTCGCCGAAGGAGCTCCACGACCAGTCGAGCCCCTGTTCGAGCGCGGCCAGCGGCATGCCTTCGACCCTGGCCATCATGCGCGACAGGTAGTCGGAGTGGTCGGGGCCCGCCGGGGCGAGCGAGAAGCCGCAGTTGCCGCCGATCACCGTGGTGACCCCGTGGAGGGGCGACGGGCTCGCCGTCGGGTCCCAGAACAGCTGGGCGTCGTAGTGGGTGTGGAGGTCGACGAACCCCGGCGCCACCATCAGGCCTTCGGCGTCGATCTCGCGGGCGCCCCGCTCGTCGACCCGGCCGATGGCGGTGATCCGCCCCGAGTCCACGGCCACGTCGGCCTGCCGTGCCGGTCCTCCGGTGCCGTCCACCACCGTCCCCGACCTGATCACGAGATCCAGCACGCGGTCACCTCCGATGCCCCGCCGTCGCCGCCGGCCCGGCCGCCGACCCGCGAGGCCGCCGGCGAAGAGCCCCGGAGGCTCCTGGCGATGAGAACGTCATTTTCGGATCACATGATAGCTTCGTCGGCGCGATGGCGACCGAGGAAGCCGACGGCCGGGACCCTCACGCCGGGACGGTGCCGGGCCGGCCCGGGTTGCTCCCCGACCCCGACCCGCGCCCCATCGTCGTCCCCATCATCTCGGTCGACGACCACCTCATCGAACCGGCCCATCTGTTCACCGGCCGGGTGCCGGCCGCCCTGGCCGACCGGGCGCCGCGGGTGGTCGAGACGGATGCGGGCCAGCAGGTCTGGGTGTACGAGGACCGGACCTATCCGAACGTCGGTCTCAACGCGGTGGTCGGTCGGCCCCGCGAGTCCTGGAGCATGGACCCGGCCCGCTTCGACGAGATGCGGCCGGGCTGCTACGACATCGAGGCCCGGGTGGTCGACATGGACCTCAACGGGGTGTGGGCGTCGCTGTGCTTCCCGTCGCTGGTGGCCGGGTTCTGCGGGGCGGTGTTCTCGGGGTCGGGCGATCCCGGGCTCGGGTTGGCATGCGTCCGGGCCTGGAACGACTGGCATGCCGAGGAATGGGCCGGCAGCCATCCCGAACGGATCATCCCCCTCCAGCTCCCCTGGCTGGCGGATGCCGCGGTGGCGGCCGCCGAGGTGCGCGCCAACGCCGCCCGCGGGTTCAAGGCGGTGAGCTTCCCGGAGTTCCCGGCCCAGCTCGGCTACCCGTCGATCTTCACCGACGCGTGGGACCCCTTCTTCGCGGCGTGCGAGGAGACCGGGACGGTGGTCTGCCTGCACACCGGCGCCTCCGCCTGGGCGCCGCTGCCCTCGCCCGACCCGCCCTTCGAACTGCTCCCCACCCTGTTTCCGGTCAACGCGCTGGTGGCGGCGGGCGAATGGGTCTGGTCCGGGGTCGCCCTCCGGTTCCCGCGCCTGGCGGTGGCCTTCTCCGAGGGCGGGATCGGCTGGGTCCCCATGCTCCTCGACCGCCTCGACTACGTGCTCCGCCATTCGGGCTCGGGCTCCCGCGACCACTGGCCGTCGGACCTGCTCCCGAGCGAGGTGCTCCAGCGGAACTTCTGGTTCTGCACGATCGACGACCCGTCGGTGGTCGAGCTGCGCCACCGCATCGGGGTGGGCCACATCATGGTCGAGAGCGACTATCCCCATGCCGACTCGACCTGGCCGGACACCCAGTCGGTGCTGGAGTCCAGCATGGGACGGGTGCCCCGCGACGAGCTGCGTCGCATGGCGGCCGGCAACGCCGCCGGTCTGTTCCGCCACCCGCTGCCGGCCGAGGACGACTGGCGGCCGCCGGCGCGCCGGCCCCCGCCCGCGGCGTGACGCCGACCCCCGGCGCCCCCGAATTCGACCCCTTCTCCGCCGAGTACTTCGACGATCCCTACGACCTCTACCGGCGGATGCGCGACGAGGCGCCCGTCTACTTCAGCGAGCGGTACGGGTTCTGGGCCCTCTTCCGCTACGACGACGTCTGCGACGCCCACAAGGAGTGGCAACGGTTCTCGTCGAGTCACGGCGTCGACCTCTCGACGCTGAGCAAGCCGGCCGAGACGATCCGCCAGCTGCGCAGCATGATCATGCTCGACCCGCCCGAGCACGACCGGCTCCGGGCCCTGGTGAGCCGGGCGTTCACCCCCCGGGCCGTCTCGGCGCTCGAGCCGATGATCCGCGAGGTGGTCGTCGATCAGCTGGCGTCGTGCGGCCCCGACGGGTTCGACGCCGTGGGTGAGTTCTCGGGACCCTTCCCGGTCGAGATCATCTCGCGGATGCTCGGGGTGCCGGCGCCCGACCGGCAGCGCATCCGCCACTGGCTCGACGCCATGCTGCACCGCGAGCCGGGCGAGGTGGACCCGACCGCGGAGGGGGCGACGGCCGCCATCGAGACCGTGGCCTACTTCCTCGAGCTCGTCGCCGACAAGCGCCGCCACCCGGCCGACGACATGATCAGCCGACTCGTCGCCGCCGAGGTCGACCGGGACGACGGCACCACCACCCGCCTCGACGACGAGGAGATCGCCGGGTTCGCCTCCCTGCTCGGCGGGGCCGGTGCCGAGACGGTGACCAAGCTGGTGGGCAACGCCGTGGTCCTGTTCGCCCGCAACCCGGGGGAGTGGCAGAAGGTGCTCGCCGATCCGTCGACCGTTCCGGGCGCGGTGGAAGAGGTCCTCCGGTACTGGCCGCCCTCGCAGTACCAGGGTCGGTACTCGGTGCGCGAGTCGACCTATGCGGGGGTCACCGTCCCGGCCGGGTTCCCGACCATCCTGGTGACCGGATCGGCCTCCCGCGACGAGCGGTTCTACGACCGGCCCGACGACTTCGACATCGACCGGCCGCCGAGCCTCGCCCTCGGGTTCGGGTACGGCATCCACAGCTGCCTCGGGGCGGCGCTGGCCCGGATGGAGAGCCGCATCGCCATCGAGGAGCTCGCCCGCCGTTGGCCGCGCTACGAGGTGGACGAGGACGGGTGCCGCCGGGTCCACATGTCGAACGTCGCCGGCTACTCCCGGGTCCCGTTGCGGCGTTCCTAGTCGCCAGTCAGCGCCGTTGGCCGGGCCGGTCGCGGGCCCACCGAAGGGCGCGGCCGGGTCGTCCGGTGGGCGGATCAGCCGTCAACGGCGCCGCCGGGACCGCGCGCCGGGCGGGCGGGCCCGGGGTCCTGCTGGAGCTCGACCGTGTTGCCGGCCGGGTCCGCCACCCAGATCTGGACGACATCCCCCTGGGTCCCGCGTCGGTAAGTGATCCCGTCCCGGTCGAGCTCGGCGATCGCACCGTCGAGGTCGTCGACGGCGAAGCAGACGTGCGGCCCGGTCGGTCGAATGGGGGCGGGACCCGCCGGCGCGTCCACGAGGTGGACCTGGGCGTCGCCAGCGGCCAGCCAGCGGCCGCCCACCCCGGGGATGTCGGGCCGGGGAAGGCTCCCGAGGCCGAGCCGCTCGTAGAACTCGGCCGTCTCGGGCAGCTGCCCCTCGACGTTGACGGAGTGGTGGAGGATGCGGGTCACCCTCATGGCGGCCCCGCACCGGGCGGCGGCGCCAGCTGCTCCATGTACTCGAGGCGGGTGCCCCCCGGGGCGTCCACGAAGGCGATCCGCCGCCGGCCGAACGCACCCTCGACCTCGGCCGGCCCCCACACCACCGGGCGACCGGCCAACTCGCCGTCGAGATCGTCGGTGAAGAGGGCCACGTGGAGGAAGCCCTCGGGCGGCAGGGCCACGGCGTCCTCGTAGATGGCCCGGGTGAACAGGGTGACCAGCACGGGACCGAGGTGGACGTCGGCCCGCTCGCCCCCGTTCCAGGGACCGCGGTCCGACACGACGGCTCCGGTCCGCTCGTAGTGGGCGACCGCCGCATCGAGGTCGGCGACCTTTACGGCCAGGTTCCCGAACCCGGTGACCGTCAACGGGGCCAGCCGTCGGGCACGACCGCACCGGTGATCGAGCGCGGGTCGACGGCTCCCCCGGTGTTGCCCGCCTCGTAGACGGCGAAGCAGAGCTGGAGCGCCTTGGCCGCGTCGGCCGCGCTCATCTGGGCGGGGACCCCCTCGACCAGCGCGTCGATGAAATGGGAGGCGGACCGATCGAACCCAAGGTTCCAGGCCGAGGGCACGCTGAAGGTCGTCGTCGTCTGGTCGTTCCGCCGGCCCTGGTAGAGGACGACCGCCGGCAGGTCCAGCATCTCACCGGTGCAGCGGGTCACCCAGAGGAACCCCTCGTCGCCCTGGATCTCGAAGAACTCGTCCGCCCCGTAGAAGGAGGAGCGCAGCCACATGGCCGGTGCGTAGGAGACCTCCATCGTCCCGAGCAGACCCGGGTCCTCGTACTCGAAGATGGCGGCGCATGGCTCGAAGAAGTGGTCGCGACGCCGGACGACCGACTGGACCGACACGATGTCCTGGTCGAAGAGCCACAGCGCCACGGCGTACTTGTGGATCATATCGTCGAAGAGGTGGCCGCCCGGACTGTCGCTGTTCATGCGCCAGGTGTACCCGTCGGCCTGGAGCCCGGTCTGGAACTCGGAGTCGGTCTGACCGACCACGGTCCGCAGCCGCACGTGGGTCGGCTTGCCGATGGCCCCCTCGCCGATGAGCTGCTTGGCCCGCTCGAGCGGCGGGTAGTGCCGGAAGCACTCGCTGATGCGCAGGATGACACCGGCATCGGCGGCGCCTTTCTCCATCTCGAGCGCATCGGAGACGGTGTTGGCGATCGGCTTCTGGCACGACACGTGCTTGCCGGCGGCGGTGGCGGCGAGGACGTGGTCGCGGTGCAGGTGGGTGGGGGTGAGGATCTCGACGGCGTCGACCTCGGGATCGGCCAGGAGCTCCTCGAGGGAGGTGGTGGACCGGGCGGCCCCCCAGGACCGCGCCGCGGCGGCGGCGCGGTCGTCCACCGGGTCGCATACCGCCACCACGTCACAGCGCGGATCGAGCAGGTAGCCGCGGACGTTGAGCGACGCGATGTTGCCGGCGCCGACGATCCCGATCCCCGGCCGGGAGCCCTGACCTGACATCGGCGTCAGCGTACCGCAGCCACCTCACGCCCCCCAGGGCCGGTGTCGGTGCCGGTGCCGCTGCCCGGTCGTCGCCCGGTGGTCGTCCCCCAAGGCGAGGGTCCGCCGGTGCACTAGGTTCGCAGCGCCGGGCCGTGACCCGGGACGGTGCACCGGACGGTGACGGAAAGGGGCGAACGGAGGACGGTGAACGGTAGGGAACACCACCCCGGCTCGGATGCCGTTGCTCGAGCGGGCCGGGCGTCGGGCACGGCGGGACGCCACCCGGTGGCTCGACCTCCCCTTCGAGCAGCTGGCACCCCGCCAGGCCGTCCGGATGGCCTACCACGTGCTCCTCCGCCGCGATCCCGACGAACCGGCCTGGAGCGAGCAGGCCGCCGCCATCGCCTCGGGGGCGATGACCCGCGGCGACATGATCGATCGGGTCCGGTGCTCCAGCGAGTACCGGACCCAGGTGCCGGTCGGGCCGGCCGGGCTTCACAGCTCGCTGCACGCCAGCCGGTGCGAGTTCATCGCCGGCCTGCCACCGGCCCGCCGTATCGTCGACCTGGGCGGGGGACACACCGCCGACCGCCGGGGCGCGCTCGTCGTGCTCGGCTATCCGTACGATTTCGAGGAGCTCGTGGTCGTCGACCTGCCTCCTGACGACCGTCACCCCCTCTACCGCTCGGAGCGGTTCGGTCCCGCCGAGACGGAGCGGGGGAAGGTCCGCTACGAGTACCGCTCGATGTCCGACCTCTCGTTTGCCGACGATGACTCGGTCGGCCTGGTCTACAGCGGTCAGTCGATCGAGCACGTGTCCGAGGCGGAGGGCGACGTGGTCCTCGCCGAGTGCTTCCGGGTCCTCGAGCCGGGAGGGTACCTGGCCATCGACACCCCCAACGGCCGGGTCTGCCGGCTCCAACAGGATTCGTTCATCGACCCCGACCACGAGGTGGAGTACACCCTCGGTCAGTTGCGCGACAAGGTGGAACGGGCGGGCTTCGACGTCCTCACCGAACGCGGTCTGAACTGGGGGGGTCCCGCGGTGGCCGAAGGCCGGTTCGACCAGGTCGCCCTGGCCGGCAACTACGGCACCTACTTCGACGCCGAGGCGTGTTACCTGCTGGCCCTGCTGCTACGCAAGCCGGCCTGACGGCTGCGATCTCCTGCGCAATACCGGGGTGGGCCGTCCGGAGTGGGAGCGACGGAGCGGCCCGGGCCGGGGCACACCGGGGCCGGGAGCGTCAGGACGGGGCGGACGTCGGCCCCGTCCGCCGAGATTGTCGACGCGCGTACCCCCGTCGTTGTTGCTGTTCGTCTCGCCGGGGCCAGGTGGTGTTCGACCAGCCGACGTGAGCGTCGTACCGGTGAAGGTGGTGCCCCGGGCATCGGCGTCGGTCAGGTCGGCACTGGTCAGGTTGGCCCGTCGAAGTCGGCATCGGTCAGGTTGGTGGAGCTGAGATCGGCACCGTAGAGATCGGCGCCGCTGAAATCGGCGCCGGTGAAGTTGTCGCCGGTGACGTTCACGTCGGGACCCACGAAGACTCCGTTCACCAGTGACCAGTTCCGGGAAGGGCCGACGAGCGAGCGGACGGGTCGGGTAGCGGGTTCGGGTGCGGGCGAGAGGACTCGAACCTCCATCCCCCGGGGGGGACCGGGACCTAAACCCGGCGCGTCTGCCAGTTCCGCCACGCCCGCGCCGCGCTCAGCCTAATGGCGAGGCATGCCGCGGTGGCGGGAGGACGACCCGCTCAAGGTCACGGGCGTCCCAGGGGGAATCCGGGGTGCTCGCTATAGTCACGCTGTGCCGGCCCCCGCGTCATCCACACCCCCGGTGACACCGATCGACGAAGTCCCCGACACCGGCCGCCGCGCCGTTCCCGATGAAGGAGCGCGGTACCTCGACCAGGTCATGGCCGACATCGACGCCGAGGTCAGGCGCCGCCGCTCCTCCGGCGACCTCCCGGCCGGTCTCGAGCAGGAGCTCGACGAGCTCTTCCTCGAGTTCTCGCCGGTGGGTCTGCACGGCAAGGCCCGCCTGCGTGAGACCCTGGCGCTCGTCGACGGGTCCGCCTACGTGGACATGGCCGTGCCGGTCGAGTCCCAGAAGGCGGTCGGCAGCTACGTCAAGCGGGCCATCCGCCAGTCCATCACCTGGTACATGGGCTTCATCGTCCACCAGATCGTGAAATTCGCCTGGGCGACCTCGAGGATGTTCCACGTGCTGGTCGACCATGTAGAGGACCTCGAGGCCGCGGTGGAGGCCCAACGGACGCCCGAGCTCCCTCTCGCCGCCGTTCCTTCTTCGGACCCGGGCTCGGAGTGGTGGGCCCCCGCCGCCGTGCAGGCGGTCGCATCGGCGACCGGCCGGGTGCTCCAGGCCGACTGCGCCAACGGGACCCTGCTCGAGGCCATGATCGCCGCGGGGATCGACGCCTACGGCGTGGACGGCGACGAACAGGCCATCGAACCGGCCCTCGAGCGCGGGCTCGACGTCCGGGCTGAACCGGTGCTGGACCACCTCGACGTGGTCGCCGGTGAGGCGCTCGCCGGGCTCGTGCTCACCGGGTCCGTGCAGTGGATGAGCCCGGCGCAGCGCGACCGCCTGTTGGGGCTGGCCGCCTCCCGCCTGTCCGTCGACGGCGTGCTGGTCCTGCATTCCCGGACGCCCGAGTCGTGGCTGGCCGGGACGGACCGTCTGCTCACCGATCTGGCGCCGGGCCGGCCGCTCCATGCCGAGACCTGGAGCCACCTGCTCGCCGACCACGGCTTTCGCCGGACGGGCCTCACCCGGGGGGGAGAGGATCGCCGGCTCGCTCGGGTGGCCGCGGCCAACCCCGACGCATCGGCGATCAACGCAGCCATCGACACCCTCAACGAACTGCTCCTCGGCGCCGGGGAGTACCTCCTCGTCGCTGTCCGGGAGCGGTGACCGGCGTCCACCAGTTCGTCCCTGCTCTGCTCCCGAGGGACGCCACCGGCGACCACACCTTGGCCCTGCGAGACACCCTGCGGTCCGCCGGCTGGGCATCGGACATCTACGTGGAGTCGGCCCACAACGACCTCTGGCCCGAGGCCTTCTACTTCGAGCGCTACCCTCACCGGGCGCGCCCCGGAGACGTGCTCCTCTACCAGTTGAGCACGGCGTCCCCGATCGCCGACCTGCTGATGGAACGGGACGAGACCCTGGTCCTCGACTACCACAACATCACCCCGGCCGCCTTCTACACGGGATGGGAGGACCACACCGCCGAAAAGGTCTCCCTCGCCCGGGTCCAGGCGGCGTCCCTCGCCCCGAGGGCGGTGCTCGGCATCGCCGATTCAACCTTCAATGCCGCCGACCTGCACAGGCTCGGTTGCCCGACCGCCACGGTGGTGCCCATCCTGGTCGACGTGGAGGACCGCCCGCCGGCGGTCGACGCCACCGAGCTCGACCTGCTCCGGTCGGCGCACGGTGTGGGGACGGTGCTGTTGTTCGTCGGCCGGTTCTCGCCGAACAAGGCGCAGCACCGCCTGGTCGAAGCTCTCTGGCTCTATCGAAAGTGGTACGACCCGGCCGCCCGCCTCCATCTGGTCGGGCCCCCGATGACGGCCTCCTACGCCGAGGCGGTGCAGGCCCTGGTCGATGAGTTGGGACTGGGCGACGCGGTCCGATACGGGGAAGATCTCACCGATGCCCAGCTGGCGTCGTGGTACGCCGACGCCGACGTCTTCGTCTGCCTGTCGGCGCACGAGGGTTTCTGCATCCCGCTGCTCGAGGCCATGCGATCGGCACTGCCCGTCGTGGCCGTGGCGACCGGGGCCGTCCCCGAGACCGTCGGCGGAGCGGGCGTCCTGCTCGACTCGTCTCGCCCGGGAACGGTGGCTGCCGCCGTCGATCGTGTCCGCCGCGACCACGACCTGGCGGCGCGGCTGGTGGCCGCCGGGCACCGGCGGTTGAGGGACTTCGACCCGGTCACCACCCGGGCCCGGTTCGTCGAGGTCCTGGCGCCGGTGGTGGCGGGTACGGCGGAGGGGGCGGGGACGTGAAGCTCACCTTCGTCACGCCGCGCTACGGCACCACGGTGATCGGGGGCGCGGAATCCGGGGCCCGCATGCTGGCCGAGCGCCTCTGTCGACGTCCCGGGTGGGAGGTCGAGGTGGTCACGAGCTGCGCCCTCGACCATCTCACCTGGGAGAACACCGAAGAGCCGGGGACCGCTCAGCTCAACGGGGTGACCGTCCACCGGTTTCCCGCCGCCAGCCGGCGGACCCTCGACTACTTCGAGCTGGACGCCAAGCTCCGGCTGTCACCCGGCGCCGCCTCCCTGGCCGAGTCGCGGCGCTGGGTCGCCCTCAACGGGCCGATGTGCCCGGGCCTGGTCGACGCGGTGGCCGGTACCGATGCCGACGTGGTGGCGTGCTACCCCTATCTGTTCGCCACCACCGTGGATGCCATCGCCGTCTCGCCGGTCCCGACCGTCCTCCACCCCGCTGCCCACGACGAGCCGGCGCTCTACCTCGCCTCCTTCCGCCGGAGTTTCGCCGGCCTCGACGGTTTCGTGTACCACACCCAGGCCGAACGGCAGCTGATGGAGTATGCCTACCGGAACGGGTCACGCCCCCAGATCGTCCTCGGGCTCGGAGTCGGCGAGCCGGCCGGTACCGGGCGGAGCGGGGGGGAGGTGCTCGGTCTCGGGGAGCGTCCCTACCTCTGTTACCTCGGGCGCGTCGACGAGCACAAAGGTTGCGGGATGCTGGCCGAGTACTTCGGGCGGTTCAAGGAGCGCCATCCGGGCGACCTGCGCCTGGTCTTCGTCGGTCCGGTCTCCGACCGAGCGCCGGCACATCCCGACATCGTGGTGACCGGCACCGTCGACGAGGCGGACAAATGGGACATCCTGGCCGGCGCCCAGGTGCTGGTGGCGCCCTCGGCCTACGAGTCGTTCTCGCTGGTGCTGCTCGAGGCCTGGACCCTCGGGGTCCCGGTCCTCGTCAACGCGTCGTGCGCCGCCACCATGGAGCACTGCCGTCACTCCGGGGGCGGGCTGTGGTTCGATTCCTACCGCTCCTTCGAAGTGGGTCTCGAGCGCCTGACGGACGAGCCGGGCCTCCGTGCCCGTCTCGGAGGGGCGGGCGCCCGCTACACCGCTCGTTACTATCGGTGGCCATCGATCATCGACCGTTACACCCGGTTCCTCGGGACGGTGACCGCACGCGGTCACCGGGCTCCGGTCGGGGCGCGACGCCTCCCCGCGGTGACCGGAGGCACCGACTACGTGCGACAGGGATGAGCGGGTGAGCGAGGGCACGGGCCCGGAGGGGGAATCCCCGGGACCGGGGCCGGAGACGGCGGACCACCCCGGCGGGGCAGCGACGCCCGAGGAGGAGGCGCTGCTCGCCGCATTCGAGCGGCTGAGCCCGCAGGGCAGCTTGCGTTGGGGGTTCGACGACGCCATGCGCCGGATCGCCCATCCCGACACCGATGTCACCACCGCGGCCTGGCCGGGTCTCCCCGACGATCTGTGGGACCGGGGGAGATCGGCCCGCATCGGCCGCCGCTTCGTGGGGGACGTGGCCGGGGTGCTGGCCGATCTCCTGGCCGCCGACGCGCGGCACCGTCGCCACCAGCACCGCCGCCGGGGTCAACGTCGCCGTCTGGGACGCGCTCCGCTACCTCGCCGCCCGGGTCGAGGCGCTCGAGGCCTCTGCGGACCCGGTCCGGCTCGAAGCCGCCGAGCTGCCGGTCGCACCGCCGGACCTCGGTCGCTGCGCCGGGCTGGTCGATGCCCTCCTCGGACGGCCCGACGCCCACCACGCCGTGGTGGTGGGGGAGTGCGGGGAGGGCCAGCTCCTCGAGAAGTTGCGCGGCGCCGGGCGGGCGGTCGAGGGTGTCGAGCCGCGGGCGGCATCGGTCTGGGGCCGCGTCCGCGTCGGCGGGGCTCCGCCGGTCACCGTCGTGATGGCCGAAGTTCTCGACCACCTGCGGACCGTGCCCCCCGATGCCCGCGCCGGGGTGTTGCTCGCCGGTTGTGTGGACCGCCTCGGGCTCGCCGACAAGGTCTCGCTCCTCGACGAGAGCGTCCGGGTGACCAGGTCGGGCCGGACGGTGGTCGTACTGGCCACCGACCAGTCGGCCTGGGACGACGCGCTCGATCCCCCGACCCGGGATCTCGCCTCCGGACGCCCCCTCCACCCCGAGACCTGGTCCCTCCTCTTCACCCGGTCCGGGTTGGTCGACGTGACCGTCGCCGGGCCGGTCCCCGGCGTGCTCCGCGCCGTCGTCGGGACGGTGCCGTGACCGGTGGAGCCGGCAGGGGGGGTGGGGCCGGCGGGGCCGGCGGGGTCCATCTGTTCGTCCCGATGCTGCACCGCCACGACGCCGTGGGCAGGCACACGACGGCGGTCCGGGACGCCCTGAGGGCCGCAGGGATGCGTTCGCAGATCTACGTCGACCGCCCGGACCCGAAGACCGCAGCGCAGACCCGTCCTTACCGCGACTACGAGGACGACTCCGAGCCCGGAGACGTGCTGATCTACCAGCTGGCCACCGATTCGGACATGGCGGTGTGGCTGTCGGGCCGGCCCGAGAGGCTCGTCCTCAACCACCACGCCATCACCCCGGCGGAGTTCTTCGCCCGCTGGAACGATGCCATCGCCCGCTTGCAGGTCGGCGCCCGCCAGCGCCTGGACCTCCTGGCGCCACGGGCCGCCCTCGGGGTCGCCGACTCCGAGTTCAACGCCGCCGAGCTGCGCCGAGCCGGGTGTCGCGCCACCGTCGTGGTCCCCGTCGCCGGCATCCCGGTGCCCCCGGTCGAGCCCCCTCCGGCGGAGATCGAGCACGTGCGCTCCCGTCACGGCGGCGCGGGTGCCCGGTGGCTGTCGGTGGGCCGGTGGGCCCCGAACAAGGCCCACCACCACACCATCGCCGCGCTGTTCGTCGGCCCGGATGTCCGACGATCCCGGGGCCCGCCTGACGCTGGTCGGGTCACCGACCGAGCCGGCCTACACCCGGGCGCTGCGGCGCTACGCCGCCTCCTTGGGCCTCGGCGGGGCAGTGGACTTCGTCGAGGGGATCACCGACGAGCAACTGGCCGCCCAATACCGCGGCGCCGATGTACTGGTGATGCTCTCGGACCACGAGGGGTTCGGCGTGCCCCTCGTCGAGGCCATGGGGCACGGGACCCCGATCGTGGCCTTCGATGCGGGTGCCGTCGGCGAGGTGCTCGACGGATGCGGCGTGCTCCTGCGCCAGAAGGGTCCCAGATCGGTGGCGGCCGCCGTCTCGAGCCTGTTGCGCGACCGATCGCGGCGCGATGAGCTCGTCGAGGCCGGTCGTCGACGGTTCGACGCGCTGGAGCTCGACACGGCGGCGAACCGCCTGGTGGAAGCGGTTCGTGCCGTGGGCGCGACGGCCGACGCGCCGGCGTGACCCGTGGGTGGTGCCGTCCCCCGGCCTCCGTCCGCCGGGGGGTGGCAGCCACTAGGCTCGGGCCATGGACGAGACCCGTCTGGCCGTCTCCCCCCTCCCCGACGTCCTGGCCGGGACCGCCTCCCAGCTCCAGGCGGGCAACGAGATGAACCCCTCCGCCGACATCTTCCAACGGTTGCTCAAGGAGCGGATCGTCTTCATCGGGTCGGCCATCGACCAGAACACCGCCAACCTGGTGTGCTCCCAGCTCATCCTGCTCGAGGCCGAGAACCGCGAGCGTGACATCGCCGTGTACATCAATTCGCCCGGCGGTTCGGTGACCGACGGACTGGCCATCTACGACACCATGCAGTACGTCAACTGCGACGTGCGCACGATCTGCGTGGGCCTCGCCGCCTCGATGGGCCAGTTCCTGCTGTGCGCCGGCACCCCCGGGAAGCGCTTCGCCCTGCCCCACAGCCGGATCCTGATGCACCAGCCGTCGGGACAGATGCAGGGGCAGGCGGCGGACATCGCCATCCAGGCGGAGCAGATCATCTACCTGAAGCGGATGATGGCCGAGCGCATCGCCTTCCACACCGGCCAGACGGTCGAACGGATCGAGGCGGACTCGGACCGTGACCGCTGGTTCACCGCCCAGGAGGCGCGCGAGTACGGCTTCATCGACGAGGTCATCGAGAAGGACGCCAAGCAGGCCCCGGCAACAGGAGCGGGGTCCGCCGGCACGTGAGCCTCAGCGTCGAGGAGCCCTCCTCCGCCGGGCCCGATCGCGCGTCGACCATCGGCGGAAGCATCCGGTTCGTCCCCGGATCGAGCAGCGACCACATCACGGTCGTCAACGGCAAGGTCCAGCTGGGTCAGAGACTGGCGGACCTCTGGGCCAACCGCGACCTGCTGCTCCTCCTCACCCGGACCGAGCTGAAGGTGAAGTACAAGGACTCGGTGCTCGGCTACCTCTGGTCGATGCTCAACCCTGCTTTGGTGCTCGCCATTTACTACGTGGTGTTCAAGATCGTCACGAAGAACGGGCAGCCCAACTTCGCCATCTGGCTCTTCGCCGGCCTGCTGGTGTGGAACCTGTTCAACGCGGCGGCGATGGCGGCGACCACGGTCGTGGTGGGCAAGGCCGGTATCGTCAAGAAGGTCGCCTTCCCGCGCGAGCTCCTGGCGCTCTCGGTGGTCGGGGTGTCCATCGTGCTGTTCGCCATCCAGATCGTGGTCCTCGTGATCGCGCTCCTCGCCTTCGGCATCGCACCGGACTTCAGCTTCGTCCCGCTGCTCCCGCTGGCCCTGGTGACCCTCATCGTGTTCACCGGGGCGTTCGCCGTCTTCCTCTCGGCGGTCAACGTCTATCTCCGCGACACCCAGCATCTGACCGAGGTGCTGCTGATGGCGTGGTTCTGGGCCACGCCGATCGTCTACTCGTTCGGCCTCATCTCGCAGAAGCTGGCGCTGCACCCCGCCCTGGTGTGGATCAAATGGGTCTACCTGGCCAACCCGATCACCCCGATCACCATGACGTTCCAACGGGCCATCTACGGCAAGTCGCAGTTCACCACCGGTGGCACGGTGACCCACCTGCTCCCCAACTGGGGGGTGGGAACCTACGCCGGGCTCCTCGGGGTGGTGCTCGCCGGGTCCATCGGGCTGTTCCTGCTCGCCCTGGTCGTGTTCGGCCGGCTCGAGGGCAACTTCGCCGAGGAGCTCTGACCGATGACGGTGGCCGTCGAGGTCGAGGGCATCTCCAAGCAATTCCGCCTCTACAACGAGAAGCACACCTCGCTGAAGGAGCGGGTGATCCACGGTGGCCGGATGCCCTACACGCCGTTCTGGGCTCTCCGGGACGTGAACGTCGAGATCAACCAGGGCGAGACGTTCGGGATCCTCGGGCGGAACGGATGCGGGAAGTCGACGCTGCTCAAGTGCATCGCCGGCATCCTCAAACCCACCTCCGGTGAGATCAGGGTGCGAGGCAGCCTGGCCGCCATGCTGGAGCTCGGGGCGGGCTTCCAGCCCGACCTCTCGGGTCGCGACAACATCTACCTCAACGGATCGCTCCTCGGCCTGCCGAGGGCGGAGATCGCCCGGCGCTTCGACGACATCGTGGCGTTCGCCGAGCTCGAGGACTTCATCGACAACCAGGTGAAGTTCTACTCGTCGGGGATGTACGTCCGCCTCGGGTTCGCCGTCGCCGTCAACGTCGAGCCCGATGTCCTGCTGGTCGACGAGGTGCTGGCGGTGGGCGACGCCAACTTCCAGCGCAAGTGCCTCGACCACGTCAAGAAGTTCCAGCGCGAGGGACGCACCATCGTGGTGGTTAGCCACGGGACCGACACCATCCGTCAGAACTGCGGGCGGGTGATGGTGATGAACCACGGCCACGTCGTCACCGTGGACGAGCCGGGGGAAGGGATCCGGGTGTACATGGCGGACCTGCTCGGGGTGGGCACCCGGCAGGGCTCGGACGACGGTGTGGAGGGGAACGTGCTCGCCATCGGGACGGTGCGCGCCGAGCACGGGGGAAGCGGGGTGCGAAGCCATCTGTACCCGGGGGAGTCCCTCACCGTGACCGCCGAAGTCGACAGCCTGGCGCCGGTTGCCGACGCGCTCGCCACCATCGCCATCTACGACGACAAGAACGAGCTGGTGTTCGCGTCGGACCCCGACGACCCGGCGTGCGAGATGGACATCCCCGCAGGGGGCGGCACCGTGCGTTTCGTCTTCCCCGAAGTTCCCCTGCTGGACGGGACCTATTCGGTCAGCGTCGGTGTCCGGAGCGCCACCGAGACGGCCGTCTTCGACCTGAAGGACCAGGTCACCCAGTTCGAGGTGGCCAACCCCGGCCGGTCCACGGGACGGGTGCGACTGCCCGTCGACGTGAGCTTCCGGCTCCGGTCGGCCGGGGTGGGCGCCACCGGCGAGGTGCCGGCGGTGGGCACCGCCTTCACACCGCTCGCCGGCTGGGAGGAGACCGCTTCGTGACGGTGGGCCGGATCGACCAGGTCATCCCGGCCCTCGCCAGCCGCGATGCGATCGGCGGCCACGTGGTGCAGCTCCGGGACCTGCTCCGGTCGCGCGGGTACCGGTCCGACATCTACTACGGCACCGCATCGATCGACCGGCTCGACCACGGCTTCCCCGTGAGCCGGCTCGGCGACCCGTCCTCCAACGGGAGGGTGCTCCTCTACCAGCTGTCCATCGGCAGCGGGGTCGCCGACGTCTTCCGGCAGCGGGGCGAGCGCAAGTTCGTGAACTACCACAACATCACCCCGGCGGACCTGCTCGAGGCCTGGGTGCCCTCGGTGGGCGAGGAGGTGCGCCGCGGCCGTGCCCAGCTCCGCGACCTGGCACCGGTCACCGAATTCGCCATCGCCGACTCGTGCTTCAACGAGCGCGAGCTCCAGGCGGCCGGTTACCGGTCGACCACCACGGTCCCCCTGCTGGTCGACCTCGACGGGTTCGCCGGCACACCCGATCCGAAGGTGGCCGCCCGGCTCGCAGAGCAGAAGTCCGATGGTGGGGCCGACTTGCTGTTCGTGGGAAAGGTCTCGCCGCACAAGGGCCAGCACGACCTGGTCAAGGCGCTGGCCGCCTACCGCCGGCTCTACGACGCCAAGGCCCGCCTCCACCTGGTCGGCGGCCCGATCAGCGAGTCGTACCAGAGCGCGGTGGAGCGCTTCGCCGAGGAGCTCGGTCTGGGCGGTGCGGTGGACTTCGCCGGCTCGGTCAGCCACGAGGAGCTGATCGCGCACTACAACGCGGCCGACGCCTTCGTCTGCCTCTCGAACCACGAGGGGTTCTGCGTCCCGCTGCTCGAGGCCATGTACCACCGGTTGCCGATCGTGGCCTACGCCAACACGGCGGTGCCCGAGACCGTGGAAGGCGCCGGCCTGATCCTCCCCGACAAGGAACCGATCCGGGTGGCCGCCGCCCTCGACCGGGTGGTGCGGGACGACGTGCTGCGGGCCACCCTGGCCCGGTCCGCCTCCGAACGGCTCCTCGCTTTCTCCCTGCCGCGGGTTCGCGACGGGTTCGCGACGGTGCTCGCCGAAGCCTGCCGCGGCGTGACCACCGGGCCGGGGTGAGCGCCGGATCCCGGCCGGATCCCGAGCGGTGAGAGCGGCGTTCGTCGTCCCCCGGTACGGCCCGACCGTCGTGGGCGGTGCGGAGACGGCGGCTCGCCTGCTGGCCGAGGGGCTCGCCGCCCGGGCGGGATGGGAGGTGGAGGTCCTCACCAGCTGCGCGCAGGACTTCGTCACCTGGGACGACGTGCTGGTGCCGGGGCGGCAGCACATCAACGGGGTGACCGTCACCCGGTTCGCCTCCTCGGCGGGGAGGGATCCGTCCTTCCATCCCTTGTCGGCCCGGTTGCTCGCCGAACCCTGCCGGGCGTCGCTCGCCGAGGCGCAACGGTGGGTCGACCTCCAGGGACCGGTGGTGCCGGCGTTGACCGAGGCGTCGACGCAGTGCCGTGCCGACGTGGTGGTCTTCTACCCGTACCTCTACTACCCGACGGTCCGGGCCATCGACAAGGTCGCCGCACCGACCGTGCTCCACCCGGCCGCCCACGACGAGCCGGCCCTCCGGTTGCCGGTCTACCCGCCGGTGTTCGAAGCGGCCGACGCCCTGGTCTTCCAGACCCGGGCCGAGCGGGACCTCGTGCAGCGCACCTTCGGGGTGGCCTCGCATCGACAGCTCCTGCTCGGCCTCGGGGTGGACGACCCCGACCGGCTGGGACAGCCGGCAGGGGGTCCGGGCCCTCCCGGTCCGGGGCCTCCCTATCTCCTGTGCCTCGGCCGGGTCGATCGGCACAAGGGGAGCTCGCTGCTGGCGTCCCTCTTCGCCGGCTACAAGCGACGCCGTCCTGGGCCGCTCCGGCTGGTCTTCGCCGGCCCGGTCGTCGAGGCGCCTCCCGACCATCCGGACATCGACGTGGTCGGCCCGGTGACCGAGGCCGACAAGTGGGCGCTGTTGGAGGGCGCCGTGGCTCTCGTGTCACCCTCGGCGTTCGAGGCCTTCTCGCTGGCGGTGGCCGAGGCGTGGAGCGCCCGCACCCCGGTCGTGGTCAACGCCGCCTGCCGGGCGACGGTCGAGCACTGCGCCCGTTCGGGGGGCGGCATCCCCTTCGGCGGATTCGCCGAGTTCGAGTCGATCGTGGACCGGCTGACCGGCGATCCCCGGGCGGCGCTGGCACTCGGGGAGTGCGGCCGCGCCTATGTGGACCGCTGGTTCCGCTGGCCCCGGGTCATCGAGCGCTACGCCCGCTTCCTCGAGACGGTGGCCGGGGCGTAACCGGCCGGCGCGCAACGGCCGGGGCGTAACCGGGCGGCGCGCAACGGCCACCCCGGACCGGCGGGCGCACAACGGCCGACGCAGAACGGCCCCCTCGGCCGGGCGTCAGATGCCCCCGCCGAGGGGGCGGGGGCCGGCCCGCTCGACGATCCGCACCCCGAGGATGCCGGCACCCGGACCGAGGCGCCAGACGCGGTAGCCCCCGATCGGCTGCGGGGTGGCGACGGGCACGGCCGACCCGTCGGCGGTGAGCCGGGCCAAGCCGGCGAGGGCCGGTGAGGCGACGAGGAGCACCGAACCACCGGGGCCGACCGCCACGGTGGAGCCCGACGTGTAGTAGAGCGCGCCGTGCTGCTCGTTGTAGACGACGTCCCCGGGGGCGACGAGGGCGATGCGGGCATCGGGGAGGGCCCACCCGGCGTTTCGGTAGATGTTCGCCCCGCCGTCGGGCATGTCGAACACCACCACGTCCCGGCCGGCCGACAGCGAGGGCTCCAGGCCGGGAAGCGCCCGGTCGACGGCATCGGCGTCGACGATGGCGGCCCGGGTGTCGGGGTAGGGGGCCTGGTAGCGCGGCTGCGCGAGCCAGACGGCCCCCGAGCTCCGCAGCCACTGAGCCGGCAGTACCCCTGCGCCGGCGAGGAACCGCTCGGCGCCCAGGGCGGCGACCAGCACCACGGCGAGCGAGGCCATCCCGAGGCCGACCGCCGACACCTGGCCCGGGGCCGACCGCCGCTGTCCGAGCGCACCGAGGGGCAGGAGCAGGGCGATCGTGGCGGCCGGGAGGTAGGCCAGCAGGTAACCGCCCTTGGCGAACTGGACGAGCGACACCAGAAGGGCGGGTGGGACGATGGCCGCACCGAGGATGGCCGCACGCCCCTGGTACCAGGGGCGCTCCCAGCGGGGCAGGCCCGTCGGCCACCGCGCCGGCCTCTCGGACGGGGGAGGCCGGGGTGCGAACCGACGGCGGACCAGGACCACGGCGCCGCCGGCCGCCGCCACGACGGCGAGCGGGCCGAGCGCCACCACCGTGTAGGCGGCGAAGGTGCCGAGGTTGGTGTTCGCCCCGGCGGCGTGGTCGAGGACCGAGGTGAGCTGGGCGGCACCGGCTGCCTCGTGCCGGGTGGCGCGGGCCCAGGCCTGCAGACCACCGGGCTGGGCGGCGGCCATCGGCACCAGCCAGGCGGCCACGGCCGCCGCGCCGGCCGCCAGGGTGAGGGCCAGGCGGCTCCAGCGGCGGGTCGATCCGGCCACCGCGATGAGCGCGAGGAGAGCGAAGGACTGGAGCACCGACTGGCGGAGCCCCGCCGACAACCCGAGGGCGACCGCCGCTCCGACGCCGTGCCAGCTGCCCGGCCGGGCCCGCCAGGCCAGCACCATCAACAAGGAACCGGCCAGCAGGTCGAACGAGTAGGTGCCGACGGTGGAACCGCTGAACCAGGCGAACGGGGAGGCGGCAACGAGGGCGCCGGCGGCCAGCCCCACCCATCGGCCTCCGAGATCGCTGCCGGCCAGTGCACAGAGCCCGGCGCCGGCCGCCGAGGCCAGGGCGGCCACCACCACCAGCCCGTCGACGGTGGCCAGTCCCAACACGTGGTGGGCGACCCGGCCCGAGACCACGTACAGCCAGTAGCCGGGCGGCTGGGGCAGCCCGTGGGTCACGTCGAAGTGGCCGACGGAGGAGGCGTACTGGGCGGAATCCCAGTCGGTCGGGCCGCCGGCCGCCGTGCCGAGCCGGAGGGCCAGCGTCACCGCCGCCACCACCCAGGGCACGGCGGCGTCGGCAGGCCGCCCGGCCGCCCGCCTCGCCCGTTGACGGAGCTCGGCCCGGGTCGCCGCCGGCCCAGCCGGGACGGGAGCCGGGGGGACCACGAGGCCGGCGGGTTGGGTGGCCATGACGGTTCAGGGTACCGAGCAGGTCCCGCCCATCCGGGTATGCCGGACGGTCGGCGGGGTAGGTTCAGCCGCCGGCCGGGGTGGCCGATACAGGCGTCAGGGCCCTCCGCCACGAGGCGGGCGTCCCGACGTGCCGTTGCTCCACCGGGTAGAGGTCGTCGCACGCAGTCATCGCACAGAGTCGTCGTCGGACAGAGTCGTCGTCGGACAGAGTCGTCGTCGCACAGAGCCATCACACGAAGTTCATCGCACAGAGTCGTCGCAGAGATGGGAGCGAAGCATGCATGAGGATCGGAGCCATGTCGGGGTGGCGAGCGGTGAGGCCGGGGGCCTCCCCGCCCGTGCCGGAGCCCGCCGTTCGCGTCGCCGGCTCACCGCCGCGGCGCTGGCCGCGCTCGGGATGACCGCCGGACTGGCGACCGCCGTTGGCCCGCTCGCGCCGGCGTCAGCTGCGACGACCGGGGCCCGCGCCCTCGAGCGCGTCGCTGGTCTGGCAGCAATCGCTGCCCGATGCCGGATCGCCGATCGCCCAGAGCTCGCCGACGGTCGCCACCCTCGACGGCTCGGGCCCCTCGGTGGTGGTCGGCGACCGGGCCGGCAATCTGTGGGCCTTCCACCTGACCGACGGGTCCGGGACGCCGGGCTGGCCCGGTCACACCGGCACGGTGGCGATCGATTCGACACCCTCGGTGACGCCCGACGGGTCCGGGACCGACATGGTCTTCGTGGGCGTCGGCAACGCCGCCGAGTCCAACGTCGGCGGGTACTTCGCCTTCAATCATGCCGGTGCGCAGGTCTGGCAGCGCAACGCCCAGGACGCCCTCGGCGCCCATGGCGTCCAGGCGTCCATGTCGGTCGGCGTCCTGAACGGGGTGAACGCGGTGGTGGCTCCCTCGCTCGGGCAGGAGGAGTACGCCATGGACGCGTCCAACGGCGCCGTCCTCCCCGGCTGGCCGTTCTTCACCGCCGACAGCGGCTTCGGCACTCCCGCCCTCGCCGATCTCTACGGCAACGGTCAGACCGAAGTGGTCGAGGGCGGAGACTCGACCCAGGGCCTGGCCAACGGCGTGAACTACACGAACGGGGGGCACCTGCGGGTGATCGGTCCGGGCGGGAACCTCCTCTGTGATCACGACACCACCCAGACCGTCGACTCGTCGCCGGCGGTGGGCAACTTCCTCGCCGGTGGTCAGACCGGCATCGCCTTCGGCACCGGCTCGTACTATCCCGGAGCGTCCGACTCCAACACGCTGTTCGGGTCGGACTCGCACTGCAACATCGTCTGGCGGACCAATCTGGGCGGCAACACGGTGAGCAGCCCGGCCATCGGCGACCTCGAAGGAGACGGCAACGTCCAGGTCGTCGAAGGAGCCGACAACGGGTCCAACGGACTGGTGTGGGCGCTCAACGGGGCCAACGGGTCGGCCATGCCGGGGTGGCCCCAGACCACTCCCGGGCGCATCATCGGTGGTGTGGTCACCGCCGACCTGACCGGCGGCGGCTACAACGACGTGCTGGTCCCGACGACCGACGGGCTGGTCATCTACGACGGCCGGACCGCACAGCAGGTGGCCACCCTCGGTGCGGGGACCATCGGCCTCCAGAACTCCCCGCTGGTCACGGTGGATCCGGACGGTCAGATCGGGATCACGATCGCCGGCTACAACGCCGCCAACGCCGGCCTCGTCCAGCACTACGAGATCGCCGGCTCGGCCGGGCACTCCCTCGGGAAGCGCTCGTGGCCGATGTTCCACCAGAACCCGCAGCTGACCGGATGGATCGCCCAGGCCGCGCTCGGGCATCTCAACCAGCCCATCGTGGGGATGGCCTCGACCGTCGACGGCGGCGGCTACTGGAACGTGGCCTCCGACGGCGGCATCTTCTCCTTCGGTGACGCCCAGTTCTACGGCTCGACCGGCAACATCCGGCTCAACCAGCCGGTGGTGGGGATGGCCGCCACCCCCTCGGGCCGGGGCTACTGGCTGGTGGCCTCCGACGGCGGCATCTTCTCCTTCGGCGACGCCGCCGTTCTACGGCTCGACCGGCAACATCCGGCTCAACCAGCCGGTGGTGGGGATGGCCGCCACTCCGAGCGGCCGGGGCTACTGGCTGGTGGCCTCCGACGGCGGCATCTTCTCCTTCGGTGACGCCCAGTTCTACGGCTCGACCGGCAATCTCCGGCTCAACCGACCGATGGTGGGGATGGCCGCCACGCCCGGAGGCGGGGGCTACTGGCTGGTCGCCTCCGACGGCGGCATCTTCTCCTTCGGCAACGCGCCCTTCGACGGCTCGACCGGCAACATCCGGCTCAACCAGCCGGTGGTGGGGATGGCCGCCACGCCGTCGGGCGGGGGCTACTGGCTGGTGGCCTCCGACGGCGGCATCTTCTCCTTCGGCAACGCGCCGTTCTACGGCTCGACCGGCAACATCCGGCTCAACCAGCCGGTGGTGGGGATGGCCGCCACCCCCTCGGGTGGCGGGTACTGGTTCGCCGCCGCCGACGGGGGGATGTTCTGCTTCGGCAACGCCGCCTTCTACGGGTCCATGCCCGGGGTGTTCGCCGCCGCCGCCGGCGCCGGGACCGACTGACCTCCGCAGCGGCGCGCGGACGGCGTCGCCGCGGGGGTGACGGGTCGCGGTCCAGTCAGGGGGTGATGGTCACGGTCGAGCTGGCGTCCCGCCAGCCGAACGACCCCATGATCGAGGTGTCGGCGAAGGTGAGCTGACCGCCGTCCAGCACGCTCCAGACCGGCTCGTGGAAGGTCTTGTCGGGCTTGCGACGCAGGATGGCGGTGTGCGAGAAGGGCACTTCGTCATCGTGGTGGGTGCCTCCTTCCGGTTGCATGGACGGCAGAAGGTCAGGGTCGGCGGGGCGGAACGTCGCGGTGGGCGGTGGCGCGCCGGTCGAGGAGGAGGAGGGTCCGACCCGCCGGCCGCCAGATCGTAGAGTGCAGACGGCATGCACGGAACCGGCAAGAGCGGGGACCTGACCACGCCGGCGGCGCCCCCCGGCCACGGCGTTCCCGACACCGTCCGGCCGATCTCCTCGGGTTCGGACGGGGGCGGGGCGGGCCGCCACCCACCCCCGGGGCGGGGCAGCCGGCCGTGGCGGTCTCTCTTCTTCGCCCCGGTCGGGGACGGACAGACCCGCCGACGCGGCAGCGACGCCGTCCGTCTCGGCCTGGCCGCGCTGGTGGTGGTGCTGGGCTGGGTGGTGACCCGGGCGAACTCGTCGGCCGAGCAAACGGTGGCCTCCACCATGTCGTCGGCGCCCGAGGGGATCCGCTGGGTCGTGACCGCCGTATGGTGGGTGGGGTCGGTGGGGCTCATCGCGCTCACCGGTGCGCTCGCCCTCGCATCCCGGCGCTGGTCCGTGGCGAGGGACATCGGGCTCACCGGCGTCCTGGCGGGGCTGGGCTCACTGCTCCTCTCGTACCTGCTGGGACCGGGCGCCGGCCGCCCGCCCGCGCTGCCCCAGTTCGACGCCTCGTTCCCGGTAGCCCTCGTTGCGGCGACCGTCGGCGTGGCGGTGGCCGCCTTCCCCTACCTGAGCCGGTGGCTCCAGTTGACCCTCGAGGTGACGGTGGGGTCGCTGGCCGTCGCCGCGGTGGTGCACGGATCGGGGTTCCCGGTGGCGGTGCTCGCCAGCCTCGGAGCCGGCTGGGGCACCGCCGCGCTGGTCCGCCTCGTCTTCGGCTCCCCCCTCGGCCTCCCTTCCCCGGCAGAGGTGGGAGCGCTGCTCGTCGACCTCGACCTGGACGTCGAGGGAATCGCTCCCAGCTCGCAACAGGGCTGGGGTGTCGGTCGCTTCTCGGGACGGGTCGGGGGCGCCCCGGTCGACGTGTCGGTCTACGGCCGCGACGCCTCGGACGCCCAGCTGCTCGCCAAGACGGCCCGCTTCGCGCTCTACCGCGACTCGGGGCCGACCCTGGCCCTGACCCGCCGGCAGCAGGTGGAGCACGAGGCCTACCTCATCATGATGGCCGAACGCGCCGGGGCCAGCGTCCCCGAGGTGCTGGTCGCCGGGCCGGCCGGCCCGGCTCGGGACGCGCTGCTCGTTACCCGCCCGCCCCCGGGCAGGCCGCTCGCCGACTTCACACCGTCCGAGCCGGCTCCCGGCGAGGGAGCGACGCCGGCCGACGACGGAGCCGGTGGGGCGACGGTGGGCGCCGCTGGCCGTCCCGAGCTCGACGACACCGGGCTCGACAGCGTGTTCGGCCAGATCCGGGCTCTGCGGGCAGGCGGGATCGCCCACGGCTCGATCTCGACGCGGACGATCGTCGTGGACGGGGAGGGGCGGGCGGGCCTGGTCGACTTCCGCGCCGCGTCCACGGTCGCCACCACCGACCAGCTCAACCGGGACCTGGCCGCCGCCATGGCCGCCGCCGCCATCGCCGCGGGTCCGCAGCGGACGGTGGCCGCCGTGTTGCGCGCCATGTCCTCCGAGCATCTGGTGGGGGCCCTCCCGTACCTGCAGCGGGCGGCGCTCGATACGACGGCCTCGCGGTCGCTGCGGGGGAAGAAGGCACTGCTCCACGCACTGCGGGAGGAGGGGGCGACCGCCGCCGGGGTCGAGATGCCCGAGCTCGTCGAACCGAGACGGATCAGCTGGGTCACCCTCGCCCTGGTCATCGGCACCCTCATCGGCGGGTGGGCCCTCATCGGGGTCCTCATCGACGTCACCAAGTCCTGGAGCACGATCGCCGGGGCCGACTGGGCCTGGGTGGCGCTGGTGTTCGTGCTCGCCCAGGCGGCCTACCCGGCCATCGCCGTCACCACCGTCGGGTCGGTCACCGACCCCCTGCCCTACGCCCGGACCGTTGCCCTCGAGGTCGCCGACACCTTCGTCGCCTTGGCCGGTGGCTCGATGGCCGTGCTGGCGACCCGGATCCGGTTCTTCCAGCAGGAGGGCTACACGCCGACCGTGGCGGTGAGCTCCGGGGTGCTGGTGAGCACGGCGAGCTGGATCGTCAAGGGAGTCGTGTTCCTCATCGCCCTTCCCCTCGCCATCGGGAACCTCGACCTCGGTGAGCCCGCCGCCGAGTCGAGCGGGGACTCCCACCTGGTGTGGCTCATCGTCATCGCCGTGGCCCTGGCCGGCATCGCCCTCGGGCTGCTGTTCGCCGTCCCCCGTTGGCGCCGGATGGCGGCCGAGAAGGTCAGGCCGAAAGCTTCCGAGGTCTGGTCGCACCTGCGGATCCTGGCGGGCCACCCGCGCAATCTGGTCGAGATCTTCGGCGGGAGCCTGGCCGCCCAGCTGTTCGTGGCCCTGGCGCTCGGGGCCGCCCTGCACGCCTTCGGCGATCGCCTGAGCCTGGCCACCCTGATCGTGGTCCTCACCCTCGGCTCGATGCTGGGCGGCGTCTCGCCGGTGCCGGGGGGGATGGGAGTGGTGGAGGCGGGGATGATCATCGGGCTCACGGCAGCCGGCATCGACGAGTCCGACGCGGTGGCCGCGGTGTTCGTGCAGCGGCTCTTCACCGCCTACCTGCCTCCGATCTGGGGTTGGTTCGTGATGGTGTGGATGCGGCGGAAGGAGTACCTGTGATCAGGGCGCCGGTCTCGCCGCGGCGGGCGCCCGACCCAGGCCCGGATAGCTCCGGAGGGCGCCGACCCGACCGAGCCGACCGACGTTCACGCCCACATCTGCCGCCCGCAGCATGGTGAGGTCGCCACGGCTGTTGCCGTAGCACCACAGCCGGCCCCCTGGACCCCCCGTCGCCTCGATCCAGTCCCGCAGACGTCGGAGCTTTTCGTCGCCCCGGCAGTTGGCACCCTCGTACCTTCCGGTGACGAGCCCGGTCTCGGTGACCTCCAGGCGGGTGGCGACCACCCCGTCGGCGCCGAGCAGGGCGGCGGCGACCGCGACATAGACCTCCGGCGAGGCGGAGACCACCACCACCCGGTCGCCCCGCTGGCGATGCCGGTCGAGACGGCTCCGTACATCGGACCGCTGGTGCCGGGTCAGGTGGTCGGGCCCGAAGCGCACGGCCACGTCCTCCAGCCGCCCGAGCGGGGTGCCGGCGAGCACCCGCCGGAACAGCTGCTCCTTCACCCGGTCGGCGTGGCGCCCGCCGGCGGCGGCGGCGAAGGCCAGCTCCGGGAGCAGGGCGGCCGACGCGGACAGGACCTTCGACCGACCGGCCACCGCGGTCAAGAAGTCGAACACGCTGCCGCCCCGGATCAGCGTCCCGTCGAAGTCGAAGGCGGCGACGTCTCCCGTCAACGCCGTCCCGCTGGGTCGGTCCCGGTCATGTCCGGTCGGGGTCCACGACCGCCCCATGGCGCCCCGCTCCCGACGCGAACCGGCGGGTGCCTGCGGCCAGGTCGGGGGAGGCCAGGCTGTCGAGGCCGAGGCGGAGCTCGAGGCCCATGGCCTCGGCCACCGGCTGTCCCCACTGGGCCAGCGCCGACCGTCGGTCGTTGCGCAGGCAGGTCTGCGGCAGCGAGGCGAGCTCGTGCCCCCACCCGACCGCCCGCTCGAGCGCCCGGCCGTCGGGGACGACCCGGTTCACCAGGCCGATGGCCAGCGCCTCCTCCGCGCCGACCTCCCGGCCGCTCAGGATCAGGTCGAGGGCGCGTCCCTGACCGATGAGGCGGGGGAGCCGCACCGTCCCCCCGTCGACGAGGGGAACCCCGAAGCGCCGGCAGAAGACCCCGAAGACGGCGTTCGACGATGCCACCCGGAGATCGCACCACAGCGCCAGCTCCAGCCCTCCGGCCACGGCGAAGCCCTCGACGGCGGCGATCACCGGCTTGGACAGCTCGAGCCGGGTCGGGCCCATCGGCCCGGGCCCGTCGGGCGCCACCCGCAGGGCGCCCCCCTCGGTCGCCGCCACCAGGTCGGCACCGGCACAGAAGGAGGCGCCCTGCCCGGTGAGGACCGCCACGGACGCCTCGCCGTCCTCGTCGAACGCCTCGAAGGCCTCGAGAAGGGCGGCGGCGGTGGGCGGGTCCACCGCGTTGCGACGCTCGGGCCGGTCGATGGTCACCACGGTCACCGGACCGTCCGGGGAGACACGCACGGTCGTCATGGCCCCAGCATGGTGGAATCCGGACGTCGGACGCACGGCGCCCGCTAGCATGAAACTCGACCAAGTCGGTCGACTATTGGCCCGGAGTGGTCTAACCTGAGGGCGGCAAGGTCCCGACCGCCGTCGAGACCCGGCCGGGACCGGCTTCCGCCGCCGACCGCACACCGCACACACAGCTCACACAGATGAAGGAGCAAGACATGGCTATCCGATTGGGCGACACGGCCCCTGACTTCACCGCCGAGACCACCGAGGGCACCATCAACTTCCATGAGTACCTCGGGGACAGCTGGGGCGTCCTGTTCTCGCACCCGAAGGACTTCACCCCGGTCTGCACCACCGAGCTCGGTGCCTTCGCCAAGGCCAAGGCCGAATTCGACAAGCGGGACACCAAGCTCATCGGGCTCTCGGTCGACGACGTGAGCTCGCACGGCAAGTGGGCCGGCGACATCGAGGAGACCCAGGGCCACGAGCTCAATTTCCCGCTCATCGGGGACGAGGACCGCAAGGTCGCCGACCTCTACGACATGATCCACCCGAATGCCAGCGACACCACCACCGTCCGGTCGGTCTTCATCATCGGGCCCGACAAGAAGGTCAAGCTGACCCTCACCTATCCCGCCTCGACCGGTCGGAACGTGGGCGAGGTCCTGCGGGTCCTCGACTCGCTGCAGCTCACCGCCGACTACAAGGTGGCGACCCCGGTCGACTGGGCCGACGGCGACGACGTGATCATCGTCCCGGCCGTCTCCGACGAGGAGGCCAAAGAGCGTTTCCCGAAGGGCTTCAAGACGGTCAAGCCCTATCTCCGGACGACGCCGCAGCCGAACCGGTAGGGACCGATCGGGCCGCACGTCGGAAGAGCCGGTCGAAGAGCCCGGTCGTCGGCCGGCGCCGTCCCGGCTGCTCCCGCGGACGGGGAGGGGGCGGCGGGCGGCCGCCACCTGCTAGCATGAGCGTGCCGACGCGCCCCTCCAGCGGCCGTCCGAGCCGACCACCGGCCCGCTCACCCGACGAGGTCACAGGTCCCGAACCGTTCCATGCCAGACAAGCAGGCCACCATCGCGGAGCACCGGCTCCACGACACCGACACCGGATCGCCCGAGGTGCAGATCGCCGTCCTGAGCGAGCGCATCACCCACCTGACCGAGCACCTGAAGGTCCACAAGGGCGACCACCACACCCGGCGGGGCCTGCTCAAGCTCATCGGACGCCGTCGACGGCTCCTCGACTACGTCCACGACAACGACGTCGAGCGCTACCGGGAGATCATCGGTCGCCTCGGCCTCCGCCGCTAGGCGGGATGACCGCGGTCCGCCCGGCTTCGGCCGGGCGGTCGCAATTTCTTCGCCGGCACCGCCGGTGAAGATCCACCGGCGCCCCCGGTGGGAAACGGGTCGGCACGGCGCCGGTCCGGACGATGGCGGCCCGCGAAGGCGGGCCGTACGCACAACACAGACGGGCTTCGCCGAGGTCAGTCACCAGTTGCCGATCCCTCCGCTGTCACGGCGGGGTGATCGACAACTGGGAGCTGGCTCGGGAGCCCCCGAGCAACGAGGAGCGTCATGTCCGACGCCATCAACGTAACGGCCCCCATCAGCGGGACCGACCGCACACTCACTCTCGAAGCAGGGAAGCTGGCCCAGCTGGCCGACGGGGCGGTGGTGGGCCGGATCGGCGACACCGTGCTGCTGGCCACCGCCACCGCGAGCCCGGTCGCCTCGCGAGGGGGCCGACTTCTTCCCCCTCACCGTCGACATCGAGGAGCGGGCCTACGCCGCCGGCAAGGTCCCGGGCTCGTTCTTCCGCCGCGAGGGCAAGTCCTCGGATCAGGCCATCCTGACCTGCCGGCTCATCGACCGGCCCCTGCGGCCGTCGTTCCCCAAGGGATTCCGCAACGAGGTCCACATCGTCGGCACGGTGTTCGGTGCCGACCAGGTCAACCCCCACGACGTGCTGGCCATCAACGCGGCGTCGGCCGCCCTGATGATCTCGGGCATCCCCTTCGAGGGCCCCATCGGCGCGGTGCGGGTGGCCTACGACACCGAGGGCCGCTGGATCCCCCACCCGACCTTCGAGGAGGGTGACGAGTCCACGTTCGAGCTGGTCGTCGCCGGCCGGGCGCTGAGCGAGGCCGACGACGCCGACATCGCCATCATGATGGTCGAGGCCGGTGGATCGGAGCGCTCGTTCCAGTACTACGACGAGGGCGCCCCCCGGGTCACCGAGGAGGTGCTGGCCGAAGGGCTCGAGGCGGCCAAGACCTGGATCCGGGAGTCGATCGTGCTCCAGCGCCGCCTGGTGGAGGCCGTCGTCTCGGCCAGGGGCCCCATCGCCGCCATCGAGTACTCGACGTTCGCCGACTACGGCGACGACGTGTGGGACCGGGTCGTGGAGTCGGGCACCGGGGCCCTCACGGCGGCGAACGCCACCGTCACCAAGGCGGCCCGGAACACGGCCCTCGCCGAGGCGACCGACACCATCATGTCGGACCTGGCCGGTGCGTTCCCCGACCGGGAGGGGGAGATCAAGGCGGCCGTGCGCGCCCTCACCAAGAAGCTGGTCCGCAAGCGGATCGTGGAAGAGGGCATCCGCATCGACGGGCGGACCACCACCGAGATCCGGCCGCTCGTCGCCGAGGTCGACCTGTTCCCGACGGCACACGGCTCGGCGCTCTTCCAGCGGGGCGAGACCCAGGTCCTCAACGTGACGACCCTCGGCATGCCCCGGATGAACCAGCTCCTCGACACCATCACACCGGACGATCACAAGCGCTACATGCACCACTACAACTTCCCGCCCTTCTCCACGGGGGAGACCGGCTTCATGCGCGGGCCGAAGCGCCGCGAGATCGGACACGGTCTGCTGGCCGAGCGGGCTCTGTTGCCGGTCGTGCCCTACGAGGAGGAGTTCCCCTACACCATCCGGCTGGTCTCGGACGTACTGGCCTCCAACGGCTCGACCTCGATGGCCTCGGTCTGCGGATCGACGCTGTCGATGATGGCCGCCGGCGTGCCCCTGCGGGCGGCGGTGGCGGGGATCGCCATGGGCCTCGTCTCCGACGAAGGCGCCTACGTGACCCTCACCGACATCCTCGGGGCCGAGGACGCGTTCGGCGACATGGACTTCAAGGTGGCGGGCACGAGGGACGTGGTCACCGCCCTCCAGCTCGACACCAAGATCGACGGGCTTCCCCTCGACGTGCTGACCAAGGCGCTGCTCCAGGCCAAAGAGGCGCGTCTCACCATCCTCGAGGTGATGGCGCGGGCCATCCCCGAGCCCCGCGGCGAGGTCGCCGAGTCGGCGCCGAAGATCGTGTCCTTCGAGATCCCATGGACAAGATCGGAGAGGTCATCGGACCGAAGGGCAAGGTGATCAACGCCCTGCAGCAGGAGACGGGTGCCGACATCGCCGTGGACGACGACGGGATGGTCGGGACGGTGACCATCGGCGCCAAGGACGGCACCGCCGTCGAGGAGGCCCGGCGCCGGATCGGCACCATCCTCGACCCGCCGCTGGCCGAGGTCGGCGGCACCTACGACGGGCAAGGTCGTCAACATCACCAAGTTCGGGGCCTTCGTGAACATCCTCCCGGGCCGGGACGGGCTCCTGCACATCTCCAAGATGGGGCAGGGCCGAGCGGGTCGAGCGGGTGGAGGACGTGTTCGACCTCGGCCAGCCGGTCGAGGTGCGGGTCGACGACATCGACCCCCAGGGGAAGGTGTCCCTGTCCCTCGCCGGCGAGGCGTCCGGCGAGGGGCCGGCCGGAGGGGCTCGGGCGCCCCGGCGGGGGCGACGCGGGGTCGGGGCCGACGCAACGGCGGCTCCGACCGGACGCCGCGCCGACCGCCGTCCGCCGGCGTCGGAGCCGGGGCGGCACCGGCCGGGGCGGCCTCGTTCGAGGACGCGTTCGCCGCCGAGCTCGCCGAGGAGTTCGGCGAGCTCGGTCCGGCCGTGTCCGAGCCGTCCGCTCACGGGGGCGGTGGCGGTGGCGGCCGTGGTGGCCGCCGGCGCCGTTGAGCGTGCCGGAGGGTCGAGCCGTTCGGCGGCGTACCGGGCGGTGATCCGGAGCGAGACGCTGTCGTCCGGTCTTTCCCTCGTGACCGAGGAGATGGCCGACGCCCGGTCGGTGTGCATCGGGTTCTGGGTCGGCACCGGTGCCCGCGACGAGGACTGGAGCGAGGCGGGAGCCTCGCACTTCCTCGAGCACCTGCTCTTCAAGGGGACAGCCGACCGATCGGCTGCGGCCATCGCCGAAGCGGTCGACGAGGTGGGCGGAGACTTCAACGCCTTCACCACCAAGGAGTACACGTCCTTCTACATCCGGCTGCTGGCCGAGCACGTCGACCTCGGTCTCGACATCCTGTGCGACATCATGTGGCAACCGGCGCTGCGTGCGTCGGACCTCGACGCCGAGCGCCAGGTGATCCTCGACGAGATCCTGATGCACGCCGACGAGCCTGCCGACCAGGCCTCCGAGCAGAGCGCCGCCCTGCTCTTCCCGCGCCATCCCCTCGGGCGGGAGGTGCTCGGCACCGAGGTGTCGGTCGGCGACATGAGCGCCGAGCGCATCCGCGAGTTCTTCGCCGCGCACTACCGGCCGGGCAACATGGCCGTGGCCGTGGCCGGCGACATCGAGCACGACCGCGGTGGCCGACGGTCGATCGCAGACGCGGTGGTCGGGTACGGCGGGGGGCTCGCGGCCCGGCCCGCCGGGCCCCGGACGAAAAGGTGGAGCCCATCGGGGTGACCCGGCGGCCGACCGAACAGGCGCACGTGGTCCTGGCCCTCCGGTCGGTCGACCGGTTCGACCGCCGCCGCTACGCCTTGGCGGTCCTGAACCACGTCCTCGGCGGGGGCCTGTCGAGCCGCCTCTTCCAGGAGATCCGGGAGCGCCGGGGCCTGGCCTACTCGGTCTGGTCGGAGCGGGCGGCGTTCCACGACGCCGGGTCGGTGAGCGTCGGGATCGGGACCGCCCCCGAGCACGTGGCCGAGGTGCTCGACATCGTCACCACCGAACTGGCCCGACTGGGCGAGGAGGGGATCACCGAGCGGGAGCTGGCGATCGCCAAGGGGAACCTGCGGGCCGACACCCTGCTCGCCGGGGAGGACTCGGGAGCCCGCATGAGCCGGATCGGTGCCAGCCTGCTGCTCCACGGTGAGGTGCTCACCGTGGACGAGGTCCTGGCCCGCGTCGAGCAGGTGACTCTGGACGACGTGGCGGAGGCGGCGGCGTCTCTCGCCTCGGCACCGCGGACGTTGTCGGTGGTCGGCCCGTTCGACGAGTCCGACTTCGACACGCGACGTGCTCCAGCTCGGTTGAGGCGGCGCCCGCCGCTCATGCCGAGCAGGCGTTCCGTCCGACAGTAGGGTGACCGGCGGTGCCGGGCGTGCGGGTCGCAGTGGTGGGGGCCGGGGGCAAGGTGGGCCGCGAGGTCTGCCGGACCGTGCTCGCCCGTGACGATCTCGACCTGGTGGCCGCGGTCGACCCGGCCTTCGAGGGCGGCGACCTGGCCGGGCTGCTCGGCATCGCCGGCGACGGACCGGGCCGCCGAACGGCGGTGGCAGGGGACGCGGCCGTCCTGGCGTCGTCGGGTACCGAGGTGGCGGTGGACTTCACCCGTCTGGACGCCGCCCGGGCCACCCTCGAGTTCTGTGCCGATCACGGTATCCACGCCGTGGTCGGGACCACCGGGTTCACCCCGGAGGACCTCGACCACCTGGCCGCCCGGTTCTCGGGCCCCGACAGCGGGGCGCCCAACTGCGTGGTGGCGCCCAACTTCGCCATCGGGGCCGTGCTGATGATGCGGTTCGCCGAGCTGGCCGCTCCCTGGTTCGACGCCGCCGAGATCGTCGAGATGCACCACGACGACCAAGCTCGACGCCCCTTCGGGGACGGCGATGCGCACGGCGGAGCGGATGGCCGAGGCCCGCCGCCCGCCCGGCCCCGGGCCGTTCCCGCCCGGACGGCACGACCGTGTCCGCCCTGCCCGGGACCCGGGGCGGCGCGGCGGCCGGCGGCGTGCGCATCCACTCGGTCCGGTTGCCCGGGCTGGTCGCCCATCAGGAGGTCGTCCTCGGGACCTCCGGCCAGACGTCTGACCATCCGTCACGACTCCTACGACCGGTCGTCGTTCATGGACGGTGTGCTCCTCGCCGTCCGGGAGGTGCCGGTGCGGCCGGGCCTGACCATCGGGATCGAGCCGCTGCTCGGCCTGTAGCGCGCCGGTGGACGACGACCCGCCAGCGGATCCTCGAGGCCACCTACGGCTGTGTGGCCCGCGCCGGCATCGCCAAGACCACCGTCGAGGACGCCGCCCGCGAGGCCCGGGTGTCCCGGGCCACCGTCTACCGCACCTTCCCGGGCGGCCGTCAGGAGCTGATCAACGCCGTCGTCGGATGGGCGACGGTCCAGTTCTTCACCCGCCTCTACGAGCAGGTGCACGGCGCCGAGAGCCTCGAGGAGGTGATGGAGCGCGGCATCATGTTCGCCCACCGCTCGATCCTCGAGCACGAGGTGCTCCAGCGGGTGATGCAGACCGAGCCCGACAAGCTGTTGCCCGCCCTCACCGTCGAGAGCATCCGCATCCGCGACGGCATCGCCGAGTTCCTCGTCCCCTACCTCGTCCAGCGTGGGGTGGCCGCGGGGGTGGACCTCGAAGAGGCCGCCGACTTCCTGGCCCGCATGGTGCTCTCCTACATGTCGGCCCCGGGCCGCTGGGACCTCGACGATCCCGCCCAGGTGGCCCAGCTGGTGCGGGCCGAGCTGCTGGCCGGGGTCGTGGCCGGCCCCCCGGACGGGGACGGGGACGGTTGACAATGAGACAAAATACGACCTAATGTTTCAGTGATGGTTGCACCGGGGGCTGCGCTCCAACTGGTCGGTGACGGCGGGAGAGCCGCGGCCGACCCCTCCCCGAAGCCGCCGCCGCCGACGGGGATCCGGGCACCTCACCCCGGCCGGTGAGCTCGCCCCAGCGGGTGCGCATCATCGACGCCACCCTCGACTGCCTGGCCCTCCACGGCACGGCGAAGACCACGGTGGACGACATCGCCCGCCGGGCCGGGGTCTCCCGGGCCACCGTCTACCGGGCCTTTCCCGGCGGTCGGGACGAGCTGCTGGCGGCGGTGGTCGACACCGAGATGGCCCGGCTCTTCTCGGCCCTCGGTGTCCGGCTCGGTGAGGCCGGCGACCTCACCGAGGCACTGGTCGGCGGGCATCGTCGAGGCGTCCACCCGCATCCGGGGCCACCGGGCGCTCAACTACCTCGTGGCCCACGAGCCCGAGGTCGTCCTCGGGCACCTGGCCTTCGACGAGTCCGACCGGCTGCTGGCGACGGCCTCCCGGTTCGTGGCGCCGTTCCTCTCCCGGTGGATGAGCCCGCCCGAGGCCGGCCGGGTGGCCGAGTGGGCCACCCGCATCGTCCTGTCCTACGCCATCGCCCCGTCCGCCCGGATGGACCTCACCGACCCGGGCCCGGCTGCCCGATCTGGTCGAGCAGTTCGTCCTGCCCGGCATCCGGGCGCTGCACGCCGCCGGAGCGGCCCCGGCCATCGACATCACCCCCTTCGGGAACGGGACCGCGCCGGCCCGTCCCGAAGCGCACCCGACCGTCAACCCCACCGATCGTGCAAAGGAAGGTACGCCATGACGACCGAGATGAGCAGCACCGAGGACGATCATCGGCCGAGCGGAGCTCGACGACTTCGAGACCATCCTCTCGGTGGTCGGCACCGAGGAGGCCGACGGCCGCCACCTGGTGCACTCGGACTACGACTCCATCTTCACCTGGGACTACGAGAAGGGGGCCCGGCCCAAGCTCAACAAGCTCTACGAGAAGGCCAAGGGCGCCCAGTGGAACGGCGAGACCGACCTTCCGTGGGAGACCGAGGTCGACCAGGAGAAGCTGGTCGCGCGAGGACGCCGAGGCCAGCGGAGGGTTCGGGGCCGGGTTCGACCTCACCGGCACGCCGGTCGAGCACTGGACCGACAAGGAGTGGGTCGCGTTCGGGGTCGAGAGCCAGAACTGGACGCTCTCCCAGTTCCTCCACGGCGAGCAGGGGGCGCTCATCTGCACCGCCAAGATCGTGGAGTCGGTGCCGTGGATCGACGCCAAGTACTACGCCTCCACCCAGGTGATGGACGAGGCCCGCCACGTCGAGGTGTTCGCCAAGTACCTCGACGAGAAGCTGTCGGGCCACTACCCGGTCAACGCCCATCTCCGGATGCTGCTCGACGACATCATCGCCGATCCGCGGTGGGACATGACCTACCTGGGCATGCAGATCATGGTCGAGGGGCTGGCGCTCGCCGCCTTCGGGTTCATGCACCAGCTCACCCGTGACCCGCTGCTCAAGCAGCTGCTGCGCTACGTCATGGCCGACGAGGCCCGCCACGTCGCCTTCGGGGTGCTCAGCCTCCAGGAGTACTACCAGCAGCTCAGCGCCGCCGAGCTGCGCGAGCGGCAGGAGTTCGCCTTCGAGGCGGCCGTCCGGATGCGGGACCGCTTCCTCCAGCAGGAGGTCTGGGACCGCATGGGGGTCGACCCGAAGGCGGTCGTCCCGCTCGTGCAACAGGCACCCGAGCGGGGCGAGTTCCAGTCCCTGCTGTTCTCCAAGATCGTGCCCAACTGCAAGAAGCTCGGGCTGCTCGACGCCGCCGACGGCTGGTTGCGGACCCGGTTCAGCGAGCTCGGCGTCATCCAGTTCGAGTCGTGGGTGGACACCGCCGAGGAGGTCGACGCCATGGCCTCGACCTCTCCCAAGGAACGGCTCGCCTCCTGATCCGCCGGCATCGGGGCGCCGACCCGGTGCTGGTAGCCTGCGGCTTCGTGAGCCACCGCCGGATCCCGCCACGGGCCGGAGGGTGATCGTGCCCCGGTTCGGGTCCGTCGTCACCGCCATGGTCACCCCCTTCGACAGCGGGGGGGCGCTCGACCTCGACGCCGCCGTGGCCGTGGCCCGCCATCTCGTCGCCTCGGGGAGCGACGGGCTGGTCCTCGGCGGGCTCCACCGGCGAGGGATCGGTCCTGTCCGACGACGAGCGGCTCGAGCTGGTCCGCGCCGTGTCCGGTGCGGTCGACGTGCCCGTCGTGGCCAGCACCGGCACCAACGACACGGCCCATTCGGTGCGGCTGACCGCCGAGGCGGCCGCTGCCGGGGCGGCCGGTGTCCTCGCCGTGACCCCGTACTACAGCCGCCCTTCCCCAGCCGGCATCGCCGCCCACTTCCGGGCGGTCGCCGCCGCCACCGACCTCCCGCTGGTCCTCTACGACATTCCGGTGCGGACGGGACGGCGGATCGGCCCGGAGCTCACCGTCGCCCTGGCCCGCGAGGTCCCGCAACATCGTGGCGGTGAAGGACGCCACCGGGGACCTGATGGGAGCGGCGACGGTGGTGGCGGAGAGCCCCGACGGGTTCGAGGTCTACTGCGGCGACGACTCCCTCACCCTTCCCTTCCTCGCCGTCGGCGCCGCCGGGGTCGTGAGCGTCGCCGCCCACTGGGCCGGCGAGCTGTTCGCCGAGATGATCGCCAGCGTACCGGGCCGGAGAGGTCGATCGGGCCGCCGCGGTCAACCGGCAGTTGCTCGAGTCCTACCGATTCCAGTCGACCGACGAGTTCCCCAATCCGGTGCCGGCCAAGGCGGCGTGCCGGGCGCTCGGGCTCCCGGTCGGGCAGTGCCGGCTTCCCAACCCACCGGCCCCCGGGTCGCTCGACCAGCTGGCTGCCGGTGTGGTCTCGGGAGTCGGTCGCATGCACCCGACCCACCAGTCGGTTGCCTGAGCCCGGACGCGCCCGCAGGACGCGGCGCTCCAGGACGCCGGGCGCCCCGGCAGGTCCCGCCGACGACCGCAAGGAGACCGCGCCCGGCGCCGGCGCGGTGAAGGCCGTCAAGACCACCCGCACCGTGACCACCGGGTCGGCCCGTTCCACCAGGGAAGCCGGCGCGGCGGGGACGGCGCCAGCTCCGGCCCCGGCCCGGGCCCGGCCGAAGAACCGCGACGGCGCGGTGCGGATCGTCTTCCTCGGTGGGCTGGGCGAGATCGGGCGGAACTGCGCCTGCTTCGAGATCGAGGGCCGGATCCTCGTGCTCGACGTGGGGATCATGTTCCCCGATCCCGACATGCCCGGCGTCGACCTGGTCCTGCCCGACTTCACCTACCTGCGCGAGAACGCCGACCGGGTCGACGCGGTGATCCTCACCCACGGGCACGAGGACCACACCGGGGGGTTGGCCTTCTTGCTGCGAGACCTGTCGGTGCCCGTCTACGGCTCCGAGCTCACGCTCGGCCTGGCCCGCAACCGGGTCGACGAGGCCGGGACGTCGGACCGGGCGAAGTTCATCCCGGTCCACGACGGCGAGCGCCGCCGGATCGGTCCCTGCGACGTCGAGTTCATCCCCGTCACCCATTCCGTGCCCCATGCCTTCGCCACCGCCTTCCACACCCCCCAGGGCGTCATCCTGCACTCGGGCGACTTCAAGATCGACCTGCACCCCGTGGACGGCCGGCGCACCGACCTGGCCCGCATGGGGGCGCTGGCCGCCGAGGACGGGATCCGCCTGCTGCTGGCCGACTCCACCAACGCCGAGGAGCCCGGCTTCACCGCCTCGGAGACGACGGTGGGGGAGACGCTGCGGCGGGTCTTCCTCGCCCGGCCCGACCGGAGGTTGGTCGTGACCTGCTTCGCCAGCCACATCCACCGGGTCCAGCAGGTGGCCGACGCCGCCGTCGCCACCGGCCGCTCCGTGGCCACCCTCGGCCGGTCGATGCAGAAGAACGTGGCGCTGGCCCGCCGGCTGGGGCTCCTGCACATCCCCGACCGCTCGCTGGTGGACATCGAGGACATCGACGGGCTCGACCCCGGCCAGGTCTGCGTCCTGTCCACCGGCTCCCAGGGCGAGCCCATGTCGGCGCTCTCCCGGCTCTCGACAGGCGAGAACCGGTTCTTCCGGCTGCAGGCGGACGACGTGGTCGTGATCAGCGCCCATCCCATCCCCGGCAACGAGTGGTCGGTGGGCCGGGTCATCGACACCCTGCACAAACGGGGGGTCGAGGTCATCCACTCCGGGGTCGACTCGGTGCACGTGAGCGGGCACGCCCGCCGGGGCGAGCTGGCCATGCTGATGTCGGTGACCATGCCGGAGTACTTCATCCCCGTCCACGGCGAGTACCGGCACATGGCCAACCACGTCGCGGCTGGCGACCTCGATGGGCCTGAGCGAGGACCGGGTGCTCCTGTGCGAGGACGGCGACGCCGTCCGCCTCGACGGTTCGGGGCTTCGCCGCGACGGCAACGTGCCGGGCGGGTACCTCTTCGTCGACGGGAGCTCGGTCGGCGACATCGGCCACGGGGTCCTCCGGGACCGGATGGTGCTGGCCGAGGAGGGGGTGGTCATGGCGGTGGCCACGGTGGACCTCAAGCAGGCCGAGGTGGTGGGCACCCCCCAGATCGTGACCCGGGGATGGGCCTACGACCGGGACACCGAGGCGTTGCTCGACGAAGCCCGGATCCATGTGACCAAGGCGTTGGAGGAGGCCCTCGGCCGCCGGCAGCCAGGACCACGAGACCCTCAACCGGGTGGCGCGCGAGGCCCTCGGCCGGCTGGTCGGCGACCGCACCCGGCAGCGGCCGATGATCGTCCCGGTGATCGTCACCGTCTGATCCGCGGCCGGGTCGGTGCCCCAGCCCGGGTCGGTGGCCCGTCCCGGCCCGTCCCGGCCCCGGTGTCCACGGACCGGTGACAGGCCAGGAGTAGCCTGGTCGGCACTGTGACGACCGCCACCAAGCGACCGGCGGGGCGATCCGGAGCTGCACGGTCGAGGGGAAGGTCGGCGGTCCCGCTCCCGCTCCCGGAGCTCGCGTCCGGCCGGGCGGCGACCCGCCGGGCGCGGCCGCGGCGCCGGTCGCGGGCGCCGGGGCCCGCAGGCGACGGGGCCCGCGCCCTCGCCGCCTCGATGGGGCGGGTGCTCGCCGGACACGCCGCCGACCTGTGGGGGGTGGTGCTGGTCACCGTCGGCCTGCTCGGCGCCGTCGCCCTCTACGCCGGCTCCCTCGGGCCCGCCGGCCACGGGACCCGGATCGCCGCCGGCGACCTGCTCGGCTGGGCCCGCTTCCTCGTCCCGCCCGTCGCCGCCGCCGTCGGGGTCCTGCTGCTCGCCGGCCGGCGGGGGCTCGACGAGGATCGAGCCCGGGGAGCGGCATCGAGCCGGCCCGGGCCGTGATCGGGGGGACGGTGACTCTGGCGGCGGTGGCCGGGCTGGCCGCCCTGGCCGGGGGTGCCCCGTCGCTCGGGGCCCCGACGGCGAGGCTGTCGGCGGCCGGGGGATGGATCGGTGCGGTCGTCGGCGACCCGCTGCGGGCGGGTCTCGGCGGGTTCGGGGCGGCCACCGTGCTGATCGCCCTCCTCGTGGTGGCCATGGTGGTGCTCACCGGTCTGTCGGTGCGCTCGGCTGCCGGGGCGGCGGCCCGGGCGGTGCGCTGGTGTGCGGCGATCGCCGCCGGCGGCCCGGCGGATGACGGAGCGACAGCGGGCGACGGGGACGAGGGGGAGGAGCCGACGACCCGACCGACCCCTTCGGCCGGTCGGTGGACCGACCCTCGGGGCCGGCTCCGGCCGGCTCCGACCGGTTCGAGGTGGCGGGGGAGGGCGAGGCGGGCCCCGACGAGGGGGACCACGACGAGATCGGTCCTGACGACGCGATCCCCGACGACACGGTCGTCGGCGGCGAGCCCGTTCCCGCCGGCGTGGCGACCCGAGCCGCCCCGGCACGCCCCGGCGGCGCCGACCCGACGGGGCAAGGTCCACCGCTCGAGATGAGCCACGGGCCCTCGGTCGGCGAGTGGCGGCTCCCGCCGGCCGGCCTGTTGCAAGCGGGCCAGGCCCCAGGCCGTCGACGAGCGCGAGGTCGACGCGGCGGGGGCGGCCCTGGTGGATGCCCTGGCCGCCCACGGCGTGGTCACCCACCTGGTGGGCCGGACCGTCGGCCCCTCGGTGACCCGCTACGAGCTCGAGCTGGGCGCCGGGGTGAAGGTGGCCCGGGTCACCTCGCTCTCCAAGGACATCGCCTACGCCATGGCCTCGCCGGACGTGCGCATCCTGGCACCGATCCCCGGCAAGTCGGCCATCGGGGTGGAGGTCCCGAACCGCCACCGCCAGCTGGTGGCCCTCGGCGACATCCTGGCGTCGCCCGAGGCGGCCAAGGCCCGCCACCCCCTCGAGGTGGCGCTCGGTCGGGACATCGCCGGCCGCGCCGTGATGGTCAACCTGGCCGAGATGCCCCACGTGCTCGTCTCGGGGGCGACCGGTTCGGGGAAGTCGTCCTGCATCAACTCGGTGCTGACCTCCATCCTGACCCGGGCCACGCCCGACCAGGTCCGCCTCATCCTCGTCGACCCGAAGCGGGTGGAGCTCGGGCAGTACAACGGCCTCCCCCATCTGCTGACCCAGGTGGTGGTGGACCCGAAGAAGGCGGCCAACGCCCTCAGCTGGGCCGTGACCGAAATGGAGCGCCGCTACGACCTGCTGGCCGAGGTCGGGATGCGGGACATCACCGGGTACAACCTGGCCTGTGACCGCGGTGACCTGGCCGAGCTGGAGGACGTCGCTCCGCCGGCCGGTGGCGGGACGGCGTCCGATGGTGCCGACGACGAGGGCGCCGAGCCCACGACGACCCGGTACCACCGGCTGCCCTTCATCCTGGTCGTGGTCGACGAGCTGAACGACCTCATGATGGTGGCGGCGCGGGACGTCGAGGAGTCGGTGTGCCGCATCGCCCAGATGGCCCGTGCCGTGGGCATCCATCTGGTCCTCGCCACCCAGCGGCCGTCGGTCGACGTGATCACCGGCGTGATCAAGGCCAACATCCCGTCGCGCATGGCCTTCTCGGTCTCCTCGCTGGCCGACAGCCGGGTGATCCTCGACCAGCCGGGCGCCGAGCGGCTCATCGGCAAGGGGGACCTCCTGCTGCTGTCCGCCTCTTCCTCGAACCCCCAACGGTTGCAGGGGCCGTGGGTCAGCGAGGAGGAGGTCCGTGCCGTCGTGGCGCACTGGAAACGGCAGCGGGCCATGGAGACGGTGGCGGGCATCGAGGAGGTCGTCGTGGCCGACGGCGCCCACCCCGGCGCCGATGACGGCGACGACGACGACTTGCTCGACCAGGCCATGGAGCTGGTCGTCCGCTCCCAGCTCGGGTCGACGTCGATGCTCCAGCGCAAGCTGCGGGTCGGGTTCGCCCGGGCGGGCCGGCTGATGGACCTCATGGAGCGCCGGGGCGTGGTCGGGCCGTCGGAGGGTTCCAAGGCCAGGGCGGTGCTCATGACCCCCGAGGAACTGGACGCCCGCTGAGCGACGCCATGACCGGGGAACTGGGCAGGGAGACCTCGACGACCGACGGACCGCACGTCCGCACACCGGTCGAGCACCCGGCTCCGACGGCGACGCTGCCGTCGGAGCGCCTCGCCGCCTCGTCGGGCGCCGCGCCGCTCCCCGCCGGCCCGATCACGGCCGGCTCGGCCACCGGGGTCGCCGATCGGGTCCGGGGATCGTCGGAAGGCGACCCAGCCGGAACCCGGCTGCCCGGCGCCGCTCCGGCCGGCCCTCCCCGCACGGCGCGGCGCGACCGGCGCCACCGGGCACGCCGCCGGTGGTGGTGGTCGCTGGTGGTGCTGGCACTGGCCGCCGCCCTCGCCGCCGGAGGATGGGTGGCCGCCGAACGGGTCGGCACGGCCCTGCCCCGCCCGGCGGTCGCCACGGCGTTGCCGGCGTCGCTCGTCGTGCCCGGGCCACCGCCTTCGCTGTCGTGGCCGGGCCGCGGCCAGGGCGCCCTGTCCGTGCCGGCCCTCGGGTACACGGCCCAGTCGGGTCCCGAGTCACCGGTGCCCGTCGCCTCGCTCACCAAGATCACCAGCGCGCTCGTCGTCCTCGCGGGACCACCCGCTGGCGGCAGGATCCGACGGTCCGGTGGTCACCATCACCGCTGACGACGTCGCCGAGTACGACACCGAGCTGCACAACGACCAGTCGACGGTGCCGATCCGGCTGGGGGAGACCCTGACCCAGCGCCAGATGCTGGAGGCACTGCTGACCCAGTCGGCCAACGACATCGCCTACGCCCTGGCGGTGTGGGACGCGGGAAGCGTCGCCGCCTTCGTCGCCCGGATGAACATGCTCGCCGCATCGCTCGGTGCCCGCGACACCCACTACGTCGACGCCAGCGGCTATGACGCAGGTTCCGTGTCGACGGCGGCCGACTGCGTGCGGATCGCCGCCGTCGCCATGGCCGACCCCGCCTTTGCCGCCGTGGTGGGGATGACCACGGTGAGCCTCCCGCTCGTCGGGACGGTCCACAACATCGTGAGCGAGGTCGGATCGAACGGCGTGGTCGGTGTGAAGTCCGGCTACACCTCTGCGGCCGGCGGGTGCATGCTGTTGGCGGCCGAGCGGACGGTGGGGGGTCGCTCCGTCCTGGTGCTGGCGGCGGTGCTCGGCCAGCCCGTTCCACCCCCGACCAAGCCGGCCAGCACCACGACCACCGTCCCGCCGGCCGCCGCCCCGACCGCGCCGCCGCCGGCGCCGAGCGCCCCCTCGGGGTCGGCTCCCTCCACCACCACGACCACGGTGCCCGACGACGACCTCGAGGTACCCGACCCGTTCCGCTACACCCGCCCGGCGGCCGAGGGCCTGGTCTCGTCGGCCGAGGCGGGGCTGGTCCGGATGGCCGTGGCCCGCCCCGGTCAACCGGCCGGGACGGCGACGGTCGGCTGGGGCGGGCAGACCCACCGGGCGGCGGTGGTGGTGTCGCGCTCGGGCTGGTTGATCGGCTGGCCGGGGCAGCGGGCGGTGGTGACCACCGAGGTGCAGCCGGTGGCCGCCGGGGGCGCGGGGGGCACCCCGGTGGGGACGGCCTCCTTCCGCCTCGGCAGCCAGACCGAGGCGGTGCCGCTGCGGCTCGCGTCGACGGTGCCCGAGCCGTCGTGGTGGTGGCGACTCGTGCACGACTGACCGTCGCACCGGTCAGCGGTGGGGTGGTTCGGCCCGGTCCCGTCCGGTCCGGGCGCCGACGGGTACCGTATCGGTGTGCGCGCACGGGCCCCAGCGTCGGCGGCCAACCTCGGGCCGGGATTCGACACCCTGGCCGTGGCGCTCGACCGCTACGTCGAGGTCGAGGTGGAGAAGGCCTCGAGGCTGGTCGTGCGGTCGGAAGGCGAGGGGGCCGGCATGTCCGACGACCCCTCGCACCTCGCCGCCCGGGTGGCCATCGACGTCGCCGGCACCGACCGGCTGGCCATCACCGTGCGATCGAAGATCCCCATCGCCCGCGGGCTCGGTTCTTCGGCGGCCCTGGCGGCGGCGGCGGCCGCCGCCGCCGGAGCGGACGACCCGTTGGCGGTGGCTGCCCACATGGACGGCCATCCCGACAACGCCGCCGCGTCGGTGGTCGGCGGCCTGGTGGCGGCGGCGAGGGTTCGGGGCGGGGTGCAGGCGGTCCGCCTGCCGCTCGACGTCTCCCTGGCCTTCGTCGCCCTCGTGCCCGACGTGACGCTCTCCACCGCCCGGTCCCGCCAGGCCCTGCCGGGCCAGGTCGGCCGCGAGAGCGCCGCCTTCAACTTGTCGCGCCTGGCCCTGCTCATCGCCGGGCTGGCCGACAGCCGGGTGCTCGTCCCCGAGGCCACCGAAGACCGTCTGCACCAGGACTACCGCAGCCCGTTGTTCCCGCCGGCGCCGAAGCTGCTGGCGGGACTGCAGGCGGGCGGGGCGCTGGCCGTGTGCTGGGCGGGGGCGGGCCCGTCCCTGCTCGGCATCACCCGGGGCGCCGACGCCGGCAAGGTGCAGGCGGCGGCCAGGGCCTCCCTCGACGAGGCGGGAGTCCCCGGACAGGTGCTGCTGCTCCATCCGGACCTGCACGGTCTGGTGGTCGACGGCGACGATTCCTCGGAGGTCTTCGACTTCAACGCCGAGCGCTGACCGGTCGCCGGGCCCCGGCGCCCCGGCGCAGGTCGGCGAGGCCGTATCCTTGCCCGAGTGCCACGGCCATCGAGCGAGCCGACGGCGGGGAACGCCCCCCGCCCCCCGGGCGGGTCCACCGTGCCCCGGACCTTCCACATCGAGACCTTCGGCTGTCAGATGAACGAGCACGACTCGGAGCGGCTGGCCGGCGCCCTGGCGGCGGACGGCCTGGTGCCGACCCCGGACATCGAGTCGGCGGACGTCGTGGTGTTCAACACCTGCTGCATCCGGGAGAACGCCGACAACAAGTTCTACGGCCACCTCGGCAACCTCAAGGCGCTGCGGGAGCGTCGGCCCGGGCATGCAGATCGCCGTCGGGGGGTGCCTGGCCCAGCTGGAGAAGGACCGGGTCCGCGAGCGGGCCCCGCACGTGGACGTGGTGTTCGGCACCCACAACCTCGGCCGGGCCCCGGCGCTGCTGCGCCGAGCGGCGCGCACCGGTCCGGTGGTGGAGCTGGACGAGGAGCGCGGCGATGGCGCCGACCCCGACGACGGGTACCTGGCCGGCGCCCTGGCTGCCCACCGGGAGCGCCCCTTCGCCGCCTGGGTGACCATCCAGACCGGCTGCGACAACTCGTGCGCCTTCTGCGTCGTCCCGTCGGTGCGGGGCCCCGAGGTGTCGCGGCCCTTCGACGAGCTGGTCGGCGAGGTCCGGGTCCTGGCCCGCCGTGGCGTCACCGAAGTCACGCTGCTCGGGCAGAACGTCAACTCGTACGGCCGCGACCTGACCCGGCGCCGTCCCCTCTTCGCCGACCTGCTGCGGGCCGTGGGCAGCGTGCCCGGCATCCGCCGGGTCCGCTTCACCAGCCCCCACCCGAAGGACCTGCGGCCCGAGACCATCGCCGCCATGGCCGAGACGGCCGAGGTCTGCAACCACCTCCATCTCCCGCTCCAGTCCGGCAGCGACACCGTCCTGTCCGCCATGCGGCGGGGTTACACCGCCGAGCGTTACCTGGCCCGCCTGGCCGCCGCCCGCCGGTCCGTCCCCGACCTGGCGGTCACCACCGACCTCATCGTGGGCTTCCCCGGCGAGACCGAGTCGGACTTCACCCGGACGCTCGAGGTCACCGCCGAGGCCGGCTACGACAGCGCCTACACCTTCGTCTTCTCGCCCCGGCCGGGGACCCGGGCGGCGGCCATGGCCGACCGCTTCGTGCCCGCCGAGGTGGTGGCCGAGCGGTTCGAACGGTTGCGGGCCGTCGTCGAGCGGTCCGCCCTGGCCCGTCACCGGGACCGCATCGGGCGGACCGAGGAGGTGGTGGTGGAAGGTCCCTCGAAGCGGGACCCGTCGGTCGGCACCGGGCGCACCGGTCAGAACAAGCTGGTCCATTTCGGGACGCCGGAGGACGGGGGAGCGCCGGGCGGTTCCTACGCCGAGCTCCTCGTCACCGGCGCCGCGCCCCACCACCTGCGCGGCGAGCTGGTCCGGGTCACCGCACCACCGTCGCACCGGTCCCGGATAGCGGTCAGCGCCGGCTGATGGGGGTCGAGGCCCCCGGGGTGAGCCGGGCCCTCGTCCCCGCCCCGCCCCGCCACGACGGCCCGCCGGCGGTGGCGCTGGTCGGCCCGACGGCATCGGGGAAGTCGGCCGTCGCCACCGCGCTCGCCGAGGCGGTCGCCGCCGACCCGTCGGCCGGGCCGCCCATCGAGCTGGTGTCGGTGGACTCGATGGCCGTCTACCGCGGCATGGACGTGGGGACGGCCAAGCCGCCGGCGGAGCTCCGGTCCCGCGGTCCGGGTCCACCTGGTGGACCTGGTCGACCCGGACGAGGAGTTCACCGTCCGCCGGTTCCAGTCCGAGGCGGCGGGAGCACTGGCCGGCATCGCCGGCCGCGGTCATCGACGCCCTGCTGGTGGGTGGCACCGGGCTCTACCTGCGCGCCGTCGTCGACGGGCTGAGGTTCCCCGGGCGGTACCCGGCGGTGGCCGCCGAGCTCGCCGCGTCGGTCGAGGACGCCGGCCCCCCCGGAAGCGACGGGCGCCGGGCGGCGCTCGGCGCCCTCCACCGGCGGCTCGGGCTGCTCGACCCGGTGGCGGCCGCACGGGTGGACCCCTCCAACAGCCGGCGGCTGCTCCGGGCCCTCGAGGTCACCCTCGGGTCGGGCCGCCCGTTCTCCTCGTTCGGCCCCGGCCTGGCCCGCTACCCGCCGAGCCCGGTCACGATGGTGGGCCTCCGCGTCGACCGGGCGGTCCTCGATCGGCGCATCGCCGCCCGCTTCCACCAGATGATGGCGGCCGGGCTGCTGGAGGAGGTCGAGGGGCTGGCCGCCCGGCCCGGCGGGCTGTCCCGCGACGGCCCGCCAGGCGCTCGGCTACCGGGAGCTGCTGGCCCATCTGGACGGAGGCCCCTCCCTCGACGAGGCGGTGGCGGCCGCCGTGCGCCGGACCCAGGCCTTGGCCCGGCGTCAGATGGCCTGGTTCCGCCGGGATCCCCGTATCGTGTGGGTCGATCCCGACGGCGACCCGGCGGCCTCGGTCCTGGCCAACCTGGCCGGGCCGGGACCCGGCGGCGGCCGGGTGGGAGACTGGACGCCGTACCATGAGCCCCTCTCTGACTGAACGCCGCCGCCTCCGGTTCACCAAGCACCACGGGGCGGGAAACGACTTCCTGGTCCTCGTGGACCGGAAGGGCGAGATCGATCTCGACGCGGCCGCGGTGCGCGGCCCTGTGCCACCGCCGGGTAGGGGATCGGTGCCGACGGCGTGATCCGGGTGCTCGACGGGGGAGGCCGGGCGGACCTGGCCATGGAGCTGCGCAACGCCGACGGCAGCCGGGCCGCGATGAGCGGCAACGGCATCCGGTGCCTGGCCCAGGCGGCGGTCGACGCCGGCCTGGTGGAGCCGCCGGTGTTCACCGTGTGGACCGACGCCGGGCTCCGCAGGGTCGAGTACCGGCCCGGTGCGCCGCCCGGCACGGCGGTGGCGTCGGTGGACATGGGGGAGGCGGTGCTCGGGCCGGACCAGCCCCAGCACTGCAGCGGGCGCAAGGCACGCCGGGTCGACATGGGGAACCCCCACCTGGTGCTGCTCGGTCCCGACCCGGCCGGCGTGGACGTGGCCGAGCTCGGACCGCGCCTCCAGGACCTCCACCCCGGAGGCATCAACGTCGAGTTCGTCTCGATCGGGCCCGGTGCCGACTCGGTCACCCTGCGGGTCTGGGAGCGCGGGGTGGGGGAGACCCGGGCCTGCGGCACGGGCAGCGCCGCCGCCGCGGTGGCCGCCCGCAGCTGGGGACTGGTCGGCGAGCGGGTCGACGTGCACAACCCCGGCGGCACGCTGCAGGTGGCGCTGGAGGGCACCGCCGTCCGCCTCAGCGGCCCGGTGCAGCGGGTCGCCGCGGTCAAGGTCGACGTCGCCGCCATCGTGGACGCCGCCGGTCGATGAGCCCCGACTCCTCCGCGTTCACCGACACCCTCATCTCGCGGTCGGTCCGGGAGCGGATCGTCCTCGTCGGCGTGGTCTTCCCCCACGCGACCCAGGCCGAGACCGAGGCCGCCCTCGACGAGCTCGCCCTGCTGGTCGACACGGCCGGCGCCGACGTGCTCGAGCGGGTCGTCCAACGGCGCGCCGCCCCGGATCCCGCCACCTATCTCGGACGGGGCAAGGTCGAGGAACTGGCGGCCCGCTGTGCCGGGCCGTCGACGCCGACACGGTGGTGTTCGACGACGACCTCTCGCCTGCCCAGCAGCGAAACCTCGAGGCGATCCTCGGCCGCACGGCCATCGACCGGACCGCGGTCATCCTGGACATCTTCGCCCAGAACGCCCGGACTCCCGAGGGCCGCGCCCAGGTGGAGCTGGCCCTGCTCCGCTACCGGCTGCCGCGTCTGGCCGGCCGGGGGAGGGCCTTCAGCCAGCAGGCGGGCGGCATCGGCACCCGGGGCCCGGGCGAGACCAAGCTCGAGGTCGACCGCCGCCGGCTGGTCCGGCGGATGAGCCGGCTCGAGGGCGACCTCCGCCAGCTCGACCGGACCCGGCGCACCCAGCGGCGGGGACGTGCCCGGTCGCGGCATCGGGCGGCGTCGCTGGTCGGCTACACCAACGCCGGCAAGTCGACGCTGCTCAACCGGCTGTGCGGCGTCGGACGTGGCCGTCGAGAACCGACTGTTCTCGACCCTCGATCCGCGGACCCGCCAGCTCGTCGCTGCCCGGCGGCGAGACGGTCCTGGTCACCGACACGGTCGGCTTCGTGCGCAAGCTCCCCCACCAGGTGGTCGAGGCGTTCCGCTCCACCCTCGAGGAGGTGGCCGAGTCGGACCTCATCGTCCACGTGGTGGACCGGTCGGCGCCCGACCTCGAGGGCCAGGTGGACGCGGTGCGGGCCGTGCTGGCCGAGATCGGTGCCGACGGGCTGCCCGAGCTGCTGGTGGTGAACAAGGCCGACGCCCTCGGGACCGCCGCTGCGGCGAGAGTGGAGGCCGGGCGACTGATGGCCGCCCACCCGGGCTCGGTCCTGGTGTCGGCGCGGACCGGCGAGGGCATCGACGAGCTGCTGGCGGCCATGGCCGACCGGTTCCGGGTGGGGGACCGGGTGGTCGAGCTGGTCGTGCCCTGGACCCGCGGCGACGTCCTGGCGGCCGTCCACCGCGAGGGCGAGATCGTCGGCGAGGTGGCATCGGAGCTGTCGGCACGGATCCAGGTGGTGCTGGACGAGGCCGGCGACGCTCGCGGTTCGCCGAGTTCCTCGCCTCGTGAGCCGGACCCGCCTGCCGGCACCCGCCGATCCCGAGGCGGGGTTCGCCCCGCCCCCGTACCCCTACGACCGGCTGGCCGCGCTGGCGGCTCGGGCGGCGGACCGGTTCGGCTCCGGCGGCGACGGTGCCGGGGTGGTCGACTGCTCGGTCGGCACCCCGGGCGATCCCCCTCCCGGGCTGGCGCTCGAGGCCCTGGCGAACTCGGACACGGCGAGCGCGGCTACCCGGCGGCGGCCGGGTTCGGACGCCTACCGGGGGGCCGCCGCCGGCTGGCTGGGCCGGCGGTTCGGGGTGGTCGGTCGACGCCGACACCGAGCTGGCCGCCTGCGTCGGGACCAAGGAGTTCGTGGCGCTCGGTCGCCCACTACCTCCGCCTGCGTCGCCCGGACCGGGACACCGTGCTGTACCCGGCGGTCTCCTACCCGACCTACGCCATGGGGGCCCGGCTCGCCGGGTGCCGCGCCGTCGGCGGTCGGCGAGCTGGACGGCGGAGGGCTCGACCTCGGGTCCGTCGACCCGGCCGATCGCGAGCGGGCCCTGGTGCTGTGGGCCAACAGCCCGTCCAACCCGACCGGCCGGCTGACCGACCTCGGTGCCGTCGCCGCCTGGGGGCGGGAGCACGGCATCCCGGTGTTCTCCGACGAGTGCTACGCCGAGTTCACCTGGGACGGGCCGGCCGGCCACGGTGCTGGAATCGGGCCTCGACGGGGTGGTGGCCGTCCACTCGCTGTCGAAGCGGTCGAACCTGGCCGGGCTGCGGGCCGGTTTCTTCGCCGGCGACCCCGACCTGGTCGGCTACCTGCGCGACGTGCGGCGGCACGCCGGCCTCATGGTCCCCGGTCCGGTCCAGGCCGCCGCCGCCGCGGCGTGGGCGACGACGTCCACGTCGCCGAGCAGCGCCGCCGCTACCTCGACCGGCTGACCACCGTCCGCGGGTACCTCGACCGGATGGGGCTCGCCGCTCCCTTGCCCGCCGGCGGCTTCTACCTGTGGGTGCCGGTGCCACCGTCCCTCGCCCGGCGGGAGCTGGGGGCTGGCCGAGTTCCTGGCCACCGAGGCGGGGCTGCTGGTCAGCCCCGGGGACCTCTACGGCCCCGGCGGTGCCGGTTTCGTCCGACTGGCGGTGGTGCAGCCCATGGAGCGGCTGGCGGTGGTCGGGGAGCGGTGCGCCGCCGCCCGGCCCCTCCCGTCCCGCTGACCACCCGAGGAGCCGGCGCCGGGTCCAGAGACCGGGGTGCGCCGGGCAGCCAGGGCTAACGTCTGGCCGATGTCGGATCTCCGCTCACGGATCGAAGCCCTCGCCGAAGGGTCCCCGACCCTCGGCCCGGCCGACGGCGATGCCCTGGCCACGGTGTCCGAGGCCATCGACCTGCTCGACCGCGGCGAGGCCCGGGTGGCCGAGGTCGACCCGGTGACCGATCGGGTGGTGGTCCACCAGTGGTTGAAAGCAGGCCATCCTGCTGCTCTTCCGGCTGCGGGCGATGGAGACCGTCGAGACGGGCCCCTTCGAGTTCGCCGACAAGATCCCGCTCAAGCGGCACTACGCCGCCTCGGGCGTCCGGGTGGTGCCGGGGGCGTCGGCCCGGTGGGGCGTCGTACCTGGGCGACGGGGTGATCTGCATGCCGAGCTACGTCAACATCGGCGCCCGGGTGGGAGCCGGCACGATGGTCGACACCTGGGCCACGGTCGGGTCGTGCGCCCAGATCGGCGAGCGGGTCCACCTCTCGGGCGGGGTCGGCATCGGCGGGGTGCTCGAGCCGGCCCAGGCGGCGCCGGTGGTCATCGAGGACGACGTCATGGTCGGCAGCCGGTGCATGATCACCCAGGGGGCCCGGATCGGGCGGGGCGCGGTGGTCGGGGAGGGCACCATCTTCAACCCGTCCATCCCGGTGATCGATGCCGAGACGGGCGAGGAGCTGAGCCGTGGGCACGTCCCGCCCTGGTGCGTGGCCGTGCAGGCGTCGAGGCGGCGGGAGTACCCCGGCGGGGAGTTCCACCTGCCCTGCGTGCTGGTCATCAAGCGGCTGACCGAGGGACAGCGTCACGACAAGGCGCAGCTGAACGACATCCTCCGCCGCCACGGGGTCTCCGCTTGACGGTCACGGTGCCGGGCGGGCTGCTGGGACTGGCCACCGCCCTGGTCGCCGTGCCCTCGGTCAGCCACCACGAGGAGCAGGTGGCCGACGCGGTGCAGGCGGCGCTGGCCCGGTGCCCGTGGCTCGCCGTCGAGCGGGTCGGCGACAACGTGGTGGCCCGCACCGAGCTCGGCCGCGGGACCCGGCATCCTGCTGGCCGGACATCTCGACACGGTCCCAGCCGTCGGTGGCAACGAGGAGCCGCGGATCGAGGGGGAGACGCTCTACGGCGTGGGGGCGGCCGACATGAAAGGGGGCCTGGCCGTCTTCTTGCACCTGGCCGCCGGTGTGGCCGAGCCGGCGGTGGACGTCACGTGGTGCTTCTACGTCTGCGAGGAGGTCGAACAGGAGCACAACGGGCTGGTCCGCCTGCTCGAGGTGCGGCCCGACCTGCTCCGAGCCGACGCCGCCATCCTCGGGCGAGCCGACCGGCGGGGTGGTCGAGGCCGGGTGCCAGGGGACGCTCCGGGTCCGGGTCGGGCTGGCCGGAGCGCGGGCCCACACCGCCCGCCCCGCCGCCGGCCGCAACGCCATCCATCGCCTGGGCCCGCTGCTCGACACGGTGTCGGGCTACCGGGGCCGCCGTCCGGTGCTCGACGGCTGCGAGTACGCCGAGCAGCTGCAGGCGGTCGAGGTGCGGGGCGGCGTGGCGGCCAACGTGGTCCCCGACGAGGCCAGCCTGCTCGTCAACCACCGCTTCGCGCCGGATCGCTCGACCGAGCAGGCCGAGGCCTCGGTCCGCGAGCTGCTCGGCCCCCACCTCGAACCGGGGGACCGCTGGGAGCTGGTCGACTTCGCCGCCGGCGCGCCGCCGGCGCTCGACCACCCGCTCCTGTCGAAGCTGGTGGCGGCCAGCGGCGCCCCGCCCCGGGCCAAGCTGGGGTGGACCGATGCCGCCTCGCTCTGGTCCCACGGCATCCCCGCCGCCAACTTCGGTCCCGGCGACCCGCGGCTGGCCCACACCCCCGACGAGCACGTGAGCATCGGCGAGCTGGAACGGGCTGCCACCACGCTCGAGGACCTGCTGCGCACCGCGCCCTGACCCGGCGCCGGGGGGTTCAGAGCCGGCGCAGGACGGTGACGACCTTGCCGTAGACGGTGACGTCGGCGGGGTCGAGCTCCATGGGGGAGAGGCGCTCGTTCGCCGGGGTGAGGACCACCTTGCCGCGCTGGGTGGAGAACCGCTTGACCGTCGCCTCGCCGTCGGGGATGCCGGCCACCACGATGTCGCCCTGGTCGGCCGACGGCTGCTGGCGCACGACGACGTAGTCGCCGTCCATGATGCCGGCGTCGATCATCGAGTCCCCGCGGACCGTCACCATGAACAGGGTGCCGGTACCGGTGAAGTCCTCGGGGAGGGGGTAGAGCTCCTCGACGTTCTCCTGGGCCAGCACGCCGGTACCGGCGGCCACGTCGCCCACCAGCGGGACGTGGCGCAGGGGCCGCGACTCCACGATGACCTTCGAGGACGGGTCGTAGCAGACCTCGATGGCCCGCGGCTTGGTGGGGTCGCGGCGCAGGTAGCCCTCGCGCTGGAGCACGGCCAGGTGGGCGTGGACGGTCGAGGACGAGGTGAGCCCGACGGACTCGCCGATCTCGCGGACCGAGGGCGGGTAGCCCCGCTCCCGGACCGCCTCGGCGATGCAGTCGAGGATCTGCTTGCGCTTGGTGCTGAGGACCTGGGCCATGCCGTCTCCCGTCTTCGGTCTGCCGGACCCGGTCGTCCGGCTCCGGTGATCCCTCCCGGCGTCCCGTCGGGCGGGCCGGCGGGTCGAACATCTGTTTGCCCAGGGTAGGCGCCCCGGGTCCCGAAAGCAAACATCCGTTCGCCTTCGGGCTTGACATCGAACAGGTGTTCGTGCTGGGATGACGAGATGGCGAACACAGGTTCGATACGCCGGAGGGCAGGATCGTGACCGCGGCCGTGGCAGATGCCGTCGCCGCGTCCGGCGTCGACCACGCCGACCGCGAGCCGGGGCGTCGCCCGGCTGCGTCTGGTCGCAGCCGGCTCGGCCCCGGCGGGCCGGACGGCGCCGGGCCCGTCGGTCCGTCAGCGCCCGGGACGGGTGCCGCGCCGAGGTCCGCCGTCGGCGGACGCTGCTGGCCGTCATGGGCCTGCTGCGTCGTCGGACTGGCTCTTCCGCTGGGCGGAGCCGGTGGTCACTCCCACGCCACCGGTTCCGCCCCGGCGGGGACGTCGGGCCGGGCACCTACACGGTCGCGGCCCGGCGACTCCCTGTGGTCGATCGCCGAGCGGGCCGATCCGGGCGCCGATCCGCGCCCGCTCGTGGCCAGGCTGACCGACGAGCGGGCTCGGACCGGGTCGTTCCCGGGCGAGCGGATCCGGGTCCCCTGACCGCCGACCGGTCGGACCCGTCGCCCCGGTCCCCGGTCGCTCACCGCCGGCGCACCGCCGGGCCGCACGGGCACGGGCACTAGCCTCGGTACGGTGCGGTGTCCGTGGTGCCTGGCGGACGACGATCGGGTGGTCGACTCGCGGGTGGCCGAGGACGGTGCCGCCATCCGACGTCGCCGCGAGTGCGTCGGCTGCGGCCGCCGGTACACCACCTTCGAGCGGATCGAGGAGGTGCCCCTGATGGTGGTCAAGCGCTCGGGTGAGCGGCAGCCCTTCGACCGGGGCAAGCTCGTCGACGGGCTGCGGGCGGCCACCAAAAACCGGCCGGTCACCGAGCGACCAGCTCGAGACGGTCGCCCAGGAGGTCGAGGAGGAGCTGCGCGAAGCCGGGTCGGAGCCGACCTCCGAGCAGGTGGGCATCGCCGTGCTCGAGCGGCTCCGGGTCGTCGACGAGGTCGCCTACCTGCGGTTCGCCAGCGTGTACAAGGGGTTCGAGGGGGTGGACGACTTCCGGCGGGAGGTCGGGCTGCTGACCAAGACGACGGCGCCCAAGCAGCCGCGAGGGCTAGCCGGTGGCCGAGCTGCTCGTCCGAGGTGCCGGCGCGGGCCCTGGCCATCTACGCCCATCCCGACGATCCCGACGTGTCCTGCGGGGGCACCCTGGCCGCCTGGGCCAAGGCCGGCATGCGAGGTCGGGTCGTGCTCTGCACCGACGGCGGCAAGGGGTCGACCGATCCCGCCGGTCGACCCGAGGAGCTGGCCGCGGCGCCGGGCGACCGAGGCGGCCGAGGCCGGCGCCGCTGATCGGGGTCGCCGAGCAGCGAGTGGCTCGAACTATCCCGACGGCGAGCTGACCGACGACCTCCGAGCTCCGGCGGCGCGCTGGTGGCCGCGGTGCGGCGGTTCCGCCCCGACGTGGTGCTCTGCCCCGACCCGACCGCGGTGTTCTTCGGGCAGGAGTACTTCAACCACCGGGACCACCGGGTCACCGGGATGGCCGCCCTCGACGCCGTGTCGCCGGCCGCCGGCCTGCCCCACTACTTCCCCGACGCCGGGCCGGCCCACCAGGTCGCCGACCGTGCTGCTGTCGGGCACCCTCGAGCCCGACGTCTGGGTGGACATCTCCGCCACGGTCGAGCTGAAGGGCGCAGGCGGTGGGCTGCCACCGGAGCCAGTTCCCCGACGGCGACGGAGTGGGCCGCCACCGCGGTGCGCCTCGGTGCCGAGGACGCCGGCCGGCAGGCCGGCGTGCCCTTCGCCGAGGGGTTCCGGAGGCTGCGCCTCGGTGGCTGAGCCGCCACGGCCCGCGACCGGACCCGGGCGCGGCCGCCGGGCGGATCGGGTGATCCTCCACGTCGACATGGACGCCTTCTTCGCCTCGGTGGAGGTGCTCGACGATCCGTCGCTGGCCGGACGACCGGTCATCGTCGGGCGGCTCGCGGTGCGCGGGGCGTGGTGGCCGCCTGCACCTACGAGGCCCGGCGGTTCGGGGTGCACTCGGCCATGCCGTCGTCGGTGGCCCGGCGGCTGTGCCCGGCGGCCGTGTTCGTCGACGGCCGGTACCACCGCTACCAGGAGGTGAGCGCACAGCTGCACGGCATCCTCGAGTCGGTGACCCCGCTGGTGGAGGGGATCTCCCTCGACGAGGCGTTCCTGGACGTGACCGGGGCCCGGCAGCTCTTCGGCGACGGGCCGGCCATCGCCCGGACCATCCGGCGCCGGGTGCTCGACGAGCTCGGGCTGGCCTGCTCGGTCGGAGTCGGTCGCACCAAGCTCGTGGCCAAGCTGGCGTCCAAGGCGGCCAAGCCGCGTGGCCGACCGGTCGGGAGTCGAGGCCCGGGCCCGGCGTGGTGGTGGTCCGCCCGGGAGGCGAGCTCGGCCTTCCTCCACCCGCTGCCGGTCCGGGCCCTGTGCGGGGTGGGCCCGGCGACCGGACGGCGGCTGGAGCGCTCGGCGTGCGCTACGGTCGGCGACGTCGCCGCCCTCCCGCCCGGGGCGCTCGAGCGCTACCTGGGACCGGCCGCCGGCGCGCCACCTCGGCGCGCTGGCCCGGGGAGAGGACCCCCGGCCGGTGGTGCCGGACCAGCCGGCCAAGTCGATCGGGCACGAGGAGACCTTCGCCACCGATCTCTGGGACCCGGCCGAGCTGCACCGCCGCCTGGCCCGCATGGTCGACGCGGCGACGACCGGTCTGCGCCGGTCGGAGCCGGCGCGCCCGGACGGTGACCTGAAGGTCCGGTTCGCCGACTTCACGACGCTGACCCGGTCGCACTCGCTGACGCGCCCATCGAGTCCGCCGCCGGCCGTCGGGCGCGGTGGCCGGGGCGCTGCTGGACTCGGTCGAACGGGACCAGGGGGTGCGGCTCCTCGGGGTCAGCCTGTCCGGACTCGGCGGCCGGGGCGGCCCGGGCACCGGGATCCAGACTGACCTTCGATCTCGGACCGGCGGCCCGACCCGACGGCCGGCGAGCGGGCCGCCCGGCGACCCTCGACGACGTCGAGCGCATCGAGGAGTCGCTGGGGAGCGGTCACCGCCGCGGTCGACGCCATCCGCGCCCGCTACGGAGGATCGTCGGTCGGGCCGGCGTCCCTGGTCGGGCCGCAGGGCTGCGGGTGCAGCACCGGGGGGACGCACCAGTGGGGTCCCTCCGCCCGTCGGCCGCTCCGAGCCCGGCGATGGGCCGACCGGTCACCTTGTAAGCTTGGAACGGTGCTTGACAGGCGTCGTGACCGGGCCGGGAGAGCGGTGGTCCGGTGCCGCCCACCCGGTCCGGCGTCGTGCTTTCGGGTCGGGGATCCGCGAGGATGAGACCGGCGATCATCGAGGGGAACGACGATCGGTGGAGGGGACGAGTCCTTGCCGCTGTCTGAACACGAACAACGGATCCTGCACGAGCTCGAGCAGTCCCTGTACCAGGAGGACCCGGCGTTCGCGGAGCGGGTGCGCTCGGAGACCGTCTACCGGCACGCCGGCCGGTACTGCATCTGGTCGGCGTTGGTGTTCGTGGCCGCGCTGGTGTTCATGTTCTTCACCTTCTCGAGATCGGTGGTGCTCGGGTTCGTCGGCGTGGTGGTCATGTTCCTCGCCGGGGTGGTCTTCGCCAACAACGCCCGGCGGATGGGCAAGGCCGGCATCGACGACATCTCGAGGTCGCTGCACAGCCGCAACCTGAGCAACACCGTCCACGATCCACGCGACTGGATCCGTGGGCGCTTCCACCGCGACGACTGACCGCCGGTGACGGCCGGTCGCCGGGGGCCGGCGGCGCATCCGGCACCGCCGGCGCGGTGAGCAGACCGCAGGCGGGTCCGCCGTGCTGGCCGTCGACATCGGGGGCACCAAGCTGGCCTGCGCCGTGGTGGACGGCGACGGGTCGATCCTCGTCCGGGCCCAGGCGCCGACGCCGCGACTCGGACCGGGCCGAGGACGTCTTCGGCGCCCTGGCCGCGGTGGTCGACGAGGTGCGTCGGCGAGGTGCTCGGCGGACGGTCCGTCTCCCGCCGCCTGCGGAGTGGGTTGTGGCGGCCCCATGCTGCGGGGCGGGGAGGACGGTGTCGCCGCTCAACATCCCGGCCTGGCGCGGGTTCCCGTTGCGCCGGCGGCTGGCCGACCACCTGGGCCTGCCGGTGGCGGTGGACAACGACGCCAAGGCCCTGGCCCTCGGCGAGGGGTGGCTCGGCGCCGCCCGGGGCTGCGACAACTATCTGGCCATGGTGGTCTCGACCGGGGTGGGCGGCGGCATCGTCCTCGACGGCCGGCTGCTCGACGGGCGCGACGGCAACGCCGGCCACATCGGGCACGTGGTCGTCGAGCCCGACGGGCGCCGCTGCGCCTGCGGCGGGCGGGGCTGCCTCGAGGCCGAGGCCTCCGGGCTCTCGATCGCGGCCATCACCGGCCGGCCGGCGCACGAGGCCGCCGAGCCGCCGTGCGGCGGCGGTGCGGCACCCTGGTCGGTCGGGCCGTGGCCTCGGTGGCCAACCTGTTGGACCTCGAGCTGGCGGTGGTGGCCGGGTCGGTGGCGCTCGGGTTCGGCGAGCCGTTCTTCGACGCGCGCCCAGCACGAGATCGACGAGCGGGCGCGGCTCGACTTCTCCCGGGGGACCCGGATGGTGCCGGCCGGGCTCGGGGCGGACGGCCCGCTGCTCGGTGCCGCCGCCGCTGGCCCGGCGCGCCGCGGGGTCGTGACCGGACCGGCGCGCCGGCGACCGTGCCGGTGCGGCCGGACCGGCCCTGGCCGTCTCGGTCGGACGGTGATGGCCGTCGCCGTCGCGGTGTCGGTGCGTCCGACCCTCTGGTGGTGCGCGCGCTCGACACCCTGCGGCGGTTGGCCGCGCCCGGCTGGTGGCGCCGGCGGCCGCCTCTGCCGCTCCCGCCGCCGACTGGTGGGCGTTCCGGATGGAGACCGCCTACGGCCGGAGCGAGGTGGAGCCCGACGTCGCCGACGTCGTGACCTACCTCCGAGTGGTGCCGAGCCGGCCGCCCGGGTCGGGCCGGTGGCGACCTCCGGACCGGGTCGCCGCCCGCCGGACGGGGGTGAGAGGCGGAGGCGGCCCCTTGCGCTCGGGCGCGCCGGGCTAAGTTTCCCGGTTGATGGATCGACGGGCCAAGCAGGCGGCGAGGCGACGGGAGACGCTCGCTGCGCCGGGTCCCCGGGCCGAGCCGGCCCGGTCGCCCACGACCGCCGCCCGCCGGGCCCTGGTGCTGAACGCCACCTTCGAGCCGTTGGGGGTCGTCTCCTCCCGGCGGGCCGTCCTGCTGGTGCTCGACACCAAGGCGGAGCTGGTGCACTCCACCGATCGGGTGTTCCGGTCCGAGCGGGTCACCGTTCCCGAACCGTCGGTGGTCCGCCTGGTGCGCTACGTGCAGGTCCCCCGCCACTACCGGGTGGCCGTGAACCGGCGGACCGTCTTCGCCCGGGACGGGTCGCGGTGCCAGTACTGCGGGCTCGGCCGCCGAGAACCTCGATCACGTGATCCCGCGCAGCCGGGGGGGGCGCCACACCTGGGAGAACGTGGTGGCGGCGTGCCGCCGCTGCAACACCCGCAAGGAGGACCGCCTTCCCCACGAAGCCGGCATGGTGCTGCGCTCGACCCCGGTGGCGCCGCGCCAGCGGGTCCACCTCCTCGCCCTCTGCGGCGGTGCCCGCGAGGACTGGGGGACCTACCTCGGGGCTCCGGCGCATCCCCACCAACAGCTGACCGCCTGATCGCGCCCGGGCCGTGACCCCGGCACGCCGGCGCGCCGTGGTCGCGGGCTGCGCCGTGGCGATGGCCGGCGCGAGGCTGCACGGATGTCCGCGCCGGGCACGCCTCATGGGCCGTCGAGCGACGGCGGGGGATGCGTCCGTCCTCCACGCCGCCTGGCCGCGGGTCGAGGCGTCGCCCGGCCGCCGCGCCGTCGCCGTCTGCCGGCCGACGTCGCCCTCGGTCGTGCTCGGGTCGACCCAGCCGTCGACGGTGGTCGACGCCGGCGCGGGCGGCGCGTGCCGGGGTGAGCGTCGCCCGGCGCCGGTCCGGCGGTGGCGCCGTGCTGGTGGCACCGGCCGACCCGGTGTGGATCGACCTCTGGGTGCCGGCCGGCCGACCCGCTGTGGTCCGAGGACGTGGGCGATGCCTTCGACTGGGTGGGGGAGACCTGGGTCGCCGCCCTGCACCGGCTGGGGATCGACCGGGATCGGCGTCCACCGGGCGGGGCCCGGGGCTGCGGACCCGATGGTCGGCCTCGTCTGCTTCGGGGGTGTGGGCCGCGGCGAGGTGGTCGCCGCCGACGGCCGCAAGGTGGTGGGGCTGGCCCAGCGGCGGACCCGGTCGGGTGCTGGTTCCACGGCGCCTGCGTCCTGGCGCTGGGATCCGGCCCCGCTGGTCGAGCTGCTGGCCCTGTCCTGCGAGGACCGGGCGGCGGCCGTCGAGGACCTGCGCCGGGCGGCGGCCGGGGTGGCCGACCTCGCCGCCGGGGTCGGCGCCCGGACGCCCGACCCGGCCACGGTGGCCGGCGCGCTCGATCGCCGCCCTGCCCCGACCCTAGGTCGCTCCCCGGCCCGGCCGGCGCGGTCGGCCGGCGCCCTCGCCGGCCGGCCGGGGCGCGCTCTCGGCTCCCTCCTGCACTCCTGTCTCGTTCTCTCGGGTCTACTCCGGGTCCCCTCCGGGTCGCCCGCCCGGCCTCGCTGGCCGGCTCCGATGTGGCGCCCGGTCGGGGCCGCTTTTTGGGTGCAAGTGGTTGACCGGTGGGGGGCTGGGGCGTAAAGTGGCGCAAAGTGGTGTGAAAGGGAGGGATCGGGACATCGGTCCGGGCACCGGGGAGCATCGTGGGAGCAACCATCAGTGGCACGGTTTTTCGGCAGGTACGAGCATTCGCTCGACGACAAGGGAAGGGTCATCCTGCCGTCGAAGTTCCGGGGCCCGTTCGAGCACGGCGGCTACCTCACCCCGTACCAGGACGGATGCCTCTCGCTGTGGACGCCCGACCAGTTCGAGCACCAGATGGAGTCGATGCTGGAGCGGGCGGCGACGGGCCGGAGCGACCGGAACATGGCCCGGTTGTGGGCATCGACCTCGCACGAGCTGGAGATCGACCGGCAGGGCCGGATGGCCATCCCGGCCCGGCTGCGGGAGTACGCCGGCCTGGTCGGGGACGTCCTGGTCCTCGGGGCGATCGACCGGGTGGAGCTCTGGAACCGGGAGACCTGGGACGAGAAGGTCCTGCCCGAAGAGGCGCGGCTCACCCAGGGCGACGACGGTTGAGCGGGATGGCCTCGCTCCATATCGTCCGCCGGACGGGACCACCGGAGGCGAAGGAGCCGTGGCCGGGGCGCCGACACCGGGCGCCGCTCGGGTCAGCCCCGACCATCCGAGCCTCGACCACGGCCACCCGGTGGGCGCCCTCCGGGACCGGGACCGAGCCCGGCATCGACACGAGCGACCAGCCCGAACCATGACACCAGCCGACGAAAGGAGCACCACCGGCACCAACCCTTCGACCATCACGCTGCCCGGCCGGGGAGCCGGTCCGGCGCCATCGCCGTCGGATCGCCGACCCCCCGGCCCTCGCCCTATGAGTCCGGCCTGGCCGCCGTGGCCCGTCACGAGGTCCACATCGAGCGCGTCTGGCCCATGCGCAGTCCCCCGACCGCAACCCTGGAAGATTCCTCCTCCGCCTACTTCCAGAGCGAACGTCGCGGCACTCCACCCGCACGCATTGTGCCGGTCGGGGGACTGCGGATGAACCAGGCATTCCTCCACCAGCCGGTGATGGCCGACGAGGTCGTCGACCTCTTCGGCCCGGTGCCGGCCGGCCTCGTGGTCGACGCCACGGTGGGCGGGGGCGGTCACGCCGCCGCCCTCCTCGACGGCATCGAGGGGCATCAGCCTGCTCGGGATCGACCGGGATCCCGCTGGCCGTCGCCGCCGCCGCCGGACACGCTGGCTCCCTTCGGCCGCCGGGCGGCTCTGCGCCGGTCGCGCTTCGACGCCCTGGCCCAGGTGGTCGAGGCGGTCCAGGACGCCCAGTCGGACCCCGCTCGACCAGCGCGGGCTGAGCGGCGTCCTGTTCGACCTCGGGGTCAGCTCGCCCCAGCTCGACGTGGCCGAACGCGGCTTCTCCTACCGGCGCGACGCCCCGCTCGACATGCGGATGGACCCGACCTCGGGCACCAGCGCGGCCGACCTGGTGAACGAGCTCGACGAGGACGCGCTGGTCGATCTGCTCACCGACAACGGCGAGGGGCGGTTCGCCCGGCGGATCGCCCGGGCCATCGTCGCGGCGCGACCGCTGTCCGGACCACGGGCCAGCTGGCCGACGTGGTCCGGACCGCCATCCCGGCCGCCACCCGACGCACCGGTGGCCACCCGGCCCGCCGGGTCTTCCAGGCCATCCGCATCGCCGTCAACGACGAGCTGGGCCAGCTCCAGACGGCCCTCGACGACGCCCTCGTCCCTCCTGCGCCCGGGCGGCCGGTGCGTGGCCATCGCCTACCACTCGGGCGAGGACCGCCTGGTCAAGGCCACGTTCGTCCGGGCGGCCACCGGGGACTGCCGGTGCCCGCCCGGGCCTGCCGTGCGTGTGCGGCGCCGAGCCCGGGTTCCGACTGGTGCGGCGCGGAGCCCGCCGGCCTTCGGCCGAGGAGGTGGCCCGGAACCACCGGGCCGAGGCGGCCCGCCTGCGGGTCCTCGAACGCCTGCCCTCGCCGGCCGAGGGTCCTTCGGCGCGGGGCCGGGTGGCCTGATGGCCCCGCCGGCCAGCACCGCCGGCACGGCGAGCCACGGCACGGACCTCCCCGCGGCCCGGAGCGCCGCCGTCGCGCCGACCGCCGCTGCGCGCTGTTCGAACCGGCCCCCCGGCGGCGCCCCTCCCGGCGGACCGTCCGGCCCTCGACGATGTGGCTGTCGGCGCTCCTGGTCGTCGGCAGCCTGCTCGCCGTGGTGATCGGCGACGCCCTGCTGGCCGAGGGCCAGGTCCGGCTGTCGTCGGTGCAGGACCGGGTGGCGGCGGCGTCGGCCGCCGAGAAGGCGTTGCAGGCGTCGGTGGCGGAGAAGGCCGCCCCGCCCGTGGTGGTCGGCCAGGCCGAGGGTGAGGGCCTGGTGGCTCCGACCCAGGTCGTCTACCTCCCCCGGGTGCCCCTCGACGTCCCGCTCCCCGCACCGCGCACCACCACCGGCCCCGCCACCGCTCCTGCCACCGCTGGCCGGTGAGCCCGTCGATCCTGCTGGGGCGGCGCACGCGGGCCATGCGGCTGGTGCTCGTGGTGGTCTTCGTCGCCCTCATCGTCCAGCTCGTCCACGTCCAGGAGTTCTCGCACCGCCGTTACGCCTCGCTTTCGGCCTCGCAGCTGACCCAGACGGTCTCGGTCCCCGCCGTGCGCGGCGGGATCTTCGATCGCAACGGCGAGGTGATGGCCGAGTCGGTCATCAAGACAGACGGTGGTGGCCGACCCGCTCCTGATCACCCGGCCGGCGGCGACGGCCGCCTCGCTCGCCCCGGTCATCGGGGTGCCGGAAGCCGAGCTGCGGTCGGAGCTCACCGAGCGGTCGGGCTTCGTGTACCTCGCCCATCGGGTCCCCGACGCCGTGGCCGCCAAGGTCTCCTCCCTCGCCCTGCCCGGCATCAACCTCGTCCCCGAGTCCCAGCGGGTGGAGCCCAACGGGCAGCTGGCCTCGCCGGTGCTCGGCTCGGTCAACTGGGACGGCAGCGGATCGGGCGGGCTGGAGTACGAGTACGAGCGGCTGCTGGCCGGGACGGCGGGGTCGGAGAGCCTGCTGCGGGCGCCGGACGGGGCGGCCCTGCCCGGCAGCGGGAAGACCTCGGTGGCGGCCCGGGCCGGGACCGGCATCGAGCTCACCATCGACGAGTCGATCCAGTACGTCGCCGAGCAGGCGCTCGCCGCCGAGCTCGCCGCGTCGCACGCCTACAGCGGTACGGCGGTGGTCATGGACGTCAAGACCGGCGACATCGTGGCCATGGCGGACCTGCAGGCCACCGCCGGCACCCCCACCACCGGGGCGTCGCCCGGCCCGGCGGCGGTCACCGCCGCCGACACCGGCCGGCCGGCGGCCTCGTCGGCGCCCACCGCAGGATCGGGACCGACGGTCGCCCCCGGGGACAACACCCTGCCCGCCGGGGTGCGGGAGGCTCCGGCCAACACCGCCGTCACCCAGGTCTACGAGCCGGGCTCGGTGTTCAAGCTGGTCACGTTCTCGGCGGCACTGTCGAGCGGGGTGACCAGCCCCGGGCAGGTCGTCGAGGTCCCGGCGTCGCTGTCGATGGGCAGCTACACCTTCCACGACGCCGAGACCCACGGCCCCGAGCAGATGACGGCCAGCGACATCCTCGCCCAGTCCTCCAACCTGGGCACCATCGAGGTGGCCCAGGCGCTGGGCAAGGACCGGCTGCTGGCCCAGATCGGCAACCTCGGCTTCGGCAAGCCGACCGGCCTCGGGTTCCCCGGTGAGTCCGAGGGGCTGGTGCCCGGCCCGGCCGCCTGGACCGGGACGTCCATCGGGTCGACCCCGATCGGCCAGGACGACGCGGTGACCGCCCAGCAGATCCTCGACGCCTACAACGCCGTGGCCAACGGCGGGGTCTTCGTCGCCCCCCGGCTGGTCCGGGCCACGGTGACCCCCGCCGGCGCGGTCCGGCCCGCCGGGTCGTCGTCCACCCACCGGGTGATCGCGCCGGCCACCGACTCCCAGCTGGTCTCGATGCTCGAGGGGGTCGTCTCGTCGGGCACCGGGACGAGCGCCGCCATCGACGGCTACACCGTGGCGGGCAAGACGGGCACGGCCCAGATCCCCGACCCGGACCACCTGGGGTACATCCCGGGCGCCTATGTCGGCTCGTTCGCCGGGTTCGCCCCGGCGCAGAACCCCGTGCTCTCGGCGGTCGTGGTCCTCGACCACCCGACCCCGATCTACGGGGGCGCCGTCGCCGCACCGGTGTTCTCGACCATCATGGCCTACGCTCTGCACCACTACGGCATCCCCACCACCGCCGCAGCCACCGCCTCGGCGTCGAGCTCGGCCGTCGGCGCCACCGGTACCATCTCCGTGCCGTCCGGAGCGACCACGGAAGGTCCGTAGGTGGGCCCGGACCGGTGCCGTGGCCACCGGCCCCTGGACCGTCCCACCGTGCAGATGAGCCTCCTGATCCACGACATCGACGTGGTCGGTGTACGCGGTGACCCGTCGGCCACCGAGGTGCGCTCGGTCGAGTTCGACAGCCGCCGGGCCGGCCCCGGATCGCTGTTCTGCTGCCTGCCCGGGGCGCGCACCGACGGCCACGACCACGCCGCCGCCGCCGTCGGAGCCGGTGCCACCTCGTTGCTCTGCGAGCGGCTGCTCGACGTCGCCGTGACCCAGGTCCAGGTGGCGCCCGGAACGGTCCGCCCGGCCATGGCGAAGGTGGCCGCCGCCTTCTACGGGCACCCGTCAAGGGACCTCACCACCGTCGGGGTGACCGGGACCAACGGGAAGACCACCGTGACCCACATGGTCCGGTCCATCCTCGAGCGCGCCGGGCGGCCCACCGGGGTCATCGGCACCCTGGACGGGTCCCGCACCACCCCGGAGGCGCCGGTGCTCCAGAGCCGGCTGGCGAGCCTGCGCGACCGGGGCGGCGAGGCGGTGGCCATCGAGGTCTCCTCCCACGCCCTGACGGCCCACCGGGTCGACGGCATCGTCTTCGACGTCGCCGCCTTCACCAACCTCAGCCGCGACCACCTCGACCACCACGGGAGCATGGAGGCCTACTTCGAGGCCAAGTCGGTGCTGTTCGAACCGTCGCGGGCCCGGACGGCGGTGGTCTTCGTGGACGACCCCTACGGCCGGCGCCTGGTCGAGCGACGGCCCGGCGACGTGGTGGCCGTGGCCCGCCACGACGCCCGGCACCTCGAGCTCTCGGTCGGGTGGTCCCGCTTCGAGTGGCGGGGCCGGCCGGTCACCCTGCCGCTGTCGGGAGCCTTCAACGTGGACAACGCCCTGGTGGCGGCGGCCGTGGCGGTGGCCGTCGGAGTGGGTCCCGACCAGGTGGCGGAAGGGCTGGCGTCGCTCCCTCCGGTGCCGGGCCGCATGGAGGTGGCGGCGCCGTCCGCCCCGTTCACCGTGCTGGTCGACTACGCCCACACCCCTGCCGGGCTCGCCACGGCGCTCGAGTCGGCCCGGGCCCTGGCCGGGACCGGTCGGGTGCTCTGCCTGTTCGGCTGTGGCGGCGACCGCGATCCGGGCAAGCGCCCCGAGATGGGTGCGGCCGCCAGCCGCGGCGCCGACGTGGTGGTCGTGACGTCGGACAATCCCCGCTCCGAGGATCCCGATGCCATCATCGACGCCATCCGGGCCGGTGCCGACGGCCCGGCCGCGATGGTGGTCGAACCGGACCGGGCCGCCGCCATCCGGACCGTGCTCGGCCTGGCCCGTCCCGGCGACCTGGTCCTCCTGGCGGGCAAGGGCCACGAGACGACCCAGGCCCTGGCCGACCGGGACGTGCCCTTCGACGACCGGGTCGAGGTGCGGCGGGTCCTCGCCGGGCGCGGGGAGGGCGCCGGCCGGTGATCTCGCTGATGACGGCCGGAGGGGTGGCGCTGTGGGCGGCCGTGCTCTCCACCCCGCTGCTCATCCGGTGGTTGCTCAAGAACGACATCGGCCAGCAGGTCCGGGAGGACGGGCCCCAGGTCCACATCGCCAAAGCCGGCACGCCGACCATGGGCGGCGTGGGCATCGTGGCGGCGATGGTGGTGGGCTACCTCGCCGCCCATGCCGTGCCCGGGGTCATCTTCTCGCGTTCGGGAACGCTGATCCTGCTGGCGCTGGCGGGCGCCGCCGCCATCGGGCTGGCCGACGACTGGATCAAGGTGAGCCACCGGCGGAGCCTCGGGCTCAACAAGCGGGCCAAGCTCGGCGCACAGGTCGGGCTCGGCGTGACGTTCGCCCTGCTGGCGGTGTACTGGGCCCATGCCGCCACCACGCTCTCGTTCACCCGGTACGACTCGGTCGGGTTCCACATGGGCACCGGCCTGTGGGTCGTGTGGGCCACCCTGATCATCGTCGGGGCGGCCAACGCCGTGAACCTGACCGACGGGCTGGACGGGCTGGCCGCGGGGTCCTCCACGTTCTGCTTCGCCTGCCTCGCCGTCATCGGGTACTGGCAGTACCGCCACTTCGCCATCTACCACGTGGCCGACGCGCTCGACCTCGCCCTGGCCGCCGTGGCGCTGGCCGGGGCGTGCCTCGGCTTCCTGTGGTGGAACGCCGCCCCGGCCCGGATCTTCATGGGCGACACCGGCTCGCTGGCCATCGGCTCGGGGCTCGCCGCCCTGTGCCTGCTCATGAACCTCGACCTGCTGCTGGTGGTCATCGGGGGGCTGTTCGTCATCGTGACCCTGTCGGTGGTGATCCAGGTGGTGAGCTACCGGGTGTTCCACCGCCGGGTGTTCCTCATGGCTCCCCTCCACCACCATTTCGAGCTGCTGGGGTGGCCCGAGACCACGGTGATCGTGCGCTTCTGGATCCTCGCCGGCCTGTTCGCCGCCCTCGGCCTCGGCATCTTCTACGGCGACTTCCTCTCGGTGGGGAAGGTGTGAGCCCGCCGCTCCCGGGGACCGTTGGCCGCGCCGACCGGGCCGGGGCGTCCGGTGGCGGGTTCCACCACCTGTGCGGGCCGGTGGGGGAGGCTAAGGGGATGGACGGGGTGCCCGGCAGGAGCGACGCGGCCCGTGCGGGCCCCCGGGGTGGGGGCGGGACCGGTGGCTGAGCGCGCCGCGACGGCCCGGACCGCCACCAGGGGCCGGCATCCCTCGGGTTCGGTGGCGCCGCTGCGGCTTCCTTCGCGCCCGGCGCCCGACGGGGGAGCCCGGCGGGCCCGGGCCTCCCGGCCCGTCGTCCCTCGGGCCCGGGCCGGACGGGCGGCGCGGATCGGGACCCGCCGGGCCATCGCCGTGCTGGTCGGGGTGCTCTGCGTGTTCGGGATGGTGATGGTGGGCTCGGCCTCGCCGGTCATCTCGCTCAACCTCTACGGCTCCCCGTGGGCCGTGCTCGTGCGCCAGCTGCTCTGGATGGGGGTCGGGACCAGCGCCCTGCTCATCCTGGCCCGGGTCGACTACCACCGCTGGCAGCGCCTCCGGGGGCCGCTGGTCGTGGGCACCATGGGGCTCCTCGTGGTGGTGCTCGTGCCCCACCTCGGCGTCTCCGCCGGCGGTTCTTCGCGCTGGATCGGGTTCGGTGCCTTCCAGCTCCAGCCCTCCGAGCTCATGAAGCTGGCCCTGGCCGTCTTCGCCGCCGACCTGCTCGCCCGGCGGGTGGACCGCCTCTCGGAGCCGAGGGCGGTGGTGGTGCCGGTGCTGGTGGTGCTCGGCCTCGCCGGCATCCTGATCCTCAAGCAACCCGACATGGGCACCGCCCTGGTGCTCAGCTGCATCGCCTTCGGCGTCCTGTTCATGGGCGGGGTGCCGATGGGCCCGATCGTGAGGATCCTCGGCGTCTTCGGCGCCGTCGCCGTTGTCGTGGGGCTCGCCGACCCCTACCGGCGCGACCGCATCCTCTCCTTCCTCAATCCGGGCGCGCACCAGTCGGGCTCGGGGTACCAGGTCTGGCAGTCCCTCATCGGGCTGGGGTCGGGCCACCTCTTCGGCCTCGGCCTCGGCGGCGGCCGTCAGAAGTGGGGCACGCTCCCCAACGCCCACACCGACTTCATCTTCTCGGTGGTGGGGGAGGAGCTCGGCCTGGTCGGCGCCGTGGTCCTGCTCGCCCTGTTCTTCGCCCTGGCCTGGTTCGGCCTGCGGGCCGCCACCCGGGCCCCCGACCGCTTCGGCAGCCTGCTCGCCGTCGGGATCACCACCTGGATCACCAGCCAGGCGGTGATCAACATCGGGGCGGTGGTCGGCGTGCTGCCGGTGACCGGCATCCCCTGCCGTTCATCTCCTTCGGCGGGTCGTCCCTGATCATCACCCTGGCGGCGGCGGGCATCCTGCTCAACATCGCCTCGCACGAGCGCAGCGCGATCCCCCCGCCGCGCCCGCGCCGGCTGCGCCCCGAGCGGTGAGCCGGAGGCGGTTCGCCCTCATGGCGGGCGGGGGGACGGCGGGCCACCTGCAGCCGGCTCTGGCCATCGCCGAGGCGCTGGTGGAGCGGGGGCACCGCCGGGGCACCATCGAGTTCGTCGGGTCGGCGCGGGGCCAGGACCGGGCGGCGCTCGCCGGTCGCGGCTTTCCGGTCACGCTGCTGCCCGGCCGGGGGATCGTGCGCCGTGCCCGTGCGGCGGACCTGGCCGGCAACGCCGTTGCCCTGGTGGGGCTCGGCGCCGCCGTGGTGCGCGGCTTCGGCGTGGTGGCCCGGTCGCGGCCGCGGGTGGTCGTCTCGGTCGGCGGCTACGCCAGCGTGCCCGCCGCCCTGGCCGCCGTGGTGACCGGCGTCCCCCTGGTGGTGGTCAACGTCGACGCCGTGCCCGGGGCGGCCAACCGGCTCTTCGGCCGCTTCGCCCGGGCCTGTGCCACCGGGTGGGAGGGGACGCGGCCTGCCCCGGGCGGTGGTGACCGGCACTCCGGTGCGCCCGGGCATCGCCGGGGTCGGGCGCGCTCCCGCCGACCGGCGCCGGGCCCGCGCCGAGCTCGGGCTCCCGACCGACCGGGCGACGGTGGCGGTCTTCGGCGGATCCCTCGGAGCCCGCCGCCTCAACCGGGCGGTCGCCGGGCTGGTGGACCGGTGGAAGGGCCGGTCCGACCGGGCCGTCTACCACATCGTCGGCCGACGCGACTGGGAGCCGGCCTCCCCCGACCGATCCGGGCGCGACGGGCTGTCGGGACCCGGCCGTCGTGCGGGTCCCCTACGAGGAGCGCATGGGCACGGTCTACGCCGCCGCCGACGTCATGGTGTGCCGGGCCGGGGCCATGACCGTGGCCGAGCTGGCCGCCGCCGGGGCGCCGTCGGTCCTGGTGCCGCTGCCGGGGGCGCCCGGCGACCACCAGACGGCCAACGCCCGGGTCCTCGAGCGGGCCGGCGCGGCGGTGGTCCTGCGCGACGCCGACTGCGACCCCGACCGGTTGACGGCGACCCTCGACGGGCTGCTCGCCGACCCCGCCCGGCTGGCCGCCATGGCCCGGTCGGCCCGGGCGCTCGCCCGCGGCGATGCCGCCGATGCCGGAGCCCGGCTGGTGGAGGCGAACGCCCGACCGGGGGGCGGGGGCGGGGCATGAGCGGGCGCGACCTCCGATCGGCCCTCACCGACCCGAACCGGCCGGCCACGGTGCACGTGGTGGGCATCGGCGGGGCCGGGATGAGCGCCATCGCCACCGCCCTCGACGCCCTCGGGCACACCGTCACCGGCAGCGACCTCCGGCCCTCGGGGGTCATCGACCGGCTCCGGCAGGGCGGCATCCCGGTGGTCGTCGGGCACGCCGGGGACAACGTCGGGGACGCCGACGTCGTGACGGTGTCCTCGGCCATCGCCGAGGACAACCCCGAGGTGGTCGAGGCCGGACGCCGGGGCATCCCGGTGCTCGCCCGTTCGGAGACCCTGGCGGCGATCGCCTCGCTGCGGCGGTGCATCGCCGTGGCCGGCACCCACGGCAAGACCACCACCGCCTCCATGCTCGCCCTGGTGCTGGTGGAGGCCGGGATGCGGCCCTCGTTCCTGATCGGCGGCGACGTCAACGAGATCGGCACCAACGCCGTCTGGGACCGGGGCGAGTGGCTGGTGGTGGAGGCCGACGAGAGCGACGGCACCTTCCTGTTCCTCGGCCCGGAGGTCGCCGTGGTCACCAACGTCGAGCCCGACCATCTCGACCACTACGGGTCCTTCGACGCGCTCGGTGACCGCCTTCGACCAGTTCGCCGGAGCGGCATCGGGACGGCTGGTGGTCGGGGGCGACGAGGCCACCGCGGCGGGGATCGGCCGGGCGGCGGGCGGCGACCTGGTGGGGACGTCGGACGGCTGCACCCACCGCATGGTCGACCTCGAGCTGGCCCGCAGCTCGGTCTCGTTCGACGCTCGTCGGACCGGGGACGGGGCCCGGCTCGGCCGCCTCGACGTGCCCGTCCCCGGCATCCACAACGCCCGCAACGCGGCGGTGGCGGCGGTGGCCGCCATGGCCGCCGGCGCCACCTTCGCCGACGCCGGCCCGGGCGCTGGCCCGCTTCGCCGGGGTGGCCCGGCGCTTCGAGTTCCGGGGCACCGCCGGCGGGGTCACCTTCGTCGACGACTACGCCCACCTGCCGAGCGAGGTCCGGGACGCCCTGGCCACCGCCCGGAACGGGGGGTGGGCGCCGGGTCGTCGCCGTCTTCCAGCCGCACCGCTACAGCCGCACGGCGGAGCTCGGGCCGGCGTTCGGGCCGGCGTTCGGCGACGCCGACGTGGTCGTGGTCACCGACGTGTACGGCGCCGGGGAGGCGCCCGTGCCCGGGGTGTCGGGCCGGCTGGTGGCCGACGCGGTGCGCGCCGCCCGCCCCGACCGGCCGGTCGTGCTACGCGCCCGGCCCGCTCCGGGCTCCGCCAGGCGGTCGCCGGGCTGCTCCGTCCGGGCGACCTGTGCTGCACGCTCGGCGCCGGCGACCTCACCACCCTGCCCGACGAGCTCATGTCCGACCCGGCGTGGTGAGGGCGACGGCGGGGCGACCGGGTCGCCGGACCTGTCCCGGCTCGCCCGGGTCCTCGGTGACCGGGCCGTCGCCGGACGGGCCGCTCGGCGCCCTGACGACCTACCGGGTCGGCGGTCCCGCCGCCCTCGCCGTCGAGCCGGCCGACGAGGAGGAGCTGGTGGAGCTGGCCCGCCTGCTGGACGGAGCCGAGGTGCCCGTGCTGGTGCTCGGCCGCGGCTCGAACCTGCTGGTGGCCGACGGCGGGTTCGACGGGTTGGTCGTCTCGCTGGCGGGCGGCTTCGACTCGGTCGTCGTCGAGGGGCGCCGGGTCCGGGCCGGCGCCGGCGTGGCCCTCCCCGTCCTGGCCCGGCGCACGGTGGCGGCCGGGCTCGCCGGGCTCGAGTGGGCCGTCGGGGTGCCGGGCTCGGTCGGGGGCGCCGTCGCGCATGAACGCCGGCGGGCACGGCTCGGACACCGCGGCCACCCTGGTCGAGCTGCCGTTGCGTCGACCTCGCGCACGGCGGCGGTCGACGAACGACCGGCCGGACGGGCTCGGGCTCGCCTACCGCCACAGCGCTCTCGCCGCCACCGACGTGGTGGTCTCGGGCACCTACGAGCTCGAGCCCGGTCCGGTCGAGCGGGGTCGCGCCGTCATCGACGAGATCGTTCGCTGGCGGCGGGCCAACCAGCCCGGCGGCAGCAACGCCGGCTCGGTCTTCACCAACCCGCCGGGCGACTCGGCCGGACGGCTCATCGAGGCCTGCGGCCTGAAGGGGTTCCGGCTGGGCACGCGCCGAGGTGTCGGCCAAGCACGCCAACTTCTTCCAGGCCGACCCCGGCGGCTCGGCCGACGACGTGCGCCGGCTCATCGGCCACGTGCAGGCCGCGGTGGCGGCGGCGACCGGCGTCGAGCTGGCGCACCGAGGTGCGCCTGGTCGGGTTCGACGACGGGACGGCGTCCCGGTGACCCCCCCGGACGACCCGGTGGACGGGCCCGGCGCCGCCCCGCCCCCCGACGGCGGGCCCGGTGGGGAGCGGGGCCCGCTCCGCCCGCCGATCGACCCCCGCATCCGCCAGCGCCGCCTGTCGGTGGTCCGCAGCCGCGGCCGGCGTCGCCTGCGGCGGCTCCTCGCCGTCCTCGGAGCGGCCGCCGTGGTGGTGGGCGGCGCTGGCCCTCCTCCACACCCCGCTGTTCAGCGCCCGGGCCGTCACCGTGACCGGCGCCCACCCCGCACACCGGCACCGCGTCGATCGTGGCCGCCGCCGGGCCTCGCCGGTCACCCGCCCCTGATCAGCCTCGACCCGGGAGCGGTGGCCGCCCGGGTCGAGGCCCTGCCGTTCATCGCCTCGGCCGCAGGTCAGCCGCCACTGGCCCGACGGGGTGCGGATCGCGGTGACCGAGCGGGTCCCGACCGTCACGATGGCCGGCCCGGGGACCTCGTGGTCGGTCCTCGACGGGAACGGCCGGACCCTCGAGGTGCGGCCGGCCCGGCCCCCGGGTCTGGTGGTGCTCATCGTCCACACCCGCGCCGGCGGCGTGCCGCCGGCCCCCGTGGGCCGGGCCCTGCCGCCGAGCGCCTCGGCCGGTGCTCGAGGTCGCCCGCACGCCTGCCGAGGGCCTTCTCCGCCCAGGTGGTCTCGGTCACGGTGGCCCCCGACGGCACCATCAGCCTGGCTCTCGACTCGGGCATCACCGTCGTGCTCGGGACGGGCACCGAGCTACCGGCCAAGTACGAGGACGTGGCCGCCATCATCGCCCACGGCACCCTGCACCCCACCTCGATCATCGACGTGTCGGTGCCCGAGTCCCCGACGGTGGCCCACTGATCGCCGACGGTGGCACTCGCGACGGAGGCACGCGCCGGTGGACCGCGACGCCCGGCGCGAGGCCGGCTACCGAACGGCGCGCGACCCGGTCCGAAACCGGGTCCGGCGCCTCCGGGGGGTGTCCGGGGTCCGTCGAGCGTGCTTGACCAGGTACAGCGCTGACCGTATCGTGGTCGGCAACTCGCCGGTTGGAACGGTTTCAACCTTTGGTCGAGGGTAAGGGATTCCATGACCGTTCCGGCGCAGAACAACTACTTCGCCGTCATCAAAGTGGTCGGGGTGGGCGGCGGCGGTGTGAACGCCGTCAACCGCATGATCGAAGCCGGGCTCCGGGGCGTCGAGTTCATCGCCACCAACACCGACGCCCAGGCGCTCCTCATGAGCGACGCCGACCTCAAGCTCGACATCGGGCGCCAGCTGACCCGCGGGCTCGGCGCGGGAAGCGATCCCGAGGTCGGCCGCCTGGCCGCCGAGGAGCACCGCGCCGAGATCGAGGAGGCGCTGAAGGGCGCCGACATGGTGTTCATCACCGCCGGCAAGGGGGGTGGCACGGGGACCGGGGCGGCCCCGGTCGTGGCCGAGATCGCCAAGGGGCTCGGGGCCCTGACCATCGGGGTGGTCACCCGCCCGTTCACCTTCGAGGGCCGGCGGCGGTCCGTCCAGGCCGAGCAGGGGATCCAGAACCTGAAGGAGAAGGTCGACACCCTCATCATCATCCCCAACGACCGTCTGCTGACCGTCTCCAACGAGAAGACGTCGATGGTCAACGCCTTCAAGATGGCCGACGAGGTGCTGATGCAGGGGGTCCAGGGCATCACCAGCCTCATCACCGTGCCCGGCCTCATCAACACCGACTTCGCCGACGTCAAGATGATCATGAGCAACGCCGGCACCGCCATCATGGGGATCGGCTCGGCCACCGGGGAGGGCCGGTCGGTCAACGCGGCCCGGGCCGCCATCACCAGCCCGCTGCTCGAGGCCTCCATCGAAGGGGCGCGGGGCATCCTGCTCAACATCGCCGGCGGTCCGGACCTCGGCCTGTTCGAGGTCAACGAGGCGGCCGAGATCATCCACGGCGTGGCCCATCCCGACGCCAACATCATCTTCGGCAGCGTCATCGACGACACCATGGACGAAGAGGTGCGGGTGACGGTCATCGCCGCCGGGTTCGAGCGGTGGGAGGCCCAGAGCCGGGCGGGGTCGGCCACCGCCGAGCCGCTCGGCCGGGAGGAGGCCCGCAGCCGGGTCCTCGGCGCCGAGGCGGCCCACGAGGACATCTTCGCCGCCCCCGCCGACGACGAGCTCGACCTGGGTGACGACGACTTCGACGTCCCCTCGTTCCTTCGCTGACCCGGTCGCCGCCCCCGTCCCGCTGGTCGGGACCATCACGCGCCGCGTGGAGCGATGCCGAGCGCCGGTGACCTCGGCCCGGCCGGGACGCCGACGACGACGGCCGGGCCCTGGCCGCGTGGTGCGCTCGCACCGTCGGCGCCGACGGGCCCCGCCGGGTCCGCTGGGTGGAGCAGGTCCACGGCGGCCGGGTGCTCGTGGCCGGCTCGGACGGAGGCCGACCGGTCGGCCTCGCCGGTGCCGGTGCGGCCGGGCGACGGCCTGGTGTCGGGCGCGCCCGACCTGGCCCTGGCCGTGCTCGACGGCCGACTGTGCGTCGTTGGCCCTCGGCAGCCCCGAAGGGGTCTTCGGCGCCGTCCACGCCGGCTGGCGGGGGCTGGTGGCCGGCGTGGTCGACCGGGCGGTGCGAGGCCATGCGGGCCCTGGGCGCCACCGAGGTGGTCGGGGCGCTCGGACCGTGCATCCATGCCGAGTGCTACCCGTTCTCCGACGACGACCTCGACGCGGTGGTGGCCGCCTGCGGCGAGCCGGCGCGGGGGCGAGACCGACGACGGGCGCCCGGCGCTCGACCTGCCCGCCGCGGTGTCCTCCGCCCTGGCGGCGAGCGGGGCCCGCCGGGTCGAGGGCCGCGATGCCTGCACCGCGTGCGGCGGCCGGCTACTTCTCGCACCGGGCCCGCGGCGACCGCGGCCGCCAGGCCCTCGTGGTGTGGTCCCGGGCCGGCGCCCCGGCATGACGCCCGACGGGCACGTCCCCGCGCCCGTCGGTGGCCGGGCGGCTCGAGGAGGTGCGCCGGCGCATGCGGGCGGCCGGTGCCGAACCCGGTTCCGGTCTCGATCGTGGCGGTCACCAAAGGGTTCGGGACGGACGCGGTGCGCGCAGCCCTGGCGGCCGGGCTCACCGAGATCGGGGAGAACTACGCCGACGAGCTCGCTGGCCAAGGCCCGAGTCGATGGCCGGGCGTCCGGAGGTCAGCTGGCACTACCTGGGCGCGGTGCAGCGCAACAAGGTGGCCCGCCTGGCTCCGCTGGTGTCCTGCTGGCAGGCGGTGAGCCGCCTCGAGGAGGGACGGGCCATCGCCCGGCGGCGACCCGGGGCCCGGGTGCTGGTCCAGGTGGACGTGGCCGGGCTCGCCGGCCGGGGCGGCTGCCCCCCGACCAGGTCGCCGGCCTGGTGGGCGCGCTCCGCGACGAGCCGCTGGCGTCGACGGGCCTCATGGCGGTGGGGCCCCCGGGGCCGCCGCGACGGGCCCGGCCCGGGCTTCGCCCTCGTCGGCGCGCCTGGCCGACGAGCTGGACCTGCCCGTGCGGTCCATGGGGATGACCGACGACCTCGAGGTGGCCCTGTCCGAGGGCTCGACCATGGTCCGGCTCGGGCGGGCCCTGTTCGGGGACCGCCCTCCGAGGGAGGCGCGCCGGCCCGGGGCCGGGCCCGCCGGGGCCCGGCGCGGCCCCCTGACCGGGGACGATGGCCATCCACCGGTCCGACAGGCCACGCACTACGCTGTGACCGAGGAGGAGACGATGGCAGCTTCGTTCATGAAGAAGACGATGGCCTATCTGGGTCTCGTCGACGACGACTACGACGACTACGACGACTACGAGTCCCGCTCGCCCGCTCCCGTCGGCCGGGTCGGGCAGCGGTCGCCCTCGGTCGCCGAAGCGCCCGAGGAGCCGGCGGTGACGGCACCGAGCCCACGCATCCGCACCCTCACCCGCGACGAGACGAGCGGCACGGCGGTGGCGGCGGCACCCACCGGCTCGGGGCCCGGGCGGGCATGACCTCGGCGTCGGTCCGGCCCATCTCCAACGATCGGCCGGGGCGCGGGTCCACATCGTGGCACCGGGGCGGTTCGCCGACGCCCAGGAGATCGCCAACCGGCTCATGAACAACCAGCCGGTCATCGTGAACATGCAGAACGCCGACCGGGACCTCCAGCGCCGGATGATCGACTTCTGCAGCGGTGCCACCTATGCCCTGTCGGGGGGGATGGAACGGGTGGCCGACGAGGTCTTCCTCCTCACCCCCTCCAACGTGAAGGTCTCCGACGAGGAGCGCCAGCGGCTGGCCGACCGCGGACTGGTCAACCCCTGAGCCACAATGGTGGCCGGGTCCGGCGCGGGACCGCGCCAGGGTCGGCACCCTGAAAGGGGCGTGAGACATGTTCGCCGTCGTCGTGGTCCTCCTCGAGCTGTTCCTGCTGGTGCTGTTCGCCTACTGCATCCTGAGCCTGGTCGTGGCCTACGCCCGCCTCTCGTGGGACTCGCCGGTGATCAAGGTCCAGCGGGTGCTCGCCACCGTCGTCGATCCCGTGCTCCGTCCCATCCGCCGGGTCATGCCGGTCGCCCGGGTCGGCGAGGTCGGGCTCGACCTGTCGGTGCTCGTCCTCTTCCTCGTCATCCAGATCATCCTCATCCCGCTCTTCCAACGCTGACCTCCGGACGCCACGGCCACCGCGGCCGGCCGGCCGGTGATCCGTTCCGGCGACGGTGTGATCCCCGGCCCGTGATCCCCGGGACCGGGTCAGAGCGCCGCTAGCATGGCGGCATGGACGCCTCCCAATCCGCACTCGATTCGCTCCGGACCGTCGAGTTCCGCGAGACCCTGAAGGGGTACCACCGGGACGATGTCGACGAGTACCTCGAGAAGGCCGCCGTCGAGGCCGAGGGCCTCCAGGAGCAGCTGCGCCAGAGCGGTGAACGGCTGCGCCAGGCGGCCGAGCGCATCTCCCAGCTCGAGGCGGCCCTCGAGCACCAGCCCGGCGCAGCAGGCCGCCGCTCCGGTCGTGAGCCGACGACAGCCTGCAGCGGACCCTCGTGCTGGCCCAGAAGTTCGTGGACGAGACCAAGGCCGACTCGGAGGCCCAGGCGGCCAAGCTGCTCGCCGAGGCGGAGTCCAAGGCCCGGACGATGACCGAGCAGGCCCAGGCGCAGGCGGGGCGGATCGCCGCCGAGTCGGAGCAGCGCCTCCGGGAGGAGATCCACCGGCTCGAGGATTCGAGGAACCGGCTGGCCCACGAGGTCGACAGCATGTCCCGCCATCTCGAGAGCGAGCGCAACCGGCTCCGCACCGCGCTCGGCGACATCCTGCGGTGGGTCGACCAGAACGTCCATCCCGCCACCCCGAACGACGCGGTGGCACCCGAAGGTCGCGACGGCGGGGAGGCCGCCCCGGCGGCGACCGCCGCGCCGGCCACGATGCTCCAGGGGGGCAATCGTCCGGCGACCGGGCCCACCCAGGTCGGACCGGCTCCCCAGGGAACCGGGACGGGGCCCTCCGGCGAGGTGACCCAGATGCGCCCGACGGGCTCGAGCACCCCGCTCCCGCTGTAGGCCGGGCCCGGACCGCCCGAATCGGGGCCGGTCCGACCCTCTTGGGAGCGTCGCCCCCTGTGTGATCCGGGGGTCGACCCGCCGTTGCGGGCGGCGGGTGGCGGCGTGCCCGGTTGGAGGACGTGGCGCCGACGGTATGGTCCTTCGGCGACCGTGACCGGGCCGGATTGCCGCATGCGTGCCGGGCACGGTATCGTCGCCCGCCCGCCGGGTGGCCGGGCCTGCCCGCCCGCGAGCCGGCGCGGCGCTGCCGCGGCGGGGGCGGCGCCCGAAGGAGGTCGATGTGACGGCAGCGAAGAAGGCGGCGCGGTCCGCGCCGACCAGGCGTGCGCCGGCCGGGAAGCGATCGACGCCGAAGAAGGCGGCGCGCCCGGCGAAGAAGTCCGCCTCGCCCCGGAAGGCGACCGCCAAAAAGGCGGCGGCCACGAAGTCCGCCCACCCGAAGCGGACCCCGCCGAAGAAGACGGCGGTCAAGCGGGCGGCCCCGGCCAAGAAGGTCGCCGCCGTCCAGAAGGCGTCGGCCAGACCGGTCGCCCCGACACCTCGGCGCAAGCAAGCCGGCGCCGGGTCCGCCCCGCCGGCCAAGGGGTCGCCGGCCAAGGGGTCGCCCGCCGCGCCGGCCAAGGCGGCCGCCGTGCCGGCCAAGGGGTCGTCCGCCCTGGCGGCCAAGGGGTCGTCCGCCCTGGCGGCCAAGGCGGCCGGCGGCCGCGGTCGCGGCGCCGGCCAAGGCACCGCCTGCCGCCCGCCGGGGTGGGGCCGGTCCCTACGCCACCGAGCAGAAGTTCCTCGACGAGCAGCGCCTCCTGCTGCTCGGTGAGCGGTCGGTCTACGAGGGACAGGCCACCGACCTCCGGGCCGAGGCGGACTCGCTGGCCCTCGAGCGCGAGCCCGGCGACGTGCAGTTCGACGAGGAGTCCGGCGAGGGGGGAACGGTGACCGTCGACCGCGAGCGCAACCTGGCGCTGTCGGCCCAGGCCTTGGCCGCCGTGGAGGAGATCGACGACGCCTTGCGCAAGATCGAGCGCAAGAGCTACGGCGCCTGCGAGCGCTGCGGCCAGGCCATCCCGAAGGCCCGGCTGCGGGCCCTGCCCTTCGCCCGGCTGTGCGTGGCCTGCAAGAGCGGCGGCCTGTCACGGCGCTGACCGATCGCCACCCGGGAGCGGCGGTGGGTGCCCGGCGCGCCGGCGGCCTCCGGCGGGTCCTGGTGGCCGCAGCGGTGACGGTTGCCGTCGTGGTCGCCGACCAGCTCACCAAGTGGTGGGCGGTGACCCATCTCGCCGACGGGGCCGGTCCACGTCATCGGCACCCTCGATCTCGAGCTCGCCCGGAACTCGGGCGCCTCGTTCAGCCTGTTCCAGGGGAAGGGGTTCGTCCTCGTCCCGGTCGCCCTCGTGCTCGCCGGCGTCCTCGCCACGCTCATCTGGCGGGCGCCGACCACCGGGCGGGCCGTCGCCCTCGGCCTGGTCCTCGGCGGGTGCGCTGGGGAATCTGGCCGACCGCCTGTTCCGGGGCGACCACGGGGCGGTGGTCGACTTCGTGGCGCTCCACGTCTGGCCCACCTTCAACCTGGCCGACGCCGCCATCGTGATCGGCTGCGCGCTGTTGGTGCTGTCGCTGCTGCGGTCGCCCCACCGACCGTGACCGCCCTCACCGTCGTCGTCCCGGCCGGCCTCGACGGGGTGCGGGTCGACAAGGCGGTGGCGCTCGTCGCCGACCTGTCCCGATCGGCCGTGGACCGACTGATCGAGCAGGGTGCCGTGGAGGTGGACGGCAGACCGGTGGCCAGCCGCCGGATCGTGCTCCGCCGCGGTCAGCGCCTCCGGGTCGAACCACGTCCCGCCGGCGAGCCCCGGGCCGGCCCGGACCCGACGGTGCGATTCGACGTGGTCCACGAGGACGCCGAGCTGGTCGTGGTGGACAAGCCGGCCGGGCTGGTGGTCCACCCCGGGGCCGGGCACCCGGGCGGGACCCTGGTCAACGGGCTGCTGGCCCGCTATCCGGAGCTCGGCGACCTGTCCGGAGGGGCGGGCACCGACCCGATGCGTCCGGGCATCGTGCACCGGCTGGACCGGGGTACGTCCGGCCTGATGGTGGTGGCCCGGACGCCCGACTCGTACCGATCGCTGGTGGCCCAGCTGGCCGAGCGCCGGGTCTCCCGTCTCTACCGCGCCCTGGTGGTCGGGCGTCCTGGCCGACGACGTCGGGAGTGGTGGACGCCCCCGTCGGACGCTCGGCCAGCTCACCGACCCGGATGGCGGTGTCCCGTCGGGGCCGCGGGGCCCGGACCCGCTACCGGGTCGTCCGGCGGTTCGACCGTCCCGGCGCGACGCTGCTCGACGTGCAGCTCGAGACGGGCGCACCCATCAGATCCGGGTGCACCTGGCGGCCATCGGCCACCCGGTCGTCGGTGACGACGTCTACGGCCGGCCCAGCCCGTGGTGGCCCGCCGAGCTCGCTCCGCCCGTTCCTGCACGCCACCGCTCTGTCCTTCGAACACCCGGCGACCGGGCGCCCGGCCGAGTTCTCGTCCCCCCTCCCCGAGGAGCTGCGCCTCGTCCTCCACGAGCTCGAGGGCTGAACCCGGAACCCGGACCCCGGGCCGGCATCCCCCGGGACCCGGACGGCGAGGCGGCCCGGCCCGTGCGGAGCCGGGGAGGGCTCAGGCGGCCTGGTGGGCGGCCTCGAGCACGTCGCTGCCGGCCGAGGGCCTCGAGGGCCTCGGCCTCGGCCTGGCGGACCTTGCGCACGCCGATCCCCAGCCGCTCGGCCGTCGTCTGCAGGGACGCCGGGTCGCTGCCGTCGAATCCGAACCGGTGCCGGATGACCTGGCGCTGCAGGTCGGTGAGCCGGTCGACCGCCTGGCGCACCAGGTCCAGGGTGAGCTCGGAGGCCACCTCGTCCTCGAAGTCGTTGGGGTCGGTCGAGACGAGGTCCCCGAGCGTGGCGGTCGAGTCGGTGGTGGCGGGCTGGTCGAGGCTGGCCACCACCCGGGCCAGCCGGGCCAGGTCCGACCGCACCTCGGCGGTGGTGTTGGTGGCCTCGTCCATCTCGTCGTCGGTCGGGGGGCGCTGGAGCTGGTGGGTCAGCTCCCACTGGGCCGCGTCGACCTGCTGGTTGCGCTCGGCCACCTCCATGGGCAGGCGGATGGTCCGGCCGTGCTGCTGGACGGCGCGCTGGAGGGCCTGGCGGATCCACCAGGTGGCGTACGTGGAGAACCGGAAGCCGCGCTCCCAGTCGAACTTGTCGACGGCCCGCATGAGGCCGAAGGTGCCCTCCTGGATGAGGTCGGGGAGGTCCACGCCGCGGTCCTGGTAGCGGCGGGCCCAGTGCACCACCAGCCGCAGGTTGGCGGCCACCATCTCGCGCCGGGCCGCCTCGTCGCCCGCTGCCACCCGCTTGGCCAGCTCCGTCTGGGCCTCGTGGTCGGGGAGCGGATGGTGGTCGAGGTCGCGGAGGAAGAGGCCCGAGGCTGTCGGCATCGCCCCGCGACCGGCTCCGGGCCGGCGACCCGCTGCCCGCGACCCCCCCGGCGAGCGGCCGCCGGCCGCCGTTCTCCCTAGTGACCGTACGAGCTGTCATCCGTCTCCTTCGTCCATCCACCATCGTGTCCTTCGGTCCCGTGTCCGTCGTGCCTCCTGGATGCCTGCCCCGTCCATCGTCGATGGTCGTCGTCACCGGCCCTCGAGAGCTGGAACACCGGAGGGGGCTCGGACATTCCATGGATGTCATTCGGGGACGGTTTGCGGAGCGCCACTTCGGAGTGTTCCCCTGTCCGGATGAGGGAAAACGGCCGACGCTGCCTGCTGGTCCGCCACGGCGAGACCGAATGGAGCCGGGACGGCCGTCACAGCGGCCGCACCGACCTGGCCCTCCTGCCCGAGGGTGAGGCCCAGGCCCGGGCGCTCGCGCCCCGGGTCGCCGCCTACCGCACCGCCACCGTGCTGACCAGCCCGCTGCGCCGGGCCCGCCGCACCTGCGAGCTGATGGGTCTCGGCCGGCGGGCCCTCGTGGTCCCCGGACTGGGCGAATGGGACTACGGGTCCTACGACGGGCTCACCACGGCCGAGATCAGGGCGGGGCGGCCGGGCTGGGACCTCTTCGACGACGGCACCCCCGACGGCGAGGGGGTGGCGGACGTCGGCCGCCGGGTCGACCGGGTGATCGACCGGATCCGGGACACCCCCGGGGACGTGGTCTGCGTGGCCCACGCCCACGTCCTCCGGGTGCTGGCGGCGCGCTGGGTCGGCCTCGCCGCCGACGGGCGGCCGCTACCTCCGGTTGGGGCCCGCCTCCCTGAGCGAGCTCGGATGGGAACGCGAGCAGCCCGTCATCCTGCGGTGGAACTGCCGCTGAGCCCGCCGGGCGTCGACGGGCGGGTGCTCAACCGGCGCTCTGGCGGAGTGCCGGCCGCCGGCCCTGGGCCCGGGCCACCATGTCGGCCAGGGTGAACGACGTCAGGTGGGCCCGCATGTACTCGCCCACGTCGGCCCACACGGCGAGGAGCACGCACTGGCCCTCGTGGTCGCAGGCACCGTTCTCGTGGGGCAGCCCGAAGTCCCCGGCCACGATGGGCCCGTCCACGGCCGAGACGATCTGGGACAGGGTGATGTCCTCGGGGGGCCGGGCGAGCACGTAGCCGCCGCCCACCCCCCGCTTCGACCGGACCAGCCCGGCGCCCTTGAGGGCGAGCAGGATCTGCTCCAGGTAGGGCTGGGGCAGGCCGGTGCGCTCGGCGATGTCCTTGACCGCCGTCGGCCCCTCCCCGTCGGGGTGCAGGGCCAGCGAGAGCAGGGCGCGGCTGGCGTAGTCGCCCCGGGTCGAGACCTTCACGGACCCATGCTATTGCCTCGTCCGGCGCACTCCGGGGGTTGTCGGACCGCCGATCCCCGAGGCCGGGGGCGTACGCCGCCGAACGGGGCTCGGCCACCGGCCGTCAGCGACCGCCCAGACGCCCGCCGGCCAGGTCCTCGGCCATGGCCCAGCCGAAGACCACCAGCCGACCGCCGGCGTCGGCGTCGAGCCGGTCGAAGAAGGCGGACAGCTCGGGCGCCGGGGTCGCCTTCGGGCTCGTGAAGTCGAACCCCCCGGCGGCGTTCCCGTCTCCCGCCACCACGAAGGTCCGGTCGTCGATCCGCCCGTCGGCGCCGAACCGCTTGGCCAGGCGCCGTCCCCAGGCCCGCTCCTCGCCGGTGGCCTTGTGGTCCGGTCCCGGGCACCACGTCGGTCAGGCCGGCGAAGGCCCGGTACCCTTCGGCGGCCAGCAAGCGGGTCCCGACCAGGACGTCCTCGTCGGGGAAGGCCAGCAGGGCCCGGCGGTACTTGTCGCCCATCATGGCCCGCAGCACGGTGTCGGCCCGGGAGGTGCGGTCGACGGTGGCCAGGCCGATCAGCAGGGAGGGCGTGCCGCCGATCCGCTCCAGGGTGGAGAAGGAGTAGCCCCGCAGCTTGGTCCCCTCGCGGGCCCGGGTGACCAGGACCCATTCCTCCCGCTGCTTGGACAGGAACCCGATGTCGAACCGGGGTTCGCGCTCGGCGCACAGGTCGGCCATCTCGGCCAGCTCGGCGTCACTGATGGACGTGCAGTCCTTGGTCTCCACCTGGATGGACATGTGCCGTTCCGTACTCCTCGGTCTCCCTGCGGCGCTCGCCGCCGGCCCGGGTCTGCCGCGGGACCCGGTTGGCCGCCGCCACGGGCGAGCGACGTGCGGGCCTCCGCGCCAGGAGCCGTCCCCCGATTTTACGGGATTTGGAGCCGCCTGTCGTATCCGGCCGTCTCGTGGGAGCGGCCGGGGCGTCAGCCCTGGATGGCGTTCGGGCCGAGGAGCACCCGCAGCTCGCCGATCAGCCCCCTCCGGCTGTCCACGTTGAACTCGGGGGGGAGCCGCAGGACCGTGTCGCCGACATGGAGGAACACCGGCGAGTCGCCGGGATGCTCGCGGAGCAGCCGCTTGAGGGAGTCCACGACCCGGTCGGTGAGGGCGTGGAGGGGCAAGGTGACCCGCAGGTCGCCCCCGCCGTCCACCGACAGCTCGGGCCGCTGGACCTCCATGCAGACCAGCTTGACCCGTTCGTCGCGGAAGTCGACCCGGCCCTTGACGACCACGACGGCGTCGTCGTCGAGCAGCGCGCCGTAGTCGGCCATGCACTTGGGGAAGACGAACACCTCGATGGAGGCGTTGAGGTCCTCGAGGACGAAGGTGGCCATCAGCTCGCCCCGCTTGGTGTAGCGGCGGGTCAGCTCGGTGACCACGCCCCCGACCAGGCGGACCTGGCCCTCGCCGCCGGCACCGGGGCCGGCCGCGGCGGCCGGACCGTCGATGTCGAGGTCCTTGAGCTCGGCCAGGGTGCAGTCGGTGATCCGGGCCAGCGCCCCCTCGAGACCCATCAGCGGGTGGTCGCTGACGTAGAGGCCGAGCATCTCCTTCTCGAAGGCCAGGCGCTGCGCCTTGTCGAACTCGGTGTCGGGGACGGGGAGGCGGGTGTCGGCGAACCCGCCGGTACGTCCCTCGGTCTCGGGCTCGAGTGCGGCGAACAGCGACATGACGCCGGCGTCGTGCTCGCGCCGGCGTTCGAGCGTGCGGTCCACGATGTCCTCGAAGGCGAGGCACAGGCCGCGTCGGGGATGTCCGAGCGAGTCGAACGCTCCGGCCTTGATCAGGGACTCGATGGTCCGCTTGTTGAGGACCGAGGGATCGACCCGCTGGCAGAAGTCGTAGAAGTCGGCGAAGGGACCGTTCGCCTCGCGCTCGGCCACGATGTGGGCCACCAGCCCCTCGCCGACGTTGCGGACGGCGGCCAGTCCGAAGGTGATGGCGCCGGGGCGGTCCGGCGAGGCCGTCCCGGCCGACGGGCTCCCGATGTCGGCGGCGAAGTCGGCCCGGGACCGGTTGACGTCGGGGACGAGGACCTCGATGCCGAGCGCCCGGCACTCGGCCAGGTACACCGCCGTCTTGTCCTTGTTGTCCTTGACCGAGGTGAGCAGGCTGGCCAGGTACTCGACGGGGTAGTGGGCCTTGAGCCACGCCGTCTGGTAGGCGATGAACCCGTAGCCGTAGGAGTGGGACTTGTTGAAGGCGTAGTCGGCGAAGGGCTCGATGATGTCGAACAGCTGGGTCCCGAGGGCGGCGCCGTACCCCTGGGTCTCGCACCCGGCCACGAACTTCTCGCGCTCGGCGCGGATGAGGGCGCGGATCTTCTTGCCGCACGCCTTGCGGAGGTTGTCGGCCTCGGCCAGCGAGTAGCCGGCGAACTTCTGGGCCACCCGCATGACCGACTCCTGGTAGATCATGAGCCCGTAGGTGTCGGCCAGGATGTCCTCGAGGTCCGGGTGGAGGTAGCTCACCTGCTGGCGCCCGTTCTTGCGGTCGGCGTAGTCGCGGTGCATGTTCTGGGCCATGGGGCCCGGTCGGTAGAGGGCGACCAGGGCGGCCACGTCGTCGAAGCTGGTCGGGGCGAGCGAGCGCATGAGCGACCGCATGGGCCCGCCCTCGAGCTGGAACACCCCCATCGAGTCGCCCCGGCACAGCATGGCGAAGGTCGTCGGGGTCGTCGAGCGGGATGGCGTCGATGTCGGGCCGGGCGCCGGTCGAGGCCTCGATCAGGTCGAGGGTGCGTTCGATCACCGAGAGGTTCCGCAGCCCGAGGAAGTCCATCTTGAGCAGGCCGAGCTCCTCGACCCCGTGCATCTCGTACTGGGTCACGATCGGCGGCGTCGTCGGGGTCGTCCCCGTCGGGCTTGCGCTGCACCGGCAGGTACTCGGTGAGGGGCTGGTCGGTGATGACCACGGCGGCGGCGTGGATGCCGTCCTGGCGCCGCAGGCCCTCGAGCCCCTTGGCCACGTCGATGACCCGTCTCGGCCTCGGGATCGGTCTCGTACATGGTCCGCAGCTCGCCGGCGGCGGCGATAGCCGTCCTCGTGGCCCTCGGTGCGCGTCGAGGCAGGCGCGAGCGGGCGTGTCGCGGCCCATCAGCAGCGGGGGCATGGCCTTGGCGATCCTGTCGCCCACCATGTAGGGGTAGCCGAGCACCCGCGCCGCGTCGCGCACCGCGGCCCGGGCCTTGATGGTCGAGAAGGTCACGATCTGGGCCACGTGGTCGGACCCGTAGCGCTCGGCGGCGTACTTGATCATGTCGCCGCGGTAGCGCTCGTCGAAGTCCATGTCGATGTCGGGCATCTGGACCCGCCCGGGGTTGAGGAACCGCTCGAAGAGGAGGTCGTAGCGGATGGGGTCGAGATCCACGATGCGGAGGCAGTAGGCCACGCAGCAGCCGGCGGCCGACCCCCGCCCCGGACCGACCCGGATCCCCCGGGTGCGGGCGAACCGGATGAGGTCCCAGACCACCAGGAAGTAGGCGGCGAACCCCATGTCCTCGATGACCCCGAGCTCGTACTCGAGCCGTCGACACCACCTCGTCGGGCACCGGCGAGCCGTAGCGCTCCACCGCCCCTTCGAAGCTCAGGTGGCGCAGGTAGGCGGTGGCGCCCGCCTCGTAGCTGGCGCCCGGCGAACTCGGCCGGGACCGGGAAGCGGGGCAGGCTCGGCCGCCCGAAGTCGATCTCGACGTCGGCCCGCTCGGCGATCAGCAGCGTGTTGTCACATGCCTCGGGGAGCTCGGCGAAGAGGTGGCGCATCTCGGCCGCCGACTTGAGGTAGTGCTCCTCGCCCTCGAACTTGAACCGCTTCGGGTCGTCGATGAGCGCTCCGGTCTGCACGCACAGCAGCGCGTCGTGGGCGACGTGGTCCTCGCGGTGGGTGTAGTGGCTGTCGTTGGTGGCGAGCAGGGGGGCGCCGATGCGGCGGGCGATCTCGACCAGGGCCGGGTTGGTCTTGTGCTGCTCGGGGAGCCCGTGGTCCTGGAGCTCGACGAACAGGTTGTCGCGGCCGAAGATGTCCTGGAGCCTGGCGGCCAGGGCCTCGGCCCTGATCCGGTCGTCGGCCAGCAGGGCCTGGAGGACGACGCCGCCGAGGCACCCGGTGGTGGCGATCAGCCCGGCGCTGTAGCGCTCGAGCAGCTCCCAGTCGACCCGGGGCTTGTAGTAGTAGCCCTCGAGGTAGGCGGCCGACGACAGCTTGAGGAGGTTCCGGTAGCCCTCGTCGGTCTCGGCCAGCAGCGTCAGGTGGTAGTAGAGCTTCTCGCCGCCCCCGACGTCGCCGCCGGTGTCGTCGACCTTGCCCCGTCGCACCGGCCGCTCGTGCCGCGATCTCGCCGGCCATGTAGGCCTCGGTGCCGATGACCGGGTTGATGCCGGCCCGTCGGCAGGCGGCGTAGAAGTCGAGGACCCCGTACATGTTCCCGTGGTCGGTGATGCCGAGCGCCGGCTGGCCGTCGGCCACCGCGGCCTGCACGAGATCGTCGACCCGGGCCGCCCCGTCGAGCATCGAGAACTCGGTGTGGGTGTGGAGGTGGGTGAACGACGAGGGAGCCAACTGGTGGTGCCTGTTCTGTCTGCGTGGATGGGCGGGGTTGTGTCGGTCGAGGGGCCCCCTCGGCGCCCCTCCGGTGGCAGGAGCTGTCCCCGATCGACCGAGTTACAGCGGTGTGATTCCGACCCTAGCGCGCCGGCGCCCCGGGCGGCGGTGGTCCGGCGCCGCCCCGTGGCGGCCCCCGCCCGGCCGGTCACAGGTAGGTGCCGGGGCGCCCGATGTCGCGGTCGGGCCCCGGCGGCAGGGAGCGCTGGCGCATCTCGTCCAGCTGGGCCCGGGCCGCCACCTGCTGGGCCACCAGGGTGGCCTGGATGCCGTGGAAGAGGCCCTCGAGCCAGCCGACCAGCTGGGCGTGGGCCACCCGCAGCTCGGCCTCCGAGGGGGTGGGGGAGTCGAAGGGGATCGACACCCGGTCGAGCTCGGCCACCAGGTCGGGCGAGAGGCCCCTCGGCCAGCTCGCGGATCGACTGCTCGTAGATCTCGCGCAGCCGGGCCCGGCTGGCCTCGTCGAGGGGGGCCTGGCGGACCTCCTCCAGGAGCTGCTTGACCATCGAGCCGATCCGGAGCAGCTTGGCCGGCTGCTCGATGGACTCGCCGCCGGTCCCCTCCGTCTCGGTCGGCACCGCGCGGTCCGCCTCCGCCCGGGCGGTGAGGGAGGGCGGCGACCGGCGCGGTCGCGTCGAAGACCTCGGGCCGGAGCGGCGCCTCGTCGGCGCCGTCGGGGTCGGACGATGGGTTCGGCATCGTCAGATGTTGCCACCTCCGGGCAGCGCCACCAAGGGGACGAGCATCTCGTCGGCGGTCAGCGATCCGTGCCGGCTGACGAGCCGGCTCTCGCCGGTGTCGGCCGGGTCGATGAAGGCGATCGGGGCGTGCGGGATCAGGGCCACGTCCCCGAGGCGGGCGACGAAGCCCGCCGCCAGCGGGCCGCCGAACAGGCCTTCCTCGACGAGCCTGGTCCCGCCCCTTCACCCAGGTGGTGTCGGCGTAGCGGGCGCCGGCCGCGTCGAGCAGGTCGGCGGCGGCGCCGGGCCGGGCGTGCAGCCAGCGGAACCGGCCCTCGCCCGAGACGCAGCTCGCACCAGGCCCATGATCTCGCGGCCCAGGAGCTCGAGCCGGGGCCCGACGTCGATCTGGCCGTGGTCGGCCGTCACCACCAGGACGGCGCCCGTCGGGCAGCTCGGCGGCCACGTCGGCCACCATCCGGTCGACCGCCCGGAGCTCGGCGTCGTAGTGCTCGCCGAGACCGCTGGTGTGGGCCACCTTGTCGATGCCGTCGTAGTAGGCGTAGACGAAGGGCTCGCCCTGGCGGACGAGCCGGCCGACCTCGACGGGCAGGGACGAGGGCACCCGGTAGCCGTGCAGCGGCGAGGTCGCCGAGGTGGGCGGCGGTGAACCCGGTGCCCCCGAACTCGCTCCGCGACACCACCGGGACCGGCCGGCCGGCGGCGGCGAAGGGGACCGACGGCTGGAACCGACGGGCCGGGACCGTGCGGCGCCCGTCGCGCGCCCGGCCGCTGCCCACCGTCCAGCGCAGCACGTTGAGGATCTCGCCGCTCGTGGGCCAGCCGGTAGCCGAGCAGCCCGTGGTCGCTCGGGGCGACGGCCGGTGGTGATCGAGGTGAGGGCGCACGCCGTGGTGGTCGGGGCCACCGAGGTGATGGCGCGCTCGATGCCCTCGGCCCCGGTGAGGGTCGGGGCGAGGGCCGGGCGGGCCCGGAGCTGCTCCCAGCCCAGCCCGTCGAGCACCAGCAGCACCACCTGGTCCGCCGCCCTGGCGCCGGCCGGCAGCCACGCGGACCCGTCGCTCCGTCCCCGCCGCTCCGAGGGCCCGCCAGCAGGGCGGGGACCAGGTTGGCGATGCAGGGACCGGCGATAGTCGGGAAGCACCGGCGCGGACGGATGGCGGGCTCCGGGCACAGGCCGCCGACTGTAGGCGCGACCGGTCAGCTCCGCGGCAACAGACGCCCGCACCGTCTTGTAGCAGTGGCCGTCACGGGGGGTGGTGAGGGCGGCCAGCAGGTAGTGGGGCTTGAACCCGAGCGCGGTGGCCAGGTCCTTGCCGGCCAGCCGGTCCCGGCGGGCCACGTCGAGGGCCCGCTCGGCCCGCCGGTCCTCGACGGGCAGCCAGTTGTCGCTCCGTCCCCATCCGAACCGGACCCACACCGACCGGTCCGACAGCCGGCGGAAGAGCACCGGGCCCTGGTCCGGGACGAGCAGGGCGAGCGAGGGGCGGAAGCCCCGGAACTCCCAGTAGGGGGCCGAGGCGCCCGGGAAGCCGAGCACGTGCTCCTCGACCGGGGCCGCCAGGCGGTGGAGGAGGCGGCGCACCCGCCGCCCGTGCAGGGTCCCGAGGTGGCGGGGCAGCCCCTCGGCGGTGACCGCCTCGGGCTGGGCCAGGTCGTCCCGCTCGGGCTCGTCGGCCAGCTGGGTCTCGACCACGTCGAAGGGGGCGAGGTCCGGGTCGTGCCCGTCGGGCCAGGCCACCCGGACCCGGACCAGGGTCCCCGAGGCGAGGTCGACCCCGATGGTGTCCTCGTGGTGGCAGGCCAGCACCAGCATGGTGAGCGAGGTCCCACCGGCCACCTCGAGGCGCGGCCGTCGGCTCGACGGACCGGGCGACGTCGCGGGCCGTGCCGCCGCGTGGCGTGCGGCTCGAGTGCCGGCTCACCGCCGGTGTCGCCCCGAGCACGGCTTCGTCGAGCTGCGCCGAGAGCGTCGCCGGGTCGCCGGCCGGCAGCCGGCAGGTGCCGTACCGGCAGACGTAGGCACGGCCGGGCTCCCGCCCCTGCCACAGCGGGGAGCCGGTCGGCTCGCCCCAGGCCAGCACGGCGTCGGGCAGCCAGCGCTCGTGCACCACCCGCACCAGGTCGGGCCGGTCGCCGGTGACCACCACCTCGGTCGAGCCGTCCGACGAGCGAGCTCGGCGGTGACGCACGGTGTGGGCGAAGGCGGCCGGGTGCTCGGCCAGCAGCGGGCCGAACATGGTCGACCACGCCGCGGGCGGCTCGGCGGTAGCGGTCCTCGCCGGTGAGCGCCGCCAGCCGGGCCAGCGCCAGGGCGGCGACGGCGTTGGCGGAGGGGGTGGCTCCGTCGAAGAGCTCCTTGGTCCGGACGACGAGCGCCTCGGCGTCGTGACCGGTGGTGAAGAAGACCGCCGCCTTCGGGGTCGTGGAAGAGGGCGAGCATGGCATCGGCGGTCCGGACGGCGTGCCTCGGTCCAGCGGGCCTCGCCGGTGAGCTCGCCCAACCGGGTGAAGCAGTCCACCAGCCAGGCGTAGTCGCCGGCGTAGGCCAGGTGGCGCGCCCCGCCGCTCGCGTTGCCAGCTCCGGCAGCCAGCGGCCGTCGGTCGTCGCCGCAGCCGCTCGAGGAGGAACTCGCCCGATGCGCGACGGCGGCGTGTCGCCCAGTCCGGCACGGCCGGTGGCGGCCGCCGCCTCGGCCAGGGCCGAGGCGTACATGGCGTTCCACTCGGTGAGGACCTTGTCGTCCCGAGGCCGGGCCGCGGCCGCCGGGAGCGGGCGTCGAGCAGGAGCCGCCGGCCCGACTCGACGTCGGGGTCGCCGGTGAGCGGGGCGCCCGGCGGGCGCCACAGGATCGACCGTCCCTCCCAGTTCCCGCCCTCCTCGATGCCGAAGAACCGGGCGACCGCCTCCGCGCTGCGCCGGCTTCCGGGGCCGCTGCCGCCGACGGCCCGGGCCACCTCTTCGAGGGTCCAGGCGTAGAAGCGGCCCTCTTCCCCCTCCGAGTCGGCGTCCTCGGCCGAGCAGACGCCTCCCTCGGGGCCGGTGAGGTCCCGGCCGACGTAGCCGACGATCCCGTCCATGACCACCCGGTAGTCGGCCCGGCCGGTGACCTGCCACCCGTGGGGTAGGCCCGGAGCAGCGCCGGCCTGGTCGTAGAGCATCTTCTCGAAGTGGGGGACCAGCCACCGGTCGTCGGTCGAGTAGCGGGCGAACCCGCCGCCCAGGTGGTCGTGGATCCCCCCGGCGGCCATGGCGTCGAGGGTGGCTGTCGGCCATCTGGCGCGAGCGTTCGCCCCGCGGCCGGCCCCGGTGGCCCAGGGCGTGGCCGGAGGACGCAGGTCGACCGAGGCGGGCTGGGGGAACTTCGGGGCGCGGCCGAACCCGCCCCAGGCCGGATCGAAGCGGGAGGCGAGATCGTCGGCCGCCCGGTCGAGGAGGTCCGGACCCCCTCCGGGCGCCGCCGGGGGAGCGGGCGCCGACCCCGCCGGTGCCGCCCCCGGCAGGCGGGTCCGCGCCGCCATGGCCCGGCAGAGCTCGTCGGCCTGCTGGTCGACCTCGTCGCGCCGGTTGTCCCAGGCGTCGCGCAGGGCGCGCGAGCACGGTGCGGAACGACGGTGATGCCGCGCGCGGTCTCGGGGGGGAAGTAGGTGCCGCCGTAGAACGGCCGGCGGTCGGGGGTGAGGAAGACGCTCATCGGCCATCCGCCCGAGCCGGTGAGGGCCTGCACCGCCTCCATGTAGACGGCGTCGACGTCGGGCCGCTCCTCGCGGTCGACCTTGACCGAGACGAACGCCGCGTTGAGCACGGCGGCGGTGGCCGGGTCCTCGAACGACTCGTGGGCCATCACGTGGCACCAGTGGCAGGCCGAGTAGCCGATGGAGAGGAAGACCGGGCGGTCCCAGCCGTCGGGCGAGGTCGAACGCCTCGTCGCCCCAGGGAACCAGTCGACCGGGTTCGTCGGCGTGCTGGCGCAGGTAGGGCGAGGTCTCGTCGGCCAGACGGTTCACCGGAACGATGCTAGGGGGGCGGGGCCCGCCTCCGATGCTGTCTAGGGTGCACGCCATGGACCTTCGACTCGACGGCAGGACCGCGCTCGTCACCGGTGCGTCGCGGGGCATCGGGCAGGCCATCGCCCGGGCCTTGTCGGCGGCGGGGGCGTCGGTGATGATCTCGTCGCGCAAGGCCGACGCCCTGGCCGCCGCCGCCGCCGAGATCGGCGCCGCCAACGGTGACCGCTCCGGTCCAGGTGGCCTGGCAGGTGGCCAACGCCGGTGACCCGGTCCAGGCCGAGGCCTGCGTGGCGGCGACGGTCGAGCGGTTCGGGTCGCTCGACATCCTGGTCAACAACGCCGCCACCAACCCCTACTACGGGCCCGATCGTCGACATCGACACCGGTCGGGCGGACAAGACGGTCCGCGTGAACCAGTCGGGCTATCTCGAATGGGTGCAGGCGGCGTGGCGCGCCGGCATGTCCGAGACGGGCGGCACCGTCCTCAACCTCGCCTCGGTCGGCGGCCTGTCGGTCGAGTGCGGGCATCGGCTGGTACAACGTGACCAAGGCGGCGGTCATCCACCTGACCAGCCAGCTCGCCGGCGAGCTCGGCCCGAAGGTCCGGGTCAACGCCCTGGCCCCCGGGTTGGTCAAGACGGAGTTCGCCCGCGCCCTGTGGGAGCGCGGCGAGGAGTCCATCGCCCGGCGCCTCCCCCTCGCGTCGCCTGGGCCGACCCGACGACATCGCCGACGCCGCGCTGTTCCTGTGCTCGGACGCCGCCTCGTGGATCACCGGCCACACCCTGGTCATCGACGGCGGGGCCCGGTGCATCGCCAGCGGCGGGGTCACCTGATGGCCGCTCGAGGACGCCGTGGCGGCAACTCGGGCCAGATCGGGCCCCACTCGGGCGAGTGGCGCAGCTCGGGCCAGTTCAGGCCAGGCGGCGCAGCTCGGGCCGGTTCAGCCGGCGGCAGCCGGTGCCGGACCACCTTGCCGCCGGTGGTCGTCGGGAGCGCGCCGAGGAGCACCAGCTCCCGGGGGGCGGCCCACGGTGCGACCTCGGCCGAGACGAGCTCGCGCAGGGCTGGCAGCTCCGGCGGGGCGGCCGGGTCGGCCGCCACCACGTAGGCCACCACCCGCTCGCCCCACTCGGGGTCGGGCCGCTTCCAGACGGCGGCCTCGGCCACCGCCGGTGATCGGGCGAGCGCCTGCTCCACCGGCGCCGGCCAGACCTTCTCGCCGCCGGTCACGATGACCTCGGCCCGGCGGCCGAACACGTGCAGGCGACCGTCGGGGTCGATGCGACCGGCGTCACCGGTGGGCAGCCACCCGTCGGCGAGGCGTGGATCGGACCCGTCCCGGTAGCGGCACATCACCATCGGACCGCGCACCAGGATCTCGTCCTCGCCCCCCCGTCCCCGGCCGTCGCCCAACCCGACCTCGGCGCCGTCGATCGGCCAGCCGTCGTAGACCACGCCCGAACCGGTCTCGGTCTGGCCGTAGGTGGTGACGACATTGGGCGGCGGCGCCGCGGGCGGGGCGGACCCGCCCACCAGCACGGCGCGGTAGCCCGAGACGTCGGTGCGACCGAGCGCGGTGGGCACCAGCGAGACCAGGGAGGCCCCCGACCGGCCGAGGCGGGCGACCTCGGCGGCGTCGAACCCCTCGAGCACGGTGCAGGGCGTGCCCGTGACGAGCGCCCTCGTGACGACCGACAGGCCGCCGACGTGGGCCAGCGGGAGGCAGGCGACCCAGTGGTCGCGGCCCGGGTCGACGTCGAGGCGCGCCGAGGTGGCGAGCGCCGAGGCCCGGACGGCGGCATGGGTGAGGACCACACCTTTCGGTTCCCCGGTCGTCCCGCTGGTGGCGACGACCAGTGCATCGCCGGCCTCGGTCGGTCGCCCGCCGTGGCGGCGGTGAGTCCCGTCCCGGTCGACCAGGACCGAAGGGCGGAGCGCCTCGAGCATGCGGGCGGCGGACGCCGGGGGCAGGCGTCGATCCAGGGGCAGGACGGCGTCCCCCGCCTCCCAGGCCGACCTCAGGGCGTCGACGAACGCCGGCCCGGCCGGCAGGTCGAGGGCCCGCAGCTCCGGCATGCGGGTAGCCTAGGCCGACCGTGTGAGTCCCGACTCTAGGAGTGAATGGTCGAATGGTCGCTCCGGTTCCCGTCCGCCCGCGACCCGGACCGTTGCGGTACTGGATGCTGGGGGCCCGTCCGAGGACCCTGCCCGCCGCCCTGGTGCCGGTGCTGGCGGGTACGGCGGCGGCCCATCCGCTGCACGGCGCGGCCCGCCACGCCGTGCCGGCCGGAAGCTGGTGGCGGGCGCTCGGCGCCCTGGTGGTGGCGCTGGCCGTCCAGGTCGGGACCAATTACGCCAACGACTACTCCGACGGCGTCCGGGGTACCGACCGCCAACGGGTCGGTCCCGTCCGGCTGGTGGCGTCGGGCCTGGCTCGGCCCGGGGCGGTGCGCCGGGCGGCCCTCGGCTGCTTCGGGGTGGCCGCCGTGTGCGGGCTGGTGCTCGCCTGGCGGACCTCGTGGTGGGTCCTGGTCGTCGGTGCGGCCTGCCTGGCGGCGGGCTGGCTCTACACCGGCGGTCCCCGTCCCTACGGATATGCCGGCTGGGGCGAGGCGTTCGTGTTCGTCTTCTTCGGGCTGGTGGCGACGGTCGGGACGTTCTACGTCGAGACCCTCCGCCTCGACCTGGCGGTGGTGTGGGCGGTCGGGGCGGGTCTCGGGCTGCTCGCCGCCGCCCTGCTGCTCGCCAACAACCTCCGGGACCTGGCGGGCGATGCGGCGGCGGGCAAGCGGACCCTGGCTGTGAGGCTCGGCCGTCGCCATGCCGGGCGGCTCTACACGCTGTGCGTGGCGCTCCCCTTCGCCGCCTGTGCCGTCTGGGGGCTGGTGTCGGTGTCGGGCGCGCTGAGCGCCGCCCACCCGGGGTCCGCCTTCCTCCCGCTCGCCGCCGTGCCCCTGGCGGTGGCACCGGTCCGGCTGGTCGAGCGCGGCGCCGAGGGCGGTGCGCTGGTGCCGGTGCTGGCTGCCACCGGTCGGCTGCAGCTGGCCGGTGGCGTGCTGGTGGCCGTCGCCCTCTGGCTCTGGGTCCTGTGACCCCGGGTTCAGCCCGGGGCGGCCCCGGCGAGGTGACGGCGGACCAGTTCCGCCACCGTGTCGGGGTGCTGGAGGTGGGGCGCGTGCCCGGCGCCGGGCACCACGGCGTGGATCGGCGTTGGGCCCGATGGACCGCGCCAGCCGGTGGCCGAGGGAGCCGAATTTGGCGTCGTGCTCGCCGGTGACGACCAGCACCGGCATCTCCAGCCGGCCCAGGGAGGACCACAGCGGGGGCCTGGGTGCCGGTGCCGGCCAGGCGGAGGCTCGAGGCCAGCCCGGCCCCGGTGTTGGTCAACCGCTCGGGCAGCCCGCCCGCCGCCGGCTCGATCCCGGCCAGCAACGGCCCGGCCAGCCAGCGGTCCAGGAACGAGGCCACCGGGAGGGGCGGACGGTCGTCGCCGGGGTCCAGCTCGTCGGCCATGGCCTCGTCGGACCGCCGCCGCTCCAGCCGCTCGGCCGGGTCGTCGATGCCGGCGGTGCCCGAGACGAGGATCAGCCGCTCGACCAGCCCGGGACGGGCGAGAGCCAGGTGCAGGCAGAACCGCGCCCCCATCGAGTATCCGAGGTAGGCGGCCCGCCCTCCGGCGTCGCCCAGCAGCCCGGCTCCCGTCGGGAGATCCGCCCGCACCTCGCCCGACCGGCCGTGGCCGGGCAGGTCGACCCGGACCACCTGGTGGTCGAGGGCCAACCGGGTGTCGAGCGACCCCCAGACCCGGCCGGTCTGGGTGAAGCCGTGGGCCAGCACGAGCCGGCCGCCGGTGCCGGACGTGTCGGTCCCGAGGGTGGTCCCGGGGCCGGAGCGGGCCGGCGGCGGGGGAGTGGGAGGAGGTGGCATGCCGGCCCCGCCGAGCCTAACCATGGCCGTTAGCGGTCCGGGGACGGCCGACGTCCAGGCCGCGTTCGCCGCCACGGTGGTCGACGAGCTGGCCCGCTCGGGCGTGACCCACGCCGTGGTGTGCCCGGGCTCGCGCTCGGCGCCCCTCGCCCTGGCGCTGGCCGCCCACCCCGGCGTGGCGGTGCACGTCCGCCTCGACGAGCGCTCGGCCGGGTTCACCGCCCTCGGCATCGGGCTGGTCACCGGCCGCCCGGCCGTCGTGCTCACCACCAGCGGGACGGCGGCGGTCGAGCTCCACGCCGCCGTGGTCGAGGCCGACCGCGCCCGGGTGGCGGTCATCGTCTGCACCGCCGACCGGCCGCCCGAGCTGCACGACGTGGGGGCCGACCAGACCATCGACCAGACCCGCCTGTTCGGCGGGGCCGTGCGGTGGTTCGGTGACCCCGGGGTCCCCGAGCCCGGGGGCCGGGGGATGTGGCGCTCGCTGGCCGCCCGGCTGGTGGCCGCCTCGACCGCGGGCCCGGACGGACCGGGACCCGTCCATCTCAACCTGCCGTTCCGTGAGCCGCTGATCGGAGAGGCGGGCCGCGCCGGCGGACCGAGCCCGGGCCGCGCCGGTGGGGAGCCCTGGCACGCGGTGACGGCGGGGCGGCGCCAGCCACCGGAGGGATGGGTGGCCGATCTCGTGGAGCGGGGATGGGCAAAGGCGGCTCGGGGCCTGGTGGTGGCCGGAGGGGGGACAGGCGGGATCGCCGACCCCGGGGCCGTGCTCGAGCTGTCCGAAGCGCTCGGGTGGCCGATCCTCGCCGATCCCCGCTCGGGACTGCGGTCGGCGAACGAGGCGGCGGTGGTGGTGGCGGCCGCCGACGGGATCCTCCGGTCCGGCCGCTTCGCCGAGGCCCACCGGCCCGACAGCGTGCTCCACCTCGGGGACCGGTGGCTCTCCCGTTCGGTGGGCGAGTTCCTCGGCCGGGCGGCGGCTGCGGGCGCCCGCTCGGTGGCGGTCGACCCCCATGGCCGGTGGTCGGATCCCGCCCGCCACGTCGGCACCAACCTGGCGGCCGATCCCACTGCCTTCTGTACGGCGCTGGTCGCCGGGGTCGCCGGGGACGCCGGGGTCGCCGGGGTCGGCGGGGACGGCGGGCCGGGGCCTGCTCGCGACGGGGAGCGCCGACGGTGGCAGGAGGACTGGCGCCGGGCCGAGAGCCAGGCCCAGCGTGCCCTCGACGTCGTGCTCGGCACGGGTTCCGGACGGCCGCCGGTACCCCTCACCGAGCCGTCGCTGGCCCGGCGGCTGGTCGCCGCGGTGCCCGGCGGGTCGTCCCTGGTGGTGTCGGCGTCGAGGCCCGTCCGCGACGTGGAGGCCTACGGAGCGTGCCGTCCCGACCCACCCCGGGTCCTGGTCAACCGCGGGGTCAACGGCATCGACGGCGTCGTGTCGACGGCCCTCGGGGTGGCGCTCGCCGGGCCCGGGCCGACGGTCGCCCTGGTCGGTGACCTGGCCTTCCTCCACGACGTGTCGGCGCTGGTCCGTGCCGAGGGCTTCGCCCCGGATCTGACCGTGGTGGTGGCGGACAACGCCGGCGGCGGGATCTTCTCCTTCCTCGAGGTGGCCTCGAGGCTCGGACCGGCCCAGTTCGACGAGCTCTTCGCCACCCCCCAGTCGACCGACGTCGCCGAGGTCGCCGCCGGGTTCGGCTGGCCGGTGGACGACCTCGGCTCGGAACGCCGGTCGGCGGGCCTGGAGGAGACGCTGGCGCGGCACCTGGCCCGGCCCGGTCCCTCGGTCATCCGGGTCCGCCTGCCCGCACGGGCCGACAACGTGGTCGTCCACCGCGACGTCGACCGGGCCGTGGTGGCCGCCGTCGAGGCCGGCGGAGGCCGGGGTCAGCAGGGACGCGGGTCGTAGGGCGGGATGGCCGGGGCGGCCGGGGCGGCACCGGTCGTGCCCGGGTGCGAGGAGGTCGGGGCCGGCGGGGCGGTGGTCGTGGTGGTGCCGACCGGCAGGTCCATGGGCCGGCCGTAGGAATCGAGGGGCGGCGTGGTGATGGTCCCGACCGACCCGCCGAGGAATTGGCTGATCATGGCGGCCGCCTCGTCGGGCTGGACCACCTCCACCGACCCCGCCACCGACGAGGTGGCTCCCGCCGTGGGGAGCGTGTAGGCCTGGAGCTGGGATCCCGAAAAGGCGTGGTAGCGCTCGGCCAGTCCGTAGAGGTCACCCGGGGTGAGCCCGTCGTCCTTGCTGAAGTCGTGGACCACCGAGGTCAGGAGGGCGTTGACCCGGATGGGGTTGTAGACCGAGGACTTGGCCTTGTCGATGGCGGCCGAGATGATCAGGTTCTGGCGCTGGATGCGACCGAGGTCGGAGCTCGGGTCCTGGATCCAGCGCCCTCCGGCGTAGTACTCGAAGTACCGGGACCGCGACAGCGCCAGCGCCTGCTGGCCGTCGAGGACCTGGCACCCGGTCTGGTCGATGGCGAGGCCGGACTCGTTGACCCCGGTGTCCAGGTTGTGATCTCGCACCGGGTAGGGCAGGTCCATGCTGATCCCCCCGAGCGCGTTGACGGCGTCCTGCAGGCCGAAGAAGCTGATCACGATGTAATGGCTGATCGGGATGCCGAAGGTGTTCTGGATCGTCTGGATCAGGGCGTCGGGCCCGTTGGCGAAGGCGGCGTTGATCTTGTTGCTCCTCGACAGCTGGCTGTCGGCCGACATCCCCGACAGGGTGACGTAGGTGTCGCGGGGGATGGACAGCGACGAGGCGGTCCCGGCCTCGGGGTCCACGTGGACGATCTTGATGGTGTCGCTGCGCTGGCCGCCGGCGGTGGTGGCCGAGCCGAATTGCAGAGCCTGCGCCGCCGTCTCGCCGGCGCGGCTGTCGGAGCCGATCAGCAAGACGTTGTAGGGCTGCCCGTTGGCCGCCGCCACACAGGTGTCGCAGGGACTGGAGGAGACCTTGCTCCACTCGTAGCGGAAGTACCCGTACCCGAGGGCGGCCACCAGCACCACCACGACGACGAGGGCGATGGCGCCGCGGAGGATCCGCTGGCCCGGCCGGCGCCGCCTCCTCCTCGCCTTGCGGCGCTCGCGGCGGGTCGGGACGGCGACGTGCCCGCCGAGGATCGGACCGGGGAACTCCCGGCGGGGCGACGGAGACGAAGGCGACGGCGAGGTGGCCCTCGGTCGGCCGGTGGAGGCCGAGGGGGCCTGTCCCGATGGCCGGGACCGGCGGGGCGGCGGGTCGTTGGTTGGCACGGTGGGGGATCGGGGCCGGCTGGCCCGGCTGTCCTGTCTCGTCCCCTGTCTCGTCCGCTGCCACCGGGGCCGGGGCGGCGGGGGGACGCCGGTGTCGGAACAGCCATGCTCCCATGTCCGGGCTCGGAGTTGGTGGCACCGCCGGTTCGGCCCGGGCGGCCCCGGCGCTCAGGTCCCGGTCGCCACCCACGAGCCGTGCAACCCGTTCGGCACCCGCGCCGGGAGGTGGACCGTGGCCACGGGCGGGCCGGCGAAGGCGGTGCCGTCGAGGATGACGAGGTCGCTCGCACCGCGGGCCGCATCGAACACCACGCTCAGGACCCACCCTTCGTCGTCGCTCCGGCCGTCGGCGGCCCGCACGAAGACCGGCTCGCCCGGGGACCGGTGCTCGCCCGGGTCGAACCGGACCGCCCGCTCACGCTGCAGGTCGTACTGGACCAGTCCGTGGAGCTCGGGCTGGTCCGCCCGGGCGCCGAGCCGGGCGCAGTAGCCATGGCGGTGGCGCCGTCCCGCGACCAGCTCGTCGATGCGGGGCAGCTCGACCGGTGTGTCGTCGAGGAGCTGCTCGGTCACCCGGCCGGCGGCCGGATCGACGGTCCAGCGGGCGAGGACCGGCAGCCCCGACGCCATCGCCTCCCCGGGGCCGGTGTCGGCGAAGGAGTCGTAGCGGATGACGTCCATGACCACCGAGTCGCCGACGTCGTAGGCGTTGACCACGTGCGGCGCGTACACCGGGTCGATCCCGATCCACCCGACCTCGGCGTTGCCGCCCGACCGCGGCATCACGCCGATCCGTCCGCCGGCCTCGGGCATCCAGCGGTAGGGGAAGGCGTTCCCTTCGGCGACGAGGTCGAGGTCGAACACGACGGGGAGGTCGGCGAAGACCACCCGGGTGGCGGTGACCCCGAAGTCGTGCATGAGCACGGCCCGCGGAATGTCGATCTCCTCGGTGCGGACGAGCGCGCCGCTCCCGTCGGCGACGTGGTAGCGGAGGAAGGGTGGACCGAAGACGTCGCCGCCGAAGAAGATCAGCTCGCCGCCCTCGGGGTCGACCTTCGGGTGCGCCGTCATCGGCGAGGACAGCCCGCCGTCGAAGTCGTGCACCCGGGCGGCACCCAGATCGTCGGAGAGCGCGTGCGGGAAGCCCGACTCGGCCAGAGCCAGCGTGGTGCCGGCGTGGCGGATGACGTGGGTGTTGGCCGGCCCGTCGAACGGCTCGTGGGGCCCCCTCGGCGCCTCGGTGCCGAGCTTTGCGGCCAGGGCCCGGGTCCGCACCCAGCGGTTGCGGTAGCCGCGGGCCTTGCCGCCTCCGAGGGAGATGGCGTGGATCATCCCGTCCCCGCCGAGCCAGTGGTAGGCCGATTCGTCCGCCGGGACGACCGCCGGGTTGGGGCCGTTGCGCAGGAGGCGGCCGTCGAGGTCGGGGGGGATGAACCCGGTGACCGGGAGCTCGTGGTCGTCGCTGCGCTCCTCGAGCACCGGCGCGTAGTTTCCGTGGAGGTACGGATTGACCGTCATGGCTCCTCGCCCTGCCGTGTGGCTCCCGGCCCTGGCGTCCGGCTGTGTGGCTCCCGACCCTGGCGTCCGGCTCGCCGCCAGGTGACCGCCGCGCCGGCGCGGCCGGCCGCGGATCGGTCGCGGGAGTTCCGCGATGGTAGCGGACCGGCCCGGATCGCCGCCGTCGACGTGGCAGGCTGACGTCGTGCCGGCGCTCGTCGAGGACCTCCGCTTCCGCGGACTCGTCCATCAGCTCACCGACCCGTTGGTCGAGGACCGCCTCGACGGCGGCGGGCTCACCGCCTACACCGGTTTCGACCCCACCGCCGACAGCCTCCACGTCGGGCCACCTCCTCCAGATGTGCACGCTGCGGCCGGCTCCAGCGCGCCGGTCACCGGCCCATCGTCCTCGCCGGGGGCGGGACCGGCTTCGTCGGCGATCCCGGCGGCAAGTCGGAGGAGCGGGCGCTGCTCAGCGCCGACCAGCTGAGGGCCAACACCGAGGCGATCCGGGCCCAGCTCCGGGCCTTCCTCGACTTCGGAGGTGCGAGCACACACGGCGGCGGTCCTCGTCGACAACGCCGACTGGCTCGCGGACGCTGCGCCTCCTCGACTTCCTGCGCGACATCGGGAAGCACTTCACCGTCAACCAGATGGTGGCCAAGGACACGGTCCGGTCGCGGCTCTCGGCACCCGAGCGGTCGATCTCCTATACCGAGTTCAGCTACATGCTCCTGCAGGCTCTCGACTTCCTCCACCTGTTCGACGCCTTCGGCTGCCGCCTCCAGCTCGGGGGCAGCGACCAGTGGGGCAACATCACCATGGGCGTCGATCTGGTGCGGCGGGTCCGCCACGCCGAGGTGTGGGGCCTGACCACGCCGCTGGTGCTGCAGGCCGACGGCTCCAAGTTCGGCAAGACGGAGGCCGGAACGGTGTGGCTGGACCCGCGGACGGACGAGTCCCTATCAGCTCTACCAGTTCTTCCTGCGCACCGAGGACGCCGTCGTCGGGGCGTACCTCCGCTACTTCACCGACCTCTCGCACGAGGCCATCCTCGAGCTCGATCTGGCCACCGGACAACGGCCGGAGCGGCGCGAGGCGCAGCGCGAGCTGGCCCGCAGGGTGTGCACGCTGGTGCACGGGGAGGAGGAGACGGCCCGGGCCGAGCGCACGGCCGCCGCCCTGTTCGGCGGGGAGCTGGCCCGGCTGGACGAGCGGTCGATCCTCGATGCCTTCGCCGACGCCCCCTCGACGACCTTGCCGCGCTCGCGGCTGGACGGGTCGGGGACATCGCTCGTCGAGCTGCTGGTCGAGACCGGGCTGGCCAGCTCGAAGAGCCAGGCCCGGCGCACCGTCGAACAGGGCGGGGCCTACGTCAACGACCGCCAGGCGGACGACGCCGACCGGTCGATCGGGCCGGCGACCTGCTGTCCGACCGCTACCTCGTGCTGCGCCGCGGCAAGAAGGACTACCACCTGGTCAGCTTCGAGTGAGCTCGGGCCTCGGCCCTACACTGAGCCGCCATGGACCCCGCTGACGGGCGATCGCAGGACTCACCTTTGCGATGGCTCACCGACGGGCGGCGGCTCGCCGGTGCGGCTGACCGGCGGCGTGCCCGAGACGGTGCTGCCCGAGGATCCGCCGTCGATCGTCGCCCGGCTCGAGGACGCGCTCGGCCCAGCCCGAGGACCGACGCCGCCATGCCGTCTCCGACGTGGTCCGGGCGGCGCCCCGGTCGTCGGCGGCCTGGGCCGCCCTCGGGTCCTTGGCCCGGGACGACGTCGAGGCCTACGCCTGCTTCCGGGTCGGCTACCACCGCGGGCTCGACGCCCTCCGCCGGGCGCGGATGGAAGGGTTCGGGGTACGTCCGGTGGGACCACGGGTCCAACCGCGGGTTCCTGCGGTGCCTCGACGGGCTGCGCACCAGCGCCGGCGGCCATCGGCGAGGCCGACGAAGAGGAGCGGTGCGCCCAGTTCCTCGCCCAGCTCGATCCCTCCTGGCGTCCCGACCGGACCGGGTTCGCGGTCTAGTGGGCGGCGCCCGCGGTCGGGCGCCCGGCGCCCGGCTCGCACATCTCCGGTCGGCACTGGTCGCTGCTGCGGTGGTGGCGGGGCGACCGCTCCTCGGCGGCTGCGCCGGGCAGGAGCAGTCCGGGCCGCCGGCCGCCCGGGTGGCGACCTGGGTGTCGGGCGGCGGGGGGGGGCCGCCATCGGGACGCTGCGGGTGGACGCCGCCAACGTGGACCAGACCCTGGCCCGTCACGACCCGCCGGCAGCCGTCAAGACGGTCTGCGCCCTGCTCACCACCGACGCCGGGACGGCCATCGGCAACCTGCCCACTCCCGACACGGTCCTCACCGACGATCTCGACGCGGCGTACGAGGACGCCGCCTCGGCCGGCGACGACTGCTACGCCGGCGCCGGCGGGAACACCGCCCTGCTCGCCCGCTCGGCCCGCGAGCGCTCCGCGGCTGGCGTCGCAGCTCGCCGCGGCGGTGGCGCGGATCACCCTCGTCACCGGACACCCACCGTCGACGTCGACCACCCGCCCGGCCGACACCGGCGACCCCTTCGCGGGCTGAGGTCGCCGGTGCCGACGATCGGGACGACGAGACGGGCCCCGTCCCCGCGGGCCGTGACCCCGACGAGTACGACCGCCTGCGCCGCCGGGTGCTCTGGTCGATGCCCACCGGTCTGTTCGTGGTCGGCAGCCGCGCCGGCGACCGCGTCAACCTGATGACCGCCAACTGGGTCATGCAGGTCGCCACCTCGCCCAAGCTGGTGGCGCTGTCCGTCGAGAGCGCCGCCGTGACCCGCGGTCTCGTCGAGCAGGGCGGCGGGTTCTCGGTCAGCGTGCTGTCCCGGGAGGACCGGGCTCTCGTCCGCAAGTTCGTGAAGCCGGTCGACGCGGTGACCCGCGATCGCGTCGGGCGCGGTGACCTCGATGCGGGGCGAACCGGTCCACGAGGTGGCGGGTGGTCTGCCCTGCCTGTCTGCTGCCGTCGGCCTGGCTGGCCTGCGCGCTGCGAGAGGTCTGCACCTGGGACGGGCCGGCGAGCCGGGGTCGCCGGTGGGGCCAGCCACGTCCTCTGCGTCGGCGAGGTGGTCGACGCCGGCGTCCGGCGGGGTTTCGTCGACGGGTGCCGGCGGGCCGGAGGTGCTCCGCATGGAGGACACCCGGATGAGCTACGGCGGCTGACCCGGCGCTGCGCCCGACGGGCCCCACGCGCCGCTCCGGGGCCGGCCTCAGGAACCCGGCCGCAGGTCGATGCGGAGGGTGAGGATCCCGTCCTCGAGGCTCGGCTCGGCATCGCCGACCATGGCGAAGTCCATGTAGTCGGCCTGGGCCTGTTGCTTGAAGCGCTCGCGGTCGGGACCCTCGACCGGGGGGAGCCCCCGGTTCCGCACCGCGGCCGCCCTCGCCCGGAACCGTTCCACCATGGCCTGGGGATCGAATTCGTCGGCCACGGTCCCGATCGTACCGGTGGCGGTGCGCGCCGGCCGACGAGGGCCCGGCACTACACTGGACGCACTGGTGATCGGTGGTGCCCTCGGTGGTCGTTGCAGCGGGGGGCCCATGCCCACCCTGGTGGGGCAAGGAGTAGTTTCCGTGAAGAAGGGACGCCATCGCCGCTTCGAAGAGGCGCGCAGTCTGAAGCGGTCGGTCGCGACGGACAACCGGCGGTGCCCCGAGTGCGGGGCCGAGCCCGACGACACGCACGCGTCGTGGTGCCTGGCGACCGAGGACGACTACGACGAGATCCTCGGGACGGTGCCGCGCGAAGAGTCGGGCGCCGAGGACGATCCGCTGGCCGAGTAACGCCGGCGCGGCTGCGCGGACGGCCCTGAACCGGTCGGACGGTCCTGACGACGGACGGCCTCAACGGCGGACGGCAGGGTGGGGGAGGAGGGTGACCTGGCCGCGCGGGGCGGTGCGCCGATCGAGGTAGCCGGCGAGCTTGCGGTAGACCCGGGCGACCGGCCATCGCCTCGAGCTCGGTCCGCATGCTCACGTAGACCGGCTCGTGCCCGACGAAGGCCTCGGGGTCCTCGGTGCACCACCAGTGGAACTCGGCTCCCGCCCTCGCCCCAGTGGCGGCGGTCCCATTGCCGCACGACCGAGGTCACGTGCCCGTCGGGCGAGGTCTCGTCCTCGCGGCGCAGCGGGAGCTGCCAGCACACCTCGGGCTTGAACTCCACGTGGCTGCGTCCCTGCCGCCTCGGCCGCCTGGTGGAGCGCGCAGCCGGTACCGCCGGAGAACCCGGGACGGTTGAGGAAGATGCAGGCCCCGTCGACCATCCGGGTGGCGAGCTCGCCGTCGGGCCGCCGCTTGACCACACCCTTCTGCCCGCGCTTGTGGAACTGCCAGAGCGTCGGGGGTGAGACCGGCTGCGGCCCGCTCGACGGCGCGGGCGTCCTTCTTGCCGGTGAAGTGGGCGCCGTAGGAGCAGCAGCCCTGTTCGAGCTCGGGTGCCGCTTCGGTCAGCACCCCCTGGCACCCCTGGCCGAAGATGCACTTCCAGGAGCTGGCCAGGAAGGTGACGTCGAACAGCCAGGTCCGGTCCTCGTCGGGGTCGTCGAAGCTGACCCACTCGTGGGCCTCCGGGGCGGCGGAAACGTCGGGAGCTCCCACGCCCTTATGATGACAGGCATGGACGACGACCGTGACACTCTCCAAGCGGTGCTGACCATGACCCCCGAGGCGCGGGCGACCGTGCTCGAGGTGCTCGCCAACGAGGCGGACTCGGACAGCCTGGCGCTGTGGCTCGAGGTCAGCGGCGAGCAGGGCGGCGCCTACGCCTACGACATGTACTTCCAGGCGCTGGCCGATGCCGGCGCCGGCGACGTGGTGCAGCACGACGACGAGCTGCCGGTGGTCGTTCCCGAGGCGAGCGTGGACCGGCTCCGGGGCGCCACCCTCGACTTCGCCACCGATGCCTCGGGCGACGGCGGGCTGGTGATCGTCAACCCCAACACACCACCGTCCCGACCGGGCAGGGCGCCGAACCTGGCGGCCGACCTCGACCTGTCGGACCCGCTGGTCCAGCGGGTGGTGTCCGTCCTCGACGAGCAGGTCAATCCGAGCCATCGCCGCCCACGGGGGCCGGGCCGACCTGGTGGCCGTCGAGGAGCGCGTCGGTCTACCTCCGCCTCAGCGGAGGGTGCCAGGGTTGTGGCATGGCCCGGGCCACCCTGTCCCAGGGGATCGAGGTCATCCTCCGCGAGGCGATCCCCGACATCGGCGACATCGTCGACGTCACCGACCACGCCGAAGGGACCAACCCCTACTACGAGCCCGCCGCCGGCTGAGCGCCGCCGGCCAGCGGCGCCGCCCGGCGCGGCGATGCGCCTCCGGTGATGCTCGCCCGGTGACGTGCCCCCGGCGATCCGGTCCAGGTGCACCCCGTCCGGCGCCTGCGTCCGGTACCGTGCGGTCGTGGACTCGCTGCTGGTCGCCGGAGCGTCGCTCGCCGGCCTCGCCGCGGCGGGGCACTGGACCCGGTGGGCCAGCGGCTGGCCGACCGGAGCCGGGCCGAGGACGAACGCCGCCGCGCCGTCGAGTCCCCGCGCGCCGGCCGCCGTCGAGGCGCAGGACGGGCATGCCGGTGCCCTGACCCAGCTCGAGGGAGCCGCGACCGACGCCTGGCGGGCGGCCGACGTCGACGACTCGGACGATCCGGACGCCGCCGCCTCGGTGGACCTCGCCCCGGTGGGACCGGCCGCCGGTCCGGACCGCCGCCGCCGCCCTCGTCACCGGGGCCCTGTTCGGGGGGGCCGCCGCCCACTTCGGAGCCGACCTCGTCCTCGCCCCGTTCTGCGTCTTCTTCGCCATGCTGGTGGTGGTCTCGATGCACCGACCTCTCCCACCGGCTGGTCCCCCGGTGGATCGTCTACGGGGCGCTGGCCCTCGTCGTCCCCCTGCTCGTCGTGAGCGCCGCCGTCGACCACTCCTTCGGCGCACCTGACCGGAGCGGCCATCGCCGGGGCGGTGGCCTTCGCCGTCTTCTTCACCCTCTGGTGGTTCGTCCCCCGCGGCATGGGGTTCGGCGACGTCCGGCTGGCCGGCGCCATCGGTCTCACCGTCGGCTACCTGAGCCTGCTCCACGCCTACGTGGCCTTCTTGGCCGGCTTCGTGATCGGGATGGTCTTCGGCCTGTGCCTGATGCTCGTCTCCGGCGCCGGGCGGCGGACCCGCATCCCGTTCGCGCCCTCCCTGTCCGCCGGGGCGGCGATCGCCGTGTTCTGGGGAGGACCGCTGGCCCACGACCTGTTCCACGCCGCCGGCTGACCGTACGCCGAGGTCTGGGCGTCCGGGACGAGGCCGCCGTCCGGGGGCCGGCGTGCCGGGCCGCCGATCGACCCCCGGGTAGATTTGCCTGGATGCTGCGCTTCCTCACCGCCGGCGAATCCCACGGGCGCGCCCTGGTGGTCGTCGTCGAGGGGGTGCCGGCCGGGCTGCTCGTGACGGCGGAGCGACATCCAGCGGGGGCTGGCCCGACGGCGGCTCGGCTTCGGCCGCGGCCCCCGGATGCGGTTCGAGGCCGACGAGGTCACCCTGCTCGGCGGCATCCGCCACGGCCGGACCATCGGATCCCCGATCGCCATCGAGATCGCCAACACCGAGTGGCCCAAGTGGGAGAGCGAGATGTCGCCCGACCCGGGGCTGCCCGCCAAGGTGCTGACCCAGCCCCGGCCCGGCCACGCCGACCTGTCGGGAATGCTCAAGTACGGGCTCGACGACGCCCGCGACGTGCTCGAGCGGGCCTCGGCCCGGGAGACGGCCGCCCGGGTGGCGGCGGGAACGGTGGCCAAGCTCCTGCTGGGGCAGATCGGGATCGACGTGCTCAGCCACATCGTGGAGCTCGGTGGCGAGCGGGCCCGAGCGCGGCGCCCTGCCGACGTTCGACCAGCTGCTCGCCGTGGACGAGTCGCCGGTCCGGTGCGGCGATCCCGAGGCCGAGCCCCGCATGGTCGCGGCGGTCAAGGCCGCGGCCAAGGACGGCGACTCGCTCGGCGGGGTGGCCGAGGTCGTCGCCTACGGGGTCCCGGTCGGGCTCGGCAGCCACGTGCACTGGGACCGCCGGCTCGACGCCTCCCTGGCCCAGGCGCTCATGAGCATCCAGGCCGTCAAGGCGGTCGAGCTCGGCGACGGCCTCGAACTGGCCGCCCGGCGGGGCTCGGCGGCCCACGACGCCATCCGGGTGGCCGACCGGCGAGGAGCTGGCTGCGGGGTCGGCCCCGGGCCGGCTCGGCGGCGGCTACGTCCGGGACACCCACCGGGCCGGAGGCGTCGAGGGAGGCATGTCGACCGGCGGGCCGATCGTGGTCCGGGCCTCGATGAAGCCGCTCGCCACCCTCAACCGGCCCACGCTCGGCACCGTCGACGTGGTGTCGAAGGAGGCCACCGTCTCGTTCAAGGAGCGCACCGACGTCACCGCCGTGCCGGCCATGGGCGTGGTGGCCGAGACCATGGTCGCCCTGGTGCTGGCCGCGGAGGCCCTGCGCAAGTTCGGCGGCGACTCGGTCGAGGAGTTCCGGCGCAACCATCTCGGCCTACCTCGCCACCCTGGGCGAGACGCCGTCCGCCGCACCCGTGCCGGCCGGCGATGGCTGAGCGGATCATCCTGGTGGGCATGATGGGAGCGGGCAAGACCACCGTCGGGACGCCTGCTGGCCGAGCGGCTCGGTTGGGGCTACCTCGACTCGGACGCCCAGGTGGAGGCGGCCACCGGACGGACCGTTCCCGAGCTCTTCGCCGAGCGAGGGGGAGGCCGGCCTTCCGGGCCGTCGAGTCCCGGGTGCTGGGCGAAGCGCTGAGCGGTGCCGACCCGGTGGTGGTGTCGGCCGCCGGCGGCGTGGTCCTCTCGGCCGGCCAACCGCCGGCTGCTGGCCCAGTCGGGCACCGTGGTGTGGCTGCGGGCCGAACCCGTCCCTGCTGGCCCGGCGGGTCGGCGACGGCAGCGGCCGCCCGCTCCTCGACGACGACCCGCCCGCCGTGCTGGCCCGCCTGGACGCGGGAGCGCCGGACGCTCTACGCCTCGGTGGCGGCGGTGACCGTCGACGTCGACGACCTCTCGCCGGCCCAGGTCGTCGACCGGGTGCTCGCCGACCCGGCCGTGGTCGACGCCGGCATCGGCGCCGGGTCGAGAGCCGTGAGGACCGTCCCCGTCGAGCTCGGCGACCGGCGCTACGAGGTGGTGGTCGGCGCGGGAGCCCGTCACCGGCTGGCCGACACGGTGGCGGCGGTGGCGCCCCGGGCCGCCCGGGCCGCCGTCGTGACCCAGGTCGGCATCGAGCTCGACGTCGAGCCGGGGCTGCCCACCACCGTCCTCGAGGTGCCCGACGGGGAGGGGGCCAAGTCGCTGCGCGGTGGTCGAGCGGCTCTGCCGCGAGCTTCGCCCGTGCCGGGATGAGCCGTTCCGACGTGGTGGTGGCGGTGGGCGGAGGCGTGGTCACCGACGTGGCCGGGTTCGCGGCGGCCGTCTTCCACCGGGGCACGCCCTATGTCAACGTGGCCACCACCCTGCTCGGCCCAGGTCGACGCGGCCATCGGCGGCAAGACCGGGGTCAACCTGCCCGAGGGCAAGAACCTGGTGGGGGCGTTCTGGCAACCGAGGGCGGTGCTCTGCGACACCGACGCGCTCGCCACCCTGCCCCCGCGTGAGTGGGCCTCGGGCCGCGGCGAGATGGCCAAGTACGCCCTGCTCGCCGGCACCCCCGGCGTGGCGGTGCCCGACGGGGCCGCACTGCTGGAGCTGCCCCTCGACGAGCAGGTGGCCGCGTGTGCCCGGGCCAAGGCCGACGTGGTGGCCGCCGACGAGCGGGAGGGGCGGCGGCGGGTGGTCCTCAACTACGGCCACACCCTCGCCCATGCCCTCGAGGCCGCCGCCTTCGACGACCGTGCCGGCACCGGCCTGCGCGCACGGGGAGGCGGTGGCCGTCGGGCTGGTGTTCGCCGCGCTCCTCGCCCGCCGGCTGGGCCGGATCGACGAGGACCGGGTCCGACTGCACCGGCAGGTCGTCGGGCGCTTCGACCTGTCGCCGCGGCTGCCCGACGGGGTGCGACCCGCAACGGCTGGTCGCCTTCATGGGCCGGGACAAGAAGGCCCGTCGCGACCTCACCTTCGTCCTCGACGGGCCGGACGGAGTCGAGCCGGTGCCGGGCATCGATCCCGACGAGGTGGTGGCTACCCTGGCGGAGATGGAGCGGGAACGGAGGCGGGGAACGAGCATGAGCGGAGCCGGGACCATCGTGCTGCTGTCGGGGCCCAACCTCGACCTGCTCGGGCGAGCGCCAACCCGAGGTCTACGGGACCGAGACCCTCGACGACCACGTCGCCACGGCGCGACAGGCCGCCACCGCGCTCGGCTACCACCTCGAGCACACCCAGACCAACCACGAGGGCGAACTGGTCGAGGCGGTCCACGCGGCGCGCCGGCCGCGCCGTGGCGGTCGTCGTCAACGCCGGCGCCCTGTCGCACACCTCGTGGTCGCTGCACGACGCCCTGGCGGCCTTCGACGGGATCGTGGTCGAGCTGCACCTCTCCAACCCGGCGGCCCGCGAGCCCTTCCGGCACACCTCGGTGATCGCGCCGGTGGCCGCCGGGAGCATCGCCGGGTTCGGGGGGATCGGCTACCGGCTCGCCGTCGAGGCCGTCGACCACCTCCTCGCCCGCGTCCCGGCGGCCCCCGGCGGTGGCTGAGGGAACGGCGGGCCCCGGCCTGGTCCCTCCCGAGGTCCGCACCCGCCTGCCGCGCCTTCGCGGGCTCCTCGCCGAGGCCGCCCCCGACGGGCAGCCGGTCGACGCCCTGCTCGTGACCACGCCGGCCAACATCCGCTGGCTGACCGGCTTCAGCGGCTCGGCCGGCTCGCTGCTCGTGTCGGGCGAGCGGCGCCCTGCTCGTGACCGACGGCCGGTACCGCACCCAGGCTGTCGAGCAGCTGGCCGCCGCCGGGCTCGAGGCCGACGTCGACGTGGCCATCGGCGGGGTCCCGGCCCAGCGCGAGGCGCTGGCCGCGGCGGCGGCCGGTCTCGCCGTGGTCGGGCTCGAGGCCGACCAGGTGACCTGGTCGCAGAAGCAGTCGTGGGCAGGAGCTGCTCGCCCCGGCCGACTCTGGCGCCGACCCGGGGCATGGTCGAGCGCCTCCGGATGGTGAAGGACGCCGGCGAGGTGGCCCGCATGGAACGGGCGGCGGCCATCGCCGACGCCGCCCTCGCCGAGGTGCTGCCGCTGCTGGCCGAGGCCGGGGCGAGACGGGAGGCTGCGCTCACCGAGGCGGACTTCGCCGCCGCCCTCGACCACGCCATGCGGGAGCAGGGCGCCGAGGCCAGCGCCTTCGAGACCATCGTGGCCTCGGGCGAGAACTCGGCCAAGCCCCACGCCCGGCCCGGTGGACGGCGCATCGGGCGCGGGGACCCCGTGGTGGTCGACTTCGGCGCCGTCTTCGACGGCTACCGCTCCGACATGACCCGGACCTTCTGCGTCGGCGGGCCGCCCGCCGGCGAGCTGGCCGCGGTCTTCGAGGTGGTGGCCGAGTCCCAGCGGGCCGGGGTCGGGCGCCGTGGCGCCGGGGACGGCCGCCGGCCGGGTCGACGAGGCCTGCCGCCGAGGTGATCGCCGCATCCGGTTGGGGCGAGCGGTTCGAGCACGGGACGGGGCACGGGGTCGGGCTCGACATCCACGAGGCGCCGTCGGTCGGGCCCGGGTCCACTGCTATCCTCGAAGCCGGCACCGTGGTCACCGTGGAGCCCGGGGTGTACCTGCCCGGCGACCGGCGGGGTCCGGATCGAGGACACCCTGGTGGTGACCGAGGGCGGCAGCCGACCGCTCACCCTGTTCCCGAAAGAAGTCGCTCGTCTGATGGCCGTCTCCACCAACGATCTCCGCAACGGCATGACGCTCGACCTGCCCGAGGGGCTGTTCTCGGTGGTCGAGTTCCAGCACGTGAAGCCGGGCAAGGGCGGCGCGTTCGTCCGCACCAAGCTGAAGAACCAGCGCACCGGAGCGGTCATCGAGCGCACCTACCGGGCCGACGAGAAGCTCGAGCAGGCGATCATCGACAAGCGGGCGATGCAGTTCCTCTACCGCGACGGGCCGGACTACGTGTTCATGGACACCGGTTCCTACGAGCAGCTCCAGGTCGAGACCGCCCTGCTCGGCGAGGCGGCGAAGTACCTGAAGGAGGGCGACGACGCCGTCCTGCAGTTCTTCGGGTCCGAGATCGTCGGGGTCGATCTCCCCGCTGCGGTGGAGCTCACCGTGACCGACACCGAGCCCGGGCTCCAGGGCGACCGGGTCTCGGGCGCCCGCAAGCCCGCCACACTGGAGACCGGGCTGGTCCTCCAGGTGCCGCTCTTCGTGAACCCCGGGGAGCGGATCAAGGTCGACACCCGATCCGGGGAGTACCTGACCCGGGCCTGAGCGGCCCGACGACGGGCCCGGCCCGCCCCGGTCGACGACGGGCCCGGGCGGGGTGCCATCGAGCGGGGGACACGGAGCCGGGGACACGGAGCCGGGGCACGAGCGGGAGCCGGAGCGGGGGACACGGAGAGGGGATATGGAGCGAGCATCCCGTCACCAGGCCCGCGAACGGGCCCTCACCCTGCTCTACGAGGCAGATCTCAAGGGGCAAGCCGTCTCCGAGGTCCTCGTCGTCGCTTCCGATGGCGCCCGACGCCTACGCCGTCGAGCTCGTGCGCCGGGTGGAGGACCGCCATGCCGAGATCGACGACCTGGTGGGCGAGGCGGCCATCGGCTGGGACGTCGAGCGGATGGCGGTGGTCGACCGCAACGTCCTCCGGCTGGCGCTGGCCGAGCTGCTCGGGTCACCCGACGTCCCGACCGCGGTCGTCCTCGACGAAGCGGTGGAGCTGGCCGCCGCCTACTCCACCGACGACTCGGGACGCTTCGTCAACGGGGTCCTCGCCACCTTGGCGGCGAGGGTGCGCGCCGGCCCGATGTCGCCCGGCGGAGACGGTGATCGAGGATCCCCCCGGCGGGCGGGAGGTATAGTCGGATCCTGACCGTGAAGCGGGTCCCGTGAGGCCCGAACGGACAGGAGGACGAGTGGCCGAACGCGAACGCAGCCATGCCCGACCGCGGGGTGCTGTGTTCGTTCCCCGGGCCCAGGTGATGTCGGCGGCCGACGTGCACCGGGCGATCACCCGGATGGCCCACGAGATCGCCGAGCGGAACCGCGGGCTCGACCGACGTGGTGCTGATCGGCCTGCAGACGGGCGGCGTCGCCATCGCCCGAGCGCCTGGCCGCCACCCTGGCCGATGTCGAAGGGGCGACGGTGCCGGTCGGCACCCTGGACGTCGCCTTCTACCGCGACGACATCGGCCTGCGACCGGTGCTCCCCGAAGCGGTGACCGACATCGGCATGGATCTCGACGGGGCCACCGTCGTCCTCGTCGACGACGTGCTCTTCACCGGGCGAACCATCCGGGCCGCCCTCAACGCGCTGGGCGACTACGGGCGGGCCCGGGTCGTCGAGCTGGCCGTGATGGTCGACCGGGGCCACCGCGAGCTGCCCATCCGGCCCGACTTCGTGGGGAAGAACCTGCCCACCCGGCGCGACGAGATGGTCGACGTGTCCGACGAGGGGGTCTCCCTGGGGGAACTGGTCGGCCGGTGACCTTCCCGACCCACCTGCTCGGCATGGACGACCTCGGCGCGGACGGGATCACCTCGGTGCTCCGGGTGGCCGACTCCTTCGTCGAGGTGGGGCGGCGGTCCAACCCGAAGGTACCGGCCCTGCGCGGCCGGACCGTCGCCACCCTGTTCTTCGAGGACTCCACCCGGACCCGCATGTCGTTCGAGACGGCGGCCAAGCGGATGTCGGCGGACGTCCTGTCCTTCGCCGCCGGCTCCTCCTCGTTGAACAAGGGCGAGTCGCTGCGGGACACGGTCGAGACCATCGAGGCCATCGGGATCGATGCGGTGATCATCCGCCACGCCTCCTCCGGCGTCCCGGCCCGGGTGGCCGGCTGGGTCGAGCGCTGCGCGGTCATCAACGCCGGCGACGGGTGGCACGAGCACCCGACCCAGGCGCTGTTGGACCTCTACACCGTGCGCCAGGCGCTCGGCGGCGGCGATCGGGGGCTGGCCCGCCTGGCCGGGCTCCGGGTCGCCGTCGTGGGTGACATCCGCCACAGCCGGGTGGCCCGCTCCCAGGTCGCCGGCTACACCGCCATGGGGGCCGAGGTCACCCTGGTCGCCCCGGCGACGTTGCTCCCGCCCTCCCTCGAGGGTTGGCCGGTGGCGGCGGTGAGCCACCAGCTGGACGAGGTCCTGCCCAAGGCCGACGTGGTCTCGCTGCTGCGCGTGCAGTCGGAGCGGGGCAGCGGTGAGTTCGTGCCGTCGCTGCGCGAGTACACCGCCGGTTACGGGCTCACGGCGCGGCGGGCCGAGACCCTCCAACCCGGCGCGTTCATCCTCCACCCGGGACCGGTCGTGCGCGGCGTGGAGATCGCCTCGGACGTCGCCGAGCTCCCGGCCTCCCTCATCACCGACCAGGTGAGCAACGGGGTGGCCGTCCGGATGGCGGTGCTGTTCCTCATGCTCGGGCAGGGCTCGGTCGAGGGGGTCGGCCGTGGCTGACCGGAGGAGGCCGGACGGTCCGCCGGCGCCGGTGGCCATCGTGGGCGGCACGGTGGTCGACGCAGGCGGCACCCGCCGGGCCGACGTGGTGGTGCGCGACGGCCGCATCGCCGAGGTGGCGGCCGGGCTCGATCCGCCGGCGGGAGCGCTGGTGCTCGAGGCCGGAGGCTGCGTGGTCGCCCCGGGCCTGGTCGACCTGCACGCCCACCTCCGGGAACCGGGCGGCGAGGAGTCCGAGACCGTCGAGACCGGGAGCCCGCGCCGCCGCGCTCGGGCGGCTACACCGCGGTGGTGGCCATGCCGAACACCGAACCGCCGCTCGACTCGGCCGAGGCGGTGCGCAAGGTCTACGACCTGGCGGGGACGGCGGCCGCCGAGGTGGCGGTGGCCGGGACCATCACCGTCGGCCGGGCCGGCGAGCGCCTGGCACCCATGGCCGAGCTGGCCGCCCTCGGGGTCCGGCTGTTCACCGACGACGGCTGCGGCGTGCAGTCGGCCGGCCTCATGCGGCGCGCCCTCGAGTACGCCCGCGGCCTCGGCGTGACGCTGGCCCAGCACTGCGAGGACCGCTCGCTGGCCGCCGCCGGCGCCATGCACGAGGGCGAGTGGTCGAGCCGCCTCGGGCTGCCCGGGGTGCCGGGCGCGGCCGAGGACGTCATGGTGGCCCGGGACATCGCCCTCGCCCGCGAGACCGGGGCGCCGCTCCACTTGCTCCATCTGTCGACGGCGGTGGCGGTCGGGCTGGTGCGCCGGGCCAAGGCCGACGGCCTTGCCGGTGACCGCCGAGGCCGCACCGCACCACTTCACCCTCACCGACGCCTGCGTCGCCGGCTACGACCCGGCGTTCAAGGTCAACCCGCCCCTGCGCCCGCCCGGCGACGTCGACGCGGTGAAGGCCGGGCTGGCCGACGGCACCATCGACGCCATCGCCACCGACCACGCCCCCCACGCCCCCGAGCTGAAGGACCTCCCCTTCGACCAGGCCCCGCCGGGCATGCTCGGCCTCGAGACCGCCCTGCCGCTCGCCCTCTCCGAGCTCGGGCTCCCGGTCGAGCGGATCCTGGCCCTCCTGAGCTGGCAGCCGGCCTCGATCGCCGGGCTCGACCCGGGGCACGGGGGCGGGCAGGGGGGCCCGGTGTCACCCGGCGCGGCCGCCAACCTCTGCGTCTTCGATCCCACCGCCACCTGGACGGTGGACGCCGCCGGGCTGGCCAGCCGCAGCCGCAACACGCCCTATGCCGGGCGCACCATGACCGGCCGGGTCCGCCACACGCTGCTGTACGGCGAGCCGGTGGTCGTCGAGGCCGAGGCCCAGCGGTGAGCCGGCACGGCGCAGCGATCGCCCCGGCCCGAGGCGCGGCTGGTGCTGGCGGACGGCACCCGGTTCGAGGGCGAGGCCATCGGCGCCCACCCCGACGGCGGAGTGGCCACCGGCGAGGCGGTGTTCAACACGGTGCTCTCCGGCTACCAGGAGGTCATCACCGATCCGTCCTACGCCGGGCAGGTCATCGCCTTCACCTACCCCCACATCGGCAACTACGGCGTGAACCCGGAGGACAACGAGGCGCCGCGGCCCGGTGTGCCGGGGGGTGATCGTGCGCGACCTGATCGACCGGCCGTCCAGCTGGCGGGCGACGGGGACCCTCGACGAGTTCCTGGTGCGGTGCTCGGTCCCCGGGATCACCGGGGTCGACACCCGCCGGCTCACCCGCCACCTGCGCCGCCAGGGGGCCATGCCCTGCGCCTTCGGGACCGCCCCCGAGTCCGAGCTGGCCGAGGCGGCCGCCCGCGCCCCGGGCACCGAGGGCCGGGACCTGGTCTCGTCGGTCACCACCCCCGAGCGCTACCGGCGCGGCGCCGGCCCCTACCGGGTGGTGGCCTACGACTTCGGGGTGAAGGAGGCCATGCTCCGCCAGCTCGGCGCGTTGGCCACGGTCACCGTCGTCCCGGCGTCGACCCCGGCCGAAGCCGTGCTCGGCATGGAGCCCGACGGGGTGTTCCTCTCCAACGGCCCCGGGGACCCCGCCGCCCTGCCGTCGATCATCGCCGAGATCAAGGTGCTCGCCGAGCACGGGGGGGTGCCGGTCTTCGGGATCTGCCTCGGCCACCAGTTGCTGGCCAGCGCCCTCGGAGCGTCCACCTACAAGCTTCCCTTCGGCCACCACGGCGGGAACCATCCGGTGCGCCACCTCGCCTCCGGCCGGGTCGAGATCACCTCGCAGAACCACAACTACGCCGTGGCCGAGGGAACCCTGCCCGGGTCGGAGGTCACCCACGTGAACCTGAACGACGGTGTGGTCGAGGGATTCGCGAGCCGTGATGCGCCCGTGTTCGGCGTGCAGTACCACCCCGAGGCCGGGCCCGGGCCCCACGACGCCCGTTACCTGTTCGCCGCGTTCGCCGACCTGATGGACGCCACCCGCCCCGGCACCTCGGGGCGGAGGAGGGCGGGCTGATGCCGCGCCGCGACGACATCGAGACGGTGCTGGTCATCGGGTCCGGTCCCATCGTGATCGGGCAGGCCTGCGAGTTCGACTACTCCGGCACCCAGGCGTGCCGGGTGCTGGCCGAGGAGGGGTACCAGGTGGTGCTGGCCAACTCCAACCCGGCCACGATCATGACCGACCCGGCGATGGCGCACCGCACCTACATCGAGCCCCTGGACGCCGACGTGCTGGCGGCGGTGGTCGAGCGGGAGCGCCCCGACGCGGTGCTGCCGACCCTCGGCGGCCAGACCGCCCTCAACCTCACCATGACGCTCGCCCAGCGAGGCGTGCTGGACCGGTACGGCGTCGAGGTGATCGGTGCCAGCGCCGAGGCCATCGCCACTGCCGAGGACCGGGGGCGGTTCAAGGCGGCGATGACCGAGATCGGCCTGGCCGTGCCGGCATCGGGGTTCGCCCACTCGCTGGACGAGGCCATCGGCATCGGCGACTCCATCGGCTTTCCGCTGATGGTGCGGCCGAGCTACATCCTGGGCGGCCTCGGGACCGGCATCGCCGCCACCCGGGAGGACCTGGTGCGCCTCGCCGGCGAGGGCCTCGACGCCTCGCCGGTCGGGGAGGTGCTGGTCGAGCAGTCGATCGCCGGCCAGAAGGAGTTCGAGCTGGAGGTGATGCGGGACGGGGCCGACAACTGCGTCGTCATCTGCTCGATCGAGAACCTCGACCCCATGGGGGTGCACACCGGGGACTCGATCACCGTCGCCCCGGCCCAGACGCTGACCGACGTCGAGTACCAGGCGATGCGCGACGCCGCGTTCGCCTGCATCCGGCGGGTCGGGGTGGAGACCGGAGGATCCAACGTCCAGTTCGCGGTGAACCCGGCAGACGGGCGGCAACTGGTCATCGAGATGAACCCACGGGTCTCACGGTCCTCGGCCCTGGCCTCGAAGGCCACCGGTTTCCCCATCGCCAAGATCGCCGCCCGGCTGGCCGTCGGCTACCGCCTCGACGAGATCACCAACGACATCACCGGCGCCACGCCGGCATCGTTCGAGCCCACCATCGACTACGTGGTCACGAAGATCCCGCGGTGGGCCTTCGAGAAGTTGCCGGGGTCGTCGGCGATCGCTCGGGACCCGGATGCAGTCGGTGGGGGAGGTCATGGGGATCGGGCGCACCTTCGCCGAGTCCCTCCAGAAGGCGGTCCGCTCCCTGGAACAGGGCCGATCGGGACTCAACGCCGACCGCGCCGAGGTGGCCCTCGACGCCGTGCCCACCGACGACCTGCTGACCGCGGCGGCAGAGGCCACCCCGGAGCGGATCTACCAGGTCGAGTCGCTGCTCCGCCGCGGGCGGGGGACGGCGGAGCTGGCCGACCGCACCGGGATCGACCCCTGGTTCCTCTCGGCCATGGCGGAGCTGTCCGATGCCCGGATGGCGCTCGAGCTCCAGGTCGCCCTCGGGGTCACGCCCGCCGACCTCGACCGCCGCGCCTGGCGGCGCCTCAAGCGCCTCGGGTTCTCCGACCACCAGCTCGCCTACCTGTTCGGCGGGGACACCTCGACCGAGGAGATCCGCGCCGCCGCGCACCGCCGCCGGGGCGGTGGCCACCTTCAAGACCGTCGACACCTGTGGCGCCGAGTTCGAGGCGCACACCCCGTACCACTACTCGACCACCGAGGACGAGGACGAGGTCCGGAGCTCGGACCGCCCGCGGGTGGTCATCCTCGGGTCGGGCCCCAACCGGATCGGCCAGGGCATCGAGTTCGACTACTGCTGCGTGCACGCCTCTTTCGCCCTGCGTTCGGCCGGGTACGAGACGGTGATGGTCAACTGCAACCCCGAGACGGTCTCGACCGACTACGACACCTCGGACCGGCTCTACTTCGAGCCCTTGACCGCCGAGGACCTGGCCAACGTGCTCCAGGCCGAGCAGTCCGCCTCGGTGGGGGAGGGCCGCCTGGTCGGCGTGATGGTGTCCCTCGGTGGTCAGACCCCGTTGAAGCTGGCCGCGCAGATCCCCGAGCACCTGGTGCTCGGCACCCCGCCGGCCTCGATCGACCTGGCCGAGGACCGCGAGCGCTGGAACGAGCTCTGCGCCCGGCTGGAGATCCCCCAGCCGCCCGGCGGCACCGCCTACAGCGGGGCCGACGCCGTGGCGGTGGCCGCCTCGATCGGCTACCCCGTGCTCGTCCGGCCCTCCTACGTGCTCGGGGGGCGGGCCATGGAGATCGTCTACGACGACCAGCGGCTCCTGTCGGCGGTGGAGGCGATGTCGGGCCTCGGGGGGTCGCTCGGTCGCGAGGGGGGCGTGACCCCCGAGCGCCCGGTGCTGGTCGACCGGTTCCTCGAGGACGCGGTCGAGGTGGACGTGGACGCCGTGCGGGACGCCACCGGCGAGGTGGTGGTCTGTGGGGTGATGGAACACGTGGAGGAGGCGGGCGTGCACTCGGGGGACTCGGCCTGCGCCTTGCCGCCCCAGTCCCTGCCGGTCGCGGTGGTCGCCGAGCTCGAGCGCCTGGTGACGAGGATCGCCGACGCGCTGGACGTGCGCGGTCTCGTCAACGTGCAGTTCGCGGTCAAGGGCGATCGTCCCTACGTCCTCGAGGCCAATCCCCGGGCCAGCCGCACCGTGCCGTTCGTGGCCAAGGCCACCGGGGTGCCCGTCGCCATGGTGGCCGCCCGGGTCATGGTGGGGGCCACCCTGGCGGAGCTCCGGGAGGAGGGGCTCCTCCGCCCTCCGGTCACCGGCCACGTCTCGGTGAAAGAGGCGGTCCTGCCCTTCAACCGGTTCCCCGGGGTCGACACCCTGCTCGGCCCCGAGATGCGGTCGACGGGCGAGGTGATGGGCATCGGGTCGACCTTCGGCCTCGCCTTCGCCAAAAGCCAGATCGCCGCCGGCAACCCGCTCCCCGCCGAAGGGACCGTCTTTCTGTCGCTGGCCGACCGCGACAAGGCGGCCGGGCTGGTGGCGGCGCGCCAGTTCGCCGGCCTCGGGTTCGAGCTCGCCGCCACCTCGGGCACGGCCGCCGCCCTGGAGGCGGCCGGGATCCCGGTCGCCACCGTGGTGGCCAAGGTGGGCGACGCCAGCCCCGGGGTCGTCGACGCCGTCGACCTCATCGCCGGGGGAAAGGTGCAGCTCGTCGTCAACACCCCCCGGGGCCGCGGGCCGCGGGCCGACGGTGACCACATCCGGGCCACCGCCCTCGCCCACCGGGTGCCCTGCCTCACCACCGTGGCGGCGGCCCGGGCGGCGGCGGCCGGGATCGCCGACTGGGCCAGCCATCCCTTGTCGGTCCGGTCGCTGCAGGAGTACCACGAGCGGCCGCCGGCGGCGGCCGGATCGTGAGCGGCACCACCGGCCGGTCGCGCCCGGCCCGGGTGCGCCGGGCCTGGCGGGCGGTGACCGCCGGGGACGTCGACCTCTCGGCCGATGTCGGCTCCGTCCAACTGCCCAACCCGGTGATGACCGCCTCGGGAACCTCCGGGCACGCCGCCGAGCTCGATGACTACTTCCCGCTGGCCGAGCTCGGCGCGGTGGTGGTCAAGTCCCTGTCGGCCGAGCCCTGGCCGGGCAACCCCCCTCCCCGGGTGCACGCCGCCCGAGGGGGGATGCTCAACAGCGTCGGGCTCCAGGGGCCCGGCATCAAGGCCTGGCTCGACGAGGACCTGCCCCGGCTCGCCGCCGCCGGCGCCCGGACGGTGGTCAGCATCTGGGGACAGCGGGTCGAGGACTTCGCCCGGGCGGCAGCGCTGCTGTCGGGATCGCTGCTGTCGGGATCCCGGCTGTCGGGATCGTTGGATCCGGGAGCGGCCGGTCTGGTGGCGATCGAGATCAATGTGAGCTGTCCGAACCTCGAGGACCGCCGGCGGATGTTCGCCCAGTCGCCGGCGGCCACCGCCGAGGTGGTGGGGGCCGTCGGCGAGTCCTGCCCGGGACTCCCGCGGTGGGCCAAGCTGAGCCCGGCGACCGTCGACATCGCCGAGGTGGCCGGCGCCGCCCTCGCCGCCGGAGCCGAGGCGGTCACCCTGGTCAACACGGCGCCGGCGATGGCCATCGACCTCGAGCGGCGCCGGCCGCTCCTCGGTGGCGGTCCGCGGGGCGGCGGCCTGTCGGGGTCCGGCCTCCACCCGCTGGCCGTCCGGGCCGTGTTCGACGTGCGGGCCGCCCATCCGGGGGCGGCCATCGTCGGTGCGGGCGGGGTGGCCCGGGCCGAGGACGCCGTCGAGCTGGTGCTCGCCGGGGCGGACGCCGTCCAGGTCGGCACGGCCACCTTCGGCGATCCCCGGGCGCCGCTGCGCGTGCTGCGCGGCCTCGAGCGGTGGTGCGCGCGCCGGGGGGTGCGCCGCCTCGGGGAGCTGGTGGGCGCGGCCCATGGGTGAGGACCGGCCGAGCGGCTTCGCCGCCCGGGTCGCCGCCGGGGTGGAGGCACGCGGGCCCCTGTGCGCCGGGATCGATCCGTCACCGTCGTTGCTGGCGGACTGGGGGCTGCCCGACGACGCCCGGGGCCTGCGGGAGTTCGGGCTGCGCTGCCTCGACGCCTTCGACGGCGTGGTGGCGGTGGTCAAGCCGCAGGTGGCCTTCTTCGAGCGGCACGGCTCGGCCGGGGTGGCGGTGTTGGAGTCGCTGCTGGCGGCGGCGCGCGCCGCCGGCTTGGTGGTCATCGCCGACGCCAAGCGGGCCGACATCGGCAGCACCATGGAGGCGTACGCCTCGGCCTGGCTCGGTGCCGGCAGCCCGCTGGCGGCCGACGCGGTCACCGCCGTCCCCTACCTCGGGCTCGGTGCCCTCGAGCCGCTCTTCGACCTGGCGGCGAGCGGAGCAGCGGGGAGTCCTGGTCGTGGTCCGCAGCTCCAACCCCGAGGGCCGCGCCCTCCAGCAGGCCCGGCTCGAGGGCGCCGGCCGGTCGGTCGAGGACTCGCTGCTCTCGGACATCGCCGTGCGCAACGGCGGGGGCAGAACGCCTCCGGGCACCGCCGGCGCGGTGGTCGGCGCCACCCTCGGCCCGTCGTCGTTCCCGCTCGCCGACCTCGGCGGGGTGATCCTCGCCCCGGGGGTCGGGGCCCAGGGGGCGGGGGCGGCCGAGGTGGCCGCCCTCTTCGGCGGGTGTCCCCGCGGCTCGGTGCTGGCGAGCGCATCGCGCTCGATCCTCGGGTCGGGGCCCGACCCGGCGGCGCTGGCGTCGGCCGCGGCGCGGACCCAGTCGGCCATGATCGAGGCGCTCTCGGGCGGCGCTCCGGTCCGGTCGTAGGAGGGCTCCGGCCAGCCCTGGCGCCGGCCCGGTCGTCAGGTGGCGGCCTCGGTCGGGAACCATCCCGACACCGACCGGTCCAGGGCCCGTTGGCGGTGCCGGCGTGCCGAACGCGCCCTCGTCCACACCGACCGGCGAGAAGGCCAACCGGTCACCGGGCCGGAGCTGGCCCAGCCGGGGCAGGTCGGCCGCGATCACACAGGCGATGACCGGGTAGCCCCCGAGCGTGGCGTGGTCGACCAGCAGGACGATCGGGTTCCCGTCGGGAGGCACCTGGACGGCACCGGTGACCATCCCGGTCGAAGCGACCACCGGCCGGTCCGGGCCGAGCCGGCCTCCTCCCTCGAGGCGGAGGCCGATCCGGTTCGAGTCGTCGGCGACCGACCAGTCGTCGCCGCAGAGGGCCCGCACGGCAACGGCGGGGAACCGGTGCGGCCCGAGGACCACCCGGACCCGGCCGGGGGGATGGCCTTCCGCCGCCGGACGGGACAGGAGACCGTGGGGCCGACCCGGTCGGCCGAGGGCAAGGCGGTCGCCGGCGACCAACGGGCCGGGGCCCAGCCCGCACAGCAGGTCCGAGGACCGGGAGCCCACCACCACCGGCGTCTCGATCCCGCCCGACAGCGCCACGTAGGCACGCAGGCCGGTCCGGACCCGGCCGACGGCGAGGGTCTGGCCGGGTCGGACCGGCACCACGAGATCGGCACCGACCGGACGGCCGTCGAGGCGGACCTCCACCCCGTCGGGAGCCGCCGCCACCACGGCCACGTGGGCGCTGTCGTCGAAGCGCAGCGTGGGCCCGCGTGCGGCGACCTCGATGCAGGCCGCGCCGTCGGGGTTGCCGACCAGCCGGTTGGCCAGCTGCAACGACTCCGGGTCGGCGGCGCCGGCGTCCGGCACGCCGAGGTGGGCCACGCCGTGCCGGCCGGTGTCTTCGACCAGGCTCAACAGCCCCGGCTCGACGACCTCCACCGCCCGTTCCCCGACGGCGCGGAGGAGCGGCGGCGCCGGCCCCTCGCCGGCGGCGGCCTCGCCTGCCGGTCCTTTCCGGGCCGGACCGACGGGGGCCCGGCCCGCCGGCGAGAACCGCACGGCGTCCCCGGGACGGAGGAGGGCGAAGGGAGCCCGCTCGGCATCGAACAGGCGTGCCGTCGTCCGGCCGACGAGCATCCATCCGCCCGGGGAGGTCTGCGGGTAGACCGAGGCGAACCCTCCGCCGATGGCCACCGAGCCGGCCGGCACCGAAGCCCGCGGCGTGGCGCGGCGGGGGACGCCGGCGAGCTCGGCCGGCAGACCGGCCAGGTAGGCGAAGCCGGGGGCGAACCCGAGCAGGGCCACCTCGAGGCGGGCGCCGACCAGTGCTTCGACGACCGAGGACACGGCGAGACCGGCCGCCGACGCCACCTCTCCGAGGTCGGGGCCGTCGAAGGTCACCGGGATGTCCACCCGGCGCCCCCCGCCGGCGTTCGGACCGCCGCCGGCACCGCCGGAGGCACCGACCGACACGTCCGCCGCCAGACCCGTCAGCCAGGCGTCGAACCCGGGGCCGATCTCGTCGGCGCCCGGTCCGAGCCGCACCACGACACTGTCCAGCCCGGTGAGGACCTCGAGCCCCCCGGGGGCGCCGGGCGCGTTCGATGCGGCCCGCTCGACGGCGGCCGACAGGGCGCGGGCCGTGCCGAGGTCATGCCGCGGCACGAGGAACGCCCGGTCACCGAAGGGCTCGACCGGCGAGGTCACGCCGACCCGCCGCCCGCTCCGTTGCCGCCATCGGGCGGAGGCCCGGCGAAGGCCCGCACCACGACCGAGGCCGATTCGAGCGCGTCGCGGACGGCGCGCGCCGTGAGGGCGGCGCCGGGTGTGTCGCCGTGGACGCACACCGTCTCGACCTCCAGCGCCGTCCATGCCCCGTCGACCGACTCGATGCCGCCGCGCACCACCAGGGACACGGCCCGGGCCGCCACCGTCGCCGGGTCGCCGAAGACGGCGCCCGGTTCGCCCCGGGGGACCAGCCGGCCGTCACGCCGGTAGCCGCGATCGGGGAACCCCTCGGGCACCAGGACGAGCTGCGCGCCGGCGGCCGGCCGGACGATCGCCGAGGGGGACTGGCCGACGAGCAGTCCGATGCCGGTCGCCCGGGCCGCCTCGACGACGGCGGCGGCCAGGTCGGGATCGGTACCCATGAGGTTGTAGAGCGCGCCATGGGGCTTCAGGTAGGCGATGTCGGCGCCCTCGGGGCCGATGGCCTCGGCCAGGACGGCGACCTGCTCGACGATGTCGGCCGTCACCACCGCCGGCGGGACGTCGAGCGGCCGGCGGCCGAACCCCTCGCGGTCCCGGAAGGAGACGTGGGCGCCGATGGCGACGCCCCGGGCCAGGCAGGCGGCGGCGGCGGCCCGCATGACAGCCGGGTTGCCGGCGTGGAACCCGCAGGCGAGGCTGGCACTGGTCACCACGTCCAGGACGCCGCGGTCCGAGGCGGTGAGCGACGTCCCCTCCGCCAGGTCTGCGTTGAGATCGACGGCGGCCACCACACCAGTATCGGACAGCCGGTTCCGGCCGTCCCGGCGAGGCGCCCGGGGCCGGCGAAGGCCGGTGGCGGAGGCCTCGTCCCCGGTCCGCAAACGTGTGACCTGGGCCCGCGGAGGCGCTATGGTCTCGACCATGCCGCAACCGCCCGCACTCACGCCAGAACAGCGCCAGGCCGCCCTGGCCAAGGCAGCCAAGGTCCGCCGTGAGCGGGCCGAGGTCAAGGAGAAGCTCAAGCTCGGCTCGATCAGCCTCTCCGAGCTCCTCAACACGGCCGACTCCAACGAGACCGTCGGCAAGATGAAGGTCCTCTCCGTCCTCGAGTCCCTGCCCGGGCTCGGCAAGGTCAAGGCTCGCCGGTTGATGGACACGGTCGGGATCAGCGAGAGCCGCCGCCTCCAGGGCCTCGGGACCAACCAGCGCGAATCGCTGCTGCGCGAGACCGCTCGCTGAGCGACCGGCCGGGTGGACGGTCCCCGGTCCGGTCCCTCCCGTTGATCTTCGTGCTGTTCGGCCCGGGGGGAGCGGGCAAGGGCACCGTTGCCGCCCGGCTGGTCGAGCGGGTTCCGGACCTGCGGCTCAGCCGTTCGTGGACGACGAGGGCGCCCCGGCCGGGCGAGCCCGCCGATGCCTACGTCTTCGTCGACCGGCCGGGCTTCGAGGCACGGGCCGCAGCGGGGGCCTTCTTCGAGTGGGCCGAGTTCCTCGGCAACCTCTACGGCACCCCCCTGCCCGACCCCGACGCGCCGGGCGACCTCCTGCTCGAGATCGACGTCCAGGGGGCGCGCCAGGTGCGCCGCCAGCGGCCGGACGCCACTTTGATCCTGCTCGCGCCCCCGTCGCCCGAGGTCCAGCGCGAACGCCTGGCCGCCCGGGGTGACGACGAGCGCCACATCGCCGAACGGCTGGCCGCCGGCGCCGAGGAGGAGCGGGCCGGTCGGGAGATCGCCGACGCCGTGGTGGTCAACCACGACGTCGACCAGGCCACCAGCGAGGTTGCCGGTATAGTGGAGCGCCGCCGTTCGACTGCCCGTGGTGGCGGTCGCGGGCCGGGCGCACGGGCCGTGGGGCCCGGCACCGGGGCGAGGCGGCGCCCACCCGCACCCGACGGACCCGAAGGATCGTGATGGCCCAAGACCAGCCCACCCTCATGGACCCGCCCATCGAAGGGCTCCTCGACAAGGTGGACTCCAAGTTCACCCTGGTGGCCCTGGCCGCCCGGCGGGCCCGCCAGGTCAACAGCTACTACAACTCGCTGGGCGAAGGGCTCGGGGTGGTCGTCCCTCCCCAGGTGGCGTCGCCGTCGGGCAAGCCCCTCTCGATCGCCTTCGAGGAGGTGGCCGAAGGCAAGGCCACCTTCTCCCGCCCGGACCCCGAGGAGGTCGCCCTGGCCGAGGCGGCGGCCCTGGCCCTGCTCGAAGGTGGCGAAGGCGAGGGCGGCGGGGAGGTCGGCGAAGGCGGCGTGGCGCCGGACCAGGATCCGGCGACTCCGGTGCCCGACGGCCCGGACTGATCGACGGGTCCGGAAGGGGCGTCGGGCTCGGGTGGTGGCTGCCGGTGGCCGCCGCCGTGACGCGCCCGGGGCGCGACCCGTGAACCGTTCCTCCGGCGAGCGGTCCCCCTTCGTGGTGCTCGGGGTGTCGGCCGGCATCGCCGCCTACAAGTCGGTCGAGGTCTGCCGCCGGCTGGTCGACGCCGGAGTGCACGTCGCCCCGGTGCTGACCCGGCGGGCCACCCGTTTCGTCGGCCGGGCCACGTTCGACTCGCTGGCGTCGGAGCCGGCGCAGGACCATCTCTTCGGACGGCCCGGTGCCCATTCCGCACACCCGGCTCGGCCAGCGTGCCGACCTGGTGGTGGTGGCGCCGGCGACCGCCGACCTCCTGGCCCGCTATGCCGGCGGGTTCGCCGACGACCTCTTGACGGCGACGCTGCTGGCGACGCGGGCTCCCGTCCTCGTCTGCCCGGCGATGCACACCGAGATGTGGGAGCACCCCGCCGTGCAGCACAACCTCGGGGTCCTGACCGCCCGGGGCGTCCGGGTCGTGCCCCCCGAGCCCGGTCGGCTGGCCGGCGGCGACCGCGGCGAGGGACGGATGGCCGAGCCGGCGGCCATCGTCGCAGCGGTGCTCGCCGTCCTCGACCAGGCGCCCGACCGTCACGGCGGCGCGGCGGTCCGGGCGAGGGCCGGGACGACCTGGCCGGCGTGCGGATCGTGGTGTCGGCGGGCGGCACCCGTGAGCCCATCGACCCCGTGCGGTTCATCTCCAACCGGTCCTCGGGCAAGCAGGGCCACGCGCTGGCCGAGGCCGCCGCCCGGCGCGGGGCCGAGGTGGTCCTCGTGACCGCCGCCGGCCGGGCGGAGCCGGCCGGAGTCACCGTGCGAGCGGGTCGAGACGGCCGCCGACATGGAAGCGGCCATGGTGGCCCGGGCCGAGGCGGCCGACGTCGTGGTCATGGCGGCGGCGGTGGCCGACTTCCGGCCCAAGCGGGCCGCGCCCGCCAAGCTGGCCAAGTCCGACGGTCTGCCCGAGATCGTCCTCGAGCCCACCCCCGACATCCTCGCCGGGCTCGCCCGGCGGCGGCGTCCGGGCCAGGTCCTCGTGGGGTTCGCCGCCGAGACCGGGCCGGTGGCCGAGCGGGCCATGGCCAAGCTGGCGGCCAAGGGGGTCGACCTGATGGTCGCCAACGACGTGGCCGCGCCGGGTGCCGGGTTCGACCACGACACCAACGCGGTGACCATCTTCGGCTCCGACGGCTCCGCCTTCGGCGTGCCCTTGACCTCCAAGGATGCGGTCGCCGACGCCATCTTGGATAGGGTTGGCGCGCTGTTGGGCCCGCGGTGACCCGGCCGTCGGGCCCCCGAGCAGGCCCCCGAACAGAATGGAACCTCCGGTGAGCACCCGTTACACCTTCACCTCGGAGTCGGTGACCGAGGGCCATCCCGACAAGATGGCCGACCAGATCTCCGACTCGGTCCTCGACGCCCTGCTGGCAGACGACCCCGACAGCCGGGTGGCGTGCGAGACCCTGCTCACCACCGGGCTGGTGCTGGTGGCGGGCGAGATCACCACCACCACCTACGTCGACATCCCCAAGCTGGTGCGCCAGCACCGTGCTCGAGATCGGCTACGACGACGACGCCTACGGGATCGACGGCAACACCTGCGGCGTCATCGTCTCCCTCGACGAGCAGTCGCCCAACATCGGCCAGGGGGTGGACAACGCCTTCGAGGTACGGGCCGGAACCGGCGGCGAGGACCTTCTCAACGCCCAGGGGGCCGGCGACCAGGGCATGATGTTCGGCTACGCCTGCGACGAGACGCCCGATCTCATGCCGCTCCCGATCTGGCTGGCCCACCGGCTGGCCCAGCGCCTGGCCCAGGTGCGCCGGGTCGGCGTGCTCCCCTACCTGCGGCCCGACGGCAAGACCCAGGTCAGCGTGTCCTACGAGGACGGCCGGCCCGTGGCGCTCGAAACGGTGCTCATCTCCACCCAGCACGACCCCGGCGTCGACCTCGAGACCCTGCTCCTGCCCGACCTGCGCGACAACGTGATCACCCCGCTCCTGCCGCCGGAGCTCGACAGCGGCCATCTCCGCATCCTGGCCAACCCGACCGGGGTCTTCGAGCTCGGCGGGCCCCATGCCGACACCGGGCTCACCGGTCGGAAGATCATCGTCGACACCTACGGAGGCATGGCCCGCCACGGGGGCGGGGCCTTTTCGGGCAAGGACCCCTCCAAGGTCGACCGGTCCGCCGCCTACGCCGCCCGGTGGGTGGCGAAGAACCTGGTGTCGGCCGGGGCGGCCACCCGCTGCGAGGTCCAGGTGGCCTACGCCATCGGCGTGGCGAGGCCCGTGTCGGTGCTGGTCGACACCTTCGGCACCGAACGGTGCGACCCGGCCCGGATCGCCTCCGCGGTGGACGAGGTCTTCGACCTCCGGCCGGCGGCCATCGTGCGCGACCTCGATCTCAAGCGGCCGATCTACCGCAAGACCGCCGCCTACGGGCACTTCGGCCGCTCGGAGAAGGAATTCACCTGGGAGGACACCTCCCGGGCAGACGACCTGAAGCAGGCCCTCGGGCTCTGACCCCGAGCGGAGGCGGCCCGGGACGCCGGTCCGGGCACGACCCGGAACCGGAGAGGCGCCCGCCCCGCGTCGTACGGGTCGTGCCCGCCCTGCCCGCCGTCCGACGCCGCTTCGACTACGCCGTGCCGGCGGACCACGAGGACCGGATCCGGGTGGGCAGCCGGGTCCGGATCGACCTGCACGGCCGTCGGGTCGCCGGCTGGGTGGTGGAGGACGGCGTCGAACCGCCGCCCGCCGTCGAGGTCAAGCCGCTGGCCGGGTCGAGCGGGGAGGGCCCCCCGTCCGCCGTGGTGGCCCTGGCCGAGTGGGCCGCCTGGCGGTGGGCCGGTCCCGTCTCCTCGTTCCTCGGCACGGCGTCGCCGCCGACGGTGGTCCGCGGCAGCGGGACGCCGTCCGCGGACGGGGCGGTCCCGTCTCGTACCGCTCGGCGCGCCGTGCCGCCCTCGCCCGGTGGCGGCGCCGTCCGGCTGGTCGCCGAAGCCCTGGCCGTCCCCGGCGTCCCGGCCGTGGTGCGCCTCGCCCCCGCGCTCGACGCCACGCTGGTGGTGCTCGAGCTCGTCCACCGGCTGGGCACGAGCGGCCTGTTGGTGCTGGCACCGTCCCGGGCCGGGGCGTCGCGGCTGCGCGACCGCCTCGCCGGGGCCGGGATCCCGACCGCCCTCCTGCCCGACCAGTGGGAGCTGGCCTCGTCGGGGGAGGTGGTGGTGGTCGGGGCCCGGGCCGCCGCCTGGGCGCCCGTCGAGCACCTGGCCGGCGCGGTGGTGCTCGACGCGCACAGCGATGCCTACCGCGAGCAGCGGGCACCGACCTGGTCGGCGGTCGAGGTGGTCACCGAGCGGGCCCGCCGCGGTGGCGTCCCGGCGGTGCACGTGTCGCCCTGCCCGCCGGTCACCTTGACCGAGGGCGCCAGGCTGGTGACGGCCGGACGCGCCCTCGAGCGACGGGGCTGGCCGGTGGTGGAGGTGGTCGACCGGAGCGCGGACGACCCCCGGACCGGGCTGGTCTCCGAGCGCCTGGCCCGGTTGCTGCACGACGTGCTGGCGCGGCCCGGGGGACGGGTGGTGTGCGTCCTCGACCGGACCGGCCGGATCCGGCTCCTTGCCTGCGCGTCGTGCGGCGAGCTCGTCCGCTGCACCCGGTGCGGGGGGGCCATGTCACAAGGCGCCGCCGGGGAGGCGCTGACCTGCCGGCGGTGCGGCGACGCCCGCCCGGGGGTGTGCGCGGTGTGCGACTCGTCGCGCCTCAAGGCGCTGCGGATCGGGGTCGGGCGGGCCACCGAGGAGATCTCGGCGCTGGCCGGCGTGGAGGCCGAGGAGGTGACGGGCAGCGCCGCCCCGGCCGTGCCGACCGGGGCGCGCCTGGTGGTCGGGACCGAGGCTGCCCTCCATCGGGTGGGCCGGGCCGACGCCGTCGCCTTCTTGGACTTCGACCAGCACCTGCTCGCCCCCCGCTTCGGCGCCGGGGAGGAGTCCCTCGCCCTGCTGGCCCTGGCGGCACGCCTGGTCGGGTCGCGGGACGGGAACGGGCGGCTGCTGGTGCAGACCCGGCTCCCCGGGCACGACGTCCTGCGTGCCGCCGGCCGGGCCGACCCCGGCCTGTTGGCCGGGCCCGAGCGCGCCCTTCGGGCCGGGCTCGACCTCCCGCCCTTCGGGGCCCTGTCGGTGCTGCGGGGACCGGGTGCACCGCGCCTCGCCGCCGAGCTCGGCACCCACCGCCCGCTCAGCGTGGCCGCGCTCGACGAAGGGGCGTGGCTGGTGCGGGCCGGGACCACCGGACCCTCTGCGACGCCCTGGCCTCGGCCGACCGTCCGGCCGAGCGGGTGCGGATCGAGGTCGACCCGACCGACGTGTGACCGGCGGTCCCCGCTGCCGGGCGCCCTACACTGGGGTCATGGCCCCCTACGCCGTGCGGACCTACGGCGACCCCGTGCTCCGAGCAGCCCGCCCGCGAGGTCGACCAGGTCGACGGGAGCGTGGCCCGCCTGGTCGACGACATGGTCGAGACCATGTACGACTCCGAGGGGGCGGGGCTCGCCGCTCCTCAGGTCGGGGTGCAGAAGCGTCTGTTCGTCTACGACGTGGGGGAAGGCCCCCAGGCGCTGATCAACCCCTCCATCGTCGAGACCGAGGGGGAGTGGTACCACGACGAGGGCTGCCTGTCGATCCCGGGCCTGCGGCTCGGCATCGTCCGGCCCAACCGCGTGCACGTCCGGGGCTACGACGTGGACGGCAACGAGGTGTCCCTCGAGGCCGACGAGTTCCTCGGCCGGGTGTTCCAGCACGAGGTCGACCACCTCGACGGCGTGCTCATGCTGGAGCGTCTCGACGACGAACTGCGGGGCCAGGCGCTCCGGGTGCTGCGGGACCGCTCGCTCGGGCTCGACACCACCGCCATGGAGGCCAAGCTGGTGTCGGCCGGCCACGACCGGGAGCTGTGAGCCCCGCCTGACCCGGGGCACCGTGGCCCGGCTGGTCTTTCTCGGGACGCCCCAGGTGGCCGTCGACCCGTTGCGCGCCCTGGTGGCGGCCGGCCACGAGGTGGCCCTGGTCGTGACCCGTCCCGACAAGCGGCGCGGCCGGGGCGCCGGCCCGGGCCCGAGCCCGGTCAAGGCGGCCGCCACCGAGCTCGGTCTGCCGGTCACCGACCGGCTCGAGGAGGCGCGCTCGGCGGGGGCGGAGCTCGGCGTGGTGGTGGCCTACGGTCGCCTCATCCCCGCCGGCTTGCTCGAGGCGCTGCCGATGGTCAACCTCCACTTCAGCCTGCTGCCCCGCTGGCGCGGGGCGGCGCCGGTCGAGCGGGCCATCCTCGAAGGGGACGCCGAGACGGGCGTCTGCCTCATGGCGGTCGAGGCCGGCCTCGACACCGGCCCCGTCTACGGCTGTGCCGAGGTGACCATCGGGGAGGACGAGACGGCCGACCAGCTCCGGGGCCGCCTGGTGGAGCTGGGCTGCGGCCTGCTCGAGGAGCACCTGGCCGCCGGGGCGGCGGGCCTGCCACCTCCCCGCGACCAGACCGGCACCCCGACCTACGCCGAGAAGATCCGACCCGACGAGCTCGAGATCGACTGGGCCCAGCCGGCCTGGCGGATCCGGCGCCTCGTGCGCCTCGGGCGGGCGTGGACCACCTGGCGGGGCCGCCGGCTCGGGGTGCTCGCCGTCGAGGAGCTCGCCGAGACGGGCCCGCTCGGTGACGGGCCCCCTCCGGGCACGCTGGAGGGTCCCGTGGTGGCGGCGGGGGCGGGCACCGGGGTGGTGCTGGTGTCGGTCCGGCCCGAGGGACGGCGACCGATGGGCGCCCCCGAGTGGCTGCGCGGTGCCCGGGCGGATCGTGGCGAGCGGCTCGGATCGTGACCGCGCCGAGGGCCGCCGGTAGGCTCGCTGGCGCCATGCCCCGCCCCCGACCGGCGCAACCGCTGCGCGTGGCGCCCTCCATCCTGTCGGCGGACTTCGGCCATCTCGCCGAGGCGGTGCGCGGGGTCAGCGCCGGGTCCGACTGGTTGCACGTGGACGTGATGGACGGGCACTTCGTCCCCAACCTGACGATCGGGCCTCCGGTGGTCGCTTCCCTCCGCCGGCACACGGACCTGTTCTTCGACACCCACCTGATGATCAGCGACCCGGACCGCTATCTCGAGGCGTTCCGGGACGCCGGATCGGACGGTTGCACCGTCCACGTGGAGACCGGGGGCACCGCCGAGCACATCGCCCAGATGCGCGAGCTCGGGCTGCGCGTCGGGCTGGCCGCCAACCCGGACACCCCCTTCGAGGCGGTGGAGCCCTATCTGGCGGACGTCGACCTGTTGTTGTGCATGACCGTGTTCCCCGGGTTTGCCGGCCAGTCGTTCATCGCCGAGGTCATGCCCAAGGTGCGGCAGGTCCGCGAGGCGGTCACGGCGCGGGGGCTCGCCGTCGACGTCGAGGTCGACGGCGGCATCGACCACGAGACGGTCGTCGATGCCGCCCGGTCGGGGGCGAACGTCTTCGTGGCCGGATCGGCGGTGTTCGACCGTCCCCACCCCCTCGACGAGGTCCGCTCCATCCTTCAGGCCGCGCTGGCGGTCGCCGAGGGGGTGCCGCCCTGAGTGCCCGCGCCGGCCGGAACCGGAGCGATCCCCCCCGGGCCGGCGACGCCGAAGGGATGGAGCGAGCTCTCGCCGCCGCCGAGCTGGTCCGGGGCCTGACCGCCCCCAATCCGTCCGTCGGGGCCGCCCTCGCCGTCCCGGCACCGTCCGGCGAGACCTGGTTCACCGGGGCCACCGCCCCGCCCGGGGGGCCCCATGCCGAGGTGGTGGCGCTCCGTGCCGCCGGCGACCACGCCCGCTCCGGAACGCTGTACGTCACCCTCGAGCCGTGCGCGCACCAGGGGCTCACCCCGCCCTGCACCGGGGCCATCGTCACCTCGGGGGTCCGGCGGGTGGTCGTCGGGCTGCAGGATCCCGATCCGCGGGTCGCCGGCCGTGGCATCGACGCGCTGCGGACCGCCGGGATCGAGGTGGAGGTGGGAGTCGGGGCCGACCGGGTCGCCGAGCAGCTGTCCGGCTACCTCAGGCACCGACGGACCGGCCGGCCCGGGGTGACCCTCAAGCTGGCGTCGACGCTCGACGGGTTCATCGCCGCCGCCGACGGATCGAGCCGCTGGATCAGCGGCGAGGCGGCGCGCCTCGACGCCCACCGGCTTCGGGCCCGGTCCGACGCCGTGCTGGTCGGGGCCGGGACGGTGCGCATCGACGACCCCTCGCTCACCGTCCGCCTTCCCCTCGGTGATCCGTACTTCCGTGCGGCGGGAGACCAGCCCCGCCGGGTGGTGCTCGGCCGAGTGCCCGAGGACGCCGCCGTGCACCCCGCCCTCGAGCTCCAGGGCGACCTCGGGGACGTGCTCGACGAGCTCGGGCGTCGGGGGATCCTCGAACTTCTGGTCGAAGGCGGGCCCACGGTCGCCCACGCCTTCCACCGGCAGGGTCTGGTGGACCGCTACGTGCTCTACCTGGCTCCCGCGCTGGTCGGCGGGGGCGACGGTCGTCCGCTGTTCGACGGGGCCGGGGCGCCGAGCGTGGGCAAGCTGTGGCGGGGTCGGTTGCAGTCGGTGACTAGCCTGGGGGGCGACCTGCGGGTCGACCTGGTCCCCGACGATCCGGAACCATGGGTGTCGGTTCCAGAAATGCCTAAGGCCAGCCGCAGCGGGGCCGACATAGAAGAAGGTCCGGACGGTGGGACGACCCCGCTTGCCCGTTCCTCCGAGAAGCGGGACAGTTGAGCCGAACCGAGCCTGACGAGATGCGGACACCAGCCGGAGACCAGGGATCGACGCCGTTCTCGCCGGTCGAGGAGGCCATCGAGGCCGTCGGACGCGGCGAGATGGTCGTCGTCGTCGACGACGAGGACCGCGAGAACGAGGGCGACCTCATCATGGCGGCCGACGCCGTCACCCCGGAGAAGATCGCGTTCTTCCTCGCCCACACCTCGGGCCTCATCTGCGTCCCGATGACTCCCGAGCGGTTGGAGCAGCTGGAGCTCCCGCTCATGGTGACGGCCAACACCGAGGTGCAACGGACCGCCTTCACCGTCAGCGTGGACTACCGCCACGGCACCTCCACCGGGATCTCGGCGTCGGACCGCGCCGCCACCATCCGGGCCCTGGCCGATCCCCATGTCCGTCCCGCCGACCTCAACCGGCCCGGTCACATCCTGCCGCTCCGCTACCGCCCCGGCGGCGTGCTCAAGCGGGCCGGCCACACCGAGGCCGCCGTCGACCTCGCCCGCGAGGCCGGCCTGTCACCGGTCGGCGTGCTGTGCGAAGTGGTGAGCGAGGACAAGACGGGTATGGCCCGGCTCCCCGAGCTGGTCGAGTTCTCCCGCCGGCACGGCCTGCACCTCATCTCCATCGCCGACCTCATCCGCTACCGCCGGCGCAAGGACAAGCTGGTCCGCCGGATCGCCGAGGCCCGGATCCCGACCGACTACGGAGAGTTCAAGGCCTTCGCCTACGAGTCGGTGCTCGACGGCGAGCACCACGTCGCCCTGGTGAAAGGGGAGATCGACGGGAAGCCCAACGTGCTGGTCCGGGTGCACAGCGAGTGCCTCACCGGCGACGTGTTCGGCTCGCTCCGCTGTGACTGCGGTCCCCAGCTCCACGGCGCGATGAACCTCATCAACGAGCACGGCAGCGGGGTGCTGGTCTACCTCCGCGGCCACGAGGGGCGGGGCATCGGCCTCGCCCACAAGCTGCGGGCCTACAGCCTCCAGGAGGAGGGTCTCGACACGGTCGACGCCAACCTGGAGCTCGGGCTGCCGGCCGACTCCCGCGAGTACGGGATCGGTGCCCAGATCCTCGTCGACCTGGGCGTGACCACCATGCGGCTGATGACCAACAATCCCACCAAGCGCGGGGGCCTCGAGGGATTCGGTCTCGACATCGTCGAGCGGGTGGCCATCCAGCCCACCCCGACACCCGAGAACATCGAGTACCTGCGGACCAAGCGCGAGCGCATGGGCCACTTGCTCGAGGGTCTCGATGACGTCCTCTGACCGGACCGAGCTTCCCCCCGACGTCAAGGACCGGTCTGTCGACCAGGGTCGGGACCGCCATCGACGGCGGTGAGCCGACGGCCGGGCGCGGCCTGCGGGCCGGGCTGGCCTGCGCCGAGTTCAACGGCGGGATCACCGCCCGGTTGCTGGCCGGCGCGCTCGACGTCCTGGAGAAGTCGGGAGGCGACCTCGGCCGCTCGGTCGTGGCGTGGGCGCCCGGGCGCCTTCGAGCTGCCGCTGGTCGCCCTGGGCCTGGCCCGCTCGGGCGCCGTCGATGCGGTGATCGCCCTCGGCGCGGTCATCCGGGGGGACACCGGTCACTACGACTTCGTGGCCGGCGAGTGCGCCGCCGGCCTCCAGCGGGTCCAGCTCGACACCGGCATACCGGTCGTGTTCGGGGTGCTCACCACCGACACGGTGGACCAGGCGCTGGTCCGGTCGGAGGAGGACGAGTCGAACAAGGGCCGCGAGGCCGCCCGCTGTGCCCTGTCGATGAGGACGGTGCTCGCCGGTGTCGCCTCGGCCGGCGGCCAGCGCCTGGGGTTCGGCGCCGGGGACCGCTGATGCTCCGCCTGGTCCTGCCGAAGGGCTCGCTCGAGCGGGCCACGCTCGAGCTGTTCGCGGCGGCCGACCTCGGGGTGGCCCGGTCGTCGGAGGTCGATTACCGGGCCAGTATCGACGATCCCCGGGTCGCCGACGTGCGCATCCTCCGGCCCCAGGAGATCCCGCTGTACGTGGCGAGCGGGCTCTTCGACCTCGGGATCACCGGCCGCGACTGGGTGGAGGAGCGGGGCAGCGACGTGACCTCGCTCGGCGAGCTGCACTACTCGAAGTCCACGACCAACCCGGTCCGGGTGGTCCTCGCCGTGCCCGCCGGCACCACCGTGACCTCGGTGGCCGACCTGGCCGCGGTGGCGACCGGGCCCGAAGGCGCGCTGCGGGTCTCGACCGAGTACCCCGAGCTCACCCGGCGCTACCTCGAACGGCACGGGGTGCGGGCCGAGGTGAGCCTGTCCTACGGGGCCACGGAGGCCAAGGTGCCCGACATCGCCGACTGCGTGGTCGAGATCACCGAGACGGGACGGGCGCTGCGGGCCGCCGGGCTCGAGGTGGTCGAGACCCTCCTGGTGTCCCGCACCGAGCTCATCGCCAACCCGACCGCGGCCAAGGACCCGGAGCGAGCGCCACGCCATGGAGCAGCTGCGCACGCTGCTCGAGGGAGCCCTGGAGGCACGGGGCAAGGTGCTGGTCAAGCTCAACGTGGCCGCCGAGCACCTGCCCGAGGTCATCGAGGTCCTTCCCGCCCTCCGCTCGCCGACCGTCTCGGAGCTGTTCGGCGGCGGCGGGTTCGCCGTCGAGACCGTCGTCCCGAAATCGGAGATCAACGTGCTGATCCCCGCCCTGAAGGATCGGGGGGCCACCGACATCATCGAGCTGGCGCTGTCGAAGATCGTCCACTGACGCGCCGTGGAGGTGGTCCCGTGACGACGAGCAGGCAGGTGGCGGCGCCGGCGGTGGGGGAGCCCGGCGGCCTCCGACCGATCGGAGGCGACCCGTTGGTCGGAGAGGTGGCCGACTTCGACGAGGAGCGGGGGACCGGCACACTCGAGTACGGCACCGGGCACCGGCTGGCGTTCCACTGCACGGCCATCTCGGACGGATCGAGGAGGATCGCGGTCGGGACGGTGGTCGCCTTCGTCGTGGCGGCCGGGAGGCTGGGACGCCTCGAAGCGCGATCGGTCCGTCCGCTTCCCGGCGTCGTCCCGCCAGGCTCCTCGTTGGGGACCGGTCCACCCGGCGCGACCGAGGTCGGGGAGCTGTTCGGCCCGCCCGGCGCGACCGAGGCCGGGGAGCTGTTGGGGACCGGTCCACCCGGCGCGACCGAGGTCGGGGAGCCGGTGCGGACCGAGCGCGCTCAGCCGGTCCCCGAGGCGCCGCCGTCGGGTCCGTCGGGTCCGGGGGGCCCGGGTTCGCCACCGACCGAGCGGGGTGAGCCGAGGCCCGACTTCGGGGCCCCGTTCCCGCGCCCGTCGGCCGGACCGCCCCCCACCTGGCGGACGCCGGTGACGCCCGGACCGTCACGCCCCGGTGAGGAGGACCGTTCGGCCGGGTCCCCGTCGGCGGGTCCGGGATCATCGGCAGGGGGCTCCGGCTCGCCTTCGTAGGGGTTCCCGAGGATGTTCCTCGCCATGTCCACCACCACCGCGCTGTCGGCGTCCTCCTTGGTCACGACGCCGAGCAGCGGGGCGGCGAGCAGCCCGGTCACGATCCCGGTGTCGCTCAGGGATTCCGCCTGCACCACGCTCCACTTCCACAGCCGCCCGATCATGTCGGGGCCCGGCGAGGTGCGGGCCGGGTAGCGGAGCCAACAGTTCACGGTGGCGTGGGCGAGGCCGGTGGCCGCCGGGAAGAGCCAGATGAGCCGGTAGTTGCCGGTCGCGTCGACGACCAGCGCAGCGGCGTAGGCCAGGAGCACGCTGCAGAGATTGAAGGGCGAGAGCAGCACGCCGAGACGCTGGCCGAGCCCGCCGGCCCTCGGCAGGAGCTGGAGGAGCAGGGGGGCGAGGACGATGATGTAGGCGCCGATGAGCGGCGCGCCGATGTAGCTCAGCACCACCGCCTGCCACAGGTGGGTGTCGAAGTACTGCACCCCGGCGAGCACCGCCCCGACGAGCGGCGCGCCGACGGCGAGCTGCATCGGTGAGAACCACCGGCTCAGCGGGATCCCGAGGGCGATCCCGATGAGGAACACCGGCAGCCCGGTGGCCAAGCCGGCCACGGTCTGGGCGCTCGCCCCGGCGTGCAGCACGCGCTGGAAGAAGAGGATGGCCACATAGGCGGTCGAGCCGACTCCCGACCAGAAGAGGAGCGATCCCGCCACCAGCACCTTGGCGTTGGGACCGGCCAGGATCTCCCGGAGCTCCTGTCGGGTCGGACGGGCCCGCGAACGGCGATCGGCTTCTGCCCCGAACGTGGCCTCGGGTGCCTCCCGCACCAGAACCAGGACGAGCGAGGCCCACCACCACCAGGATCACCGCGGCCACCTGGAAGGGCAGGTTCCAGGTGGAGGGGTCGTTCTGCTTCCAGGTGGCGACGACCGTCCCCTTGATCGTGAGGCTGGCCAGCGTGCCGAGCACCGTGGTGAGGAGGAGCGCCTTGACCCACCGGCTGCGGCCGAACACCTCGGGAACCACGGCCACGTTGGTCAGGGTGAAGACGGCGGCCGCCTGGCGGGCGGCGACGATGAAGAGGACCAGGAGCCAGTAGCCCGACACCACGGTGAACATCCAGGTCGACACGCCCATGAGCACCAGGCTCCCCGCCATGTACGGAGTGCGCCGCCCCACCCGGGAGCGGGTCCGGTCGCTGAGCCGGCCGGCCACCGGGTAGGTGATCCAGCTGAGCAAGCGGTTGGCGGTGAGGGCGAAGGTCACCGCCAGGGCGCCGGCGGCCCGCTGTTGCACGTAGAGGGTGATGAGGACACCCGAGACCGCCAGGTTCGCCCGGGGACCGACGAGACCGATCGACAGCCCGATGAAGCTGCGGACCCGGGAGCCGTCGATGGGCCCCGCCGTCCGGCTCGGCGGGGGTGTGCGTGCTGGCGGTTCGGAGCTCTGGCTCGGCAGGTGAGCGGGCCCCCGGCTCACCCGGTCCCGCCGGGCGAGGGCCCGGAGCTGCCCGGGCCGCCCGCCGGCTCTCCCGAGCCTCCGTCCCCCGGCTCTGTGCCACCTGCCCGCTCTGTGCCACCTGCGCTCCCGTTGGCGCCGGTGCCCGAGGCCACGTCGCCGCCTGCCCGTTGGGCCCCCTCGATCTGGACGTAGGCCAGGCGGAGCTGGCTGAGCCCGTCCTTCAGCTGCGGCTCCGCATCGCCCAAGCGCCCCTCGAGCCCTTCGATCAGGCAGCCCGAGCGCGTCGATGGCCAGCCGGGCCTGCCCGAGAAGGGCGGGTTGCTGGGACAGGTACACCGCGGCGAGCTCGAAGAGGCCGTAGCAGTGGTTCGCCACCACCATCTCGGCCGGTGAGTCGGCCAGTTCGGCGCGCATGGCGGCGAGTTGCTCGGCGAGGGCTTCCTCGTCCGCGCCGCTCGCCGTGCCCTGGCCGCTCCCGGCGGTGCCCCGGGGCTCGGAACCCCCCGAGGAGGCAGGTTCGCCGACCGGCCGTTCGCCGTCAGGTGTCCACAGCGTGCTCACGGCTGGTAGCCTAAAGCACCGATAGACGAGGAAGCGGGGTCTCGAGGTCGAAGGCCCCCACCCGGCCACGGGAGCCCGCAGGAGTTTCTGTCGGGGCGTGCGCCGGGTCCCAGGGACCGGTGGTCGCCAGTGTTGCTGGCACCGGCGGTCGGCTCCGCTCCTTGGATGCAGGTCACCGGGGAACCGTGACCCGACGAGAGGAGTGAGGTCGTATAGCAGCCAGCATCACCACTGAACCTCGCATCAACGACAGGATCCGTGCCCGCGAAGTGCGGCTCGTCGATCCCGACGGGGAGCAGCTCGGCATCAAGCTGTTGCCCGAAGCGCTGGCCATCGCCGGCGAGCTCGACCTGGACCTCGTCGAGGTGGCACCCGGGGCCAGCCCGCCCGTCTGCCGCATCATGGACTACGGGAAGTTCAAGTTCGACGCCGCACAGCGGGCCAAGGAGTCGAGGCGCAAGACGGTCCACGTCGGCATCAAGGAGATGAAGTACCGGCCGAAGATCGGCGACGGCGATTTCGACACCAAGACCCGCCAGGTGGCCAAGTTCCTCGAAGAGGGACACAAGGTCAAGGTCACGATCATGTTCCGGGGGCGCGAGGTCTTCCACCCCGAGCTCGGCAAGCGGATCCTCGACCGGATCGCCGACCAGATGGACGGCGTCGGCAAGGCCGAGTCCGTCCCACGGCTCGACGGTCGCAACATGGTGATGGTGCTGGCTCCCGACAAACGGGCCAAGCAGTCGGCGGCCTCGAAGCTGCCCACTCCGCCCGGCGGGACGTCCAACGGCGCCGCGCCGAGCGACGAGGCCTCGGCCCCGGGTCCGGCCGGCTCCGGCCAGGGGACGACCGGCGCCGCCGCCTCGTCGGACGACGGAGAAGGGCCGCTCGGGGTCGACCAGGGAGCGCTCGGAGCCGACCAGGGAGAGGGATGAGACGATGCCGAAGATGAAGACCGATCGCGGGGCAGCCAAACGGGTGAAGGTGACCGGCACCTCACGGTTGCGCCGCCGACGGGCGTTTCGCTCGCACCTCCTCGAGAAGAAGTCGAGCGGGCGCAAGCGCCGCTTGGCCCATCAGACCGATTTCGCCCGGGCCGACGTCCGCCAGGTCCGGCGCATGCTCGGCCGCTAGCACCGGATCACGACCCGGCGCCGCGCCGATGGCCGGCGCCCGAGGGACGACCCGAGCGCCCGGCACGGCATCGGGGGCCGGTGCCGACGCACCACGATCGTCCGATCCAGCCACGTCCGATCCAGCCAACAACACGATCCAGCCACCACGACAAAGGAGCTCCCGATGGCCCGAGTCAAGCGCGCTGTGCACGCCAAGAAGCACCACCGGGCCGTCCTCGAGCAGGCCCAGGGTTACTACGGCAACAAGAGCCGGTCCTTCCGCGCCGCCAACGAGCAGGTCATGCACTCGATGCAGTACGCCTACCGCGACCGTCGGGCCCGCAAGGGCGACTTCCGCCAGCTCTGGATCCAGCGGATCAACGCCGCCGCCCGGCAGAACGGGACCAGCTACAGCCGGTTCATCGCCGGCCTGCACCGGGCCGACGTCCGGGTCGACCGCAAGGTGCTCGCCGACCTGGCCGTCACCGAACCGGCGGCGTTCGCCGCCCTGGTGCGCATGGCCGACGATGCCCTGGTCGCTGCGCCGGCGAGCGCCGAGGCTGCGCCCTGACCCAGGCCGCTCTCGCCGCCACCCACCACCGGGTCCGGCGGGTCCGCCAACTGCTCCGAAAGCGCGCCCTCCGCTCCTCGGAGCAGGCGCTGGTCCTCGAAGGACCCGACCTGCTGTCGGCGGCACTGGATGCGGGCGTGCCGGTCGAGGCGGTGTACGTGGCTCCGCAGGGACGCGTCGGGAGCGGCGGCGCCGGCTCCGTCGTCGCACGTGCCTACTCGTCCGGGGCGCGGGTCTTCGACCTCTCTCCCGGCGTGCTCGAGCGGATCACCGACACCGTCACGCCCCAGCCGGTGCTCGCCGTGGTCGCCTACGCTCCCAGCCCGCTCCGCAGCGTCGAAGCTGCCAGCCTGGTGATGGTGTGCGCCGACGTGCGCGATCCCGGCAACGCCGGGACCATGATCCGGACGGCCCACGCCGCCGGTGCCGACGCCGTGATCTGCTGCGACGGAACGGTCGACCCGACCAACCCCAAGACGGTCCGGGCATCGGCGGGATCGCTCTTCCACCTGCCGGTGGTCACCGGAGGTGACGCCGGCGACGTCCTCGACCGGCTCAAGCGATGGGGACTGATCACCGTCGGGGCCGTGGTGCGAGGGGGGACCGACTATGTCGCCTTCGACTGGCGACGCCGGGTGGCCCTGGTGTTCGGCAACGAGTCCTCCGGGCTGGCTCCGGAGACCACCGGTCTCGTGGACGAACGGGTCTCGATCCCGCTGCGGGGCGGGGCCGAGTCGCTCAACGTCGGGAGCTCGGCCGCCGTGCTCTGCTTCGAAGCGCTCCGCCAGCGGCGGGGCGCCGACCGAGGCGCCGCCAATCCGGTCTCCGCCGAGCCGGCCTCTACCATGCGGGCCATGGAGCAGCCCCCGCCCGCGCCAGGGACGACGTGACCGACCGCCCCGACGTGGGTTCGCTGCTCGAGGAAGCCAGGGCCGCCATCGCCGCGGCGACTTCGACGGAGGAGATCCGGGGGGTGGCGGCCGCCGTCTCCGGCAGGAAGTCCCCCCTCGCCGCCGCCCGGCGCGAGCTCGGCCGGCTCGACCCCGAGGCCCGGCGCCATCTGGGCCAGGAACTGCACGAGGCGGCCACCGCCATCGAGGGTCTGCTCGAGGCGCGCCGTGCCGACATCGGTGCCGCCGAGCTCGCTCGCCGGCTCTCCGAGTCGCGGCTCGACCTCACCGAGTTCGTCCCCGGCTCGCTGACGGCGCCGGCGTCCCGCGGGCATCGGCACCCCGTCACCCAGGCCCGGGACGAGCTCGAGGACGTCTTCGTGGGCATGGGGTTCGAGGTGGCGGAGGGCCCCGAGATCGAAACCGACTGGTACAACTTCGGGGCCCTCAACATGCCGCCGGCGCATCCCGCCCGCAGCATGTGGGACACCTTCTACCTCAACCTGGGAGCCCCCGAGAGCACGGTGCTGCGGACCCACACCTCGCCCGTCCAGGTCCGCTTGATGGAAGAAGCGGTGGCCGAGGGCTCGCTTCCCGTCCATGCCGTGATGCCCGGCCGTTGCTACCGCCGGGACACCCCCGACGCCCGGCACCTCGCCGTGTTCCACCAGATCGAGGGGCTGGTGGTCGACGAGGAGATCTCCTTCGCCGATCTGGCGGGCACCATCGAGGTGTTCACCACCGCCTACTTCGGGGCCGACATCCACTCGCGCCTGCGGCCGGCCTACTTCCCGTTCACCGAGCCCTCGGCCGAGTACGAGATCACGTGCACGATCTGCCACGGGACGGGTTGTCGGACCTGCTCGCAGACGGGCTGGATCGAGCTCGGCGGATGCGGGATGGTCGACCCCGCCGTGTTCGCGGCGGTGGGGATCGATGCGGCGCGTTGGAGCGGATTCGCCTTCGGCTTCGGGATCGACCGCTGTGCCGCCATGCGCCACCAGATCGCCGACCTTCGCATCCTCGCCGAAAACGACATCCGCTTCCTCCAACAGTTCTGACGGGCGAGATCGAGGAGAACCGTGCGCGTCCCCCTTTCGTGGCTGCGAGACTTCGCCCCCTTCGACCGGGACCCGGTCGAGCTGGCAGCCGCGCTCGACGACCTCGGGCTGGTGGTCGAGGAGCTGATCCGGGTGGGAGAGGGGCTCGACGACGTGGTGGTGGCCCGGGTGGCGGAGGTCGCCGCCATCGAGGGTGCCGACCGGATCCGGCGGGTGACCGTCGACGACGGCTCCGACCAGGTCGAGGTGGTGTGCGGAGCCTGGAACTTCGCCGTGGGCGACCTGGTCCCCCTGGCCCGGGTCGGGGCCGTGCTCCCCGGCGGGGTGGCGATCGGCCGTCGCCGGATGAAGGGCGTGGCCTCCGACGGGATGCTCTGCTCGGGACGGGAGCTCGCGCTCAGCGACGACGCCGAAGGGATCATGGTGCTCGCCGCCGCCGACGGTGCCCGACCGGGGCAGCCGCTCGCCGGCGCGCTCGGCATCGAGCCCGACGTGGTCTTCGACGTGGCCGTCGAGGCGAACCGTCCCGATGCGTCCGGCATGGCCGGTGTCGCCCGGGACCTGGCTGCCCGGCTGGGCCTGCCCTTTGGCGTCCCCGCCGTCGCCGATCTGGCCACCGCCGGGGGGACGCCGGTCCCCGCCGTCCGGACGGCCGGACCGGCGGCGGGAGAGCTCGCCTCGCTCCGGGTGGAGGACACCGGGCTGTGTCCGCGGTTCACCGCCCGGGTCATCACCGGCGTCCGGGTGGGACCTTCCCCGACCTGGTTGTCGCGCCGCTTGGTCCTGGCCGGCATGCGTTCGATCAACAACGTCGTCGACGCCTCGAACTACGTGATGCTCGAGATCGGGCAGCCCACCCATCCCTACGACCTCGACCGGTTGCCCGGAACGGGCCTCGTGGTCCGGCGGGCCGCCCCCGGCGAGACGCTGACCACCCTCGACGGGGTCGTCCGCACCCTCGGAGAGCCCGGCCCGGGGTTCGGCGACGACGGGGGCGACTGCCTGATCTGCGACGCCCACGGCTCGCCGGTCGGGATCGCCGGGATCATGGGCGGCGCCGCCTCGGAGATCGGGTTGGGGACCACCCGGGTGCTGCTCGAGGCGGCCTCCTTCGACCCGATGGCCGTCGCCAGGACCTCGAAGCGGCTCGGACTGCGGACCGAGGCCTCGGCCCGGTTCGAGCGGGGAAGCGACCCCGAGGCGGTCGGGCCCGCTGTGGCGCGGTTCTCCGATCTGGTGGCGCTCACCGGCGGGCCGGACGTGACCGTGGCGCCCGGAGACCTCGAGGTGCGGGGAGCGCTCCCTGCCCCGGTCGAGCTGGAGGTGAGCCCGTCCCGGATCAGCGCGTTGCTCGGGAGACGGTTCGCCGGCGAGCAGATCGTCCGGCTGCTCGTTCCGCTCGGATTCGAAGCCGAGCCGGTCGAGACCGGTCAGACAGCCGAGCTAGCCGAGGCCGGTGAGTCCGGTGGGGCGGACGACGCCCCGCTCCGGGTGCGGGTGCCGACCTACCGGCCCGACGTCCGACCGTCACCGATGGGCGAGGCCGACCTGGCCGAGGAGGTCGCCCGCACCGTCGGCTACTCGAGCATCGGACGCCGGACACCGTCGTGGCCCCAGCCCGGTCGGCTCACCGCCTACCAGCGCGACCGCCGGCAGGTGCGGGAGGTCCTGTGCGGCCTCGGCTGCACCGAGGCTTGGACCGCAACCTTCGTGACCGAGGCCGACCAGCTCGCGTCCGGCTTCGCACCGCCTCACGTGGCGGTGACCAACCCCTTGGTGGAGGTCGAGCGGTTCCTCCGGTCCTCGATGGCCCCCGGGCTGGTCCGGGCCGTCGTGCGCAACGGGGAGCGGGGCCACCCCCACCTGCGGCTGTTCGAGATCGGATCGGTCTTCTACCACCCGGACCACCCGGGCCGTCCGGCCGGGGGCCAGCGCAGACGGGACGAAGCGGCACCGAGCGAGGAGCGGTTGAGCGTCGTCCTGGCCGGCGAGGGGGACGACGCCTGGCGTGCCGTGGCGGCGTGGCGAACCCTCGCCGGCGCCCTGCGCCTCGAAGACTGGGTCATGGGGGAGAGGCCGTCCGCGGACCCGCTCGCCGCCGTGGTGCACCCCTACCGGTCGGCCGTCCTGGCCTGCCCACCACCGGGAAGGGGCCGGGACGCCGGAGTGGAGCCCCGAACCGGGCTCGGGGTCGTGGGCGAGCTCGGTCCGGCGTTCGTCGCGTCGCTCGGTCTGGTCGACGCCGACGGCCGACCCCGGACCGTCGGGTGGCTCGACGTCGACCTCGGGTGGCTGCTCGACCCCACCCGCGTCCCGCGCCTGACCGAGCAGGCCCGCCCGGTCAGCCGATTCCCTCCGGCCGACATCGACCTCGCCCTCGTCGTCGACGAGGCCGTCCCGGCCGGAGCGGTCGAGCGCACGTTGCGGACCGCCGCCGGCGATCTCGTCGAGTCCGTCGAGCTGTTCGACGTCTACCGGGGACCGTCGGTGCGGTCCGGCGCGCGGAGCCTCGCCTTCCATCTCCGGTTCCGTGCGCTCGACCGGACCCTCACCGACGGGGAGGTCGCCGAGCTGCGGACCCGGTGCGTCACCGCCACCGAGCAGGCCCACGGCGCCGTCCTCCGTTGACCGGGCGCCCGGGTCTTCGTGCCCGAGTTGCATAAGAATGCGATCCAGTGCATATACTTGGCGATGGTGACCTGTCCGGACCCGAGCCGGCCGCCGGGTGCCGGGTGAAAGTCGGTGTCGTCGGCGCCTCGGGATATGCCGGCGTCGAACTGCTCCGACTGTGCGCCTCCCATCCGGATCTCGAGGTGGCGGTGGCCACCGCGGGCGAGCGGCGCGGGGAGCGGGTGGCCGTCCACACGCCGACGTTGGCCGCCCCCTACCCGGACCTCGTCTACGCCGCGACGGAAGCGGCCGATCTCGACGGGCTCGACCTGGTGTTTCTGGCGCTGCCCCATGGTCGCTCGCAGCACCTGGTCCCCGAGCTGGCCCCCCGGGTGGGCGCCATCGTCGACCTCGCCGCCGACTTCCGACTCCACGACCCCGACCAGTACCGGATCTGGTACGGCGAGGAGCACACCGCCCCCGAGCTCCTCGACCGGTTCGTCTACGGCCTGCCCGAGCTGCACCGGCGGGAGCTGGCCGGCGCCCGGTTGGTCGCCGTGCCGGGGTGCTACCCGACGGCGGCCGTGCTCGCTCTCGCTCCCCTGATCGGCGCCGGGGTGATCGAGGGGCCGGGGGCCGGCACCGCCCCCGATCGTCCGGCCCCGGCGCTCGTGGTCGACGCCGCCAGCGGGGTGTCGGGGGCGGGCCGGGCCCCGGGCGACGCCGTGCACTTCGGGGCGGTGGACGGGGCCTTCACCGCCTACGCACTGCTCGACCACCGCCACACCGGCGAGATGGAGCAGTCCCTCGGTGCCCCGGTCCTGTTCACCCCCCACCTGGCGCCGATGAGCCGGGGCATTCTGGCCACCTGCTATGCGCGTCCGGCCCGGCCCCCCGGCGGTCCGGACGCCCTCACCACCGCCGAGGCGCTCGACGTCCTCCGACACGCCTATGACGGCGAGCCCTTCGTGGTCGTCACCGACGGCGTCCCCTCCACCAAGGCCGCCACCGGGTCCAACTGCGCCCACCTCACCGTGCGGGCCGACCCCCGGACCGGCTGGGTGGTGGTGCTCGCCGCCCTCGACAACCTGGTCAAAGGGGCGTCCGGTCAGGCCGTCCAGTGCGCCAACCTGGTGCTCGGGCTTCCCGAGACGGCCGGGCTGCCGACCGCCGGGCTCTATCCGTGAGCATCACGGCCCCGGCCGGATTCGTCGCCTCGGGGACGGCCTCGGGCATCAAGGTCTCGGGAGCGCCTGACCTGGCGCTGCTGGCCACCGACGACGGTGCCGCCGTGCCCACCGCCGCCACCTTCACCACCAACCGGGCAGCCGCCGCTCCGGTCCTGGTGAGCCGGGCGCACCTGCGGTCGAGCGGCGGCCGGGCGGGCGCGGTCGTGGTCAACAGCGGCAACGCCAACGCTGCCACCGGGCCCGGAGGCCACCGGGATGCCGAGCGGATGTGCGAGCTCGTGGCGTCCGCCCGGGGGGTCCGTCCCGAGGAGGTGCTGGTCTGCTCGACCGGCCTCATCGGGATCGCCCTGCCGATGCCGGTCATCGAGTCCTCCATCCCCACGCTGGTGTCGGCCGCCTCGGCCACCGAGGAGGCCGCCGCAGCCGCCGCCACCGCCATCCTCACGACCGACGGCACCCGCAAGGAGGCCCTGGTCGAAGGAGCGGGGTTCACGGTGGCGGGTATGGCCAAGGGGGCCGGCATGCTGGCGCCGGACATGGCGACCATGCTCGCCTTCCTCACCACCGATGCCGGTGTCGAACCGGGACCGCTGGCCGACCTCCTCCAGAGCGCGGTCGCTGACACGTTCAACGCCATGACGGTGGACGGCTGCACGTCGACCAATGACACCGTGGTGTTGATGGCCTCGGGCCGGGCCGGGCGATGCGACCCGAACGTGCTGGCCCAGGTGGTCACCGACGTCTGCTCGACGCTGGTCGACTGCATGCTGGCCGACGCCGAGGGCGCGGACAAGGTGGTGCAGGTGCACGTCACGGGGGCGGCCTCGGACGGTGAGGCCCACCAGGCGGCCCGCCGGGTCGCCGACTCCTTGTTGGTCAAGTGCTCGCTCAACGGGGAGGACCCCTACTGGGGCCGGGTGGCCAGCGAGCTCGGGTCGGCCGGCGTCGAGTTCGACATGGACCGGGTCGCCATCGCCTATGGCGACGTGACGGTGTGCCGGGACGGAGTGGCCTGTGAGCACGACCGGGGCGCACTGGTCCGGCACCTGGCCGGCCGGCGGGTCGACCTCCACTGCGAGCTCGGTCTGGCCGACGGCAACGCCGTCGTCATGGGGGTCGACCTCGGGCACGGGTACATCGACGAGAACCGGAGAACGTCGTGAGCGGGCGGACCCGACCGCGGCGCCGCCTGCCCGACAAGGCCTCGGTGCTCGTCGAGTCGCTGCCCTACATCCGGAGGTTCCGGGGCAAGGTGGTGGTGGTCAAGTACGGGGGCAACGTGCTGAGCGCCGGCTCGGACGGCCCGGCCGTCGAGGAGGCCGAGGCGCTGGCATCGTTCGCCGAGGACATCGTGCTGATGCGATCGGTCGGGATGCTCCCGGTGGTGGTGCACGGAGGGGGCCCTCAGATCGGGCAGCTGATGGCCCGGGTCGGCAAGGACACCGAGTTCGTCGACGGCTTGCGGGTGACCGACGCCGACACCATCGACCTGGTCCGCATGGTGTTGGTCGGCAAGGTGAACCGGGACATCGTGAGCTCGATCAACGTCCACGGAGCGCTGGCCGTGGGGCTGTCGGGCGAGGACGCCAACCTGATCACGGCGACGGCGCGCTCGGCGTCGCTCGGCTATGTCGGCGACGTGGTCCACGTCGACCCGGTGATCGTGCACCACCTGCTGGCCCAGGGGCTCATCCCGGTGGTGGCCACCATCGGGACGGACCAGTCGGGCCAGGCGTTCAACATCAACGCCGACACCGCGGCCGGTGCCCTGGCCGGCGCTCTGACCGCCGAGAAGCTGGTCTTCCTCACCGACGTGGCGGGGTTGCGCGCCGATCCCGCCGACCCCTCGACCCTCATCCACCGGGCCACGGCCGACGACCTCGACCACCTGGTGACGACCGGGGCGGCGGGCGGCGGGATGATCCCGAAGGTGGAGGCCTGCGCCCGGGCGGTCCGTTCGGGGGTCGGGAGCGCCCACATCCTCGACGGTCGCACCCCGCACGCCTTGCTGCTCGAAGTGTTCACCGACGAGGGAGTCGGGACGATGGTGGGGGATCCCGGATGACCCGATCGACCGATTGGCGCGAGGCCGACGGTCGCCGGGTCACCGACGCGGTCGACCGGTCAGCCCTCATGCCCACCTACCCCGAGCCGGCGGTGACCTTCGTTCGGGGCGATGGGAGCTACCTCTTCGACCGGGCGGGGCGGCGCTATCTCGACTTCCTGTCGGGCCTGGCCGTGACCTCACTCGGCCACGCCCACCCGGCCGTGGCCCGGGATGTCGCCGAGCAGGCGCGTACCTTGTGCCACGTCTCCAACCTGTTCGGCAACGACCTCGGGCCGGAGGTGGCCGCCACGCTCGACCGCCTGGTCGGCGGCGGGACCGAACGGGCCGGCGGTCAGGTCTTCTTCGCCAATTCCGGTGCCGAGGCCAACGAGTGCGCCATCAAGCTGGCCCGCCGGTGGGCCGGGTCCGGGTCGGTTCATGGTGGTCTCCACCGTGGACGCCTTCCACGGTCGGACGCTCGGCGCGCTGGCGGCGACCGGCCAGTCCGACAAGCAGAGTCCGTTCCTGCCCATGCCCGACGGATTCGACCACGTCCCGTTCGACGACCTGGCGGCGATGGAGTCGGCCTGCGACCCGACCCGGGTGGCCGCCGTGCTGGTGGAGCCCATCCTCGGCGAGGCCGGGGTGGTGGTGCCGTCTTCGGACTACCTGGTCGGCCTGCGCCAGCTGTGCTCGGACCGCGACATCCTCCTCGTCGTCGACGAGGTCCAGACCGGGCTCGGGCGTACCGGGGCGCTGGTTCGGCTTCCAGCATCTCGGCCTGCATCCCGACATCGTGACCATGGCCAAGTCCCTCGGGAACGGCATGCCGGTCGGGGCGTGCTGGGCCCGGGCCGAGGTGGCCGCCGCCTTCGCGCCCGGCGACCACGGCAGTACGTTCGGCGGCCAGCCTCTTGCGCTGTCGGCCGCCCGGGCGACGCTGGCGGTCATGGAGGCGAGAGGACGTCCCGGGCCGGGCCGCGAGGATGGGGGCCCTGCTCGAACAGGGTCTCGGTCGGCTCCCGGGCGTGGCCCGGGTGAGGGGCCGGGGCCTCTTGCTCGGCGCCGTGCTGGAAGAGGCCGTGGCGCCGGACGCGTGCCGACGCGCCCTCGAAGCCGGTCTGATCCTCAACGCCCCCCGGCCCGATGTCGTGCGCCTGGCACCGTCGTTGCTGGTGTCGCCGGACGAGATCGACGAGGCCCTCGGGATCCTCGGCCCGATCCTGGCCGACGAGATCGGCGGCGGGGGGGAGGCACGGTGACGGGCCGGTCGGAGGGCACGGTGACGGGCCGGTCGGAGGGCACGGTGACGGGCCGGCCCGCCGCCAGGCACGTGCTCGACGTCGGCGATCTGGGCCGCCAGGGGCTCGAGGCGGTGCTGGCTCTGGCGGCGGCCGATCCTGCGTCGTTGCCGAGGGTGCTCGCCGGCCAGGGCGTGGCGCTGGTCTTCGAGAAGGCGTCGAACCGGACGCGCAACAGCTGCGAGATGGCAGTGGTCTCCCTCGGCGGCCATCCGGTCTACATCCAGGGCCACGAGGTCGGACTCGACGTCCGCGAGCCCGTCGAGGACGTGGCGCGGACCCTGGCCTGCTACCACTCGATCGTCGGTGCCCGGGTGACCGATCACCGGTCGCTGGAGCGCATGCGTTCGGCCCTCGACGATGCGGGGACGGGCGTTCCGGTCGTCAACCTGCTGTCGGATCTCGCCCACCCCTCCCAGGCACTCGCCGACCTCCTCACCCTGCGCCAGGTCTTCGGAGCGGCGGCTCTCCCGGAACTGACGCTGTCCTACATCGGGGATGCCAACAACGTCTGGAGGTCACTGGCCGTGGCGGCGGCGATGACCGGGATGACGACCCGGGTGGCGAGCCCCGTCGGGTACGGTCCCGCCCCGGCCGACCTGGCGCTCGTCGAGTCCGTCGGCGGGACCATCACCGTGACCTCCGATCCCGAGGAGGCGGCCGCCGGTGCCGACGCCGTGTACACCGACGTGTGGACGTCGATGGGCCAGGAGGGAGAGGCCGCGGCCAGGTCGGCCGACTTCGCCGGCCACACGGTCGACGAACGGCTGCTGGCGAGGGCCGCCCCCCATGCCGTGGTCTTGCATTGCCTGCCCGCCCGGCGGGGAGAGGAGATCAGCGCCGGCGTGGTCGACGGCCCCCAGAGCGTGGTCTGGCAGCAGGCCGAAAACCGGATGCACGCCATGCGGGGGCTGCTGGCCTGGCTGCGGGGGGTCGAACCGGCTCCATGAGCAAGCACCAGCGCCAGCACCACATCACCCGGTTGCTCGAGACCTGCGCCGTGGGGAGCCAGTCCCGTCTCGTCGAGCTGCTCGCCGGCGAGGGCATCGAGGCCACCCAGACCACGGTCTCGCGGGACCTCGAGGAGCTCGGTGCCTTGAAGGTGCGCCTGCCGGGCGGCGATACCGTGTACGCCCTGCCCGAGCTGCCCGTCCCGCCAGGTCGCACCCGAGGACCACCTCCGGAGGGTGCTGGGTGAGTGGGTGGTGGAGGCCCGTTGCTCGGCCAACCTGGTCGTCCTGCGCACGCCACCCGGTTCGGCCCACGTGGTCGGGTCGGCGCTCGACCGCAGCGGGTTCCCCGGGGTGATCGGGACCGTCGCCGGGGACGATACGGTCCTGGTGGTGACGTCGGATCCCTCCGGGGGGGCGGCCGTCGCCGACCGTCTGTCGGAGGTGGCCGGGCTCGACGCCGCTCGGGCGCCGGGGCGGGCAGCGGGACGAGCGGCAGCCAGAGCAAGGGGAAGACCATGAGACGACGGGTCGTGCTGGCCTACAGCGGCGGGTTGGACACCTCGGTGGCCGTCCGGTGGCTCATCGAGAACGGCGAGTTCGAGGTGGTCGCGGTCGCCGTCGACGTGGGGCAGCCCTCGGAGTCCGGTCGGGAGGACTGGGAGGCGATCCGCCGCCGCGCCCTGGCCGCCGGTGCCGTCGAGGCCGTGGTCGTCGACGCCCGGTCCGAGATGGCCGAGGACTTCTGCGTCCCCGCCCTCCTGGCCAACGCCAAGTACGAGGGCAAGTACCCGCTCGTCTCGGCGCTGTCGCGCCCGGTCATCGTCGGCCATCTGGTCGCCGAAGCGAGGCGGCACGGCGCCGGAGCGGTGGCCCACGGGTGCACCGGCAAGGGCAACGACCAGGTCCGGTTCGAGGTCGGCACCCGGGCGCTCGCCCCTGATCTCGAGGTACTGGCCCCGGCCCGGGAGTGGGGCATGTCCCGGCGAGGACTGCGTCGACTACGCCGACAAATGGGACATCCCGCTGCCGGTGACCAAGGAGAAGCCCTACTCGATCGACGAGAACCTGTGGGGCCGGGCCATCGAGTGCGGGGTCATCGAGGACGTGTGGAACCGTCCCCCCGAGGACGTGTACAGCCTGACCCGGCCGACCGCCACCGATCCGACGGAGCTGGTGGTCGGGTTCGAGTCCGGGGTGCCGGTCGCCCTCGACCGGCGGCGCGCTCGAACCGCTGGCGCTGATCGCCGAGATTGAACCGGACGGTCGGCTCCTACGGGTTCGGCCGGCTCGACATGGTCGAGAACCGCAGGGTCGGGATCAAGAGCCGCGAGATCTACGAATGCCCCGGTGCCCTGGCCCTGCTGCTCGCCCACGCCGACCTGGAGGACCTCACCCTCGAACGCGATCTCCACCACGAGAAGGCCCGCCTCGAGCCCCGCTGGTCCGAGCTGGTCTACGACGGGCTCTGGTTCTCCCCGCTGAAGCAGGCTCTCGACGCCTTCTTCGTCGACTCGCAGCGCCACGTGACCGGCGAGGTCAGGTTGCGGCTGGAGGCCGGTCGGTGCTGGGTCGTGGGTCGCCGAAGCCCGGTCGCCCTCTACGACCACGGGCTCGCCACCTACGACTCGGCCGACACCTTCCGCCACCAGGACGCCGAGGGCTTCGTCCGGCTGTGGGGGCTCGGGGTGGCCACCTGGTCGCGGGTCCAGAAGGGTCGGGACGCCGAGGGGCGTCCCGAGGCATCCCCATGACCCTCTGGCACGGGCGGCTGGGAGAGACCACCGCGGCCGAGGTCATGCGGTACTCGAGCAGCCTCCACTACGACCGGGTCCTCGCCAGCGACGACCTGGCCGGTTCCCGCGCCCACGTGCGCGGCCTCGGGCGGGTGGGCCTGCTCGAGGCCGGCGAGGTCGACGACCTGCTCGGCGCCCTCGACCAGGTCGAGACCGAGCTGTCCTCGGGATCGTTCCGGTTCGCCCCCGGCGACGAGGACATCCACACCGCGATCGAGCGCCGGGTGACCGAAGTGGCAGGGGAGGTGGGCGCCAAACTGCACACCGGCCGGAGCCGCAACGACCAGATCGCCACCGACGTGCGGCTGTTCACCAAGCGCGAGCTCCGTCTCCTCGCCGCCGAGGTCGTCACCCTCCAAGAGGTGCTGGTCGACCGGGCCGGAGAGGCCGGCGATGCCTACCTTCCCGGGTACACCCACCTCCAGCGGGCCCAGCCGGTCCTGCTGGCCCACCACCTGCTGGCCCATGCCTGGGCCCTGTCCCGGGACGTCGACCGGATGCTCGACACCGTCGACCGGCTCGACGTCTCCCCGCTGGGCGCCGGGGCCCTGGCGGGGAGCTCCCTTCCTCTCGACCCCGACGGGGTGGCCGCCGATCTCGGGTTCCGGGCCCGGTTCGAGAACTCGCTCGACGCCGTCTCGGACCGCGACTTCGTGGCCGAGGCCCTCTTCGTCCTCGCCCTCCTCGGCGTGCATCTCTCCCGCATCGGGGAGGAGCTGGTGCTCTGGTCGTCCGAGGAGTTCGGCTTCGTCGTGCTGGCCGACACCTACGCCACCGGCAGCTCGATGCTGCCGCAGAAGAAGAACCCCGACGTCGCCGAGCTCGCCCGCGGCAAGTCGGGCCGGCTCATCGGGAACCTGACCGGGCTGCTCGCCACGTTGAAGGGCCTCCCTCTCGCCTACAACCGGGACCTGCAAGAGGACAAGGAGCCGCTCCTCGACTCGGTCGAGCAGAGCCATCTGGCCCTTGCCGCTCTGGCCGGAGTGCTCGCCACGGCGACCTTCGCCACCGGCCGCATGCAGGAGGCGGCCGACGGGGAGACCGTGGCGGCGGTGGACCTGGCCGAGTGGCTGGTCGAACACGGGACACCCTTCCGTCAGGCGCACGACGTCGTGGGCGGCCTGGTCCGCGACTCGATCGAGCGGCACGTGCCGCTCGCCGAGCTGGTCGAGGCCCATCCCGCCCTCGGGTCCGAGGCCGTCGCCCTGCTGGAACCAGGCGTGGCGGTGACCCGCCGGGCCACTCCGGGCAGCGCCGGGCCCGAGGCGGTGAAGCACCAGATGGCCCGCTTCCTCGACCGGCTCGAGCTCGATCGCCGGCGCATCCCGATGGCGGAACCGGGTGCTCCGCCCCGCGCCCGGCCGTCCCGCCGCCGTGGGGAGACCGAGCCGCACCAACGACCCTGACTCGGACCGGCGTCGGCCCATGGCAGGCTGACCGCATGGCAGGCTGACCGACGGTGGTCACCCTTCTCGTCATCGGGTTCCTCGGTGGGCTGGTCGCCGGCATCTCTCCCTGCGTGCTTCCGGTGCTGCCGGTCATCTTGGCGGCCGGCGCCACCACCGGGCTCGGCGGCCGGTCTCGCCCGCCGGAGGGAACGGTCCCCGGTTCGTCGGCGGTGCCGGCAATGGCCGTCCCCGGTCCTCCGGCGGTGCCGGCAATCGCCGTCGCCGGTGCCGGCGGCGCCGCCCCGGGCACGCCGGGCCCGACGCCCGGTCGCCGTGGTCGCCGGGCTGGTGGTGAGCTTCTCGGTCTTCACCCTGGTCGGCTCGTGGGTGCTCGGCCTGCTCGACCTGCCCGAGGACGCCCTGCGGTGGGCCGGACTGTCCGTCCTCGGCGCCGTCGGGCTGGGTCTGGTCGTTCCACCGTTGGGCGCGCTGCTCGAGCGGCCGTTCGCCAGCCTCGGTCGCGGGCGGTCCCGTACCGACGCCGGGGGGTTCGTGCTCGGGCTCAGTCTCGGTCTCGTCTTCGTGCCGTGCGCCGGGCCGGTCCTCGCCGCCATGACCGTGGTGGGCGCCAGCCACCGGATCGGTCCCGGCGCGGTGGTCCTCACCGCCGGCGTTCGCCATCGGCGTCGCCGTCCCCCTGTTCGTCTTCGCACTGCTCGGCCAGCGCCTGGCCGTGCGGATGCACGTGGTGCGCTCGCACGCTGCGGTGGTCCGCCGGTTGGTCGGTGTGGTGTTGGTGGTCACGGCGCTCGCCCTCGCTCTCGACCTGACCGACGGACTGCAGCGGGCGGTGCCCGGCTACACCGATGCGTTGCAGAACCACCTCGAGACCGGTCCGTCGGCCCGGCAGGCGCTGGCCGGGGTGACCGGTGCGGTGCCGACCGGGGCGCTGGCATCGTGCACCACCGCCAGCCCGGTTCTCCAGCAGTGCGGGCCGGCGCCGCAGCTGTCGGGGATCGTCCGATGGCTGAACACGCCGTCGGGCAGGCCACTGTCCATCCGCGGTCTGCGAGGTCGTGTCGTCCTCGTCGACTTCTGGACCTACTCGTGCATCAACTGCCAGCGCACGCTTCCCCATCTCGAGGCCTGGAACCGCTCCTACGCCGGGGACGGGCTGACCATCATCGGCGTCCACACGCCCGAATTCGCCTTCGAGCACGTGGTCTCCAACGTCTCCCAGGCCGCCGCCCAACTCGGCGTCGAGTACCCGATCGCCATCGACAACCACTACGCCACCTGGGACGCCTACGAGAACGCCTACTGGCCGGCCGAGTACCTGGTCGACGCCACCGGCCAGGTCCGCCATGTGGACTTCGGAGAGGGGGAGTACGGCCAGACCGAGTCGTTCATCCGCCACCTGCTGGTGGCGGCGAACCCGAGGGTGGTGCTGCCGCCGGCGACGGATGTGCCCGACGCCACCCCGACCGGACCGACGACCCCGGAGTCCTACCTCGGTGACCAGCACCCGGCCGGGCTGGCCGGGCAGACCATCGAGGAGGGCGAGATGACCGCCTACCGGGCGCCGGCTTCTGTGCCCGACGACGAATACGCCTACGGCGGATCGTGGACCGTCGGCAAGGAGAGCTCGACCGCCGGGCCGGGAGCGAGCCTCGTGTTGAATTTCGAGGCCCGGGACGTCTACCTCGTGCTCGGCGGCTCGGGGTCGGTCGTCGTGGCGGTCGACGGGCGGAGGGCCCAGACGGTCCCGGTGACCGGTGAGCCGAAGCTCTACCAGCTGGTCGCCGGGTCGACGGCCCGGCGCGGCCTCCTGGGTCTGGCGGTGTCGCCCGGGGTGAGGGCCTACGATTTCACCTTCGGGTGATGTCGCTGCCGGACCACGGGCCGGGACCGCAGCGGCTCCTGACCGGTCGCACGCCGTCGGGGCGCGATTGACACCCCTGGTCACCGGTACTACCCTGATAGTTCCCCGGTGGAGGCCCTGTGGCCTCGCCAGGACCCCGTCGGCACGGGAACACCCGTGCGGGACGGCACAGCCCGGCACCGACGTCTCTGAGGCGTGTGCCCGGTCGCTCCTTGAAAACGGAATAGTGATAGCCAAAAGCCAGTGCGGGCGGCCGCGGGGAGACCCGGGGCCGCAATTAACGCATGGAACGGACAATCAATCCGTTCTCTGCCAGTTTCACATCGACCGAGAGGGTCATTTTTCCTCGAAGTCGGTGCTCCGATTTCCGACGGTCGCAAGACCCGAGGAGGTCTCGATGGAGAGTTTGATCCTGGCTCAGGACGAACGCTGGCGGCGTGCCTAACACATGCAAGTCGAACGAGGTCCATCCGGTAGCAATACCGGTGAAGACCTAGTGGCGAACGGGTGAGTAGCACGTGAGCAACCTGCCCCGAAGACCGGGACAACACCGGGAAACCGGTGCTAATACCGGATATCCCCACCGAATCGCATGTCTCGGTGAGGAAATGGATTCCGCTTCGGGAGGGGCTCGCGGCCTATCAGCTTGTTGGTGAGGTAACGGCTCACCAAGGCGTCGACGGGTAGCTGGTCTGAGAGGACGATCAGCCACACTGGGACTGAGACACGGCCCAGACTCCTACGGGAGGCAGCAGTGGGGAATCTTGCACAATGGGCGAAAGCCTGATGCAGCAACGCCGCGTGAGGGACGAAGGCTTTCTGAGTTGTAAACCTCTTTCAGCAGGGACGATGATGACGGTACCTGCAGAAGAAGCCCCGGCCAACTACGTGCCAGCAGCCGCGGTAATACGTAGGGGGCAAGCGTTGTCCGGATTTATTGGGCGTAAAGAGCTCGTAGGCGGCTTGGCAAGTCGGATGTGAAACCTCCAGGCTCAACCTGGAGCCGCCATTCGATACTGCCATGGCTAGAGTTTGGTAGGGGACCACGGAATTCCTGGTGTAGCGGTGAAATGCGCAGATATCAGGAGGAACACCAGCGGCGAAGGCGGTGGTCTGGGCCAATACTGACGCTGAGGAGCGAAAGCGTGGGGAGCGAACAGGATTAGATACCCTGGTAGTCCACGCCGTAAACGTTGGGCACTAGGTGTGGGGACCTATCGACGGTTTCTGTGCCGCAGCTAACGCATTAAGTGCCCCGCCTGGGGAGTACGGCCGCAAGGCTAAAACTCAAAGGAATTGACGGGGGCCCGCACAAGCGGCGGAGCATGTGGCTTAATTCGATGCAACGCGAAGAACCTTACCTGGGTTTGACATGTAGGGAAAAGCCGTAGAGATACGGTGTCCTTCGGGGTCCTACACAGGTGGTGCATGGCTGTCGTCAGCTCGTGTCGTGAGATGTTGGGTTAAGTCCCGCAACGAGCGCAACCCTTATTCTATGTTGCCAGCGCGTAATGGCGGGGACTCGTAGGAGACTGCCGGGGTCAACTCGGAGGAAGGTGGGGATGACGTCAAGTCATCATGCCCCTTATATCCAGGGCTGCACACATGCTACAATGGCTGGTACAACGGGTTGCTATTCCGCGAGGAGGAGCCAATCCCCAAAGCCAGTCTCAGTTCGGATCGCAGTCTGCAACTCGACTGCGTGAAGTCGGAGTCGCTAGTAATCCCGGATCAGCAACGCCGGGGTGAATACGTTCCCGGGCCTTGTACACACCGCCCGTCACACCACGAAAGTCGGCAACACCCGAAGCCGGTGGCCCAACCCTTGTGGAGGGAGCCGTCGAAGGTGGGGTCGGTGATTGGGGTGAAGTCGTAACAAGGTAGCCGTACCGGAAGGTGCGGCTGGATCACCTCCTTTCTAGGGAGTTCACGGGGGTTTCACACCCTCTACTCCTGAGTCGATCACTGGCTAGTCGCCGCCGAGCAGGCCCATCGCCGGGGCGGACCGCACATCTCTTCGATGTCCCGTCCACCCCGCCCGTGGTCACCTGGTCGTCCGGCGGGCGTCACTATTCCGTTTTGAGGGAGCGACCCTCGTCCCGGTCTCCCGGGGCGACGGCTCCCCGCCCGCGGTGCCCGCCGACCCTCCGGTCGGTCGGCCTCCCGCCCCGCCCGCACCCCCCGCCGACACCAATCGGCTCCGGGAGGTGCCGGCGTGCGTGCGTCCTTTGAGAATTCCATAGCGAGCACGAGCATCTATGTTCTCCAAGTTACAAAGAGTCAACGGCGAATGCCTTGGCGCCTGAAGCCGAAGAAGGACGTGGGAGGCTGCGATAAGCCACGGGGAGTTGCCTACCAAGCCTGGATCCGTGGACGTCCGAATGGGGAAACCCGGCACCCGTCATGGGGTGTCACCCTGGCCTGAACGCATAGGGCCAGTGGAGGGAACCGGGGGAATTGAAACATCTCAGTACCCCGAGGAGAGGAAAACAACAGTGACTCCCTGAGTAGCGGCGAGCGAAACGGGATGAGCCTAAACCGGGTCGGTGTCAATAGCCTGATGGCGTTGCCGCCCCGGGGTTGTGGGAGCCGATGGAAGGTGCATCAGAACCTTCACGGAGTTACAAAACCGATGATCTAGCAGAAGCATCCAGGAAAGATGCGCCGCAGAGGGTAACAGCCCCGTATGCGAAAGACATCGGACTCCGATCGGATTTCCCGAGTAGCGCCGGATCCGGGAAAGCCGGCGTGAATCTGCGAGGACCACCTCGTAAGGCTAAGTACTCACAGGCGACCGATAGTGAACTAGTACCGTGAGGGAAAGGTGAAAAGTACCCCGGGAGGGGAGTGAAATAGTACCTGAAACCGTTGACTTACAATCAGTCAGAGCGTCGTCGGCACCCAGTGCCGACCGTGATGGCGTGCCTTTTGAAGAATGAGCCAACGAGTTACGGTGTGTGGCGAGGTTAACCCGCGAGGGGGAGCCGAAGCGAAAGCGAGTCTGAACAGGGCGTCCCAGTCGCATGCCGTAGACCCGAAGCCGAGTGAGCTATCCATGGGCAGGCTGAAGCGGGGGTAAGACCCCGTGGAGGGCCGAACCCACCCTGGTTGAAAACAGGGGGGATGACCTGTGGTTAGGGGTGAAAGGCCAATCAAACTCGGTGATAGCTGGTTCTCCCCGAAATGCATTTAGGTGCAGCGTTAGGCGTTCAGCATCGGAGGTAGAGCACTGAATGGGCTAGGGGGCCTACAAGCTTACTGACCCCAATCAAACTCCGAATGCCGATGCTTCAGAGCCTGGCAGTGAGACTACGAGGGATGAGCTTCGTTAGTCGAGAGGGAAACAGCCCAGACCGCCAGCTAAGGCCCCTAATTCTTGACTAAGTGGAAAACGATGTGGGAACGCGAAGACAGCCAGGAGGTTGGCTCAGAAGCAGCCATCCTTGAAAGAGTGCGTAATAGCTCACTGGTCGAGTGGTCCTGCGCGGACAATGTAACGGGGCTCAAGTCAAGAGCCGAAGCTGCGGATTTCCATCCTGCCCGAGCTTCGATGCCGAATGCGGCTTTGCCGCGGCCGGTGTCGTAAGCCGCTCGGGAGTCACGGGGTGGGAGTGGTAGGGGAGCGTCGATCCTGCAGAGAAGCGGCGGTGGGAACCGCCGTGGAGCGTGGTCGAGTGAGAATGTTGGTATGAGTAGCGAGAGAGGGGTGAGAAACCCCTCCGCCGTAAGCCCAAGGGTTCCTGGGGAAGGCTAATCCTCCCAGGGTAAGTCGGGAGCTAAGGCGAGGCCGAGAGGCGTAGTCGATGCACAACTGGTTGATATTCCAGTACTTCCGTGTCCGCGCCCATTCCAATACCGGTGTCCTAAGGGGCTGTCCTTCGGGGCGAACCGACCGACCCGGAGGCGGAAAGCGAAGGAGGGACGCAGGAGGGTAGGTGAGCCCAGGCGTTGGTTGTCCTGGGGTAAGCGTGTAGAGGGAGGTCCAGGCAAATCCGGGCCTCATCCACCTCGAGACGCGATGCCGAGCCGTACCAGGCGAAGTCACTGATCCCATGCTGCCGAGAAAAGCTTCTAGCGAGCTGACACGGAACCCGTACCCCAAACCGACACAGGTGGGCGGGTAGAGAATACCAAGGCGATCGGGAGAACTGTGGTTAAGGAACTCGGCAAAATACCTCCGTAACTTCGGGAGAAGGAGGGCCCCACTAGGGTGACGAACTTCGCGTTCCGAGCTCGAAGGGGCCGCAGAGAATAGGGGAAAGCGACTGTTTACTAAAAACACAGGAGCGTGCGAAGTCGTAAGACGATGTATACGCTCTGACGCCTGCCCGGTGCCGGAAGGTTACGGGGAAGGGTTAGCCCTCGGGCGAAGCTCTGAACCTAAGCCCCGGTAAACGGCGGCCGTAACTATAACGGTCCTAAGGTAGGGAATGCCCTTTCACGTGCGAAAGGGTGCTGCCCCTCATACCGGTGACGGTATGTGAGCAGTCGGCTATATGCTGGAAACCCCGGTGAATCCTCCACTACTCGTTGCTCTGACGACGATGTCACAGCCTGGCTGTAGACATCGGAAGATGGGCTTCAGTGACAATGTGAGAGGTGCGGACAATCAGCAGGAAAGGCTCTGGAACTGTTTCAGAGAATCCTCAGAGACCATACGCCGACCGTCTCGTCAGCTGTCTGACGAGATGAAGAGATGGTCCGGACCCTGCGGCGACGCAGGGAGGCCGGCAGAAATGACCGGTCCGCTATTTCGGTGATCAAGCCGAATAGTTGTAACAGATTCAAGCGAAATTCCTTGTCGGGTAAGTTCCGACCTGCACGAATGGCGTAACGACTTTCCTACTGTCTCAACCACAGACCCGGCGAAATTGAAGTACGAGTAAAGATGCTCGTTAGCTGCATCAGGACGGAAAGACCCCGTGGACCTTTACTACAGCTTGCTGTTGAGTTTTAGTACATATTGTGTAGGATAGGTGGGAGACTGCGAAGCATCGGCGCCAGCCGGTGTGGAGTCAACCTTGAAATACCACCCTTTATGTGCCGGAACCCTAACCTCGGTCCGTGATCCGGATCAGGGACAGCGTCAGGTGGGTAGTTTGACTGGGGCGGTCGCCTCCTAAAACGTAACGGAGGCGCCCAAAGGTTCCCTCAGGCTGGTTGGCAATCAGCCGTCGAGTGCAATGGCACAAGGGAGCTTGACTGTGAGACCGACAAGTCGAGCAGGTGCGAAAGCAGGGCATAGTGATCCAGCGGTTGCTTGTGGAAGCGCCGTTGCTCAACGGATAAAAGGTACCCCGGGGATAACAGGCTCATCTTCCCCAAGAGTCCATATCGACGGGAAGGTTTGGCACCTCGATGTCGGCTCGTCGCATCCTGGGGCTGAAGCCGGTCCCAAGGGTTGGGCTGTTCGCCCATTAAAGCGGTACGCGAGCTGGGTTTAGAACGTCGTGAGACAGTTCGGTCCCTATCCGATGCAGCCGTAGGAGATTTGAGGAAGGCTATCCCTAGTACGAGAGGACCGGGATGGACGAAGCTCTCGTGTGTCAGTTGTCCTGCCAAGGGCACTGCTGATTTGCGACCTTCGGATGGGATAAGCGCTGAAAGCATCTAAGCGCGAAGCTCGTTCCAAGATGAGATCTCCCACAGGGAAAACCTGGTAAGGCCCGTGGCCAGACGACCACGTCGATAGGCCGGAAGTGTACGTGCGGCGACGCATTCAGCTGACCGGTACTAATCGGCCGAGGGCTTGGAGGCTTGCTCGTGCTCGCTATGGAACGCTCAGGGACGACCCACGCGGTCGCGCCCGCCGGCTGCGCATCGCGCCCGGCGAGGAGCGCACGATTTCCGGTGGCCATGGCGGCGGAGAGACACCCGTTCCCATTCCGAACACGGCAGTTAAGCCCGCCAGCGCCGATGGTACTTGGGGGGTAGCCCCCTGGGAGAGTAGGACGCCGCCGGGATTTCTCCTCCAATGCCCCCGATCCGGGGGCATTGGTGTCTCCGCCACGCGTTGGTCGACGCCCGCGGGGAGTGGTCGATGCGGGAGATCGGGCATGCGGCCAGGCTCCGGTCGACCCGCGGTGCCAAGATTGAGCCCCGACGGGCGACCAGGGCGTCCGAGTGGTTGCCAGTCGCGTCGCCGACGACGATCGACTGCGACGGCATGGCGAGGAGCCGACGGATGCAAGGGCCTCGACCAGGATGAAAGCGGGTACCGAGGCCGCGCTCCCGGATCCGCGCGAGCGGTCGAGTCCTCCCGCGCCCGGATCCCACGATCCGATCCCGGGAGCGCCGACCGATCCAGGACTCCGAGCCGGCGCTGGCCGGTGGTGATCTGCATCCTCCTCTACGCTGGTCTGGGCGTTTTGGAATTCGGTCCCACCACCGGACTGGGACCCGGGCGGATGGCGGGACCGGGAACGGCGGACCAGATCAGCCAGATCTGCCCTGACCTGTCCCGACCTACCCCGACCTGACGGAGGAGGCGGTGCCGTTCGGGGCCGCCGGTGCCCGTCACGAGCCGTCCGGCGCCCCGACCTGGGCGCGGACCGCGGCGAGGAGGGCCTCGTTGTCGGGCGGCTTCTCGAAATAGGCCTGGGCGCCCGCCGCCAGAGCCGTCTCCTCGGACCCGGCGCTCGCCGTCAGGACGATGACCGGGATGAAGGGCAGGCTGGTGAGAGACCGGAGTCGCTTCAAAAAGGTGAGACCGCCTCCACCCGGCAGCCCGAGGTCGAGCACGACCAGATCGGGCTCGTTCCGGCGGACGGCCTGCAGCGCCACGATGGCGTCGGGGCTCGTCGCAACCCGATAGCCGCTCGCCTGGAGGCGGACGGCCAAGGCCAGCGAGAGGTCGTCGTCATCCTCGACGATCAGGATGCTTCGAGATCCCATGCCGGCTAGACCCTCGTCTCTTCGCGGTCGGCCCCGCTCGGGGCAGCGTAACGGCTCGGGTCGGCAACCGGAAGGGTGAACACGAGACGCGTCCCGCCGGTCCGGACGCGCTCGGCCCGGATCGTTCCTCCCTGCCGTTCCACGAGCTCCTTGGCGATGTGGAGCCCGAGCCCCAGGCCGTGGCGGTGCTCGATGCCGGCTTCGGTCTGGTAGAGACGGTCGAAGATCTGCTCCTCCGCCCCCGGCGGAAGGCCCACGCCGGTGTCGGACACCGAGACCCAGACGGACGGCGAGTCCGCCGCCAGCCCGTACCCGACGGCGACCGTCCCGCCTTCGCCCGTGAACTTCACGGCGTTGTCGAGAAGGTTGGACACCACTTGACGGACACGGTCGGGGTCGGCCAGCACAGCAGGCAGCCCGGGAGCGGCCTCGAGCCGCAGGTCGATCCCCTCGTGTGCGGCCCGACCGGCGAGGTCGGAGACGCTCGACTCCAGCACCGGGCCCACGTCGAAGGGCTGGGGCGAGATGCTCAGCTTGCCGTCACGGGCCCGCGCCGAGTCGACGAGGTCCTTGACCATCCGGCCCAGCTGGTCGAGGTTCCGTCGCACGATGCCGAGGTAGCGGCGCTGCTCGTCGTTGAGCTCACCGGCGATCCCGTCGAGGACGATGGTCGTGAACTGGTGTCCGGCCGCCAAGGGGGTACGCAGCTCGTGGGACACGTGGGACACGAGCTCGTCCTTGTACCGGACCTGGTCCCTTCGGAGCCTGGCCAGCCGGGCGAGGACGACGACCACGGTGACCGACAGGATCACCAGGCCGGCGAGGCTTGTCCAGCTCACCCAGGCTCCCGCTTGGCTGATGGGGGCGAAGAGGGTCGACTCGGGGACCGAGAGCACCAGGATCCAGCGGGTGCCGCTCACGTGCTGGGTGGCGAAGAGGCGGGTGACGCCCCCGACCTCGTAGGTGCCGACCGTCCGGTGGGCGACGACAGCGCGCAGGTCGGGATCGGTCCGGGCGAGGTCGTCGGGCGCTTGCCGCTGGCGGGCATTGTTCGAGATGGTGGCGCCGTTCCCGTCCTGGAGGTACACCCGGGTGCCGGGCACCGAATTGAGGCTGTGGAGATAGGCACCGAGCGTCGAGGACGAGACGGCCAGGGCGCCGCTGAAGACCCGTCGGCCCTCGGGGGTGTCGAAGGGCACGGCGAAGGCGACCACGGGGATCGCTCGTGCCGCCGACGGCACCACGTCGGACACGGTGGGGACGCCGGCCACCGCTCGGCGGAGGTGCCGGTACTGCCCGGTGATGTCCTGCCCGATGAGCGACGGCTTGGCGGGGTAGACCTTGATCACCCGGCCTGATGAGTCGAGCAGCACCGAGGCCTGGAACCCGAGGTTCTCGGTCAGCTCCACGAACGTCTGGTCCGACACGGTCGGAGCGCCCAGCCAGCGCGTGCCCTCGCTCTGTTCCTGGTGGAGGACGCCGGCGGCATAGCTGGAGAGGAACCGGGAGGCGACCACGCCGCGGAGCTGGAACCGCTGGACGAGATCGGCGCGGCTCGCCGCCTGACCACCGGCCAGCGCCCAGGTGAGCCCGATCAGCAGGCCGCAGAACACGATGGCGACGCCGACTCTGAGCGCCCTGCGCCGTACCGTTGGCGACTCCATGTCCCTCCCCGGTCCGGCCCGCATCCGGTAGGAATTCTCGTCCGATCGGACCCCCGCCTTGAGAAGGTGAAAACTGGGAAGAGACGACGACACCGACAACAGGGAGAGGTGAGAACACATGGCCCATGTCCCGCTCAAGTACGACGCCAAGGGCGTGATCCCGTGGATGGCCCGGAGCTACACGAAGAGGAGGTTCGGTGCCATGGTCGAGCCGACCGGCGCCGCCTCCCACCATGCCGGTGTCCTGGTGGCGATGGGCGCCCTCGAGGCGACGGCGGCGAAGGGATGGACCAAGCTCGACCCGAGGCTTCGCTGGCTCGCCCTCCAGGCCGTGTCGACCAGCATCGGATGCTCCTGGTGCGTCGACTACGGGTACTTCGAGGGCATGAACGAGGGCATCGATCCGGCCAAGGTACGGGCCGTCGCCAGCTGGCGTGAGAGCGACCTCTTCGACGACCGCGAACGGGCGGTCCTGGAGTACGCAGAGCAGGCGACGAAGTCGCCGGCCGATGTGTCGGCGGAGCTCTCCACCCGGTTGCACCGCCATCTGAGCGATCCCGAGATCGTCGAGCTGGCGGCCTGGGTGGCGCTCGAGAACTTCCGGTCCCGCTTCAATGCCGGACTGGGGCTGCGCAGCCAGGGATTCGCCGAACAGTGCCTCGTACCGCCGGTCCCCGAGCGCCAGGCCTCCGGAGCCTCGTCGACGGAGGCGAGCGACGGCGCGCTCCGCTGATCCCCGATGGTGGTGAGCCGAGCAATCCGACCCGAGCCGATCCAGCCCGGTGCCGTGCGTTTTTCGCCCTGTCCCGGCGAGAAGGATCCTCCGAGAGGCATCCCGCCCGGTGCGCCATGCCTTTCGAGGAGTCGGTGACCGGCGCCGGACGAGCCATTTGCCCCGCCGGCGACATCTGTGCCGCCGCGCCACCGGTAGTCTCGACCGATGTCCTCGGAGTCCCCCGGTCGGTCGCGTCGATCGGGTTCAGACCGGGTCGCCGACGGCGGCCGGACGAAACGCAGTGGGGGCGACTCCGCCGGGGCGAGACGTCGGGGGGCAGACGGCGGCCGAACGGGAGGGGGGGCCACCGGCAGCGGTCGGACCGGCAACGGGCGGGGTCGGACCGGCTCGGAGCGGGGCCGATCCGGAGCCGGTCGAACCGGGGGAGGCGGGAAAGGCCCGGTTCGAGCCGGACAGTCGGCCCCGGCGAAACGAAGGCAGCCGTCGCCAGCCCGCGGAGCGCCGCCCGACCGCGGCGGAGCGCGGCGGAAGCCGGCCACGACGCGGAACCCTTCCCGGGCGCGGTCGGACCGGAAGCCGGCCCGGGCGCGGTCGGACCGTCCAGACCAGAGGTCGGGTGGCCCGGTGGTGCGGAAAGGCTGGGGAAGCGTGGCCCGGCGCGGGGCGAGCGTCGTGCGAACCGGCGGCGGTGCCGGCGCCGACCGCAGGGCCGAGACCGAACCACCGGGTCGGGTCACCGCCCCCCCGCGTCCGTTCGAGCCCGAGCGATGGAAGCGGATCGACCGGGTTGGCGACGAACGACCGGGACCGAGACCCCACCGTCCGGCACCAGCGCCCGCCTCCGGCGGCGGGGCGCGGCCGTCGGATGGGTTGCCGCCCGACGTCGTCGCCGAGCTGGCGACCGCGGCCGGCTCCGACTGGAGCCAGCTCCGCCCCCGGGTCACCGAGCGGATGGCGGCCGGCATGGGCGCCTTCCGGCGGGAGCGGTACCGCGACGCGGCCCGCATCCTCAAGACCGTGGTCGACGCCGTGCCCGATGCGGCGCCGGCCCGTGAGCTGCTCGGCCTCAGCCAGTACCACCTGGGGAACTGGCGAGCGGCCCTCGCCAACCTCGAGGTCGCGGCGACGCTCACCGGCTCGGTCGACCAGCACCCGGTCCTGATGGACTGCCAACGGGCGCTCGGGCGCCCTCGGCGGGTCGAGGAACTGTTCGCCGAGCTCCGGCGGGGCTCGCCCGAACCCGAGGTGCTCGCCGAGGGGCGCCTGGTCCTGGCCGGAACCCGGGCCGACCACGGCGACCTGGCCGGGGCGGTCGGACTGCTGGTCGAGGCCGGAGCTGGCCGCCGGGTGCGGAACCCCGCCGACCGGCACCTCCGGCAGTGGTACGTCCTGGCCGACCTCATGGAGCGCTCGGGTGATCTCGCCAGGTCGCGCGAGCTCTTCCTGCGGGTCAGGGACGCCGACCCCGGGGCCTACGACGTGGCCGAGCGGCTGGAGTCGCTCGGGCCTCCCGTCCGGCGGCGCCGTGCGAGACGCCCGCCTCGGGGCCCCCGTTAGGATCGCGACCGTGATGCGTCCCGCCAGCTGGACCAGACCTGCCGTGCCAGTCCCGCACGCAGTGAATGAATCGCACCGTACGAATACAGAACGAAAGGGGGGACGGGGGACCGGACCGGTACCGCTCTGCGCCCCTGACTGCCGATGAACCTCGAACAACTGCTGGGCGACGAGTCCGACTCGCTGCTCAACCACGTGGCCAAGGCCTTTCCCGCCGACAGCCTCACTCTTCCGGGTCCCGACCAGTTCGAACGGGTCTTCCTCGACTCCGACCGGACCTCCACGGTGCTGCGCAACCTCGGCATCGGTCTACAACACCGGACGGCTGGCCGGAACCGGGTACCTCTCGATCCTCCCCGTCGACCAGGGCATCGAGCACTCGGCCGCGGCCAGCTTCTCCAAGTTCCCGGCCTACTTCGACCCGGCCCGGCTCTGCGACCTGGCCATCGCCGCCGACTGCAACGCCATCGCCACCACCCTCGGGGGGCTCGGGATCGTCTCCCGGCGCTACGTCCACCGGATCCCCTTCATCGTGAAGCTCAACCACAACGACTTCCTCAACTACCCGAACACCTACGACCAGGTGATGTTCGCCGGGGTCAGGCAGGCCGCCGACCTCGGGGCCGTCGGGGTGGGGGCCACCATCTACTTCGGATCGGAGGGCGCCGACCGCCAGATCGTCGAGGTGTCGAGGGCCTTCGCCGAGGCCCACCGCCTGGGCATGTTCACCGTGCTGTGGTGCTATCTGCGCAACTCGGCCTTCAAGCAGGGTGACACCGACTACCACCTGTCTGCCGACCTGACCGGCCAGGCCAACCACCTCGGGGTGACCATCGAGGCCGACATCATCAAGCAGAAGCAGCCGGAGAACAACGGCGGGTACAACGCCCTGCAGTTCGGCAAGACCGACCCGCTCGTCTACAGCCAGCTCACCACCGACCACCCCATCGACCTCACCCGGTGGCAGGTCGTGAACTGCTACGCCGGGCGGATCCCGCTCATCAACTCGGGCGGCGAGTCGAAGGGCGCCGACGACCTGGCCCAGGCGGTCCGCACCGCGGTGATCAACAAGCGGGCCGGTGGGGCCGGGCTGATCGTCGGCCGCAAGGCCTTCCAGCGCCCGACCGAGGAGGGTGCCGCCCTCATCCACGCCAGTCCAGGACGTCTACCTGGACGGATCGGTGACCGTCGCCTGAGCGGAGCCGGCCGGCCGCCGAGGCCGGCTCGGACCGCGACCGTCCCGAGGCGGTATGACCCATGCGGGGCCGTCGCCTTGGCTACGGTGCAAGGGGCCGACGGTAGACTTGGGCAGGCACGAGCCGGGTCCGTGGACGTACAAGGGCCGCACCGGGCGCCGGAGGCCCGTCGACCGGCGTCGCAGACCGCCCGGCACCAACGACCGCAGCACGACACGGCAGCACGAAGAGGAGCACGGTGTCCGACACCACCACCGATCCGAAGTCCCCCCACCTGCTGGACCGTGTGGTGATCCGCTTCGCCGGCGACTCGGGGGACGGCATGCAGCTGGCCGGCGACCGGTTCACCACCACGTCGGCGCTCCTCGGGAACGACCTGGCCACCTTCCCCGACTTCCCGGCCGAGATCCGGGCCCCGGCCGGGACCCTGGCCGGAGTGTCCGCCTTCCAGGTCCACATCTCCGACCACGACATCCTCACCGCCGGGAGACTCGCCCAACGTGCTGGTGGCCATGAACCCGGCCGCCCTGCGGGCCAACGTCGCCGGGCTCCCCAACGGCGCCACCGTCATCGTCAACGTCGACGCCTTCGACGAGCGGAACCTCGACCAAGGCCGGCTACGACAGCAATCCACTGGCCGACGGCTCGCTGGCCGCCTACACGGTCTACGAGGTGCCGATGACCTCGATCACCACCGAGGTCTCGAAGGACGCCGGGGTCAAGCCCCGGGACGCCGAGCGTTCGAAGAACTTCTTCGCCCTGGGCCTGATCAGCTGGCTCTACACCCGCCCGACCGAGGCCACCATCGAGTGGATCCGCCAGAAGTACTCCGGCGAGCCCCTGGTGATGGAGGCCAACCTCCGGGCCTTCAAGGCCGGCTACCACTTCGGCGAGACCGCCGAGCTGTTCGAGTCGTCCTACGAGGTGAGGCCGGCCGTCGCTGGAGCCCGGCGAGTACGTCAACATCACCGGCAACACCGCCACGGCCTGGGGCCTCATCGCCGCCGCCACCCAGAGCGGGCTCCCGCTCTTCCTCGGCACCTACCCGATCACGCCCGGCCTCCGACATCCTCCACGAGCTGTCCAAGCACAAGCAGTTCGGGGTGCGGACGTTCCAGGCCGAGGACGAGATCTCCGGCATCGGCGCCGCCCTCGGGCGCGGCCTTCGGCGGCGCGCTCGGCGTGACCACCACCTCGGGCCCGGGCATCGACCTCAAGTCGGAGACCATGGGGCTGGCCATCAGCCTCGAGCTCCCCCTGCTGGTCATCGACATCCAGCGCGGCGGCCCGTCCACCGGGCTGCCGACCAAGACCGAGCAGGCCGACCTCCTCCACGCCATGTACGGCCGCCACGGCGAGGCGCCGCTGCCCATCGTGGCGGCCAAGACGCCGTCGCACTGCTTCGAGGCCACGATCGAGGCGGTGCGCCTGGCGGTCAAGTACCGCACCCCGGTGATGCTGCTGTCCGACGGCTACCTGGCCAACGGGACCGAGCCGTGGCGGCTGCCCGACCTGGCCGACCTGCCCGACATCGATCCCGGATTCGCCACCCAGGCCAACCACACCGACGACGACGGCACCGAGGTCTTCTGGCCCTACGTCCGGGACGCCGAGACCCTGGCCCGGCCCTGGGCGCCACCCGGTCGGGCCGGGCTCGAGCACCGGATCGGCGGCCTCGAGAAGGCGGACGGCGCCGGGAACGTGGCCTACGACGGCCCGAACCACGAGCGGATGACCCGCCTCCGGGCGGCCAAGGTCGCGGGCATCGCCGCCGACATCCCGCCCACCGAGGTCGACGACCAGGAGGGTGCCGAGCTCCTGGTGGTCGGCTGGGGCTCCACCTACGGCGCCATCGCCGCCGGGGTGCAGGCGGGTCCGGGCCCGCGGCTACCAGGTGGCCCATGCCCACCTCGTCCACCTCAACCCGTTCCCCGCCGATCTCGGCGAGGTGCTCGGCCGCTACCGGCAGGTGCTCGTGCCCGAGGTCAACCTCGGCCAGCTGAGCCGGCTGCTGCGGGCCGAGTACCTGGTCGACGCGGTGTCGTTCACCCAGGTCCAGGGCATCCCGTTCCGGGCGGCGGCCATGGAGGCCGCCATCCTCCAACAGATCGACGGCGTCGCCGACCCCGGCGTTCCCGCCCCGGCTGGCGCCGCCGGGAACGGGTCGGCGAGCGGGTCGAGCAACGGCACCAAGGCCCGGGCCGATGGCTGAGGTGGCCGACGGCCCGGACCGACGCCGGCGCGGTGCCGGCGACCACCCGCAAGGACTGGTCGTCCGACCAGGAGGTGCGCTGGTGCCCGGGTTGCGGGGACTACTCCGATCCTCGCCGCCGTCCAGATGCTGATGCCCGAGCTCGGCGTGCGTCGCGAGCGCACGGTCTTCCTGTCGGGCATCGGCTGCGCCGCCCGCTTCCCCTACTACATGAACACCTACGGCGATGCACTCGATCCACGGGCGGGCCCCGGCCATCGCCACCGGGCTGGCCACCACCCGCCCGGACCTCGACGTATGGGTGATCACCGGCGACGGCGACGCCCTGTCGATCGGAGGCAACCACCTGATCCACGCCCTCCGCCGCAACGTCGAACATCACCATCCTGTTGTTCAACAACCAGATCTACGGGCTGACCAAGGGCCAGTACTCGCCGACCTCCGAAGTGGCCAAGGTCACCAAGTCGACGCCGTTCGGCTCCCTCGAGCAGCCCTTCAACCCGCTGAGCCTGGCGCTCGGTGCCGAGGCGTCCTTCGTGGCCCGCACCCACGACATGGACCGCAAGCACATGATGGAGACCTTCCGGCGGGCGCACGACCACGTCGGTGCGTCGTTCGTCGAGATCTACCAGAACTGCAACGTCTTCAACGACGGCGCCTTCGAGCAGATCACCGGCAAGGACCACCGGTCCGACATGCTGATATCCCTCCGTCCACGGCGAGCCCATCCGGTTCGGGGCCGAGGGTGAGCACGGGGTCGTGCTCCACGGCGACGGGTCGCTCGAGGTGGTCGAGGTGGCCGACGTCGGGGAGCCCGCTCTGCTGGTCCACGACGAGCACCGGGACAACCCGGGCCTGGCGTTCCAGCTGAGCCGGCTGTCCCGAGGCCCGTACGAGCCCACGCCCATCGGCGTGTTCCGCGACGTCGATCGGCCGGAGTACGGCGCCGAGATGTCCCGCCAGATCGACCGATGCGACCGCCAAGCGCGGCACGGGGGACCTCGGGGCGCTGCTGCGTTCGGGCTCCACCTGGACGGTGGGCTAGGCCGCTCCGGGGCCGATCCGGGACGATCGCTCCCCAACCGGTGCCGACGTACGTCGTCTTGCTGCGCGGCCTCAATGTGAGCGGCCATCACCGGCTGCCGATGGAGACGCTCCGGGACCTGGTGGCCTCGGCCGGGTTCGGCGAGGTCGCCACCTACGTGCAGAGCGGGAACATCGTGTGCTCGGGGCGCGGGTCGGGAGAGCGGGTGAGCCGGGCCATCGAGGACCGGCTGGCCTCGGAGCTCGGCTGGTCGGTCCCGGTCTTGGTCCGCAGCGGAGCCCAGCTCCGGACGGTGCTGGCCGCCAACCCGTTTCTCGACGAGGGACTCGACCCCGTCGACCCTGCACGTCACCTTCCTCGGCGGGCGCCCCGGGCACGGCGCGGCCTCGGGGTTGGTCGCCGAGGCCGCCCGGCTGGGGAACGACCGGGCCGCCGTCGTCGGTCGGGAGGTCTACCTGCACTGCCCGGGCGGCTACGGACGGACCAAGCTCCACAACACCTTCCTCGAGGGACGTCTCGGGACCACGGCCACCACCCGCAACTGGAGGACGGTGACCACGCTCGCCGCCATGGCCGGTCTCCCGGTGTGAGCGGGTCGGGGGACCGGGGGCCGCCCGGCGAACGCCTCGCCGGTGGGGGTCAGCCGCCGCCCGGACCCGCCGTCGCCGCCGCATAGGTGGCGTAGTCGCCGTCGCCGTTCATGACCATGCAGAACGCCGGGGTGGGGCACGAGACGGACGTGCCCGGTCCCGGGTACTGGACCGCTTGGGGGACGGTCTGGCGCGGTGCCGACCATCCGGACCCGTTCCAGGCGAGGACCCTCCCGGCGGTGTCGGCGGCGAGACAGAACGAGGCACCCGGGCACGAGATCGCGTCGAGCACACCCCCCGGGTCGATCGTGCCGGCCGGCGTCCATCCCTGCCCGTTGCGACGGACCCACACCTCCGGCCCCGACACGATGGCGCACAGCACGCTGGAGGGGCAGGCGATCGCCGTGGGACCGGCGGGGGGCGACGTCGTCCAGGGTGCCGGCTCCTCGGACCAGGCGCTTCCGTCCCAGTCGAGGACCGCGGACCCCACGACCGCGGCGCACGACGAGGTGCCGAGGCACGTGATCCCGACCCGGCCCGCCTGGTAGGGGGCGACCCCGGTCCCCGGAACCGGGAACGGCTCGAGAACGGCCGGGGCGCCGGTGCGGAGGATGCCGGCGTGGCCCGTGTTGTCGACGACGGCACAGAGGGACGGCCCGGGGCAGGAGATCGACGACGATCGAGATCCGGGGTGTCCGGGGCCCGGGTCGGCCGGGTTGGGCGGTGGCCCGGTTCCCGTCGCCGCCGGCTGCCGGCGCCGACCAGTTGGTGCCGTCCCCGCGGCTGACGTGGTCCGAGCCGTCCACGATCGTGCACGACGGTCCCGCCGTGCACGAGACGGTGGGGAGCACCGGAGCGGTCACCGGGCTTCCGGCCGGCGCCGCGAAGTAGACCGAGGGGTCGGACCACGATGCGCCGTCCCACGACACCGTCACCCCCGAGCCGCTGGTCGCCGTGGCGTCTCCGTCGGTGCCGCCCCCGACCGCCACGCAGAAGGTGTCCGAGATGCACGACAGCGAGGTGAACCCCCCCCCGGGCGGCAGCGTGGTGAGGGACGGCGACCACCCGGGGGCCGGCTGCACCGGGGTGGGGACGGTGGTCGGGGCGGCCGAGGGAACCTGGCTGGTGCTGGTGGCGGGGACGGTGGTCGTCGGGTCCGGCCTGTGGACCGGGTGGAGTGCCGGCGGCGGCGATCCGCCGGCGCACCCGCCTGCTACCGCCGCCACGACGACCACGAGGACCGGTGCGACCCTTCTGGCTGCCACGTGCCTCCCTCGGGCCGGGGACCGGAGGCCCGCTCGGTCAGGCTCGGCGCGTCCAGGTCCCGGAACACCATGCCCGTCCGCGGTTTCGGGAAGAAATAGGTGCTCTTGGGGGGCATCTGGCGCCGTTCGCGGGCCCACTGCTGGATCTGGCGGACCGACACCGGCCGCAGCAGGACCACCGCCTGGGCGTCGCCTGAGGACAGGGCCCGCATCCCGTCGGGCCAGCTGTTGAAGAACCCGAGCTCGTGGTCGGGAAGCTCGGCGAGCACCAGCGCGACCATCGACGAGTCGAGGTCGGCCCCGGCCGCCTCGGCGGGTGCCGTCCTTCGGGCGCCAGCAGAAAGGCCCCCGAGGGCAGGAGGAGGGCGAGGGAGCGGCTCTCCCCGAGGGCCCCGACCGTGCGCTCGTCGAAGTCTCCGGCCCGGGTCACGTCGAACCACGACGCGAAGGCGTCGACCAGGTCGATGCCCTCGGGCAGGCCGGACAGACCACGGTGGATCGGCCCCACCGCCAGCTGGTCCTCGGACAGCTCGACGAGCAGCGCCATGACGGACCCTTCCGTCGCTCGCCGGTGCCCGCCCGCTACTGGTGCAGGTAGGTGCGGGCCGTCTCGTAGCGGTGGTGGCCGTCGGCGACCACCACCGGTGAGGTCTCGACGGCGTGCCTGGACGGCCGCGATGGTGTCGGGGTCGTCGAGCACCCAGAGCTGGTGGACGACGCCGTCGTCGTCGACGGCCTCGACGTCGGGCTGGCCGTCGCGCTCGAAGGTCGCGCTCAGTCCCTCGGTCATGGAGAGACCCCAGATCGGGGACAGGTTGGCCCGGGTCGCGGCCAACAGGTCGAGCCGGTCCGTCTTGGCCTTGGGCAGGGTCTGCTCGTGGGGCAGGATGTCCGCGGCGCTGGCGTCGTCGATGGCGAGCGCCCCGATGACGCCGTTGGTGGCCGCCCCGCCTGGCGACGCTCATCCGGTAGGCGTAGAAGGCCGGCGCCGGGTCACGCACCAGCACCTCGTCCTCCTGCCATTGCTCCAGCAGCCTGGCCGCATGGGCGTAGCGGTCGAGGCCGGCCCGGTGGTCGGGCTCGGGCAGCTCGACGCGGACCGAGTTGGCGCTGTGGCGTGCCGCCAACCGGGCCCGCTCGTCCGGCGAGATCACGTCGTAGGGAGGGGCGATGACCGAGGACGGGTCGACCCGCGCCGTGTCGTAGCGCAGGCCGGCAAAGGGCGCGAACCGGACCATGGTGCACCTGCGTATCACACCGGTGACCGCTCGGACGGGGCGAAATCGTACGTTCACGTAAACTGCTGATATGGGACCAGCCGCCCCGGCCGAGCCGGCACCCGACCCCCGGCCGCCGGCCGGCGAGGGAGGCGGGACCGGAGCCCCCGATCGCAACTCGGCCCGCTACCGCGCCGTCGTGCTGTCGAACACCACGCTCGGTGTGTTCATCGCCGGGATCAACCAGTCGATCGTCATCATCTCGCTCCCGGCCATCTTCCGGGGGATCCACCTCGACCCGCTGGAGCCCTCCAACATCGGCTACCTGCTCTGGTTGCTGCAGGGGTACCTGGTGGTGACGGCGGTCCTGGTGGTGACGTTCGGGCGGATCGGCGACCTGTTCGGACGGGTCCGCATGTACAACGCCGGCTTCGCCATCTTCACGGCGGCGTCCGTCGCCCTGGCGGCCATGCCGTTCTCCGGGTCGCTCGGGGCGAGCACGCTCATCGTCCTCCGGATCGTCCAGGGAGTGGGCGGCGCCCTCCTGATGGCGAACTCCACGGCCATCCTCACCGATGCCTTCCCGCCCGAACGGCGCGGATTCGCCATCGGGTTCAACATCATCGCCGCGGTGGCCGCCTCGTTCATCGGGCTCATCGCCGGGGGACTGCTGGCCGACATCGAGTGGCGCCTGGTGTTCCTGGTCAGCGTGCCCTTCGGCTTGTTCGGCACGGTGTGGGCCTACCTCAAGCTGCACGACTCGGGGACGCGCACCCGGGCGCGCATCGACTACCTCGGGAACATCACCTTCGCCGCCGGGCTCGTGCTCGTCATGGTGGGCCTCACCTACGGCCTCGAGCCATACGGCGGCCACTCGATGGGTTGGCTCAGCCCGTGGGTCGACGCCGAGCTCGCCGGAGGGATCGCACTGCTGGCCATGTTCGTCGTCGTCGAGTCGAAGGTGGCCGATCCGATGTTCCGGTTGCCGCTCTTCCGGATCCGGTCGTTCTGCGGCGCCACCGTCGCCTCGCTCCTCGCCAGCATGGGACGGGGTGGTCTCCAGTTCATGCTGATCCTCTGGCTCCAGGGCATCTGGTTGCCGCTGCACGGCTACTCCTACGCCTCGACGCCGCTGTGGGCCGGGATCTACCTGGTGCCGATGTCGATCGGCTTCCTGTCCAGCGGACCCTTGTCGGGGCGCCTGTCGGACCGCTACGGGCAGCGGTGGTTCTCGACGTCCGGCATGGTCGCCGCCGCCATCACCTATGTCCTGTTGCTCGCTCTCCCGGTGGACTTCCCCTATCCGCTCTTCGCCGTGCTGATCCTGGTGAACGGACTCGGTGTCGGGATGTTCGCCGCGCCCAACACCACCACCATGATGAACAGCGTCCCACCCGCCGACCGCGGCGCAGCGTCGGGCATGCGAGCCACCTCGATGAACTCGGGCTTCGTCCTGTCCATCGGCATCTTCTTCTCGCTCATGATCGTCGGGCTGTCCGCCGGCCTGCCCACCGCCCTGCAGCACGGCCTCGTCTCCCAGGGCGTACCGGGATCCACCGCCGCCAGGGTCGCCGGCCTGCCGGCCGTGGCGACCCTGTTCGCCGCCTTCCTCGGTGTGAACCCGCTGAGGCAGCTGCTCGGCCCGCACGTGCTCGGGCAGGCCTCGGTGCATGCCCAGGTGATCACCGGCAAGTCGTTCTTCCCCTCGATCATCGCCGGGCCCTTCCGCCACGGACTGGCCATCGCCTTCGGGGTGTCGGCCGCCCTCTGTGCCTTGGCCGCGGCAAGCAGTTGGTGGGCTGGTGACTGCCGCCCGAGCGACGAGGAGCGGGCGGAGGCCCTCGAGCGCGAGTCGTTCGTCGAGGGGCATTCCACCGCGCCCATCGACGGACTGGAAGGAGCTCTCCCCGATGTCGTCGAGGTCTGACCGGGGCCGGCGGGAGCCGGACGGGGCGCGGTCGGACCGCGCACCGCGGCGGCCGAGCCTGCTTCCGATCGGCGAGGCGGCCGAGGAGGCCGGCGTCTCGCCCCGGACCCTCCGCTGGTACGAGGAGATCGGCCTGCTCGTCCCGTCCGGGCATTCGGCGGGCGGCGCACGGCGATACAGCCGGGATGACCTCGATCGGATCGTCCACATCCGTGAGCTCCAGTCGCTCCTCGGGCTCGACCTCGGCGAGATCCGGGACGTCCTGGTGGGCGAAGACGCGCTCGCCGGGTTGCGCCGCGAGTACCAGGCCGGAGCGGCGGTCGGCCGTCGTCGGGAGATCCTGGTCGAGGCGGCGGCCATCAACGAGAAGCTCCGGTCGGTGGTGGCCGGGCGCCAGGAGCACCTGGCCGGGATGATGCGCGCCCTCGAGGAGAAGTCGACCCGCTATGCCCGGCTGCTCGCCGAGCTCGGTGAGGAGCCCGAGCCCTGACCCGGCCCCTTCATGCCGCGTCCGGTCATGCCGCGTACCGGGTGATGCCGGGTCCGGTCATGCCGCGTACCGGGTGATCAGTCCGGCGAGCGCCTGGGCGCCGGCCGGCTGGAGGTGGACCTCGTCGGGGGTGAACCACTCCGGGTGGGCGCGACGCCAGCGCGTTCCAGTCGGCCAGGACGGCCACGCCGGGGTAGCGGGCGACCCCGGCGGCCAGCACGGCGTTGTCGGGGGCCTCCCAGGATCGGGGAACGTCGACGTTGACGAAGACCACACGCGCCAGCCCCGACGCCGCCTGCATCATGGCGTCGAAGTCGGCGGAGGTGACGGTGCCGTTGGTCCCGAGCTCGACCACCAGCACCCGACCGAGCGTGCCCGCGGCGCGCTCGGCTTCGACCACGCCGATGCCTGATCTCGAACTGCCGGCTCACCAGGCCGTCGATCCGGACCCCGGGGATGTCGTCACCGAGGTAGGGGGCGATGTCCAGCATGATCGAGTCGCCGACGGCGGAGACCGGGCCGGCCGGGGGAGCGCCCGGCGTCGAGCCGGGCGACGTGGTGTCGGGAGTCGGCGCCGACGAGGACGGGACCGGAGTCCCCGGCTGCGGTGCGGGAGCGCCGGCCCCGCCCCCGGTGGCCGCTGCCGACGACGGCGTGGTCGACGGGACGGCGACGGCGACCGGGCTCGCCGCACGGACGGGACCCGAGCGGTCGCCGATGGCCAGACCGAGCAGCCCGAGCAGCAGGAGCACCAGCCCGGCGGCGATCACGCGGTCGAGCGGGCTCACCCTGTCCACCCCCCCAGTGTGGCCCGCCGATCGGGGTCTCCCGGGTCACGCCGTGCTGCGGTGCGACGGAGCGGGGCGGGGCGTGACGGTCCCGGGCTCCTCCCTCCGCCCGGCGACGGCGGCATGGCCGCGCCGGCGCCGGCGGGCCAGCTGGTCGGCGGCCCACAGGAGCGAGGCGGCCGACGAGTAGCACAGTCCGAGCACGATGACGCCCGACCAGCCCGCCAGGGCGTAGGCCAGGCCGGTGGTGGCCGAGCCCACCGCGCCGCCGACGAAGTAGGACACCATGTACCCCGTGTTGAGCCGCGAGCGGGCTGCCGGGTCGATGGCGAACACGAGCTGCTGGTTCTGGATGTGCACGGCTTGGATGCCGAGATCGGCGACCACCACGCCGCCCACCAGGGCCCACAGGTGGTGGGCGCCGAGGGCGAGCAGCCCGACGGCTGCCGACCGTGACCAGCAGGGACGCCCCGGTGACCGCCCGCTCGAGACCGCGATCGGCCAGCCGGCCGCTCGACGACGCGGCCAGGGCGCCGGCCGCCCCGAGGAGCCCGAACAGCCCGATCACCGCCTCGCGGTAGTGGTACGGGGGCCCGGCCAGCAGGAAGGCCAGACTGGTCCAGACCACGTTGAACGTGGCGAAGGAGAGGGCCCCGAGGGCGGAGCGGAGCCGGAGCACGGGCTCGGAGCGAAACAGCTCCACCACCGAGGCGAGCAGCGCCGAGTAGTGCATCGAGGTCCGCGCCGGCTCCCCCGGGAGCCGGCGGTACAGCACGCGCGGCGGTGAGGAGGACCAGGCCCGCTCCGGCGGCGTAGACGGTGCGCCAGCCACCGACCTGGGCGATCAGTCCCGAGAAGGTGCGGGCGAGCAGGATGCCGATCAGCAGGCCGCTCATCACCGTACCGACGACCCGGCCACGCTGGTCGTCGGCGGCCAGGCTGGCGGCGAAGGGCACGAGGATCTGGGCCACGACCGAGCAGAGGCCGGCGACGGCCAGCGCCACCAGCAGGACCGGGACCAGGGGGGCGACCGCCGCCAGGCCCAGGGCCAGGGCCGCCACTCCGAGGAGGCCGGGGACGAGCCGCCGCCGTACCAGGATGTCGCCGAGCGGGACGATGAGGGCCAGGCCGATCCCGTAGCCGACCTGGGCGGCCGTCACCGTGAGGGCGGCGGTCCCCGAACCGACGGAGAAGTCCCGGGAGATCTGGGGCAGCAGCGGTTGGGCGTAGTACAGGTTGGCGGCGGCGATCCCGCACGACACCGCGAACACCGCCACGAGGGCGGGAGCCATCTCGGCAGCGGGGAGCCGGCGGCTCGGTCGGCCCGACCCTCCCTCGTAGACTCACCACCGTGGAGGCTACCGGCGAGGTGACGGGGAGGGACTCGATCGGCCGGCGACGGGGAGGCCGGACCGCCGGCGAGGACGGCGGCGTGCGACCGGGCCGGACCCGGGCGACGACGGCAGGCGGTCTCGGGCGGGTGGCCACCGTCCCCAACGCCATCACCCTGGTGCGCCTGGCGTGCATCCCGCTGTTCGTCTGGCTGCTGTTCGGCGCCGGACCGTCAGACCGGGGCGGCGGTCCTGCTCGGGGTGCTCGGCGCCACCGACTGGGTCGACGGGTTCGTGGCCCGCCGCTGGCACCAGGTCTCGACGGTGGGCAAGGTGCTCGACCCGGTGGCCGACCGGGTCCTGGTGGTGACCGCGGTCGTCGCCATCATCGTGCACGGCGCGGTACCGGTCTGGTTCGGGGTCGCCACCCTCGCCCGCGAGGTGGTGGTGTCGGCGGCGGTGCTCCTGCTGGCCTCGCTCGGTGCCACCCGGATCGACGTGCTCTGGGTGGGCAAGGCCGGCACCTTCGCGCTGATGTTCGCCTACCCGGCCTTCCTGCTCAGCGACGGCAACGCCGCCTGGCAGGCGCCGTTCCATGCCTTCGCCTGGGTCTCGGGCCTCATCGGGCTCGTCCTGGCCTGGATCGCCGCCGGCTCCTACATGCCGGCGGCACGCCGCGCCCTGGCCGGGGGTCGTCAGGCCCGCATCGAGGGATCGCCGTCGTGAAGGCGGTGATCATGGCCGGTGGCGAGGGCACCCGGCTGCGGCCGCTGACCTCCAACCAGCCCAAGCCCATGCTGCCCATGGCCAACATCCCGATGATGGAGCACGTCGTCAACCTGCTCCGCGCGGCACGGCTTCGAGGACATCGTGGTCACGGTGGCCTTCATGGCCAACGCCATCCGCACCTACTTCGGGGACGGTTCCGAGTTCGGCGTGCGGATGGTGTACGCCACCGAGTCGACGCCGCTCGGCACGGCCGGTTCGGTGCGCAACGCCCGCGACGAGCTCGACGAGCGGTTCCTCGTCATCTCGGGCGACGTGCTGACCGACATCGACCTGACCCAGGTCGTCGAGTTCCACGACAAGCGGGGCGGCCTCGGCCACACTGGCCCTCAAGGCGGTGGACAACCCGCTCGAATTCGGCATCGTCATCACCCGCGAGGACGGGACCATCGAGCGGTTCCTCGAGAAGCCGACCTGGGGCCAGGTGTTCAGCGACACCATCAACACCGGGATCTACGTGCTCGAGCCCGAGATCTTCGACTTCATCCCCGAGGGCGAGTCGGTCGACTTCTCGGGCGACTCGTTCCCCGAGGCGCTCGCAGGCCGGGCAAGGACCTCTACGGGTACGTGGCCGACGGCTACTGGGAGGACGTGGGCACCCTCGAGGCCTACCTGAAGTCCCACCAGGACATCCTGGACGAGCGGGTCCAGGTGGCGGTCAACGGGTTCCAGCTCCGTCCCGGCGTGTGGCTGGGCAAGGGCGCCGAGATCGATCCGAGCGTCGAGCTCGGCGGGCCCGGCGCGTCATCGGCGACAACTGCGTGGTCGGGCCGGGCGCGCGGCTCGGGCGAGTACTGCACCCTGGGCCGCAACGTGCGGATCGGGGACAACGCCGCGCTGCAACGCTCGGTGGTCCACGACAACACCTACCTCGGCGCCGGGGGTCCGGATCGACGGCAGCGTCCTCGGCCGCGGGTCGCGACCTCCGCCAGGGGGTCCGGTGCGAGGAGGGCGTGGTGCTCGGCGACGAGTGCTTCGTCGGTGCCCACGCCGAGCTCAAGGCGGGGGTGAAGGTCTACCCGTTCAAGACGGTGGAGGCCGGAGCCATCGTCAACTCGTCGATCGTGTGGGAGTCGAGGGGCGCCCGGTCGCTGTTCGGCCGTGACGGCGTGCAGGGGCTGGCCAACGTGGACATCAGCCCGGAGCTGGCCGTCCGCCTCTCGCTGGCCTGGGCCTCGACCTTCGAGAAGGGGGCGACGGTCACCGCCTCCCGGGACACCAGCCGGGCGGCCCGGGTGCTCAAGCGGGCCATCATGGTGGGCTGCAACGCCGCCGGCATCAACGTCGACGACCTGGAGGCGGCCACCGTGCCGGTCACCCGGTTCCAGATCACCACGTCGTCGAGCCTGGCCGGCATCACCGTGCGGCTCGCCCCCGACGACCCCCAGTCGGTGGTCCTCCGGTTCTTCGACAAGGAGGGCCTCGACGTCGACGAGGCGACCCAGCGGAAGATCGAGCGGCTCTACCACCGCGAGGACTTCCGCCGTGTCCTGGCCCGGGAGATCGGCGACATCGGGTTCCCGCCCCGCGCCCTCGAGTACTACACGGCGGCGCTGGTCGACTCGGTCGACCTCTCCACGGCCCGCGAGGCCGGACTCAAGCTGGTGCTCGACTACTCGTTCGGAACGACCAGCTTCGTGATGCCCAACCTGCTGGCCAAGCTCGAGGCCGAGGTGCTGGTCGTCAACCCCTACGCCAACACGGCCGCCGTCCTGGCCTTCGACCGCCAGGCCAGCGCGGCGCGGGTCGCCGAGCTGGTCCGGGCGTCCGGCGCCCACCTCGGGGCGGTGCTCGACCCCGGGGGCGAGCACGTGACCATCGTGGACGACCTCGGGCACACGCTCAGCGACGACGAGGCGCTGCTCGTGCTCTTGACGCTGGTGACCGAGGCCCATCCCGGGGCGCGGGTGGCCCTGCCGGTGGCGGCCAGCCGCGCGGCCGAGGAGATCTGCCGCCGGGCCGGCGCCGACATCGTGTGGACCAAGCTCTCCGCCTCCCATCTGATGGAGGTGGCCCGGTCCCAACGGATCACGCTGGCGGCCAGCCAGTCGGGCGGCTTCATCTTCCCGCAATTCCTGCCCGCCTTCGACGCGGCGGCCACCCTGGTCAACCTGTTGGCGCTGCTGGCCCCGACCGGTCGCACGCTGTCGGAGCTGGTGGCGACGCTCCCGGCCGTCCACATCGCCCACCAGGCGGTGCACACCCCCTGGGACCAGAAGGGCATGGTCATGCGGACCCTGGTCGAACGCTCGCAGGGCCGGGACCTGGTCCTGGTGGACGGGGTGAAGATCCTCGAGGCCGACGGGTGGGCCCTGGTCCTGCCCGACCCCGAGGAGCCGCTCACCCACGTCTGGGCCGAGGCGCCGAGCGATGCCGACGCCGCGGCCCGGGCCCAGGAGTACGCCGTGCGCCTCGAGCAGCTCGTCCGCTGACGACCGGCGGCCGGCGCCGATGGCGCGGTCGGGTCAGGGTCAGGCGTTCCCATGAACGTGCCCGAGGAACTGCGCTACTCCACCGACCACGAATGGGCGCGGACCGACGGCGACCGGATCCGGGTGGGCATCACCGACTACGCGCAGGACGCGCTCGGCGACGTGGTCTTCGTCGACCTGCCGGACCAGGGCGCGATGGTCGAGGCCGGCGGGCTCCTCGGGCGAGGTCGAGTCGACCAAGTCGGTGTCGGAGATCTACGCCCCGGTGGCCGGGGAGGTGGTCGCGGTCAACCCGGCGCTGGCCGACGCGCCCGAGACGCTCAACCGCGATCCCTACGGCGAGGGCTGGATCTGCGAGCTGATCGCCTCCGACCCGACCGCGGTCGACGGCCTGCTCGACTCCGAGCGGCCTACCGGCAGCTCATCGACGATTGACCGGTCCCGGTGGCCGACCGGGCTCTCGGGAGCGCCGGGATGGGAGCGGCTACCGTGGGGGGCGTGTTCTGCCCCAACTGCGGCCACCGCAATCCGGCAGGGGTCAACTTCTGCTCGTCGTGCGGCGCCGCGCTGGTGACCTCGGTACCGGACACCTCGGTGTCGACCATGCCCGGTCGACGACCTGGGCGACGGCCTCGATGACGACGCGCCGATCGGCCTGCTCGAGCTGCCCCGCGGGGTGGGCATCCTGGTGGTCAAGCGGGGGATCGACGTGGGCGTCCGGTTCGCCCTCGAGGCCCCGATCACGCGAGGCCGGCCGGCACCCGGAGAGCGACATCTTCCTCGACGACATCACCGTCTCCCGCCGGCACGCCGAGTTCATGACCAGCGGCCAGGTGACGACGGTCCGGGACGTCGGGTCGCTGAACGGCACCTACGTGAACCGCGAGCGGATCGAGGAGGTCCGGCTGTCGAGCGGCGACGAGGTCCAGATCGGGAAGTTCAAGCTCTTGTACCTGGTGGCAAGCGGCGAATGACGGCCTGCCGCGAGCGGACCGGCCACGAGCGGGGGGAGCCGGTGAGCGCCCGGTCCTACCTGTCCATCGGCGACGTCCTGACCCTGCTCCGCCAGGAGTTCCCCGACGTCACCATCTCCAAGATCCGGTTCCTCGAGAGCCAGGGCCTGGTCAACCCGGAGCGGACGCCGTCGGGGTACCGCAAGTTCTACGAGCACGACGTGGAGCGCCTGCGCTGGGTGCTGCGCCAGCAGCGCGAGCACTTCCTGCCCCTCAAGGTGATCAAGGACCGGCTCGAGGACGAGCCCGCCGCCACGTCGGCGGCGACGAGCGAGAGCGTCGCCACCGGAGAGGTCCGCCGCCGTCGGACGCGTCCGACGGTCGCGACCGCGGCATCGAAGCAGGGATCCGAGCGCGCCGTACTGGTCGGCCGAGCGCGCCGGCGAGCGCGGCGGCTCGACCCTCCCGGGTCTCGGATCGGTGCCGGGCACCAGCGGACCGGGGGCGCCGGGATCGCCGGCGACCGCGGCGACATCGGCGGTGGGCGATCGCGGTCCGGGCGGGATGGCCGGCATCGGAGGACGACCGCCGGCGGCGCCGGTGCGCACCACGAACTCCGACGCGGCGCGCCGGCCGGTCACCGGCGAACGGGCGAGCCCCGCTTCGGGCGCGGCGGATCCCGGGAGCCGGACCGACCGCGCCGCCGACCGGCTCGGCGCCGCGCCGCACGCGCCCGGGTGGCGATCCGGAACCGGCGCCGGCGCCGCGCCGGCACAAGCCGGCACCGGCGTCGGCCGGACCCGGAGCCGAACGTGGGAGAGGCCGCGCCACAGCCGGAAGGCTCCGCCGGGACCGCCCGCCAGCCGGCGGCCCCGGAGGCCGGCGATGGCGCCAGCCTGTCGGTCGACGAGCTGGCCGCGTTCGTGCGGCCTGGAGGTCGGATCGGTGCGAGAGCTCGAGGAATTCGGCCTGCTGTCGGGGTCGAACGTCGCCGGCGTCGAGTGCTTCGGCGAGGACGCCCTGGCGGTGGCCAGGCTGGCCGCCCGGTTCGCCCGCTTCGGGATCGAGCCCCGGCACCTCCGTCTGTACAAGAACGCCGCCGACCGCGAGGCGGGATTCGTCGAGCAGGTCGTGCTCCCGCTGGTGCGGCAGCGGAACCCCGATGCCCGGGCCCGGGCCCAGGAGACCGCCGATGAGCTGGCGCTCCTGGGCCAGCAGCTCCGGACGGCGCTCCTGCGCGGCGCGCTCGGGGACCTCCTCGGCGGCTGACCGGGCAGGTCGGCGACCCGGGTCGGCGCCGGGGTCCGGGTCGCCGGCCGGCTGATCGCAACGCCTGGCCGGCGGCGAGTAGTTTGGGCGCATGGTCGAAGTCCGACTACGGGCCGTGCGCGTGGACCTGCAGTCGAATACGCCCGTCCTGCTTCTGCAGGAGTCGGAAGGCTTGGGCCGGACCCTTCCCATCTTCATCGGTGCGCCGGAGGCGACCGCCATCGCCTTCGCCCTCCAGGGGATGGACACGCCGAGGCCGATGACCCACGATCTCATCCGGGACCTCCTCGACGCGCTCGGCGCCGAAGTCGTGCGGGTGGTCATCACCGAGCTCAAGACGGCCACCTACTTCGCCGAGATCGTCCTGCGCCACGGAAACCAGGAGAACCCGGTCTCGTCCCGTCCGTCCGACGCGGTGGCGGTGGCGGTGCGTGCCGGTGCGCCGCTCTTCGTGGCCGACGACCTCATGGACAGCGAGGGGATCATGCTGGCGGTGGACGACGAGGACGACGAGCGAGGAGTCCGAGGAGGAGAACGCCAACCCCGACGAGCTGGTCGGCGAGTTCCGGACCTTCCTCGACTCGATCCGGCCCGAGGACTTCTCGTCCTGAGGCGGCCCCGGCCGCGGCCGGGCGGCCCCGCCCGGCCTGGCTGCTGGTCACCGCCCTCCTCGGCGCGGCCGCCGCCGGCTGTTCGTCGGGCTCGTCCAGCCCGACGACCGTCCACCCGGGCAAGACGCCGGCGAGCTCGAGCGGGGCGACGACGTCGTCGACGCGGGCGCCGGGTCCCACCACGACGTCGGTGCCGGTGCCCTCCACCGGGGGCGGCCCCGGCCGGTGCCCGACCGGCAGCCTGTCGGGCGCCGTGACCGGGAGCAGCGGCGCGGCGGGGACGGTCGAGACGACGGTCGCCCTGCGGAGCATGTCGGCGTCGACATGCGTGCTCGGCGGCTACCCGGGCCTGCAGCTCCTCGGGCCCGGGGGCGCCGACCTGCCGACGAACGTGCAGCGGCAGGGGAGCTATCCCTTCACCGCCATGGCACCGGCCACCGTGACCCTCGTCGCCGGCCAGTCGGCCTACTTCAACATCGGCTACTCCGACGTGCCGGTGGCCGGGGAGACGAGCTGCCCGCAGTCCGCCGCCCTCGAGATCACCCCGCCGGGCGCCACCGACCATCTCCAGGTGGCGGCGGTGCTGGCCCCGTGCTCGGGCGGGACCCTGGTCGTGTCACCGGTGTTCGCCGCCGGCGGCCCCGACAGCCAGTCGACGGCGCCCCCGTCAGGCTGAGCGGCCGGGACGGACGAGCACCCGGCCCCGGATCCCACCCGACAGGATCAGCTCGAGGGCCGGGGCCAGCCCGTCCAGGTCCACCTCGTCGTGGACCATGCCGTCGAGGACGTCGGATGGCCAGGCACCGGCCATCTCCTCCCACACGGCGCGACGCTCCGCGGTCGGGGTGGAGACGGAGTCGACGCCGAGAAGGGACACCGCCCGGACGATGAAGGGATAGACGGTGGTCTCGAGGGCATGGCCCCCGGTGAGACCGCTGGCGGCGACCGCCCCACCGTAGCGGAGGGTGCGGAGGACCCCGGCGAGCGTGGCACCGCCCACGCAGTCGACGGCTCCGGCCCACCGCTCCGGACCGAGGGTGCGCCCCGGCTCGGCGGCCAGCTCGTGGCGGTCGATCACCTCGGAGGCCCCGAGGTCGGCGAGGTAGGTGTGCTCGGAGGACTTGCCGGTGCTCGCCACCACCTCGTACCCGCGCCGGGCGAGGAGCGACACGGCCATGCTGCCCACCCCTCCCGACGCCCCGGTCACGACGACCGGACCGTCGCCGGGACCCAGGCCGTGGTGCTCGAGCCGGCGCACCGAGAGCGCGGCGGTGAAGCCGGCCGTGCCGAGGATGGCGGCCCGCCGGGCGGTCAGGCCGGGCGGGAGCGGGACCACCCACTCGGCCGGGACCCGGGCGAGCTCGGCGAAGCCGCCGTGGCGGGCCACTCCGAGGTCCTGGCCGTGCACGATGACCTCCCGGCCGCGAGGAACCGAGGGATCCTCGGAGGCGACCACCGTGCCCACCAGGTCGACCCCGGGGACGAGCGGCGAGAGGCGGGCCACCCGGTTCCCGGGCCGGGTGACCATGCCGTCCTTGTAGTTGACGGCCGACCACTCGGTCGCCACGGTGACCTCGCCGGGAGCGAGGTCACCGAGGCTCAGTGTCCGGACTCCCGCCTCGACCGAGTCCCCCCGGCGTTCGGCGACGAATGCGGCGAATTCGGCGGGCGGCTGCCCGCTCTCCGGCGTTCCCTGCGCGGCCATCAGGGGTACCGTACCGACTCCATGGGGTCCGGGGTGGGGACGCAGGCCGGTGGCGGCGGAGGACGGGCGCCCCGACGACCGGCCCGGCTGGTGGCCGTCCCGCCGGTCGGCGCAGTCGGTGGCCGCCGGCAAGATCTCCCGGGCGGGGCTCGAGGTGGCGGGGGAGTCGGTCTTCTGGACCGAGGGCCGCCCCGCCGAGGGCGGCCGTCAGGTCGTGGTCCGGGCCGGTCCCGACGGCCGGCTGAGCGACGTCTCGCCCGAGCAGGTGAGCGTCCGGAGCCGCGTGCACGAGTACGGCGGGGGGGCGGCGACCGTCCACGCACGGAATCCTCTACTACGTCGACCAGGCGAACCAGCGGTGGTTCCGGGTGCCGGTCGCGCCGGGGCGGACGGGGGCGGCGGCCGACCCGGTCGCGCCGGTTGCGCTCACGCCCGACGACTCCGACGGGCCGGCGACCACCCGCTACGCCGACGGCCGGGTGACCGCCACCGGGCGCTGGCTCGCCTGCGTTGCGGAGGACCACCCCGCCGGCGGAACGACCGGTCACCGGCTGGCTGGCGGTGGCCGTCGACGGGTCGAAGGCGGTGACGACCCTCGCCGACGAGGCCGACTTCTTCGCCGCCCCCCGCCCGTCTCCGGACGGCCGGTGGCTGGCCTGGATCAGCTGGAACCATCCCTCCATGCCCTGGGACAGCTCCGAGCTCTGGGTGGCGGCGGTCGACGAGTCGGCGTCGGGGATCGCGCCTCTCGGGGCCGCGGCGGGTCGCCGGCGGCGTCGGCCGCTCGGTCGGCCAACCCCGCTGGTGCGGGGACGGGAGCCTGCTCTACGCTCGACGACCGGACCGGCTGGTGGCTGCCCTACCGCCTGGTGCCGGGCGGCCGACGGGGTGGAGCTCGCGTCGGCCCCCTGGTCGAGGTCGAGGCCGAGTTCCACGCACCGGACTGGGTCCTCGGCCAGTCGACCATGTGCGAGCTGGCCGACGGATCACTCGTGTGCCGGGCCCGCACCGGCGGCCGGGACGAACTGGTCCGCCTCCGTCCCGCCGGGCCGGCGGAGCGGCGGCCCTGGCGGCTGGAGACCATCGAGCAGCCGTGCGTGAGCCTGTCCGGAGTGGCCGCCCCGGACGGGGGCGATCCGTCCGGACCGGTCTACCTGCTGGGGTCGACCGTTGCCGAGGCTCACGTCGTCCTCGAGCTCCGGCTCGACCGATCCGGGCCGGTCCGCCGGGTCTCGGCCCCTCCCCGGCGAGGACCCGGCCCGGGACGTCTCGGTGGGCCGGCCCCGCACGGTCCGCATCCCCGCGACGGCCCGCTCCCCGGCCTGTTCTTCGCCCCCGTCAACCGGGACGTTCCCGGCGCCGGGCACCGCCGTCCGCCGCCCCTGGTGGTGTTCTGCCACGGCGGCCCCACCGGCGTCGGCCGAGCCCGGGTTCGACCCGGTCGTCCAGTTCTTCACGAGCCGCGGGCTGGCGGTGGCCGCCGTCGACTACCGGGGCAGCAGCGGCTACGGCCGGGCCCACCGGCAACGCCTCGAGGGACGGTGGGGGGAGGCCGACGTCGACGACTGCGTCCACTTCGCCCTGGCCCTGGCCCGGTCCGGCTCGGTCGACGGGAGCCGGATGGCCATCCGCGGCACCAGTGCCGGGGGGCCTCACCGCCCTCGGGGCACTGGTGCGGGCCGACTGCTTCGCCGGGGCCGCGTCGTGGTACGGCGTCACCGACCTCGAGGCGCTGGCGGCGGACACCCACGACTTCGAGTCGCACTACCTCGACTCGCTCGTGGGGCCCTGGCCGGCGGCCGGCCGAGACCTACCGGGCCCGCTCGCCGCTCCACCATCCGGACCGCGTCTCGGGCCAGGTGCTCCTGCTCCAGGGGCGGGACGACCCGGTGGTGCCGGCGGACCAGTCCGAGCGGTTCGCCGCCCGGCTGGAGCAGGCCGGGGTCCCGTGCCGGCTGGTCGTGTTCGAGGGGAGGCCCACGGGTTCCGCCGGGCGGAGACCATCGAGGCCGCCCTCGAGGCCGAGCTCGGCTTCTACCGCGACCTGTTCGAGCCGACGCAGTCGGCCGGGCGCCCCGGTCGGCGCCGGCGGGCCCGGGCGGTTGAACGGCGGGCTTTCGGCCCCGGGCGCACCCGGCGGTGCCCCGGGGAGGCGGGGACACCGGGTGGTACCCTCGACCGTGGGGTCCGATCCGGTGCACCGGGCTGGCTCGTCACCGGCGGCGGCAGCGCCCGACGCCCGGCACCGCGGTCCTCGCCCACCGCATCTCGCTCGCCGCCCGTCGCCTGGTCGGCGCGGGGCGGCGGCTCTCGCCCGAATGGCGGGACGCCGTCCTCTACGGCTGCGGCGCCCTGTTCGCCTTCTCCACGGGGCTCGCCATGGGCATCCCGCTGTACCGGCAGTGGGGCCAGCTGGCGACGGGGCCCTACGCGCTGGCCGCGGTCTGTCATGGCGGTGGTGGCGGCGCGACGGACCCGTCGTCGGTGTCGGGGGCGCCCGCCGGGCACGGCAGGCGGCCCGGGTCGGGGCCTTTCTCGTCGTGCTGTTCGGCGCCACGGTCGTCCCCCTGGCGCTGGAGGTGACCTGGCGCTCGCAGGGCGACGCCGGCCGTCCACGTGCAGCCCGAGGTGTCCGTCGTGGAGCAGGCCGGCGCCCGCGCCGCCGGCGGCCACGACCCCTACCGGGTGGTGGACCGCGGACGGCCACGTGGTCATCGCACCACCCGTCCGAGCCCACCTACGAGCTCTACTACCCCTACCTGCCGGGCATGGTGGTCTTCGGGCTGTCGAGCCACTGGCAGGGGTGGGCTCCCCCTGACCGACGCCCGGATCCAGTTCCTCGTCTTCACCGTGGTGGTCGGGCTGGTGGCCCTCAGCCGGCTCCGGCCCCGGACCGACGCCCGCGTTCGGGCCCTGCAGGTCCTCACCGTCCTGCCCACCGCCGCCCTCCCGCTGGCCACCGGCGGGGACGACATGCCCGTGGTGGCCCTGATGCTCGCCGGCCTGGTCGCCCTGCAACGCCGCCGGCCGGTCGCTCGCCGGCCTGGCCCTCGGGGCCGCCTCGTCCCTCAAGTTCACCGCCTGGCCGCTGGTCGTGCTGGCGGCCTTCGCCGCCGGTGACCGGGGCGGCCGACGGGCCCTCGGGCGCTACGTCCTCGGGGTGGCGGTCGTCGGCGGTGCCGGTGGTGCTCCCGCTCGCCGTCGCCAACCCGTCGGCCTTCGTCGACAACGTCGTCCGGTTCCCGCTGGGACTGGCCGGAGTCTCGTCGCCGGCGGCGAGCGCCCTGCCCGGGCACATCCTCGTGGCCCTGATGCCGGGCGCCCACCGGGTCTACGTGGTCGTCGTCGGCCTGGTCGGCGTGGCCGTCCTGGCGTGGTACCTGAGGCGCCGGCCGCCGGGCAGCCCGGCCGAGGTGGCCCGGCTCACCGGATGGGTGATGCTGATCGCCATTTTGGCTGGCCCCGGCCACCCGGGTGGGGTACCTGCTCTACCCCGTCAACCTGTTCGTCTGGACCTGGATGCTGCGCCGCTCCGACGAGCCCGCCGTACCGGGCTCGGGGCCGCCGGCCGGCAGCCGGCCGGTAGCCGTGGGCGCCGGCCGTCAGTTGTCGTCGTTCAGCTCGAACAGCTCGATCGAGAACGGGGTGACCCCTGCCGGCGTGGTCGGCGGCACGACCACGCCGGCCTCCCAGTAGAAGCCGTCGCCGCTGCCCAGCTTGGCGAGCACCTCGGTGCCCCGTCCCCCGAAGCGCCCCGAGCCCGGGCCGGCGTAGAGGACGCGCCAGCCCAGCCGGGGCAGCAGGGCCCGGTAGACGTCGACCACCTGGTCGGACGCCAGACGGGTGCTGAACGAGACGGTCCGGTCGTACTGGCCCTGGCCCTGGTCGGTGTTCACGTGGCCGGTGACTGTGCTGCCGGTCGGCACCTCGAGGTTGCCGATGATGTCCGCCGGCGGCTCGCTGGCGGTCACGATCGACCTCATGGGCGTCCGGGCCGGTGTCAGCGGCACCACGGTGCCGTCCGGGACGGCGATCGATCGCAGCGAGCTCGTTGGCGCCTTCCCCGAGGCGATCGCCGAGGCGACGGCTCCGGCGACCACGATGAAGACGGCGACACCGAGCACCAGGGCCGGCCCCCGCAGGGAGAACGACCGGGGCCGGCCGACCGCAACGGCCGGGTCCGCTTCGGCGACCTGATCCGGGGGTTGGGAGGTCGTGACCATGACCTCCCCATGGTAGGGCCGTGCACCCGAGGGCTGGGCCGTGCACTCGAGGGCTGGGCCGTGCACCTCGAGGGCTGGGCCGTGCACCTCGAGGGCTGGGCGGCGCTCGGGAGTTGAGCGTTGTCGTCCATGCTGACCGGGCGTGGTCCCGCGACCGCGCTGTGCCCCGGCCGTCGGCCACCCTGTGCGGCCGAGCGAGTGCGCACCGTGATACACCCAGGTCACTGCCCGTTTACTTTCGACAACCGATCCGGCACAATGCCAGGACATGGACGGGCCTCCCTAGCCCGTCAGATGGAGGGGCATCGATCCAGCGGCATCGGCGGAAGGATCGTGAGGGATGAAGGGGGGAAGTGGCCGGGTCTTCGGGACCCGGCCACTTTGCATCCGCCGCCGACCGCAGGCTCAGGGGCCGATCCCCGACGCTCGCCCAGCCGAAGTGGTCGAGAGGCCCGTGGCCGGCCCCGAGGCGCCAGCTGGCACCGCCGCAGAGTCCGGCATGGACGAAGTCCTTGGCCTCGGTGATCGCCGCGTCGACCGGGGAGCCGGAAGCCAGGCGGGCGGCGATGGCGGCCGAGAGCGAGCATCCGGTGCCGTGGGTGTTCGGGGTGTCGACGTGGGGGCGGGCGAGGACGGTCACCTCGCGGCCGTCGAAGAGGACGTCGGCCACCCGGGCGGGAGCGGGACCCCCGTCGTCGGACCCGACTCCGGGGAGGTGGCCTCCCTTGACCAGCACCTAGGCCGGGCCGAGCTTGTGGATGCGGCGTGCCATGTCGGCCATGGCGTCGACGTCGTGGGCGGGGGAGGGGGCGGTTCCGGCCAACAGGGCGGCTTCCCACAGGTTCGGCGTCGCCACCAGGGCGTGGGGGAGGAGGTGGCGGCGGTAGGCGGCGATGCCGTCCTCGGCCAGCAGGACCCGGCCGGTGGAGGCCACCATGACCGGGTCCACCACCAGGCGGGGAAGGTCGCCCGCCGCGGCCCGCCGGCCCACGGCTTCGACGCAGCCGGCCGTGCCGAGCATGCCGGTCTTGGCGGCGAGGACCTCGAAGTCGTCGAGCACCGCCTCGATCTGGGCATCGACCACCGCGATGGGTACCTGGTGGACGTGGGTCACCGCCGTCGTGTTCTGGGCGGTGACGGCGGTCACCGCGGTGACCCCGAAGACCCCGAGCGCGCTCATGGTCTTGAGGTCGGCCTGCATGCCGGCGCCCGATCCCGAGTCGGAGCCGGCGATGGTGAGGGCCACGGCCGGCCCGGCCCGGCCGGTCACCGGCCGACCATCCCCTCGAACGAGCTCGACGCCTCGGCGTGGTAGCGCCGGGTGATCCGGCCGGCCAGGCGGGCGGCCCGCCCGGCCGCCACCGCGTCGCGCATGGCCTGGGCCATCAGCCACGGCTCCCGGGCCCGCGTCACCGCCGAGGCCACCAGCACCGCGTCACAGCCGAGCTCCATGGCCGTGCACGCGTCCGAGGCGGTCCCGATCCCGGCGTCGAGCACCACCGGCACCCGAGCCTCTTCGACGATGAGCGCGATGTTGTGCGGGTTGCGGATGCCGAGCCCGCTGCCGATGGGCGAGCCGAGGGGCATGACCGCCGAGCAACCGACCTGCTCGAGCCGACGGGCGGTGACCGGGTCGTCGCCGCAGTAGGGAAGCACCGTGAAGCCTTCGTCGACGAGCTCCTCGGCGGCGGCGAGCAGCTCGACCGGGTCGGGGAGCAGGGTACGGTCGTCGGCGATCACCTCGAGCTTGACCCAGTCGGTCTCGAACGCTTCGCGGGCCAGCTTGGCGGTGAGCACCGCGTCGGAGGCGGTGAAGCACCCGGCCGTGTTGGGCAGGATCTCGATGTCCAGCCGGCGCAGGAGGTCGACCAGCGAGTGGCGCGTCGTCGGGTCGACCCGGCGCACGGCCACCGTGGCGAGGGCGGTGCCCGAGGCCACCAGGGCGTCCTGCAGCGATTCGGGACTGGCCATCCCCCCGGTGCCGAGGATCAGCCGCGAGGCGATCGCCCGTCCGGCGATGAGGAGCCGGTCATCGTGCGCTCGGTCCATCGATCTCCACGGTACCGGCGGGAGCGGTGACTCGTTCAGCCGCCTGCAGCGGCGGTGTGGCTCAGCCGCCGGCGGCGGCGGTCGGCTTCAGCCGCCGGCGGCGGCGGTGACGATCTCCACCCGGTCGCCGGGGGAGAGCCGGGTCGCCTCCCACCGCGCCCTCGGGACGACGTCGCCGTTGAGGGCCACCGCGATGCCCCGCGGCGAGCGGCACCACTCGGCGACCACCCGCGACAAGGTGACGTCGGCCGGGCCCTCCCAGGGCGCGCCGTTGACCTCGACGGCGGTCACGGTCGGGCTCTCGCCGAGCGCGGCGTCGGCCCGATCGCCGCCGAAGCGCTCCGGGCCGAAGCCGGCGAACGGCCCGTCGTGCCCCGTGCCCGTCGTCGCGGATGAGCCGGACCACCTCGGCGGCGGTGACGGGAGCGAGCAGGATGCCGTTGCGGTAGTGGCCGGTGGCGACGATGAGGCCGGCCGGCCCGGGCCGGCCCACGATGGGGCCGTTGTCGGGAGATCCCGGCCGCAAGCCGGTGGTCGTGTCGGCCAGCTCGTACTCGTCCAACGAGGGGACCAGGCGGCGGGCGTCGTCCAGCAGGTCCGAGACGGCCCCGGCGCGCACCGACCGGTCGAACCCGCGCTCCTCGACGGTGGCGCCGACCACGACGGTGCGGTCGGCGCGGGGCACGAGGTAGCAGCTCCTCGCGTGCACCAGGCCCCGGACGGTGCGCCGGAGGACCGGCGCGCCCTCCGGTGCACGCAGTCGCAGGGTGAGGCCGTGCACCGGCCGGACCGGCGGGCGGAGGGGCCCCGGGATGCCCTCGAGCTCCCCCGAGGCGCAGCCTGCGGCCACGACGACCGTGTCGGCCGGCCGGCGACCACCGTGGCGCAGGCGCACCCCGAGGGCACGACCGTCCTCGATCAGGACCCCGGCCGCCTCGTGCTCGACGAGGTCCACCCGGCGGGCTCGGCAGCCCTCCACCAGGGCGCCCGACCAGCCGGCGGTTGTCCACCTGATGGTCGCCGACCAGGTCGGCCCCGCCGCGGATGCCCGGGGCCAGCAGCGGCTCGTCTGCCCGGCACTCCCGCGAGGTCAAGCCGCTCGGCGTGCAGGCCGAGCCCCTCGCGGTAGGCGAGGAGATTGTCGATCGCCGCCCGGTCGGAGGTGTCGGCGGCCACCAGCAAGGTTCCCCGGTCCACGTAGCCGATCGAGCGCCCGGTCGCCGCCTCCAGCGATGCCGGTGAAGCCGGGCCAGGCCCGGGCCGCCTCGATGTTGAGGGCGGTGAGCCGTTCCTCTCCGAAGTTCGCCTCGCCGACCGGGGCCAGCATGCCCGCCGCCGCCCACGTCGCGCCCCTGCCGGGGGAGGGATCCAACACGGTGACCGACATCCCGGCGCCGGCCGCCTCCCACGCCACCGTCAGCCCGATCACCCCTCCTCCGACCACGACGACCTCGGCGGGACCGGCTCCCATGGCTTCCCATGGTAGGTGTGGCGGGTCGCCGCAACCGCCTCCGGCGGGGCGTCCCCGCGGGCCGCGGTCGGCGGCCCCGTCCCCGGTCGCGGCGTCGCAGTCCCGGGGGGCGCCGTGTACAATTCGCAGACCACGCATGGGCCAACGGCGTCCCGGGCGGGCACATCCCTTCCCTCGTTGGAGCGACCCATGGCTACACCTGGAACCCGCAGCGCCGGCCGGGCCCGACCCGGTGCCGTGGCGGTGCCCCGGCCCGCTCGGCGGACCGCGCCGGTCACCGGGTCCGGGCTCTACGACCCGCGCTTCGAGCACGACGCCTGCGGGGTCGCCCTGGTGGCGGACCTCCGCGGACGGCCCACCCACGCGCTGGTGCGCCGGGCCCTGGCCGCGCTCGAGCACCTCGCCCACCGGGGGGCGACGGGCAGCGAGGAGGACAGCGGCGACGGCGCCGGCATCCTCCTCCAGGTGCCCCACGACTACTACGCGGCGGTGGCCGGCTTCGACCTGCCGCCCCGCGGCCACTACGCCACCGGGATCATGTTCCTGCCGCGGGAGGCCGACCGGATCGCCGCCGGCCGCTCCGCCCTGGCCGGGCTGGCCGCCGAGGAGGGACTGGACGTCCTCGGCTGGCGCGAGGTCCCCGTCGAGGGGCGAGCGCTCGGGTCGATCGCCGCGGCGGCGATGCCGTCGATGCACCAGCTCTTCGTGGCCCCGGCCGCGGGCACGGGCCCGGCCGGCGAGACGCCCCCTCGCCATCGACCGCCTCGCCTTCGTGTTCCGCAAGCGGGCCGAGCGGGAGGTGGAGGGCTGCTACCCCGTCTCGCTGTCGGCCCGCACCATCGTCTACAAGGGCATGCTCACCTCGCACCAGCTGGCCGAGTTCTTCCCCGACCTGTCGGACGACCGGCTGACCAGCGGGCTGGCCCTCGTGCACTCGCGGTTCTCGACCAACACCTTCCCCTCCTGGCCGCTGGCCCATCCCTACCGCTACCTGGCCCACAACGGCGAGATCAACACCCTGGCGGGCAACCGCAACTGGATGCGGGCCCGCGAGGCGCTCTGCCGGACGGACCTCATCCCGGGCCTCGAACGGGCGTTCCCGATCGTGACCCCGGGGGCGAGCGACTCGGCCTCCTTCGACGAGGTGCTCGAGCTGCTCCACCTCGGCGGGCGGCCGCTGCACCACGCCGTGCTCATGATGATCCCCGAGGCCTGGGAGAACCACCGCACCATGGACCCGGCCCGCCGCGCCTTCTACCGGTTCCACGCCTCGCTGATGGAGCCCTGGGACGGCCCGGCGGCGGTGGCCTTCACCGACGGCACCGTCATCGGGGCGGTGCTCGACCGCAACGGCCTGCGCCCCGCCCGGTACTGGGTCACGGACGACGGGCTGGTGGTGCTGGCCAGCGAGGTGGGGGTGGTCGACGTGGCCCCCGAGCAGGTGGTGCGCAAGGGCCGCCTCCAGCCCGGCCGCATGTTCCTGGTCGACACGGCGGCCGGACGCATCGTGGACGACGACGAGATCAAGGACGCGCTGGCGGCCGAGCACCCCTACGCCGAGTGGCTGGACGCCGGCCAGGTCGATCTCGAGGACCTTCCGCCCCGGACCATGCTCACCCCCCAGCACGCCTCGGTGGTGGGCCGACAGCGCCTGTTCGGCTACACCGACGAGGAGCTGCGGCTCATCGTCGGGCCCATGGCCCGGACGGGTGCCGAGCCCGTCGGATCGATGGGATCGGACACCGCCATCGCCGTGCTGTCGGACCGGCCGCGCCTGCTCTACGACTACTTCACCCAGCTGTTCGCGCAGGTCACCAACCCCCCGCTCGACGCCATCCGCGAGGAGCTGGTGACCTCGCTGCTCTCCACCCTCGGTCCGGAGGCCAACGTGCTCGAGCCGACGGCCGATTCGTGCCGGCAGATCGTGCTGCCCGATGCCGGTCATCGACAACGACGACTTGGCCAAGCTGCTCTACGTCAACGAGGACGGGAGCACGCCCGGGTTCCGGGCGTTCGCCATCGACGGGCTGTTCGAGGCGGCCGGGGGCGGCGAGGCCCTGCGGACCGGCATCGAAGAGGTGCGGGCGCGGGTGAGCGCGGCCATCGCCGAGGACGGGGCCGACGTCATCGTCCTCTCCGACCGGAACTCGACGGCGACCCTCGCCCCGATCCCCTCCCTGCTGCTGGTGTCGGCCGTCCACCACCATCTGGTCCGGGACAAGACCCGGACCCGGGTGGGCCTGGTGGTGGAGTCGGGCGACGCCCGCGAGGTCCACCACATGGCCCTCCTCAAGGGGTACGGCGCGGCGGCCATCAATCCGTACCTGGCCTTCGAGACCATCGACGACATGATCGCCTCGGGCCTGCTCACCGGCGTCACCCCCCGCCAGGCGCAGCGGAACTACATCAAGGCGGCGTCCAAGGGGATCATCAAGGTGATGTCCAAGATGGGCATCTCGACGGTCGCCTCCTACACCGGTGCGCAGGTCTTCGAGGCGGTCGGGCTCGGGCCCGAGGTCGTCGACGAGTACTTCACCGGCACGGTGTCCCGCATCGGGGGGGTGGGCCTCGACGTGCTGGCCGAGGAGGTGGCGGCGCGCCACCGACCTGTCCAACCTGAGCCGTCCCGGGGAGCTCGCCCATCGCGAGCGCGACGTCGGCGGCGAGTACCAGTGGCGCCGCGAGGGCGAGGTGCACCTGTTCAACCCCCGGACGGTCTTCAAGCTGCAGCACGCCACCCGGTCGAAGCGCTACGAGGTGTTCAAGGAGTACACCCGGGCCGTCGACGACCAGTCGACCGAGCTCGCCACGCTCCGGGGGCTGATGCGCCTCCGCACGGGTGTGCTCCCGCCGATCCCCGTCGAGGAGGTGGAGCCCGTCGCTGCCATCCTGTCCCGGTTCTCGACCGGCGCCATGTCCTTCGGGTCGATCTCGGCGGAGGCCCACGAGACGCTGGCCATCGCCATGAACCGGATGGGCGGTCGCTCCAACACGGGCGAGGGCGGGGAGGACCCCGACCGGTTCACACCCGATCCCAACGGCGACCTGCGCCGCAGCGCCATCAAGCAGGTGGCGTCGGGCCGGTTCGGGGTCACCGCCGAGTACCTGGCCAATGTCGGACGACATCCAGATCAAGATCGCCCAGGGCGCCAAGCCGGGCGAGGGCGGTCAGCTGGCCGGCTACAAGGTGACCTCGGAGATCGCCAAGACCCGCTACTCGACGCCGGGGGTCGGGCTCATCTCTCCGCCGCCCCACCACGACATCTACTCGATCGAGGACATCGCCCAGCTCATCCACGACCTCAAGTCGGCCAACCCGAGGGCACGGGTCCACGTGAAGCTGGTGGCCGAGGTGGGGGTGGGGACGGTGGCCGCCGGGGTGGCCAAGGCGCACTCCGACGTGGTGCTCATCTCGGGCCACGACGGCGGCACCGGGGCGGCGCCGCTCACCTCCCTCAAGCACGCCGGCGTGCCCTGGGAGCTCGGGCTGGCCGAGACCCAGCAGACGCTGTTGGCCAACGACCTCCGCGACCGGATCGTCGTGCAGGTCGACGGCCAGATGAAGACGGGCCGCGACGTGGTGGTCGCCGCCCTGCTCGGCGCCGAGGAGTTCGGCTTCGCCACCGCCCCGCTGGTCGTGTCGGGCTGCATCATGATGCGGGTCTGCCACCTCGACACCTGCCCGGTGGGCATCGCCACCCAGAAGCCGGAGCTGCGCGCCCGGTTTGCCGGGAGGCCGGAGTTCGTCGAGACGTTCTTCGAGTACATCGCCGAAGAGGTGCGCGAGTACCTGGCCGCGCTCGGGCTCCGGTCGCTCGACGAGGCCATCGGCCGCGTCGGACCTCGTCGACACCGTCCGGGCCGTCGACCACTGGAAGAGCCGGGGACTCGACCTCAGCTCCCTGCTGGTCTCGCCCGAGCTGCCCGACGGGGCGAGCCGGCGCTGCGTGCACGAGCAGGACCACGGCCTCGACCGGGCGCTCGACCATGCCTTCATGGACCGGTGCCGTCCGGCCCTCGAAGAGGGCACCCCGGTGGCGGTCGAGATGGACATCACCAACGTGGACCGCACCGTCGGGACGCTGCTCGGGCACGAGATCATCCGCCGCCACGGCGGGGCCGGGCTGCCCGAGGGGACCATCGACCTCACGTTCCACGGATCGGCCGGGCAGAGCTTCGGGGCGTTCCTCCCCAAGGGGGTCACCCTGCGACTGTGGGGGGACGCCAACGACTACCTGGGAAAGGGCCTCTCCGGGGGTCGGATCGTGGTCCGCCCTCCCCGGGGATCGGGCTTCGCCGCCGAGGACAACATCGTGGCCGGCAACGTGATCCTCTACGGAGCCACCGGAGGCGAGGTGTTCCTGCGCGGCCAGGTCGGGGAGCGGTTCTGCGTGCGCAATTCGGGCGCCGTGGCCGTGGTCGAAGGGGTCGGCGACCACGGCTGCGAGTACATGACCGGTGGCCGGGTGGTGGTGCTCGGTCCGTGCGGACGCAACTTCGCCGCCGGCATGTCGGGGGGGACCGCCTTCGTCTACGACCCGGCCGGGCTTCTCGCCAGGTTGTACAACGTCGAGGACGTCGACCTCGAACCCCTGTCGGTCGACGACCGGGCCTGGCTGCGGGACCGCATCGCCATGCACCGGGAGGAGACGGGCTCCGAGCTGGCCGGTCGGATCCTCGCCGACTGGATCGCCAGCGCCGAGCAGTTCGTCACCGTCATGCCGAAGGACTACCGCCGGGTGATCGAGGCCACCGAGCGGGCGGTGGCCGAGGGGCGGTCCGTCGAGGAGGCGGTCATGGAGGCGGCCCATGGGTGACGTGACCGGGTTCCTCAAGTACCGGCGGGACCTTCCCGTCCGCCGTCCCGTCCCGGTGCGCCTGCGCGACTGGCGCGAGGTGTACGAGCCCTTCCCGGCCGAGGCGGCCCGGCACCAGGGGGCGCGCTGCATGGACTGCGGGATCCCGTTCTGCCACGACGGCTGCCCCCTCGGCAACCTCATCCCCGAGTGGAACGACCTCGTCTACCGGGACGACTGGTCGGCGGCCGTCGAACGGTTGCACGCCACCAACAACTTCCCCGAGTTCACCGGCCGGCTGTGCCCGGCACCCTGTGAGGGATCGTGTGTCCTCGGCATCAACGACGATCCGGTGACCATCGAGCGGATCGAGTACGAGATCATCGAGCGGGCCTGGTCCGAGGGGTGGGTCGGCCCCGTCCCGCCCGGAGCCGCCACCGGCCAGCGGGTGGCGGTGGTGGGCTCGGGGCCCGCCGGGCTGGCGGCCGCCCAGCAGCTGGTCCGGGCCGGGCACGCGGTGGTGGTGTTCGAGCGGGCCGAGCGCCCGGGCGGGCTCCTCCGCTACGGCATCCCCGAGTTCAAGATGGAGAAGTGGGTGCTCGACCGCCGGCTCGACCAGCTCCGGGCGGAGGGGGTCGAGTTCCGTTGCGCGGTGAGCGTGGGCCCGTGCGCTCCCGAGACCCGGTCCGCACTCGCCCCGGGCGCCACGGTGGTGGCCGCCCGGTCCCTCCTCGAGGAATTCGACTGCGTGCTGCTGGCCGGGGGCGCCACCCAGCCTCGCGACCTCGCCGTGCCCGGCCGGCACCTGGCCGGCATCCACCCGGCCATGGACTACCTCAAACCCTCCAACCTGGTGCGAGAGGGCGCTCTCGCCGCGTCGCCCATCTCGGCCGAGGGGAAGCACGTGGTGATCATCGGGGGCGGGGACACCGGGGCGGACTGCCTCGGCACGGCCCACCGACAGGGCGCGCCTCGAGCGTGCACCAGCTCGAGATCATGCCCGAGCCCCCGTCCGGGCGGGGGGCGGACAATCCTTGGCCGACCTGGCCCCTCATCCTGCGCACCTCGGCGGCCCACGAGGAGGGCGGGGAGCGGGTCTTCTCGGTCACGACGGCCGAGTTCCTCGGGGACGGGGCGGGCCGGGTCCGGGCCCTGCGCGGTGAGGAGGTCGAGCTGGTCCACGGCGAAGGCGGGCGCCCGGAGTTCCACCCGGTGGCCGGGTCGGAGTTCGAGCTGCCCTGCGAGCTGGTCCTGTTGGCCATGGGGTTCGTCGGCAGCGAGCGGACCGGGGTGGTGGCCGAGCTCGGTCTGGAGCTCGACGCCCGGGGGAACGTCGCCGCCGACCGGTCGTGGTCGACCAACGTCGAGGGCGTCTTCGTCTGCGGCGACATGACCCGGGGCCAGAGCCTCATCGTGTGGGCCATCGCCGAGGGGCGGTCCGCCGCCGCCGCCGTGGACCGCCACCTGATGGGGGCGAGCGTCCTTCCCGCCCCCATCGCGCCCGGGCAGCTGGCCCTGCGGTAGGGGGACTCGGACCCTCGGGCGACCATCACCCCGGCCGGGTGGCGCCCACCAGCCCGGCCCAGTGGGCGTCGTCGAACCGGACCAGCGCCCCGGTATGGGGTGCGTCGATCATCTCCCCCGATCCGACATAGAGCCCGACATGGTCCACCGACCCCGTCCCGCTCCCGAAGAAGACGAGATCGCCGGGGACGACGGTCGAGCCGTCGGCCACGGGCGGGCCGGCGTCGAACTGGTCCTGCGCGACCCGGGGGAGGGCGATGCCGGCTGCGGCGTAGGCGGCCTGGGCGAGGCCCGAGCAGTCGAAGCCGCCGAGGCCGGTGCCACCCCAGACATAGGGCGTACCGAGCTGGCGGGCGGCGAAGGACAGCGCCGCCGCCACGGTGCCCGACACGCCCGGGTCGGCGTCGAGGGCGAGCGAGAGCGCCAGCACGGTGTGCACGTAGGAGGCGGAGTGGTTGTAGTCGGCGACGGCGGCGGCGAGGCTGGCGGCCGCGCCGGCACCGTCGGCACAGAGCATGGCGGCGGCGGAGTACACCGCGTCGACCGGGTCGTAGGGCGAGGCGGGACTTGCCCCTCCGGGACCGACGGTGGCGTAGGCCGCGAAGGTGGCCGGCTCGAACTGCATGGGACCCTCGGCCCCGGCCGCATTGGCCCCCGACCACACCCCCGGTGCGTCGGAACCGCCGCTGCCGCTCTCCACCGTCCCGATGGCGGCCAGCACCGACCACGGCAGCCCCGGGCAGGTGGCGGCCGCCTGCTGGTAGAGGGCGACCCAGCCGGGAGGGACGGCCGGACCGGGGGCGATCCCCGCCGAGCCGGGCCCGCCCGCACCGGGCCCGGGGGACGATCCCGGGCTTGTCCCGGGGTCCGACCCGGCGGCCACCGCCACCACGAGCACCAGACCCGTCACCACCGCCGCCGCGCCGAGCAGAGCGGCGCCGAGCCACTTGACCATGGAGGTCGCCTCCGAGCGTCGGTCTGCCGATGTGAGCGACGCCGCTCAGAGGCCGCCGGTCCCGCCAGTAGACCACCCCCACCGGTGACCGGCAACCCCTCGGCCCGCCGGCCGGCGGTGCGCCGACAGCCGGCTCGGTAAGCTCGGCCGGCCGGCGTGCCGGCACGAGGAGGGGAGGAGCGATCGTGCTCAGTACCATGCAGGACGCACCGCTGCTGGTGAGCGGCATCCTCCGCCACGGCCAGCAGGTCTACGGCGACAGCCGGGTCGTCACCGTCACCGGCCCGGCCGGCGAAGCCGACGGAGGCCACCTTCGCCGAGGTGGCGGGGCGCGCCGAACGGCTGGCCGGGCCCTCGGACGTCTGGGCGTCGGCGACGGGGACCGGGTCGGCACCTTCTTGTGGAACAACCAGACCCACCTCGAGGCCTACCTCGGGATCCCCGGCGATCGGGGCGGTCCTCCACACCCTCAACCTGCGCCTGTTCCCCGAGCAGCTGGCCTACGTGATCAACCACGCCGAGGACCAGGTGATCATCGTGGACGCCATGTTGGTCCCGCTGCTCGCCCGGGTGCGGGACCAGCTCACCACGGTCAAGCACATCGTGGTGGCCGGCGAGGGCGACACCGGGCCGCTCGGGGAGACCACTCGCCTACGACGAGCTGCTGGCCGCCGAGGAGCCCGGCTACGACTGGCCGACCTTCGACGAGCGGCAGGCGGCGGCCATGTGCTACACGTCGGGCACGACCGGCAACCCCAAGGGCGTGGTCTACAGCCACCGGTCGACCTACCTGCACACCTTCGCCATCACCTCGGGCTCGACGCTCGGCATCAACGAGCGCGACCGGGTCCTCTCCATCGTGCCCATGTTCCACGCCAACGCCTGGGGCACGCCCTATGGCTGCCTTCCTGACCGGTGCGGACATGATCATGCCCCAGCAGTTCCTGCAGGCCGAGCCCCTGGCCGCCATCATCGAGCGTCACCGCCCCACCGTGTCGGCCGGGGTGCCCACCATCTGGAGCGACCTCGCTCCGCTACGCCCAGACCCACCCGGTCGACCTGTCGTCGCTGCGGATGATCACCGCCGGAGGCGCGGCGGTGCCCCGCCAGCTCATCGAGCGGTTCCGCGACGAGCTGGGCGTCGAGATGGTCCAGGGCTGGGGGATGACCGAGACCAGCCCGCTCTGCGCGGTGGCCACCGCGCCACGGGGCACGCCGCCCGAGGAGGAGATGACCTGGCGGGCCAAGACCGGCCGGGTGGTCCCCGGGGTCGAGGTCCGGGTGGTCGGCGAGGACGGCTCGGTCCTGCCCAACGACGGCGAGTCGGTCGGCGAGTTCGAGGTGCGCGGGCCGTGGGTCACCGGCTCCTACTACCGGGAGCCCGCTCCCGAGCGCTTCCACGACGGCTGGCTCCGCACCGGCGACATGGGCTCGCTCGACGGCCGGGGCTACATGCAGATCAGCGACCGCACGAAGGACGTCATCAAGTCGGGCGGGGAGTGGATCTCCTCGGTCGAGCTGGAGAACGAGGTCATGGCCCATCCCGGCGTGGTCGAGGCGGCGGTGGTCGCCGTGCCCGACGAGCGGTGGAGCGAGCGACCGCTGGTGGCGGTGGTGCTGGAGCCGGGCTGCGACGCCGGCGCCGAGGAACTGCTCGAGTTCCTGAGCGGCCGGGTGAGCCGGTGGTGGCTGCCCGAGCGTTGGGTGTTCCTCGAGGAGGTACCGAAGACCAGCGTCGGCAAGTTCGACAAGAAGCTGCTCCGGTCCCGGCACGCCGACGGGCTGCTCGAGGTGGTCGAGGTCGAGACCCGGGCGGCCCGCTGAGCGGCGGGGCGGGCGACCTCGCCGACCTCGCCGAACGGCTGGCCGCCCTCGGCGAGGAGCTGGCCGACCTGGCCATCGACGGCTGCGAGCGGGCGAGCGAGTCCCTGCGGGCCGGCGGCGAGCCCGACCCCGGGCTCATCGCCGAGGAGCGGCGCATCACCCGGGCCCGCCGGTCGGTCGAGCGGGCCGTGGCCCTGCTGGCGTCGCCCGACGTGCGGGCCGCCGCCGACCCGGACGGGCCCTGACCCGGTCGCCGCCCACCCGGCGGTGCCCGACCCGGCGGCCGGGCCCGGCCCCGAGCTCAGGACGGCAGGGCGTTGAGGGCGTCGATGAGCTGACGCAGCCGCCCGTAGTGGAACTTGTCGAACCGGAAGGCCAGGCGGGGGAGCTCGAGGTGGTCGTCGTCGGCGCGCTCGGGGGCGAGCGGCCGGGTCAGGCGCATGCGGCCGCCGAGCCACGATGTCGGCGAAGGCCCCCTCGAGGGCGGCCAGCTCGGCCCGGTCGAGGGGCCGCTGGCAGGCGCAGGACGAGCAGGTCCCCGACCCAACGGCACGAATGGTAGTTGCGGTAGAAGCCGAGCAGCTCGGCCGTCGCCCCCTCCACGTCGTCGGTGACCCGGAACAGCGACCGGTCCTCGGGGGAGACCAGGCCACGCGGCTCGACCTCGGTGTCGAGGAAATCGCTCCAGGCGCTCCAGTAGGTCCCACCCGGGCAGGTCGAGCAGCACGACCGGCGCCGGCTCGGCCTTGCCCGTCTGGAGCAGGGTGAGCAGCTCGTACCCCTCGTCGAGGGTGCCGAACCCTCCGGGCAGGACCACGTAGCCGTCGGACTCCTTGATGAGCATCAGCTTGCGGGTGAAGAAGTAGCGCATCTCGACGAGCTTCGGGTCCTGGGCGATGAAGGGGTTGGCGCCCTGCTCGAAGGGGAGGCGGATGTTCACGCCCGATCGACCGCTCGCGCCCGGCCCCCTCCATGCCCGCCGCCATGATGCCCGGGCCCGGCCCCGGTGACGACCATCCAGTCGGCGGCGGCCAGCGAGGCGGCCAGGTCGCGGGCCGAGCGGTAGGCGGGGTGGTCGGGCAGGGTGCGGGCCGAGCCGAAGATGGTCACCTTGCGCCGCCTCCGGTAGGGCTGGAACACCCGGAACGCCTCGGCCATCTCGGCCAGGGCGGAGTCGGCCACCTTGAGATCGACGATCTCGGTGCCTTCGGAGGCCAGCCGGGCCACCGTGGTCAGCATGGACCGGGACAGGCGCCCCTGGGCCGCCGGACCCGCCCGCCGGCACCAGGCGCTCGACGAGCCGGGCGATCTCGGACTGGCGCTCGGTCGGGCCCGCCCGGCGGGGCGGAGCCGGCGGCCCCCGGTGCCATCCTCAGCCGGTGGTGGCGAGCACGTCGGGCCGGCCGCTGCCGCCGACCCGCCCGTACAGCGTGGTGCGCTGGGCGAGCGGACGCCCGAGCGGGGCCACGATGGCGCCGAACCGGTCGGCGTCCATCATCTGGCCGTGGCTGGCTCCGGCGGCCCGGGAGATGTTCTCGTCCATGAGGGTGCCACCGAGGTCGTTGACCCCGGCCCGCAGGAGCTGGCGTACCCCCTCGGCGCCGGTCTTGACCCAGCTCGATCTGGATGTTGGCGATGGCGCCGCGGTAGGCGATGCGGCCGACGGCGTGCATGAGCAGGGTCTCGCGGAAGGTGGGTCCCCGTCGTGAGCCGCCGCTGCAGGTAGATGGGGCTGGCCATGTGCACGAAGGGGAGCGGCACGAACTCGGTGAACCCACCGGTCTCGTGCTGGAGCCGCCGGGTGCGGACCAGGTGCCGGGCCCACGACCGGGGTTGCTCCACCGCCCCGAACATGATGGTCACGTTGGAGCGGAGCCCGACCTGGTGGGCGGTCCGGTGGGCGAGCAGCCACTCGTCGGTGCTGATCTTGTCGGGGCAGAGCACCTGGCGCGGACCGGGTCGTCGAGGATCTCGGCCGCCGTGCCCGGCAGGGTCCGCAGCCCGGCGTCGCGCAGGCGGGCCAGGTAGTCGGCGAGCGAGCACCCCGCTGCGACGGGCCCCCTCGGTCACCTCGAGGGCGGTGAACCCGTGGATGTGGATGGTGGCCGATCGCCTCACGCACGGCCCGGATCACGTCGAGGTAGTAGTCGCCGTCGAAGCTGGGGTGGATGCCGCCCTGCAGGCAGACCTCGGTGGCGCCGCCCGCCTCGGCCTCGGCGGACCCGCTCGGTGATCTCGTCCAGCTCGAGCAGGTAGGGCCGGCCACGCAGGTTGAGCGAGAGGGGCCCCTTGGAGAAGGCGCAGAACCGGCACTTGAACGTGCAGACGTTGGTGTAGTTGATGTTGCGGTTGACGACGTAGGTGACCTCGTCGCCGACCGCCTCGGCGCGCAGGCGGTCGGCCACCTCGGCCACGGCCCGCACCTCGGGCCCGCGGGCGCCGAACAGGGTCACGATCTCGTCCTCGCCGACCGGCGGACCCCGCGAGCACCCCGGTCAGCACGTCGCCGACCGGGCCGCCGGTCGTGGCCGACCGTGGCCGCCGGGGGGCCGACGAGGTCCGGGGGCGCGATCTCGCCCCCCGAGCACCACGGGTGGTCCCGGCCGAGCCCCTCGGCGTCCGACGCGTCGAGCACGGGCGAAGCGCATGGCGTCGTCGAGCCAGCGGCCCGGGTCGAGGGCGAACTCCGGGTAGAGGGTCAGCCGGGGCGCCAGGGTGCGGCCCGCTGCCTCGGTCGCCCGCCGCAGGGAGTCGAGGGCCGGCCAGGCGCGCTCGGGGTTGACGTGGTCGGCGGTGACCGGGGACACCCCGCCCCAGTCGTCGATCCCGGAGTCGAGGAGCGAGCCGAGGTCGTCGGAGAGGTTGGGGGGCGCCTGGAGATGGATGTCGGCCGGCAGCACGAGGCGGGCGGCGGCGATGGTCCAGCGGAGCTCGTCGGCCGGGCAGGCCGGCGCACGGTGCATGGCCGTGCCCGGCTTGGGCAGGAAGTTCTGGACGATCACCTCCTGGACGTGGCCGTGGCGGCGGTGGCTGGCGGCGATGGCCTCGAGCGTGGCCAGCCGGTCGGCGCGCGACTCGCCGATGCCGACCAGCAGGCCGGTGGTGAAGGGGACCGCCGCCCGTCCCGGCCGCCTCGAGCGTGGCCAGGCGCCGGGCGGGGTCCTTGTCGGGAGCCGAGCGGTGGGCGGCGAGCCCGGAGTTCACCGATTCGACCATCATCCCCTGGCTGCCCGTCACCGCCCGCAGCCGCACCAGCTCGTCGAGGCCGAGCGCGCCGGCGTTGGCGTGGGGGAGGAGGCCGGTCTCCTCGACCACCGCCCGGCAGGCTTCCACCAGGTAGTCGACCGTGGAGCCGTAGCCGTGGTCGGCGAGCCATCGCCGGGCCAGCGGGTAGCGGTCCTCGGGACGCCTCCCCCAGGGTGAAGAGCGCCTCGTGGCACCCGGCGGCGCGGCCGGCCCGGGCGATGGCGAGCACCTCGTCGAGCTCGAGGTAGGGGCGGCCGACCCGGGCGGGCGCCTTGGCGAAGGTGCAGTAGCCGCAGCGGTCGCGGCACAGCATGGTCAGGGGGATGAACACCTTGGGCGAGAAGGTGACCCGGTTGCCGTGCGCCTCGGTCCGGATCCTGCCCGCCTCGGAGATCAGCGCCTCGACGGGCAGCTCGAGGAGGCGGTCGAGATGGCTGTCGAGGCGGCTGTCGAGGTGGCTGTCGACAGGCCCGGCCGGCGACGGCGCGGCGACCGCGGGCGGGGAGCCGGGGTCGGCGGGCATCGGCGACACCTTATCGGAGGGGCCTCATGGGGGGCCCGCCGCCTCCTCGTCGACCAGCCACACCACCCGCTCGGCCGCCACCCGGGCGGCGGGCAGGTCCTCCCCGGCCATGACCGACCGGAGCGCCTGCCGCTTGGAGGCGCCCGAGACGGTGAACACCACCAGCCGGGCCCGGGCGATGGCCGGCAGGGTGAGGGTGATCCGGTCGTGCGGGTTCTCCTCGTTCGGGTCCCGGTTGGCCAGCACCAGCACCGACGGGTCGTCGACGGCCAGGGCCGCCGAGCCGGGGAAGAGGGAGGCGCAATGGCCGTCGGGCCCCATGCCGAGGTGGACGAGGTCGAACCGCTCGAGGGGCTCGATCTCCCGCTGGTAGGCCGAGGCCGCCTCGGCCGGCGGCCCCGACCGGTACATGGGGTGGTCCGAGCGGACCGGCCCGACCCGGTCGAGGAGCACCTCGCGGACCATGTGGTGGTTGGAGTCGGGATCGTCGGGCGGGACACAGCGCTCGTCTCCCATGAAGACGTCGATGCCCGTCCAGTCGATCCCCGGGTCGGCCGCTGCGCGGCCGGCGGCCAGGCTCCGGTAGCACCGCTCGGCCGTCGGGCCGCCCGACAGGAACACCGAACGTCCGGCCGGGCCGACCGGCGGCGGCCCGGCGAGCGTCTCGACGACGAGCTCGGCGAAGGCGTCCGGGACCGATCCGACCCGGTGGAGCTCCCCGTTCACGTCCGGGTCGGCCTCGACCGGTCCGGCGTCACTGGGGCGGCTCGGTCAGCCGGCCGCCGCTCAGCTCGAGATCGATGACCGGGTTGCGCCACTCGTCCCCCGACCGCTCGACCAGCAGATCGGCGAGGTGGGGACCCCAGGTCCCCGCCGGGTAGGGCATCATGGCCCCGCCCGGCTCGGACCACGCCTCGAGGTAGGGATCGACGATGCGCCAGGCCTGCCGCACCTCGTCGGAGCGGATGAACAAGGTGGCGTCGCCGACCATGGCGTCGTGGATGAGCCGCTCGTAGCCGTCGGCCGCCTCCATCCCCGGCGAACGCCTCGTCGTAGGAGAAGTCCATCGCCACCGAGCGGAGGTGGAACCGCTCGCCGGGGACCTTCGCCCCGAACTCGAGGCTGATGCCCTCGTCGGGCTGGATGCGGAGGATCAGGGCGTTCGGCCGAAGGTCGCGGCTGGTCCGCTGATCGAAGAGGAGATAGGGCACCTGGCGGAAGGTGAGCGCCACCTCGGTCACCCGGGCCGGCAGGCGCTTGCCCGTCCGCACGTAGATGGGGACCCCCGCCCAGCGCCAGTTGTCCACGCTCAGCCGCAGGGCCAGGTACGTCTCGGTCTGGCTGTCGGGGGAGACGTCCTGCTCCTGCCGGTAGCCGAGCACCTTCTCGCCGTCGATGGTCCCGGCCGTGTACTGGCCCCGGACGGCCTGGTCGACCGCCTCGTCCGGCGTCGGGATCTCGATGGCCCGGAGCAGCTTCACCTTCTCGTCCCGGATCCGGTCGGCCTCGCTGCTGGCCGGTGATTCCATGAGCGTGAGCGCGAGCACCTGCATCACATGGTTCTGCACGATGTCGCGGAAGGCGCCGGCCGTCTCGTAGAAGCCGCCGCGGTGCTCGACTCCGAGGCGCTCGGCCACCGTGACCTGCACCTGGGCGACGTAGCGCCGGTTCCAGATCGGCTCGAAGACGGCGTTGGCGAAGCGGAGCGCCAGCACGTTCTGCACGGTCTCCTTGCCCATGTAGTGGTCGATCCGGTAGATCTGGCTCTCCTCGAAGGCGGCGTGCATCTGTTCGTCGAGGGCGATGGCGCTCTGCGAGGTCGCGCCCGTAGGGCTTCTCCACCACGATGCGGGCGAAAGCACCCCCTTCGCCCGGGCCGGTGCACCCGTGCTTGGCGAGGGCCTCGGCCACCAGTCCGAACACGCTCGGGATGGTGGCCAGGTAGTACAGACGGTTCCCGCTGGTGCCGTCGACCTCGTCGGCTTCGTCCAGATGCTCCTTCAGCCGGTCGAAGGTGTCGGGATGGTCGTACTCGCCGGCGATGTACTTGAACCGCTCGGTCAGGGCCCTCCACGTCGGTCCGCCCTCGGGGGTGGCCTCGGCCACGTGGGATCGGAACTCCTCGTCGTCCCAGGCGGTCCGGGCCACCCCGATGAGCGTGAACCCGTCCTCCAGCACTCCCCGGTCGGCCAGGCGGGCCAGCGCGGGGAGGATCTTCCGGGCGGTCAGGTCGCCGGACGCGCCGAAGACGACCAGCGCCACCGGCGGGGCGGTGGAGAGCACCGGCGCGAGCGAACGGCGCCGGCCGTCGGCTCCGGCCGCCGGCCTCCCCGGCGGACGTGGCGGTCTCCGACCCGGTGCTCATCTCGGCGTGAACGTCTCGCCGCCCTGCTTGCCTCCGGCGGTGACGAAGGCGTGGCCCCCGAACTGGTTGCGCAACGCCGAGACCAGGCGCAGCCCGAAGGCGTCGGTGTTGCGTGAGGCGAACCGGGCGAACAGGGCCGAGGCGATCACCGGAGCCGACACGCCGCGGTCGATGGCCTCCTCCAGGGTCCAGCGGCCCTCGCCCGAGTCGATGACCACCGCCTCGATCTGGTCGAACCCCGCCTCGGGGCGGAGCGCCCGCTCGGCCAGCTCGAGCAGCCAGCTCCGCACGACCGATCCGTAGCGCCAGATGGCGGCGATCTCGTGCAGGTCCAGGTCGAACTCGGACGCCTCCGACATGATCTCGAACCCCTCGGCGTACGCCTGCATGAGCCCGTACTCGATGCCGTTGTGGACCATCTTGACGAAGTGGCCGGCGCCGGGCGGCCCGACGTGGGCGTAGCCCCCCTCGGGGGCGAGGGCCACGAAGGCCGGCTCGGCCACCGCCACCGCCTCGTCGGTGCCCCCGACCATCAGGCAGTACCCCTCGGTCAGCCCCCAGATGCCGCCCGAGGTCCCGGCGTCGACCAGAGCGATCCCCTGGCCGGCCAGCCGTTCCACCAGCGGTGCGGTCTCCTTGTAGTTCGAATTGCCGCCGTCGATGATGACGTCGCCCCGCTCGAAGAGACCGGCGAGCGTGGTGATCGTCGAATTGGTGGGCTCGCCCGAGGGGACCATGACCCAGGCCACCCGCGGTGGGTCGAGCTTGGCGGCCAGCGCCGCCAGGTCCGGGGCGGGGTCGGCGCCCACCCCTTGGGCCGCCGTCCTCGCCTGCTCGGCGAGGTCGAAGGCGACGACCTCGTGCCCGTGCTCCACGAGGCGTTGGGTCATGTTGAGCGCCCATCTTCCCGAGGCCGACCATGGCGATCTTCATCTGCTCTCCTCCGTGTCGTGGGGCCGGTGCTGCCCGGAGCTCAGCCCCGGTCGTGGGAGTCGTCGGGGGCCGCCGGTCCGGTTCGGCCGTGGCCCGTGGCCCCCGGCCGGGCGGTCGGTTCCGTCCCGGGCGGCCCGGCGACCGGCCGCCGGGGCCGTCCGGTCAGCGGCGGGCTCGGAGGGCGTTGGCCTTGTCCGTGAGCGACTGCACGAGCTCGTCGAAGGACTTGGAGAACGAGGCCACGCCCTCGGTCTCGAGCGTGCTGGCGACGTCCTCCATGTCGATGCCGGCCCGGGCCAGGTCGGTCATGAGGCGTTGCGCCCCGTCGAGGTCGGTGTCGACGGTGCGGGCCACGGTGCCGTGGTCGAGGAAGTCGGCGATGGTGCCCTCGGGCATGGTGTTGACGGTGTCGGGCCCGATCAGGGTGTCGACGTAGGCCAGGTCGGGATAGTCGGGGTTCTTGGTCGACGTCGACGCCCACAGGGGCCGCTGGCGCCGTGCCCCCTTGCCCGGCCAGCGCCTCCCAGCGGGGACCGGAGAACCGCTGCTCGAACAGCTGGTAGGCCAGCCGGCCCTGGGCCACCGCCGCCTGCCCGCGGAGCGGCGAGCAGCCGGTCGTCGGCCTCGGCCAGCGGCCTCGATGCGCCGGTCCACCTCGGTGTCCACCCGGCTGATGAAGAAGGACGCCACGCTGGCCACCGCCGGACAGGTCGTCGCGGCCGGCGTCGACCAGGGCCTCGAGTCCCGCCAGGTAGGCCTCGATGACCTCGTCGTAGCGTTCGAGGCTGAAGATGAGCGTCACGTTGATGCTGCGTCCTTCGCCGATCATCTGCCGGATGGCCGGCACCCCCTCGGGGGTGGCGGGGATCTTGACGAACACGTTGGGCCGATCGATGCGGGCATGGAGGTCCCGCGCCATGGCCACCGTCGCCGCCGTGTCGTGGGCCAGGGCCGGGGCCACCTCGACCGAGACGAATCCGTCCTCGCCGCCCGAGGACTCGTAGACGGGGCGGAAGAGCTCGAGGGCGCTGTCGATGTCGTCCAGGACGAGCTCCCAGTAGGCGTCCTCGACCGACTTGGTGGCGGTCAGGTCGGCGAATTCGTCGTCGTAGGTGTGCTGGCCCTCGATGGCCTTGGCGAAGATGGTCGGGTTCGAGGTCACCCCGCGGATGCCCTGGTCGACCAAGCCGGCCAGCGTGCCGTCCTGGAGCCAGTCGCGGCGCAGGTTGTCGAGCCACGGGCTCTGGCCCTGGTGGTCGTAGAGATCGTGGAGCCTGGTCATGGCCCTCCGTTCGCAGTTGGGACGCGCTCGACCCGACGGGCCCGCCGGTGAGCAGGAGCGAGGCCCGCCGGGCCACGTTGTCGGCCGTGAACCCGAACTCCTCGAGGGCGACCGAGCCCGGGTGCCGACGCGCCGAAGGGGTCGATGCTGACGCTGTCGTCGGCGTAGCGGTCCCACCCGAACGAGGCGGCCGCCTCCACCGCCAGGCGGGGGAGCCCGTCGGGCAGGACCTCGGTCCGGTAGTCCGCCGGCTGGGCCTCGAAGAGGTCCCACGACGGGAACGAGACCACCCGGACCCGGACGCCGTCCGCCGGCGAGGCGGCTCGGCCGCCTCCAGGCAGACGTGGACCTCGCTGCCGGTGCCGATGAGGACGATCTGCGCCTCGCCGTCGCTCTCGCGCAGCACGTAGGCGCCGCGGCCGACTCCCTCGGCGGCGAGATCGGCCGCTTCGGCGAGCACGGGAATCGACTGGCGGGAGAGGATCAGGGCGGTCGGGCCCGTCCTCGTCGACGGCGATGCGCCAGGCCGCCACGGTCTCGTTGGCGTCGGCGGGCCGGATGAGCCGAAGACCGGGCATGGCCCGCATGGCGGCCAGCTGCTCGACGGGCTGGTGGGTGGGCCCGTCCTGGCCGAGGCCCACCGAGTCGTGGGTCCACGAGTAGATCACGTGCACGTCGGAGAGGGCGGCGAGCCGCACCGCGCCGCGCATGTAGTCGCTGAAGACGAAGAAGGTGCCACCGACGGGCAGGACGCCGCCGTGGGCGGCCATGCCGGTCATGATGGCCGCCCATCCCGTGCTCGCGGATGCCGTAGTGGATGAGGTGGCCGCCGGGATCCTCGACGGACTGGGGGTCGGCGCCGTCCCAGGCCATGCCGGTGTTGCCGGTCAGGTCGGCGCTGCCCGGCATGAGCCCGGGGATCTCCGACCCGACGGCGTCGATGCACGCCTTGATGGCCTTGCGGGTGGCCATGGGCCCGTCTTCGGGCGCGAAGCGTCGGAAGCTTGGACGCCCAGCCGGGCATGCCGTGCCCGCGCAGCCCGGCCTCGAAGCGCTCGCTGGTCGCCGTCCCAGTCGGCGAAGCGCTCGCTCCATGCCGCCCGTTCCGCCTGACCGCGGGGGATGCAGGCCCGGTACATCTCGAGCACCTCGTCGGGCACCCAGAACGTGCGGTCGACCGGGAGGCCGAGGATCTCCTTGGTCAGCCGGATCTCGTCCTCGGGGAAGGGGTCGCCGTGGGCCTTGGCCGTGTCGGTGAGGTGGGGCGAGGGATAGCCGATGTGGCTGCGCAGGATGATCAGCGAGGGGCGGTCCTCGTCCTCCTTGGCCCGCACCAGGGCGGCCTCGAGGGCGTCGAGGTCGTTGGCCACCTCGCCGATGTCGTCCACCCCCCACCCGTAGGCGGCGAAGCGTTCGGCCACGTCGTCCGAGTAGGACAGCTCGGTGGGCCCGTCGATGGTGATGTGGTTGTCGTCGTAGACGTAGACCAGCCGGCCCAGCCGCAGATGGCCGGCCAGCGAGGCCGCCTCGTGGGAGATCCCTTCCTCGAGGCAGCCGTCGCCGGCGATCACGTAGGTGTGGTGGTCACAGACCTCGGGGGAGTACTCGGTGCGCAGCCACCGTTCGGCGATGCCCATGCCGACGCCGTTGGCCAAGCCCTGCCCGAGCGGGCCCGGTGGTCACCTCGACGCCGGGGGTGTGGTTGTGCTCGGGATGTCCGGGGGTGCGGCTTCCCCACTGCCGGAAGCGGCGCAGGTCGTCGAGGGTGAGCCCGTACCCGGTGAGGTAGAGCATCGAGTAGAGGAGGATGGACGCGTGGCCGTTGGAGAGCACGAACCGGTCCCGGTCCGGCCACCGCGGGTCGGTCGGGTCGTGGCGCATCACGCGGGTGAACAGGACGTGGGCCAGGGGAGCGAGCGCCATGGCGGCTCCGGAATGGCCCGAGTCGGCAGCCCGGGGCGCGTCCATGGCCAGGCCCCGGATGACGTTGATCCCCAGCTGTTCGAGCTCGGTGCCGGCAGCGCCCGGGCGGCGGGTCGGGCGTTCGCTCATCGACGGCCACCCTAATGGACACCTCCCGCAAAGGGCGCGGGCCCGGGGGGGCCCGACCGGCCCCCGGTGGGTACCGTGGCCGCCCGGCTACCGGTCGGCGAACAGCGCCAGGGACGCGGTGAACCCGTGCACGAAGTTCCGGCCGCCGATCGGCCCGAACTCGCCGGCGGCGAAGAACCCGCCCACCGGCACCGGGCCGACCACGTCGGCGAGGAGTCGCCGCGTCGTGATCGGCCGAGTCGAAGAGGCGGGTGCCGCGCCCGTTGCACGTGAACAGGAGCGCGCCGGCGGCTCGCCGGCCGCGGAGCAGGAGCTCGAGCTCGGCGTGGGCGGTGCGCGGCGTCGCGGCGGTGGAACCGCACGGTGCTCCCGAGCGGGACCCGGTCGTCGACGGCCAGCGCGCCCGATGCGCCGGTCGGCGCCCGACCACGTTGCGGACGAGGTAGTCGCCCGGGCCGGGCTCCCCGACGTGGTCGTCGACGAGGCGTCCGAGGAGGAGGCCGTTGGCCTCGATGCTGGCCACGTCCGCGGGCCCGAGGCCGCTGTGGATCTGCGCCACCAGGCACTCCATGGCGGGCATGCCGGCCACCTCGTAGATCACGTTGCGGTCCGAGCGGGTGACGGTGAAGGCGCTGCCGAAGGGCCGGCCTCCCTGGGAGACGACGTACTCGACCTCGACGCCGCTGCCGACGAGCACGCCGACGGCGCCCGACCGCAGGCATCGGTCGTCGAGCAGGAGCCGGGTGCCCCCGGGGCCGCGGCCGCCCGACAGGTTCCCGCCGACGACGGCGAGGCCGGGCCGCTCTGCACCGAGCCGATGCAGGAACTCGCCGGTGGGGAAGGTGAACGGGTCGGCCAGCAGGACGAGGGTGGAGGGTTCGAAGGCGAGGGAGACCGGCCACCCCCCGAACTGCCAGGCGTCGTCGGCCACCCGGGTGGCGGTCAGGGACAACGGGGGCGAGCAGCCCGATCCGGGCGGCCCACAGGCTGATGGCCGGCGGTCTCCTCGACCTCGCGGCCGGTGCCGATGGCCGACTCGGCGACGCCGCCCAGCACGGCCAGCGGGTGGAGCACCGACGAGACGGTGCGTCCGATGTCCTCGAGCGCCCCGGCGTGGGGTCGGGTGGCGACGACGACGGCGAGGTCCGGTCGCTCCCCGAGCGCCTCGAGCACCGCTCCGGCGACCTCCCCGGTCGCCTCGGTGGCGACGGGGTGCTCGGAGAGGGCGCTGGCGAAGGGCACGGGTCAGCCGTCCGGAGCGGCGAACCGGATGTCGAGGGAGCGGAGGTAGGTGTGGAGCCCGGCATCCTGGACCGGGACGAGGTGGGCGGGGCGTCCCGGACTCGTTGTGGTGGCTGTGCCACAGGCCCGGCGGTGTGACGAAGGCGCCGCCGGGCTCCCAGTCGACCCGCTCCGGATCGGCGATGGTCCCGTCGGGGCGGAGGCGGTCACCGATCAGCGAATAGCAGCCCGGGGCGCACTCGGCGATGAGGTCGAGGGCGACGCTCTGGTGGCGGTGCGGGCGCTGCACCCGTCCCGCCGGCAGGACCCCGAGCATGGCCCAGAGGGTGTGGGTCACGGTGAGGGTCTGGGGGGTGGCCCGGTTGCCCAGCAGCACGCTGACCCGGTTGCGGGTCGGAGGCGCGGGGGTCGCGCTCCACCTCGGCGAGGCGCCGCCTCGCCTCCGGGCCGTCGAACCGGGTCGGCTCGAAGCGGCTCGCCACCGGGGCGACGCCGAGGAATTCGAGGAGCGGCGCGTCGGTGACCCGGTAGAGGAGCGGCGTGTTCGCCGCCGCCGGCCCGGTGGACGGTGGTGCAGCCGGCCGGCAGCGTCAGGAAGTCGCCGGGGCCCCACTGCATGTGCCCCGAGCGGACGAGATCTCCGCCTCGGGGCCCGCTCGAAGTCACTGGTGCCCCGGCCCCGCAGGCAGTAGTAGAGCTCGCTGGTGCAGGGCCCGGCCGTGGTGCAGGGGTCGTCCGGCGCCAGCACCACGAAAGAGGCCGCCAGCGCGGGGCTCGTGGCGGGGTAGGCCACCCCGAGCTCGGCGGAGAGGTCGAGCGGGACCAGCCGCGAACGATCGCCGGCCTCCCGCTCGGGGGCGAACCGGCGCACCGGCACCCGGGTGATGGCCCCGGCGGCGAGCGGGTCCACGGCCGAGCTGTACTCGTAGAAGACGGCGTCCCCGGTCCAGTCCTCGACCGCTTCCCCGACCAGGAGCCCGATCTGCGTGGTGCCGTTCCCGTTTCTCATCCCTCCAGTATCGACCAGTCCGAGCGGGCGAGGTGGTCGATCCCCGGTAGGTTCATCACGTGGCGGATCAGCGCATCCAGGTGCCCCCGCCCTGCGAGCTGACCCTCGGGATGACGTGTGCCGACAAGTCGGAGCCGGGCCGGACGGTGTGGCGCATGCGGGCCGACGAGCGGTTCGCCAATCCCGGCCGGCATCGTCCAGGGCGGGTTCGTCGGCGCCATGGCCGACTCCGCCATGGGATCGGCGACGGTCACCTTCGCCCGGGCCTCGGGCCGGCGGGTCTTCTCCTCGAACGTCGAGATGAAGACCACCTTTGTGGCCCCGGCGGCGGTCGGCTCCCTGCTCGAGTGCCGCGCCTGGGTGGTCTCGGGCGGGGCACGGGTGGCCTTCGCCGAGGCCGAGGTGGTCGACGACCGCGGGCGGCTCGTGGCCCGGGCCAGCTCGACGTACCTGTTCACCGAACGGGACTGAAGCCGGCGGGCAACGGTCGACCGGGTCGCCCTGCCTATAGTTTGGAGCGGCAGGGGCAACCAGCGGGGTCGTTCGTCCTCGCCCGAGACGACCGAGGAGGACCGTGGCCCGACGCCGGAGCGACACAGGCAGGGGACTGGGCGGCCTGCGCACCTCGGGAGGCGAGGCCCTCCAGCTCGTCGTCGACTACGTCAAGCAGGAGACCCTCCAGCCGCTCAAGGGGCTGGGGCGGTACGTGCTGTTCGGGGTGGCCGGGTCGGTGGCCCTGGCCTTCGGCCTGGTGGTCCTGGCCGTGGGACTGCTCCGGCTCCTGCAGGGCGAGACCGGGACCGCCTTCGCCGGCAATTGGTCCTGGGTGCCCTATGTCATCTGCGCAGCTGCCGTGATGGCGGTGGCGGCGGCCGCGATCTGGGCGATCGTCCGGGGCCAGCGCCCCGCCCGGCGCAAAGGGGAGGCTCGATGAGCGTGGGAACCGACCGGATCACCCGTGACCAGATCGAGGCCAAGTTCCGCGAGATCACCGGCGAGGTCAGCGACGAAGCGGAGTCCGCCCGGTCACAGGCGATGACGGTCGGACTGGCCGTCGGCGTGGCGCTGGTGGCGGTCGTGTTCCTCATCGGCCGTCGGAGCGGACGGCGGAAGTCGGCCGTCGTCGAGGTCCGCCGGATCTGAGCCGATGATCGACAACCTGTTGCGCTTCGTCCAGCTGAAGGCGTTCGGCCGGGGGTTCCGGGGCTACCACACGGCATGGCTGGTGATCGGAGCCGCCGCCTGGATGGTCAACCGGGCCCGGCACCGCGAGGACGTCGTCTACCGCACCGTGCTCAAGCCGGGTGAACGACTGGTCGTCACGACGTCGACCCACGGTGCCATCGAGCAAACCGACCGCTGACACGGGGTGGCCGTCGACGACCGGGCGGCCCTGCAGGCCGGCGAGCGGGCGCTGCTGGTGGACGCCAAGGGGCGCCGATACCTGATCGAACTGCGGCCGGGCACCTCGTTCCACACCCATGCCGGCATCGTGGCGCACGACCACCTCATCGGTCGCCCGGCGGGCTCGACCGTGCTCGGCAGCACCGGACGGCGCTTCCTGGTGGTGCGCCCGACCCTCGCCGAGGCCGTCCTCAAGATGCCCCGCGGCGCGCAGGTCATCTACCCGAAGGACCTCGGCGCCATCCTCATGGGGGCGGACATCGCCCCGGGGGTGCGGGTGCTCGAGGCCGGTGTGGGCTCGGGGGCGCTGTCGATGACCCTGCTCCGGGCGGGCGCCGAGGTGGTGGGCTACGAGCTGCGCGAGGAATTCGCCGAGCGGGCGGCGAGCAACGTGGCGGGCATGCTCGGGGACGCCGTCACCTACCGGGTCGAGGTTCGCGACGTCTACCAGGGCATCGACGAGCGGGGCCTCGACCGCGTCCTGCTCGACCTGCCCGAGCCGTGGCGGGTGCTGCCACACGCCGAGGCATCCATGGTGCCCGGCGGCATCCTGTGCGCCTACCTGCCCACGGTCAACCAGACGGCGCAGCTCCGTGAGGCACTCGACCGCAGCGCCTTCGGTCTGGCCTCGACGGTCGAGGTGCTCCACCGCACCTGGCACGTCGAGCCCCGCTCGGTGCGCCCCGACCACCGGATGGTCGGCCACACCGGCTTCCTCACCACCGCCCGCCTCCTGGTTCCCGAGGACGGAGCCCTCGGCCTTGGGCTCGGTGAGGACGGAGCCCTCAGTCTTGCTCGGTGAGGACGCCGAGCCGCTCGAGGCGGGCTTGCTCGGTGAGGACGGAGCCCTCAGCCCTGCTCGATGAAGATGCACTCTCCGGGGCACTCCTCGGAGGCCTCGACCACGGCGTCCTCGAGCTCGCTCGGGACCGCCGCCATCCCCGCCGAGCCACCCGGCTCGTTGCGCACCTCGTCGCCCTCCTTCACGTAGGCGAGGCCGTCGTCGAGCAGGGTGAACACAGCCGGCGCGATCTCTTCGCAGAGACCGTCCCCGGTACACAGATCCTGGTCGATCCAGACCTTCATCAGCTGCGTCTCTCCTAAGTTGCCGGCCGAGCCCGGGCCCCGGCGTCCGGGCGGCCGTCCGCCGTGTGCGGATTGCGGCGGCCGGCTCGAGGCCGGCCTGCGCCTCGACCCTCCGACGTGGTCCCGCCGACCATGCTACCGGTAACCTCTTCCACTGTAGCTGACGGTTCGTCAGATCGACCGGAGCGCCTGCGCTGGGCGGTCCGGGCCGTGCGTGGGCGCGGGGGGCTCCGGTGTAGGGTCGCCCGTAGGGCCGGCATCGGGAACGAGGTGATGGAAACGGCTGACTTCGACGGGGTCCGGGGCGGCCGAGGCCCGGCAGGCGACGACGGCGACGATCTCGACGCGCTGTTGGTGCGCGCCCAGGCGGCCGAGGAGGAGGTGACCCTCCTCCGTCGCCGGCTGCAGGAGAGCCCGCGGCGGGTCCAGACGCTCGAGGAGAAGCTGCTCGAGACCAAGGGCCAGCTCGCCCAGGCCATCTCGCAGAACGAGAAGCTGACCTTCACCCTCCAGACGGCCAAGGAGCACGTGGCCGCCCTGCGCGAGGAGGTGGAGAAGCTGACCCAGCCGCCGGCGGCCTACGGGACATACCTCGGGGCCAACGACGACGGAACCGTCGACGTGTTCTCCGGAGGGCGCAAGATGCGGGTCTCGCTGCATCCCGACATCGACGTCGAGAACCTCCAGCGCGGGAACGAGGTGGTCCTCAACGAGTCGCTGAACGTGATCCTGGCCCGGGGGCTCGAGGGGTCCGGCGAGGTCGTGGTGGTCAAGGAGGTGCTGGAGGACGGCCGGCGGGCGATCGTCTTCGGGCGGGCCGACGAGGAGCGGGTCGCCGAGCTCTCCGACGCCCTCGTCGGCGTGAAGCTGCGAGCCGGTGACACGGTGCTCATGGAGCCACGCACCGGGCTCCTGGTGGAGAAGCTGGCCCGGCCGGAGGTGGAGGAGCTCGTCCTCGAAGAGGTGCCGGACGTCACCTACGCCGACGTCGGAGGGTTGGACGACCAGATCGAGGCCATCACCGACGCCGTGGAGCTTCCGTACCTCTACCGGGAGCTCTATCTCGAGCACCAGCTTCCGGCGCCCAAGGGCATCCTGCTGTACGGGCCGCCCGGATGCGGGAAGACGCTCATCGCCAAGGCGGTGGCCAACTCGCTTGGCCAAGAAGGTCGCCGAGGTGACCGGCAACACCAACGCCCGCAGCTACTTCCTCAACATCAAGGGGCCCGAGCTGCTCAACAAGTACGTGGGGGAGACCGAGCGCCAGATCCGGCTGGTCTTCCAGCGGGCCCGCGAGAAGTCGGAGGAGGGTGTACCGGTCATCGTCTTCTTCGACGAGATGGACTCGCTGTTCCGGACCCGGGGGACCGGAATCAGCTCGGACATGGAATCGACCATCGTGCCGCAGCTGCTGGCGGAGATCGACGGGGTCGAGACGTTGAAGGACGTCATCGTGATCGGCGCCTCGAACCGCGAGGACCTCATCGACCCGGCCATCCTGCGACCGGGTCGGCTCGACGTGAAGATCCGCATCGAGCGGCCCAACGAGGCCGCCGCCGCCCAGATCTTCTCCCGCTACCTGAGCCCCGACCTGCCGCTCGACAGCGAGGAGGTCCGCACGCTCGGCGGCGGCGACCCGGCCAAGGCCACCCAGGCGATGATCGAGTCCACCGTCTCCGAGATGTACCGGGACGACGAGGAGAACCGCTTCCTCGAGGTCACCTACCAGAACGGCGACAAGGAGACCCTGTACTACCGCGACTTCTCGTCGGGAGCGATGATCGAGAACATCGTGCGGCGGGCGAAGAAGCGGGCCATCAAGCGAGCCATCGCCGAGGAGTCGCGCGGCATCCGGACCGAGGACCTCCTCGAGTCCATCCGGCAGGAGTACAAGGAGAACGAGGACCTGCCGAACACCACCAACCCGGACGACTGGGCGAAGATCTCGGGGCGGAAGGGCGAGCGCATCGTCTACATCCGCACGCTCATCAGTGACGACGAGGAGACCAAGGGTGGGCGGTCCATCGAGCGGGTGGGTACCGGTCAGTATCTCTGACGGCGGCTCGGGATAGGGTCCATCCATGGCCATCCCCAAGGTCTGCGGGATCGAGACCGAGTACGGCATCCAGGTCGTGCACGGCGATCCCAATCCGATCGCGGCGTCCTCCGTCCTGATCAACGCGTACGCCCACCATGTGGCCCGCCAGCAGACCGGTTGGGACTTCGAGGACGAGGCACCGGGGAACGACGCGCGGGGCTTCGCCCGCGAGGGCTCGATGCCACCCCAGGTCGAGACCCATCTGGTCAACACCGTCCTCACCAACGGTGCCCGCTACTACGTCGACCATGCCCACCCCGAGTTCTCCACCCCCGAATGCCGCGACGCCCTCGAGTGCGTGCGCTACGACCGGGCCGGCGAGCTCGTCCTCGTGCGGTCGATGGAAGCGGCCGACGCGGCCAACCAGGACGGCTCCCGGGTGGTCGTCTACAAGAACAACTCCGACGGGAAGGGCAACTCGTACGGGACCCACGAGAACTACCTCATGGACCGCGCCGTGCCCTTCGCCCGGATCGTGGCCGGGGCGACCCCGCACTTCGTCACCCGCCAGATCTTCACCGGGGCGGGCAAGGTGGGCACCGAGACCGGCGTGCACGACGGCGTCGGCGTGGAGTTCCAGCTCTCGCAGCGGGCCGAGTTCTTCGAGGAGCAGGTGGGGCTCGAGACCACGCTGAAGCGTCCCATCGTGAACACCCGGGACGAGCCCCACGCCGATCCCCACCGCTACCGGCGGCTGCACGTCATCGTGGGGGACGCCAACCTGGCCGAGGTGGCCACGTTCTTGAAGGTCGGGACCACCGCCCTGGTGCTCGCCATGATCGAGGACGACGTCACCGGGAGCCGGAGCCTGGTCCTGGCCGACCCGGTCCTCGCCATGCACCAGGTGTCCCTCGACCGGACGCTGTCCAAGCCGCTGATGATGGCGGACGGTTCGACGGCCACGGCACTGGCCCTGCAGTGGGAGCTCTTCTCGTTGGCCCGCAAGTACGCCGAGGAGCGGGGCCTCGAGTGCCTGGGGGACGCCGACGTCGCCGAAGCGGTCCTGGCCCGGTGGGAGTCGGTCCTCCACGGCCTCGAGACCGATCCGACGTCGCTGGCCGGGCAGGTGGACTGGGTGGCGAAGCTCCAGCTGATCGAGGCCTACCGGGACCGCCACCACTGCGGGTGGAGCGACCACCGGCTGGCGGCGCTGGACCTCCAGTACCACGACCTGCGACCGTCCCGGTCCTTGTTCGCCCGGCTGGACACCGAGCGCCTCGTCGACGAGTCCTCCGTGCTCGCTGCGGTCACCGAGCCGCCCCGGTCCACCCGGGCGTGGTTCCGCGGACAGTGCCTCAAGAAGTGGCCCACGTCGGTGGTGACGGCCAATTGGGACTCGCTGGTCTTCGACCTCGGCACCGACCCGCTGCGGCGCGTCCCTATGATGGACCCACTGAAGGGCACGGCCGACCACGTTGACCGGCTGCTGGAGTCGAGCTCGAGCCCGTCAGAGCTGTTGGACCGGCTGAGCAGCTAGGGAGAGTAGGGGAATGGCTGATCACCATGGCTGAACGCGAACAGAAGAGACGGACCACCACCACCGAGCGGACCGACGAGGTCGTCGAGGAGGTCCCGGCCGCCTCGGCGACCGGTGACAAGCTGAAGGCCGAGCTGGACGACCTGTTGGACGAGATCGACGAGGTGCTCGAGGACAACGCCGAGGAGTTCGTGAGGAACTACGTGCAGAAGGGCGGCGAGTAGCCCCGGTGACGCTGCCGCTGTTCTCGGCGACCGAGGACCCCGGACCCGACTTCGCCGGTCTCATCCGGCGGCTCCGCGCTCCCGAGCACGCGGCCGCCGGCCCGGCACCGCTGCCGGGCTCGTCGGGCGCGGGCAGAGTTCCGCCACGGGACCACCGTGGCGGCCCTCCGCTTCGCCGAGGGCATCGTGATGGCCGGAGACCGGCGGGCCACCGAAGGCAACGCCATCGCCCACCGCGCCATGGACAAGGTGTTCCCCGCCGACCGGTACTCGGCGGTGGCCATCGCCGGAGCAGCGGGTCCCGCCGTCGAGATGGTCCGGCTGTTCCAGACCCAGCTCGAGCACTACGAGAAGGTCGAAGGCGTGGTCCTCAGCCTCGAGGGCAAGGCCAACCAACTGGGCCAGATGGTGCGCGAGCACCTGCCGATGGCCATGCAGGGACTGGCGGTGGTTCCCCTCTTCGCCGGGTACGACCTGTCGCGGGGGACCGGCCGGATCTTCACCTACGACGTGACCGGTGGTCACTACGAGGAGACCGAGCACAACGCCACCGGGTCGGGGGGACGGGACGCCCGGACCACCATCAAGCTCGGCTACCGGGGCGGCATGGCCCGCGACGACGCCGTGGAGCTCGCCATCGAGGCGCTCTACGAGGCGGCCGACGAGGACGCGGCGACCGGTGGCCCCGACCTCATCCGGGGGATCTATCCGCTGGTGGCCACGGTCACCGCCGCCGGGTTCGCCGCCGTGACCGAAGAGGAGGTCGCCGAGCGCTTCGCGGCGCTGATCGAGCGGCGCCGGGCGGAGGGTCGCCAGCCATGACCATGCCGTACTACGTGGCCCCCGAACAGGTCATGAAGGACCGCGCCGAGTACGCCCAGAAGGGCATCGCCCGGGGACGCTCGCTGGTGGCTCGGTCTACGACGCCGGCATCGTCATCGTGGCCGACAACCCGTCACGGTCGCTGCACAAGATCAGCGAGATCTACGACCGGATCGCCTTCGCCGGTGTCGGCAAGTACAACGAGTTCGACCAGCTCCGGGTGTCGGGGATCCGCCACGCCGACACCAAGGGGTACGCCTACAGCCGCGAGGACGTGGACGCCCGCTCGCTGGCGAACCTCTACGCGCAGTACCTCGGGCAGGTGTTCACCCACGAGATGAAGCCGCTCGAAGTGGAGATCCTGGTGGCCGAGATCGGCACCGGGCGTGCAGCCTCCCCAGCTCTACCACATCGCCTACGAGGGGACGATCACCGACGAGGACCGCTACGCGGTGCTCGGGGGCGAGACCGAGGCCATCGCCCAGCGGCTCGAAGAGAGCTGGAGGTCCGACTGGCCGTTGAGCGATGCCTTGCGCGCCGCGGTCGGCGCGCTGGCCGGTCCCGACCGGACGCTGGCGGCGGCCGACCTCGAGGTGGCCATGCTGTCCCCGGGAAACGGGCGCCGGGCCTTCCGACGCCTCGTGGACGGGGAATTGGAGTCGTTGCTGGCCTGACCGCCTCCTCGGCCGGCCCGTTCGTGGGACCGGCCCTCTCTCACGGTACCGTGAGGGAGGTGGACCGGCGCATCTACGGCTTGGAGAACGAGTACGGGGTCACCTGCACGCTCCGCGGACAGCGGCGCCTGAGCCCCGACGAGGTGGCCCGCTACCTGTTCCGCCGGGTGGTGAGCTGGGGCCGCTCCTCCAACGTCTTCCTCGAGAACGGTGCCCGCCTCTATCTCGACGTCGGGAGCCACCCCGAGTACGCCACACCCGAGTGCGACGACATCTCCGAGCTCGTGGTCCACGACAAGGCGGGCGAGTGGATCCTCTCGTCGCTGGTCGAGGGAGCGGAGTCCCGTCTGCGCGAGGAGGGGATCCGAGGCGACATCTACCTGTTCAAGAACAACACCGACTCGGCCGGCAACTCGTACGGGTGCCACGAGAACTACCTGACCAGCCGGCGCGACGATTTCGCCCACTACACCGAGGTCCTCATCCCGTTCCTGGTCTCCAGACAGGCCTATGCCGGCGCCGGCAAGGTCCTCCAGACGGCGCGGGGGGCGATCTTCTGTCTCAGCCAGCGGGCCGAGCACATCTGGGAAGGGGTGTCCTCGGCCACCACCCGGAGCCGCCCGATCATCAACACCCGCGACGAGCCGCACGCCGACGCCGAGAAGTACCGGCGGCTCCACGTCATCGTGGGGGACTCGAACATGAGCGAGTACGCCACGTTCCTGAAGGTGGGCGCCACCAGCATCGTGCTGCGCATGCTCGAGGACCCCTCCACCGTGATGCGGGACCTCACCCTGGAGAACCCGATCCGGGCCATACGGGAGATCAGTCACGACATCACGTGCCGGCGCCCGGTCCGGCTCGCCAACGGCCGGGAGATGAGCGCGCTCGAGATCCAGGGCGAGTACCTCCAGCGGGCGATCCGCTACCGGGACCGCCAGGGCCTCTCCGAACAGGAGGACCGAGCCCTCGACATGTGGGAGCACTGCCTGAAGGGCATCGAGTCCGATCCGCTCTCGCTCCACCGCGAGTGCGACTGGGCGGCCAAGTACCGCCTGGTCGACCGGTACCGCAGTCGCCACGGCGTCTCCTTGCACCATCCGTCGGTCTCGCTGCTCGATCTCCAGTACCACGACGTCGACCGCAGGCGCGGCCTCTACTACCGCCTGCAGCACCACGACCAACTGGACCGGATCTGCGACGACGAGGACATCGGCGCGGCCATGTCGTCCCCGCCCCAGACCACCCGAGCCCGGCTCCGGGGCGAGTTCGTCAAGCGGGCCAAGGAGCGCCGGCGGGACTTCACCGTCGACTGGGTCCACCTCAAGCTGAACGACCAGGCACAGCGCACCGTGCTGCTCAAGGATCCGTTCAAGTCCAAGGACGATCGGGTGGAGAAGCTCATCGCCGGTCTGTAGCCCGCCCGACCCGCACCCCGAGGGCGGCCCGGTAGCGGTCGGCTCGACGCATCGCCCCGGTCGCCGTGCGGTAGCGTCCGTTGGTTGTGACCACCCACACCCCCGAGGACGCGGCGGCGCGCAGCGCCTCGGCCCTGCTCGCCGAGCGGGACCGGTCGGTCGAGCCGGTCAGGAAGCCCAACCGGGCGCAGCGGGTCGTCGTCGAATGGGGGATCATCCTCGTGGTGGTGGTGCTGAGCACCGTCGTGCTGCGCACCTTTGTCGTCCAGTCCTTCTACATCCCCTCGGGCTCGATGCTCCCGACCCTCCAAGTGGGCGACCGGATCATCGTGGACAAGCTGAGCTACCGGTTCCACGACCCCCAACGCGGGGACATCGTGGTCTTCGCCCGCCCCCCGCTCGAGGACCAGCTGTACACGGACCTGGTCAAACGGGTGGTCGGGCTCCCGGGCGAGACCATCTCGTCGCAGAACGGCATGGTGTACATCGACGGGAGGCGGCTGGTCGAGCCGTGGCTGCCCACCGGCACCCAGAGCTACACCGGTTCACTCTCCGGTGGTGACGCCCACCCGCAATTCGACCTGCCCGGCCCGGTCAAGATCCCGCCCGGCGAGTACTACGTGATGGGGGACAACCGGAGGAACTCCGAGGACAGCCGGTTCTTCGGCCCCATCTCGAAGTCGTTGATCGTCGGCCGCGCCGTCGCCGTGGTGTGGCCACTCGGTCACGTGAAGGGCCTGTAGGTCGGGCGGGACAAAAGGGGTGGGGTAGCCTGGCGCGCTGGTGAAACCCGACCTCCCGAGCGACGTCGGGCTCCGGAGCGAGCCCGACGGGGCGATGGCCGGCATCCCGAGGGCGGTACCGAGCGCCGACGTCCCGGCGTCGAGTCCGCCGGTGCCTCCCCGGGCGGTCCCCTCCCTCGGGAGCGTGGAGCTTCCCCGCGGCGATCCGGCGAGGGTTTCCCGCACCCGCCGGAGCCGCGCCGGGCGACGGCGGGGCAGCGGGGGAACCCCGGAGCGACGCGCCCGGTCGACGCGCTGGATCGTCGAGTGGACGGTGGTGGTGGCGGTGGCCCTCCTGCTGGCGGTGGGCGTGCGGGCCTGGGTGGCCCAGATGTTCTACATCCCGTCGGGCTCGATGCTCCCGACGCTGCAGGTCGGCGACCGGATCATCGTGGACAAGCTGAGCTACCACCTCCACGGGGTTGGCCGCGGGGACGTGGTCGTCTTCCGGCGCCCGCCCCTCGAGAACGCCGACTATTCCGACCTGGTCAAGCGGGTCATCGGGTTGCCGGGGGACACCGTCGCGGTGGTGGACGGCCGGGTCTCGGTCGACGGCAGGCCGCTGGCCGAACCGTGGCTGCCCGATCCGGCACCGGTGACGTCCCCGAGCCCTCTTCCGGAGGCGTTCAGCCTCAGCCATCCCTTCACCGTCCCCGCCGGCGAGTACTACGTGATGGGGGACAACCGGACCGATTCGGAGGACAGCCGTTACTTCGGACCGATCGCCGGCAGCCTCATCGTCGGCAAGATGGCCTTCGTCGCCTGGCCCCTCTCGGATGCCACGTGGATGGTCGTCCTGTCGGTGGTGGCGGCGGTGGTGCTGGTGCTGCTCGTCGTGGCGATCCGGGAGCCGCGCCCGGCCCGGGCCCCGCCGGCGTCGGAGGGGACCTGGTAGAAGACGCTGGTCATCGGGCCGAAGTCGACCCGACGCTCCCCGGTCGACCGGTGCCGCCGGTACACTCGACACGTGCCATTCCTCAGCCCCGCCAAGGTGTTGGTCATCCTGGTGGTGGCCCTCGTCGTGCTCGGGCCGGACAAGCTGCCCAAGGTCGCCAAGCAGATCGGAGGCCTGTGGGGCGATTTCCGCCGCTTCCGGCAGCGGCTCGAATCGGACGTGCGCGGCACGTTCCCCGACCTCCCCTCCACCGATCGGATCGCCCAGGCCGTGCGGTCACCGATCTCCTTCCTCGACGACCTGGCGGAGACCCACGGCACCGAAAACGACGCCACATCCGCTCCGGCCAACGGCGCCGAACCTCCCGAGGTGCACGGTGACGCGGTACAGCCGGACGTGGCGGCCAACCGGCCGGCCGGATCGGTCCGGGCGTCCGAAGAGCCCCCGGCGATACCGGGGGTGCTCATCGCCGATCCGGGCGGCATCGTGCACCAGGTCCGCTCGACCGGCGGCGTCGTCCCCGATGACCCCGGGCTGAACTGACCGGACCGGGCGCACGGGCGGTGCACCGTATCGGAGGCCGACGGAGATCATGGCGATCACGCTGAAGCGTCGGGGCGAGGCCCGTGCCTCGCCGGACTCCATGACGCTGGTGGAGCACCTGGCCGAGCTGCGCACCCGGGTGCTCATCTCGGTGGTGGCCTTCGTGCTGGCGGCCACGGCGGCGTTCCTGCTGTACCCCTGGATCCTCTCCTTCCTCAAGCACCCCTACTGCCAGGTGGCACCCTCCCACTGCGGCTTCTACATCACCGGCCCGTTGGACGGCCTGGCCCTCCGGGTCAAGATCGCCGCCTACGGCGGGCTCTTCCTGGCCTCACCGATCCTGTTGTGGGAGCTGTGGCGCTTCATCACCCCGGGACTGCACCCCAAGGAGAAGCGCTACGCCATTCCCTTCATCGTGGCGTCGATCGCCCTGTTCGCCCTGGGCTGCGTGGTCGCCTACGTCACCTTCCCCCACGCGCTCAACTTCCTCGACACCATCGGCGGGCCGAGCCTGCACCAGATCCTCGACCCCACCAAGTACCTCAGCCTCATCGTGCTGCTGATGACGGTGTTCGGGCTCACCTTCGAGTTCCCGGTCCTGCTGGTCTCCCTCGAGATCGCCGGCGTGCTGGACCCGGGCCAGCTCTCCTCGTGGCGGCGGTGGGCCATCGTCCTCATCGTGGTGGTGGCCGGGGTGGTGACCCCGAGCTCCGACCCGTTCTCGATGATGGCCATGGCCATCCCCCTCTACCTCTTCTACGAGCTGTCGATCGTGATCGGGAAGCTCCTGCGGCGATGAGCCGAGGGCGTGCCCGGCGAACGCCCGGGGGCGCCGAGGGGGGAGGGGGAGACGACCGGCGGGCCCGGTTCGAGCGGGGCCTCGGGTTCGGGCTCGACGACTTCCAGAAGCGGGCCATGGACGCCCTCGACGAGGGGGAGTCGGTGCTGGTCTCGGCACCCACCGGGTCGGGCAAGACCGTCGTCGCCGACTACGCCGCCACCCTGGCGCTCGAGCGGGGGGGCAAGGCCTTCTACACCACGCCGATCAAGGCGTTGTCCAACCAGAAGTTCGCCGAGCTGGCCCGCCGCTACGGCCAGGAACGGGTCGGCCTGCTGACCGGTGACATCTCGTACCAGCCCCGCGCCTCCATCGTGGTCATGACCACCGAGGTGCTCCGCAACATGCTGTTCTCCCGGTCGCCGGTGCTCGAGGGGCTCGACGTCGTCGTGCTGGACGAGGTCCACTACCTGGAGGACCCCTACCGGGGCTCGGTGTGGGAGGAGGTGCTGGTGCTCACCCCGCCGCCGGTCCGGTTCGTCAGCCTGTCGGCCACGGTCAACAACGCCGCCGACTTCGGCGCCTGGCTCCGCTCGATCCGGGGTCCGACCCGGGTCGTCGTGGAGGACGCACCGTCCGGTCACGCTCCACCACCACTACGCCCTGGCCGAGCGGCGCCGGGAGGGGATCACCCTCATCCCGCTCCTGCGGGGGGACCGGCCCAACCCCGACGGCATCGCCCTGGACCGGCGACGCCGGGCAGACCGGCACCATCGCTTCCGGGCCCCCCGGCGGGTCGAGGTCGTCGAGCACCTGGACGGAGCGGGCATGCTCCCGGCCATCGTGTTCATCTTCTCGCGGGCGGCGTGCGACGATGCCACCCGGCAGTGCCTGCGCGACGGAGTGCGGCTCACCACTCCCGCCGAGCGGGACCGGATCCGTCGGCTGACCGAGGAGGCGGTGGAGCGGCTGGGCGACGACGACCTGCGGACCCTCGGGTACGGACCCTGGTCGGCGGCGCTCGAGGCGGGGGTGGCTCCGCACCACGCCGGGCTGGTCCCGGCGTTCCGACAGGCGGTCGAGCAGTGCTTCTCCGAGGGTCTGTTGAAGGTGGTGTTCGCCACCGAGACGCTGGCCCTCGGCATCAACATGCCCGCCCGGACCGTCGTCGTCGAGCGATTCGCCAAGTTCCGGGGGGCCGACGCCTCGTCGTTGACGTCGGGGGAGTACCGGCAGCTGACCGGGCGGGCCGGCCGGCGAGGCATCGACACCGTCGGCCACGCCGTGGTCCTCTGGTCGCCGGCGGTGTCCTTCGGCGACGTGGCCCGGACGGCCGTCGCCCCGCCGCCCGACCTGGTCTCCTCCTTCCACCCCACCTACAACCTGGCGGTCAACCTGGTGCGCCGGTGGTCGAGGGAAGAGGCCGAGGCCGTCGTGGCCTCCTCCTACGGGCAGTGGCAGGCCGCTCGCCGGTCGGGCTCCCTCGCCGCCCAGCTCGAGCAGACGGTTGACCGTCCTCGAGGAGCGTGGCTTCGTGGACGGTTGGCGCCTCACCGCCACCGGTGCCGTGCTGGCCTCGATCTACCACCAGTCCGACCTGCTGGTGGCCGAGGCACTGGGCGGCGGGGTGTTCGACGGCTTGGGCCCCGCCGCTCTGTCCGGTGTGGTCTCGGCCCTGACCTTCGAGACCCGCCGGAGCGCCGACCAGGTCCGGCCGCCCCGGCAGCGGGCGGTGGCCGAGCGACTCGAGCGCCTCGGGGCCCTGGCCGCCGGCATCCGTTCCGACGAGCGCCGGCTCGGGCTCCGCCGGACCCGGGCGCCCGACCCCGGGCTGGCCCGGGCGGTGGTCGACTGGGCCGGGGGTGCCACCTTGCACTCGGTGCTACGCGAGACCGACGTGGCGCCGGGCGACTTCGTGCGCAGCGTCCGCCAGCTCATCGACCTGATGCGCCAACTGGCCACGACCGCCCCCCGGGCCGGCACTCGCGAGGACGCGGGCCGGGCCGTCACCCTGCTCCGGCGGGGGGTGGTGGGGGCCGACGATCCGGCCCTGGTGGGGTCCGCGCCTGACCGGGCGGCGCAGCCATAGTGTGATCCGGGCATGTTCCCCTATGCCGCCGACAGCTTCACCGCCGAGGAGGCCGATGTCCTTCGCCGGTATGTCACCAACCTCGACAGGCCGGTGTTCGCCCTGGTCAACCTGCCTGAAGTGGTCAAGGGGGCCCTGTTCGCCCGGTACTCCCGGTCGTCGAAGAGCCTGCGCCGGCTGTTCCTCGACGAGTTCGTCGGCGAGCTCGACATCGCCGGTGACGCCTCGGTCGACGCCACCGTGGGCCTCAAGCGGGCCGAGGACCTGTACCAGCGGGTGTTCGTCGAGTACGGCGACGACTCCGTGGCCCAGCTCGGGGGTGTCCACCTGGCCTGCGAGCAGGCGTCGAACGTGCTCACCAAGGTGCTCGAGTGGGGGCGCCTCATGGCCTACCTCGAGCAGTCGACCCGGTACGTCCCCTACAACCGGCGACTGACCTCGGGGCACTACCGCTACTACCGCGATCCCGCGCCTGCTCGGCTCGCCGCTCGGGGCGCGCTACGTCGGCGACATGGACCGCATGTTCGACACCTACGGCGACCTGCTCGAGGAGACCCAGGCCTGGCTGGCCCAGCGACATCCCCGCCAGCCGGGCGACTCGGACTTCGTCCATCGCCAGGCGGTGCGGGCCAAGGCCCTCGACGCACTGCGCGGCATGCTCCCGGCCGGCTCGCTGTCGAACGTCGGCATCTACGGCACGGGCCAGTCCTACGAGCTGTTGCTGCTCCGGATGCGCGCCCATCCGCTCCCCGAGGCCCGGCACTACGCGGAGCTCATGCTGGAGGAGCTGCGCAAGGTGATCCCGTCCTTCCTCCAGCGGGTGGACCGGCCCGATCGCGGCGGCGCCTGGTCCGACTACCTGGCGCGCACCCGGCGAGACAGCGCCCGGCTGGTCGAGTCCCTCCTGCCGGACCTGGTGGCCGCCGACGGGACCGCGGTCCGGGGGCCGTCGGGACGGCCGTCGGTCACCTTGGTGGAGTTCGATCCCGAGGGCGAGGACAAGGTGGTCACCGCCATCTGCGGGCCCCTCACCGACGCCGGGGAGGAACAGGTGGCGGAGCGGGTCGCCCGGCTCGGAGCCGAGGAGAAGCGCTCCCTGCTCCGGGCCTACGTCGGGGACCGGACCAACCGCCGTCACCGCCCGGGGCGCGCCTTCGAACGCACCGGCTACCGGTTCGACGTGGTCACCGACTACGGCGCGTTCCGGGACCTCCAACGCCACCGGATGCTGACCATCGACTGGCAGCCGCTCGGCACCCGCCTGGGGTACGACGTGCCCGATGTGGTCGAGGAGGCCGGGCTGTCGGACCGGTACGTGGCTTCGCTCGAACGCTCGCGCCAACTGCACGAGGCACTCGTCCCGAGCTTTCCGGTGGAATCGGCGTACGCCGTCGCCCTCGGCTACCGGATCCGTTACACGATGCAGATGAACGCCCGTGAGGCCATGCACCTGCTCGAGCTCCGCTCGGGCGGGCAAGGCCACCCGAGCTACCGGTGGGTGGCCCAGGAGATGCACCGGCTGATCGCCGAGCGGGCCGGCCACCGGCTGCTGGCCGAGGCCATGTCCCACGTCGACTTCGGGGTCGACGACCTCGAGCGGCTGGAGCCCGAACGGCGCGCCGAAGGGCGACGCAACACGGTGTCGGCCGTGGGAAATCCTGCACATCGCTGACCTGGGAGGTTCGCCAAACACCCAGGTGAGCGACGACCGAGACCATTTGACGACCGCCGGTGGGGGTGGCCTATCGTGCGCCCAGTCCCAGACGCCCCGACGAGCGTGGTACGTCGAAATGCGGCCGGCCTGCTCGAGGGAGGGATGCTGTGAGAGGCGGAGGAGGCCCAGGGGATCGAGTAGAAAACGTTCCCTTCTGACCGGCGGCGAAACCATCGGTTGGCAGTGGGGGGGATGGTGCCAAAGACCCCTGGGTCCGGCCGCCTGCGCCTCGTCGGGGCGGCTCGCCGGGCTGTGACGCTCGATCTTCCCGCACCCCGGTCCGGTGCCCTTGCGGCCCCGGTCCCTTGCGCCTCGCCGGGGCGCGACCGGGAGTGATCGGATCCGGTCGGACCCGACCGGAACGGATCGAGGCCGATCGGGAATGAGTCGGGGTCCGGCGGGAATAGGGTCCGGTGGCCATTGGTTGGTAGCAGACCGGGTCGTCGCTCGGCGGCCCGACCAGAGGCCGGACAAGGTGGTCCGAACGGGTCCCGACGAGGGATCGGCGGACGGTCGCAGCGTCTATGCTCCGGCCAATTCACATCGGAAAGACTGCGATGCCACAAGAACTCGAGGAAGTCGAAGGGCCCGATGAGCTGATCGAGGGGGACCTCGACGAGCTCGCCGAGGACGACGACCTCATCGTCGAGGACGACGCCATCGCCATCCCCGACGAGGATGAAGACGCCGAGATCGAAGCCGAGATCGACGAGGCGGTCGACGAGATCGTCGAAGTGGCGGAGACGGGGACCAAGGCTCCCGTCAAGGCGGCCGAGGACTCGGACGAGGAGGACGAGGAGGAGCCCGAGGACGAGGACGTCGAGGCGAGCCTGGACACCATCTTGAAGGAGCGACTGGTCGTCGAGGAGGTCGAGGACGACGAGGACGCGCCCGAGCCCGAGGACCGCAGCGGAGAGGGCGTCGAGCGGGTGTTGCCCAAGCAACCCGGTGAGTTCGTCTGCCGTTCCTGCTTTCTCGTCAAGCATCCCAACCAGCTGGCTGATTCCAAGTCGATGATCTGTCGCGACTGCGTGTGACAGGAGCCGAGGATGACAGAACCAGAGGGAAGCGAGCCTGAGGGCCGGCCGCTCAGCGAGCGGTTGTGGGACCTCTTGGTGTTCGTCCCCACCGGCATGGCCGTCTCCGCGCTCGAGGAGCTCCCGCGTCTGGCCGACAAAGGACGCGAGCACCTGGGCGTCCGGGTGAGCTCGGCCCGGGCGGTCGGGCGCTATGCCGTGGGGGCCGGCCGCAAAGAGCTGCGGCGCCGGTCGGGGGGGCTGCTCGGCGGGACACCGGCGCCGGCGCCCGCCTCCCGGGCGGCCCGCAGCGGGGGATCGTCGGCTCCGGCCCGTCCCGGTGCCGTGTCCGAACGGCGCATCCCCGGCGGAACGTCGGGTGGGAACGGTCACGTCCCAGCGGTGGCGACGCTTGCCATCCCGGGGTTCGACACGTTGTCCGCCTCCCAGGTGGTCCAGCGGCTCGATGGTCTCAACCGGGCCGAGCTGGTGTCCGTCCGGGCCTACGAGTCGTCCACCCGCGGTCGTCGGACCGTCCTCAGCCGGGTGGATCAACTACTCGACGAGCGATCCTGAGCGGCGACTGCGTCCCGGTCCGATGGCGCCAGACGAGCTCGTCGACGGGGTTCGCCCGGCGACCGCCGAGGACCGGACCCGGCTGCGGGAGCTGGCGGCGGGGCTGCTCACCGACATCCTGGCCCACCGAGGCGGCCCGCAACTGTTCGGCTCGGATCCCTGGGCGGCCGACGGCACCGGGTTCGCCGACCGGGTGACCGCCGCTGTCGGGAGACCGGGACAGCTGGTGCTCGTCGGTACCCTGGACCACGCAGTCGCCGGTTTCGCCTGCGGCCGGGTTGCCGAACGCGGTGACCGGAGCCGCCACGGCCACCTCGACGCGTGCTACGTCGAGCCCGGAGCGCGTGGCATCGGCATCGGTCATCTGCTCCTCGACGCCGTCCTCGCCTGGTTCCAGAGCCAGGGTGCGGTCGGCGTCGACGGGATCGCGCTGCCCGGGGACCGTGCCGCCAAGAACTTCTTCGAATCGGCGGGGTTCAAGGCTCGCATGCTCACCATGCACCGGGCGTTCGGCTGAACGCCACGAGCGGCTACCGGCGAGCCCTCACGAGGCGCGCCGGCCGGTGACCGAGCGGGCGGGAACCGGCCGGCGGGGGCCGGGCGGCGGAGGAATGGGGATGCCCATCAGACGGGCCAGCTCGGGAACGTAGCCGGAGGCCTTGCGGGCTGCCGCGAGCAGCTGGTCGTCGGCACCGGTGGGGAGCCCCTGCGGCCTGACGGTGCGGCGGACCGGTGAGTCGACCACCACGTCCAGCAGAGCGAGCCAGTCGCCGGCCGGTGTGTCGGTCGCCATGGCCTGCCCGGCCGCCTCGGCCAGGCGCACCGCCAGCTCGGCCGACAGCCGCGCCGCCGGCTCGGGAGGGCGGATCGACGCCCGCACGGCGTCCGCCACCCGGCCCTGGTCGAGGGCGGAGGTGATCCGCTCGACCCAGCCGTTCCGCAGCGCCGTCACCCGCTCGTCGAGCGAGCCTCGCAAGGCGGAGGCCATCTCTCTGCCTTCGTCGTCGAGGGTGACCGTGGAGGCGGCTGCCACGATCGACCGGAGCTCGCGGAGCGGGACGTCGCGGCCCGCGGCGCGCGCCGCGAAGGCCCGGTCCTTCCACGTGGCCAGATTGACCATCGGCAGGAGCTCTTCGGCCATGGTCAGCAGCGGGCCGGGGGTCACCTCGGGACGGTTGTCGGCACGGGCCCGTGCGTTCTGTTCCTCGATGGCCTGGCGAACCGCCGGGATGCCGCCGCGCAGGAGCTGTTCGGCCACGGGGAGCTGCTCCGGTCGGAGCGTGGCCAGAGCGGCGTTGCGGAAGGTGCTCGAGGGCGAGAGCCGGCGGGAGCTGTCCCGCCTGGGCCCGGCCCGGTTGCCGTCCGGCCTCGATCCCGCCGCCCGACGGCCCTGGCCGGGACCTCCGTCAGGGGCCGCTCCGCTCCTCGTCCGGCCGGCTGCGCCGCTCCTCGTCCGGCCGGCTGCGCCGCTCCTCGTCCGGCCGGCTGCGCCGCTCCTCGTCCGGCCGGCCCCCCCGTCCCCGGACGGCTCGCCGGTGGGACCCCGCCCCGATGGCCGGCGTGCCGACCCGGACGGCTCCCCACGGCGAGGCCGCGCCTTGCCGGCCAGCATCACCTTCACGTCCGGCCCGCCCCGTTCGGGACCGGTCACTTCGATCCGCTGCGCGGCGCGCCCTTCGCTCCGGGCCTTCTCCGGAAGGAGGGCGACGACGGTGGTGCCGTCGAGGGTGGTCTCGACTTCGGCCCGCAGGACCGATCCGACTCTCGAACCGGCCGGCACGAGGTCCGCGTCGACCGTGCCGCGCGGCTGTTTGGCTCCCGCGGCGCGCCAGGTCCAGGTGGACTCCCCGGTGTGGCTGGTGAGCTCGACGTCGATGCGGTGCGCCATACCCGGCGAAAGGCTACTGCCGGCGCGCCGGCCCCCGCCGCACGATCCGGGGTAAGAAGGCCGTAAGAAGGGCGTAAGAAGGCTTTGAGATGCGGGTTTGATCGCAGAGGCCGGCCGTACCATGGCGGGAAGACCGAGGACGTTCGGACCACCGTCTCGCCCGCACGACCCGGAAGCCCACCGCTGCAGGAGGCACGTGATGGAGCACCGCGAAGCCGACGATCAGCCTTCGGAGCACGAGCAGCCTTCGGAGCAGGAACCGGCACCGGGACCGCCCACCGCTACCGGGCCGTCCGCCCCACCGCCGACCGGCGCCGTGCCGCTCGGCCCGGTGGGCGGAGAACCGACCGGCGAGGTACGCCCGGCCCCGACCCAGCCGGTACCTCCCGTCGCGCCCCCCGGTGCTCGGACCGGCCCACCTCCCGGAGGTGTCGCGGCGCCACCGCCGCCGCCACCGCCGCCGCCACCGGCACCGTCATCGCCAGGGCCACCGTCATCGACGCCGTCCGATCCGGGATCTACCTACCACCCACCGACCCCACCGGCTCCACCGGCGTCCTCGAACGTCGTCCCGGTGTGGGGTCCGGTCGGGCCCTCCCCGGTCGTCGAGGATCCACGGCCGGCCGGCCGGCGTGGGCCGGGCTGGCTCTGGGCCGTGGTATCGGTGATCGCCGCCCTGATCGGCGCCCTCATCGGGGGTGGCATCGTGGCCGCCGCCGATCACGGTGGTGGCAGCACGACGGTGAAGGAGATCTCGGCGGGTCCGGCTCTGCTCAACGGCACCACCAACATCGAGTCGGTCATCGCCAAGGTGCTGCCGGCGGTGGTCTCGATCGACGCCCGCTCACCCGGGGGTGGCGGGCAGAGCCTGTTCGGGGGCGGGGGGAGCTCGGGCGGTCAGGACGACCAGGGCACCGGCATGATCATCACGCCCGACGGCGAGGTGGTGACCAACAACCACGTGATCTCCGGGGCCACCACCATCACGGTGACCCTGTGGGGAAAGACGACCTCGATGCCGGCCACCCTCATCGACACCGACCCGACCAACGACATCGCCCTGTTGAAGATCAACGGTGCCTCCAACCTGCCCACCGTGTCCTACGGCAACTCCGGCAACGTGCAGATCGGTGACGCCGTGGTGGCCATCGGGAACGCACTCGGTCTGTCAGCGGGTTCCCCGACGGTGACCCAGGGGATCATCTCGGCCAGTGGACGCACCGTGCAGGCCAGCGACCCTTCGGGTACGGGCACCGAGACGCTGAGCAACATGTTCCAGACCGACGCGGCCATCAACCCGGGCAATTCGGGAGGGCCGCTGATCGACAGCTCGGGCAAGGTCATCGGCATGAACACCGCAGTGGCGGCTGATTCGAGCGGCACCTCCCAGGCTCAGAACATCGGGTTCGCCATCCCGTCCAACAAGATCACCCAGGAGCTCCCGTCCCTGCGCAACAAGTCGATCGGCTCCCAGTCGCCGACGGGGGGAACCGCGTTCCTCGGGGTGTCGCTCGAGACCCTCACCCCCCAGCTGCGCAGCGAGTACAACTTCGTCCCGAACCAGGGGGCGGTGGTGCTCCAGGTGGTGAGCGGCTCGCCGGCCGACGTGGCCGGCATCCAGCAGGCCGACGTCATCACCTCCTTCGACGGCAAAGCGGTGACGAGCGCCGACCAGCTGGCCCAGGCGGTCCGGAGCGACAAGCCGGGGCAGAGCGTGAAGATCGGTCTGTACCGCGGCCAGGCCCAGATGATGGTCACGGCCACCCTGTCGTCGTCCAGCCAGAGCCAGAGCGGAAGCTGAGCACGGCCGGCACGCCCCGCGCAGCCGGCACGCACGGCGCTGCCGGCACGCCCGACACGGACGGCACAGGCGGCACGGCCGGCACGGCCGCACGGGAAAGCCTCTAGGTTGGTCGGTCGTGTCCGGAACGAACCCGCGCCCCCCGGCGCCGCCCGATCCCGGTTCACCGGCCGTCGACCTGCACGGTGGCCGGTTGGTCGAGCGGCTCGCCGCCCCCCGGCCCGAGCCCACGGCGGACGGCACCGCCCCAGACGAGCGGACGCTGGCGGTGATCCTCGAGACCGCCACCACCGTGCCCGACCACGGCGGGCTCCGGCCCTGGCGGTTCGCCGTGATCACCGGGGCCGGCCGGGACCGGTTCGCCGACGCCCTGGTGGCTGGCCTCCACGAGCTGCGCGGCCCGGACCAGCCCGGGGCCGCCGTCGCCAAAATGCGGGGCAAGGCCTATGCCGCGCCCTGCGCGGTGGCCCTCATCGCCTCGCCCCATCCCGAGTCGAACGTGCCGGTCTGGGAGCAGGTCGCCTCGGCCTCGTGCACCGGGTACGCCCTGGTGCTGGCGGCCACCGCGTTGGGGTTCGGGGCGGTATGGAAGAGCGCGGCGGTGGTGGACACCGGACCGGTGCGTGCCCTGTTCGGGATGAGCGGGGAGGAACGGTTGCTCGGCTGGGTCAACCTCGGGACTCCCGGCGAGCCCGGCCGCAAGAGCCGGTCGGCCGATCGACCCGCCGACCTCGGCTCGCTGGTCACGGTGGTCGAGGCTGACGACCGTCCCTTCGGCACCCCGGGCCCCCGGGGTGAGGCAGCCCGGCGCGACTGAGACGACGCGCTGGAGCCGGGCGGTGAAGAGCGGGCCGTACTGCCAGACGAGCTCGTCGCCCTCGCGCCACCGCCGCACCTCGACACCGGGCAGGCCCTCGGGTCGGAGCACCAGCACCTGGTCCTCGAAGGTGGCGACCACCTGCACGGGAGTGGTGTAGTCGCTGGCCATCACGTCGTGGACCCCGTGTTCGAGGACGCCGTCGGCCCGCATGTCGTGGACGACCCCGCCACCGGTGACCACCACCCGGTCGGCGGCCTGCTCGATGCGCTCGACGTGGCCGGCGATCCGAGCCGGGTCGTACCCCGGGTCGGACGGGGACACCTGGACGACCCGCCAGGTACCCCGAAGGTCGGGCGCCCCCTCGGCGAGGGGATCGGCACAGCCGGCCAGCACCGGTGCCGGCATGGCGGTTCCGTAGCCACCGGCCGGCGTGTGGGCCACCGGTACGACGTCCACCGCGTGGGCCGCCGTCATTGCTCGACCTCGGTCATGGCCAGCAACCACTGGCTCTCGAGCCCAGCGTCGCGTTCCCGGCCGATGGTCCCGGCGATCTCGGGATCGCCGGCCAGATCGAGGAACGTCTGCCGCGAGGGATAGCGCATGATCGACACGAACTGGATGTCCTCACCACCCTCGCCGATGAGCTGCGAATCGACATCGCCGGCGAACACGAAGCTCCCGCCGCGGGACTCGACGAACTGGCGCATGGCCCGCCCGTACCGGAGCACCGAGTCTCGTCCGGTGCCGCCACCGGCGGCTCCCTCTTTGAAGGTGAGCAGGTTCATCATCACCACCGGCTGGTGGGCCGGACCGGACAGGAACGCCTCGACCTGCTCGGCGGTGGGCCAGGTCGCCATGTCAGGACCGGAGCGAGGCAACGAGTCGGTCGATTCCGGGCCGCAGGATCATGGTGTAGGTGTCGGCGATGGCCACCTCGCGGTGGTCCCGGTGGGCGGCGAGGCGGTCGGGGTCGAACACCACGGCCAGGAAGGCCGCCTTGCTCGGGAAGAGATTGAACCGGACCTGGTCCCACCTCCTTCCGTCCCCCACGACGGTCCCCTCGGCCGAGAACCAACCCCCGATGCGCAGACCGTGCGGGACGGCGACCGCCCCGGCGGCGTCCTGGTACCGGACCATGTTGGTGCCGGCCTGTCCGTCGTGGAACCGGATGACGTGGGTGACGACGACCGGCCCGTCGTCGGCGGTCGGCGGATGGGGCACCGAGTCCCAGTCGGGGAGTGCGTCGGGCAGCTCCGGCGGTGCGAAGGGCTGGCATCCGATGACGATGGTCTGGGCCATGCCGGCGTCCTTGTGGACGTGCTTCTCGACGTAATCGGGCCTCGCCTGCATGTCGATGAAGGCCCGCACGCGTCGGGTACTTGACCACGGCCACCCGGTCCCAGCGGGGCTCGTCGCCGAGCAGCTGGTCGTCGACGTCGGCGAACAGGACCACTTCGGCGCCCACCGCGGCCAGCGACTCGAGTGGGGCGTAGCGGTCGTCGGCCTGCCGCCCGGTCACCGGGGTTCCCTGCCCCTCGCCGTAGTCGGCGGTGGGGCGGTACTTCATGAGGTTGACCATCCACACCGGGCCGTCCTCGGCCGCCGGGGTGGTGGCCAGCCGGGTGGCGTAGTCGTGGTCGATGGTGCCGTAGCGGACCGACGGTGCCGGGGTGGGGGTCATGGCGTCCTTTCGGCCGGAGCTGCCCGGCGATGTGGGGGCTCTCGGTCCGACCCGATCCGGTCGGACGATCAATATGTCATACAGTCTGCCACAATAGGCCCGGGCCGCAGGCGTTGGCGGAGGCGCCGCCGGGCCGGAACCGTCCCGGCCCAGAACCGTCCCGGCCCAACCGTCCAGGAGGTGTTCGACCATGGAAGTCGTCGTACTCGGGAGCGGCAGTCCGTTGCCGGACCCGCATCGGGCCGGCCCGGCCACGTTGGTCCGCACCACGGCCGGAGACCTGCTGTTCGACTGTGGGCGGGGTGTCCTGATGCGTGCCGCGGCAGCCGGCACGAGCGCCGGCGCCCTGGCGGGACTGTTCCTCACCCATCTGCACAGCGACCACATCACCGACCTCAACGACGTCGTGACCTCGCGATGGGTGACCTCGTTCGCGCCCGCTCCGCTGGAGGTGGTCGGCCCGGCCGGCACGACCGCCCTGATGGCGGCGGTCGAGGCCTTGCTCGAGTGGGACGTCGGCTACCGCCTGGCTCACCACGCCGACCTCACCTGGCGCCCCGCCGCCGAGGTCACCGAGATCGAAGCGGGGGTGGTCTTCGATCGCGGCGGGGTCCGGGTCACGGCGGCGCCCACCGAGCACGCCCCCGTGCGGCCGACGGTCGGGTTCCGCGTCGAGGAGGCGGGCCGCTCGGTGGTGCTCGCCGGAGACACGGTGCCCTGCGGCGGGCTCGATGCCCTGTGCGAGGGAGCCGATGTGCTCGTGCACACCGCGGTGCGCCGCGACCTGATCGAGCAGATCGGCCTGCCTCGGCTCCTCGACGTGCTCGACTATCACTCGTCGGTGCCCGACGTGGCGGAAACGGCCGCCCGTAACGGGGTCGGCACCGTCGTGCTCACCCACCTGGTGCCGGCGCCCGTCGCCGGCACGGAAGGGGAGTGGTCCGAGCAGGCGCGGGCGTTCTTCGGGGGGACCGTGGTGGTGGCGGAGGACTTGACCCGGGTCGAAGTGACGTCGCCCTGAGCGCTCACCAGCCCCAGCGGGCCAACGGCGGTCCGAACCCGGCCTCCGCCGCGCAGGTCCCGCACAGGTCCATCCGCCGGGCGCCGGGGCGATCGGAGGCGGCCACCCTCCGCCAGCCGTAGCGTCGGGCCTCCTCCAAGCAGGCCGATTCCGACCAGCGCGGTGCGGTACGGGCGCCGCACCGGCCGCAGGTACGGACGTAGGCCTCTTCGCCGTAGAGATCGTCGATGCTCAGCTCGTCGGGATCGTGATCCATGGCGGTCGTCGCTCCTCGCCGAGGATACCCGTCGTCCCCGTGACCTGATGGCGCGCCGATCCGCCCGGGGCCCGACGGCGCGGTATGACTCGGGATGGCCTCCCGGCCCTTTTTCTTTTCGTGTCGGCAGATACCATCACAGTGACGGAATCGGCCGCTGCCTCCGACCGTCTGAAGGGTGGGGGATGGTGCGACTCCGGGTCGAGGTCCGCCCGTCTCTCCGCCACCCCTCGCCCCCGGACGGACCAGCGTGGCGGTCCGGGGACGGTCCGCCGGCGGGGCGAACCGTTCGGACGCTCATGGCGCCGAGGGTGCGAAGGTTCCCGGCCGGCGGATGCCGAAGGCAATATCATCACCGTTATGAAAACATCGGAGACCAGACGATGCGGGTGGTGCCAGCGCCCGCTGGACGACCGGCCCGGGGCCGGCCGGCCGCGGAGGTTCTGCTGCCCCTCCCACCGGCAGCGGGCCTACGAAGCCCGGCGCCGGGCCGGGTCCCTGGAGATTCCCGACGGACAGGTCCTCGTCGCAGAGGCCGACCTCCGCGTGCTGCACGACCGGCTGTACCGGCTCGAATCGGCGGTCGAAGACGTCTACGCCGATCTCACCGAGAAATCGACGGCCCGGGACTACCGCGAGGCCCTCGAGCACGTGATGGACGCGGCCTACGACCTGGTCGGCATGGTCGTCGAGCCGGCCCGGGCCTGAGCTCGGCCGGGCTGCTGCCCGGCGACCGCCGATAATAGATATTATGTCAAGTAATCCAGACGGACCGGAGAGAGCGGGCCGACCGTGTCGGCTCCCCGGCGGTGTCGGCTCCCGGGCGGTGTCGGCTCCGCCGGTGTCGGCTCCGCCGGTGTCGGCTTGCGGGATCGGCTTGCGGGATCGGCGGGAGCGGCCCTGCAGATGAGGACCGGCCAGGGACAGTAGGTTTCGGAGATGTCGAGGCCTGGTGGGCGAGGTGCCGCCCGGTTCGGGGCGGGTGCCCTGGCCGGAGCCGTGCTGGCGGTCGCCGCCGGCGGGTGCGGCAGCTCCCCTTCCCCGGCCACCCGCCAGGCCCAGGCCTATGCCGCCGGGAGGAATCTGCGTCTGGCCGATCTCCCTGAGGGTTGGACACCTCACGGGGCAGCCGTCGACGGGTCGTCGGCGACGGCGTCGACGCTCGCCCCGTCCCAGGAGCCGACGCTCCGCTCCCTGCTGGCCGGCCTGCCCGCCTCGTGCCGGCCCTTCGAGGGGACCTTCACCGAATCGCTGCTCGGCGCCCCCCCGAAAGGGACGCTGGCCGAGAACCAGGTGGAGTTCACCTCGGCGGCCGACGGCGGGGCCGTGATCTCGTCGACGGTGGCGGTGTTCGGAACGGTGGCCAGTGCCACCGCTCACGGGGCGATCTGGACGGCACCGCAGTTCTCCCCGTGCCTCCAGGCGTTCCTCACCGCCACCTCCCGCGACCTGAGCGGGATGTCGGGCGTCCAGGTGTCCGTGTCGAGCGCGGAGACGGCCGTGCCGCCCGCCGGCGTGGAGGCCACGACCTTCTCGGTCGCCCAGTCGGGCGCTCGTCCCGGAGGGCAGACCGAGGTCAGCGTGGCGCAGGAGGCCGTGCTCCGGGCCGGCCGGGCCATGGCCTTCGTCGAGGTCGAGAGCGCGACCACCAGCCTTCCGGTCGATGCCGTCAACGTGTTCTACCGGTCGGTGACCGCCGTCGAGCACCGTCTCGTCCCTCCGCTGGACTGATCGAGGATCCGCCCGGTCCGTTCCCGCTGTCGGCGGGTGCCGATCCCGGCGTGGGAGCCCCGCCGGTCCGGGCGCACGGAACGGCCACGGGCCCGAGGCGGCTCTACACTGGGGGTGCGAGGCCCCGGCCGCCCGACCGGTGCCCACGCCGAGGAGGAAGACCATGCCCGAGATCGTGCAGCTCCCGTCCGACCAGGTCTTCGAATCGCCCGACCAGGAGCGGCTCTACCGCAAGCAGCGATTGGCGGCCTCGTTCCGGCTGTTCTCGAGGTTCGGGTTCGACGAAGGGGTGGCCGGCCACATCACCGCCCGTGACCCGGAGCGCCTGGACCACTTCTGGGTCAACCCCTTCGGCATGCACTTCGGCCACATCCGGGTCTCCGACCTCATCCTGGTCAACGACAAGGGGGACGTGGTCGAGGGCGACAAGCCGGTCAACGTCGCCGCGTTCGTCATCCACTCCCAGGTCCATGCGGCCCGTCCCGACGTGATCGCCGCCGCCCACGCCCACTCGATCTACGGCAAGTCGTGGTCGGCGCTCGGGCGGAAGCTCGACCCCATCACCCAGGACGTGTGCGCCTTCTTCGAGGACCACGAGGTCTTCGACGACTACACCGGCGTCGTCCTCGACCTCGAGGAGGGGAAGCGGATCGCCCATGCCCTCGGGGACAACAAGGCGGTCGTACTCCGCAACCACGGCCTGTTGACCGTGGGCCATTCCGTCGACGAGGCGGCGTGGTGGTTCATCACCATGGAACGCTCCTGCCAGGCGCAACTGCTCGCCTCGGCGGCCGGCGAACCGGTGCTCATCGACGCCGAGATGGCCCGGCTCACTGCCGGGCAGGTCGGTTCCCACCTGGCCGGCTGGTTCAGCTTCCAGCCCCTCTTCGACCGGATCGTGCGGGAGCAGCCGGACCTGCTGGACTGACGGTCGCGTCCCGGCCGGGCGGGCGGTCGCCGGCGGGCGGACGGCCCCGCTCGGGACTGATGACGACGACGGGGATCTCGCGGCGGGTATGGCGCTGGTACACGTCGTAGCGGCCGCCCACCCCGCGATGGAAGACGCGGGCCAGACCGCGGTTGGTGCGATTGACGAGGGGCCACAGCTGGGACCGTTCCTCGGGGGTGGCGACACGGGCCGTCGCCGGCACCACCCGCCGGCCGAGCCGGACGGTCACTCCGGGGTCGGCCTCGAGGTTGCCCAACCAGGCAGGGGGGCGGTCGCTCCCCCCGTTGGAGGCCACCACGATGAGGTCGCCGCGGTCGCGGCAGTAGGTCAGGGCGGTCGTCCGGGGCAATCCCGACCTCCGGCCGGTGGTGGTCAGCAGCAGGGCCGGGACCCGGTTGCTGTGGGTGCCGACCCGCCCGTCGGTCCGCTCGTAGAGGTACTTGTGCAGGCGGAGGTAGGGGTCGACGAACCGGGTGGTGAAGATGCCGTCCACGGCGCCGACCGGCGGCTCAGGGGCGGGCGTCGAAGGTGGGGACCAGGGTGCGGGCGGCCCGCGCCTCGTCCACCCTCCGCACCGGCGTCGAGCGGGGGAACTCGGCCATGGCCGCGCCCTCGTCTCCGGTGGCCTCGTCGGCGATCCGCTCGAACGCGACGGCCAGGGCTCTCGAGGGTCTGGGGGCTCTCGGTCTCGGTGGGCTCGATCATCAGGGCCTCGTCCACGATGAGCGGGAAGTAGACGGTCGGGGCGTGGAACCCCTCCTCGAGGAGCCGCTTGGCCACGTCGAGCGCCTTGACCCCGTGGGCCTGCTTGAGGGAGCTGGTCGACAGCACCACCTCGTGCATGCAGGGCCGGTCGAAGGCGACGTCGTAGGTGGTCGACAGCCGTTGCCGGATCCAGTTGGCGTTGAGCACGGCGATCTCGGCGATCCGCCGGAGCCCGTCGCCTCCGTTGGCCAGCGATGTAGGCCAGGGCGCGGGCCAGCACCAGTGCGTTGCCGTGCCAGGTGTGGACCCGGCCGATCGACTGCGGCGGCGCGATCCACTCGTAGACGTCCGGGTCCGAACCCGATCGCACCGGTCGGGGACCGGGCAGGAACGGGACGAGGTGCTCGGAGACCGCCACCGGGCCCGCCCCCGGCCCTCCCCCGCCATGGGGGGTGGCGAAGGTCTTGTGCAGGTTCATGTGGACGATGTCGAAGCCCATGTCGCCGGGCCGGACCACACCGAGGATGGCGTTGAGGTTGGCGCCGTCGTAGTAGAGCAGCCCCCCGACGCTGGTGGACGGCGGCGGCGATGGCGGCGATGTCCTCCTCGAAGAGGCCGAGGGTGTTGGGGTTGGTCAGCATGATGCCGGCCACGTCCTCGTCGAGCACGGACTCGAGGGCAGCCATGTCCACACAACCGCGTTCGTCGCTCGGGACCGTGACCACCTCGTAGCCGGCCAGCGCCACCGACGCCGGATTGGTCCCGTGGGCGGAGTCGGGGATGACCACCCGGTGGCGTTCCTCTCCCCGGGCGACGTGCCAGGCCCGCATCAGGAGGAGCCCGGTGAGCTCACCGGCCGCACCGGCGGCCGGCTGGAGGGTGGCGGCGGCCATGCCGGTGATCTCGCAGAGCGCCTCTTCGAGCTCCACGAGGATCTCGAGCCAGCCCTGGGTCAGGGAGGCCGGTGCGGCGGGGTGCACCCCGGCCAGCCCCGGGAGCGCGGCCACGGCGTCGGCCATCTTGGGGTTGTACTTCATGGTGCAGGACCCGAGCGGGTACGCCCCCACGTCGACCGAGAACTGGCGGTGTGACAAGCCGGGTGAAGTGGGCGACCAGGTCCCGTTCCGACACCTCGGGCAAGGGAACCGGCTCGCTCCGCCGGTGGCCTCGGGGGCACCAGCTCGTCGAGGGGCACCTCGGGCACGCCGGTGGTCCGGAACGAGTAGCTCGTGCGGCCGGGGTGGGAGAGCTCGAAGAGGGTGGGCTCGGCGGCCCGGCCGAGCAGGGGCGCGGAGGTGGCCTTCCCTCCAGGTGCTCCGGCGACCGGTCCGGCCCCGCTGCTGCTCCCCGCCCCGCTGCTGCTCCCCGCCCCGCTGCCCCTCCCGGTCACGCTCCCGCTCCCGCTCATGATGCGACCGCCTTGGACAGGGCCGTCACATAGGCGTCGATCTCGTCGCGGGTGCGCCGCTCGGTGACCGAGACGAGCAGGGAATCCGCTCCCCCCTCGAAGTCCTCGCCGAGCGGGATGCCCGCCAGAAAGCCGGCGTCGGCCATCCGGTCGACGACCACGGCGGCGGGCACCGGGAGGCGGACGGCGAACTCGCGCAGGATCGGCGCCCCGGCGTAGGGCTCCACCCCGTCGAGGGCGAGCACGCCGGTCGCGGGTGTAGCGGGTCGCCTGGGCGCACCGTCGGGCCAGCTCCACCAGCCCTCCGGTCCCGAGCCAGCCGAGCTGGACCGCAGCGGTGACGGCCATCAGGGTCTGATTGGTGCAGACGTTGGACGTCGCCTTCTCCCGGCGGATGTCCTGCTCCCGGGCCCGCAGCGTGGTCACGTAGGCAGTGCGGCCCTCCACGTCGACCGTCTCCCCGACCAGGCGGCCGGGCAACCGCCGGACATGGGCCGGGGCGCAGGCGAACAGCCCGAGGTAGGGACCGCCGAACCCGAGGGCGGTGCCGAAGACCTGGCCCTCCCCCACCACCACGTCGGCCCCCCACTCCCCCGGCGACCGCAGCAGGGCCGTCGCCACCGGATCGGCACCGACCACCACGACCGCACCGGTCCGGTCCCCGAGCCGACGGACCTCGGCGAGGTCCTCGAGGCAGCCGAGGTAGTTGGGGTACCCGACGAGGAGCACGCCGGGAGGGTCTGTCGGGTCCGGCTCCGGCCAGGCGGTGACCCCGTCGACCAGCGGGACGGTGGTGATCCGGTGGCCGGTGCCGACGGCCGCCGTGGCCAGCATCTGTCGCCAGTGGGGATGGATGCCGGCCGAGATCCACACCGCCTGCCTCCCGGCGGCCGCCGTGCCCAGGTTGACCGCCTCGACCGCGGCGGTGCCGCCGTCGTAGAGCGAGGCGTTGGCCACGGGCAGGCCGGCCAGGCGGGCCACCATCGTCTGGTATTCGAACACCGCCTGCAACACGCCCTGGGCCACCTCGGGCTGATAGGGCGTGTACGAGGTGACGAACTCGGACCGGCCCGCCAGCGCCCGGGTCACCGGTGGGATCTCGTGGTCGTAGGCCCCTCCACCGGCGAAGCAGACCAGGCGATCGGAGCGGGCCCGGTTCCGGTCGGCGTAGCGCTCGAAGCGGGCCAGCACGTCGGGCTCGCCGACCCCGTCGGCCAGCTCGAGGCGGCGCTGCAGCTTGAGCGCCTCGGGCACCACGGCGAACAGCTCCTCCAGGGAGGAGAGGCCGAGGAAGCCGAGCATGCCGGTCACCTCGTCGTCGGTGTGCGGGATGTAGGTGCCCACGTCGTCGCTCCTCGAACCGGTTTCCCGACCGTGTGTCTAGCTGAGGACGGCGCCGCCGGCGAAGCGGCGCTCCCCGACCTCGGTCATCGTGACGCCGCCCACTGCCCCGGCCGTACGAAGGGCAGGTCCACCACCCGGGCGTCCAGCGTCCGCCCCCGCTGCTCGATCTCGATCTCCATCGCCGGGCCGCGGTGCGCCGTCAGCGGCGTCGAGCAGGCCGAGGGCGATCCCGCAGCCGAGCATGGGCGAGAAATTGCCGCTGGTGACGATGCCGGCCGGTTGCCCGTCCCGCCGGAGGCCGGAGCCCTGGCGCGGCGGCTGGCGTCCCTCGGTGCGCACGCCCACCAGCTGGCGCGCCACGCCGCGCCGTCGTTCGTCCTCGAGCGCCGCCCGGCCGCGGAACTCGGGCTTCTCCCAGCCCACCACCCAGCCCAGCCCGGCCTGGAGCGGGGTGATGCCCGGCCCGAGCTCGTGCCCGTGCAGCGGCAGGCCGGCCTCCAGCCGGAGGGTGTCGCGGGCGCCGAGCCCGGCCGGTTGGATCCCGGTGGCGAGCAGCGCCGCCCACAGGGCCTCGGCGGCGTCCACCGGGACGGCGAGCTCGATCCCGTCCTCGCCGGTGTAGCCGGTTCCGGCCGCCCGGCAGGGGACGCCCTGCCAGACGACGGCGGCCACCCCGAAACGGGGCACCGACGCCGCGTCGGGCACGACGGTCGCCAGCCGGGTCCGGGCATGGGGGCCCTGGACGGCGATCACGCACCGATCGTCGGTGGTGTCCACGCCCCCCACCGCCTCGAGGACCCGGTCGGTGTTGGAGGCGTTGGGCATCACGTCGAAGGCATCCCCGGACACCCACCACACGATGAGGTCGTCGACCACCGAGCCGTCGTCCTCGGCCAGGAGGTGGGTGTACTGGGCGCGACCGGGCGTCACCTTGGCCAGGTCGTTGGAGAGGGTCGCCTGGAGGCGGTCGAAGCTCCCCGGGCCGGCGACCCGGACGGTGCCGAGGTGGCTCACGTCGAAGACCACCGAGTCCTCGCGGCAGGCACGGTGCTCGGCCACGGTGCCCGACCCGTACGACAGCGGCATCGTCCCATCCGCCGAATTCCACCATCTTGGCGCCGAGGCGGCGGTGGGCGTCGAACAGAGCCGTGCGGCGGAGCCCACCGGCACCGGCACCGGGGGCGGCACGGGATTCCGTCGAGACGTCGCCCACGCCGAAAGGCTACCGGCGCGCCGGTCAGGCCGTGCGGGCGGCGCCGTGCCCGGCGGTTGGCTCGCCGGCCAGCCCGTACTTGGCCAGCAGCGCCAAGGTGTCCCGCTGGTACAGGACGGTCACCCGCACGTCGGGATAGAGCTCGCCGAGGCGGCGGACCTTGCCGTTCTTTTTGGTCACGAGGCGCTGGTTGAGGGTGGTGACCTCGACGAAGATGCCCGTGTCCGGCAGCCAGAAGTCGGGGCGGAACCCGGCGGTCGGCCGACCGGTCTCGTCCCAGTCGAGGACGAACTCGACCGGTTCGTACTCCCAGCGGACGGCGTAGAAGTCGAGGATCCGAGCGAACCGCTGCTCGGACTCGTGGGCGAAGGGGGTGACCCGGTCCAGCCGGCCGCGCTCGACTGCCACCGTCAGTGACCGGCGGCCCCGGCGCGCGCCGGTGCGGTCGCCGGCTGGTGTCCCGGGCGCCGGGCCGCGCCGATCTCGCCGATCTCCACGATGGCGGCGTCGAGCTCGGAGACGACCGATGACAACGGGAGGATGTTGAACACACCCTGCCCCCCGGCCAGGAGGTCCACCACCTCGCCGTCCGAATGGGCCAGCACCGAGCGACTGCCCGCCAGCACCAGCTGGGCGCTGGCGAGGTCGCCTCCGAGGTCGCCCCGGAGGCATTCGACGGCCTGGCGGGCCTGTTGCAGCTTGAGCCCGGCGTCGAGGAGGCGCTTGATGACCTTGAGCTCGAGCACGTCCCGGTAGGAATAGCGACGCTGGCTGCCGCTGCCCCGTGCGTCGGCGACCGACGGCCGCAGAAGTCCGGTCCGGGCCCAGTAGTCGAGCTGGCGGTAGCTGATCCCGACCACGGCGCAGACCTCCGAGCCGCGGAATCCCTCGTCGGGTTCGGCCGGTTGCCGCCGCTCGGTCCGCTGGCCGGGCTGGTCACCCACCATCACGCCTCCACCTCTCGCTCCTCCGGTCGAGGATCCTCCACCTCGATCTGAGGTTGACCGTCAACCGGTACCTCAGATCGACCCAGGTGAGCCACCGTATCACATGACCGTAGTTACCCCGGTGTGAGCCGGGCGGGCCGGCGCCCCAGTAGCGGCGCCCCGGATTTGGACGAGAGCCCGGGCCCGGTCAAGATCGGGGCTGTGACCGGGCCGAGGACCGATGCCGTGGCCAGGGGATGACACCCGGGCCGCCGGCCCCGCCCGGCCCCGCCCGGCCCCGGTCCGGTCGACCGGCCGGTGGCCGCCGGATCGGCCTGGCCGCTCTGGTGCTGTCGGTGGGCCTCCTCGCCGGGTGCGGCCGGTCGGGGACCGCCATCACCTCGCCCTTCGCCACCACTCCGCCCGTGCTCGAGCACGGGCCGGTCTACGAGGTCAAGACCCAGCAGGTGAGCGGTCTCGGCCCGGTGCTCGCCGACGGAAAGGGCATCACGGTCTACCTCTATGCCAACGACCGCCAGGGCGCTCCGTCGCGGTGCTACGACATCTGCGCCGTGCAGTGGCCACCGCTCGTGCTCCCACCCGGAGTGGCCGCTCCTGTTGCCGGGCGGGGGATCGAGCCCCGGCTCCTCGGCACCGCCCCGCGGACCGACGGGCCCGTCCAGATCACCTACAACGGGTGGCCGCTCTACCTGTGGCCTCCCGACCGGTCCCCGGGCAAGGCCACCGGGCAGGGGCTGACCAACGCCGGAGGCCGGTGGTACGTCCTGGACCCGGCCGGCAACGCCGTGGTGCCGCCCTGAGGGGCGACGGCGGGCTCAGGCCGAGGGCCCCCCGAGCCAGCCGCGCCGGCGGAACACGTAGACCAGCCCGGCGGCAGCGGCCGCCTCGAGACCGATCCCGAAGGTCAGGAACGGCCACAGGCCGGTGATGCGGCCGACCAGCCACGCGAAGTTCTGGCCGAAGAAACCGGTGAGGAAGCTCAGCGGCAGGAAGACCGTGGCGATGATGGTCAGCTGCTTCATCACCACGTTCAGGCGGTTGGACACCGTCGACAGATGGGTGTCCATCACGCTGCTCAACAGGTCGCGGTAGCCGTCCACCAGGTCGCTGATGCGGATCAGGTGGTCGTAGAGGTCCCGCAGGTAGCGCTGGCCCGCCTCCCCGACTCCGGGGAGCGGGATGACGCCCGCGGTCAGGCTGGCGAACACGTCGCGCTGGGGCGTGATCACCTTGCGGACCGCGATCAGCGAGCGCTTCATCGAGAACAACGTGCCGAGCTGCTCCTCGGTCGGCCGCACCAGTATGGCGTCCTCGAGCTCGTCGATCTGGTTGTCGAACGTGTCGAGCAGGGGGAAGAACCCGTCCACCATTCGATCGATCACCAGGTACAGCAAGGCGACCTGGGGGGACTCGAGATCGGGGGGTCGCTGCCGGCCCTGCCGCTCGGTGACGGCGTCGAGCGCCTCGCACGGGCCCCGGTGGACGGTCACCACGTAGTGCTCGGCCACGATGAAATGCACCTCGGTCGTCGGCGTCTCGCCCGTTCCCGCCCCGTGGACGACCAGGTACACGTAGTCGCCGTAGTCTTCGGCCTTGGGCCGCTGGCCGAACACGGTGGCGTCGTCGACCGCCAGGCGGTGCACCCCGAGCACGTCGAGCAGCAGGCTGCGCGCGTCGCCGTCCACGCCGTCGAGGTCCAGCCAGAAGAACTCGCCGGCGGCCAGGTGCTGCTCGATCGACGCCCGGGAGGCGTCACCGCTCGTACCACCGGCGGTCAGGGTGGCTCGCATACCGGAGAAGTCTGTCCCGCCCCACCGGCCGGGGCGGGGATGGGACCGGCTCAGCCGAGACGCACGAGCTCGGACCGGTACCGCCGGCCGTTCGACACGTACTCGGCGGCCGCCACCCGGATCAGGCCCTCGTCGGAGCCGCCCGACCGGAGCGACGCCGGCACGCCGAGCGCGAGTGACGACGGAGGGACCACCATCTTGTTCGGCACCACCGCATTGGCCCCGACCGTCGCCCCCCGACCGACCACCGCATGGTGAAGCACCACCGAGCCCGACCCGACCAGTGAGCCGTCCTCCACCGTGCAGCCCTCGAGATGGGCGAGGTGGCCGATCACGCATCCGTCTCCCACGCGGGTCGGGAAGCCCGGGCCGGCGTGGATTACCGTCCCGTCCTGGACCGAGGTCCTGGCGCCGATCACGATCTTGCCGTAGTCGCCCCGCAGCACGGCGTTGGGCCAGATGCTCGACTCCGGCCCGACGGTCACATCGCCGATGACCGTGGCGTCGGGATGGACATAGGCCTCGGGGTCGATCGTCGGGACGAGGTCTTCGAGTCGGTAGACGGCCATGGGGCGCGACCCTACGGCAGGGGACGCTCCATCGCGGCGGTGAGAAGCTCCGGGGGAGGGTCCCGAACCGACCACCCAGTGGTACCGTCCCCGGGGTGGGCCGTACCGACCCGGTTCACCGCCCGGATGTGCCGGCCAGGGCCTGCCGGGCAGGAGGGACACGATGCGCGCCGAGCTCACCCATCCGGTCTTCGACGCCGACAACCATTACTACGAGGCGCTCGACGCCTTCACCCGTCACCTCGACCCCGAGCTCGGCTCCCGCGTCGTCCAATGGGCGGAGATCGACGGCCGCCGCTACCACGTAATCGGCGGCCGGGTCAGCCGGGTGGTGACCAATCCGACCTTCGACCCGGTGGCCGTGCCCGGGGCGCTGTACGACTACTTCCGGGGAAACGGAGAGCGCGGCGACCCGATGACCCTCCTGTCGCGTCGGGAGCCGATCCGCCCCGCCTACCGTGACCCCGCCGCCCGGTCGGCCGCCCTGGACGCCCAGGGACTGGCGGGCTGCCTCCTCTTCCCCACCCTCGGCATGATCTACGAGGAACCGCTCTCCCACGATCCCGAAGCGGTCTGCCTCCTCTTCGGTGCCTTCAACCGTTGGCTGGAGGAGGACTGGACGTTCAACTACGAGGACCGCATCTTCGCCGCGCCCTATCTCACCTTGGCCGACCCGGACTGGGCGGCGAGGGAGCTGGCCCGGGTCCTCGACCGGGGTGCCCGCCTGGTGGTGATGCGGCCCGCGGCACCGGTCACCACCAGCGGGAGGTGCAACCCGTTCGACCCGAAGTTCGACGGCTTCTGGAGTACGGCCAACGACGCCGGGGTCTGCGTCGTGGTCCACGCCGCCGACAGCGGGTTGTCCGCCAACGGGTATGCGACCGAGGGGTTCGCCGCCACCTTCGGGTCCGGGCCGAGGCCGAGCGTCAAGTCGTTCCACATCGAGCAGGCCGTTCGCGACTACCTGCTCACGCTGCTGTTCGATCGACACTTCGAGCGGTTCCCGAACCTGCGCATCGCCTCGGTCGAGAACGGAGCCGAGTTCCTGCCGGACCTCGTGAAGAAGCTCCGGTCCACCGCCAACAAGCTGCCGCGGTACTTCGCCGAAGACCCGGTCGAGATGCTCCGCCGGCACGTGTGGATCAATCCCTTCTGGGAGGACGACGTCCACCAGGTGGCTGGCTGCATGGGGGCCGAACGGGTGGTCTTCGGCTCCGACTGGCCCCACGTCGAGGCCCTGCCCGAGCCGCTCGACTACCTCGTCGAGCTCAAGGATTTCGACGAGTCGGAGCGTCGGATGATCCTGCACGACAACGTCCGCCGGCTGATCGAGCTCCGCCCGAGCTGAGGACCCGCGGGCCGTCCGGAGGTCTCAGTGGCGGCCCCGGCCGCGGGAGCGGCGAGCCGCCTTGCCATGATGGGTCACGTGCCCGGTGCCGCCCGCCGGCGGCCGTTTCCGGTCGCGGCGGCTCTTCCCGAGGAATCCGCTGGCGACGATGACGACCAGCCCGACCGCCATCACCACCCAGATCACCATGCCGACTCCGGGGGCGCGATCATCGTACGCCGGCGCGACCGGAGCCGGCCTCGGACCACGGGCTGAGGAATCTCCGGTCCGGCGTCGGCACCGGTTGGGTCCCGGGCGTCGGGCGCCCGGTGGCTTCGAACCGGTCGGCCCAGCCGGCCCGGCCGGTGGCCCGGAGGCGGTCGAGGTACCACGCCACGTCCACCCGCGAGTGCCAGGGCCCCCCCTCCGCCAGCACCGTCCACAACGGGTCGACGCCGTGCGGTGACCGGCGCAGGGCGTCGACCCCCCAGTCGTGGAGGAGACCGAGGGCGTGGCCGACCTCGCCGGGGTGCTCGGGGGCCAGATCCCGCTGCTCGTGAGGGTCGTGCTCGAGGTCGAACAGCATGACGTCGGGAAAGCCGTGGAACGCGTCGTGGTAGGTGCGGATACAGATCCAGGAGCCGGAGCGCACCGACCGCTGGGCCGTCCAGGCGGCGTGGGAGAGGACCAGATGGTCCCGGCCCGGGGTCGCCCCCCTGGTCAGCTCGCGGGCGTACGACGCCCCGTCCCACCGGGCGGGCACGGTGGCGCCGAACAGCTCGAGCACCGTCGCCATGACGTCGATCTGGTACAGCAGGCCGGGCTGCACCGGCGCGGCGGACCGCTCGATCCCGGGCCAGGCCAGGATCACCGGGAGCCGGGTGGTGTGCTGGTCGGCGGTCTGGTGGTCGCAGTAGATCCCGAGCTCGCCGAGGTTCTCGCCGTGGTCCGCCGAGACCATGATGGCGGTCTCGCCCGCCAGCCCGATGTCCTCCAGGGTCCCGAGGACCTGTCCCACGTAGTGGTCGGCGAAGCGCACCCCGACGTCGTACCCGTCGAAGATCCTGCCCACGGCGTCCATGCTGTCCGCCTGCTGGGGTTGGCGCGGCCAGTCGTCCCACACTGTGCGGGGGCCGAAGCCGGCGATCTCCTGCGCCGAATGGGGGCCGGGCAGCCCCCAGTGGGAGCGCCGCACGTCCTCGGTCAACCACGCCGGGACCGGATCGTCGTCGAAGGGCTCACCGAATTCGGCCGGCGTCCGGTAGGGCGTATGGGGGTCCCAGAGATGGACGTGGAGGAACCAGTGCTCGCGCCGTCCGTTGCGAACCAGCCAGTCGGAGGCGACCTCGGCGACCTGGTCGGCCGTCTCCATCCCCCGGGTGCCGAGGTTGAAGCACTCGTTGAAACCGGCGTCGAAGTGGTAGGCGGAGTGGCGCTCGGCGAACGTGCTGATCGAAGCGGTCCAGACGCCGACGTCTCGGAGGGCGCTCATCCAGCTGTGGCGGGCCGCCGCCGTCTGGAAGCGCCGGCCGGGTCCCTCGGGGAAGGGGTCGGTGCCCGCCCCGCCGTGGTTGACGGCGCCGTTGCGGATCCCGAACTGCCCGGAGGAGAGCGCCGTGCGCGAGGGCAGGCACGGTGTGTCCGAGGCGTGGACGTTGTCGAACCGGATGCCGGCTGCGGCCACCGCGTCGATGTTGGGGCTCGTCGGCCGGCGGTATCCGTAGCACCCGAGATGGTCGGCCCGGAGCGTGTCGATGTCGAAGTAGACGAACCTCACGGAGGGGTACTCGGCACCCGGTCCTGCCGACGGTCCATCGCGCCCATCCTACCGGCGCCGTCCGCCCGGACCCCGGACCGGCGCCGGCCCTCCCCGGGCCCTCTGCCGATTGACTCGGCCGCCGCCGGTGCTCAATGGACCACGGCCTGGGTGATGGCCGCCGGCCGGGTGCCGTGCAGGCCGATCGGCCGGGCGGGCAGGCTGAGCCACGACTCGGTGGCGAAGACCATGAGGAACTCGTGCCACAGCGGCCACAGCAGCACCCAGCCGAGGTGGCGGCCCTGCCGGTAGCCGGCCGTCAGGGTGGCCTGGAGGACCATGAAGAGCAGCTCGGCGACGACGTACCCCCCCAGGAAGACCAGGATGACGTTGCGCTGGGTCCCCTCGAACACGGCGGTGAGCGCGAGATAGAGGGGAAGGAGCAGGCGGGCGGGCGCGAACGCGCACTTGAAGAACTGCTGGGTCTGGTTGAACCAGACCTTCGGGGTGGCGATCCCGGCGCGGTAGGGGCCGTGCCGCGACTGGTTGTGGTGGACGGCGCGGCCCCAGCGCACGCGCTGCTCCCGGATCTCGGCGTAGGTGGCCGGCACGTCCTCGAAGACGACGATCTTGGTGTCCATCCAGGTCCGGTAGCCGAGCCGGCTGAACCGCAGCGTGAAGTCGCCGTCCTCCCCGTTCATGCCGACCGTGAAGCCGCCGAGCTCGACCGCCACGCTGCGGCGGAAGGCGGTGAAGACCCCCGGGACCACGTTGACCCCGTCGACGGTCTGGATGGTGCGGTGGTTGAGGCCGAACTGCTTGAGCTCTTCGAAGAGACGGAGGTACGGGAAGACGGAGCGCCGCCCGCTGCGCGGGAAGCAGATCGGCTCCACCAGGCCGATCCTGGGATCCTCGAACCACCTCGGCGTGTAGTAGAGGGACCACTCCCCCACGATCGTGTCGGCGTCGATGCGGACGACGATCTCGGCCGTGGTGAGCCGCAAGGCGGCATTGAGCGACTCGGACTTGCCGCCGTGGCGACCGTCGTGCACCTCCCCGCCGGCATGGCGGAACCGGTCCATGGCGGCCAGGGCGATCTCCCGGGTCCGGTCCTGCGAGCCGTCGTTCATGAGGATGACCCGGACCCTCCCGCCGTACCGTCCGGCGGCGACGTCGATGGCCTCGAGCGTCGCCTCGATCACCGCCTCCTCGTTGTAGGCGGGGATGATGACGTCGATGTCGGGGCGACGGTCCCCGACGGGTGGGCCGGGCCGGACGGTGAGTCCGTTGACCAGGCCGAGCAGGGCCGTCCGCAGGATGAACGAGCCCTCGGCGAAGGGAACGGGCAGGACGAGGGCGAGGGCCGGTCGGTAGGCCGGGTTGGCCAAGTGGAAGATGACCAGCAAGCCGGCCATGCAGATCGCCATGGCCGCCGCGGTGACGCCCACCAGGGTCATGGCGTCGGAGAGGCGGGGCCGCCGGGCGAAGGGGACCGCACTCGGCCTCGGCATGGCGAAATTGGCGTACTGCATGCGGGTCATGGCCAGCACGGCGAGGGCGACCGCGGCGAAGTTGCCGAGCAGGGTGGTGGGCGAGATCGGGACGCCGAGGACCACCTCGACCGTCACCATGGTGGCGTCGACGAAGGCCATGACGAACAGGTAGAGGAAGGCCTGCAGGGCCACCAGGAGCCGGCGCACCGGGTTTCCTCGCCCGACCAGGGCGAACGAGAGAATGGTCCCGAAGACGAGGAACCGCAGGCCGAGGGTGAACCCGGCCAGGTACCCGCTGATCTCGGCCGGCGAACGGACGACCGAGGCGCAGATGCGCGTGACCAGGTCGGCGTAGGCCTGGTCGGGGCTCAGGCTTCCCCGCATCGAGTGGTAGAGGACGAACAGCGAGAGGAAGACGCCGGCGAAGGCCGGGATCTTCCAGTACGGAGGGAGCGTGGGCTTGGGCAGGAGGACGAGCGCCATCCCGTCGCCCTGGTCGTCCGGGTACCGCCGCACCAGGGGATAGGCGAGAAAGGTCAGCAGCAACGCCACGGTGGCGAGCAGCAGGGCCAGCGGACCGGGTCCGGTGAGGAGGTTCAGGTTCATCAGATTGGCGGCCTGCCCCCGCTCCTTCGCTGCTGACTCACCCGGCAACCGGCCCGGTCTCCCGGCCGGCAGGTCTCGACTGTACCTGTCGCCACCCACAGTGGTCAAAGGTGCACAGCGAGTGACAGTTTCGCTATGGTTCGGGGCAGGGACGGGGCAAGCGTGGATGCAGGTCGTGGTCGGCCCCGCGGACGAAGGGCAGGGATCCATGGGGACACCACCGGCGGGACCGTGCGTCGCGTACCCGGGGAGGGCGGCGGCGCCCGGCGGGACGGACCGGACGGTGGCGAACCGGCCATGAACATCGTCTTCTGCTCGCTCGACACGCTCCGCGCCGACCACCTGAGCTGCCTCGGCAACGCCCGGGAGCTGACACCCAACCTCGACCGCATCGCCTCCGAGGGAGCCGTCTTCTCCCAGGCCTATGCCACCGACATCCCCACCCAGCCGTCGCACACGGCGCTCTTCACCGGGCAGTTCGGGATCAACACCGGCATCGTGTCCCACTTCCACCCGGCGGCCTATCTCGACGAGGAGACGCTCTGGCTCCCCTCGCTCCTGCGGCGCAGCGGCTACACGACCGGCGCCGTGGACCACCTGTTCGCCATGAAGGACTGGTTCATCCGCGGCTACGACGACTACATGCCGCCGCCGGGCCGCTCACGGTCCCCCGGCTCGGTCATCAACGGCATCGGGTTGCCCTGGATCAGCGAGCACGCCGGCGAGGACTTCTTCCTGTTCCTGCACTTCTGGGACGCCCACATTCCCTACGTCCCGCCGTCGCCGTTCAAGGAACGGTTCTCCCACCGCACCGCCGGCCGGATCGATCCGGACATCACCGACAAGCTGCAGAGCCGCCCGAGCTACCCGCTCTTCAAGCAGAACCTCTACGACTTCCTCGATGCCATGCCCAATCTGGACTACATCGCCGATCTCTACGACGCCGAGGTCGCCTACCTCGACTTCGAGATCGGGCGTCTCTTCGAGCACCTGGGCAACGAGGGCCTCCTCGACGACACCGTGGTGGTGCTCTTCGGCGACCACGGCGAGAACATGACCGAGCACGACTCGTGGTTCGACCACGCCGGCCTCTACGACTCGGTGGTGCACGTGCCGCTCGTCGTGTGGGCCCCGGGCCGGGTGCCGGCGGCCGAGGTGCCGGCCCTGGTGACCCTGGTGGACGTGCTCCCGACCCTGCTCGAGGTGGCCGGTCTGCCTCCCGCCGAAGGCATCGACGGGCGGTCGCTCATGCCCCTGGTGCGCGGGGAGACCACGACCCACCGCGACGTGGTGATGCTCAGCGAGGCCACCTGGCAAGCGTGCCGGGGGGTGCGGACCGGCCGGTGGAAGCTGCTCCGGTACCTGCAGTCGACCATCTACGGGCGGGACGGGGTCGAGCTGTACGACCTCTCCGACGACCCCGGGGAGCAGACCAACGTGGCCGATCTGCACCCCGAGGTCGTCGCCGAGCTGACCGCCCGGCTGCACCACTGGGTCGGCGCCCAGCTGGCCGGGCGTCCCGACCCCATGCTGTCGGTGATCGACGCGGGCCTGCCGGCGGTGGCCCGCCTCAACGAGGTGGTGAACGGCGTGGCGCGTCCCCGCCACGACGTGCCGGAGCCGGACCGGCCCGGGCACGAGCTGGTGCCGGTGGGCGCGGTGGCCCTCACCGACCCCGACCCGTCCGAGGCGGACCGGGCCCAGCGCTTCGCACCGGGCAACCCCCATCGCGGCAGGCTCCGGGGTCTCCGGGGGGTCCTCGTCGGAACCATGGTCGTCGGTGCCGCCGTGCTCCTCGGGTTCGCCGTCGACGACATCCTGCTCGCCGATCCGCTGTCCGCCACCGGGGTGGTCCAACCGGCGGCCGACGCCCAGCTCAACATGTCGACCACCGGGCCCATCGCCGCCATCCCGGTGCACCCGGGCCAGCTGGTCCACGCCGGTCAGATCCTGGCCAGCCAGGACACGACCGCCCTGAACGCCAAGCTGGCGGCGGACCAGGCCAAGCTCGGCGCCGACCAGGCCACCCTGGCCCAGCAGCAGAGCGGGACCCAGACCGTCCAGCTCCAGCAGTTGAAGGACCAGGTCACGACGGCGCAGATCCAGCTCACCACCGCTCAGCAGAAGCTCAGCCAGACGACGGCGAGCACCAACGCGTCGGTGGCGGCGGCGCAGGCGCAGGTCCAGGGCGACCAGGCTCTGCTCGCCGCCGACCAGGTCTCCTACCAGGACGACGCCGCCGCCTGCATGTCGGCCTCTCCCCCGGCGAACTGCGCGTCCGACCAGCGCCAGGTCCAGGTCGACCAAGGCAAGCTGAGCACCGACCAGAGCGCCTACCGCCAGGCCCAGTCCGACCAGCAGTCCGAGATCGGCGCGGCCCAGGCCGCGGTCAACCAGGCCAACGCGGCGGTCAGCTCGGCGCAGGCGGCCCTGGCCGTGGGCAGCTCGCCCCCGGCTCCGGGGGTGCTGGCCGCCACCCAGGCCCTCATCCAGCAGGACAGCGCCTCCATCGCCACCGACAAGGACCGTCTGGCCCAGGCCGTGCTCACCGCTCCCTTCGACGGGGTCGTCTCGGCCATCAACGGCACCGTCGGAGAGGTGGCCACCAGCCAGGGGGTCCGCCAGGCCACCTCACCGTCGTCGGTCTCCCACTCGGTGTCGACGGGGATCCAGATCTTCCCCCAAGGCCCGACCACCCAGCCGTCCAGCACGCCCGCCTATGCCTCGCTGGTGTCGCTCGACTCGATGCAGACCAAGCTCGTCGTACAGGTGCCCGAGACCGATATCCACCGGATCCAAGGGGGCCAGAAGGCTCGGGTCACCTTGCCCGCCATCCGGGGATCGGAGCTCGGGGCCACCGTCACCCAGATCGAGCCGACCCCGGTCGTCCAGGCCGGGCAGACCTACTTCCTGGTCGATCTGGTGACGCCGTCGAAGGGTCTCCACGCCCAGGACCACGGTGCCCACGGCGGAGGCAGGCCGAGCTCGACCGGGCCGACCGTCGGTCTCACGGTCGACGTGTCGTTCTGACCGCCCGCACCCCGGCCCCGCCGGGGCCGGGCGGTTCGCGGCCCGTTCGGTGGACCGAGCCCACCCCGGCACCGACCGGGCGGAGGCCGTCCGGGCTCGAACCGGCCCGAGGTCACCCCGGGGCGAAGGGGAACAGGAAGTAGGGCAGCCGGCCCATGGTGGTGAACTGGCGGAGCCCGAGGTCGCCCGCCGTGTTGGTCAGGGTCCAGTCCGACGCCGACTGGGAGTCGTAGTAGAGGACGGCGTGGATCTGGGGGAACTCGGCGGGCAGCTCGGTGGCCAGGTCGGCCAAGTAGCTGGCCTGGTCGACGGTGGCCCCGGTCTCCCCGATCATGATGGGCTTCCCGTGGGTGACCCAGTGGTCGTAGAAGGGCAGGAACAAGGTGTCCAGCATGTTCGGGTCCTGGTGGCGGTCGTACCCGTCGAACCCGATCCAGTCGACGTACTGGTCGCCGGGGTAGAAGGGCGCGGCGAAATCGGTCCCGGCGATGGAGGGGCACCAGACGAAGGCCACGTTGGTGGCTCCGACCTGGTCGAAGATGGTCCGGATGTGCTGGAAGGCCTGGACGTACCCGGCCGAGCCGAGCCCGGCCAGGCAGGCGCTCGCCCGGCTGAGGTCGACCAGGTTCATCTCCCAGAACCACCGGAGGAAGACGGGCCGACCGTAGGCCTTCAGCTGGTTGGCGTACCCGGTGATGTGGGCGTCCTCGCTGCCGTCGACCACCGAGGCGTCCGAGGTGCAGCTCCAGTCGACGACCGGCGTGGCCCCGGTGGCGGCGAACGCAGCCAGCACCGCGTTCCTCACCGGTGCGTGCCAGTTCTGGAACACGTGCACCAGCCCGAGGGGGCGCCCGACGACGCCGTCGAAGTTCGCCACCTCGGACAGGGACTGGCGGATGTCTCCCTGGGCCTGGGCGACGGACTGGTGGGGAGCCACCAGCGCCCCGAGGTACGCGCCGGTGGCAGGCACGGCCGGTGGCGCCGGGGCGGCCGAGGCGGCAGCCGCCCGGGGGCCGGTCACCACGAGCACCGACGCCACCGCCACCAGCGTCACCAGGGTTCGCCGGAGCCGCCCGTCCCTCCGCTCCGCCGGGGTCGCATCGGAACACCGAGGTCGGGCGGACGGCCGGTTCCATCGGTCTTCGTGCATCGGGTCCTCGCTTCGGTCGGCTGACATTCAGATGATCCCGTCGACGGGGACCGGCGGGCGCAGGGCGGTGCCGAAAAAGGCGGCGTCCCCGAAGGTGAACACCCCGCCGTCCCCGGCCGCCAGCCAGTAGCCCTTCCCGTCGCTCGTGGCGGTGATGCCGACGACCGGGGCGTTGAGATCGATGTAGCGGAGACTGCCTTCGAACCGGGCGTCGCCGAAGCTGAAGACCGCACCGGAGGCGTTGGTCGTCCAATAGCCGCCTCCGTCGGGGGTGACCGCCATCCCCACCGCCGTGTTTCCGCCGGCTCCCCCACCGGTGGACCCGAAGAAGGGCGCGTCGCCGAAGGTGAAGATGCCGCCGTCGGCGGCCACCAGCCAGTAGCCCCGGCCGTCGGGCGTCGCAGCCATGCCCACGACGGGCTGGTTCAGGCGGATGCCCCCGGTGGACCCGAAGAAGGGGGCGTCGCCGAAGGTGAAGATGCCGCCGTCGGCGGCCACCTCCCAGTAGCCCCGGCCGTCGGCCGTCGCCGTCATCCCCACGACCGGCCGGTTGAGCGGATGGCCCCCCATCGACCCTGCGAAGGGAGCCGACCCGAAGCTGAAGATGCCGCCGTCGGCGGCCACCAGCCAGTAGCCGTCGTGGACCGGGGTGAACGCCGCGCCGATGACGGGGGCGTTCAGGCGGTGGCCGGCCATCGACCCGAAGTAGGTGGTGAGCACCGGGCTGGTGAAGGGCGCCGGCCCGAGCGACCAGATCGACCCGTCGGCGCCGATCACGGCGTATCCGGAGGGCGCTGCCTCGAGGGTGAGCACCGCCGTACCGCCCGACACGAAGTAGTAGTTCGCCGCCGACAGGGTGCCGGCCGTGCACCCGATCGGATAGGTGCCCTGGTAGGAGGACGGGGTCGCCGGCGTCGAGCACGACGCCGCTCCGGCGACCACCGAGGCGGGGTCGCCGTTCTGGAACCCGAGCAGCTGGTAGCCGAGCGAGGGCAGGGGCTCGCCGGCCGTGGCGGTGGCGCCGTCGGGCACGATGGTCAACGGAGCCTGGGCGACGCCGAACGTGGCGGTGGTCGAGGCCGGGTAGTACCAGAAGTCGCCCGGTTGGCTGGAGGTCAGGGTGCAGACGCCGGCCGCCACGAGGAACAGGTGGACCAGGTTTCCGCTGCACGACCCCGACGCCGCGTTGTCGAGGGCCAGACCCGAGTCGACCACCGGCGCGACGTCGACCGGGGCGTCGCCGTACACGGGTCCGGGAAGGGGCGGGAAGGTGATCGACTGGTCGGCGCGGGTGACCAGGAAGGCAGCGGCCGCATCGGGCCCCGAGAACACGCCGGTGGTCAGGGTGCCGGGCGGCAGCGAGACCATCGACTCCGGCGGGACCGCGTCGAGCCCGGATGTCCCGTCGCCCAGTTGCCCGTAGGCGTCGCCACCCCACACCCAAGGCACGCCGGCCGAGGTCAGCGCGTACGACGAGTCGACGCCCCCGGCAACCGACACGAAGGCGGTGAGCGGAGGCAGGCCGAGCGGTTGGACGGGCACATCGCTGTCCAGCGGAACCGAGTCGACCAGGGCCGAGCCGACCTGCCCGAACACGTTCGAGCCCCAGGCGTAGACCTCCCCGTCGGAGGACAGCGCCAGGCTGTGCGCCGCGCCGGTGGCGATGGTCGAGACGACCACGCCGCTCGGCATGTCGACGGGCACCATGGTCGTCCGGTCCTGGGTGGTCCCGTCGCCCAGCTGCCCGGACCCGTTGAAGCCCCAGGCGTAGACCTGGCCGGTCGACGACAGCGCCAGGCTGTGACCGGTCCCCGCCGCAACCGCGGTGAAGCTCGTGCCCGGCGGCGCCGGGACCGACACCGGGACGTCGCTCGAGACCTCGCTCCCGTCACCCAGCTGCCCGGACCCGTTGAAGCCCCAGGCGTAGACCTGGCCGGTCGACGACAGCGCCAGGCTGTGGTCGCCGCCGGCGGCGATGGCGGTGAAGACCGCACCCGGAGGTGCCGCCAGCGGGACGGGCACGGCGGCATCGGTGTCCGCCCCGTCCCCGAGCTGGCCGAACACGTTCGCGCCCCAGGCGTAGACCTGGCCGGAGGCGGTGAGCGCCAGGGCATGGCTGCTGCCGGCAGCGATGGCCGCCACGGGCCCTCCGGGCACCGGCACCGGTTGCGGCGAGGCGGCGTCGTCGGGGCTGCCGGTGCCGAGGGCGCCCGTGGCGTTGCTGCCCCAGGCATAGACCGTGCCGGCGACGGTCATCCCGAGTGTGAACGCTCCGCCGGCGGCGATGGTCCGGAAGGCGACCGTTGCGGGCGCGGCCACCTGGGACGGGTCCGGGATGCCGGTGGGCGAGCCATTGCCCGACGAGCCGAGCGCCAGCTGACCCCAGTCGTTGCTGCCCCAGCCGTAGAGGGCCTGGGACGGGAGGGCCGGGGCCGTCGTGACCGTCGCCTCGACTCCGTGCTCCCGGGCGCCCGCCGAGCCGCCCGGGGTTGCGGGACGGGCGCGGAGCGCGGGATGGGCGGGAGGCGCGGGATGGGCGCGGGGTGCGGGGAGGCCGGCGGCACGCCGTGCCCCTGCCGCCACTGCCTCCGGGGCGTGGACCGGCGCCGCCGTCCCGATGAGGACGGCGACGACCGTCGGGACGACCACCCGGGACTGCCGGGTCGTCCGGTGGGCGGGTCGTCCGGAGGGACGACGGGAGATCCCGATCACGAGGTGGTCGGGGGACCAACGGTCTGCGGGGCGTCGGCCGCCACCGGCTCCTGCGTGCTCGAACCCGCGTACCCCACCGCGTCCCCCTGCCCGGGATGCTCGCTCGCGGCTGCGTGGCGGCCCGCCGCGCCGGGATCCGGTCAGGTGGATCCGGCGCCTGGGTGCCCCGCTGCCGCCGACTGCTGCCCGCCGGAAGGGGCGGTCAGCACCTCGTCAATATTGACGAGAGCGACGCTAGCACGACGGTCGCGAAGCCGGCCAGACCGGTGCGGCCGGCGACGGAGAACGGAGGGGACCGGGGGGCCGGCCTGCCTCTGGGGACAGGCTCAGGTCAACGACCCGCTCCGGCGGAGATGGGAGGTCAGTTGGCCATTGGCGGCGCGCCGGGAGTGCAACCGGTGCCGCTGCCGCCGTTTGGTGGCCGAAGTGGTCTTCGAGGAGGCAGGAGCCGTGGTGGGCACGGGGGCCGCCGTTGTCGGGACGACCGCGCTCGGGGCTTGCGTGGCCGACGCCGCCGGGGGCGGCGCGGTGGCCGTCGGGGCTGTCGTGGTCGTGGCGGGTGATGACCGGCGCCCTTCTCGCTGGTGGGCGCGGTCGGTCCCCCGATCAGCAAGAAGACGCCGATGACGAAGATCACCAGGGCTCCTGCCGTGCCGGCCAGCACCTTGCGGGCCCGATGGTCCGGCACCGGCGAATCGCCGGTGATCCAGGGCATCCATCCCCTCAGTCCGGATACCCACGTGGCGGACCACGTCTTGATCCTGCTCATCCAGCTCCCCCCGGTGTCGGCTCCTGTGGATCCGGCCTACGAACCTACCGTGTGCCGGCCGGCACCGGCGAGCAGGCGTGCCGGGCCCTGTCCCCGACCGACCATCCACCGCCCCGCCCACCGGGGTCGGTACCCTCCTGCCAGGTCGGCACCCATTCGCTCCGAGGAGGTTCCTGGCCATGATCGAACGACGAGAGGCGGAGAGCGGCCCGTCCCGCGTGCACGAGCTGGAAGGGCAGGTCACCGCGTTCACCGATCTGGGGGAAGCCATCAGGGCGATCGACGACGTGCTGGGTCAGGCCTCCGTCGGGCTCGTCGGAGCGGGGGGACCCCACTCGCCCGACACGGCTCGGGCGCGCCGTCACGAGGTCAGAACGGTGAGGCTCGTCTGACGTCCCCGAAGGGGAAGGGGTCGTCGTCACTGCTCCACCCCGACGTGCCGCTTCACGCAAGGAAATCAAGGCAGGGGGACCTGCACCTTCACTGCTCGGATGTGCAGGAACATCGGCACCCGATGCCAGCGCTCGAGGCGTCCCTCACGGGTGCTCGGCACCGGTTCCCGCACGAGGTCGACCACCAAGCCCGCATCGAAGAGGGCGGCGAAGTAGTCCTGCATGGGCCGGGTCCATCCCCGGAAGGTCATCGTGATGTCGTTCCGGACCACCGTCGCCTCGAAGCGCCGGGTCCCGAAGTAGTCGTCCCGCAACAGGTAGAGAGCATCGACCGCCTCCCCGTCGAAGCCGCCCGAGTACTCAACGGGATGGGTGATGCAGATGCACAGGCGGCCCCGGTCGGTCAACACCCGGGCGACCTCACGCACCGCACCTCGGAGATCGTCGAAGTCCATGAGCGCGTTGTACGAGACGGCGGTGTTCACCGAACCCGAAAGGACCGGGAGAGCGACCGAATCCGACAGGACATACCTTCCGGCCTGATCGAGTTCCCGGGCGTGACGAAGAAGGGTCGTCGCGCCGTCGACGGAGACGACCCGGTGCCCGCGAACCGTCAGATCGCGGGTCACCCGCCCTTCCCCGGATCCGATCTCGAGTGTCACCCCCCGTGCCGGCGGGAGGACGTGGTCGAAGAAGGCGTCACGGTAGTACCAGTAGGCGTCGTGGCCGGGACTCCGGGCGAACCGGACCCAGTTTTCGGCTTCGCGCTCCCAGGCGGCACGGTCGTCCATCGAAGAACCGTACCGGTCGGATTCCGACGATCGAGCCCGGCAGTCCGGTCGACCGGTCCCGAGATTGGGGGTTGATTCCCGGATGCGACCGAATCAGACTGAGGCCCGTTTCGGTAATGACCCAGGCCAGATGGCCGAGAATGCGAGCGGGGGGCGGCGGGAGCACACGAGTGTGAGACGAATCGTCGGAATGGCCGTGACCCTGGTCGGGCTGCTCGCCGTCAGCCTCCCCCTCGGAAGCACCGTCGTGAGCGCACAGGACACCTCGTCGTCGCCGGTGATCGTCTTCGACGATGCAGCCCATCAGGCGCAGTTGATCATCCCCACCCCGGCGTGCCCGACCTCGGACCCGAGCTGCCAGTGGAAGTTCTTCCTCAACGAGCCGAAGCTGTCGGTCGACGTCGGGACCGTCTACGGAACCTCGGGCACGCTCACGATTCCCTATCCGAGCGATTTCTGCGGCGTCATCCAAGCCGACGCCTACGTCGGGCCGCCTTGGGTGGCCAGGCGCGGGTTCCAACACACCATCGAGGACTGCACCCCGCCCTCGGCCGGAGCCTCCTCGACCACGACGGCGACCGAGCCCCCGACCCTGCCGGCCGCGCCGGCGACCTCGGTGCCGGCCCCACCGGCATCGGTCCCGCCGACCAGCGGGGGGCCGACCGGTGCGCTCCCCTTCACCGGCTCCACCGGCGCGACGGCCAGCTCAGCACCGCCGGCCTCCCCGGTGGCCACCCCGGCCTCCGCTGCCCCGAGCCAGCTGCCGTTCACGGGGATCGACACGGCCCCGCTCGTAGCGGTCGGTTCGGCGTTGGTGATGCTCGGTCTCTACCTGCTCACGACCACGGCCACGAGGCGGAGGTTGCTGCGGCGGGTCGCGAACTGCCCCTGGCCGGCGTCGACCGGTGCGAGGCGCCGCCCGTAGGACCCGCAGGCGGCCCGTAGGCACCGGTCAGGCAGGGCCCTGTGGAGACGTCGTCGCCATCGGGGCGGTCATCGAGGGGGGCCGGCGATCGTCAGGATGAAGACCTGGACTGCGCGCGGGCGAACGGGGCGAGGGTGGACGGCAACTGCAACGCCGTCGCCAAGTCCTGCTTGTTTGATGGTAATGGTCGGGCTGGCCGGATTTGAACCGGCGACCTCTTGACCCCCAGTCAAGCGCGCTAACCAAGCTGCGCCACAGCCCGTCCGAGCTCGCGACATGCCTCTGCCGTCGCAGCCGGAGCCAATCCAGTCCGATGGCGTCCCGTTGGTCTGGCCCGCCGATCCTAGTGCCACACCCGGTCCTCCCGGCGAGCAAGTGGGCGGGGCCCTCCTGGACGAACAGGTTTCGCACCCCTCACGGCGACGAAAGCCGTCACCACGGGCACCGCCGACCACGGGAAAGACGGGGAAGAACGAGGACGGGCCGAAACGATGCAGACCGGGCCCCGCGTCCCGCGGAGCCCGGTCTGTCAGACGCCCGCCGGTCGGCGGGAGGGAGAGCTTGGGTCAGGCCACCGACCGCTCGTCGTGAGGCGCTGCCGTGACGACCGGCTCAGCCGTCTCCTCGGGAGCCTTCGCCGATTCCAGAGGCCGGTTGTGGCGGGCTGCCCAGCCCATCCCGAACGCACCGCAAGCCGCCAGGATCAGGCCGGGGCCGAGCGCATAGCCGACCTGGTTGGCCAGGTTCCGCAGCGGCGCCGCCGGCACGAAGTAGCCGGAAACGTCGGTGATCACCGGCCAGGCCAGCGGTCCGATCACGAACCACGCACCACAGGCCACGGCGACAGTACCGGCAACCGTCAGGCTCAACCGGCGTCGGCCCACCGCCCACGCCCGAACCGGGGCGAAGAACGAGAAGCCGACGAGCACCCCGATGGCGCCCGGCACGAGCGCCAGCACGCTGTGCGTCAAGTTCCACTGCCAGGATCCGGAGCCGTCGGCACTGAACCCGAACGCAGGACCGACGTAGGGGATGATGCCACCCCAGGCGCTGGCGATCACCGCAATGAGGCCGACCGTCCCCAGGCTGAAGGAAACGGTCCTCGCCCGATGCCGAAGCTGCCGCCGTGTGCCCACTCTCCCATCAATCGGAGCGGATGTCGTGGTCATGGATTCCTCCTTCACGCGGTCCGCCAGCCGCGTTCGCTTCTCTCCATCGATGGTGCCTGCCCTCGGCATATCACCTAATGGATGGCCCCATTCGGGCATCCATATACCCCTTGGCAGGGACACCGAAACCCGTCGTCAGGGCACCGGGACCCGGGGTCAGGGCCATCGAAACCCGTGGTCAGGGGCACCGAGCCCCCGGCTCCCACCTCGTCAGGCGTCCCCCTGGCCTCCACCCCCTGGCCCGACCATCAGGGACCTTGCCACCGGGGATCTCCCCGCCGAGGACGCCCGCCGAGCCGAGCCCGCCCCAGCGGGCATCATGGGCTCCGGTGGAGGCGTGCGAGGGATGTGGGTTCTCCTATGAGGGTCTCCCGGTGTGCGACGTCGCCCCTGCCCTCCGCCGGACAGCCGGGCAGTACTCCGCCCCGCTCCTCCGGCCGGGGATCGCCCGAGCGGTCGCGGTGCGACCGGCACCCGAGGTGTGGTCGGCGCAGGAGTACTGCTGCCACGTGCGGGACGTGCTGTTGATCCAGCGCGACCGGGTCCTGCTCGCACTGGTCGAAGAGGTGCCCTCGTTCTCCCGCATGTACCGCGACGAGCGGGCGGCGCTGGCCGGATACCGCCACGAGTCGATCGCCGGGGCCGTGCAGGGGCTGGCGGTCGCCGCCGACCTCCTGGCCCGGATCTTCGATGGCCTGACGCCGGCGCAGCTCGGGCGCCGCTGTGTCTACAACTACCCGTCAGCCGCGGTGCGCGACGTCGCCTGGTTGGGTCGCCACTCCGTGCACGAGGCAGGCCACCATCTGGGAGACGTCCGGTCCGTCCTGGCGCGAGTCGTCCCAGGGGGCCCCTGAGGCCCGCCGCCCCCGGCGGACGGTCCCGGTCAGTGAGCGGCGAAGTCGGCGAATACCAACTGCCCGATGAAGTCGTAGCCCTTGGTGTCGGCGTGGATGTTCCCCTGCGAGCAGTAGTAGGTGAGCTTGCAGATCTCCCACACCGCGACGGGGACGGTCCCGTAGGGCCGGAGCTTGGTGGTGGTCGAGAGGGGCGTGTCGTCTCCGGCGGTGGCTTGCTTGTACGGCGCAGAGGTGACGTCGACGAAACTGCCTTCGGGAACGGAGGTGTAGGCGGTGTTCAAGGTCGGGTTGATCAGATCGTCGAAGGCGACCACCGACAGGTTGGCCAGCGACGTGTTCGGTGAGCCCGGAGGGTAGACGTAGTCACCCAGGATCACGTCGGGGTAGGTCAGGCCGATGAGCTTCGCGCTCGTGTCGCCGTTGGCGACGAGCGCCGCGTTGAGGTCGTCGACCAACTGGGTGACGTTGGTCTTGATGGCGCTGTCAGCCGCCCCGACACAGGAAATCGGGTTCGAGTTGCCCGCGCACGCGGTCACATCGTTTCCCCCGATCGAGACGGTGATCAGCCCGATCCTCCCGTAGTTGGCCGGCGTGGCGATGAAGTCGAGCGCGGCCTGCTCCTGGGTCGTCGTGGGGTAGGCGACCGCGTCGGTGGCCGCCGGGGCGCCACAACCGATCGAGGTCAGGATGGAGCTGGTCGTCGCACCACCGCATCCGAAGTTCTCGAGCTGGTACTTCGTCTTGCGGGCCACCCAGGCCGTGTAGCCGGGCGTTCCCCCCATGCCGGGCTGATAGCCGATCGAGTAGGAGTCGCCGAGCGAGACGTACAGCGGAGCCGGGGGCGGCTTCTTCGCCGCCTGGCTCACCCCCGGGGTGAGGGCGAGGCCGGCGGTGGCGATCGCCGATGCGGCGACCGCCGAGATGGCCAGGGACAGGACGGAACGTCGGCGCATCGTGGATCCCCCAAAGAACGAAGCCCCCCTGCTGTCACAAGGAGTGACCTTTGTTACCACAGGGTCACCGTCGCCTGCGGGGGGAAGGGCGAGCCCGGTCCCGACGGCGACGCTGAGTCGTGAAACCGGCGTCGAGCCGGCCACTCTGGGTGGTGCGCGCCTCGAGGGCGACTTCAGCGGGCCCGACCGTTCCGCCGGTGCTCAGACATGGTGGACGACCCAGGTGATGCCCTGGAACGCCCGGTACCCGAGGTAGACCACCGTGGCCGCCAGCATGAACTTGAAGTACCACGGTGACCTGCGGTGCGGGAGCGGGGTGTGGCCGCAGTCGGGGCAGGCGCCGGCCTCGGTGAGCTCGTCGTCCTCCACCCGCTGGTCGCAGTGCTCACACCACGGCACCCGGCGGCCCTCCTGGTCGCTCGCTCACCGCCGGGCCCGGCCGCGGCGCCCCTCGACCCGCACGCGCAGCTTGACCGGGGTGCGGCCGAGGTCGAAGCGCTCCCGCAGGCCGCGCTCGACGTAGCGCAGGTAGCTGGGATCGAGGCGTCCGTTGGTGAACAGGGTGAAGGTGGGGGGATCGCTCGCCCCCTGGACCATGTAGCGGATCCGCGCCCGGGCCGGGGGGTGGGCGGCCTGGATGGAAGCCAGCGCCCGGTTGAGCTCGCCGGTGGGGACCCGTCGGTGGTAGGCCTCCTCGGCGGCCACCACCGCGGGCAGCATCAGGTGGACCCCTCGCCCCGACCGGGCGCTGACCCGCAGCACCGGGGCCTCCCCCAAAAAGGCCAGGCGGTCGCCCACGTCGGTCAGGATCCGGTCGCGGTCCTCGCTCGCCACCAGGTCCCACTTGTTGAGCAGGACCACCGCCGGACAACCCGACGCCCCGACCCGTTCCGCCAAACGTTGGTCCTGGTGGGTGACCCCCACGGTGGCGTCGACGACCAGCAGCGCGATGTCGGCCCGGTCGAGGGCCTCGAGGGCGCGGAGCACCGAGAAGTACTCGGTGCCCGGTTCGGTCACGCGACCGTCTCCGCATGCCGGCGGTGTCGACGAAGCAGATCGTGCCGTCGGGCGTCTCGACGAGGGTGTCGACGGCGTCCCTGGTGGTGCCCGGGGCATCGTGGGTCACCGACCGTTCGATCTCCGACCAACCGGTTGAAGAGCGTCGACTTGCCGGCGTTGGGCCGACCGACCAGAGCCACCCGCGGGACCTCGGGACCGGCTGCGGGCACCGCCTCGGTGCCAGACCCCTCCGGCTCCGCCGCTCCCCCTCCGTCGGCGGCCGCATCGGGATCGGTCTCGCCGAGGATCCGGACCACCTCGTCGAGCAGGTCGCCGGTCCCCCGCCCGTGGAGCGCGCTGACCGGCCAGGGCGTCCCGAGACCCAGACCCATCGCCTCCCAGGTCTCGAGCTCGCGCTGGTCCGAGTCCACCTTGTTGACCACCACCACGCACGGGACGGTCGGAGCGTTTGAGGAACCGGGCCACGGCCATGTCCTCCTCGACGATCCCGGTGGCGACGTCGACCACCAGCAGGACGAGGGCGCTCGGGCCACCGCCCGCTCGGCCTGCGCGCTCACCTGGGCATCGAGCCCGTCGCCGGCGGCCTTCCATCCGCCGGTGTCCACCACCGTGAACGACCGCCCGGCCCACTCGGCATCGAGCTCTTTGCGGTCGCGGGTGACCCCGGGTTGCTCCTCGACCACGGCCGCCCGCCGCCCGACGATGCGGTTCACCAGGGTCGACTTCCCAACGTTGGGGCGTCCGGCCACCACCACGAGCGGGCGACGGTCCCGCCCCGGTCATCGGGTCCCTCCGAGCGCCACGGCCACGGGCGGCGGCGCCTCGGTTCCCGGGGGTGCGAACGGGGGCTCGGCCGGCAGGGTGCCGACCGCCCCGTCGAGGGCCAGCCGGAGCGAGAGCCCGTCGGTCGGGACCACCTCGACGGGACGCGGCAGGTCGGCGACGGTCAGGTCGTCGAGGAAGCGGTCCCCCGACAGACAGGAGTCGGGCACGAGGTAGCGATGGCCGGGTGGCTCCCCGGCGAGCGCCCCGGCGAGGTCGGCCCCGGTGAGCAGCCCGGCGACGCCGATGTTCCCGCCGAAGAAGCGGTTGGCGACCGGGATGACCCGGACGTCGGGCCGCCCCAACCCCTCGACCAGCGGTCCGACCACCCTCGCCCCGTACTCCCCGGTGAGGACGCCGATCGGCGGGTGCCCGACCGGCGCGGCGGGCGCCCCGGCCGGCCCGGAGGTGGCAGAGCCGGTCCGCCGGGCGCGGTAACCCGACGGCCGGCGCCCCGTCCACGGAGGCGAAGAACCCCGGTCGCGACGCCGCGGGCCGCGCCCCGGTCGCCGCCGAAGGCCGAGGCGAAGGCCCGGGCCATGCCGATCCCGTTCTCGTGCTGGGGGAACCCCTCGTAGGCGTCGCCCTCGGGGAAGGGCCGCCCGGCCATCAGGTAGTACTCGTCGGCGGCGAAGACCATCCGGCGACCGAGAGCGGCCACGAAGGTGTCCTGCCAACGTTCCACCGCCTCGCAGACCGCCGCCGCCTCGTCGCCGGTGTGGGGCCGCATGGCCGCCTCGGTGGAGAACCGGCTGACCCCGAGCGGGACGCACGCCACCGTGGCGAGGCGCGGGAAGCGGTCGAGCACTCCGGCCATGGTGTCCTCGAGCACGTCGCCGTCGTTGCGGCCCGGGCACACCACCACCTGGCCGTGGACCTCGATCCCGCCCTCGAGGAGCGCCCCCAGCCAGCGCAGGCTGGTCGCCCCCCGCCGGTTCCGCAGCAGGCCGGCCCGGATCTCGGGATCGGTGGCATGGATCGATACGAACAGCGGTCCGAGCCGTTCGGTGAGCACCCGCTCGAGGTCCATCTCGGTGAAGCGGGTGAGGGTGGTGAAGTTCCCGTAGAGGAAGGAGAGCCGGTAGTCGTCGTCCTTGAGCGACAGGCTCCGGCGCATGCCCGGGGGCAGCTGGTGGATGAAGCAGAACTCGCAGTGGTTGTCGCAGGTCCGGACCCGGTCGAACACGGGTGAGGACACCTCGACCCCGAGCGGCTCGCCCGCCTGCTTGGACACCCGGAGGGCCACCGGCCGGCGAGCGGGCGGCCGGCGGACCACCAGGTCGAGCTCGGCCTCGTCGGCCAGCAGGCTGTACTCGATGACGTCTCGAGGCGAGCGTCCGTTGAGGGACACGAGCTCGTCGCCCGGGAGGAGACCGGACCGTTCGGCGGGCGACGAGCCGGCGACGGCGACGACCAGGGGTGCCGTCGTCACGGTGGGCGCCGACATGGGACCAGGGTACCCGCACGCCCGGCTCCCCCCGCAGCGGCGTCGGCCGCCGGTCGGGCCGCCGTCGGGCCGCCGGGGACGGGACGGTAGCCTCGTGACGGTGCCCGTCGAGCGCGTCCTGCTGGCCGAGCCCCGGGGGTTCTGTGCCGGGGTCGAAAAGGCGATCAAGGCGCTGGCCTGGATGGTCAGGGTCTTCGAGCCGCCCGTCTACTGCTACCACGAGATCGTCCACAACCGGCACGTGGTCGACCAGTTCCGGGCCCAGGGTGTCGTCTTCGTGGACGACGTCGACGAGGTGCCCGCCGGCGCCCCCCTCATGCTGTCGGCCCACGGTTCGGCTCCCGAGGTGGTGGTGGCGGCGCGGGACCGGGGCCGGGTGGTCGTCGACGCCGTCTGCCCGCTCGTGACCAAGGTCCACCACGAGCTCCGGGTCCGGGCCAGCAAGGGGTACACCGTCCTCTACGTCGGCCACCAGGGCCACGAGGAGGCGGTCGGAACCATGGCCGTCGCCCCCGCGTCGGTCCGCCTGCTCGAGCGGCCGGCGGACGTCGACGCCCTCGCCGGGTCCGACGGCGAGGACGGGCCCGACCCGGTGGCGCTGCTGGCCCAGACCACCCTGAGCCACGACGAATGGGCCGGCATCGTCGAACGGGCGCAGGAGCGCTTCCCGGACCTGTGGATGCCCAACCGGAGCGATCTCTGCTTCGCCACCACCAACCGCCAGGCGGCGCTCAAGGCCATCGCCGGGCGGGCCGACGCCGTGGTGGTCATCGGTTCGGAGAACTCGTCGAACACCGTCGCCCTCGAGACCGTGGCCCGGTCGTTCGGCTGTCGGCGGGTGGTCCGGGTGAACGACGCCTCCGAGCTGCCCGACGACCTCGAGGGGACCGTCGGGGTGACCGCCGGCGCATCGGCACCCGAGTCGCTGGTCCGGGCGGTGGTCGAGCGCCTCGACCCGTCCGGCGGCGTGGCGAGCGCCCCGGTGACCGTGGAGGAGGAGTACTTCCCTCCCCCGCCCGAGCTGCGCGACCTGCTGCGGGGCCTCGAGGCGGCCCTCGCCCTCCTCGCCGCGGCGCCCGCCCCCGAGGCCGGCCCCGGCGACCGGGGCTCCCCGGTGCTGGCCGGCGACCGGGCCACGGCTGCCGCCGACGTCCTCGAACGGCTGGCCGGGTAGCGGCGGCCGGGATGCCCACCACCGGTTTTGGCGCGAGACTGTCGGCATGACCACGTCGTTCACCAGCATGGATGTGTCGACCCCCGAGCAATGGGCGGTGATCGGTGCCGAGACGAGGCAGCACCAGGGCCGGGTCGCCGACAGCGTGCTCGCCCTGCTCGAGTCGCTGGCCGACGTCGTCGACGGCTTCGCCGTGGACCAGCTGACCCACTGCCTCCAGACGGCCACCCGGGCCGAGCGGGCGGGGGCCGACGACGAGTGGGTGGTGGCCTCCTTGTGCCACGACATCGGCAAGGCCGTGTCGGTGCCCAACCACCCCCGGATCGCCGCCGAGATCCTGCGTCCCTACGTGCGCCCGGAGATCACCGCGGTGATCGCCACGCACCAGGACTTCCAGGGCCGGCACTACTACCACCACTTCGGCCTCGATCCCGACGTGCGCGTCCGCTACCGGGACGAGGACTGGTACGCGCTCGCCGAGCGGTTCGCCGACGAGTGGGACCAGAACAGCTTCGACCCCGACTTCCCCACCGAGCGCCTGTCGCACTTCGAGCCGAAGGTCCGGGCCGTCTTCGGCAATCCGCACGTCCTGTAGTGGCCCCGACCCAGCGGCACCGCTGGCTCACCCGTCCCGACAGCCGGAGCCGGCGGCGCACCGCGGCATTGCTGCGCTATGTCGCCGACGCGGCCCGCCTCGACTTCGAGGAGCGCTACCCCGGGACCCGGTTCGCCCCGGTGGTGGCGCTGATCGCCGCCTACCACGAGGAGGCGAACATCGGGGACGTCCTCAAGGTGGTGCCCGAGACGGTCGGCGAGCTGCCGGTCTCGACCCTGGTGGTGGTGGACGGCGGGCGCGACGCCACCGCCTCGGTTGCCGCCGAGGCCGGGCGCCCAGATCTGCGTGCTCCCGGTCAACCTGGGGCAGGGCGCCGCCCTCCGCCTCGGCTACCGACTGGCCGCCGAGCACGGCGCCCGCTACGTGGTGACCCTCGACGCCGACGGGCAGAACGACCCGTCGGAGATGGACACCGTCGTGGCCCCGCTCCTCGAGGACACCGCCGACTTCGTCATCGCATCACGCCGGCTGGGCGTGGACCAGACCACCGACCGGTTCCGCCAGGCCGGCGTCCGACTGTACGCCGCCGTCCTCAACCGGTTGATCTCCCAGCCCCTGTCGGACTCGTCGAACGGCTACCGGGCCTTCAAGGTCGAGCTGCTCGAGGACATCCTCCCCCATCTCGTCCAGGACCAGTACCAGACGGCCGAGGTGGTCATCACCGCCGCCAGCCGCGGCTGGCGGATCGCCGAGGTGCCGACCGTGTGGCGCCCGCGGGCCTCGGGCAGCTCGAAGAAGGGCGGCAACCTGTTCTTCGGGCTGCAGCTACGCCCGGGTCATCGCCAGCACCTGGCTGCACGTGACCGTCGGGAACCGCCGGCGCTGAGGCGTCGCCGGCTCGCCCGACGCCGGTGCTCGGCGCCGGCGCGGCTCAGTACCGTCCGGTCGCCGCCACCGACCGGTCGTAGAGGTCCTGGAGGACGCGGGCGAGCTCCTCGGTCGCCTGGCGGGTCCGGCTCCGCGAGATGCGACCGCCGCCGGTGCGGGCCGGGGGCGGGATCGGCGTCCCGACCACCAGGTGGATGTGGCGGGGTCGCGGGATCCGGGTGCCGTTGGGCATGACCGACGCCGATCCGCCGATGCCGACCGGCACCACGGTGGCGCCCGGTCCGGGCGGCCAGGAAGGCCACGCCGTCGTGCAGGTCGGCGACGACCGGGCCGGTCCGGCGCTCCCCCTCGGGGAACAGGATGAGCACCTCGCCGGCCTCGAGCACCTTCTGGGCCTGGCGGAGCGATTCGCGGTCGGCCGACTCGCGGTGCACCGGAAAGGCGCCGAGGGTGGGGAGGAGGCGGGCCAGCAAGCGGATTGCTGCCACAGGCTGTCCTTGGCCATGTAGTGGAGCTTGCGCCGGGTGACCTCCGAGGCCACGAGGAAGTCGATGAACGAGCGGTGCACCGGGGCGATGATGACCGGTCCCGTCGTGCGGGGACCTGGTCGGCGCCCTCGACCGTGGCCCGGAAGAGGATCCGGTTGAGGGCCCGCACGACCGACCCGCAGGAACCGGTAGACGGGGATGAACGCGGGGAAGCGTCCCTTCGTCGTCGGCCACCGGCCCGGGATGGCCGGACGGTGCGCCCGCCGTCACAGCCACCTGACGACCTCCTCGACGATGTCCTCGACCGGCCGGTCGGTGGTGTCGATGATATGCGCCCCCTCGGCCACCCCGAGGGGGGATGCCGGCCGGGTGCTGTCCAGCCGGTCGCGCCGGGCCAGTGCGGCGGCCTCCTCCTCGGGCCGCCGGCGGGCCCGCTCGTCGGCCGAGGCCGTGAGGTAGATCTTCACGTCGGCGTCGGGCAGCACCACCGAGCCGATGTCCCGGCCCTCGACGACCCCGCCCCCGTGCTCGGCCACCCACTGGCGCTGCCGTTCGACGAGCACGGCGCGGACCCCGGGGTGGGCGGCCACCGCCGAGACCGCTCCGCTGACCGCCGGGCCCCCGGATGGCCTCGGTGACGTCGGTCCCGTCGGCCTCGACCCGGTCCCCGACCGTGATCCGGAGCCGGCCGGCCAGGGCCGACAGCGCGCCGCCGTCGTCGGGTCGACACCCCCTGCTGGAGGGCGGCCCAGGCCACCGCCCGGTACATGGCGCCGGTGTCGAGCCGGTCGAGGCCCAGCCGGTCGGGCGAGCGCCCGCGACACCGTCGACTTGCCGGACCCGGCCGGGCCGTCGATGGCGATGAGCGGCCGCGGCCGCGACGCGGCGCCGCTCATCCTCCGGTCGGCCCCGGCCCGGTGAGGCCGGACGAGATCGGCGGCGAAGCCCGGGTAGCTGGTGGCGACCGACTCCCATCCGGCGACCGTGGTCCGCGGCCCCGGGCGGGCAGGCCGCGCCGGCGATGGCCGCGGCCATGGCCATCCGGTGGTCGCCCCCGGCGTCGAAGCGCCCGGGGCGGAGGGGCCCCGCCCTCCCCTCGACCACCAGGTCGTCGCCCTCCCCGCCGGCCCGGCCGCCGAAGGCCCGCGACCAGCTCGACGGTGGCCGTCGAGCCGGTCGGACTCCTTCACCCGGAGCTCGCCCGACCCGGCGGAACCGGGTCTGTCCCGAGGCCGGCGGCGGCCGCCACGGCCAGGATCGGGCACCTCGTCGAGGGAGGGGATCTCCTCGGCCTCGACCACCGTGCCGTGCAGCCGGGAGCAGTAGGCGGTGATCGACCCGGTGGCGTTGCCCGACTCGGCGACCTCGACGGTGGCCCCCATCCGCCGCAGCACGCCGAGGAACCCGAGCCGCTCGATGCCCAGCTGGACGTCGGGCACGGTGACCAGGCTGCCGGGGACGACGATGCTGCCGACCAGCCAGAAGGCTGCCTGTGAGGGGTCTCCGGGGACGGTGAAGGTGCCGCGGCGAGAGCGGCCCGGCGCCGCACCCGGACCACCCGGCCGCCTCCCACCCGGGCGAGCTCGATGTCGGCCCCGGCCGCGGCCAGCATCTCCTCGGTGTGGGCCCGGGTGGCCACCGGCTCGCGGACCACGGTCTCCCCCTCGGCGGCGAGGCCGGCCAGCAGCACGGCCGACTTGACCTGGGCGCTGGCCATGGGGGGGGTGTAGTCGATGCCCGTCAGCCGGCCCGCCGGTGACCTCGACGGGAGGCAGGCAGCTGGGCGCCGGTGCCCTCGACGTGGGCCCCCATCTGCCGGAGGGGCTCGGCCACCCGGTCCATCGGACGGCGCCCGCAGCGAGTCGTCGCCGGTCAGCGTGGTCGTCCCCGACAGCGCGGCGACCACCCCGGCCAGCAGGCGGATGGCCGGTGCCCGAGTTGCCCAGGTCGATGGGGCGGCCCGGCGCGCGCCAGGCGCGACCGCCCGCCCGCCACGGTCGCCCGGGTGCCCTCGGCGGGACACCTCGGCTCCGAGGGCCGCCACCGCGTCGGCGGTGCGGGCGACGTCGTCGCCGGGCGAGAGGCCGGCGATGGTCGAGGTGCCCTCGGCCAGGGCGGCGAGCAGCAGGGCGCGGTGCGAGATCGACTTGTCGCCGGGCACCGCGACCGTCCCGGTCAGCGGGAGGCCGCCGTGCACCACCTGGTCGGACCCGGGCCCCGTCGACCGGTCGGCCGCCCCCGGGGCTCACCGGGCGGCCCCGGCCGGCGCGCTGGCGGCGCGGTAGCCCCGGCCGGCCAGGGTGGCGACCAGCGTGGGCGCCGACAGGGTGTCCACCACCACCACCAGCACACCGCGGTCGCCCTCGATCGAGTGGGCGATCTCGAGGTCGACGATGTTGATCCCGAGCTCGGTGACCAGCACGAGGATCTCGGCGATGACCCCGGGACGGTCGGGCACCGGGACCCGGACCTCGACCAGCTCCTCGGGGCGCGGGGCGCGCTCGCTCAGCGCCCGCCGGGCCTCGGCCGCCCGGTCGAGGACCTCGAGCAGGCGAGTCACGGTCGTGGCGTGCCACCCGGCGGCGCATGGCGCCCGAGCGCCTCGATGAGCGAGGTCCAGCGTCTCGACGATGGCCTCGGCGTTGTCGTCGCAGATGTCGGGCCAGATGGAGGGCTGACCGGCGGCGATCCGGGTCATGTCGCGGAAGCCGCCGGCGGCCAGCTGCAGCAGGGCGGCGTGCTCCTGCCCGAGACCGGCGGCCAGGTCCATGAGCGTGGCGGCGGTGAGATGGGGGACGTGGGAGACCACCGCCACCAGCGAGTCGTGCTGGTCGGGGGCGAGGTCGACCACGTCCGCGCCGAGGTCGGCCAGCGATGCTGCGCACCCGGGCGTAGGCGGCGGGGTCGGTGGTGCCGGTCGGGGTGAGCACCCAGGTGGCCCCCACGAACAGCTCGCCCGATGCGCCCTCGATGCCCATCTGCTCGGACCCGGCCATGGGATGGCCGCCCACGAAGTTGGGGTGGTCGACGGCCGACACCAGCGGCGCCTTCACCCCGCCCACGTCGGTGATGACCATCGCCGGGTTCCAGGCCGACGAGGCGAGGATCTCCCGCGATCACCTCCGGCGGCGGAGCGGACCGGCGTGGCCACCACGGCCAGGTCGGCCCCGTGGTCGATCCCTTCGGCCGACAGGGCCCCGAGCTCGACGGGCACGGGCCGCCACGCTCCCGTCGGCGTCGACCCCGGTCACGTCCAGCCGCGGCTGCGCAGCGCCATCCCCACCGAGCCGCCGATCAGACCGGTCCCGAAGATCATGGCCCGTCCCGGGACGGTGAGCCGGCCGCCGGGTCCCGGCCGGGCCGCGGCGGCCTCAGTCGGGGAGGTCGTCACGGAGCCCCTGGGCGCCCTCGAGGTAGACGTGGTGGATGTCGTGACGGGGCCGGTCCGGTGCTCACGTGCAGCATGACCCGGATGCACCGCGGCACCGATCCCGTCGACGGCCAGCTCGCGGGCGCAGATGAGCGGCACGGCCCCGAGCCCCATCGACCGGGCGGCGGTGGCCGGGAAGGTGGACACGAGGTCCTCGGTGGCCGTGAACAGGATCGAGATGATGTCGTCCTCGGCCAGCCCGTTGCGCTCGAGGATCTGGCCGAGCAGGGCCACCACCCGCTCGGTGATGGCTTCGTTGGTGTCGACCTCGACCGTGGTGGCGCCACGCACGGCTCTGACGGCGGCGGACATCAGGCAGGCATGTTACTCAGGGCCGGTCGCCGCCCCGGCGGGCGGCGGCGCCCGGCGGCGCGGCGGCGGCGCCCGGCGGCACGGCGGCGGCGGCGAGCGCCCGGACCTCGTCGAGGCCGAGGCGGCGGTAGGCGCCCGGGGCGAGGGTCGGGTCGCGCGAGGGGCCCGATCCGGGTGCGGACGAGCCGGACCACCGGGTGGCCGACCGCCTCGCACATCCGCCGCACCTGCCGGTTGCGCCCCTCGTGGATCACGATCCGGAGCAGGCCGGGGGCCGACGACCGCCACCCGGGCCGGCGCGGTGGGCCCGTCCTCGAGGTCGACCCCCTCGCCGCAGCCGGCGGAGGGCGCCCGGCGCCCGGCTCGCCCTCCACCTGCGACCAGGTACTCCTTCGGCACCCCGAAGGAGGGATGGGTCAGCCGGTGGGCGAGCTCGCCGTCGTTGGTGAGGACCAGCAGTCCCTCGGAGTCGCGGTCGAGCCGCCCGACCGGGAACACCCGGGGCTCGGCGGGTACCAGCTCGACCACCGTCGGGCGCCCGTGGGTGTCCTCCGCCGTGCTCACCACCCCGGCCGGCTTGTTGACCAGGTAGTGGACGAGGCCGGGCCGGACCGGGCAGGGGGACCCCGTCGAGCTCGACCCGGTCGATCGGCGGGTCGACCCGGCGGCCGAGGACGGGCACCGCGCCGTTGACGGTCACCCGGCCCTCGGCGATCAGCTCCTCGCAGGCGCGGCGCGAGCCGATGCCGATCCGGGCGAGCACCTTCTGCAATCGGTCACCGGTCGGAGGTTGGCGGGCCGGCCTGCCTCAGCCATCGCCGACCGGGCGCATCTGCTCCTCCAGTCGGCCAGGGCCTCGGGACCCGGCAGCAGGTCCTCGACCGGCGGCAGCTGGTCGAGACGGTCGAGGCCCAACCGCTCCAGGAAGGCGTCGGTGGTGGCGTAGAGGACGGCCTGGCCCGGCCCGGGGGCCCGCCCGACGGCGGCGATGTACCCGCGGTGCTCGAGCAGGCGGACCACCCCGTCCACGTTCACCCCGCGGAGGGCGGCGATCTGGGCCCGGGAGACGGGCTGCTTGTAGGCCACGATGGCGAGGGTCTCGAGGGCCGCCGCCGACAGGCGGGACGACACGCCCACGTTGGCGAAGCGCTCGACGTAGGGCGCCAGGTCCGGGTGGGTCTGGATGCGGTACCCGCCGGCGATCCGCACGACCTCGAAGCCGCGCCCCTCGGCCCGGCAGGACGGCGGCCAGCTCGTCGCAGAGCGGCTCGATCTGCTCGACGGGCAGCTCGAGCAGCTCGGCCAGCAGGCCGGCCGGCACCGGCTCGACCGCCACGATCGAGGACGGCCTCGATGGCGCGGGCCTCGGGGGAGAGCGGCACCGTCAGCCCTCGTACTCGTCGACGCCGCCGGCGCCCACCGCCACCGGCTCGCGGGCGTCCTGCCACCCAGGCCACCTCGAGGTCGCCGAAGGTCCGGCCCTGGTCGAGGGAGACCCGGCCCTGCTTGTACAGCTCGAGCAGGGCGAGGAAGCGCACGATGATCTCGATGCGGGCGCTGCAGGTGCCCGGTGAGGGCCCGGAAGGTGGTGCGGCCCATGGTCGGCATCCGGTGCCCGAGCTCGGCCACGGCGTCGGCCACGGTCACCGTGTCCACCGTCACGTGGTACAGGTCGACGGTCGGCGGCGGCCGCTCGGCGGTGGCCCGCCGGAAGGCCGCCGCCACCTGGTCGGGCGTCACGCCCTCCAGCAGGTCGGGGGCGTGGACGGCGAACTCGGGGTCGAGCCCGGCGGTGCGGGGGACCGACCGGGCCGCCTGCTCGGCGAGCACGGCGAAGGCGTCGGCGGCGGCGGCGTAGGCCTGGCACTCGAGCAGGCGGGCGAGCAGCAGGTCGCGCTCCTCCCACCCGGCCAGCTCCTCGTCGGGATCGACGTCGTCGGGGCCGGGCAGCAGCCGCCGGGACTTGAGCTCGACGAGCACGGCCGCGATCACCAGGAACTCCGACAGGGTCTGGAGGTCCACCTGTCTCCCACCCGGCGACCTCGGCCACGAAGGCGTCGACCACGGCGGCGAGCGGGATGTCGTAGAGGTCGACCTGGTGGGTGCTGACCAGCTCGAGCAGCAGGTCGACGGGCCCCTCGAAAGCGGGCGTGGTGACGGTGGCGGCCACGACCCCGACCATACCGGCTGACGTCGCGGATCTCGTGCACCTCGGGACCCGACCTACGATGTGGCCGCCCATGTCACGAGTCCTGTCCGGGATCCAGCCCAGCGGCGACGTCCACCTGGGGAACTATCTCGGCGCCATCCGCAACTGGGTCGCCGACCAGGACACCCACGACGCCTTCTACTGCATCGTGGACCTGCACGCCCTGACCCTCGACATCGACCCGGCCGAGCTCGCTCGCCGGACCTTCGCGACGGCGCTCGACCTGCTGGCCGCCGGCCTCGATCCCGACCGGTGCACCCTGTTCGTCCAGAGCCACGTCCCCGAGCACGCCCAGATGACCTGGCTGCTGGAGTGCACCGCCACCATGGGCGAGCTCGGCCGGATGACCCAGTTCAAGGAGAAGAGCGACGGGCCGCGAGTCGGTCCGGGCCGGACTGTTCACCTACCCGGTGCTCATGAGCGTCGGACATCCTCCTCTACGACGCCGAGCGGGTCCCGGTGGGGGACGACCAGCGCCAGCACCTCGAGCTCGCCCGCGAGCTGGCCCAGCGGTTCAACCACCGCTACGGAGACACCCTGGTGGTGCCCGAGGCCGCCATCCCCGAGATGGCGGCCCGGGTCATGGACCTCCAGCACCCCGAGCGCAAGATGTCCAAGTCGGTCGACTCCCCCCTCGGCACCGTGCTCATGCTCGACGACGACGCCGACATCGCCCGCAAGGTCAAGCGGGCGGTCACCGACACCGACGGCGAGGTCCGCTACGACCCCGAGGCGAAGCCCGGGCTGTCCAACCTGCTCGAGCTGCTGGCGGTGGCCACCGGGCGGGAGCCCGGCCGACCTGGCCGGCGGCTACGGCAGCTACGGCGAGCTCAAGGCGGACGTGACCGAGGCGCTCATCGGTCTGCTGGCGCCGGTCCGGGCCAGGCGGGCGGCGCTGGCCGCCGAGCCCGGAGCGGTCTCGGCCATGCTGGCCCTCGGTGCGGAGAAGGCCCGGACGACGGCCTCGGCCACCTACCGGCGGGCGGCGGGGGCCATGGGCCTGCTCCTCCCGGACTGATCCGGCCCGGCGCCGCCCGGGTCGACACCCGGCGGTCGGCGCGCCCGCCGGCGGCGACGGCGGCGGGCGGCGATCTCGGCGGCCCCCCACCCGACGAGCACGCCGGCGGCGACGGCCGACACCACCATCCCGGCGCGGACGGAGGCGGGCCGGTAGGAGAAGCTCACCTCGAAGTCCCCCGGGCCCGGGACCGCCACCTGCTGGACGACGCCGTGCCGGGTGACCGGGGGGTGCTCGGGAGGGCCCGCCGGCCCGGGGGCACCGGTCGGGGCGACAGGCCGCACGGTCGCCTGCCAGCCCGAGGACCACGACTCGCTGCGGGTGAGCGACCACCGGGGCGCCGTCGTGCACGGTGACCGCCTGGCCCCCGCCGGCGTCCGGCCGCTGCGCCCGGACCCGGGCGCCGGCCGGAGCGGGGCTGCCGCCCGGGCCCTCCAGCCACGCCCATCCCCGGGCGGCCCGGTTGGGAAGACCCCGAAGGCGCCGAAGGTCCCGGTGAAGGCCCAGTGGGGCGCGGTGACCCCGGCCTGCATGGGACCGTCCAGGGTGACCGGGCCGGTCTCGGCCGTGACGGCGGTGGGCACCCCGACCGTGACCGGGGCCCCCGGCGGGCGCTCGACTACCACCCCGGCCGCCGCCACCGGTGCGGGGAGGGTCACCTGCAGTGCCCGCTGTCCCCCCGCCTCGACCCGCCGGGCCAGGCCGGGTGCGAGCCACTGCAGGTGACCCGTGGGCGACACCAGGCCCGACCCGGAGCCCGGCGCCGCCGCCGGTCTCCAACGGAACGGACCAGCGCTGCAGGGTGAGGACCCCACCGAAGTACCAGCGCCGGACGGCGTCCGCCGCTCAGCGGGGTCGGTCGCGCCGCCCCCGGGGCGGCCGAGCCGGTGATGGCGTCGGCCGGGAAGGGGATGCGGGTGGGCGGCGCGGGCTGCGAGGGCACCGGCCGCAAGAAGTAGCCCGGCACCGACAGCAGGGTGGTGACGTTGAGCTCGTCCCAGACGGGTCCGGCGAGGGTGGCGGGATCGAGGTCCTCTTGGAGATGGGCCCCGGTGGCCCGGTAGTACGTCCCGTCGGTGAGGGCGGTGTAGCCCTGGGCGCTCGGCACGGTCCCGAACACGTTGAGATCGGTCTGGCCGAGGGCGATCGAGCTGGTCCCCGTAGAAGCGGTCGGGGTCGAAGATGACGAACCGGCCCTGCCCCACCATGGCCCCGAATGCCGCCGCCGCCGGTCCCCCGGCCTGGGCCGACGTCTCGGTGACGGGTGGTCGGATGACGAAGCAGTTGAACAGCACCAGATCGGCGGCGAGCACCGCCCCGAGCAGGCGCCGGAGCGTCCGGGTGGAGAACCGCGCTTCGGACAGCACGATCCAGGTGGCCACCCCGGCGACGAGGGTCCCGGCGGTCACGAGCGGGGCGAGCGCCAGCCGGGTGGCCTCGTCGACCGGCGCCGGGGTCTCGAGCAGCCGGTCCAGCGCCGGTCCGGCCGCCCACAGCGCCAGGCACAAGACGGCGCTCGCTCCGAAGGGGAGGCAGGTCGCCGACCAGCTCGGCCCGGTGACCGGCGCGCCACCGGCTCCGCACCGGCGCCGTGCTCGGCGCGCCGGGGTCCCGGGCGGTGAAGGCCAGATGGCTCCACCAGGCCAGCAGCACCGCCAGCGCGCAATCGACCAGGAGGAGGTTCCGGTTGAGCAGCCGCTGGCTGTTGATCCCCGGTACCAGGTAGAGGAGCCGGCCGAACGGGGTCTGGTCGCCGATGGCCGACAGCCAGGCCGACCCCCAGGACGACGTACCAGACGTACCAGTGCCGCGCCCGGGGCGAGGTCCGCCACCGGCGGACCAGCAGCACGCAGGCGGCGATGAGCGCCAGGACGCCCACGTAGCTGGTGACCTCGGGGAAGTTGTAGGGGCCGGCGTAGTAGGCGGGGTGGTCCTGGTTGGTCCCGAGGACGAACGGGGACGCCACCAGGGCGACCAGTCGCACCGGCAGCGACCCGCTGGTGAAGAAGGCGTAGGACGAGGCGCTCCGCTGGGAGTGGGCGGCGAAGACAGCCCCGGGGAGCAGCTGGACGGCCCCGAGGGCGGTTCCGAGGGCCAGCCCGACGGCGAAGGAGATCACCGGCGCGGCGAGCCCCGCCAGCGCGCCGTCGGCCCGCACCGGTCTCCGGCGCAGGTAGCCCGAGGTCACCAGGCGGCTCGCCCAGTAGATCAGCACGAGCACCGTTCCGTCGATGGTCGCCTCGACCCCTCCGCTGAGGGAGGACAGGCCGAGGGCGAGGGCCAGCAGGGGGACGAACCGCCGGGTCCGGGCCGAACCCCGCCCACCGGCGGCGGTGCCGACGGAACGGTCGGGAGGCTCGGTCATCCCGTGCACGGCGAGCAGCATCCACGGCAGCCAGCGCCGCGCCCTGGATGAGGTCGACGTGGACGATCTGGGCGGTCATGTACCCGGCGAAGGCGAACGTGGCCGCCCCGAAGGTGGACGCCGCCCGGCAGAGGCGCTGCCGGCGGAGGAACAGGTACATGCCGACCAGGGCGAGGTCGTAGACGGCGGCGAACGAGAGCGCCCAGGCGCCGAAGGCCGGCAGGACCGCCATCAGCCAGTTGGCCGGGTAGGCCGCACCGGCGTTGAACCCCGCCAGCAGCGGGGTGCCGCTGAACAGGTAGGGGTTCCACAGCGGGAGCATCCCGTGGGCGAGGTCCCGGCCGGCCAGCACCCGGAGCGGGAAGTTCTGGAGCAGGTTGTCGCCGTCGAGCACGGCCCGGCCGACCAGCACCGGAAGGCCGAACACGGCGAAGGGGACGACGGCCAGGGCGAGGAGGACGGCGTGGGCGCGGGCCCACTGCCCGACCCGCCGCTGCGGGCCCGGGACGGCGCGTCGTGGCGGTGGCCGGCCGGCTGGCGGCCAGGGCGGTACCGGGGGCGCTCACCGCCGGCAGGGTGTCGGCGCGGCGACCGGGATCACACCAGGAGGCCCGACCACCAGTTGACGATGTGACCGATGAGCTCGGACCACTGGTTGTGGAACACCAGGATGAGGATGAACGGGAGGAACATGAGGAGCGGCTGGAGGCGGTAGTACTCGGGCAGCGACCGGGCCGGGATGAACCGCTCGAGCACGGCCGCACCGTCGAGCGGCGGGCACGGGAGGAGGTTGAAGACGCCGAGCACGATGTTGGCGATCCCGGCCAAGAAGAGGACCTGGCTGACCAGGCCCAGGGCGGCATACCCCTGGCGGGTGGCGAGCGGGGGTCACGAGGACGTAGCCCACGCCGGTCAGGGCGGCCAGGACGAAGTTGGTCAGCGGGCCGACCAGCGAGACGACCACCGTGTGGTTGCGCGGGCTGCGCAGCCGGTTGGTGGAGACCGGCACCGGCTTGGCCCAGCCGTAGGCGCCGATGCCCGACAGCGAGAGCACGGCCGGGACGAGCAGCGTGCCGACCGGGTCGACGTGCCGGACCGGGTTGAGGGTGAGCCGGCCGCGCCCGGCGGGCGGTGTCGTCCCCGAAGGCCAGCGCCACCACGCCGTGGGAGACCTCGTGGAGGATGATCGAGGGGACCAGCACGCAGAAGTAGATGATCTCGGTGCTGGTGATGCGGTGGGTGCCGAGCAGGACGACGATGATGGCGGCGGCGACCACCACGATGACCGTCGTCCGCTGGTCGGCCTGGAACCGGCGCCGGGGGCGGCTCGGGCCCCCCGGCCCCGCTCCGTAGCCTCCGTAGGCCATCAGGCGGCGCGGCCGATCAGGACCGGCTGGCGTGGTTGATGCAGAACCGGGTGGCGGGCATGGCCTCGAGGCGGGCCGGGTTGATCGGCCTGGCCGCAGACCTCGCAGCGCCCGTAGCTGCCGTCCTCGAGTCGGCCGAGGGCCCGGGCCACCTCGTCGAGCGACTCCTGGAGCTGGCCGGCCAGCACCTCGGCCTCGCCCCGCTCGGCGGTCACCTGGCTCGAGTCGGCGAAGTTGGGGTCGTAGTGGAGCCCCCCGCCCTCGCCGTAGCCGAGCTCGGCCAGCTCGGCCTGGAGCTGGTGGCGCTCGCGTTCGAGCAGCTGGCGGTAGTCGACCGTCGGGGCGTCTGTGGGGGCGTCGCTCGGCACGGGCAACAGCCTACTTGACCTGGGTCGCAATGGCCCGCGGGTGGGCCCGGTCGTAGGACCTGCGCAGGTGGTCGTGGCTCAGCCTGGTGTAGATCTGGGTGGTGGCGATGGACACGTGGCCGAGCAGCTCCTGGACCACCCGGATGTCGGCTCCGTGGGCCAGCATGTGGCTGGCGCAGGAGTGGCGGAGCACGTGCGGGCTCGACCACGGCGCCCGAGGCCCGCCCGCTCGGCGCGGTGGGCCGACGACGGCCCAGGCCCCCTGGCGGCTGAGCCGGCCGCCGCGGATGTTGAGGAACACGGCCTCGGCGTCGTCGCGCCGTCGCCAGCGGGCCGGGGCGAGCAGCGGACGCCCGGCCGGGCGAGAGCCAGCGCTCGACGGCCAGCCGGGCCGGCACCCCGACGGGGACCAGTCGCTCCTTGGCGCCCTTGCCGAACACCCGGAGCAGCCCGTCGTCGCCCGGCAGGTCGCACGAGGGAGAGCCCGACCACCTCGGAGATGCGCGCCCCGGTGCCGTAGAGGAGCTCGAGCAGGGCGCGGTCGCGCAGGTCGCGCGGGTCCGGTCCCGCTCACCGAGTCGAGGAGGGCGAGGACCTCGTCCTCGTCGAGGGCCTTCGGAAGCCGTCGTGGGAGCCGGGGCGAGACGCAGGTCGACGGCGGGGTCGGCGGCCACCAGCTCCTCGTCGGCCAGGAACCGGAACAGCCCGCGCAGCGCGGTGGTCGCCCGGGCCATCGAGGCGGGGCTCCGGCCCGGCGGCGCGGAGCTCCTCCAGGTACGCGCTCGATGGTGCCCGGCCTCGGCGTCGAGCGGGTCGACGCCGGCGCCGGCCGGCCCACTGCCTCCCAGGCGGCGAGGTCGCGCCGGTAGGCGACCAGGGTGTTCCGGGCCCGGCCCTTCTCGACCGCCAGCCACGACAGGTACTCCTCGGCGCCCGGCGACAGGGGCCGGCTCACGTCGCGCCGGGCGGCAGCCCGCCCGGAAAGGTGGCGCCGGGCCAGCGCCGACGCCGAGGATGGTGGTGGCGTCGATGATGGTGCCGTCGTCGACCATGGCGTCGAAGCGGTCGAGGGGAACCTCCTCGACCGCCATGTGACGCTCCTCGATCCCCTGCCGGTCGACGGGGACCGGGCTGAGGCCGGTGGCCAGGTAGACCGCCGAGCGCTCGTCGCAGAACCCCGGGGTGATGGCGCAGCGGGTCAGCAGCGTGAGGGCGGCGGCGGCGTACCCGACCTCCTCGGCCAGCTCCCGCCGGGCCACGGCGGTCTCCGGCTCGTCGTCGACGTCGCAGGTGCCGGCCGGGATCTCGAGCAGCCAGCGGTCGAGCGCCGGGACGGTACTGGTGGACCAGGACCACCGCCGCGGCGTCGGTGACCGGCACCACCGCCACCGCGCCGGGGTGGCGGACGATGTCCCGTTCGAAGTGGGACCCGTCGGGGTCGCGGAAGGTCGCCTTGGTGAGGCTGATGACCCAGCCCCGGTGGACGACCTCCTCCCCGATCATCTCGAAGTGCGGCGACGCCGGACCGCGGCCGGCGGCGGCGGGGTCCGATCCGTTCACGTCAGCGGATGGCATGCGATGTCCGACAGGCGCGGGTCGCGGCCCTCGGCGCGGTCGAGCGCCGCTTCCACCAGCTCCCGGAAGAGCGGATGGGGCAGGTCGGGACGGCTCTTGAACTCGGGATGGGCCTGGGTGCCCACCCAGAAGGGATGCCCGGGCAGCTCGATGAACTCGACCAGCCGCCCGTCGGGCGACAGCCCCGAGCACACCAGGCCGGCCTCCTCGAGGGTCGGGCGGTAGCGGGGGTTGACCTCGTAGCGGTGGCGGTGCCGCTCGGAGACCAGTTCGGTGCCGTAGGCCTTGGCCACCTGGGAGCCCGGGCACCAGCACCGCCTCGTAGGCGCCGAGGCGCATGGTGCCGCCCTTGTCGACGACGTTCTTCTGCTCGTCCATCAGGTCGATCACCGGGTGGGGGGTGGCGGGGTCGAACTCGCGGGAGTTGGCCTGCCGTCCAGCCCGGCGAGCGAGCGGGCCACGTCGATGATCATGGCGTGCAGCCCGAGGCAGAGCCCGAGCAACGGCAGATCGTGCTCGCGGGCGTAGCGGGCGGCGGCGATCTTGCCCTCCACGCCCCGCTCCCCGAAGCCGCCCGGGATGACCAGCCCGTCGAAGGCCCGCAGGCCGTCGTGGGCGAGGAGGTCGGGGACCGTCGCCGCCTGGACCCATTCGGTGATCACCTTCGCCCCGTGGTGGAACCCGGCGTGGCGGAGCGCCTCGACCACCGAGAGGTAGGCGTCGGGGAGGTCGACGTACTTGCCGATGATCCCGATCCGCACCGGCCGGGTGGCGGCGTCGACTTGCTCGACCAGGTGCTGCCAGCCGCGGAGGTCGATGGGACGGGAGCCCTCGTCGTAGCCGAGGGTCGACAGCACGTAGCGGTCGAGGCCCTCGTCGTGGAGGACGAGCGGGATCTGGTAGATGTTGGCGGCGTCGACGGCCGAGACGACGGCCTCGATGGGCACGTCGCACAGCAGCGAGATCTTCCGCTTGAGACCGTCCGAGATCAGCCGGTCGGACCGGCACACGATGACGTCGGGCTGGATGCCCCGGCTCCGCAGCTCGGTGACCGAGTGCTGGGTGGGCTTGGTCTTCTGCTCGCCGGAGGGCCCGAGGTAGGGAACCAGGGTGAGGTGCACGTAGCAGACGTTCTCGCGGCCGACGTCCCGGCGGAACTGGCGGATCGCCTCGATGAAGGGGACGATCTCGATGTCGCCCACCGTCCCCCCGATCTCGACGATGACCACGTCGACTCCGGCCGTGCCGAGGCCCATGATCCGTGACTTGATCTCGTCGGTCACGTGGGGGATGACCTGCACCGTCTTGCCCAGGTAGTCGCCGCGGCGCTCCTTGGCGATCACCGAGGAGTAGATCTTGCCGGTCGTGGCGTTCGAGTTCGCGTGCAGGTTCTCGTCGATGAACCGCTCGTAGTGGCCGAGGTCGAGGTCGGTCTCTCCCCCGTCCTCGGTCACGAACACCTCTCCGTGCTCGAAGGGGTTCATGGTGCCGGGGTCGATGTTGATGTAGGGATCGAGCTTGCACATGGTCACCCGGAGCCCGCGGCACTTGAGCAGCCTGCCGAGCGACGAGGCGGTGAGACCCTTGCCGAGGGACGAGGACACTCCGCCGGTGAAGAAGACGAACTTGGTCGCGGCCCCGCTCGTGGCCCGGGCCGGCACGCCTGCCGCCGCGATGGGCGGCGCACCCTCGCTGGCGGGCTCCCCGGGAGCGACCGGGCGGCCTTCGACGTCGGGCACCTGTCGAGGCTAGCGGACGCGGCCGGGGCCCGAGGCGGACCGGGCGGGTCTTCCGGCCAAGCAGCTCGCGGGCATGGCGGCGGGCCGTCTCGCTGTCGGGCCGTCCCGACAGCATCCGGCTGATCTCGACCACCCGGCCCTCCTCGTCGAGAGCGGTGACGTCCGACGAGGTCCGGCCGGCGCGCTCGGACTTGCGCACCCCGATCTGGTGGTCGGCGAGGGCGGCCACCTGGGCCAGATGGGTGACGACGAGGACCTGGGCCGTCTGCGCCAGGCCGGCCAGGGCGTGGCCCACCGCGGTGGCCGCCGCTGCCGCCGACCCCGGCATCGACCTCGTCGAAGACCATCACGCCGGTGGCGCAGCCCGACGGCCAGACGGACCGCCAGCATGGTCCGGGCCAGCTCCCCGCCCGAGGCCACCTTGGCCAGCGGCTGGAGCGGCTCGCCGGCGTTGGCGCCGAGCAGGAAGCCCACCTGGTCCGCCGGGGCCGTCCCCGTCGACGGCGATCGAGAACCGGGCCGCGGGCATGGCCAGGCCGTGCAGCGTCGATTGGATCTCGGCGGCCAGCCGCGGCGCGGTCGAGCGGCGCGGCGGCGGCGACCGACGACTCGGCGGAGGCGAGGGCCCGCCGGGCCGACTCGATCTCTTCGTCCAGCCGGCGGGCCCGCTCGCTCGGCGAGGTCGATGCCGGCCAGCTCGGTCCGGGCCCGATCGGCGAAGGCCAGCACCTCGTCCAGGTCGCCGCCGTACTTGCGCTGGAGCTCGCGGAACCGCTGTCGCCGGCCGCGGACCTGGTCGAGCCGCTCGGGGTCGTCCTCCCAGGTGTCGGCGACGGTCCGGAGCTCGGCGGCCAGGTCGGCGAGCTCGGCCATGGCCGCTCGCACCCGGGCCTCGGCCCCGGCGAGGGGGCCCGCTCCGGCCAGCGCCCCCGCCGCTCCGGCCAGTCGCCCGAGGGCGCTCGCCTCCTCGTCCTCCCCGCCTCCGGACACCGCACGCAGGGCCGCCGCCGCCGCCTGGCGGCACGCCTCGGCCGCCGCCAGGCGGTCCTCTTCGGCTTGCAGGCGCCCGTCCTCGCCGGCGTCCTCGATGGCGGCGGCCTCGATCTCGTCGATCTGGTAGCGCAGGAGGTCGGCCTGGCGGGCCCGCTGGCGACCGTCTCCCCCGAGGGCGGCCGACTCCCCGCTGAGGCGGCGTAGGCGCCGCCGGGCCTCCTCCAGCCCGGTCAGGTCGATCCCCCCGAAGCGGTCGAGGGCACGACGCTGGGCATCGGGCACGGTCAGCGACCGGTGCTGGTGCTGGCCGTGGAGCTCGAGGAGCTCCCCGGCGGTCTCGGCGAGGGCGGCGACGGGTGGCCATCCGCCCGTCGATCCATGCCCGGGAGCGCCCGCTGCGCACCACCGAGCGGGCCACCACCACCTCGGGCCCGTCCGGCCGACCGGCCGGCGGGGCCGGGCCGACCGGGTCCGCCGGGGGGCCGAACCGGCCCTCGATCAACGCCTCGTCGGCACCGGCCCGCACCATGGCGGGGTCGGCCCGACCTCCGAGCAGGAGGCCGATCGCCTGGACGAGCAGTGTCTTGCCCGCACCGGTCTCGCCGGTCAGCGCGGTCATGCCCGGCCCGAGGTGCACGGTGACGTCGTCGATGACGCCGAGGTTGCGCACCCGGAGCTCGACCAGGTTCAGCGCCATGCCATCGGGGCCATCGGGGCCATCGGCCGATCCCTACCGGTCGGCGAGGTGGAACTTGGCCCGCAGGATGGCATGGAAATCCCGCCAGCCGAAGGTCACCAGGCGGGCCGGCTGGTCGCCCTCGCGGCAGTCGACGAGCGCTCCGGGCTCGAGCTCGGACACGGTCACCCCGTCGACCACCAGCACCGCCGGGCGGGGCTCTTTGACCTCCAGCTGGATCTGCTCGGCCGGGTCGAGGACGAGCGGCCGGTCGAAGAGCATGTGGGGGGAGACCGGCGTGACCACGGTGGCCCGCAGGCGCGGGGAGAGCACCGGGCCGCGGGCGGACAGGTTGTAGGCGGTCGACCCGGTGGGCGTGCACACGAGCAGGCCGTCGGCGGCGTAGGTGACGAAGGGCCGACCGTCGATCGAGGCGGCGATGCGGACGGTGTGCCCGGGCACGGTCTTCTCGACCGTGGCCTCGTTGAGGGCGGTCCGTCGGGCGTGCACCGTGCCGTCGGGCCCGGTCACCGTCACCGACAGGGTCATGCGTTCCTCGACCTGGTGCGAACCGGCCAGAAAGCCGGCGAGCGCCTCCTCGAGGCCGGCCGGCTCGACCTGGGTGAGGTAGCCGAGACGCCCGATGTTGACCCCGAGCACCGGGATGCCGCCGGCCAGGGCGGCGTCGACCGACCGCAGCAAGGTCCCGTCCCCGCCCAGGCTCACCAGCAGGTCGGCTCCGTCCACCGGAGCGGGGCCGTCGGGGCCGAGCGACACCACCGGCTGGTGGCCCCGCTCCGTCAGCCAGGCCGCCGGCCCGCTCGGCCAGGTCGGCGGCCTCGGGCCGGAAGGGGTGGGCGTAGAAGGCGATCACCGCCACGGGCCGGCTCCGTCCTGCCCGGACCGGCGCGCCGCCTCGGCGAGGGCGCCGTCGAGCAGCTCCGTCTGGTCGGGAGTGGTGATTCCGGCCCCGGGGGTCGGCGCCCCGGCGGCGGTGCCGCCCGCCGTGCGGACGTGGACGAGGAACTCGACGTTGCCGGACCGAGCCGGTGATGGGTGAGGGCATGGCCCCCATGATGTCGGCTCCGGCGGCACTCAGCGCATCCGCCACGCCGTAGAGCGCCCGCCGGTGGACCTCCGGGTCGCGGATGACCCCGCGTCCCCGGGACGCCTCGGCCCGGCCCGCCTCGAACTGCGGCTTCACCGAGCACGACCACCGGGGATCCCGGCGCCACCAGCTCGCCGACGAGCACGGGCGCCACGCGGCGCAGGGAGATGAAGGAGAGGTCGGCGGTGACCAGGTCGACCGGCACCGTGCCCACCGTCGCCAGGTCGACCTCCCGGATGTCGGTCCGCTCGCAGACGACCACCCGGCGATCGGCCCGGATGCGTTGGTGGAGCTGGCCGTGGCCCACGTCGACGGCGTACACCGTTGCCGCCCCGGCCTGGAGCAGGCAGTCGGTGAATCCTCCGGTCGAGGCGCCGGCATCGAGGACCCGGCGTCCACCGGGATCGACGGCGAACCGGAGCAGGGCGGCGGCGAGCTTCTCGCCCCCCCGGCTCACGTATCTCGGTGGAGGCCCGACGAGCTCGATCGGCTCGCCGGGGCCCACCAGGCGCGACGGCTTGTCGGCTCTCGACCCCGAGACGAGGACGAGGCCCCGGCGGACGAGGGTGGCCGCGCCCGGGACGGCTGTCGGCGAGGCCGCGGTCGACGAGCGCCCGATCGAGCCGGCGCCGAGGCGCGCCGCTCAGCCCGCCGTCCCGGGTACGGACGGGCCGGCCGTCGAGGACGGGGCGGCGGACTTGGCCGCCGGCGCTTTGTTGGCGGGCGCCTTCTTGGCCGGCGCCTTCTTCGCCCGCGGCCTTCTTCGCCGCCGCCTTCTTCGCCGCCGCCTTCTTCCCCGCGGCCTTCTTCGCCGCCGCCTTCTTCGCCGGGGACTGCTTCGCCGCCGCCTTCTTCGCCGGGGACTGCTTCGCCGCCGCCTTCTTCCCCGCCGCCTTCTTCGCCGGCCCCGGCTTTCGGGCCGGGCGCGTTCCGAAGGTGCCGCGCCCCGCCTCGGCCGTACGGCCGATCAGTGAGGCGACCTGCCGGGCCAGGTCCTCGAGATTGGTGATGCCGAGCAGCTCCAGCTGGTGGTCCACCTCGTCGCGCACCTGGGCGAAGAGGGCCTCTTGGCTCTTGCGGCTGCGTTCGATGAGCTCGTCGACCTTGGCCCTGGCGTCACCCCGGAACTCGCCCGTGCGGGCCAGCTCCGCCACCAGCTCCTCGGCTCGGGCCCGGGTCAGGTTGGTGAAGGCGATCCCGGCGTCGAGGTACTTCTGGAAGGAGTCTCTGTTGGCCATTTCGTCACTCTACCTGGAGTGCTTGCTGTCAGCAAGCACTTGGCAGGCCGTGATCCCCGTCGAGCCAGCGCTGCACCAGCGAGACCAGATCGGAGGCCCGGGCGGCGACCGGCACGCACGTCTCCGGGGCGTCCGGCGGGGTGACCCCGGAGTCGACGAGGGCGAAGGGGATGCCGAGCCGCTCCGCCAAGCGGCCGTCGGTGCGGGAGCTGGTCCCCCACCATCACGACGGCGGCATCCCCGTCACCGAACCCGAAGCGGTCCTGCATCAGCGCGGCCATGGCGGCGTGCGGCTTGCCCGCCACCTCCGGCGTGCAACCCGAGGCGGTGGCGACCGCGGCCACCAGAGCGCCCGAACCCGGAACCAGCCCGGTCGGGGTGGGATGGGTCGGGTCCTCGTTGGTGGCGATCAACCGGCCCGACGACCGCGCCGCGTCGGCGACGGCCGCCACCCGGTCGAAGTCGAAGGCCCGGCTCCACCCGACCACCGCAGCGTCCACCGCCTCGCCGTCTGCGGTGCGGACCCCTCGGGACTCGAGCGCCTCGTGCACCCCGGACTCCGCCAGGACCTTGACCGTCTGGCCCCGCTCGAGGAGCGACGCGGCGGCGGCGGCCGACGTGGCCAGGTCCCCGGCGCCGGACTCGATGCCGATGCGGGCCAGCCGGCTCAGCAGCTCCTCGGTCGTCGGGGCGGAGTTGTTGGTGGCGAACACGACACGTGCGCCGTGGTGCCGGAGCTCGGCCACCGCGGCGGACACATCGCCGATGGGCTCGCCCGCCAGCCACACGACACCGTCGAGGTCGACGATCCAGAGCGACGCCGAACGGAACGTGGAAGGCGGCGCAGTGCCGCCGCTCATTCGCCGGGATCGGGCGGCTGCGGCTCGGCCGAGCTGGCGCCCGGACCTCGCCGGGTCCGTCGCGGTCGACGCGGCGAGCTGATCGGCGGACTCGAGCGCCCGCGAGATCAACCGCGACAGGTTGGACCGCGAGTCGGCCCCGGTCCGCTCCTCCCCGAGGGGCCGTGGTCCCGTCGTTCCGGCATCCGGCACCGGTGCGGCCCCGAGGCGTGCCTCGGGTGAGGCCGCCACCGGGCGGGCGCTCAGATCGGCGATGCGCTCGCCGGCGACCTTGGCGGCGCGCTCCCAGTACGAGCGGAACATGCCGATGTCGAAGGCGCCGTCGCGGACCCGGGCCTGATCGAGGAGCCGGGGCGGAGGGTCCTTCAGGTCACGGACGACGTGCAACCGGGACAGGCCCGAAAGCACGTACCACGTGGGGTCGAGCTCCCACCAGGCAAAGCCCTGCCGTGTCGAAGCGGGCAGGTAGTGGTGGTTGTTGTGCCATCCCTCACCCCCGGTGAGCAGCGCGATGAGCACCGAGTTCCGACTGGTGTCCGGCGTGGCGAAGCGCCGGCGACCGATCAGGTGGGCCGCCGAGTTGACCAGGAAGGTGGCGTGCCAGAGGAGGACGGTGGACAGGAAGAACCCGACGAAGAGTCCACCCCACCCGGCGACCAGGAAGCACACGGCCGCGCACAGGGCCGGGCCGAGTCCCCACCAGCGATCGAGGGCGCGCAGTTCCGGGAACCGGGCGAAGTCCTTGATGGACGACTGGTCGGTCGCCTTGTACCGGGTCGAGAGGATCCAGCCCACATGGCTCCACCAGAACCCGTCGCGGGGTGAATGCGGGTCCCCCCCGAGGTCGGTGTACCGGTGGTGGACCCGGTGGTGGCCCGCCCACCACAGCGGGCCCTTCTGGACGGCGGTGGTCGCCCCGGCGGCCATGACGAACTGGCCCACCCGTCCCATCCGGTAGCTGCGGTGGGCGAAGTAGCGGTGGTAGCCGGCCGTGATGAAGAACATCCTGACCACGTACAGGGAGACGCAGAGGAGCCAGGCCTGCCAGGTCACGACCACGAACAGCGCCCCCAGGGGAGCGAGATGGGCGGCGAGGAACGGCGAGGCTTGCAGCCAGGCGATCCGGTCGCCCGACCGATCCGGGCCGACGGGATGCCGGGTGGCGGACGGCGCGGTGGCGGTTTCGGTCATGGTGGGGTGCCTCGCAGCGGGAGTCGACATGGTATCCCACGACCCGGACCGCGGTCGGCTCTCCGCCACGGTGGGACGGTCACTTCGGCACGTAGAGGCTGCCGTTCGCGCCCTGGACGATCGGGATCTTCGTCAGCCCGTTCGGTGCCGGTCCGTGGACGACCGCGCCGGTCCGCGGGTTGAACTCCGACCCATGGCACGGGCAGGCGATGATCTTGGCCGAGGGTTGGTAGGCCACCGTGCATCCCTCGTGGGGGCACACGGCGTCGAAGGCCACGAATTGGCCGGCGGCCCGCTGGATGACCAGTGAGGGATCGCCGCTCTGTGGGTCGTTGAACGTCGCCGACCCGCCGACCGGGACGCTCGAGGCGTCACCGACCACGACACCCGAAGGTTCGGTGGCCGGCGTCGCCGAGGTGTCGGTGGGCGCCGCCGTGGACGGCGGGGCAGACCCGGAGCCACCACCGGCGAGAGCCCCGGCGGCGTGCGACGTCGTGCCCTCCGTGCCGCCGGCCAGCCGGCCCAACGCCGCCGTCACCCCACCGACGACCACCACGGCGCCGGCGGCGAGCCCGGTGAGGAGACCCTTGGACAGGACCGCCCGGCGCGGGATCCCCTCACCGGCCCGTCCCCTCTCCGCGGCGCGCTCGGCCAGCCAGGTGTCGAGCGCGGGGGCACCGGCAGCGCCGGCGAGCACCAAGGGAGTCCAGGCGAAGACGAAGACGATGTCGGATCCGGTGTAGTAGGGCGAGGCGTGGAAGCTCACGGTGAGGAAGAGGCCGAGGGCGAGGAGGGCGCCCCCCGCCGCCGCCACCCGGGTCCACAGCCCGGCCAGGGCTCCGATGCCCACGGCCACCTCCCCGACGGCGATGGACAGGCCCACGGCGCCGGCGTACGGGAGCAGGTGGCTGGTCAGTCCGTGGATGGGGCTCGCATGCACGGTGGCCAGGAGCTGGGCGTGGATCGAGGTCGGGTCGGAGTCCTTGAGGAACTGCGGATCGGCCAGCTTCTGGAGCCCGGCGAAGAGGTAGGTGACGCCGAGGAAGAGACGGAGGGGCACGAGGAACCACCCCGTCGCCACCCGGCCGTCCGGTTGCCGCGGCGACCACATGTCCGACGCCGGACGCCCGCCGTCACCGGTCATCGACGTGCACCCATCGTGGGCACGATACAGGAGGGTCTCGCGGCCGGGACGTCGGCGCGACGCCGTGGTGCGGCGCCGACTGGCCCTCGCCATCCGACCGTCGCCGAGGCGACCGCGCCGATCTGACCGTCGTGGGTCCGACGCCTAGCATGGTCCCGTGTCCGGCGCCGACCAGCTGGCCGTCATCCCCGGCGGAGCGACCGCACCGACGGCGCGGTCGCGTGCCGACGTGTCCATGCGCCGGCTGCTCCGGATCCCGGACGACTTCACGCCCATCGACGAGTCGGAGACGCACCGCATCTTCAGCGCCTCCATCTTCCTCTCCGCCCTCCGCTGCCTCGTCAGCTACGTCGTGCTGCCCGTACTGTTGCCGGTCGTCGGCGTGGCCCGCGGGGTCGGACCCGCCATCGGGATCCCCATCGGGTTGCTCGCCCTGACCTTCGACTATCTGGGTATCCGCCGGTTCTGGCTGGCCGACCACCACCGGCGGTGGGCCTTCACCGCTCTGTACGCCGTGGTCGGCGGCATGGTGCTCGCCCTGCTCATCGTCGACGTCTTCGACGCCGTTCGCTGACCCGCCCCGGGCCCCGGCACGGGGCGCGGGGCCCATCGTGCCTGGTGGGCTCAAGGGTCTCGACCCGAGTGTCGATGACCCGGTTGATGTCAGGGCCAGCCGGGAAGAACCAGTCGCGCTACCGGGGGCGGGACCGGCTGCTGCGCGCCGGCGCGGCGGTGGCCCTGGCGTGGGGGTGCGCCTACCTTGTCTGGCGCCTCGCCGACACCCGGGCCGGTGCGCAGCCGGTGCTGTTCAGCGTGCTCTTCGCCGCCGAGGTCTTCGGCCTCGCCATGCTCGGGTCGTTCACCTTCCTCGCCTGGCGGGTCCCCACCGTGACGAGGCCGCCCATCGGCTGGCGCCCGACGGCCGACGTGTTCGTGTGCACCTACGACGAGGGGACCGACGTGCTCGGCGCCACCCTGCTCGGTTGCGACCGGATCACCTACCCGCACACGACCTGGGTCCTCGACGACGGGCGGCGCGACGAGGTCCGTGCTCTCGCCGAGCGCTTCGGCGCGCGCTACCTCACGCGTCCGACCAACGAGCACGCCAAGGCGGGGAACATCAACCATGCACTGTCGCGCACCTCGGGCCAGGTACTGCTGGTGCTGGACGCGGACCACGTGCCCCAACCCGACATCCTCGATGCGACCATCGGCTACTTCGACGATCCGTCGGTCGCCGTCGTGCAGACGCCGCACGACTTCGGGAACCACGACTCGTTCCAGCACTTCGAGACGGGCCGGCACGACCAGAGCATGTTCTTCGAGGTCATCATGCCGGGCAAAAGCCGCCACGACGGTGCCTTCTGGTGCGGGTCGGCCGCCGTGATCCTCCGCCATGCCCTGGAGGCGATCGGCGGCATCGCCACCGAGACCGTTGCCGAGGACTTCCACACGACCATCCGCCTGCACAGCCAGGGGTGGCACACCCGCTATCACGACGAGACGCTGGTGCAGGGGCTCGCCCCCCACGACCTGGCGTCCTTCCTTCTCCAGCGGGACCGCTGGGCGCGCGGCAACCTGGCCGTGCTGCGCACCGCCGAGAACCCGGTCGTGGCGAGGGGGCTGACCCCGAAGCAGCGGGTGAGCTACTTCTCCTCTCTGCTCGCCTACTTCGTGCCACTCCAGCGCCTGGTACTGCTCGGAGTGCTGGTCGCCATGCTGATGGGCGGCGGCCTTCCGTTGCACGCCTCCCTCGGGTCGCTCGCCCTGTTCTGGTTGCCTTGGATGGCGCTGAACCTGGCCGTGTCGAGCCGGCTGTGCCGGGGGACGGCCAGCCTCTGGGACGGCTGTTACTCGACGCTGCTCACATCGGAGATCTTCGTCCGCGCCTCGTTCGTCCTGCTGCATCCGTTCCACACCTCGTTCCGGGTGACCCCGAAGGACGGGATCGACGACGGCGGGTGGTCAGCCCTCCGTCAGCTGCGGCTCGTCATGGGGATGGCCGCCGTCCTGGTGACCGCCGTCGTGCTCCGGGTGGTCGCCGCCCTGGGTGCGCTGTCCCTGCCCGGGCTGCACGGGACGGCACTGGTGGCGGGGCTCACCTTCGCCGCCTGGGAGCTCCTCCTGGTCACGGCCACCCTTTGGCGGGTCGGTCGGCGGCGCCAGGCCCGGCGCCACTACCGGGTCCCGGTGGCGGTGGCCGGGGTGCTCGAGGGGTCGCTGGTCCGGGTGGTCGACCTCACGCCCGGCGGGGCTGGCGTGCTCGCCCCCCGGCCCCTCGAGGTCGGGACGGCGGTCGAGCTCCGTCTGGACCTTCCGGCGGTCGGCGACCGGATCAACGAGGTCCGGGTGCATTTCACCGTCTGCTCGTGCCGGGCCACCCCCGAGCAGGGCTGGCGGATGGGTGGGACGCTCACCCCGTGCAGCCCGGTCGACGGAGAGGCGCTCGTCGAGCACTGTCACGTGGTGAGCTCCCGTCTGCGGTTGACCCAGTCGGGGCGGCTCCAGCCGGCACCCGCCGGCGTCGAGGCCGGGCACGCCACCGATGCCGTGCCCGGACCACGGCTGACGGCGCACGGCTGAGGGCCCGAGCGCCGACGGCTCACCGGCGAGGGCTCACCCGGGCCGGCGGCCGGCCGGCACACCCCTATGGTGGACTGCGCTGTGGCCACCACGATCCATTCCGATCGTCTCCAGCCGGGTCCGCCGGCCCCGGTGCGGGACTCGGTCCTGCACCAGTTCCACCCGGCCGTGGCGGCGTGGTTCCGGCGACGGTTCCCCGGCGGTCCGACCGAGCCCCAACGGCTGGCGTGGCCACATCTGATGGCCGGAGCAGACGTGCTGGTGGCCTCGCCCACCGGCACCGGCAAGACGCTGACCGGCTTTCTGGTCGCCATCGACGCCGCCTACCGTGCCCACCGGACCGACGCCGGCGGCGCCCGGCCGGGGCCGGGCGTGGTCTACGTCTCGCCGCTGCGGGCCCTCGCCGCCGACGTGCACCAGAACCTCCGGATGCCGCTCGAGGGAATCGCCGGGGAGGCGGCGCGGCTCGGCCTGCCGCGACCGGACCTCTCGGTCGCCGTCCGCACCGGCGACACACCGGCCGCCGAGCGGGCGGCCATGCGGCGCAGCCCGCCCGACCTGCTGGTGACCACGCCCGAGTCCCTCTACCTGCTCCTCACGGCGGCCTCGTCCCGAGCCATGCTGGCCGGCACCCATACCGTCGTCGTCGACGAGGTCCACACCCTCGCCCGGGACAAGCGGGGCGCTCATCTCGCCCTCACGCTCGAGCGCCTGAGCGAGGTCGTCCGTGCCGGCGGCGGCCGGGTGCAGCGGATCGGTCTCTCGGCCACCCAGCGCCCGCTGGAGCTGGTGGCCGGTCTCCTGTCGGGATCGGATCCGGACCGGCCGCCCACGACCGTGGTCGACTGCGGCCATCGGCGGGATCTCGACGTGGACATCGAGCTGCCCGCCAGCGAGCTGGAGGCGGTCGGCAGCGGCCAGCAGCTCGCCGACGTGCTGGACCGGATCGCCGGCCACGTGCGGGAGCACCACACGACCCTGGTCTTCGTCAACACCCGCAAGATGGCCGAGCGGGTCGCCCACCAGCTCGCGCTCCGGCTCGGAGCTCCGGAGGGCGGTGACCGGCCGGACGGCGCCGACCCCGACCCGCGCCCCGGGGTCGACGGGGTCGATGCGGCGCTGCAGGTGGCCGCCCACCACGGCAGCCTCTCGAGCGCCCGGCGGCGCATCGTCGAGCAGCGCTTGCGCGACGGGGACCTCCGGGCGTTGGTGGCGACGGCGTCGTTGGAGCTGGGCATCGACGTCGGACCGGTCGAACTGGTCTGCCAGATCGGTTCGCCGCGGGCCATCGGGACCTTCCTCCAGCGGGTCGGGCGGGCCAATCACCAGTTGGAGGGCACGCCGGCGGGCCGGCTCTACCCCCTCAACCGCGACGAGCTGGTCGAGTCGGTGGCGCTCCTCGCCGGCGTTCGGGCCGGGCACCTGGACGTCCTCGAGAGCCCGGTCGCTCCGCTCGACGTCCTGGCCCAACAGCTCGTGGCCGAGGTGGCCGGCGCCGGCGAATGGGACGTCGACTCCCTCTACGAGCTCGTCCGCCGGGCCACCCCCTACGCCGGGCTGGCCCGTGCCGATTTCGACCAGGTGGTCGAGCTCGTGTCGTGGGGCATCCCGACGGGCCGGGGCCGGCGGGGGGCGCACCTCCATCTCGACGGGGTCAACGGCCGGCTCCGGGCCCGACGCGGGGCACGGCTGGCCGCGCTCACCAGCGGCGGGGCCATCCCCGAGACGGGCGACTACCGGGTGGTGCTCGACCCCGAGGGCGTCACCGTCGGGTCGGTGCACGAGGACTTCGCCGTCGAGGCCACCGCCGGGGACATCTTCCTCCTCGGGACCCACTCGTGGCGGGTGGTGAAGGTGGAGACCGGCACGGTGCGGGTGGTCGACGCCGGCGACCTGCCGCCCACCGTCCCGTTCTGGTTGGGCGAGGCGCCGGCCCGCACCGCCGAGCTCTCCGAGGAAGTGGGCCGACTGCGTGCCGCTCTCGAGCCGCTGCTGGCGGCAGGTGACGGCGACGAGGCCCGGCGGACCGTCCGCATCCGCGCCGGCGTGTCGGCGGAAGTGGCCGCCCAGGTGGTCGCCTATCTCGGCGCCGGGCTCGCTTCCCTCGGCGTGCTCCCCACCACGGAGCGTCTGGTGATCGAGCGGGTGTTCGACGAGAGCGAGGGGACGCAACTGGTCGTGCACTCCCCCTTCGGTGGTCGGGTGAACCGGGCGCTCGGTCTGGCCCTCCGCAAGCGCTTCTGCGTCTCGTTCGACTTCGAGCTCCAAGCTGCAGCCGACGACGACACGGTCGTCCTCTCGCTCGGTCCCCAGCACAGCTTCGCGCTCGCCGATGTTCCCTCCATGCTGCGGAGCACGACGGTGACCGACGTGCTGACCCAGGCGGTGCTGCTCCACCCGATGCTCGGGGCGCGCTGGCGCTGGAACCTCAATCGGGCACTGGTGGTACCGCGTTCACGGGGCGGGCAGCGCCGGCCCATCCATCTCCAGCGCATGGAGGCCGAGGACCTGCTGGCGGCGGTGTGGCCGGCCCTGGCCGCCTGCCAGGAGAACGCCGCGCCGGGCCCGGTGACCGTCCCCGATCACGTGCTCGCCCGCCAGACCGTGACCGACTGCCTCACCGAGCCCCTCGACGCGGCGGGGCTGGTGGCCCTGCTCCAGGGCGTCGAGTCCGGCGCCATCGGGGTGCACCTGGTCGAATCGGCGGAGCCCTCCGCGCTCGCCCATGGCATCCTGACCGGCCGGCCCTACACGTTCCTCGACGGCGCACCACTCGAGGAGCGCCGCACCCGGGCGGTGCCCGTCCCCCGCGGACTGGGCCCGCTCGACTCCTCCGGCCTGCCGCCCGGTCTGCCGGTCGGGCCCTCCGAGCTGGCTCCCTTCGACGCCGGGGCGCTCGCCGACGTGCTCGACCAGGTCGATCCCCGGCCGCGGACGCCCGACGAGCTCCACGACATCCTGCTCTCGCTGGTCCGGTGCCGGCCGGTCGACACCTGGCGGGCCTGGTTCGCCGACCTCGAACGGGCCGGGCGGTCCTCTGTTGTCGGTGGAGCCTGGGTCCCGACCGAGCGGCGGGCGGCGGCCGAGTCGATCGACGGCGACGGCGGGGGGACCACCGACGGCGATGCGGCCCTGGCCGAATGCCTGGCCGGTCACCTCGAAGTGTCGGGACCGGTCACGGTCCAGCAGCTGGTATCGGAGGACCCGCTCCCGACCGGGACCGTCCGGGGTGCACCCGTGACCGAAGCCCGCGCCCGGAGCGGGCTCGCCCGGCTGCAGGGCAGCGGGCTGGCCCTGGAGCTGGCCGACGGGCGGTGGTGCGCCCGCCACGTCCTGGTCCGGTTGCACGCCGCCAGCCGGGGCCGTCGCCGGCAGCGGGTCGAGCCGGCGAGCATCGCCGATCTGGTCCGGTTCCTCGCCTGCTGGCAGCACGTCGCCCCCTGCAGCCGGACGGAGGGCCGGGCCGGGCTCCTGGCGGTCATCGAGCAGCTCCAGGGCATCGAGGTCGCAGCCGGGGAGTGGGAACGCCACGTCCTGCCCTCCCGCGTCGCCGGCTACGAGCCGCGCTGGCTGGACGAGCTCTGCCTGGCCGGTGAGGTGGCCTGGGGCCGGCTCACGCCGCGGCCCGAACCCGAGCCCGGCGAGGCCGCCTCCCGGACCGGGGCCGTGGGGCACCGGGGCACCGCCACACCGTCGCCGGCCACGCCGCTGGCGCTCGTCACCCGCGAGGACCTGGCCTGGATCCTCGGAGCGGTGCGCCTCGACCGTTCGCCGGCCGAGCCGTCGGCCGGTGCCGCCGCCGACGTGCTGGCGGTGCTCCGTGGGAGCGGTGCGTGCTTCCGGCCCGACCTCGCTGCTGCGTCGGGCCGGCTCGGGCCCGATGTGGACGAGGGGCTCTGGGACCTGGTGGCCCGGGGCATCGTGACCGCCGACGCCTTCTCGGCGGTTCGTTCGCTCCTCTCGCCGGCCACCCGACGGCCGGGGGGCCGGAGGCCCGCCTCACGGACCCGCCTCGGCCGACGGCGGACGGTTCCGGGTTCGGGCACCGGCGAGGGTCGTTGGTCCCTGTTGCCCGCCCCGGGTCCGGTGGCGGGTCCGATGGCCGGCCCCCCCGGCGAGGAGCTGGCCGAGGCGGTGGCCGGACAGCTGCTGTCTCGATGGGGCGTGGTGGTGTGGGAGCTGTGGACGAGGGAGTCGTTCCGCCTCCCGTGGCGGGACGTCGTACGCGCCCTCCGCCGTCTCGAGGCGCGCGGGCAGGTGCTCGGCGGCCGGTTCGTGAGCGGTCTCGCCGGCGAGCAGTACGCCCTGCCCGAGGCTGCCGCCCTCCTCGGCGACGTACGGCGCCATCCGAACCGGGGGGCGGAGGTGACCGTGGCCGGCGCCGATCCCCTCAATCTCACCGGCGAGGTGCTCGGTGGTGCGCGGGTGCCGGCCCTCCGCTACCGGAGCGTCCACTACCGCGACGGGGCACCGGCCGCCCCGGCGCCGGGCTGACCGCCGCGGATCAACCTCACCCTTCGGGTGGTGGCCGCCAGTCCGGGTGCAACGACCGCTCCAACGCCAGGTGCTGGCCCCGCACCGTCCCGCCGTTGTCGACCTGGTCCGGATGGTCGGCCAGCCAGGCGACGGCAGCAGCCGGCACCGAGGGCGGGGCACCCCGGTACCGCCCGGCGAGGCCGAGGTCTGCCGCGTTGTGCTGCTGGCGCTCGGTCACGACATAGCCGGGGTCGAGGTTGAAGGCTCGGATCCCCCGGTCGCCGAGCTCGACGGCCAGCAGCGGTGCGAACCGGTGGAAGGCGCCCTTGGACGCGGCGTAGGCGAGCCCCCAGCCGCCGCTGCCCACCGGTCCGGGAGGATCGGCCGTGGCGACGTGGGACGTCACGTCGACCACGATGCCTCTTTCCCGATCGAGCATGCCCGGGAGCACCGCCTGGATCAGCACCAGCGGGGCGACGACGTTGGCGGCCAGCTTGGCCTCGAGGTGGTCGACCTCGAGGTCGAGCACGCGGACCATGCTCCCGGGCCCGGTGTCGACGGCGTTGTTCACCAGGAGGTCCACCCCACCCCAGGTCTCGACGACCTCGCCGACCGCCCCCCGCAGCGCAGCGTGGTCGTGGAGATCGGCGACCAGCCCGAGCGACCTCGCCCCGGCCTCCCGCACGAGCGCCGCCGTCTCCTCGAGGCTGCCCGGCAGCGGCCGCCCCGCGCCGGTGTCCGAGTGGTCCCGGCCCTCCCCGGGCCGCTCGGTGCGCCCGGTGACCGCCACGTCCCAGCCGGTCCGGGCCAACGCCACGGCGACGGCCTTGCCGATGCCCCGGGTGCCGCCGGTGACCACGGCGCGCCGGCCCGCCGTCGCGACTGCTCCGACCATGGCCAGCGGTCTAGCAGACGCCCTCCTCGCCGGGCCGGGTCGGGCCGGGCCGGCCAGCACTTCGGCCCCGGGTAGCCTCCCTCGAATGCCGCTCGACCTGACGGTGGTCGACGCCTTCGCCGAGCGTCCCTTCCGCGGCAACCCTGCCGCGGTGGCGCTGGTGGACCGCTTCCCGCCGGACGAGGTCATGCAGGCGGTGGCGGCGGAGGTCAATCTGTCGGAGACAGCCTTCGCCGCACCTCGGCCCGACGGTGACCACCGACTGCGATGGTTCACACCGTTGGTCGAGGTCGACCTCTGCGGTCATGCCACGCTGGCGGCCGCGCACGTACTCGGTCGGTCGGTCCGGTTCCACACCCGGAGCGGGGTCCTCGCCTGCCGCCGGGACGCCGACGGCTTCGTCGAGATGGACTTCCCCGCCGATCCCCCCGAAGCCGGTGACGTCCCCGCCGACGTGCCCGTTGCGGACCCGCGGTGGTTCGGACGCGGACGCGACGACGTCCTCATCGAGCTCCGGAGCGCCGACCAGGTTCGGGCCTACCAGCCGGATCTCGCCCGGCTCGCCGACCTCGGTTCTCGGGCGGTGATCATCACCGCGGCCGGGGACACGCCGGGCATCGACTGCGTGAGCCGGGTGTTCGGCCCGCGGGTCGGCATCCCCGAAGACCCGGTCACCGGGTCGGCGCACTGCTGTCTGGCCGTGTTCTGGAGCCGGCGCACCGGCAAGGACCGGCTCGTCGGCCACCAGGCGTCTCGGCGGGGCGGGACCGTCCACATGACCGTCGACGGGGATCGGGTCCGGCTCGGAGGCCGGGCCGTCACCGTCGCCGAACTGCGCTTTCTCGTCTGACCGGACGGCGGGCGAGCCGGACCGGATGCTGGCTCGGGCCGGACCGGCCCCCGCGTCCCGGCGCGGTCAGGAGGCCTTGCGGCGGGGCTTCGGGGTGGCCTTCTTGGTCCGGGTGGCGGTGGTGGGCTTGGCCGCCCGGCGCCCGGCGGCGGGCTTGGTCCCCTTGGCGTCGGGGGCCCGGCGGCGGGTCCCGCCGGTTCGGGTGGCCTCGGATCCGGTCCCCCCGGCCCGGGCCCGGTCGATGCTGGCGCTCAGGGCGTCCATGAGGTCGACCACCTTGGTCGGGGTGGGGAGCTGCTCGGCCGACTCGACGATGTCGTGGCCCTGGCGCTTCTCCTCGACGAGGGCGGAGACCTTGGCCCGGTGGGTGTCCTCGTAGCGGGAGGGGTCCCAGGGGCTCGCCATGGAGTCGACCAGGAGCTCGGCCATGGCCGTCTCCTTGTCGCCGAGGGCGACCCGCTCGGGGAGCCCGGGCAGCTCCTCGCCCGGGCGGCGGATCTCGTCGGCGAAGTAGAGGGTCTCGAGCACGAGGGCCTCGCCCCCGGGCCGGATGGCCACGGGGTACTCCTTGTTGCGCATCACGAGGGTGCCGATGGCCACCTTCTTCGCCCGCTCCATGACCGAGGCCAGCAAGGCGTAGGCCTTCTTCGCCGCCTCCCCCTCGGGGGCGAGGTAGTAGCTGGCCCGGAAGTAGACCGGGTCGATGTCGGTGAGGTCCACGAAGTCGGTGATCTCGATGAGCTTCGAGCGCACCGGCTCGGCGGCGGCCAGCTCCTCGTCGGAGAGGAGCACGTAGTCCCCCTCCCCCACGTCCACCCCCCGGACGATGTCGTCGTTGGCCACCTCGGCCCCGGTGCGCTCGTTGACCTTCTTGTAGCGGATGCGGTCGGCGGTGCCCGCCTCGAACTGGTGGAAGCGGATGGTCTTCTCGGCCGTGGCCGGGTAGAGGCCGACGGGGACGTTGACCAGGCCGAAGTTGAGCGAGCCCTTCCAGATGGTGCGTGCCATGGCTCCAGCTTTACCCAGCTCGGCCTCCTCGGCCACCATGGTCCACCGATCCGTCACACCCCTTGGTCACACTGGCACCATGCCTGCCGGCGACGGTGCCCAGCGGATCGAGCCCTCCGGGCCGGGGTCCGGGCCCGCCCGCTTCGCCGCGATCGCCCTCAGCGGCCTCGCCGCCCTCGGTCCGGTCCGGCCCGGGCTGGCCCTCGAGCTGGGCCTTTCGGCCTGGATGCGCCTGGCCGGGGTCGGGACCGAGGAGGCCAGAGACACCCTCGCCGCCCTCCGTCCGGCCCTGCTCGGGGCGGCCGGGCTCGACCCGGGCACCGAGCCGGTTCCCTTCGTCGGCCGGGACCCGAGGGGCGACACCGTGACCCTCGCCGCCTACCTCGACGACCTCTGCGCCCGGGCCGTCCGGGTCACCGGCGCCGACCGGGCCACCCTGGTGGCCGGAGCCCTCGAGCGCCTCGGGCCCTGACCGGGAGGACCGCGACGGTGGTCTTCCTCAGGGGACGACGCGCCCGAGGAACGGAGCGTCGCCGAAGGCGTAGAGGGCGCCGTCGGCGCCGACCATGTAGTACCCGTTGCCGTCCAGGGAGGCGGCCATGGTGCGGACGGGAGCGGACAGCGCGACTCCGCCCAACGAGCCGAAGAACGGAGCGCCAAAGGAGAAGATCCCCCCGTCGGCCGCCACGAGCCGGTACCCCCGGCCCCCGGGGTCGGCCGTGATCCCCACCACCGGCATGTTGAGGCGCACCGACCCCATCGATCCGAGGAAGGGTGCGCCGAAGGAGAAGACGCCGCCGTCGGAGGCCACGAGCCAGTAGCCGGCGCCATCGGGAGTCGCCGCCATGCCGACCACCGGGGCATTGAGCCGCCAGGCCCCGGTGGACCCGTGGAAGGCGGCGTCGCCGAAGGAGAAGACGCCGCCGTCCTTGGCCACCAGCCAGTACCCCTGTCCGTCGGCGGTCGGCGTCATGCCGATCACCGGCGCGTTGAGGCGCAGGTTCCCGGTCGATCCGTAGAACCGGGCGTCACCGAAGGAGAAGACACCCCCGTCGGCCCCGAGCAACCAGTACCCTCCGTGGTCCCGGGTGGCGGCCACGGCGATGATCGGCGCGTTGAGGGGGCCTCCCAGCGAGCCGTAGAACGGCGCCCCGCCGAAGGAGCGGACCTGGCCGGCCGTGTCCACCATCCAGTACCCCGGGCACCCGCCCGGGCCGGTGGTCGCCGCCACGGCCACGAAGGACCCGGCTCCGACCTGGTTGGTGTCCGTGCCACAGCCGGGAGCGGCGTCACGGCCCTGGTCCGGGCTCGAGGCGAGGGCGTGGACGAACCCGTCCGGTCCCCCGTAGGCGTCCCCGTAGCGCTGCAGCTGGGGCGTCACGTAGGTGCCCTCGGTGATCTCGTTCCACGAGATGAGCAGCCAGCCCTGCGGATCGGCGGTGGCGTTGCCCGCGTACAGGGCCTGCAGCGTGGCGCCGTTGTTCCGGGGGACACAGGTCGACGAACCGTCCAACTGTCGGTCGAAACCCGGCGCCAGCGGGGCGAAGTACTTCTTGCCCTCGGCATGGAGGGTGGCCGCCAGCCCGTCGAGCTGCTGGAAGCTCTGGCTGTTGTGCCACGGGTCCTGGCTGGACCAGTAGGGGCTGTCGGCGTCGAAGTACTGGGCGACCGTCGTGTTCCACTGGTTCCACTGGTAACCCCCGACGAAGTACCACGAGGACCGGAACTGGGCGCTGATGGCGGCCACCACCGGAGTCGAGTACTTGTACGACCCGACCCAGATGAACGTGGGCTTGCCGTCGTTGCTCCGGTCGAAGGCCTGACTGTTCCCGTACTCACTGGTCAGGTAGGAGAGGTCCCCGCTGATGGCGGGCTGGCTCAGCCCGGTGGAGGAGGCCTCGTAGGACAGCCACAGATGGAAGTTGTGACCGGCGGCCTGGGCCAGGTCGACGGCTCTGACCAGGGTGTCGAGGCGCTGGTTCTCGGCGTTGGAGCTCGGCGACTGCGAGGCGGAGCCCGTGCCGTACCAGTCGACGGCGAAGCCCGAGAGCCCGGCGGCGATGGCGCTCGACACGTCGGAGATGACCTGGAGCTGGTCGTCCTCGGTGAAGAGGGTGGCGGGCACGTCGGTCTCGATGTTCCCGTTGTACAGGCTGGTCGGGTTGCACCCGGTGGCGTCGAGCGACGCCGGCAGCGGGAGGGGTGTCTGGCCGTAGGGATAGTTGGGTCCAAGTGTGTCCTGCCAGTGCTGGGTGTCCCACCAGAGGTAGTAGTAGGCGTACATCCCCTCCTGAGAGAAGGGCAGTGTCGGAGCGGCGACCGGTGGTCTCCCCGATGCGGACGGCTGGGCCGCGACGTGCACGACGATGGCCGACACCGCCCCGACCACGATGACAGCGACCAGGCCCAGCATGGTGGCCAGGCGGCGTGTGCTCCGACGTACCATTCGGCTCCTCGCCCGGCGGATGGGCTTCGACGACACTAATCCTTCGGCCGGTGACGCCGTCCGCTGAAGCGATTCGCCGGCGGGCCGCCCGCCACCGGGGTTCCGTGCGGCTTCGGCCCAGCTCACCGGCGTGCCGTCGAGATCGGATCGTGACCCAGCACGCCGACGGGGGCCGCCCCGATGCCTCGCCGCCGACGTGCTGGCACTGCCCCACCGTCCACCGGATGTGATCCTGCCCACCCATCGCGTGGCCCGGGCGACATCAGACCGCACCTTGGTAAGGGAAGGATGGGATGCCGCTAAGAAGGAACTAAAACAGGCGCTCGATCCCGTCGGCGTCGCTACCCGAGGAGCCGCACGGGCTCGGCATAGCTCAGCTCGAGATAGCCGGCCGACGTGTCGCGCAGTGCGGCCTTCGATGCGGCGATGTCCGTGCCGGGCACGCCGGGGAACAGGGGGTCGTGATGGCAGAGGGCCACCCGTCCCGGCCCGAGCAGTTGGGCCTGCTCGGTCACGAACCGGGCCGTCGATCCCTGGAACGGCTCACCGTCGACATTGGGGCGCCCCGCCACCGACAACAGCGCGACATCGGGCCGGAGACCCGCGAAGATCCCGCGCCAGTACCCGGCGCTGCCGCTGACCAGGACGGAGCCCGACCCGGTGGTCAGGAGGAACGCCAACTGACCGCCGTCGTGAATGGAGCTCCGATCGAGCATGGACACCAGCGCCGATCCCGCCGGCTCGGGCACCTGGTCCACCGTGGCGAACAGCCGGTCCACCGCGGCGACCCGGGCCTGGGCACTGACACCCAGATCTCCCACGCAGTCGATCCCCGAATCGAAGTCGCTCGATGCGAAGAGGCACGAGTGGAGGCCGGGGAGGACCCGGACGGCCACTCCGTGACCGCAATCGACGGTCTCACCACCGGTCACGACCAGCAATTGCGTGTCGGGGACGCCGCCCGCTCGCAGGTAGCGCGCCGATTCGGGAGAACCGACCACGGTGGCACCGGTCCGCAGTGCCACCGCGTCGGCTCCGCATAGGTGGTCGAAATGCGCATGGCTCACGAAGACGAAGTCCGCTTGGTCGACCTCCGCCGTGGCCAGGCCGACCGGTTCCAGTCCCGGGAGCCGGTCGAGGTACGCGTCGAAGAAGAGGGTGACACCCCTCGTCCGGACCCGGAAGGTGGCCGTGCCGAACCACTCGAGCGTGGTGGTCCCCGGGGTCACGCTGGTCGGCCTGGCCATCGACCCGGTGGCGTTCCGGTCATCCGATCGAGAACACCGTGCCGGGCAACAGCTCGACGGTTCCCAAGCTGTGGGTGATGCAGACGTCGAAGGCGACCGTGTCACCGATGAACGGCTTGGTCCAAGGACCGGAGGAGGACACGATGACACCGACGAAATCGAGCTCGGCCAGCGACTCGGGGCAGCGTGAGGGCGACCGGAGGAAGCTGTTCGTGGCGTTGAAATCGAACCGCTTTCCCGTGTTCCAGGTGACCGGGTACGGACCGGGTCCTTCGCCGTAGCTCACGCCCGATCCACCCGTCACCCGCAGGCGCCGGCATCCGCTCACCAGCACGGGCGACGTCGCGCTGTCCGTCTCCGACTGCATCGACTGACAGGAGATCAGGTGGGCCGGCGCCGCCTGGGCCGGCTCGGCGGCCAGCGGCGAAACGAGGACCGAGCCAACCGCCGCCAGCAGGCCACTCGAAGCGGCCACCGCTCCGTAACGCATCATGGCGCCCTCCCCCGTCGAGGCGGAGGACGTTCCCGGTCCCCGGGCGCCGACGGTACCACCGGCCGACTCGGGGACGCCCGGACCGCGGGCCGCGATCCACTTACGGGAGCTCGCCGCCGGCCGTGGGGGCGCTCCTGTCCCGGTGCTGACCGGCGGGGCGCCGGCCCCGTCGTCGGGCGAGGACCCGGAGCTGGATGACCCGCGCCGCACCGACGACGAAGACGGCCAGCGCGCCTAGCAGCGCGGCGAGCAGCAGGTCGAGTCCGAGCGGGATCCGCCAGTGGACACCGAAGAAGGCGGCGTCGGTGGAGTGCAGGTTCTCCAGGATGAAGACCAGGATCACGACCAGGGCGGCGATCCCGACGGCGACGAACGTCCAGGACACAGAGGTCCTGGTCGACGGGATCCTCTTTTGGGGATCACCGTCGTTCCGGTCTTCCTCCGTCTGCTGCGATGTGGTCATGTCGGTCTTCCTCGGGGACCCAAGGCAGGGAACAGGGCCCGGCGGTCCTGGCGGAACAATTCCCGACTCCGAGAGCTCCAAACCACCGGCGGGCGGCGGTCGGCCCCGCTCGTCGGCTCCTCGTCGGACGGCGCCGCTTGGTCGGCGCACGTGGCCTCGTCGCGACATGTGGCGATCGACGGGACGCCGCACCTCGCTGCCGACAGCAACAGATTTGGGAGACTCGGGGCATGGCAGAGACCCACTTCGACGGGTGGATCGCCGCCCACTACGCGCAGCTTTGGCCCGAGCTGTTCGAGCCTCAGCTGCTGGATGCCACCGTCGGGTTCCTCGAGGAACTAGCAGAAGGTGGGCCAGCCCTCGAGTTCGGGATCGGGTCGGGACGGGTCGCATTGCCGCTCTCCCGCCGGGGCATCGAGGTCCACGGCATCGAGCTCTCGACCGCCATGGTCGACGAGCTGCGCTCTCAGGAGCTGCGTACTGGGGAGAGGACCGCAGTCGAGGTGACGATCGGTGACTTCGCAACCGCGGCGGTGGAAGGAGACTTCAGTCTGGTCTTCCTGCTCCGCAACACCATCACCAACTGGTCACCCAGGACGAACAGATCTCGGCCTTCCGCAATGCCGCCGCCCACCTCGTGCCCGGCGGGTTCTTCGTCGTCGAGAACTACGTGCCGAAGCTCCAACGGCTGGCCCCGGGCGAGCGCCACCACGTCTTCGCCGCCACGACTGGCCATGTCGGGATCGAGGAGTACGACGTGAGCACTCAGATCGCCGTCTCCCGTCACTGGTGGTCGATCGACGGGGAGCTCAGGACCTTCGTTTCACCTCATCGGTACGTCTGGCCGTCGGAGCTCGATCTGATGGCCAAGCTGTCGGGAATGGCGTTGACCGAACGCTGGGGCGATTGGCGCCGTGGTCCGTTCTCCGCTGATAGCGCCGAACACGTCTCGGTCTGGCAGAAGATCGACGGTCCCTGACCTGCAGCGTCGGATTGAACGCCGGGCGGCCCGATCGACGCGAGCTGCGATGGCGGTTGGCGACGGAGTGGGCGAGCGCGGCAGCCGGGGACCCCGCCATTCGACGCCATAAGCCGTCGATGCGACCGAGGCCGACCCCCCGCGAGTTGCCCGAGCAGGTGAATCGTTATACCGAGCTACTCGGCCATCCGCAACCACATCCTGCGTCCAAGAGACCTGGCAGCGATCGAAGGTGAGAGAGTCACCACCGGAAGGCCTGTTCGGGCTGACCAATCAGAGCGAGTCGGGCGGTGAGATGAGAAGCTGGAACGCGCCTGCGATCACATTATTGCCAGGAAAGAAGAGGCCGCCATGATGCAGCAGGGCCTCCCCCCATATCGAAGTAGGCATCCACTTCGAAAGTGCTGGTTTGCGGGCCGGCGGCCGCCCCCCGAGCAGGCCGACGTCGAGACCTGGAGGCGGCACACCGAGGAGCTGCGCGGCAAGCTCGACGTGGTCTTCGACGTCGAGATATGGGCCCGGCTCTTCCCGAGCGCACGGCACGCGGCGCGCACGCCGACCACCGGGGTCAGCTCTCCGCCGGCCTCCTCGATTGCTTGGTCTCGGCGCCCCCATCCTCCGCTAGCTAGGGGACCACCGTCACTGTGGAGTTGGCATCATTGGTGCCGAGGGGCGGAGCAATTGCACCGAGCGAGTGTTTGAAAGTGACGTGTGCCCCGTTGACTGCTAGCCAAGCCTGGGTGGTGGGCAGGCTCCCGGGCAAGCGATAGATATCCACGTTATCGAAATCGAGATTCCCTGCACCGTCGACCCAAATCCCCGCGGGTGGAGTTCCGTGCCAATCGTTCCGGATGGCCAGAGACCCCCCGTCAAGGGTCACCTGACTACCGGAGCTGGCGGCGTCTCCGATGAGACCGATGTTGTCCGAGAGAGTCGAATTGGTGAAGGTCGCGGGACCTTCGAGAGATTGGATGAGCACGCCTTGGTTGGTGGTCAGATGATTGAAGACGATGTCGGAGGGTCCAAAGTTGTCGATGTCGGACTCGAAGTCCACTCCAACGCGCGCAATGGGTGGCTGGTTGACGGTCACGTTGTTGAAGGTGCCGCTTCCATAGGCCAGCGTCAGTCCCTGGCGGCCGGCCCAATTGATGGTGTAGTTATTGACGGATACCGACGGAGGGGGTTGCCGCGGCTCGAATCCAAGGATGAACCCGTCGCCGAAGGTGAAGTTGGTGGTGATGTTGTCGAGGACTACCCCGGTCGTGGCGACCCCGTCTTGAGTCCCTCCCCCTGAAACGACCTGGATACCCTCCTCCCCCACGTCTGTATTTGCATAGACGCCGTCAGTGTCGAGCCCATTGAGTGTCGCGTCCTTGACTGTCACATTGGGAGCTTGCACCGAGATGATGGGGTTGACCGAGGTGTTCACGGGTCCCGTCGTTTCCGTTGTGGGGTCGTTGTAGGTACCCCCCTCGACGGTAACCCCCGGCTCCCTGATTTGAATCCCGAGGGTCGTGTAGCAGTGGCCGGTGCCATTGAAGGTTCCGTCGCGCGGCAGGGCGGCGATCGTTGCAGCTGGGTCGGGCAGGCAGGCGGTGCTGGCCGAACCGGAGATATCTGTCGTCGGGGTTGCCGGCGACCCGAGCGAGGGGGCAGCACCGAAGTCCGACACCTGACCATTGTCGGTTACGGTCCAGTAGCCAAGGCTCGACGAATCGCTCGAGATCGCCGCAGTGGGCGATCCTGGCGGCGCAGACGCGCTCGAACCGTGGAATTGGGCGTCACCACCTGTGAAGATGCCTCCGTCCGCTGCCACCAGCCAGTAGCCACGGCCGTCGGGAGTGGAGGCCATGCCCACCATCGGTTTGTTGAGCGTGAGCGCACCCGTCGATCCGTAGAACTTGGCGTCGCCGAAGGTGAAGATGCCACCGTCCGCTGCCACCAGCCAGTAGCCACGGCCGCCGGGAGTAGCAGCCATGCCCACGATCGGCTTGTTGAGCGTGAGCGCACCCGTCGATCCGTAGAATTGGGCGTCGCCGAAGGTGAAGATGCCTCCGTCCGCTGCCACCAGCCAGTAGCCGCGGCCGTCGGGAGTGGCAGCCATGCCCACCATCGGCTTGTTGAGCGTGAGCGCACCCGTCGATCCGTAGAATTGGGCGTCGCCGAAGGTGAAGATGCCACCGTCCGTTGCCACCAGCCAGTAGCCGTGGTCGTCGGGAGTTGCAGCCATGCCCACGATCGGCTTGTTGAGCGTGCGGGCACCCGTCGATCCGTAGAATTGGGCGTCGCCGAAGGTGAAGATGCCACCATCGGTAGCGACGAGCCAATATCCCTGCCCGTCGCTGGTGCGCGAAATGCCCACGATCGGCTTTCCCTGTGGGGAGCTGCTCCGATCGGATGGCGTCGAGCTACCCCCGGGTGATGCCGTGGCGCGAAGTGACAGTCCGACCGCCACCCCTACTACGGCCAAAAGTAATGCGGCGAGGACGGCAATGGACCGGCGCGCGATCATGATCGTCCCCACCGACGTTCTGTGTTCAGGTGTGTCGTCCACGTTCAAGTGCGTGGAACCGATTGCTGCTGTAGAAGTCGTCTTCTGCTGTTCCTATTGTGTCGGCCCACTCACCCTCCCCTGCTTGCAGCTGCTGAGTACTGACTCGTCAGAGTCAGGAATGCACCGGCGGGTCGATCCGCTGCGCGACGCCCCGGATCACACCCGTCCTCTTGCGGCGGACAATGGCTCCTGCTAAGGCAAGCAGTCCGAGTCCGAGCACCAGCTCATCAAACCCGGTACCGCCCACGCCGGAGGCAGGTTCAACGTCAGAAGTTAGTGACATGCGATTGGTGGAAGGACACGAACAGGTATTGATCAGGTGTCGATGCCCAACCTCTTTTCGCAGCGAGGGCCCGACCAGTGCGTCCGCCTGAAGGACTCCGCAGAATGACGGATATTTCATGGTGAGGACGCCCGATGTTCCAGTCGTGCTACCGATGGCCGGCTGGCCAGGCACGAGCGGTTCTGTCAGAACCAGCGTCCACGCACAAATGGGACCACTGACGCCGAGGTTTCGAGGACATGACGGGGTCGGGACGGTCAACGTCACAACGTGCGAACTGTCGTTGAACTGGAACTCGGCGAAGGGTGAGACTGCTCCGGCCTGTGTCGGTAGAGCGACCAGCAGTAGCGGAATCAAGGCAAATGCCAGGTACAACCGTCGCTTCATCGTCCAGCCCCTTCCTTCAGCACGGGGCATCGGTAGGACGGCATGGAGTCTTTAGTCCTAATCAGGGATCAGGCGAGACTCCGAGATGGAACTTCAACGTTCGTCATCACCGCTGTTGCCGATCCATGGCCTTTCAAGACGTGATTCATCCCGTCCGATTGGACCAGCTCGCTCCTCGGCGACATCGTGCAGCTCGGTGTAGATCCTCGGCGAGCCACACCCGGCGGGGTGCGTGCGCCCGGAAGTCCAGACAAAGATCCCGGCGGGGTTGGGCAGCGGTCGACCACTTTTCTCAATGCGTCCTCAGCTTCCGGTGGTCGATGGGACGGCGACCGGCCCCGGAGGCCGTTTTCGGACAGAGGCGCAGGTCAGCCCCGGTCAGACCGGACCTTCCAGCCATCTCATCCTGAGCTTGTTCGGGAGGGTGACATCGGGCCATGGGCTTGGTAGCGGACGCCGCCGGCGGGGGAAAGGTCAATATGGGGAACCGGGCGGTGTTGCCGACGCCCAGTGGCGAGTGATCGGTGGATCCGGGTGCCGAGTCGAGATCCCCGGCCCGACGGTCCGCTTTATCGGTCGGCGGCACGGACGACGCCAGAACCGCCGGTGGGCGAAGGCGTGGAGTCCAGAGCAGATCTCCAAGCGCCTACGAGTCGACTTCCCCAATGATGAGACGATGAGGATCTCTCCCGAGGCGATCTATCAGGCGCTATTCATCCAGGGTCGGGGAGCCCTGCGCCGAGAGCTGACCGCCTGTCTTCGCACCGGCCGGGCTTTACGAGTTCCCAGGGCCCATACGCAGGGACGGGGCAAGAAGTTCATCACTCCCAAGGTGATGATCAGCGAACGGCCCGCAGAGGCTGAAGACCGGGCGGTGCCCGGGCACTGGGAAGGCGATCTGATCATCGGCCTGAACAAGTCGGCGATCGGCACGCTGGTCGAGCGGACCACCCGTTTCACCATGCTGTTGAACCTGCCGCCCATGGACGGCACCACGGAACCATCGAGCCCGTGAAGAATGGGCCGCCGCAGGGCGGCCACGGCGCCAAAGCTGTTCGTGACGCCATCGCTGCCACTATCGGGACTCTGCCCGAACAACTCCGCCGATCGCTCACCTGGGATCAGGGATCCGAGATGGCCCAGCACGCGCAGCTTCGCGTGGACACAGGACTGGCCATCTACTTCGCCGACCCTCACAGCCCTTGGCAGCGCGGAACCAACGAGAACACCAACGGTCTGCTCCGCCAGTACTTCCCCAGGGCACTGATCTCTCCAAGCACCATCCCGACGACTTGCTCGCGGTCGTCGCCGCACTCAACGGCAGACCGCGCAAGACCCTCGGTTGGAAGACGCCCGCCGAATCACTCGATCACCTTCTACAATCGGCTGGACAAGGTGTTGCTACGACCCCTTGAACCTGAGCAGTACACGTCGATTCTCTACACCGAACGCCTCGATGACGTCGGCGCTGCTCCCTCCATCCGCACTGTCGGCGACAGCTTCGATAACGCGATGGCCGAATCGGTCATGGGGCTGTTCAAAACCGAGCTGCACCGCAACCCGGCCGCGCTGGTTGCCAACAGCGGCCCCTGGAAGGGTCTCGATGACCTCGAACCGGCCACCTGTGGCTGGGTGTCGTGGTTCAATGAGCGACTGCACTCAGCACTCGACGGACCGTACGCCGGCCGAAGCTGAAGCCGACTACCGTCAAGGATCTCAGCCAGTTGTGGCCTGAGAACCAAAACCAGCGAGTCTCCATCAGACCCAGGCCGGTTCAGTCGGAGAAGCCACTTGGTATTCCCATCGTCGACGAAGGGCTTTACGACAACCGACTGGCCGACCTCGCCACCGACCTTGTCGGCGTCAGGCTCGCACAATGGCGGCTCCGCCGGCGCTGACGTTCGAGGAAGGAGCTGCGCTACATCTGGATTGTCCGACCGGTCGTCCGGATGTGCCGGAAAGGATCGCGGCTTCTACGGATCCTCTCGATCAGCAGCATGAGAGCAAGCCCAACCGCACTACAGGCAGCGAGGACGAGGCCGACCGTGAACGTTGTCGGCCAGTAAGTCGAATTCCACGGTGTGTCGGCCCGGCGGAATGTCGGCTTGGAGCATCACGGTGGAGAATGGTCGGAGTGGGAGGGCCCGGCCGTCGATGGTGCCATGCCAGCCAGGGACGTCTGTCAGTCGCACGCGGAGGACCTGGGATGTGTCTGAATCAGTCTCCAGTTTCAAAGTCGAGGGGTTCGGATATCTGACTCGAATTGGTGAGCCCTTCACCCGGTCGGAAGGGAACACATGGGAAGGATCTGGGGTAAGTGTGGCTGGCGCCGCGCCAGGAACCTGGATGAGCTCTTCGCCTCCTAGCGTCATGACGAAGACTCCGCCCGCCAAAGGTGTTGCGCCGTGTGGCTCGAGAACGAACCTGACGCCGTACAAGCGAGCAACATCAGCCGTTGTGATGACGGGGCAGAAGGCCGGTTGATAGAAGCTGGACAACTGACGCCCGGTGGCTCGGGACCAAGACCGATAGTAGGCGCTGGGCATGAGCGGATCGGTAGCTGCGAACTCCTTGATCCCGTAGCCGGCGTTGGCGTTGGGAAGAATGCCAAGGCTCTGGCCGATCTGCCCGCCGGATCCCGCGGCCCCCGGATAACCCCCGACGATCCCGGTGCACGCGGTGAATCCCACCGTCGACGTTCCGACGGCCCGCTGAAGTGCGTCGACAGCGGGGGTCGTCTCGAAGAATTTGGCAGATGAAGACCAGAGAGGTGCGCCGACGGCAATCAAAAAGGTCGTCTCGACTACTAGGAGCGTCAGGCCCCCCAGCCTGCCGGCATTACGCCCTCGCGCGCCTCGTAAAGACTCACGACTCTGACGCTGATACAACGTGAGAGCCCCTACGACGAGGAGGCCTGCGATGACCTCCACTCCGGGCCACACAAAGCTCCAGCCTCGAATCCGAGATTGTTCGATGGCCGCCGACCGGAGGAATTGGAGGAATTGCCACACCGCTTTCTGCCGTTGTCCGACGTTTCCCTGGGGAGGCCCAGGCGCGTATGTGAGGGCCCAATTGACCGCGAGCGCGCCGAGCCCTAGAGCTGTCACGACAAAGGTGACACAAGCCCAACGTCTCACCCTCCGCTCAGCAGAGGCAACAACCAATGTCTCCAGACCGATGCCTGAAAGCACGGCAAGTGCAAAGACACATGGCATCAGAGCTCGGGTCCAGATCACCGACTCCCCGGACGGGAATGCCTTGAGCACGGATGTCACCGGATGGAAGAAAACGACGGCTCCCATGAACGCGGCGACCGAAGCGAATGCGGTGACGTGCGGCCTTCGCCAGCGAACCGCAACGGCCACGAATGCCATGACGACACCGATCACGCCGATGTAAGCCGCAGTCTCGTAGTAGTTGAACGAGTCGAACCAGAGGCTCTTAGTCGTCGGCAATCCGTAGTAGCTCTGGAACGCCAGATTGATGATGTCGTGGGGCGGTAAGTTCCCACCGGCACTCTCCGTACCTCGGGCCGACACGTTGATGAGCTGCAAGCCCGGCAGCAGGAGCGGTGCAGCTAACGCACAGCCGGCAAGCCCTCCCACGGTGATGTCGACCGCAGGCCGCAAGAGGGGTCCGGATCGGGAGCGAGCTCTGATCACGAACAGGACCCCCATGAAGACGAAAAGGGCCATGGCCAACATGACCGTGGCCTCTGGGGAGCCGCCATAGATGGAGAACGCGGTGACAACGGCAAGAAGCGCGCCCGAACGGGCACGCCGTTGTCCTCGGGCCAGGAGCAGGGTCGCGGCAAACAACCACCCGGCCCAGATCATGACGGAGGATAGGGGCCATCCCAGCCATCCCATCAGAGGTCCGGAGAGCATGAATACGGTTCCGGCGAACGCGCTGCAAAGAGGTCCCACAGCCAGAACCCTCGAGAGGAGGTACACGCCGGTGCCGGCGATCACCAACTTCGTGAACATCTCCACCGAGTACGAGAGATGGAGAGGTACCAGATAGCCGATCAGTGTGGGCAAGCTGAAGGAAGCCGACTGCCAGTTGAAGGCAAGCGGCAGTCCCATCAAGCTGTAGGGGTTCCAGAGGGGAAGGTGTCCCTGGTGTACCTGGACCCAAGCCACCGTGTTCCATGGGATCATCTGCTGAATCTGGTCGGCAGCCACTGCGTTGTGCACCATGTTCCCCCGCTGAAGGGTGAGACCGAATCCCGAAAGGAGATCGAACGGCCCGAGAGACGATCCCCGGGCGAGGGCGGGAACAAGTGCCGACCCGGCTGCAAGGAACAACCAAAGCACAGCAACGATGTCGGGCGCCCAGGTGTGGCGAGATGGGTATCCGGCGATCGACGCGGCGGGAGCTGATTCCGAGCACGTAGGTCCGATCGCCGTTGACGCGTGCCCGACATCCGCGACTCCCACGACAAGTGATCGTAGACCGACCACCTGACCTTCACGCTTCCGGAGATTCAGAACCCATTGTCACCGAGCCACGCTCCCGGCCGCAGACGACACCAAGTGTTCTGAGGCATTGGTCGAGGTGGCGCCACCGTCACCGAGCGGTCCTGGACCGACCGGATCGTCCGCCCGTGCGGACTAGCGTGCCTCGCTGCTCCGCGACGCTGCCGGACCACCCTCCTGGCTGCAGCTGACGCCGGTGACTGTCGGCCTGCGGCTGCCCTTGGCACCACCTACGCGGTCAGTTCACCACGGGTAGCCGAGGAGTCCGGGATCTCCTAGCTGCAGCGGTGCCGGTTGGGGACTTGAAGACCGGACCTTTCGTGCACCCGGAGAATAATGGGGGCGGCCCGAACTCACGATATCGACGATAGGAGCTGGCATTGAACTCGCCCAGTTGGTCCGCTGCCATGTCTTGGATCTTCTGCTGGAGCGAACCCCCATGGAACGCGCCCAACTGGAAGAAGTTCGCGACTCTGAGCTCACAGGCGCGATCTCGGGTTGACACGGTCCAGGTTTACGAAGAATCGAGCGGAATATTCGAGGCTCTGGTTCTCCAGACGACCAAAAGTAAGACCGAAATCGGTCGCATCCTTCACCTGGACGACCAGGAGGATCGCCAGGGTGCCTCCCTGAACGCCACGAGGCCTCCTCCGCATTGGCTTCGGAGGCTCAGCCGAATGTCTCTTCGGCCGGCGTCGGTGGATGGTCAGGGTGGTCCCATAACTGGCAACGGGGGTGGTCCCATGCCGCTGGCAAAATCAGCGGCTAACCGGTCCCATGCGGCTGGTAAGCGACAGCGGCCGCGCTCTTGCAGGTCATCACCCAGCGCTATCTCAAGAGCTCCATCGTCATGACCACCAACCTCGGGGTGAGCTCGTGGGGGAAGATCTTCGACGGCCCGATGCCCGGTGAGACTCGCCTATGTGCCGTCGCCGTGGACCCTCGAGGACTTTGACTTCATTGCCCAGCCCTCGGTCGACAAGAAGCTGATGAGCAAGCTCGGCACCCTGCGCTTCCTCGACGACGCCACCAATGTGCTCTTGATCGGGCCACCCGGTGTCGGCAAGTCCATGCTGGCTGTCGGATTGACCCGGGCCTCGATCAACGCTGGCTATCAGACCTACTACACGGCCGCCGATCTGGCCGCCCGATGCCACCGGGCCGCCCTCGAAGGCAGGCGGGTAGCTCTCGCCGTCGATGTTGATTGAATACGACGGTCCGGTGCAGCAGGCGATCGAGCATGGCGGCGGCAACCATCTGCGCTCGCATCGGGCCCGCACCGCAGGGCTCCGAATGGGGGGTCGCCAAGGTCAAGGAGTAAAATGAAGCAAAACTCCCCGGTCCATCAACTGGGGAACTTCGATGATCGTCCCTGGCGAGTTTCGGAAATCGCCAGCAAGAAGGACGTGTGGCGGAATCAGCCGATGGTGCTGGAACTACTGAATCGCTGGATGCCGAGCCCGCCAACCAAGTATCAGGCTCAACCAGGATTCTTGCAAGTACCAGGCTCAACCAGGATTCTTGACGGAAACGGTGACACTGGAACTCGGACTGCTGCGGCCTGTACTGTCGTAGCCCACGCTGACCAAGGTATAGCTACCGTTCGCCACGGTCGTCGTATCCCAGAACGCTGCCCATCCTGAGAACGATAACGATGCCGTGGCAACCTTTGTGTTGTCCAATGTCCCGCCCGTTGCTAGAAACTCGACCGCCTTTACCTTAGGACTGATTGCAACCGCATCAAGACCGGACCTGCCCGAGAGAGTTGTACCGTTCGTCGGATAGACGAGGCTCGTCGCTGGGCCAGGACCGCTTTGGGTCCTTCGCAGTGATTCGATTGCAAGAGCGGTGCTGGCCATGCTCAACATTAGTGCCACGACGACCGCCGCGGAAATGGTGAGACGCCATCGATCCCATGGCCCGTTCCTTCTCGCCGGCTGGGGCCGGTCCGTGGCTTGGGAGGAAAAGATTTCGGGAAGGCTCACTCTTAACCGTTTTGCTCGATGCCCACATTGACGACCTTAAGAGAGCTGGCGGGCACGATGAGGAACTGGCTGAATGTGCCCTCCACCGTTCGCCCCTATCTCCGCGATGCCGATGGTCCAGAGGAGGTCTGCACTGGAGCAGTGTAGCGTCTAGCGATTGAAGCTCACCGTTATCGCAAGACCCAGATCGACGCCGGGTCTCTTGGGCTAGTAACCCGTCGCTGAGGATAGTATAGCCGTTTAAGGTGGCCCGCTGGGCTGCCGATGGTGCCGGGAACGAGGAGATTGCCCGTCGCTCCACCGTGGACGCCGAGAGGGTTCGGCGCTGGACGGTTCGAGGACAGGAGTGCCCGGCGTCGGGGTGATCGTTGACGCTGAAGGGTGGGGCGGAAGTCGACGGTCGTGACGAAGAACGTGCACGACTCGCAAATGGACTCGAAGTGGCAGCCCATCTCGACCGGCCGGGCGCAGTAGCCATTGCCCAGCATCCGTCGGTGCATCTCGGTCCGGAGCTTGCGCAACGGCTTTCCGGTCCGGCGGCTCGGACGGCCGGCCAGCCACGACTTGAACGCCTCGATGTGATGCCGTTCGAGGTCGGCGCAACTGGCGACATCGGGCTGGTGCTCGGCGAGCCAGGTCCCAAAGCGACGGAGATGGTGCTCGATGTGCTTGACCGTGGCCGGGCGCAGGGTGAGGGCCACTTGCTCGACGTAGCGCCGGGCGGCCTCGGCGAAGCCGGGGGCGACAGCCGCCCAGCCGGTGATCGACACCGGCTGGTGTCGGGGAGGGCGCCGATGGTCCGCGAGTCGCCCGGCGTGGAACAACGTGAGCCGCAGCCGATGGAGGATGGACGCCATGTTCCGGCCGGACTCGGGCCTTCCCCGGGAGGCGTAGGCGCCGAGGATGGCACCAGAGGCGCATGTGAACTCCTCGTCGCCCACCTGGTCCGGCACGCCGGTGATTGCGGTGACCTTGGCCAAAGCGTTCCACTGCAAGGTGACGTCGCTGCGGCCCACGCCGAGGGCGGCGCAGACGCCGGCGAACCAGGCGTAGGCCTCGGGACGGTAGCTGCGGGCCGCCACGCCGAGCCAGAGGTCGACCCGGCCGAATATGTCGGCATCGACGAGACGACGGGTCACCATCAGCCACGACGCGAACGAGCGGGCCTTCCTGATGGCGTCGAGCTGGCGCGCTCGGCTCATCTGCTCCCAGCCGCCGGCTCGCTCGACCTTGGCGCAGAAGGTCCAGGCTGCCTGCATAGTGGACCGACCGGTCTTTCGTCCCACAGCCTGCATCGCCGCCCGATAGTCGGCTACCACGTCGACTTGATCGGATGCCGATGCCAGCGCGCCGGGGGTCACGGTACCTCCATCGCCTGCGCGTCGATCGCTTCGGTGGCCCGCCGGTACTCGCCCGCCAGCCAGTCGTTGGCCAGGTGGAGGTAGATGCGGGTCGACTCGATCGAGCGATGCCCGGCCTGGGCCTGGATCGCTTCGAGGGCCATGCCCACCTCCCGCAGCCGGGTGAAGCAAGTGTGGCGCAGCTGGTGGCACGTGAGGTGGGTCGATCCCGGCGTCGCCGCCGGGCGCCGGCGACGATCTCATCGAGCCCGGCCGCGCTGAGCGGCTGCCCGCGGCGCTGGCTCTTCAACACGACGAACAGCCGATCGGTGGGCGAGGGCTGTGGCCGTTCGACGTCCAAGTAGTCGGCCACCGTGGCAAAGAACCGGGTCGAGACCGGGACGACCCGCTGGTGGCCGCCCTTGCCGTCGGCGATGAAAACCCGGCGCTCGCCGGGGTGAAGATCCTTCAATCGAAGGCCCAACACCTCGCACCGGCGCAGGCCGCCCAGCAACATCGCCTCGACCATTGCCCGGTCCCGCCGGGTACGCAGCGCCGCCATGAACCCGTCCACCTGGTCAGGGTCGATCACCCGCGGCAAGGTTCGCGGTGCCCGGATCCGGGGCACTCCGACGCACCGCCCGCTGACCGGCCCTCGCCGTCTTCGATCCGCACCACCTTCACCCCACGGCGCGGCCGACGTTGCTTCTTGATGAAGGCCAACACGTCGGCCGTCGCCACCTCGGCCGGGTCCTTGACCACCACCGAGAAGAAGACCTTCAGATCGAAAGCGGTCGCCAGCACCGTATTCCACCGGGCCCGAGCGCTTACCAGCTCGAGATAGGCGTCGAGCAGCGGGTGGCCAAGGGTGATCAGGCGGTCATCGTGCTCTCCCTCAGACCGCCCCAGGGCGGGCTCGAATGCCACCGGACCCATCGTCTCAAGAGCCCCGGACCAGGTGGTGGATCACCCGCATATCGTGACCAACCCTCGATGTAGTCGTAGATGGCGCGTCGGAGTCCTGCCCGCGTCGGAGTCCTGCCCGCGTCGGGCATGCTCGGGTGTCGATGAGCTCACGCTTGATGGTGGCGAAGAACCTCTCCCCCACCGCGTTGTCCCAGCACTCACCGGCCAATCCGACCGACAGCACCACGCCGCAGTCCTTGGCGAGGGTGGCGTAGTCCTTGCCGGTGTACTGCTCAGGTTCAAGGGGTCGTAGCAACACCTTGTCCAGCCGATTGTAGAAGGTGATCGAGTGATTCGGCGGGCGTCTTCCAACCGAGGGTCTTGCGCGGTCTGCCGTTGAGTGCGGCGACGACCGCGAGCAAGTCGTCGGGATGGTGCTTGGAGAGATCAGTGCCCTGGGGAAGTACTGGCGGAGCAGACCGTTGGTGTTCTCGTTGGTTCCGCGCTGCCAAGGGCTGTGAGGGTCGGCGAAGTAGATGGCCAGTCCTGTGTCCACACGAAGCTGCGCGTGCTGGGCCATCTCGGATCCCTGATCCCAGGTGAGCGATCGGCGGAGTTGTTCGGGCAGAGTCCCGATAGTGGCAGCGATGGCGTCACGAACAGCTTTGGCGCCGTGGCCGCCCTGCGGCGGCCCATTCTTCACGGGCTCGATGGTTCCGTGGTGCCGTCCATGGGCGGCAGGTTCAACAGCATGGTGAAACGGGTGGTCCGCTCGACCAGCGTGCCGATCGCCGACTTGTTCAGGCCGATGATCAGATCGCCTTCCCAGTGCCCGGGCACCGCCCGGTCTTCAGCCTCTGCGGGCCGTTCGCTGATCATCACCTTGGGAGTGATGAACTTCTTGCCCCGTCCCTGCGTATGGGCCCTGGGAACTCGTAAAGCCCGGCCGGTGCGAAGACAGGCGGTCAGCTCTCGGCGCAGGGCTCCCCGACCCTGGATGAATAGCGCCTGATAGATCGCCTCGGGAGAGATCCTCATCGTCTCATCATTGGGGAAGTCGACTCGTAGGCGCGAGATCTGCTCTGGGCTCCACGCCTTCGCCCACCGGCGGTCCTGGCGTCGTCCGTGCCGCCGACCGATAAAGCGGACCGTCGGGCCGGGGACCTTCCGTCGGGCCGAGTGATCAATCCGGCCAGACGATCTTGGACAAAAGAACGGAGCTCCATGTTGGCGGCGAGCTTGGCCACCTTGGGCCTCCTCGCTCGCCGGTCCGCGTGCCACTGTGCGTTGATGGCCCGATAGCCCGATGGCCCCGCCCGGGTGGCCGCATTGCGGCGCAGCTCCCGGCTGATCGTTGATGGAGAACGGTTTGTCCGCGGTCGGAGTGGAAGATCACGCCCGGTGACGGCCGGCGGGTCAGAAAGGCCATCTGCAGCGCCTCCTCGACCAGCTCGGTGCATGTGGTCGGCCAGGGCCCACCCGACCCCCCGGCGGGAGGCCAGTTCGATGACGGTGGCCAGATATGCTCAGCCTTCCCAGGTCATTACGTAGGTGATGTCCCCGACGTAGCTCCGGTCGAGCTCGGTGCACGGACCGAAGAGGCGCTGGATGAGGTCGTTGGTCGCCTCGGCCTCGGGGTCTGACCCGTCGGCCGCCACCGGGCGTGATCTTTCACAGCGACTGGGGATGCCAGGCCCCACGCTGATCTGCATCGACGGATCGACCGCCTTCCCACCGGCCACCCGGGCCATCTTCGATCAGCCGGTCATCGCTCGGTGCGAGGAGCACAGAGTCCAGAACGGCCACCCGGGCCATCTTCGATCAGCCGGTCATCGCTCGGTGCGAGGAGCACAGAGTCCAGAACGGCCACCCGAGTTGCGGATGACCAGGGCGCAGGCGAGCGTGACGGCGAGGAGTGCGAGCAACATCTCGCGGCAGAAGCCAGGCGCCACATTCGTGGTTACGGGTTCTTGATCGTCGAGGTCGAGCGTTCGACAGCTGTCGACGCCGGGCGGTCGACGGATAGGGGCTCTTCTGGGTGGTCTCGGTCCCTACCGCGGCGGCACGCGGCTTGCTTGACCATAGGGCCCAGCAGGGTGGTCGCCCCGGGGCGATCATGAAACCGCAGAACAGAGGCGAATTCGGCTCGAGGCTTGATGACGACTCTACCAGGGACCGCCCCGGCAGCGCGGCCCCGGCACAGTCCGGTCGGTTGCATTAGCCTGAAGACGTGAAGCGGCTGGCGGCCCTACTCGTCGGGGTGTGCAGTATGGCGTCCATTCCTGTTTTGGCGTCCACTGCGGGTGCGACCGATCCCGCTGGGACCGGGAAGCCAGCGCCGGTAACCCTGCAGTACGGCCCCGAGACGCTCGAAACCGCCGCCGTCTACCCGGCTACCACGCCCAACTCCCCGATCATCGTGCTGGTCCACGGCGGCGGATTCCGCTCGTCAGCCACTGTCAGCCTCGAGCCCCTCGTCGCCAAAGATTTGCAGACCGATGGCTTTCTCGTGTTCGATGCCAACTACTCCGACGATGTCGGGGGCGCATTCCCGGTCCAGCCCAACGACATTGTCACGGCGACCAACGTTGCACGCCTCGTCGCCCCCTGGTTTAACGGCGACGCTTCTCGGGTCACGCTGCTCGGAGGTTCGTCCGGTGGGCTTCTCGTAGCCCTCGCGGCCGAATCACTTGACGACGCGGGAACGCCCGTGCGACACGTCATAACCCTGAGCTCCCCATTCGATTTCGTAAGGCTGATGAGCTATTGGGCGTCCCTCAACAACAACACGGGTCGGGTCCATATCGACGAGGACTCGATGGCCCTCAACTGCCGCGGCACGACCTGTACCCAGAACCTCGAGCAGACATGGTCACCGTTCGGGCACGTGAACGCCAACGCGCGCGCCACGAGTTGGCTCCTGTTCAACGGTACGAACGAGCTGATGCCACCTGAGCAGGCCGACGTCATGGCCTACGATTTGGCGATCTTTGGGGTGCCGGTGACTGAGGAGGTGTTCTCTGACACTGCGCACTCGTTCAGCTACTTCAGTGTGGTCCGGTCGCAGGTCGATTCCTTCGCCAGTCAGTAACCGCGGCCTTACGGTCGATCGGACCGGTGGGTGAGAGGAGCTGATCAGTCGGCCGGATTCTCGACCGGGCGCCAGTCGAAGCGCAGATCGCAGAGGGCAGACCTTCACGGAGGCAGCCGCGGCAGAGCGGGGCGAGCCTCCTGCTCCATGATGATGAAGTCCTCGAGCAACCCATCGTGTCGAACCGGCACGAGCCGTCGTGGCAGACCCGACCGCCTACTCGGGCCTGTCTCCGGTCGGGTGGCCGCAGCCGCCGGCGACGCGGTAGAGCCCCACCAGCTCCGCCGAATGACGGGAACGTACGTCACGAAAGCGCCGCTCCTGTCGATGTGACATGCCCATCCCGGCGACGACCGCGAATACCGGCGCCGGTTTGCCGCCACGAAAGGCCGTCGCTGGATCAGATCGATGGGACGACGAAGGCCACCGAGGTCGTCCGCTAGGGGTGGTCTGCTCGACCGAGGGCCACCGCCGCCCCGATCTGCGCTGGGAGCAGTTGCTCGTCGCCACCGCAGACAAGCTCGTCGCCCTGTCCGAGCGGGTGGCCGCGGGACTCCTCGCCGATCCGGCCAAGATCGGAGCCTGCCAGAGCCCCGATGCTGCGGGACTCGGGCGCCGCGGGCGCTTCGTCACCCACATCCGCGCCGGTCGTTCTCGTGGACGTTCAACGACGTCCTTTGTTACGAGACCGACCTCCTTGAGGGCCGCTACGTCCTTGCCACCTCGCTGGACAGGTCGACGACGCCCACCGCGACGGTCGTCCACTACTACGAGGCCCTCCAAGGGGTGGGACGCCGGGTCCGGGTGCTGAAGGACTTCTTGGCTTTGCCCGGTGTTCCACTCACCGAGTCACGGGTGCGCCGGACAGGCCATGGCGTGCATCCTTGTCGCGGTCATCGAAGCCGTCATGGGCAAGCACCTCGACGCGGCCAAGGGCATGGAGCCCCGACCTCGAGAACCAGACCACATCGCCGCGTCGGGCGCCCGTCTCCTCGCTGATGACGGTCACCAACGGCGGGTCGTCGCCAAGCAGAAAGGTCTCTGCCGACACCCTCGCCGCGACGCGTTCGAGCTGGCGCACCTGGAGCGCTCGTTCGAGACGGTGCTGGACTGCGGACTGTTTCACACTTTGGACAGACACGAGCGTCCGCGGTAGGCGGCGAGCCTGGCGTCAGTCACCGAGTGCCACGGCACCCTCTACAACTTATAGTTCAGTGACGAAGGTCCCGATACGGGCCGGTACTCCGTCAGCTAGCGATCCGACTTGAAAGAGTCTGGTGGGCTAGCGGACAGCATGCCAGTGATGATCCGCAGAACCGTTGGTCTGTCGCGTAGCGACCGGACCGAGCTGGAGCGCATGGTGCGCTCGCCCTCGCTGCCGCACCGCCCGGTGCGTCAGGCAAAGGCACTCCTGTGGGCGGCAGACGGGGTCCGAACGAGGAGATCGCCCGGGGCTCCGTAGTGGACGCCGACACGGTCGACGGTGGCGTGGCGCTTCGAGGATCAAGGCGTCGGCGGCTCGGCGTGATCGCCAAGGGACGGGGCCGCAGTCGAGGTTGCCGAGCGGCACGTCGCCGAGGTGGTGCGGATGACCAACCCTTCGTCCCGCCCGACGGGTCGACCCACTGGTCGACCCGCACCCTCGCCGAGTACCTGGGCATCGGCAAGGACACCGTCGCCCGGATCTGGCGGGACCACAACCTCAAGCCCTGGCAGGTGACGACTCAAGGTCTCGAACGACCCCCACTTCTAGGAGAGCTGGTCGACGTGGTCGGGCTCTACCTGGATCCCCCGAAGCGGGCGGTGGTGTTCAGCTTCGACGAGAAGACCCAGGTCCAGGCCCTCGACCGCACCCAGCCGTCGCTGCCGATGAAGCCGGGCCGGGCCGGCACCATGACCCACGACGACAAGCGCCACGGCACCGTCGACCTCTTCGCCGCCCTCAACGTGGCTTGTCCATGGCGGACATCGACGAGCTGGGTCGAGATCGACTGGCGATGGTAGGGGCCGAGACGCAACATGAGCGTTGTGAACCCGGTCGACGTCGGCCTCGAGCAGGGCCTCGCCGTAGGCGACGACGGTGCCGTTCACCGTGTGCCAGTCACAGCCGAGTTCTGTGGCCACCTCGTTCACGTGACCGGATCCCCGTGAGCTGATCCACCCCTTGTGCGAGTCCGATCCCCAACATGGGGAGAATGGAGGACTCCACAGCATGAAACGACGCCGCCACACCCCTGAGCAGATCGTCCGGCTACTGGCCGAAGGCGAGAAGCTCCTCGGCGAAGGCCAGACCGTCGACGAGGTCGCTCGACACCTCGAGATCACCGAGTCGACCTGGCACCGCTGGCGAAACCAGTACGGAGGCATGAAGGCCGACGACGCCAAGGAGCTGCGGGACATGCGCAAAGAGAACCAGCGCCTGAAGAAGATCGTGGCCGACCTGTCTTTGGACAACGACATGTTGAAGGAGCTGAACCGGGGAAACTTCTGACCCCGGACTGCCGCCGGCGGGCTGTCTGCGCCCTCCGGTCCCAGTTCGGGGTGTCCGAACGCCGGGCCTGCCGAGTGGTCGGCCAGGCTCGCTCCACCCAGCGCCTTCCCGCCCCGATCCCGAGCGACGACGAGCTCGCCCTCCGGGCCTTCCTCCGCGACTTCTCGAGACGGCGTCCCCGCTGGGGGTGGCGCCGAGCGGCCCGGGCGGCGAAGGACGCCGGCTGGCGGGTCTATGCCAAGCGGATCCACCGCCTCTGGCGGGCAGAAGGCCTGCGTGTGCCCTATCGGAAGAAGAAGCGACCCCTGCGCGGCATCGGCGTCGCCGTCGGAGCCTTCTGCCCCATCCGGCCCAACGTGGTGTGGGCCATGGACTTCCAGTTCGACCAGACCGCCGACGGGAGGCTGCTCAAGGTCCTGAATGTCATCGACGAGTTCACGAGAGAGGCGCTGGCCACCGACGTGGCCCGCAGCATCGACGCCGGCGGGGTCGTGTCGTGCCTCGAGCGCCTGGCCCGAGAGCGAGGAGCCCCGGCCTACGTGCGCTTCGACCACGGTCCCGAGTTCATCGCCTACGCGGTGGCCGACTGGTGCCGTTTCAACGCCACCGGCACCGTCTTCATCGACCCGGGCAGCCCCTGGCAGAACGCCTGGATCGAGAGCTTCAACGGCCGCATGCGGGACGTGCACCTGAACGGCCAGCAATTCGACTCCCTGCTCGAAGCCCAAGTACTCACCGAGGATTGGAGGATCGACTACAACATCAACAGGCCGCACAGCGCCCACGGCTGGCTCACCCCGGTCGAGCTCGTCGAGGCCTGGCTCCGCCAACAACAGATTCAGCTCGCATAGCGAGTGGCTCAGCTATCGGGAACCGGCCTCACGCTCCGGGCCCGTCGTCGGACCTGTTCGTGGCCCACCGGGCCGCCCGGGCCGTGAGGACCTGACCGGAACCGGCGATATCATCGTCGACTTCGGTCCACGTACCCGTCCCGCAGTCCGGATTCGGGCACCACAACCGGCGCTTGCGCCACACCAGCCGGGCCACTCGTCCTTGGAGGCGGAGGTCAACGAGCTCGACGGCCGGCCGGTCCTTCACCCGGTAGACGCTGTCGCAGCCCAGACACCCGCTGCGATCGGCCGTCGTTTCCACGTGGACCTTCCCCTCGCCACCGGGTCCGTCCTCACAACCAAGGATCCGGACACCAGGCAGTCCGATCATCCACTCCAATGCACGCGTAGGTCGGTCTCCACGAGGGTCCTCCATCTCAGGTCTTCGAACAACCTCAGATTGGTGGAGCCCCGCTAGGCGCTCGCGGATCCTCCCGTCATCAGCAGACCCCACTCAAATCCGAAGTGCCGCAAAAGTCCGTCCGGAAGGCGATCTCGCTCGAGACCCGCCGGTGCACCGGTTCGGCATAGCGGTTGGCGACACGCACGAGGTGGCAGGATCGGTGACCCGGGCGGCACGTTCGGTCTGGCATGAAACCCAAGCTGCATGCGCCAGTCAGACCCGCGCCGCCCGGGCTATCCCGTAGCCCGCGCCAGAGGGATCTCATAAAACGAGACGGACAGGTCGCCCGCCCAACCATTGACGAACCGGAGGCGTCCTACGGAGACAGGTAGGAACGACAGACTGTATCCCAGGGTCGAAGCTGGTTGTAGCACGTGCAGGTCCGGCGCCGTGGCTGCCACGAAACGCCATTCTTGGCCATGGTCGTTCTCCATGAAAACGTTCGGAGGTTTGAAGGCAACGGCTCTAATCTGGAAAAACCATCCCTGATACAGCTGAAATCGGGCAACGATTGCGTCGCCCGTCGGCGCTGTCGGCACCACCACCCACCGGTTGGATTCCGTCGTAACGGTACCGATAGGTCGCAGCGAACCGCAACGGTCTGTTTGGCGTTCCAGGAGCTGCCATAGCGGGTCGACCGCCACCTGATGGTAGGAACACTCGATGGCCAGTTGGGTGTCGGGAGGCTCGAATGACGGATTTCGTGCGTCTGTCGCCCAAGGTTGGCGCAGAATGAAGTGTGGAGCGTCGGACGAACGTAGATAGTTGGCGTCGAGGTGGTCGAGCGACGACGTGTATGCGCTGTAGTCCTGGATGACCGGCAAGGGATCAAAATGGATCGCGGGATAGGCCCAAATCACGGTCTGCTCCCACGGCGATACATCGACGGTTCGACCCCGCATCATCGCCACCATTCGATTCGGGATTGCGTACCCATCCTGCAAAGAGCGACGGGCCCGATCGATCACCGCAGCCGACCGGCTCGCGGATGCAAGGGTTGCCGCCTCGGAGCCGAAGTTCCGAATTGCCATATCCGGTCGCGTGACGACGGCCGACACTCCGCCCGCATCGATGCCGGTCACGATGCACAGGACGAGGAGAGCGATCAACAGGGGTGCCCAGAACCGTCGGCCAAGGCTGAATGCCGCCAGGAGTAATGGCGCCGTGGCGAAGAAAATAAGATCGTGGCCGTAGTCGTGACGGACGAATCCTTCTTTGAAGAGCATCCATACAACGACAAGTGTGACGAGTCCGATTCCGATACGCGCCCGTCCAGGCAACCGACAGCCGTAGGCAAATGCGAATACGCCGATCACCACCACAACGAACGCAGCCCACCAGTAGGTGACCGTTCGATTGGGGATGAAGAAGCCGTATGGGAAATCGAGCGACTGTGCCGGTCCGTATCCGCTAATGATGGCGGCCGATGACCGCGCGAAAGGCATTATGTTGGCCAGTCCATTCCCGGTCCCAAACCAAACCAGACAGAATGTCGACGCTCCTCCGATCGCGAGCGACGTTGTAGCTTTCACGCGGCCGCGAGGAAGGCTGACCACGGTGATGAGCACGACGGCAGTCACGCCCACGCCGACACTGATCTTCACCAGTGAAAAAAAAACGAGCACTACACCGAGTCCCATCCATACCCAGCGAGAGGCCGGTCGTTCATCGCCCCGGCTGAGTAGTGCCACACAGACGATGAGTACCGGCCCATAAACGGCTTCGGGTACCCCACCACCGGCGTGAAGGGACACGGCGCCGACCACGTAGCACAGAGGCAGTGCCCACCCCAAGGGAAGGGCACGTCGCAGCGACCAGAGCAAGATTGCGAAGATGGCCGTCGACGAGATGAGAGCAAAGAGGAAGCTAGCTACCGCAGTCGCGGAATAGTTGAGCTGCTGTCCGGTCAGGAACCCTAACGGCCCGTAGGTGAACACGATTCGGGTTCCGAAAGCCATGCCGTTGTGCGCCGCCATCTCGAGAGCGGACTGCCATGATCCCGTCAGCCCGCTGCCAACCACCAGATTTTTTGGCGACGAAGGCCAAGCCAGTACCGCCAGGACCAGGCCGAGGAAAAGGTCTGAGGAGACAACCCCGCGCCAGTGCGTCGACCAGCGAAGGGGGCCGATGCGGCGACGGGTGTCGCTGGTGGTCACGAGCGGCGATCTCGAGCCCGTCATCGAAGGGGGGCCGACCACCGATGTGGGATCAAGCCCAGTCACGCGCCACCGCTCCGCTCCCCATCGGCGCTTGCTCGGCAATCTGTATTTGGTTGGCCCTTAGACAGCATTTGAGTTTGGCGAGGGGCGATCAGGTTGGACGAGGCACCCGGTTGCAGCAGAACCGGACGTACGAGTCCCCCCAACTTCACAGACGTGTGAGTCATGTAGTTGCCGGAAATCGCTCAAGTATGCCACGCCCACGTTGACATCAGCGTGGGCGAGGGCACTGATGACGGACCGGACTGCCGGCGCAGGCGGCTGATGTACCCGGTTGCCCATCCGAAGAAGTGTTGGTCAGTGTCCATGTCCCCGTGAGCGTTTCGGCACAAACCCCGGACGATCGGAGTGAACCGGCCTACCCGGCGTTTGCCGACCTCCCGCTCGTAGTAGGCGGACTTGGAGACCTCGAATAGCTCACTGCAGCGACAAATGCTGTCACGCACCTGGCGGTTCTTCCGCCGGAGCTCGGTGAGCTCCTTGCGCTCCTCGGTCGTCATGCCAGCCCGGAGCCCGCCGTCGACCTCTGCTTGTTCCACCCACTTGCGCACCGCTGACTCCGTCAGGTCGAAGTCCCGGGCCACCTGGCCGATCGTGCGGTCGCCGGCACGGCAGTGATCGACGATGTCAGCCTTGAACTCCGGGGTGAACGACCTGCGGGTGCAGGGCTTCTTCCGCTCCATGGTCTCCATGATGGGCTTCCGGTGCTTCACAACTGATGGTGGATGTCCGTCAAACCGGGAGAAGTCCAAAGCGCCCGAAGAACCACAAAAGACCAGGTGTCGGAGGGCCGTCATCGGCTCTCCCCAATTGGCGAATCCAGCCGTGGTGAGGCCCCGGACCGACCTGCCCCCGACGCTATCCTCGTCAAGAGTGGGTTGAGCCTGGAATAGTGGCGTCGCTCCCACGCCCCACCTTGCCCGCAGGTGACCTGACCCCCGCTGTTGGATCCACCACTTCTGAGAGTCCCCTTGCCCACCATGGTGGGCGAAAGGAGGATTGTCAGAGTGAAACTTCGACGTCACACACCCGAGCAGGTCGCCCGGAAGCTCCGTGAAGCTGACCGGATGCTTTCAGAGCGCCAATATCCCCCTGCAGTCTGCCGCTACCTGGAGGTGTCCGAGCAGACCTATCACCGGTGGCGGAACCAGTACGGTGGCATGCAAGCCGACGACGTGAAGCGCTTGAAAGGAGCTCGAGCGGCTGAAGCGCATCGTGGCCGACCAGGCCCTCGACATCGTGGCCCTCAAGGATGTGGCTGAGCGGAATTCTGAGCCCGGCACGGCGCCGTCGGGCCGTTCGCATGATCCAAGAGGACAGGGGTTCTCCAGGGCCGCCTTGGTGAAGTCGTCGGTGTCGCCTGCTCCCGCGACTCGGCGGTCCACATCGGCCGGACTTGCTCCTAACTAATTCGCTACCAGTACAGCAATCCCCTTGCTGCGACCCATCCTGCCGGTAGCACCGTATGCCGCGCTGTGAAGGATGTACGTCCCGTTGGGAACCATGGTCGTGTTCCACGTTAGATACCAACCATAAGTGGACATCGCCGCGGTGCCGATGAGAAGGTCTGTCAGACGCCCACCAGAAATTTGGAATTGGACCTTGGTCACGCCATATTCCCCCGATGCCGATGCAACAACAGTTTGGGTGCCCTTCGATATGAAGCCATTCGGTGGATAAATCACGGTTGTTCGAGGAGGCGTCTCACCTGGTAGACCCTCCCGGACATAGTGATCGACCAGGCCGGAGTCGCTGAACAGGCTCAGACGATGGCTAGCGGCCACATTTGCTAGTTGGCGTATCTCGATCGCGGACAATGACAATGGGGCGGTGACGCTCACGAGACTGTTGGAAGCCTTCCTAAAGTTCACCATGACACGAGCCACCAGCACCTGATGGGCTTCGTCAAATCTCCCGCCAGCCAGTCCCGTATTGATGCCCACCGCGAATTGCACATAGATGGCGGCGACTACGACCCCTCTGATGACCCACAGCGTCACCGCTGGGTATCCCGGCCGACTGCGTGCAATTGGCTCGCTAGCCAGTCTGCCAGCGCTCGTGGGTACAATCGATTCGTCAGTCCTCATGCCCACGGTCGGTCGGCCGAGCAATGCCATGTAACACCCGACCAAGACCAGAAGGTCGAAGGTCGTATATCGCGATGCGCTTGCACCATCCAGGCCAAGCACAAGTCGTCCCTCGGTGATCAACGCGGCAAACAGAAGGCCGAAACAGATCAGTGCAACCCCGATTGGGGCACCGTCCGATTCGTCGCGCGGGAGCCCGACCAAAATAAGCACACAGATGGCCATCAGGAAGATGACAAGTCCAAAGAAGATTACAGCGTCATTACGCTGGGCAAACGTACTGAAGTTGATTCCGACCACATCGCCTATGGCGAACAAGAAGAACTTCACGGCCGACATCGGGTGCTGGATGGTCAGATAGGGATAGGGATTGGTGCCGTGTTGCCCAGAGAAATACACGATTCCCGTCGCTGCGGCACAACCAAGCCATACGACCATGACAGTCGTGGAGCGGCGACGGGAGTAAAGCAACACCAATCCTGCTGGCCAGATCAAGAGGCCTTGTAACGAGGACAAGCTGCCAACGATGGCTGCCGCCGTCGCCCCAGCCAACGCCAGCCGAGTCAGACTCATCCGATCCAAGAGAACGATAGCAACCGCAAAGGACAGCAGGACGAGATACCAAGCCAACTGGAAGCCCCAGAGAGCATTTTGATATTGAACGAATGACAGCATCAATATGGCTATGGGGCAGTAGTAGATCCAGGGCGTCGACGGTGAACGTCGCTTGTGCGCATAGACGATCAACCCCATGGCGACTATGAGCATCACGCCGCTGAAATACTCCTCGAAGAGAATGTTGAAATGAGTCGAGCGCGAGAGGAGGAGGACAATCAGGTTCGGAAAGAAAATCCGGTTTTCGTTGTGAGAGGCCCAAAGGGTGTTGAGGTCGAGTGTGCCGTTGTAGGAATGGGAGATGAGACGCACGTCGTCCCATTGATCACCGGCAATTATGTTGAGGCTGTATTGATGGATGAACCAGAAATATGCGGCGATCGGTAGGACGAATCCGAGGATCGCAATGATCGAGAGGACGAGTGAGCGTGTTTGATGCGTTCGTGCTCCGATAGGTGCCGAGGACATGTCTTACCAGTTTAGGAGGAAGAGTTTCGGTTACCCATCAGGGAGTCGAACGCCGGCTTCATGGAGTGGTCCTTACTGCCGCAGTTACCACGGCACCAAGCCATTCCCTCACCGCCGGACTCACTTCACAATCTGAGATGAGTCGTTGGCCAAGAGTTGACTGTGGAACTCGACTCAGGGTGCTACTTCTGTAACAACACCTGCAAACTACATGGATCGTACGCTGTCTACTACCGCCCAGGCAGGATTGTCGACCTGAAGCATGGAGGTGCAGATGGCTGAGACGGGTGCGAATTTCGGGACTAAGAGCCGTCCACAATGTGACGGGAGCCGGCATAGCCGGCTCCTACATGCCCGCTGGTTGGGCCCCGGTACATCTGGTTGGCACTAATCGGTGGGGCGGCGGCGCATCGCCCGACAGCGCTTTCGGGAGCCGTGAGTGCCGACAGCCTGCACGGCGCATTGGGGGTTGACAAGTGAATCACACACATGTCATTCAGGTGTTACCTCCCGAATCTAGATGAGACGGGTGGACTTGACCCGGTTCGACGGACAGCTTGCTTGTGTTGATCATGCCGCCTGACGGTCGGCGTGGTGGTGGATCTCCTCCCATTCGGCGGGGCTGCAGTACCCGAGCGAGCTGTGCAGCCGGCGGATGTTGTACCAGCCCTCGATGTAGTCGAAGATGGCGCGGTCGGAGTCCTGCCCGCGTCGGCCACGCCCGGGTATCGATGAGCTCACGCTTGATGGTGGCGAAGAAGCTCTCCGCCACGGCGTTGTCCCAGCACTCACCGGCCAATCCGACCGACAGCACCACGCCGCAGTCCTTGGCGAGGGTGGCGTAGTCCTTGCTCGTGTACTGACAGCCGCGGTCGGAGTGGAAGATCACGCCCGGTGGCGGCCGGCGGGTCACAAAGGCCATCTGCAGCGCCTCCTCGACCAGCTCGGTGCGCATGTGGTCGGCGAGGGCCCACCCGACGACCCGGCGGCTGGCCAGGTCGATGACGGTGGCGAGATAGGCCCAGCCTTCCCAGGTCATGACGTAGGTGATGTCCCCGACGTATCGCCGGTCGATCTCGGTGCACGGGCCGAAGTGGCGCTGGATGAGGTCCTTGGCCGCCTCGGCCTCGGGGTCGGCCACCGTGGTGGTGCGCCAGCGCTTCTTGGCCCGGCCCTCGAGACCGGTCTGGCACATGAGCCGGCGCACCCGGCGCTTGCCGACCTCGATGCCCTCCTTGCGCAGCGCCCGGTGGACCCGGAGGTAGCCGTAGGTGCCCTGGGACTCGGTATGGACCTGCTTGATCTGCTCGGTCAGCTCGGCGTCGGTGATCGCCCGGGCCGAGGGGAGGTCCTTCTTGCGCTCGTAGTAGGCGGACTTGGAGACCTCGAACAGCTCACAGCAGCGACACACACTGTGACCTGCAACTTCCTCCGCCTCGATGAAGGGGTCCATCTTCACCGGGTCTCCTTCGCGAAGAAAGCCGTTGCCCGCTTCAAGATCCCGACGTCCTCGCGCAGCTGGCGGTTCTCCCGCCGGAGCTCGGCGAGCTCCTTGCGCTCCTCGGTCGTCATGCCAGCCCGGAGGCCGTCGTCGACCTCGGCTTGCTCCACCCACTTGCGCACCGCTGACTCCGTCAGGTCGAAGTCCCGGGCCACCTGGCCGATCGTGCGGTCGCCGGCACGGCAGCGATCGACGATGTCAGCCTTGAACTCCGGGGTGAACGACCTGCGGGTGCGGGGCTTCTTCCGCTCCATGGTCTCCATGATGGGCATCCTTTCCGGTGCTTTGCACCTGATGGTGGATGTCCGTCAAACCGGGAGAAGCCCAGGCGGACCAGAACCGCATGTGAAAGGGCTTCAAGGCAGGCGTGGGTGAATCGGGCACGCCATTGACCGTCGAGGCGGACGATACGTGAGCCAAGTGGCGCCGGGTGCATCTATTACTCGTGCTCACGGAGGTCCATGTGTCCCAGTCCCCTGCTCCCGGCGAAGCGGCTGCCGCAGGCAGCCGCCCTTCCCTTGACAAAAGGTCAAAACTCGTCGTCGCTCGTCCCCGCCGCTCGGACGGGCTGACCCCCGTTCGCTGGCCTGAAGTAAAGGCGGGGTGGAAGGTCACAGCATTTCCTGGAGCTGGCGAAGCGGTGGTGTCGTTTTCCCCTGTCGGCCGCCGACCAACACGGCAGGAAGGCCTCGGTGGAGGCGCCACCGAGAATGCGCTTCGTTCGCAGCGCCGAGCTCGGGTGATGGTACGGCGCTATTGCGTTGCGAACGGGATAGATCGCCTGGTTACCCTTACGTTTGCTCCTCCGTTCTGCACTGACGCCAAGGAGTTCCGAGGACATGTGTCCCGGTTTATCCGTCGCATGCGGTGCTACAAGGGGAAGTCATTCCCGTATGTGTGGGTTCCGGAGCTTCACGGCGATGGAGTGCGACTGCACGTCCACTTAGTGATTGGGTTCTACGTCCCTCAGAAGGTTCTCGTGGGCCTCTGGGGCCACGGAATCGTGGACGTTCGTCTGTTCCGGGCAAGAGGTCCTGAGGGGCCCCGCAGCAAAGCTCGAAGAGTGGCCCACTACGTTTCGAAGTATGTGGGCAAGGCATTCGAGGATGAGTCGAAACTGATTGGGGCCATCGGTACGAGGTTGGCCAGAGATTCCAGCCGAAACGGGACACGCTCACGCTTGCGACTCTGACCGAGGCTCAGGAGTGGGTGCAAGCGATCATGGGTGGCGGAGCTCCCGATCGTGTCTGGCGAAGCTTCGACAGCGACGGTTGGCAGGGGCCTCCAGTTGAAGTGCTGACGTGGGATCGATGATGCTGGCGGAACCAGACTGGGATCGTGTGGCGAACGTATTGATAGCTGTCAGCCTTCGACTGACAGCCAGAACTGAATGCGGGGCGAATGACGATGCTGACAGTGGCGTACTGCAGGGTGTCAACCGACGAGCAGGCTGCCGAGGGATTCTCGATCGAGGGGCAGGCGGAAAAGCTCCGGGCCTATGCAGACCTTCACACGAGACGACCGTCATTACCGACCCCGGGTGGTCCGGCAAGAACCTTGAGCGGCCAGGGCTTCAGCAGCTCCTCGAGATGGTGGAGGCCGGCCACGTGTCGTCCGTTCTCCTTTGGCGTCTCGACCGATTGTCTTGGAATCTTGGCGACCTAATTCTCATGGCGGATCGCTTCGGTCAGGCCGGAGTCGCCCTCCACTCGTTTAGCGAACGGATTGACCTCTCGTCTGCAACAGGTCGCATGTTTTACAACGTGCTCGGATCGTTTGCTCAGTTCTACCGTGAGCAGTTAGCGGAAAATGTATGCATGGGGATGGCGCAAGCGATGCGACAAGGGCGATGGCGCAACCGCCCCCCGACCGGGTACGACCTCGTTGCCGGCACTCTGACACGAAACGATCAGGCTGCGGTAGTGCGAAACATATTTGCGCTTCGGGCCGAAGGAGCTAGTCAGGGAAGTATTGCTGAGGCGACTGGAGTGAAGTATTCGACGGTCCTGTCAATTCTCAAGAATCGGGCGTATCTGGGTGAGATCCGACACCGGGACGATTGGCTGCCGGGCTTACATGAGCCACTGGTGACTGCAGACTCTGGAAAGCGTCCAGGCGGGGGCGTACGACCGGCCGGCGTCGTGGAAGGGATCTGCTCTCCGGCCGAGTGGTCTGCGGTCTGCGGGGGCGTCAGATGTCCATCGACCAGAACGGGCAGGGACAGAGCCACTACAGGTGCCGGCACCGTGGGCAGGGCTGTAAGCAACCGGCACGGTCGAACGGAGCTCTGCTCCGTGCTGCAGGGTTGGGTTTGCGGCTGCTTGGTCAGGACGTGGATCTTCAGAAGGCAATCCGTCGGCAGCTGGAGGCCGGTCGAACACAGACCGGGCACGGGCGTGGTCGGGCGGCGCCAGCTGCGACGGACGCCCTCAATGAGCTCCACGCCCGGCGGAAGAAGCTGTTGAACCTTCACTACGAGGGGCATATCTCCCCCGACAGTTCGGGGAAGAGCAAGCGCGACTCACGCTGCAGATCGACGCCCTAGAGGAGGAGGCCCGTCGCTCGGTGAGGGAGACCCGACAAGCGGATGACGTCGCTGAGCGTTACGATGAAGTTGCCAGACTCCTTCAGGACCTCGATATCGAGCGCCTATGGCGGGCGGCCACCGAATCGGAGCAACGGGCTTACCGACGGGCTGTTGGACAGGGTGGCCGTTCATCCGGACCATCTCGAGGTGGCCATACATCTCCCGAGCACCCCGGATAAACGTCCTGCTTAGTGCAGTCGGATTGAAGGACTCGGAGAACGATCGTGTCGGAGGGGGGACTTGAACCCCCACGCCCTTGCGGGCACTAGCCCCTCAAGCTAGCGCGTCTGCCTATTCCGCCACTCCGACCAAGTGGCTCCGAGTGCATCTCGGGGCGTTGGGCATGGTATCGCGAGCCGCCTGCGGATCGGTCGTCCGGCCCACGCACCGGCGTCACGACTGCCGACCGGCAGGTCCGGGCGCGAGCGTCGTCCAGCTGGCGAGGTTCCAGAAGATCCCGTCGGTGTTGGCGTTGTACTGCACGTTGGCGAGCTGCACGCCGCTCGCCATCAGTCCCGGCTCGCCGAACAGCGGCAGACCGACCATCTCGGTCCACAGCTGGTCGTCGATCTGCCCGTAGATGACCTGCGCCGGTCGTCGGGTTGAGGGCTTGGGACGCTTCGATGAAGAGCTGGTCGACCGAGGGATCGTCGAAGTTGCTCCAGTCCTCGGACCCGGCGGTGGCGGTCGCCCCGACGGTGCCCGAGTACCAGTTGGCCGTGGTCGTCTGGTACGGGCTGGACAGGCGCGAGACCACGGCGATGTCGTAGCCGTCCGCCTGCCGCCGCCCGGGTGAGGCCCGCCGGTCCGTCGACCGGAAGGGTGTCGACGGTGAACCCGGCGGATCGGAGCTGCGAAGCGACGATCGCGCCCACCTCGCCGGTCCACGGCTCGCCGTTCTCGACCGCCATCTGGAGCGTGAGGGGGTCTCCGGAGGCGTCGAGGTACTTGCCTGCGGCGTCCTGGTGGTACCCGAGGCCCCGGAGCAGGCGGGTCGTGGCGTCGAGGTCCCGGGATTCGTAGGCGCCCGCCGCCGGCGACGGGGTGTAGGCCTGTTGGGACGGCACCGCGAGGTGGTCCTGGTTGACCACCAGGTCGGGGTCGATCGGGCCGAACGTGCGCTGCAGCAGGTCGGTCCGATCGAGAGCATGGGCGATCGCCTGACGGGCGGCAAGCCGCGAGGTGGTCGGCGCCGTCATGTCGAACTCGAGGTCCACCATCCCGAGCGACGGCTTGATGGAGCTGTCGGTGTTGGGCATCGATGTCACCAGGCCGACCGCGCCGAGGTCGAACGAGACCGGCTGCACGGCGGTGCGGTTGCCGGTGGCCAGGGCACCGGCCCAGCCCGTCGGGCCCGGGGCGACGTCGACCACCACTCGGTCGAGGGCCGCCGGAGCCCCCCACCACCTCGGGTTCCGGACCAGCACGGCGCGTTCGGTGGACATCGACTGGACGATGAAGGGCCCCGCCGACAGGTCGATGCTCGGGTCGAACGTGTCGAACCCGTGGTTCCACCCCACCCGGCGGGCGATGTGGGCCGGGACCATGTGGTCGAACATCACCCGCCAGTCGGTGAACGGCGTGGCGAACCGGACGGTCACCGTGCGGCCGGAATGGCTCGGGAGTGACCGACGCGACGTCGCGGTAGCCGAGGGTCGACGCGATCTGGTCCGGCTGGCCGTCGGCGTCGGTGCCGTCTCCGCGCTGGGACAGCCAGGCGTAGACGAAGTCGTCGGCAGTCACCGGCACCCCGTCGGACCAGACCGCCTTGGGATTGATCACGTACTGGATGACGAGGGGTGAGGTGGAGGTGGCCTCCACGCTGAGCAACAGGTCGCTGTTGACCTGGGGGACCAGCTTGGGGTTGAGGTCGTACGCGCTGGGCAGCACCGAGGCCAGCAACGCCGGGGTGGAAGAGGCCGCCCCCGCCGCGGTGTTCGGGTTGAGCCCGGCCCAGGGCCGGTCCACCTCGACGGTTGCCTGGCCCCCGCGAGCGGGCACCAGCACCGACGTGTCCGCTTCGTCGACCTCGCTGATCCGATTGGACCCGAGCTGGTCGACGACCGCGATCAGCACGATGATCACGATGATGACCAGCGGCAACGTCCAACGGGCGCGGTAGCCGCGTCCCAGCGAGGCGATTCGTTGCCGGCGCGCGACGGGCTCGGCGCCGGTCCGGTTCACTGCAGACGCAGGATGAGGATGAGGTTGGTGAAGGCGAAGACCACCGCCACCGTGACCGTGATCCGGTCGAGGTTCTTCTCGACCACCGTCGACCCGGCCGCCGCCGACCCGACCGATCCGCCGAACATGTCGGACAGGCCGCCGCCCTTCCCGCTGTGCATGAGGATGAGGAAGATCAGGGCGAGGCTGGTCAGCACCTGGAGCACGACGATGATGGCGGTCAGCACGCGGTCAGTCTCCTTGGTCCAGAACCGGCTCGAACGCTACCAAAGTCACTTCGTCGCCAGGGCCGCGGCCCGGATGATGGCGGCGAAGGTCGCCGGCCTCGAGGCTCGCCCCGCCGACCAGCGCGCCGTCCACGTCGGGGCAGCGCAGGAGGGACTCGGTGTTCTCCTCGTTGACGGAGCCGCCGTACTGGACCCTGATCCCGCGCGGCGGCGTCGGGACCGACGCAGTCGGCGACCACCTCCCGGATCCACCGGCACGCCGCCTGGGCGTCGTCCGAGGTGGCGGCCCGCCCGGTCCCGATGGCCCATACCGGCTCGTAGGCGATGACCATCCGCGACACCGCCTCGGATCCGAGGGTGGACACGGCCGAGCGGACCTGCTCTGCCAGGCGGTCCTCGGTCAGTCCCCTCTCCCGCTCGTCCTCGGTCTCGCCGACGCAGCAGATCGGCGTCATGCCGTTGCGAAGGACGCAGAGGACCTTCGCCAGGACCTGCTCGTCGGTCTCGCCGAAGATCCGGCGCCGCTCGGAATGCCCGACGATCACGTACGCCACGTGAAGCTTGGCCAGCATGGCGGCGCTGACCTCGCCGGTGAAGGCACCCGCCTCGTGCTCGGCACAGTTCTGGGCGCCGAGCGCCACCGGGATCCCCTCGGGCTCGATGACGGACTGGACGGTGCGGATGGCGGTGAATGCGGGGTGGACCGACACCTCCACCGGACAGGGCATCGGCCGTCTGCAGCCGGAGCCCGAGGTCACGAACGGCGTGCAAGGCCTCGAGATGGTCGAGGTTCATCTTCCAGTTGCCGCTGACGAGTGGTCTGCGGCCACCCTTCGAGCCGCTCACCGCCCAGCGCGCCGGGCCGGGCGCCGCCGTACCGGGGCGTTGGGCGCCCCCCGCAGCGCGGCCAGTCCCGGGAGGTCCCCGTGCTCCATCAGCTCGAGCGCGGCGCCCCCGCCGGTCGACACGAAATCGATCCGATCGCCCAGCCCCAGCTCGGCGACGGCCGCCGCGCTGTCGCCGCCGCCGACGACGGTGAAGGCCGGGCTGTCGGCCAGGGCCCGGGCGACCCCCGCCGTCCCCGACCCGAACCGGGCGTCCTCGAACACCCCCATGGGGCCGTTCCACAGGACGGTCCCGGCCCCGGCGATCTCCTCGGCGTACAGCTTGACGGTGCCCGGTCCGATGTCGAGCCCTTGCCAGCCCGGCGGGATCGGGCCCTCGACCACCCGGACCTCGCCGGCGGTGCAGCCGCTGACCGAAGGGGGCGCCGGGTTCGAGGGCGACGATGTCCGACGGCAGGAGGATCGTCCGACCCGACTCGAGCAGCGCGGCGCATTCCTCGAGGTGGTCTGCGGTCCACGATCGAACCGCCCACGTCGCGACCGGAGGCGGCGAGGAAGGTGAAGGCCATCCCGCCCCCGACGACCAGGGCGTCCACCCGCTCGGCGAGAGCCCGCAGCACGCCGAGCTTGTCGGCCACCTTGGCGCCGCCGACCACCGCCACGAACGGTCGGGCCGGTGCACCGAGCAGGCGGCCGAGCGCCTCGATCTCACGCTGGAGCAGGTAGCCGGCGGCACTCGGCAATCGTTCCGGCGGGCCCATGACCGAGGCGTGGCGGCGGTGACAGACGCCGAAGGCGTCGTTCACGTAGGCGTCGTGGCCGTCGACCAGCCGCTCCACGAAGCCGGGGTCGTTCGCGCGTCTCGCCGGGGTCGAAGCGCAGGTTCTCGCAGCAGCTCGACCCGGGGAGCCAGCCGGTCCAGCACGGCGCGGACCGGGCCGAGGTCGCAGCGCGGGTCGGGGGATCCGTCGGGTCGCCCGAGATGGGTGCAGGCGGTCACCTCGGCCCCCCGGTCCAGCAGGTGCTCGAGGGTCGGCAGGGCGGCCCGGATGCGGAAGTCGTCGGCGACGACCGGCGGGCCGTCCGGGCGACGACCGCAGCGGGACGTTGAAGTCGACCCGCACCAGGACGCTGGCGCCGTCCAGGTCGGGAAGGTCCTCGAGCACGGGCACGCCCTCCAGCCAGCGGGTTGTCACCCCGCCCCGCGTCCCGCCTCCCCCCGGTCATGTCACGGACGCCCGCCCGGCCTAGGGCCGGGAGCTCCCGACGACCAGGGACAGGTCCACCAGGCGGTTGGCGTAGCCCCATTCGTTGTCGTACCAGCCCTGCACCTTGACCAGGGTGATCCCCGAGGCGGACGGCATCACCATGGTCAGCCCGGCGTCGAAGGTGCACGAAGCCGGGCTCCCGACGATGTCGGAGGAGACGATGGGGTCCTCGGTGTAGTCGAGGACCCTCGCCAGCGGTCCGCTCGACGGCCGCCTCGGCGAACGCCGCGTTGACCTCCTCGACGGTCACCGATCCGGGCACCACCGCGGTGAAGTCGGTGATCGAGCCGTCCGACACCGGCACCCGCAGGGCGGTCCCGTCGAGCCGTCCCTTCATGGCCTGGAGGACCAGCCCGGTGGCGCGGGCGGCACCGGTCGAGGCCGGGACGATGTTGACGGCGGCCGCCCGGGCCCGCCGGAGGTCGCGGTGGGGCAGGTCGAGCAGGTTCTGGTCGTTGGTGAAGGCATGGACGGTGGTCATCAGCCCGCTCTCGACGGCGAAGGCGTCGTCGAGCACCTTGACCATCGGCACGAAGCAGTTGGTCGTGCACGAGGCGTTGGAGACCACGAAGTCGACGGACGGATCGAAGTCCGAGTCGTTGACCCCCACCACGAAGGTGGCGTCGGCGTCGGCAGCCGGAGCCGAGACGATGACCCGCCGGGCCCCGGCCTCGATGTGGGCGCCGGCCGCGGCGCGAGTGGTGAACAGGCCCGTCGACTCGATGACCACCTCCACCCCCAGCTTGTCCCAGGGGAGGGCCTTCGGATCCCGCTCGGCCAGCACGGCGATCGGGCCGGTGTCGAGGACGATCGAGCCGTCGGCCACCTTGACCTCGCCGTCCAGGCGGCCGTGGGTGGAGTCGTACCGGAGGAGGTGGGCGAGGGTCTCGGCCGAGGTGAGGTCGTTGACCGCCACCACCTCGACGTCGGCGCCGAGAGCCCGGGCCGCTCGCAGATAGTTGCGTCCGATGCGCCCGAAACCGTTGATCCCGATCCGTACGCTCATTCCCTGCCTGCCTCGCTCGTCCCTGTCCGGGGCTGGCGCCCCGGTTCCGTTCCCGGTACCACCGGGTCGCCGTCTGACCGGGTGGAGCCGGGACCAACCCCCACGCTAGGGCATCCCCGGTCGATCGGGGCCCTCATCCGAGCAGATCGGCGAGGGCCGACGCCAGTCTGGCCGGATCGTGGGCCAGCCCGTCGGGCCGGGCGAGCGGACGCTCGCACCACCGGGACCGCGGTCGGGCCGACTGCGAGCGCCGCGCGTGTCGCACAGCACGACATCGAGCGTGACACCGTGCTCCACCAGGGATTCTACGTGCCGGCTGACGTCGAAGCCCTGGGTCTCGGGAACCTCGGGACGGAGGTTGCAGACGTAGACCTTCTGACCGGTCGACCGGTCGACGGCGTCGCGGATCTCGGGAACGGCGATGGCCGCCAGCACGCTCGTGAACAGCGACCCGGGTCCGATGACGATCTGGTCGGCCCGCTCGATGGCGGCCACCGCCTCGGGCGGCGCCTCGGGGTCGGCGGGCACGAGCGAGACGCGGCGGATGCGGTCGGTCGACATCACCGCCACCTGGCCGGCGACGTTCCCGCCGTCGGCCTCGGCCTTCAGCACCACCGGGTCGGTCGTGGCCGGCAGCACCCGTCCCTCGACGCCGAGCAGCCGGCAGGCCTCGTCGAGGGCGGTCACCGGGTCGCCGGTCACGTCGAGGAGCCCGGCCAGCACCAGGTTGCCGAGGGCGTGGCCGGACAGCTCGTCCTCGGTGAACCGGTACTCGAAGATGGAGGCCAGCACCGAGCCGGGCTCGGCCAAGGCCACCAGGCACTTGCGGAGGTCTCCCGGCGAGATGATGTGGAGCTGGCGCCGCAGCCGGCCCGAGGATCCCCCGTCGTCGGCCACCGACACGATGGCGGTGACGGCGCCGGCATAGCGGCGCACCGCCCGAAGCGTCGCCGCCAGCCCGTGGCCGCCGCCGACGGCCACGACCCCGGGCCCGGATCGGGCACCCGTTCCGGCCGCGGTCAACGCTCGACGTCCCGGTGGAAGACCGTGGTGGGCACGCCGTGGCCGGTCGAGCCGGCTGGCCAGCTCCTCGGCCAGCACCACCGATCGGTGGCGCCCACCGGTGCAGCCCATGGCCACGGTCAGGTAGGACTTGCCCTCGCGGACGTAGGCCGGGATGAGCATGGTGAGCAGGTCCTCGAGCATGTCGAGGAAGGCGGTGGTCTCGGGGCGGTCGAGCACGAACCGCCGGACCGGTGGCTCGAGCCCGCTGTGGCTGCGGAGGGACTCCTCCCAGTAGGGGTTGGGCAGGAACCGGCAGTCGAACATGAGGTCCACGTCCAGCGGCACGCCGTGCTTGAAGCCGAAGGAGAGGATGGAGGTCCGCATGGCGCTGCCCGGCTCCTCGCCCCCGAACACCTCCATGACCCGGGTCCGCAGCTGGTTGGTGTTGAGCTCGCCGGTGTCGATCACCAGGTCGGCGCAGTCCCGCAGCCCGCGGAGGAGCAGCCGCTCCTCGGCGATCGAGTCGGCCACGCCGCCGCCTTGGGGGTGTCGCCGCCGGGTGCCCTCGAACCGCCGGATGAGGACGTCGTCGGGCGCGTCGAGGAACAGGATCCGGACCCGGTTCCGCCCGGCCGTCAGGGCGTCCACCGCCGGCAGCACGTCGTCGTGGTCGCCCCCGGCCCGGCCCACCACGAAGGCCACCCGCTCCATCTCCGATCCGGTCCCGTCCACGAGCTCGGAGACCTTGGAGATGAGGGCCGAGGGCATGTTGTCGATCACGAACCAGCCCGAGGTCCTCGAGGGTGGCGGCGGCGGTGGAACGGCCCGCGCCCGACATGCCGGTCACCACCAGGTACTCGCTCACCGGTCCACCATGGTGCGTCCTCCGGGTCGCTCCGCCGGACGACCGGTGGGTGCGAGCGGCGTGTGCAACCGCTCGAACACCGCCGCGCCCGACCCGGGCCGGCAACCACGATACGCCGACGAGCTCGTCCTTCGAGGCATTCCGCAGCCCGCCGAGGCCCCCGAACTGCTCGACGAGCCGGGCGCGGCGCTTCGGCCCGAGCCCGGGGACCCCGTCGAGGGCGCCCTCGGTCATCCGCTTGCCCCGGAGGGTCCGGTGGTACGAGACGGCGAAGCGGTGGGCCTCGTCCCGCAGGCGCTGGAGCAGGTAGAGACCCTCCGACTGGCGGGAGAGACGGATGGGCTCGGGGCTCCCCGGCCGGTAGACCTCCTCGAAGCTCTTGGCCAGCGAGGCGATCGGGATGCGCTCGCCGAGGCCCAGGGCCGCCAGCACCCGGACCCCCACGTTGAGCTGGCCCGGACCCCCGTCGAGCAGCAGCAGCTGGGGCGGGTAGGCGAAACGGCGGCGGGCCGGACGCCGCCCGTCCGCACCGTCGCCGCCGCCGTCACCGGGGGTCCCGGCCTCTTCGGCCACCAATGCGGACAGCCGCCGGGTCAGCACCTCTTCCATGGCGGCGTAGTCGTCGTTGCCCGACACCGTGGACACCCGGTAGTGGCGGTAGTCGCTCTTCTTCGGCAGGCCGTCCTCGAAGACCACCATCGAGCCCACGTAGTCGGTTCCCTGCAGGTGGCTCATGTCGTAGCACTCGATGCGCAGCGGGGCATCGGGCAGCCCGAGCTCCTGCTGGAGGGACTCGAGCGCCCGGGCCCGGCTGTTGTGGTCGGAGGTCCGGTGGAGACGGTGCCGGACGAAGGCCTCACCGGCGTTCTGCTCGACCGTCTGGAGCAGGTCCCGCTTGGGGCCGCGCCGCGGGACCCGGACGGTGACCGGTCCGCCTCGCACCTGGGCGAGGTAGTCGGTCACCGCCTCGGCGTCGGCCGGCATGGTGGGGACCAGGATCTGCCGGGGCACCCCCGAAGCCCGATCGGCGTAGACGTCGACCAGGACGCGCTCCATGAGCTGGGCCGGATCGAGGTCCTCCACCTTGTCCACGAAGAGCCCGAGCCGGCCGACGACCTTGCCCGAGCGGACGTGGAAGACCTGGACGGCCGCCTCCAGCTCGTCGCCGGCCAGCCCGAACACGTCGAGGTCCTGCCGGTCGGCGAGCTCCATCTGCCGGACGGCGTCGGCGGCCCGGACGGCGTCCAGCTTGTCGCGCAGCACCACTGGCCCGCTCGAACTCGAGCGCCGACGGAGGCCTCTCGCATCGACCGCTCGATCTCCTTCTCGAGGGGCCCGGTGTCCCCACCGAGGAAGGAGATCAGGTCGGCCACCATCTGGTCGTACTCGGACCGGTCGACGGCTCCGATGCAGGGGCCCGAGCACCGCTCGATGTGGTACAGGAGACAGGGCCGGCCGAGCCGCTGGTGGCGCCGGAACTTGGTGTCGGAGCAGGTCCGGACCGGGAACGACCGGAGCAGGAGGTCGAGGGTCTCGCGGATGGCCCCGACGTTGGCATAGGGCCCGAAGTAGCGAACGCCGCTGCGCTTGCGCCCCCGGACCACGGCGGGCCTCGGCCACTCGTCGCCGACGGTGATGGCCAGCCACGGATAGCTCTTGTCGTCCTTCAGCCGGACGTTGAAGCGGGGCTGGTTCTGCTTGATCAGATTGTGCTCGAGGAGGAGGGCCTCGGACTCGGAGTCCACCACCATCCACTCGACGTGATCGGCCTGGCGGACCATCTGGGCCGTCCGCGGGCCGAGGCCGGCCGGGTCCTGGAAGTACGAGTTGAGGCGTTGCCGCAGCGACTTCGCCTTCCCGACGTAGAGCACCCGGCCGTCGGCGTCGACGAACTGGTAGGAGCCGGGGGCGTCGGGGACGCTGCCGGGCAGGGGACGGGTGACCACGCCCCCAGTGTGCCGTGCCTGGGCCCCGGCGGTGCCAAACGGTGCGGAGCCGGGCGGGTGCGACGGCGCCAACCGCGCCCCGAAGCGACCGCCCGCCTAAACTGGGAGCAACGCCGGCCTGGTTTCCGGCGACATCTACCGCTCCGGGGCCGACATCCCCGCGGATGGGCGACCAGGCTGTCCCCGCCGGCCACGACCGGAGCGCCTCCCCAAGGGGGTCACAACCGACATGCTCCGGCTCCAGACACCGCTACCCGACCGCTACACCAGCGCCGGCCCGGACCAGCTCGCCGACTGGATCGGACAGGCCAAGTCCGAGCTCGGCCGCCGCTCGATCATCCTCGGGCACCACTACCAGCGCGACGAGGTCATGCGGTGGGCCGACGCCCGGGGCGACTCCTTCGGGCTGTCCCGGATCGCCGCCGGCCAGTCCGAGGCCGATTACGTCGTGTTCTGCGGAGTCCACTTCATGGCCGAATCGGCGGACATCCTCACCGGACCCCACCAGCAGGTCGTGCTGCCGGACCTCAACGCCGGCTGCTCGATGGCCGACATGGCGGACATCGACTCGGTCGAGGAGGCCTGGGAGACCCTCGCCGAGGCGACCGACCTCGACCGCGTGGTCCCGGTGACCTACATGAACTCGTCGGCCGCCCTGAAGGCGTTCGTGGGCCGCCACGGGGGCGTGGTGTGCACCTCGTCGAACGCCAGGGCCGTCCTCACCTGGGCCCTCGGACCGCTGGGGGGAGGCGGGGCCGGCGGCCATCAGGTGCTGTTCTTCCCCGACCAGCACCTCGGCCGGAACACCGGGTTCGACCTCGGCTACGGCGCCGACGACATGGCGGTGTGGGACCCCCGGCTGGCTCGGGGCGGTCTCGACGACCCGGCGCTCAAGGGGGCCACCCTCCTGTTGTGGAAGGGCCACTGCTCGGTGCACCAGCGGTTCCGGCCCGCCCATGTCGAGGCCTTCCGGCCAGGACCATCCCGACGGGATCGTCGTGGTGCATCCCGAGTGCGCCCACGACGTCGTCGAGCTGGCCGATCACGTCGGTTCCACCGACTCCATCATCCGTGCCGTGTCCGACGCTCCACCGGGGTCGGTCATCGGCGTCGCCACCGAGATCCACCTCGTCAACCGGCTCGATCACGAGTCGCCGGACAAGACGGTGGTCTCCCTCGATCCCCTGGTCTGCCCGTGCTCGACCATGTTCCGGATCGATGCCGCCCACCTGGCCTGGGTCCTCGAGGGGCTGGTCGACGGCGAGGTCCGGAACCGGATCACCGTCGACGACGAGACGGCGCGCTGGGCCCGGGTGGCGCTCGAGCGCATGCTGGCCACCACCTGACCTCGGTCGCACCCCCCGCCCCGGGCGGGAATCCGGGGCGGAGCCCGCCGGCGCGCGACTAGGAGCGGGCGGCCCCGACCCGAGTGCCGGCCCGGCCGTTCCTCCGCCGACGCCGGGCGCGGTCCGGGCCCAGCGCCGGCTGTCGCGGCCGGTGCCGTGCCGTTCGTGCGGGCGCGTCCGAGCACGGGCGCCAGCACCTGCCCGGTGAAGCTGGCGGTGACCGCCGCGACCTGCTCGGGGGTCCCCGCCGCCACGATGGTCCCGCCGCGGTCGCCGCCCTCGGGACCGAGGTCGAGGATCCAGTCGGCGCTCTTGACCACGTCGAGGTTGTGCTCGATCACGATGACCGTGTTCCCCTGGTCGACGAGCCGGCTCAGCACGTCGAGCAGCTTGCGGACGTCGTCGAAGTGCAGGCCGGTGGTCGGCTCGTCGAGGACGTAGAGCGTGTGGCCGGTCGACCTGCGGCTGAGCTCGGAGGCCAGCTTGACCCGCTGGGCCTCGCCGCCCGACAGGGTCGGCGCCGGCTGCCCGAGGCGGATGTAGCCGAGGCCCGACGTCGACCAGCGTCTGGAGATGGCGGGCGATGGCCGGCTGGTGGGCGAAGAAGCCGAGCGCCTCCTCGCAGGAGAGCTCGAGCACCTCGGCGATGGTCTTGCCCCGGAAGGTGACCTCGAGCGTGTCCCGGTTGTAGCGCGCCCCCTGGCAGACCTCGCACGGCACGTAGATGTCGGGGAGGAAGTGCATCTCGATCCGGATGGTCCCGTCGCCCGAGCAGGCCTCGCAACGGCCGCCCTTCACGTTGAACGAGAACCGCCCCGGGAGGTAGCCCGCGGACCTTCGCCTCCTGGGTCTGGCTGAAGAGCTTGCGGATGTGGTCGAAGACCCCGGTGTAGGTGGCCGGGTTGGACCGGGGCGTGCGCCCGATCGGCGCCTGGTCGACCTCGACCACCTTGTCGACGTGCTCGACCCCGTGGATGGCGCGGTGCAGGCCCGGAAGCGCTTTGGCCCGGTGGACCTGCTTGGCCAGCGACCGCAGCAGGATGTCGTTGACCAGCGTCGACTTGCCCGAGCCGGACACCCCGGTCACGGCCACCAGCCGTCCGAGCGGGAACTCGGCGTCGATGTCCGCCAGGTTGTGCTCCCGGGCACCGACCACCGTGAGGACCTCGCCGCGCCCCCGTCGACGGACGGCCGGCACCGGTATCGAGCGGCTCCCGGAGAGGTACTGGCCGGTGATCGACCGTCGGTTGGACTCGAGCCCGCCCCGCCCGGCGACCGGACCCGAGTGCACGATCCGGCCGCCGTGCTCCCCCGCCCCCGGCCCCACGTCCACCACGTGGTCGGCCACCCGGATCGTCTCCTCGTCGTGCTCGACCACGATGACGGTGTTGCCCAGGTCGCGCAGGCGCATGAGGGTGCCGATGAGGCGCTGGTTGTCCCGCTGATGGAGCCCGATGGACGGTTCGTCCAGCACGTAGAGCACCCCGACCAGGCCGCTGCCGATCTGGCTGGCCAGGCGGATGCGCTGCGCCTCACCGCCCGAGAGGGTGGCGGCCGAACGGGCCAGGGTCAGGTAGTCGAGGCCGACGTCCAGCAGGAACTGCATGCGCTCTTGCACCTCGCGGAAGACCCGGTCGGCGATGAGGTGGTCGCGCTCGGAGAGATCGAGCGAGCCGACCACCTCCACCGCCCGGCCGATCGACAGCGAGCACAGGGCGAAGATGGAGTAGCCCCCGACGGTCACCGCCAGCGCCTCCGGCCGCAGCCGGGCGCCACCGCACTCGGGACAGGGGACCTCGCGGAGATAGCCCTCGAGGTTGTCGCGGAGGAAGTCGGACTCCGCCTCGGTGTGGCGCCGCTCGAGCCACGGGACGATCCCCTCGTAGGAGGCGTGGAACGAGCGCTGGCGGCCGTAGCGGTTGCGGTAGGCGAGGTGCACCGGGCGGGACCCGGCCCCGTAGAGGACGAGCTTCTTGTCGGCCTTGCGGAGGCGTTGCCAGGGGGTGTCCAGCGAGAAACCCCCGAGCTCGGCCACGCCGGCCAGCAGCCGGGCGAAGTAGTCACTGCGCCCTCCCGACCAGGGGGCGATCGCTCCCTCCGCCAGCGACTTCGCCGGGTCGGGCACCACCAGATCGGGATCCACCTCGTAGCGGGTGCCGAGGCCGGTGCAGGCGGGGCAGGCGCCGTAGGGGGAGTTGAAGGAGAAGTTCCGCGGGGAGGGGTCCTCGAAGCTCAGACCGCACTCGGTGCAGGCCAGGTGCTGGCTGAAGGTGATCGCCTCCTCCTCGGTCCCGTCGGGGTCGACCACCACCACCTCGGCCACCCCCTCGGCCAGGGCGAGCGCCGTCTCCAGCGACTCGGTCAGCCTGCGCCGGATGTCGTCCCGGCGGACCAGCCGGTCCACCACCACCTCGATGGTGTGCTGCTCGTAGCGGGCGAGGTCGAGCTGTGCCCGCGTCGGCCAGCTCCAAGGTGACCCCGTCCACCCGTGCCCGGGCGAATCCCTGCTTGGCGAGATCGTCGAGCAGGGCGGCGTACTCGCCCTTGCGGCCCCGGACGACCGGCGCCAGCACCATGAAGCGGGTGCCCTCCTCCATCCCGAGGATGCGGTCGACGATCTGCTGGGGGCTCTGGCGGGCCACCGGCCGGCCGCAATTGGGGCAGTGGGGCTTGCCGATCCGGGCGTAGAGGAGGCGCAGGTAGTCGTAGACCTCGGTCACCGTGCCGACGGTGGAGCGGGGGTTGCGCGAGGAGGACTTCTGGTCGATCGAGATGGCGGGCGACAGACCTTCGATGAAGTCGACGTCGGGCTTGTCCATCTGGCCGAGGAACTGGCGGGCGTAGGCCGACAGCGACTCGACGTAGCGTCGCTGGCCCTCGGCATAGATCGTGTCGAAGGCGAGGGAGGACTTCCCCGAACCGGACAGCCCGGTGAAGACGATCAGGCGGTCCCGCGGCAGGTCCAACGAGACGTCCTGGAAATTGTGCTCGCGCGCCCCGCGCACGACCAGCCGGTCAGCCATCAGCGGTGAGGATACCGGCGCGCCGGGCCCGGGCCGCCGGTCACCGGCCGGGCGCCGCGGTTCCGACACCGAGCCCGAGCTCGCCGGTGCCGACCGTGGCCCCGTCGCCGGCAGGCAACGGCCGATCCGTCCACCGGATCGCGCACCAGCAGCGACCGCAGTTCGGCGATCTCGTCGCGGAGCAGCGCCGCCTCCTCGAAGCGGAGGTCCTCGGCGGCCCGCTCCATCTCGCCGTGGAGCCGGTGGATGAGGCCCGAGAGCTCGTCGGCGTCGGGCCCGAGGGTCCGGGCCAGATCGGCGGCGGCCGCCTTCGGGTCGGCCGGGCGGCCTCCCGCCCGCATCGACCGGGCCCGTTCGGCGGCCGACCGGCTGTTCGGGCCGCCGGAGGCCGCCGCCGAGCTGATGCCCTCGCCGCGGACCCGCTCGAGGATGTCGGTGACCGACTTCGAGATCGGACGGGGGTCGATCCCGTGGGCCTGGTTGTAGGCGATCTGGCGGGCCCGGCGCCGCTGGGTCTCGCCGACGGCCGTCGGTCATCGAATCGGTGATGCGGTCGGCGTACATCACGACCCGGCCGTTGACGTTGCGCGCCGCCCGGCCCATGGTCTGGATGAGCGAGGAGGCGGACCGCAGGAACCCTTCCTTGTCGGCATCGAGCACCGCCACCAGGCCGACCTCGGGGAGGTCGAGGCCCTCGCGGAGGAGGTTGATCCCGACCAGCACGTCGAAGGTGCCGAGCCGGAGCTCGCGGAGGAGCTCGATCCGGGCCACCGTGTCCACGTCCGAGTGCAGGTACTGGACCCGGACACCCTGCTCGGCGAGGTAGTCGGTGAGGTCCTCGGCCATCTTTTTGGTGAGGGTGGTGACGAGGACCCGGTTGCCGGCCGCCACGGTGGCGTCGATCCGCTCACGCAGGTCGTCGATCTGCCCGGTGGTCGGTCTGATGTCCACCTCGGGGTCGACGAGGCCGGTCGGCCGGATGACCTGCTCGACCACGTTGGCGCTGTGCTCGAGCTCCCACGGGCCCGGGGTCGCCGACAACATGATGGTCTGGCCGGTGCGCTCGATGAACTCCTCGAACCGGAGCGGACGGTTGTCGAGGGCGGACGGGAGCCGGAAGCCGTGGTCGACCAGCGTCTCCTTGCGCGACCGGTCGCCGGCGAACTGGCCGCGCAGCTGGGGCACGGCCACGTGGCTCTCGTCGATCACCACGAGGAAGTCCTTGGGGAAGAAGTCCAGCAGGGTGAAGGGCGCCTCGCCCGGGGCCCGCCCGTCGAGGTGCCGGCTGTAGTTCTCGATCCCGCTGCACACGCCGGTCTCCGCCAGCATCTCGAGGTCGTACTCGGTGCGCATGCGCAGCCGCTGCGCCTCGAGCAGCTTCCCCTGGCGGGTCAGCTCGTCGAGCCGCTCGCGCAGCTCGACCTCGATGCCGGCCAGGGCTTGGCGCATGCGCTCGTCGCCCGCTCCGTAGTGGGTGTTGGCGAACACCACCAGCTCCTCGAGCTCGTCCCCGATCTCGCCCGTCGTGACGTCGAAGGGACGGATGCGCTCGACCGTGTCGCCGAAGAACTCGATCCGGACGGCCTGGCTCTCGTAGGCGGCGTGGATCTCGACGGTGTCGCCCCGGGCCCGGAACTGGCCGCGGGACAGCGTCATGTCGTTGCGGGAGTACTGCAGGTCGACCAGCCGTCTGAGCAGCGACCGCTGCTCGTGCACCTCCCCGGGCCGCAGGGCGACGATCCGGTCCCGGTACTCGTCGGGCGATCCGAGCCCGTAGATGCACGACACCGATGCCACCACGATGGTGTCGGGCCGCAGCAGCAGCGACGAGGTGCAGGCGTGCCGCAGCCGGTCGATCTCGTCGTTGATGGACGAGTCCTTCTCGATGTAGGTGTCCGACGAGGGGACGTAGGCCTCGGGCTGGTAGTAGTCGTAGTAGGAGACGAAGTACTCGACCCGGTTGCGGGGGAACAGCTCCTTCAGCTCGGCGGCGAGCTGCGCCGCCAGGGACTTGTTGGGCTCGATGATCAGGGTCGGCCGCTGGACCCCCTCGACCGTCCAGGCGATGGTGGCGGTCTTGCCCGATCCGGTGATGCCCAGCAGGGTCTGGTAGCGGTCCCCCCGCTGCAGGCCCTCGACGAGCGCGACGATGGCTTCCGGCTGGTCACCGGCCGGCCGGAAGGGTGAGACGACCTCGAAGTCGGGCACCCTCCCGATGGTACCGCCAGGGTGTCACGGCACCGCCGGGCCGCCGCTCCCCCGGACCTGGCCGCACCGGGCCCGGCGCAGCTCGACCAGCTCGGTCCAGACCCGGTCGACCTCGGCTCCGAGGTGGGCGAGGTCGCCGCCGTTGTCGACGACCAGGTCGGCACCCTCGAGGCGCGTGGCGCGATCGGCCTGGGAGCCGATCCGGGCCCGTGCGTCGGCGGGCGACATGCCCCGGAGCTGGACCAGGCGGTCGAGAGCCAGATCGGTCGGAGCGTCGACCACCACGACGGCGGCCAGGTCCAGCAGCTGGCGGTGGGCGGGACGCAGGAGCGGGATGTCGAGGACCACGATGTCGTCTCCGCCGGCGAACCGGTCCCGGCGGGCGATCATCTCGGCTCCGATGGCCGGATGGGTGATGGCGTTGAGGTCGGCCAGGGCCTCGGGGTGCCCGAAAACCAGCTCGGCGAGCCGGGGCCGGTCGATCCGGCCGTCCGGGTCGAGGATGCCGGGCCCGAACCGGTCGACCAGTGGCTGGTAGGCGGGACCGCCCGGCGCCACCACCTCGCGGGCGATCAGATCGGCGTCGACCAGCCGGGCCCCCCGGGCCACCAGCAGATCGGCGACGGTCGACTTTCCGGCGCCGATGCCGCCGGTGAGCCCGACCGCCAGCACGGCGGTCCCGATCAGGCCGCCCGCCGCGGCCGCGAGGCGGTGGCGAACAGCACCATGGTGCTCCGGTCGATCTCGTCGGTCAGGAAGAAGTCGTCGGCGGTGATACCGGTCTCCCCGCCCGAGCCGCTCCGGGCCATCACCCGGTAGGCGAGGGGCAGCAGACGGGTGTAGATCGCCACGTACCACCGGCGGGGGATCCGGTGCCGGAGGTCGAAGACGTCGAGGGCCAGGACCTTGTCGGCCTTGCCTGCGGCGGGCGACGAAGTCGGCTTTCACCCGGGGGACGGCGTCCAGTCCCTCGACCCGCACCCGATGGAAGTGACGGCCGAGCAGGTCGGCGAGCTCGGGGGGCTCGAACAGGTGCACGTGGAACGGGTTCTCGAAGTCGGCCGGCGCGTTGGGCGTGAGGAAGAAGGCCGACCCGTCGTCGGCCAGGACCCGGGCCAGCTCGCCGACGTGCCCGGCGGGATCCTCGAAGTGCTCGATGAGATGCGAGGAGCAGGCCCAGTCGAAGCTGCCCGCGGCGAGGCCGAGCGCAGCGGCGTCCGTCGGGCGACGACCAGGCCCTCACCGGCCCACCGGCCCCGGGCGGCACGGACCGCGTCCGCGCTGTAGTCGACGCCGACCACGGCCCGGTCGGGGGCGACGAACCGGGCCGACTCGAACCCCTCCCCGCACCCGGCGTCGAGCATCCGCCCGGGGCCGAGTCGCTCGACGACCGACCGGTAGCCGGCGGCGTGCAGCGCCAGGAGCGAGTCGGGGGTCACCCCCTCGAGCGGCCGCTCGCCGGTGAGCCGCCCGGCGGCGACGGGGCCCTTCCCCGGGGCCGTCCCTCGGGTGCGAGGTTCGAGATGGTCGGTGCTCACGCGAGCTCCTCGCCGCTGTGCCGGTCGCGGTGCCGCTCGCACCGCCGGTCTGTGTGGGTGGGACGAGCGCCGGCCGCCGGTGGTGCCGATCGGCGGAACGGGAGCGATGTCCTGGCTGCTCGCTGGTTGTTTACACTACCGATCACTCGTGCTGGAGCTCCAACCCTCACCTCTCGCGCCCCCGGAGAGGGACCGCCCCGGCCCGAAGCCGGTGCGTTGGACGCCGGGAAGCCGGGTCCGCACCGTAGTGGACTACGCCGGCCTGGCCGTGCTGGCGCTCGTCCCCATGCTGGCCTCCCGGCCCGGCACGGTGGTCGACGACACCAAGACGTACCTCTACCTCGACCCGGGCCGGTACGTGCGCCAGGCGGCATCGTTGTGGGACCCGGGCGTCGCCCTCGGGCACGGTGACCCACGAGAACATCGGCTACCTCCTGCCGATGGGCCCGTTCTACTGGGCGGCTGGCCGAGCTCCACGTGCCGCTGTGGGCCGCCCAGCGGCTCTGGATGGCCGGCCTGCTCTTCGCCGCCGGGGCGGGGACCCTCTACCTGTGCCGGGTCGTCGGGCTCACCGGACCCGGCCGGTACGTGGCCGCGGTCGCCTTCATGTTCACCCCCTACGTCCTGCAGTACGCCGGTCGGATCTCGGTGATCCTCATGCCCTGGGCCGGCCTGCCCTGGCTGGTGGCGTTCGTGGTCCTCGCCCTCCGCCGCGGCGGCTGGCGCTACCCCGCCCTCTTCGCGCTGGTCGTGGCCCTGGTGAGCGGCATCAACGCCAGCTCGATCCTCTACGTCGGCATCGCGCCCGGCCCTCTGGTTGCCCTACGCGGTGCTGGTGGCCCGCGAGGCGACGCTGGCGGCGGGCCTGGGGGGTGGCCTGGAAGGTCGGCCTGCTGAGCGGCCTCGTCTCCTTGTGGTGGGCGGTCGGGCTGCAGGTCGAGGCGGCCTACGGGATCAACGTGCTCAAGTACACCGAGACGGTGCCCGCCACCAGCGGGACCTCGGTGGCCTCGGAGATCGTCCGTGGTCTCGGCTACTGGTACTTCTACGGGACGGACCGGCTCGGCGCCTGGACCCAGACCTCGGTCGCCTACACCCAGGACCTCTGGCTGATGGCCGCCAGCTTCACCGTGCCGGCTCTGGCCTTCGCCGCCGCCGTGCTCGCCCGGTGGCGCTACCGCACCTACTTCGTGCTGCTCACCGTGGTCGGGATGGTGCTCGCCGTCGGGCCGAACCCCTACACCGATCCGTCCGCCGTCGGCTCGGTGCTCAAGGCCATCATGGTGGACACCACGGCCGGGCTGGCCATGCGCTCGACCGACCGGGCCTCCCCGCTCGTGATCCTCGAGCCTGGCCATGTTCCTCGGCGGCCGGGGTCAGCGCCGGCGGCGTCCCGGCTGCCGCGGACCGGACTGCTCGCCGGCGGGTTGGCGGCGGCCACGGTGATGGCCGCGTCGACACCCCTGTGGACCGGGGGGATCGTGGCCGACGGCTTCACCCAGCCGGCCGTCCCGCCCGGCTACGTGCAGCAGGCCGCCGCCGCCCTCGACCGCTCGCACCCGGGGACCCGGGTCTACGCCCTCCCCGGCAACAACTTCGCCGCCTACCGCTGGGGGGACACCATCGACACCGTCTACCCCGGGCTGATGACCCGGCCCTTCGTGACCCACGAGCAGCAGATCATGGGATCGCTGGCCACCGCCGACCTGCTCCAGGCAGTCGACACGCCGCTGCAGAACGGGACCATGGACTGGAACGCCCTCGGGCCCATGGCGTCGCTGATGAGCGCCGGCGACGTGCTCGTCCAGTACGACCAGGCCTACGAGCGCTACGACACGCCCAATCCCCAGCAGGTGGCCGTCCGACCTCTCGACGACGCCCCCGGGGCTGTCCGACCCGACGAGCTTCGGGCGGCCCACGCCCAACGTGCCGCTGCTCCCCCAGTTCGACGAGGCCGCGCTCGGCGCGCCCGCCCGACCAGGGGTGGCCTGCGCCGCTCGTCAGCTACACCGTCGCCGACCCGCGTCCGGTGGTGCGGGCCGAGTCGACGGCGCATCCCCTGGTGGTGGACGGCGACGCCTCGGGCATCGTCGACGCCGCCTCGCTCGGGCTGCTCGGCTCCGACCCGACCATGCTCTACGCCGGGACCCTCGATCTCGACCCCTCGGTGCGGCGGACCACGCTGTCGGCCCCCGGCCGACCTGGTGGTGACCGACACCAACCGGAAGCAGGGCTACCGGTGGAACTCGCTCAACGAGAACACCGGTTACACCGAGACGGCCTCGCAGGGCCCCGACACCTCCGACCCCACCGACGCCCCGATCGACCTGTTCCCCGGCGCACCCGCCGACGCCCAGACCACCACCCGGCTGGCCGGGGTGTCGACGGTGACCGCCTCGTCCTACGGCTCCTCCATCACCTACCTGCCCGAGAACCGGCCGGCCGCCGCCCTCGACGGGAATCCCCAGACGGCCTGGCTCACCGACTCCTTCGCTCCCCAGACTCGGCCAGTGGTGGCAGGTGGCGCTCAGCCGCCCCCGCCGGGCCGGCTCGGTCACCCTGGTGCAGCCGCAGACCGGCGATCCCGACCGGCGGATCACCCGGGTCACCCTCACCTTCGACGGGGGGCGCCCGGTGACGGTGGCACTCGGCCCCCGGTCCCGCCAGACGGCCGGCCAGACGGTGACCTTCCCGCCCGCGCACCTTCACCACGCTCCGCCTGACCGTCGACGCCGTGGCCACCGCCGACCCGCAAGACCCCGGTCGTCTCCCGCAGCTCGGTCGGGTTCGCCGAAGTGCGGATCCCCGGGGTGGCGGTGGACGAGACCGTCGCCATGCCCGAGGACCTCCTCCGGGCGGCGGGGCCGGCCTCGGCGTCGGACCGGCTGAGCCTGGTCATGACCCGGCTCCGCAGCTCGGGCACGCCGCCGCGGTCCGACGTGGAGACCGCGCTGGCTCGGGACTTCTGGCTGCCGACGGCCCGGACCTTCTCGCTGACCGGGACGGCCCGGATCTCCCCCCTCATCCCCGACGACATGATCGACCGCCTGGTGGGCCGCTCGGCCCCGCCCGGCGGCACGGTGACGGCCTACTCGCTCGGACGCCTGCCCGGCGACCTTCGGGCCGGCGCCGTCGCCACCCTCGACGGCGACCCGAGCACGCTGTGGGAGCCGGGGTTCGGCGCCTCCCACCAGGCCGGCCAGTGGCTGCAGTACGTGCTGCCCCGGCCGGTCACCTTCGACCACCTGGACCTCGCCATAGCCGCCGACGGACGGCACTCGGTCCCGACGGCGGTGACGGTGGCCGCCGACGGCCATCAGGCCACGGTGACGCTGCCCCCGGTCGCCGACAGCCGGGTGCCGGGGTCGGTGGCCGAGGTGCCGATCCGCTTCGCTCCCCTGACCGGCCAGAGCATCCGGATCACCTTCGACCGGGTCCGCGATCGAGACCACCACCAACTACAACTCGCAGACCCCGATCGCCATGCCCATCGGGGTGGCCGAGGTCGGGATACCCGGGCGTCGTGGCCGGGACGCTGCCGGCGGCCATCCCGGGCACCTGCCGGGACGATCTCCTCTCGGTGGACGGCCGCCCCCTGTGGGTGTCGGTCACCGGCTCCACGACCACGGCGCTGTCGCGCCAACCGCTCACCGTGTCCCTGTGCGGCCCTGACGCGCGGCGGGTGTCGCTCGCACCCGGCTCCCACACCCTGCGCTCGAGCCTCGGACAGGTCACCGGCTTCGACATCGACCAGCTGGGGCTGGACTCGGCGCCGGGCGGCGGTCCCATGCCGCTCGCCACGGCCGGCACGCTGGCGGCCCCTCCGGCCACCCCCTCCCCCACCGTCAGGGTCGTGAGCCAGAGCGCCACCTCGATCCGTCTGACGGTGAGCGGGCTCGACCCGGGCCGGGCCGGGCCGCCGGCCGACCTCGTCCTCGGCCAGAGCATCAACCCCGGGTGGACGGCGGCGGTGGCCGGCGGCCGAAGCCTCGGCCGCCCCGAGCTCGTCGACGGCTTCGCCAACGGGTGGCGGCTCGACCCGACCGCCCTGGCCGGGGGTCTGCACGACGGGACGCTCACCGTGGCGCTCCGGTGGCAGCCGCAGCGACGGGTGGACGTCGCCCTGGTGGTCTCGGCGCTGGCCATCGTGGCCTGCCTGGCCATCGTGGTCGTCCCCGGGGGGATGGAGCGGCGCCGGAAGCGCCGGGCGCGCCGTGACCGGAGCGTCCGGCCGGGGCCGGGAACCGGGCCGGCCCCGCGTCCGGTCGCCGACCGCCCACCCGCGGAGGGCCCGGCGCCGCCCGCCTTCCCGCCGCCTTCCGCCCCGTCGCTGGCCCGGCCGCTCGGAGGGGGCGGTCCGCCCGCATCCCCGGGGGTGGCCCTGGTCGCCGGCGCCCTGACCGGCGCGCTGTCGGCGGCCATCGCCACGCCGGTGGCCGGCCTGGCCGCCGGGCTGGCCACCGCGTTGGTGCTCGTGGTGCCGCGGCTGCGCCTGGTGCTCGGCGCCGTGGCGGTGGGGGGCATCGTGGCGGCGGGCGCCTACACCGTCGCCCACCAGGCCGCCTCGGCGGTCCCCTACGGGGGGGCGTGGGCGACCGAGTTCGGCACCGCCGGCCGGCTGGCCTGGGTCGGGGTGGTGTTCCTCGGCGCCGACGCCGTGGTGGAGACGCTGCTCGGGCGCCACCGGCGGACCGGCACGGCCGATTCGACCGGCTCGACCCGGGACGGGCCTCCTCCCGGCGAGCCGAGCCGCCCGAGCCGCCCGAGGCGGGCACGGCGGGACCGGTCGATCCGGCGGCCGGCAGTGCGGGGGGACCGGTCGATCCGGCTGCCGGGAGCGCGGCGCCTCGGCCGGCTACTGCCGGGCCAGCGCCTCGGCGCCCAGGGCCACCAGCGCCCCGCGGGCGCACGCCTCCCAGGTGAACCCGGCGGCGTGGGACATGGCGCCGGTCCCGAGCCGCCGGCGCAGCACCTCGTCTCCGATCACCGCCCCGAGGCCGGCGACCAGGTCGTCCTGGGTGTCGGTGAGGAGCCCGGACCGACCGTCCACGACGGCGTCCTCGTGGCCGCCGATCCTCGTGACCACCGACGGGGTGCCGCAGGCGCCTGCTTCGGTGACCGTCATCCCCCAGCCCTCGCGGAGGGATGTGGAGGCGAGCACCCAGGCCCGACGGTAGAGCCCGATGAGCTCCTCTTCGGGGAGGTACCCCGGCAGGGAGATCCACGACTCCGCACCGTGGCGGTGGACGAGCGCCTCGAGCGCCGGGCGCTCGTAGCCCTCGCCGGCGATCACCGCCTCGAGCCGCGGGTGGCGAGCCTTGAGGGTCACCAGCGCCTCGACGAGCAGATGGAACCGCTTGACCGGGACCAACCGGCCGACCGCCACCACCAGCGGCACACCGGAGCGCTCACCACCGGGACTGAACTGCGGCTCGACCCCGGGCGGGGACACCGATACCCGCTCGGCCGGGATCCGCAGGCGCTCCACGATCTCCCGCTTGGCCGATCCGGAGAGGGTGACGATGCGGCTGCGCCGGTACACCGGAGGAGCCAGGTGGTGCTCGATGGCGTAGCCGAGCTCGGCCATGCCCCGCGGCAGGACCATCTTCCACATTTCGGCGTGGACGTGGTGGAGGAAGACGATGTGCGGGCAGTGTGCCCACACCGGGGAGAAGAACGGCATCCCGTTCCAGATCTCCACCAGCCCGTCGCCGTTGCCGATGCGCCCGAGCGCGCCCGAGAGCATGGTCCGCGGGAACACCGCGTAGCGTCCGGCGCGGCGGATGGCCCGGTAGCCGCGGCGGCGGATGACGGTGCGGCTCCCGGGCACCGACGACGTCGTCAGGGACACGTCGAGGCCCGCTTCCGACCAGGCGGCCAGCACTCGATGGGCGTGGAGCTCCGAGCCGCCCGCCTCGGCGTCGTCATAGTCCCGCCAGGCGATGACGTCGATCCGCCGGAGCCCGGCGCGCTCGGCGACCTCGCCGATGCTGAGGTCCGAGAAGCGGGCCGGCCTCACCGGGTCCTGCCGGAGCTCGGCCGGGCGGCGGACGGTCCCACCCGGGGCGAGCTGGCCGGCGGACGGGCGCCCGTCGCCGTCCCCCGACCCCGGTACGGGGATCAGCCTCGGCACGGGAGCGTCGGCCGGCCGGGGCGGGACACCGCCCACCGCCGTCACGGTGGTGGGCTCTCGGGTCACACGCCTCATGCCTGCTCCGCTCCCGACGTCGGTGTACCTCGGTCGCCCTGCCACCCGGACGGGCCAGTGTACCGGCGCCGCCCGGGCCGGCCCAGTGGTCAACCCGGGGTCGCCAGCGGCGCCGGCCCGGCCCGGTCCCTGACCGGGCGGAGGCGGATGCGGGCGGCACGGTGCTTGCGGTGGAGCAGCACGAAGGAGACGGCCATGGCGGTCGCCAGCGCGCCCTGGGCGACGAGGTCTGCCTGCGCCGTGGCCAGCGTACGGCCACCGGCCGCCGCCACCAGCCCGACGGCGAGGCTCGCTCCTGCCGCCAGCAGGAGCACGATCCAGCGCGATCCCGTCCCGAAGAGGTAGTTGGTCACGAGCACGGAGAACGAGAGGAACATCATCGCCACCACCAGCGTGGCGAAGGCCGGGGCGGCCGAGCTCAGCTTGGCCGAGAAGACGAGGGTCAGGAACCAGCGGGGCACCAGGACCGACACCGCCAGCAGGAGACCGGCGGGGACGGCCAGAAAGATGAGGGTCACCACGAGCGGGCGGATGGCGTGGCCGCCTTCGTTCCAGCGGATGGTGGCCTCGGGGAGCAGGTAGGCGCCGAGGGCCAGTGCCCCGAAGACGAGTGCCTTCGACGCCACCGAGATGGCGGCATAGGGGCCGACGTTGGCATGGTCGAGCCGGCCGAGGAGGATCACGTCCACGTTCTGGAGCAATCCGAGCAGGGCGAGGCCCGACGAACGCCGCCGACACGTCGGCCGCCATCCGGTGCCGGTCGAAGCCGCGGCCGGCGTGGTCGCCGGAGTGAGCCGAGGCCACGGCCGCCTCGTCTGGGGCCGCCGTCGGCGGCTGCCTCGGCCGCGGCTGCGGTCGGTCCGAGACCGGCCGGCCAGCCAACGGGCATGGACGGTGGCCACCACCTCGCCGACGAACACGCCGAGGGCGTACCCGGCCACCCCGAGGTGGACGGCAACCAGTGCGATCACGACGGCGGTGCGCATCCCCCCTTCGACCAGGAGGTTGCCGGCGAGGGCCCGGTAGCGCCGGTGGGCCTGCAGCAGCCCGCGGTCCACCGACAGCAGGATCCAGATGCCTCCGGACACCAGGACGAGGGCCACCCCCTCGCTGTTGGGCAGGGACAGCTGCCGGGCGATCCAGCCCTGGAGGGCGATCACGACGGCCGCCTCGACAAGGAGCGCAGCCAGCACGACGTGCCGGACTCGCCTCACCCAGCGGTCCACCCGGTGGCCCTGCCCGGCCCGGCGCATGGCCGTCACCCGCCGCACCACGCCGACCAGCACGGCCGATCCGGGCATGGAGAGGATGAAGAAGAGCCCGAGCAGCTGGGCGATGGCCCCGTAGGCCCCCGGGGTCACCAGGCGGGCCACCACCACCACGACCAGCACGCCGGCGCCGTTCACGATCATCCCGGCCACGGCCACCGGGCCGGCCTGGCTGAGCCCCGACACGACCGAGTCCCCGTCCCGGGCCGGTCCGCCGGTACCGACCGCCGAACGGGGCGACCCCGACCGGATGCTCGTCGCCGCCTCGTCGGGCAGGGTGATGACCGGCCCGCCGGCCACGGCGATCCCGACGGCGGGAGCCATCGACACCGACTCGGTCACCGGCTCGACGACGGCCTCGATGTCCTCGAGGATGGCCTCGAGGCCGGGAACATCACCGGAGACAGGAGGCCCGGCCGGGTCGCCGGAGGGCCCGCTACCGCTCACCCCGGTCCGATCGCCCCGCGGGCGACACCGGCGGCGGACCCCCTCGCTAGACGGCGGCGCGGCCGGCGGCCGCTGCCTGCCGGGGGATGACGGGGGCGTCCCGTCCCGTTCCGCCGCCTCCTCTCCCCTCCTTGGTGCTGTCGACCTCGTGGTACTCCTCCTCGACGTTCACCGACCAGATGTCGTGGTTGGCGCCGTGGATGTTCTCGACCGTGAGCATCGCCGTGTACATCGAGTGGTCCTGGTTGTTGTACTTGTGCATGCCGTTCCTGCCCACCGGATGCACGTTCGGCGCATGGCTCTCGAACCAGCGGCGGATCACCTCCACGTTGTCACGATAGACATCGTCGTACACCGGGTAGGCCTTGGGCATCCGCACCACGTAGCCGGCCTCCACGTCGGAGGGATCGACCAGCCCGATGCTGGCCAGCTCCTCCGTGGCGAGGGCGACCAGCTCGTCGTCGGGGCGGGTCCACAGCTCGTCCCCCTCGAAGACGAAGTACTCCATCCCGAGGCAGGTCCGGCCGTCCTTCACCAGGTACGGGGACCACGACCCGAAATTCTGGATCCGGCCCACCTTGACCTCGGGCGAGTGGATGTAGATCCAGTTGTCGGGGAAGCCCCGATCCTCGGGGACGACCAGGGCGACGGTGAGGAAGTCCCGGTAGTGGAGGTCGGCGGCCGCGGCGCGCACCTCCTCGGGGACGGGCGGGTCGACGATGCGGGCCAGCGCGGTGAAGGGCATGGAGGAGATCACGTGCGACACCGGGACGCGCTCCTCGGCGCCTCCGCGACCGGACGGTCACCGCCACAGCGGCGCCGTCCTCGACGTGGAGGCGGACCGCCTCGGTCTCCATCCGCAGCGTGCCGCCCATGGCGCCGACCTGCTCGGCACACCGCTCCCACATCATGCCCGGCCCGTACTTGGGGTACTGGAACTCCTCGATGAGGCTGGTCACCTGCTTGGACCGGTCGCGGCGCCGGCCCCGCAGCGAGGAGCGGATCGGCTCCCAGACCGCCGTCCACAGCGACATGCCCTTGATCCGCTGTGCGCCCCAGTCGGCGGAGATCTCCGAGGCGGACACCGCCCACAGCTTCTCGTTGTAGGTCTTGAAGAAGTGCTCGTAGAGCCGCCAGCCGTAGTTGGACACGATGTAGCCCTCGAGGGTGGTGAGGTCCTTCGGCGGGCGGATGCCGGACCCACAGGAAGGAGAGCCCGCAGCGGACGGCCTCGACGACGCCCGAGGTTGGAGAGGGCGTTGCCCAGCTTGATCGGGTAGTCGTAGAACTTGCCGTCGTAGTAGATGCGGCTCATCCGCGGGCGGAGGAGGAAGTCCTCGGGCGGGCAGCACCTGGTGCCAGAACGCCTCGACCGGCTCGACCTTGGTGAAGAACCGGTGTCCGCCGATGTCGAACCGCCAGCCGTCCCGCTGGACGGTCCGGCTGATGCCACCGACCACCGAGTCCTGCTCGACGACCACCACCGGGATCCCCGGCCGCGGCCAGCAGGTGGGCGGCGGTCAGACCGGCCGGCCCGGCCGCCGATGACCAGCACCGGGCGACCCCCGTCCGGCCCGGGGGGCCCGGACCGGATCCGGCCGCCCGGTGCTCTACCCGTCGTCATCGCCACTAGCGCCCGTCCGTCCTGTCGACCCGATGGTCGGCGTCTCGGTGACCGGTGTCCCAGTCGACCGGTGTGCCGGAGGCCGGCGTTCCAGTTGCCCGGCGCCGGTAGACCTCCCGTGCCGGTTCGGCGACCGACCCATCTCCCGTGAGCTCAGCCGTCACCGTGGCCGGTCCCGGCAGGATCACCCGGCCACGACCCGGGCCAGGCTAGCCGCTCAGCTTTTCGGACCGGGGGAACCCTCCCGAGCCGACAGCTCCGTGGGGGACTCCGGCGGAGGACAGGGGTGGGGTCAGGGCACCACCATGCCGAAAAAGGCGAGCAAGGCGTAGCCGACCATGGCGAGAGCCGAGGCCACCAGGACGACGCTTCGATTCCGCGGCGCCCGGTCAGGGTCGAAGCCGCCACGACCAGCGGGAACGCCCCGAGGGCGTAGCGCTCGAAGGAGTCGAGGTTGGAGCTGGCCACCGAGACCGCCAGCACGGCGGCGGCGAAGGCCGCCGTACGAGAGCGGGAGGCGCCGGAAGGCCACCACCAGCAGGACGAGGCAGAGGAGCACCCAGGGAACGTGGGCGGCGCTGCCGAGGTGGTGGCCGTGGACGACCGACGCCAGGTTGTGCCACATGGACGTGAACGGCTGGCGAAGCGCGCCACGGTGGCCGAGCTGCTGCTGGACCCGGAAGGGGAGCCAGGGATCCCCGAACTGGGCGTCGACCCAGGCCAGATAGCACGCCCGTCGCCGACGACCGGGGCACAGCGCGGCCGCCACCGGCCCGAGCCGCCGCACCGGGGCCGGTCCGGGTCCGCGCGCCGGCGCCAGGCCTCGATGAGCCAGCGGCACGACCAGCAGGATCCCGACCGGGCGGACCAGCCCGCCGGCCAGCCCGGCCAGCCGCCGCCCACCACCAGCGCCCGGTCCGCGCCCCAGCAGGGCCACCACCGAGCAGAGCAGCAGGGGCCCGTCGGCGTAGCCGAGCACCAGCGAGTAGGCCGACGGGGCCAGCGCCAGCAGCCACACCGACCGGCGGGCCAGGCCCGGGTCGGCCGGCCGGTCGTGGCGCACCAGGAGCACGAGCGCCGCCATGGCGAGCCAGCGAGCAGAGGTTGCGACACGACCACCAGCGCCGGGCCGGGCCCGATCCCCGGGAACCAGGCGAGCGCCCGCCCGGCCATGGGGAAGGCGGGGAAGAAGCGGACCGACTGCCGCGCCCGAGGCCGCGTAGCCGTGGGCGGCGATCGACTGGTACCACCCGCCGTCCCAGGTCAGCAGGCCCTGGTGGACGTGGAGCCGGGCCGCCGCGTTGCCCGGGCGCACGGCGGCGACGATCCCGTGGGCGAGCAGCGAGGGTCGCCACCACCAGCACCCGGGCCACCACCCAGGCCGGGAGCGCCACGAGCACCGCCTGGCGCCGACGACACCGCTCGCGCCGATGGCCGGTCCGGGGGGGCCGACGGCGCGGGCCGGAGGCGGGTGGTCGCGGTGGGCGATGCCGACCACCCGACCGGCGCTCAGCCGGCGACCGGCGTGAAGCGCACCAGCCACATCGGTTGGTAGAAGGTCTCGCGGCTCCCCCACCACCAGGTCGGTGGCCCGGTAGCCGGGGATCGGCCTGCAGGGTCTGGACGATGCCCTCGCACTTGGTCCCGAAGCGTCTGGTAGCCGGGCGCCCACACCACGAAGATCTGGTGCCGCCGGCCGCCTCGGCCTCGAGCCGTGTCGGCGAAGGCGAGCGGCGACGCCGGCCTGGGAGGCCGCGGCGTAGTCGACCCAGTCGACGAAGGTCGGGCCCGGTCCCGCGGGGGAAGGTGGTCTGCCGGTACCGACCGCGCGGGCAGCAGGCGGTCGACGGCCGGGCCGAGCTGGTCCGGGCAGTAGGCGACCACGTCGCCGGGCCGGCCGCCGGGCGGCGATGGCCGCCGACCACCTGGCCGGCCTGGGTGCGGTTGGTGGTGACGTTGGCGATCGGCGCTGGCCAGGCCGGCCACCACGGCCACGGCCAGCACGGCGACCCGGACCCGCCGGTCGCGGAAGGTGATCAGGCCGAGCGACACCAGCAGGATCAGCGGGATGAAGACCACCGAGGCGTAGCGGGCGTCGAAGGCGCTGTTGGTGACGAAGCCCCCGGCGATGGCCACGGCCAGGGTGCCGACGACGACGATGGCCAGGGGCCGGCCGAGCGGGCGGGTGCGGATGTCGAGGTCGATGTGGAGCCGGTCGGTGGCCATCCCGAACAGTCCGAGCCCGGCCAGGGCGAAGAAGATGAGGGCCAGCGCCCGCCCCTGGCTCGGTGCCCCCGCCGGCGAACGAGGCGACGGCGTTGACCATGGCGGCGAAGTTGGCCGGCGTGGCCCACGGCGTCCCGGTGTGCTGGGACTGGTAGAGGAAGGTGGGCAGCCAGGGCAGGAAGGTCAGGCACCCGACCGCCACCGCCACCAACGAGGCCCGGGCGCCGCGGCCGCCGACTCGGGCCGGCCCGCGCCAGGCCTGCCAGGCCAGCCACAGCCATCACCGTGCCGATCAGGTACATCGACCAGTAGTGGGAGTAGAGGAGGAGCGCCGGTGACGGCGGCGACGGCCACGAGGTTGCCGGGCCGCGGGCGCCGCAGCGACCGGTCGAGGGCCAGGAACCCGAGCACGGTGAGCAGCATGACCAGCGAGTACATCCGGGTCTCGGTGTCGTAGCGGATGGCGAAGGGCGAGGTGGCCACCAGCAGCAGCGGCGGCCCAGGCCACCGTCCGGCCCGCCAGGCGCTTGCCCGGCCAGCCAGGCCAGCGGGAGGGTGGCCACGCCCGATCACCCCGGACAGGGAGCGCACGGCGACGTCGGAGGTCCCGAACCAACCGATCCAGAAGTGGAGCAGGACGTAGTAGAGGGGCGGGGCGCCGTCCCGCTGCAGGAAGGAGGGGATCAGGTGCAGCGGCAGCCGGGCGATGTTGACGGTCAGGGCCTCGTCGAGCCACAGGTCGGAGCGTGGTCCAGAAGCGCAGCACCAGCCGAGCCGGCCAGCACGACGACGGCGACCGACGGCCAGCACCGTCACGGTCGCTCGGGCCGAAGGGCCGGCCCTTCGTGGTCGGCGACGTCGGCCGGGTCGGTCGGCGTCCGTCGGGCGGCACCGGCGCCGCCTCCGGGCGCCGATCCGGCCGGCCGCGGCGCTCGGGGCGAGGCGGCGCCGCCGGCTCCGGGCGACCGGGCCCGGCGCCGGACTCGACCACCGAGGCGGGCCCGGGCGGCGCGGCATCCATGGACTGGCATGGTACCCAGCGCCGGACAGCCAGGGTGGCGGTCTCCCCGACTCCTTGGAACCCGCCACTACTTGGCGGTAACGTGCCCCCACAGCGCGTTGCGCCTGTGGCAGAGTTCAGCACCCGGAGTGCGAGCACGGTCGTCCCGGAGCGAGCACATCGGCGTTCGGGCAGGGGGAAAGGCTAGGGGGATCAGTGGTGACATCGGGCAACGAGATCAGCCGGCGAAGCTTCCTGTCCCGCGGCGCCGCTGGCCGGCGGAGCCGTCGCCCTCGGAGCCGGCGCCCCGAGCCTGCTGGCCGGCTGCTCGTCCAGCTCCGGTTCGCCGACCACCACGGCGTCCGGCTCGCAAGGCCGGGAGTCGGCACCGGGCACGCCCAAGCGGGGCGGCACGCTGACCGTCGGGACCATCGCCGAGATCGACGGCTTCTACCCGCCCACCAACCACTGGGACACCAACGGCTTCCTCTACGCCAACGCCGTCTACGACCCGCTGATGGCGGTGGCGGCCGACGGCAGCATCCAGCCCTACCTGGCCCAGTCGATGACCCCCAACTCGACCTTCGACACCTGGACCATGACCCTGCGCCCGAACATCAAGTTCCACGACGGCTCGGCCCTCGACCTCGGCCGTGGTGCAGGCCAACTACAACGCCCTCAAGAACGTCGGCCCTGACCGGCGCCGGCCCTCGCGCCAGGTCGACCTCGGTGACCGCCCCCGACGCCATGACCGTCGTCTACAAGCTGCAGGCGCCCAACCCGACCTTCCCCGCCGGCCTCACCACCCAGGTGGGCTACGTGGTGGGCCAGGCCATGATCGACCAGGCCAACTCGGCGGCTCCGGGGTGCTCAAGCCGGTCGGGCACCGGGCCGTTCATCTACTCGCAGTGGCAGCCGAACAGCTTCTTCACCGCCACCCGGAACCCCAACTACTGGCGCACCGGCCTCCCCTACCTCGACACCGATCACCTTCAAGCCCATCCCCGACACCACCCAGCGGGAGGCGACGCTGCGGTCCGGCGGGGTGGACATGATCGAGTCGGCCACCCGCACGACCATCACCAACTTCGAGGGCCAGTCGGGCTAGCAGCTGGTCGACACCCGCACCGGGGTCATCGGCGAGCCGACCTTCACCTTCATCATGCTGAACTGCCGTGACGCCCCCGACCAACGACCTCGCGCATCCGCCAGGCGCTGGCCAAGGCCATGAACCAGGCCGACGTCCAGAAGGTCATCGGCGGCCCGCCGGCAGAAGCCGGCCACCGGCATCTTCCTCCCGGGCTCGCCCGTACTACTCCAAGACCACCTACCCGACCTACGACCCCGACCGGCGCCACGGCAGCTGGTCAACGCGTACAAGGCCCAGCACGGGACCCCGTCCCTCACCCTGATGACCATCCCCGACCCGATCGCCATCAAGGCGGTCCAGGCCGTCCAGCAGATGTGGCAGCAGGTCGGGCTTCGAGGTCACCCTCAAGGAGGTGGAGCAGGCCACCATCATCAACGACTTCGTCACCGGCAACTTCCAGGCGGTGACCTCCTACCAGTTCGGCGCCGTCAACCCCGACCTCAACTACGTCTGGTGGAGCACGACCACCATCTCGCCCATCGGGAGCATCGGCCTCAACTTCACCCGGCTCAACGACCCGCAGATCGAGACGGCCATGCTCCAGGGCCGCCACACCACCGACCAGGCCACCCGGGTCAAGGCCTACCAGACGGTCAACGAGCGGCTGGCCGACGACCTCCCCTACCTCTGGATCGAGCAGTACTTCTTCTCCGAGGTGGCGACCGAGCGGGTCCAGAACTTCAACAACCCGACCCTCCCCAACGGCAAGCCCGGCTACGGCTTCAACGAAGGCATCTTCTTCCCGACCCAGATCTGGCTCAACGGCTAGCCGTCCGGACCAGCGGTCCCGAGCCCCGACGCCACCATGATCAAGTACTTCCTCCGACGACTCCTCCAGCTGGTGGTGGTGGCCTTCATCATCTCGGTGCTGGTGTTCCTGCTGGTCCACCTGCTCCCCGGCGACCCGACGATCACCATCCTCGGGCCCAACGACACCGCCGCACAACCGGGCGGTGCTGTTCCAGCAGCTGGGTCTCAACAAGCCGCTCGTCCAGCAGTACTTCACCTGGCTGCGGCTCGGTGTTCCACGGCAACCTCGGCCAGTCCTACCTCAACCACGAGTCGGTCACCCACATCATCTCCACCGGCTGGCCCATCGACCTCGAGCTCATCATCATCTCCCAGATCATCGCCTTCGCGCGTGGCCATCCCCCTGGCCCTGGTCACCGCCCGGCGGCCCAACCGGCCCGTCGACAACGTGGCCACCACCGGCACCTTCGGGATGCTCGCCCTGCCGCCCTTCGTGATCGCCCCGATCATGGTGGCCGTCTTCGCCGTCGGGCTCCACTGGTTCCCGGCCACCGGGCTACGTCCCCTTCACCCAGAACCCGGGCACCAACCTCCACGACATGATCCTGCCCGTCGCTGGCCATCACCGCCGGGTCGATCGCCGTCTACTACCGGCTGTTCCGCTCCGACCTCATCAGCACCCTGCAGGAGGACTTCATCACCATGGCCCGGTCCAAGGGCCTCTCCTCCCGCCGGATCATGTGGCGCCACGCCTTCCGGCCCTCCTCCTTCTCCCTGCTGGCCGCGGCCGGCGTCAACATCGGGGCCCTCATCGCCGGAACGTTCATCGTCGAGTACCTCTTCGCCCTCAACGGGCTGGGCTTCTCGCTGGTGGCGGCCGTCAACCAGCGCGACTACCTGGTGGTCCAGGGCATCACCCTGGTGGTGGCCATCGTCTACGTGGTGCTCCAGTTCGTCATCGACTTCGTCTTCACCGTGGTCGACCCGCGGGTGGCAAGGTCGTGAGCGGTGCCTGACGACCGCGAGCTCACCGCCACCCAGGCGCCCGGACCGCTGCTGGCCGACCAGGTTCCCGGGCTGGCCGCCTTCGACGAGCTCGTGGTGTCGCGCCAGAGCGAGGCCCTGGACGCCGACGACGATCCTGGTCCGCCGGCCGCTCGGCTTCCTGTTCTGGATCTGCCTCGGGTGGGTCGGGCTGGTCGATCGTCCTCGCCATCATCGCCAACCTCCTGCCCGCTGCCGAACCCCGACTTCCAGAACTACTCGGCCATCAACGCGCATCCCGAGCATCCACCACCTGCTGGGCACCGACGACCTCGGCCGCGACCTGCTCAGCCGGCTGATCTTCGGCGCCCGGGTGTCCCTGGTGGTCGGGTTCGGGGCGGTGCTCATCGGCATGCTGGTCGGCGGCACGCTCGGGCTCGTCTCCGGCTACAAGGGCGGGCGGCTCGACGTCGCCCTCAACGCCGGCTCCTTCGTGCTGCTGGCCTTCCCGGCCATCGTGGCCGTGATCGCCGTCGTGGCCTTCTGGGGATCGTCGCTGCTCAAGATCACCATCATCATCGGGGTGGCGACCATCCCCGTCCTGTACCGGGTGGTCCGGGCCTCGAGCCTCTCCTTCGCCAACCGTGACTTCGTGATGGCGGCCAAGACCATGGGGGCCGGCTCGCACCCGGGTGGTGTTCCGCGAGATCCTGCCCAACGTGGTGCCCGCCGCCGTGACCTTCGGGCTGCATCGCGGTGGCGGCGGTCATCGTCCTCGAGGGCTCGCTGGCCTTCCTCGGGCTGTCGGTGCCGCTGCCCACCCCGTCGTGGGGCAACATGATCGCCGAGGGCTCGGCCAACAACAACCTGCAGGCCAACCCCTACATCATGATGTGGCCGGTGATCGCCATGTTCCTGCTGCTGCTCTCCATCAACCTGATCGGGGACCGGCTCCGGCAGCGGTTCGACATCCGCGAGGGCCTGCTGTGAGCCTGCTGGCGACCGTGCGGCGCCGGGGCCAGCCGCTCGAGTTCCAGGACGTCGGCGATCCCGGCGACCCGCTGCTGGTGGTCGAAGACCTCCACACCGCCTTCCGGACCTCGACGGGGCACCGTCCGGGCCGTCGACGGGGTGTCGCTTCACCGTGCAGCGGGGCGAGACGCTGGGCATCGTGGGCGAGTCGGGCTCGGGCAAGACCGTGCTCTCCCGGTCGATCATGGGCCTGCTCCCGACCCGCGACGTCATCCGGAGCGGCACGGTGACTTCGCCGGCCACGAGCTCACGGCCATGGACCCGAGGCAGCTCCGGCAGGTGTGGGGCGCCGAGCTCAGCATGATCTTCCAGGACCCGATGACCGCCCTCAACCCGGTCAAGCGCATCGGCAAGCAGATCACCGAGTCCCTCCGCCTCCACCTGGGCATGGACCGGGGCGAGGCCAAGGCCCACGCCGTCGAGCTCCTCCGCTCGGTCGGCATCCCCTCCCCCGAGGAGCGGATCGGCTGGTACCCCTTCCAGCTCTCGGGCGGCATGCGCCAGCGGGTGATGATCGCCATCGCCCTGGCCTGCGCCCCGCGGCTGGTGATGGCCGACGAGCCGACCACCGGCCTCGACGTCACCGTCCAGGCCCAGATCCTCGACCTGCTCGCCGACCTCCAGCGGGAGCGCCACATGGCCGTCATCCTGGTCACCCACGACCTCGGGGTGGTGGCCAGCCGGGCCGACCACATCGTGGTCATGTACGCCGGGCGGATCGTCGAGCGGGCGCCGACCCGCACCCTGTTCGCCGACACCCACATGCCCTACACCCGGGCCCTCATGGACTCGATCCCCCGGCTCTCCGAGCCCAGCGGCACCCGCCTGCGGGCCATCGCCGGGCGGCCGCCCGACCTGATCAGCCCGCCCCCGGGCTGCCGGTTCGCACCCCGGTGCCCCTACGTCCAGGACAAGTGCCGCGAGAGCGAGCCGCCGCTGCGCACCGCCGGCTCGCCCGACCACCTCTTCGCCTGCTGGTTCCCCCTGGTCAACGGCATCCCCACCGCCCCCTCGACGAGAGAGCCCGGACCCGCCCGGGAGGCGGCGCCCGCCCCGGTTCCCTCGGTCGACCGCCCTCGCACCGGGCTCGGCGGCCGACACCGCCATCGACCCCGACGCCGAGGTGCAGTCCCCGTGACCAGCCTGGCTCCCGATCCGACCGTGCCGGTACCCGGCGCCGCCGGCGACACCGTGCTCGAGGTCGACGACCTGGTCGTCGAGTTCCGCAGCGGCCACCAGCGGGTCCACGCCGTGTCGGGGGTGAGCTTCACCGGTCCAGCGGGGCGAGACCCTCGGGCTGGTGGGCGAGTCCGGCTGCGGCAAGTCGACCACCGGTCGGGCCCTCGTCCAGGTCCAGCCGGCCACCTCGGGCCGCGTCGTGTTCCGCGGCCAGGACCTGGCCAAGCTGTCCAAGCGGCAGCTGCGCGCCGCCCGCACCAAGATGCAGATGATCTTCCAGGACCCGATCTCCTCGCTCAACCCACGGCGGCGGGTCCGGGACATCGTGGCCGAGCCGCTCGACATCTGGCGACGCGGGACCCGGGCCGAGCGGGCGGCCAAGGTGCGCGACATGCTCGAGGCGGTCGGGATCGACCCCGACATCGGCCGGCGACCGCCGCCCCCAGGAGTTCTCCGGCGGCCAGTGCCAGCGCATCAGCATCGCCCGCGCCCTGATGATCGACCCGGAGCTGCTCATCTGCGACGAGCCGGTCTCGGCCCTCGACGTGTCGGTGCAGGCCCAGATCCTCAACCTGCTGGCCGACCTCAAGGGCCGGTTCGGCCTCACCATGGTCTTCATCGCCCACGACCTCGCCGTGGTCAAGAACGTGAGCGACCGGGTGGCGGTGATGTACCTCGGGCAAGCTGGTCGAGATCGCCGGCTCCGACGACCTCTACCGGTGCGGCCGCCCATCCCTACACCGAGGCCCTGCTGGCCTCGATCCCCGAGCCCGACCCCGACCACGCCTCCGAGCCGCGAGCCGCTCTCGGGCGAGATCCCCTCGCCGCTCGACCCGCCGTCGGGCTGCCGGTTCCGGACCCGCTGCCCCTACGCCCAGCAGCGCTGCGCCGACGAGGAGCCGCTGCTGCGGGAGATCGCGCCCGGGCCACCAGGTGGCCTGCCACTTCCCGCTGTTCGGCGGGGAGTCCAACGGGGCCGCCGCCGGCGCCGGCCGGGCCGGCCGACCGCTCGGTGCCCGCCCCGACCCGTACCCGCCCGGATCGACCCCCCTCGCTGACCCCGCCGGCCGGCCGGGCCGGGGCCGGGTAGCCGTCCGCGCCTCGGTTCCGTCAGGCCTGGTCGGCCGCCTCGGCCGGAGCCTCGCCGGAGGTCGGTCGCCCGCCGCATCGTCGACCACCGGCGCCGGCATCGTCGCCGGTCGGCCCCGGCGAACCCGGCGAAGCGGCGGCCGCTCGGGCTCGGCCGGACTCGTCTTCGGGGCCGTGCTCGGCCACGTAGTCGGCCCAGGCCGCCTGGGCCTCGGTCTCCGGGGTGAACTCGGCCTCGGCGAACTCGAAGGGGCCGACGTAGTTGCCCTCGGCGTCGTAGGCGTGCTCGCCGAAGGCCTCGCGGTACTCCTCGGACACCTCGCCGCCCTCGGCCGCCTGCTTGATGGACAGGCTGATCCGCCGGCGCTGGAGGTCGATGTCGATGATCTTGACCCAGAGCTCCTCGCCGGGGGTCACCACCTGCTCGGGCAGGTCGACGTGGTGGCCGGCCATCTCCGAGATGTGCACGAGGCCTTCGATGCCGTCGCCCACCTGGACGAACGAACCGAACGGCACCAGCTTGGTGATGCGGCCGTAGACCAGCTCGCCGACCTGGTGGGAGTTGGCGAACTCCTGCCACGGGTCGGTCTGGGTGGCCTTGAGCGACAGGCTGATCCGCTCCTTGGACAGATCGACGTCGAGGACCTCGACCTCGATCTCGTCACCCACCGACACGACCGACGACGGATGGTCGACGTGCTTCCACGAGAGCTCGGACACGTGGACCAGGCCGTCCATGCCGCCGAGGTCGACGAAGGCGCCGAAGTTGACCACCGAGGAGACGACGCCCCTGCGCCGCTCGCCGGGCTTGAGGTTGACCAGGAACTCGCCCCGCTGCTCCTTCTGGGTCTCCTCCAGCCAGGCCCGGCGCGACAGCACCACGTTGTTGCGGTTGCGGTCGAGCTCGATGATCTTGGCCTCGATGGTCCGGCCGACGTAGGGCTGGAGCTCGCGCACCCGGCGCAGCTCGACCAGCGAGGCCGGCAGGAAGCCGCGCAGGCCGATGTCGACGATGAGACCGCCCTTCACGACCTCGATCACCGGCCCGGTGACCACCTCGTCGGCCTCCTTCAGCTTCTCGATCGTGCCCCAGGCCCGCTCGTACTGGGCCCGCTTCTTCGAGAGGATGAGGCGACCCTCCTTGTCCTCCTTCTGGAGCACCAGCGCCTCGATGGGCTCGCCCAGGGAGACGATCTCGGACGGGGTCGACGTCGTTGCGGATGGACAGCTCCCGCACCGGGATGACGCCCTCGGACTTGAAGCCGATGTCGAGGAGCACCTCGTCCCGGTCGATCTTGACCACCGTGCCCTCGACCAGGTCACCGTCCTCGAACTCGACGATGGTGCCGGCCATGGCGTCCTCGAGCGAGGCACCGCCGAGGTCGTCCTCGGTCACCGATCGGGGGATGTAGACCCCGTTCTCGTCGAAGGTGCCCATGGCCTCGGGTGAGAGGAGGGCGGTGCCCTCGGGCACGAGCGTGGGTATCGGACATGGATAGGTAGCTCGCTTTCCGGACGGGTCCGCCGCGTACCGCGATCGGGCGGCGTCAAAGGCACCGGCCACACCGAGGTGGCCGGAGAGACCATGCGTACTCGACCAGCCCCCGGTCGGCCGAGATCCGGCGGGCCGGCGTCAGGCTGCCCTTGGCCTCGGCCCACGACGATGCCCCAGGCCATGTCCACGGTCAGCGGGACCCGGAGGTCGGCCGCTCCGACCAGGGCGTCCTCGGTGAGCGCGGCCACCCGGTCGGCCTCGTCCGGCTCCACGTCGACCAGGACCTCGTCGTGGACCTGGAGGACCAGGCCGGAGGCGAGCCGCCCTCGGCTTCGAGCCCGGCGTCGAGCCGGACGAGAGCCAGCTTGAACAGGTCGGCGGCCAGTCCCTGGATCCCGGCGTTCATGGCCTGGCGCTCGGCGGCCTGGCGTACCTGGTAGTTGGACGGCCCCGAGATCGGGCAGCGGCCGGCGCCGGCCGAAGGCGGTCACCGTGTAGCCCGGCCACCCGGGCGTCGGCGCACCGCCCGCTCCATGTACTCGCGCACCGACGGGAAGGCGGTCGAAGTAGGACTCGAGGATGAGCTGGGCCTCCTCGACCGGCACGGCCAGGCGCTGGGACAGCCCGTAGGCCTCCATGCCGTAGGCCAGGCCGTAGGAGACCATCTTGGCCGTCGACCGCTGTGCCAGCGTGACCCGGCCGCGGTCGACCCCGAACACCTGGGACGCCACCGTGCGTGGATGTCCTCGCCGGCGGCGAAGGCGGCGGTGAGCCCGGGGTCGCCCGACAGGTGGGCGATGGCCCGCAGCTCGACCTGGTCGTAGTCGGCCACCAGCAGGCGCCGGCCGGGCGAGGGCACGAAGGCCTCGCCGGAACCGGCGTCCCTGCTCGGTCCGCACCGGGATGTTGTGCAGGTTCGGGCCGGTCCGACGACAGCCGGCCGGTCCGGGCCACCGTCTGGCGGAAGGTGGCGTGGATCCGGCCGTCGGCGGCCACCTCGGCGGCCAGGCTCTCGCCGTAGGTCGAGCGCAGCTTCTCCACCTCGCGGTAGCGCAGCAGCGCCTCGACGATCGGGTGCTGGTCGCGCAGCTGCTCGAGCGTGCGGGCGTCGGTGGAGAAGCCGGTCTTGGTCTTGCGCACCGGGGTCAGGCCGAGGCGGTCGTAGAGCACCTCGCGGAGCTGGGGCACCGAGTTGACGTTGAACGGGCCGCCGGCCAGGTCGTGGATGGTGGCCTCGAGGAGGCGGCACTCCTCGGCCAGCTCGTCGGCGATCGACCGCAGCACCTGGCGGTCGACAGGGATGCCGAGCACCTCCATCCGGGCCAGCACCCGCACGAGGGGGAGCTCGATCCGGTCGTGGAGATCGGCCTCCCCCTCCGCCTCGAGCGCGTGCCCACAACCGGGGGCGGAGTCGGGCGAGGACCGAGGCCAGCCGGGCCGCCGCCAGGTCGGCGGCGGGCACCGTCGGGAGCGGCGGCGGCCGGGTCGTCACCCGGAGCGTCGAGCACGAATCCCCCTGCCCCGGCGGGCCGGTGCCGTCGTCGACCTCCACCCCGAGGTGGTCGCGCGCCAGGTCGGCGAGCCGGTAGTGGTCGGTCGAGGGATCGAGCAGGTAGGCCGCCACCGCGGTGTCCATGGCCAGCCCGTTCACGTCCACCCCGAGGGGCAGGAGCGAGCGCATGAGCTCCTTGGCGTCGTGGGCCACGACGCCGACGCCCCCCTCGCCGAGGGCCGAGGCCAGGGCGGCGGTCACCGCTCGGTCGTCCATCGGCCCGGGGCCCCCGTCGGAGCCGGCGAGCTGGACCGCCGGCAGCTGCGGGCCGTTCTCCGTGCCGGCTCGGCGACGAGGGTGAGGCTCGCGAGCGGCGACCGCCCGGCGTCCCCCGCCCACCGGGCCAGCACGCGCGACGTTGCCGGTGCCGGCCCGGGCGGCGGCGACCAGCTCGTCGAGGGCCCGCACCGCGTCGCCGGCGCTGGGCGGGACGGTGACAGGCGGCGACGCGAGCCAGCCGGCGGTCGCCGCCGGGCCCCGGGGCCCGGAGCGCCGCGGGTCCGGAGGCCGATGGCGGCCGGGCCGGCCGAGCCGGCGCCCGTACCGAGCGCGCCCTCGTCCATGAGCGACGGAGAGGCGGGACCAGACGGCTCGGAGCTCGAGCTCGGCGAAGGTGGCCCTGGCCTCCTCGCACGTCCCAGCCGCCGAGGACGAGGTCGTCGATGTGGAGGTCGAGCGGGACGTCGCGGACCAGGGGGATGAGCTCGGCGTTGCGGCGGACCCGGTCGGCGTGGTCGCGGAGGTTCTCCCGCAGCTTGGGCGAGAGCTCGTCGAGCCGGGCGAGGAGGGTGTCGAGGTCGCCGTACTGGTTGACCAGCTTGGCCGCCGTCTTCTCCCCGACCCCGGGGACGCCGGGGAGGTTGTCGGAGGGGTCGCCCCGCAGGGCGGCCAGGAGCGCGTACGGGTCGGGCGGCACCCCGGTGCGCTGCTTCGATGCCGGCCTCGTCGTAGAGGGCGTAGTCGCTCACCCCCCGCTTGTTGTAGAGCACCCGCACGTAGGGGTCCTCGACCAGCTGGTAGGAGTCCCGGTCGCCGGTGACGATGATCACCGGCTGCCGACGCTCCCGGGCCTCGGTGGCCAGGGTGGCGAGCACGTCGTCGGCCTCGAAGCCCTCGGCGCCCGACCACCGGGATGGCCAGCGAGTCGAGCAGGCCCCGGATCATGGCGAACTGGGGAAGGAGGTCGTCGGGGGTGTCGGCCCGGCCCGCCTTGTAGTCGGCGGCGATCTCGTCGCGGAAGGTGGCGCCCGGCAGGTCGAAGGCCACGGCCACCCCGACGGGGCGGTGCTCCCGGACGAGGTAGACCAGCATGGAGGCGAACCCGTGGACGGCGTTGGTGACGACTCCCGTTGGTCGTGGCCAGGTCGGGCGGGAGCGCGAAGTAGGCCCGGAAGGCCAGGGACATGCCGTCCAGCAGGAGCAGCGGTCGCGGAATCGGCGTCGGCTGCCACGGGTACCATCCGGCTGGCGCCCGGCTAGGGCGTCAACCCGCCCTCGAGGACCTGGCGGGCCACGTCGATCATCCGGGAGCGGGTGCCCATGGCCGTCTTCTGGATGAAGCCGAAGGCCTCGGACTCGGACATGCCCGAGCGCTCCATGAGGACCCCCTTGGCGTCGTCGACCAGTCGCCGGGTCTCGAGCTTGTCCTCGGCGCGTCCCCGCCCGTGAGGGCCCGCCGTCGGCCTCGATCTGCGCGGGCTTCGGCGTCGATCGCCCAGGCCTGCTCGCAGCGGGCCATGGCCTGGTCGATGGCCGGGATGAGCTCGATGCGCTGGAACGGCTTGACCAGGTAGGCGGCCACGCCGGCATCCCGCGCCTCGTCGATGAGGTCCCGCTGGCTGAAGGCGGTGAGGATGAGGACCGCCACCTTCATCTGCATCTCCTGGATGGCGCGGGCCGCTTCGAGCCCGTCCGAGCCGGGCATCTTGACATCGAGGATGACGAGGTCCGGTCGGTGGGTCCGGACCAGCTCGACGGCCTCGTCGCCGCGGCCGGTCTCGCCCACCACGTCGTAGCCCTGGTCCTGGAGGATCTCCTTCAGGTCGAGCCGGATGATGGCTTCGTCCTCGGCGATGACCACTCGTCGGGTCATGGGGGGCCGGGTCGTCTGCTCATGCCCTCTTGTCCACCGCCAGTCGATCGAGCAGTTCGGCCTGCCGGTGCTCGAGCCGGGAGATGCGCGCCGCCAGCTCGTCACGGGTCCGATGCATCACGCCGGCCTGCCGGCTGGCCTCGTCGTGGTCGCGCACCGCCGCCGGAGCTTCGGACACCAGGGCCCGCAGCCGGGTGTCGTCGGCGAGCTCGTCAGCCACACCGAGCTGCTCGTCGACGACCGCCAGCTGCTGGCGGGCGCGCACCAGCCGCTCGTGGGCGTCACTGAGCCTTCGCTCGGCGGTCGTCCGGCGCATGGAACGGCAATTGTACGCACGACCGGGCCGGCACCGGCCAGAGGTGGCACCGGTTCCGGGAGCCGTCCCGGTCCGGGGGCGCGGCCGGACAGCTCACCCCGGGGCCACCCGGACGTGCGCCACGGCGTGCCGGGTGACGGTGCCGAGGTCGGGGGCAGGGCCCATCCCGGGGGACCCCGACGGGCGCACCGACAGCGCCCCGCTCACCGGCGACCGGTGGAGCTCGGGCGCGGCCACCAGATCGGCGCCGAGGTAGGTCGGCGCCGGGCTCAGGTCGCCGGGCCAGCTGAAGCCGTCGAGGGCTGCGATCGTGGTGATCACCCCGCGCCCGTAGCCGGACTCGAGCATCCCGCCCATCCACAACGGAGTGCCGGTGGCGGCGCAGTCCTCCACCACCGCCAGCGCCTCGGCGATCCCGCCGAGGCGGGCCGGCTTCAGGCAGACCGCCGAGCAGGCCCCGACGGCCAACGCGTGGGCGATGTCCTGTCGGCTCCGGACGCTCTCGTCGAGGCAGACGGGGGTCTGCATGCGGCGGGCCAGGCGACCGTGGGCCCCGAGGTCGGCGCGATCGAAGGGCTGCTCGAGGCAGAGCAGGCCGAACCGGTCGAGCGCGGCCAGCCGGTCGAGCTCGGTCGCCGGGTAGGACCCGTTGGCGTCCGCCTGGAGCCGGAGACCGGGCAGCGCGCCGGAAAGCGCGGCGATCGGGGCGGTGTCCCGGCCCGGGGCGATCTTGAGCTTGAGCCTCGAGTACCCCTCCTCGGCGAGGGCGGCGGCCTTGTGCACCAGCTCCGCCGGTGAGGGGAGGATGCCGACCACCGCCCCGATCTCGACACCGCGGCCCTCGACCCCGAGCAGGGCGGCGAACGAGCGCCCGGCGGCCCGGAGGTGGGCGTCGGCCACCGCCATCTCGAGGGCGGCGAACGCCATCGGGGCCGCCGGGGCCGACCGGGCGAGCGACCCCAGCCCGGCGGGCGGCGGGAGCCGGTGGGACCGTCGGGCGACGTCCGCCAGCGCCGGAAGGAGCACCCCTTCCAGCGTCTGGAAGGACCGGGCCGCGTCCTCGGGGTCGTAGCCCGCGGCGGCGAGGGCCGCGCACTCCCCCCACCCCTCGACGGCGTCGCCGTCCGCCCGGACCGACAGGCGGACCAGCACCAGGGGCCGGCGGTCGTGCACGCCGGCCGCCGTCACGATCGGCGAGCGCAGCGGGAGCTCCAGCATCCACAGGTCGGCACCCTCCAGGGTGAGGGGGCTGCCCGCTCCGAGCTCACCGAACCGTCGTGACACCGACGCGGCGGATCGGTCCTCGGTCATCGGGCGGAGACTACGTCCGCACGCCGGACCGGGCACCGGGGCGTCGGGTACCCTCGTTGCCCGGTCCCTCCCGAGCCCGGGTGGCGGAACGGCAGACGCGGTGGACTCAAAATCCACTGCCCGAAAGGGCGTGCGGGTTCAACTCCCGCCCCGGGCACGCACCGCACGCAGCAAGGCGACGCACGCACGCAACGCATGCACGTGACGCACACGTATGCACGCAGCGCACCCACGCAACGCACTCGCGGAATCCATCCCGCCCCGGGCACGGGCGCTCACCCCCTCACCGGACACCCCCTGCCTGCTCGCCGGACGACGGGTCTGCAAGAGTGGCGGGGTGTTCGTGACGAGTCACGTGCTGTCGGCGGTGCTCATCGGCCGGGCGGCCAGAGGCCGGCCGGTGACCGCCTTCGCCGCCGGGGTGGGGTCCCACCTGGCCCTCGACGCCCTCCCCCACTGGGGTTGCGTGAAAGGGGCCGAGGGCTCCTACGACACGTTCCTGCGGGCCGCCAAGCGGGACGGGATCGCCGGGCTGGGTGCGGTCGCCGGAGCCGTCGTCGCCGCCGACCGCCGTGACCGGCTGTCCACCGTGGCCGCCATCGCCGGCGCCGTCCTGCTCGATCTCGACAAGCCCTGTGCCTTCTTCTTCGGGCGGAACCCGTTCCCCCGGGCGGTCAGGCGGATCCACTCGCGGGTGCAGAACGAGTCGCCGGCCGGCATGCCGAACGAGATCGCCTACGGCGGGCTGCTGGCGGCGACGGACGCGGTGGTGCTGGCGGTCGGCCGGGCGCAGGGTCGCCGGGTGCCGGTCGGGCCCGATCGCGGTGCCGCGCTGACCCGGGGGTAATCACGCCCGCCGGCCTCGCCGTGCCACACTGGTCGGCCGCGGCGATCGATGCCCATCCACGCGAGCCACCCAGTCGAGACCAGCCGTCGAAAGGAGCCGGCCCGTGCTGTCCTTCATGTTCCCCGGGCAGGGATCCCAGCGACCGGGGATGGGCCACGCCTGGGTCGAGCATCCCTCGTGGGAGGTGGCCACCGAGGCCTCGGACATCGCCGGTCGGGACCTCGGCTCCCTGCTGCTGGACGCCCCGATGGAGGAGCTCACCCGGACGGCCAACGCCCAGCTGGCCACCTTCGTGATGAGCCTGGTGGTGCTCGACGCGGTCGAGCGCCTGGGCCTCTTCCCCGCCGCCTGCGCCGGCCACAGCCTGGGTGAGTACACGGCGCTGGTGGCCTCGGGCTCGCTCTCCCTGGCGGACGGGACACGCCTGGTCGTCGAACGCGGCGCCGCCATGCAGGCCGCCGCCGAGGCGCGGCCGGGCACCATGGCCGCACTGCTCGGCATCACCGACGGCGACGCCGAGGCGGCCTGCCAGCGCGCCGAGGACGAGGTGTGGGTGGCCAACTACAACGCCCCCGGACAGGTGGTCATCGCCGGCACCGAGGACGGGGTGGCCTCGGCCACCGGCCGGGCCCGCGAGCTCGGGGCCCGGAAGGTCCTCCCCATCCCGGTGTCGGGGGCCTTCCACACCCAGCTGATGCTGCCGGCCCGGTCGCGCCTGCGGGACACGCTCGGCGAGGTCGAGTTCCACTCCCCGGAGGTCCCGGTGGTGGCCAACGTGGACGCCCGGGTGCACACCGATCCCGGCGAGTGGCCGGGCCTGCTCTCCGCCCAGCTGTGCAGCCCGGTCCGCTGGCGGCAGTCCCTCGAGACCCTCGGCGGGCGCGGGGTGACCGTCCTCGCCGAGCTCGGGCCGGGCGGGGTGCTCACCGGCATGGTGCGCCGCTCGGTGCCCGACGTCCGCGGGGTGACCGTGGCCGTGCCCGACGACCTCGACAAGCTGATGGACACGGTCGCCGGCGCCGACGAGTGGACGGCGTCCGCCCCGGCCCACCAGGGCGAGCACCTCTACACCTCCGAGCGGGTCATCGTGAGCCCGGCGCCGGGCGTCTTCGAGCCCCGGGTCGAGCTGGCCGCCCTGGAGACCACCGCCCTGGCGGAGGCCACCGCCGCACCCGGCACCGGCAACGGCGCCGAGCCCGGATCGGTCCTGTCGGTCGGCGATCGGGTCGGGACGGTCGGGCCCAACGACGTGCGGACACCGTTCGAAGGCGTGCTCGTGCGCTGGCTGGCGGTGCGGGGGGAACGGGTGGCCGAGGGACAGCCGGTGGCCTGGATCCGCGGCCCGGGCGCGGCGTCGTGAGCCCGGCCGGCGCCCCGGAGGACAGCGACGAGCCGGGACGGGTGGTGCTGGTCACCGGCGGCTCGAGAGGGATCGGCCGGGCGTGTGCCGAATGGTTCCTCGACCGGGGCGACCGGGTGGCGGTCACGTCGCGGTCGGGCGGCCACGGCCCGGAGCCGGAACGGGGGGCCGGCGCCGAGCGCCGGTTGGACCTGGCCTGCGACGTCCGGGACGGCGCCCAGGTGGACGCGGCGTTCGACGCCGTCGAGGAGGTCCTGGGGACCCGTCGAGGTCCTGGTGGCCAACGCCGGCATCACCCGCGACATGCTGGTGCTCCGGATGGACGAGGACTCGTGGTCCGACGTGCTCGAGACGAACCTGTCGGGGGCGTTCCGAGTGGCCAAGCGGGCCCTGGCGAGGATGATCCGCCTCCGCCGGGGGCGGATCCTCTTCGTCTCCTCCGTCGGGGCCTTCATCGGTTCGGCGGGGCAGGCCAACTACGCCGCCTCCAAGGCGGGTCTGGTGGGCATGGCCCGGTCGATGGCCCGCGAGGTGGCCAGCCGGTCGATCACCGTGAACGTGGTCGCGCCCGGTCTGGTCGAAACGAATATGCTCGCGGCACTCGGGGACGACCGGAGGGCCGAGTTCGCCGCCCAGGTGCCGCTCGGCCGGGTGGCGAGGCCCGACGAGGTCGCCGAGGCGATCGGGTTCCTGGCGTCGGGAGCGGCGGGCTACATCACGGGCACGGTGCTCCCGGTCGACGGGGGCCTGGCCATGGGCTGGTAGGCCAGAGCAGCAGAGATTTGCCAACGGGTCCGGCGCCGGACGACCATCGGCGGTCGCGGTCCCGTCCGAACGGACCGACATTCCCCGACAAAGGAGCCAGTGTGGACAACGACGAGGCCTTCGCCAAGTTCAAGGAGTGCGCGGTCGAGGTGCTCCAGGTGCCCGAGGACAAGGTCACCAAGGACGCCCGGTTCACCGAGGACCTCGAAGCGGACAGCCTCGACCTGGTCGAGCTGGTCATGGCGCTCGAGGAGACGTTCGACGTCTCGGTGGAGGAGACCGAGCTCGAGGGGATCGAGACGGTGGGCCAGGCCTACGACCTGATCACGGCCAAGCTCTGATGTTGCTCGGCACCGGTCCGCAGGGCCCCATCGCCGGCCGGCGGGTGGCGGTCACCGGCATGGGCGTCGTGTCCTGCTGCGGTGTCGGGTGCCAGGCCCTGTGGTCCGGACTGTTCGGGGACCAGCCCGAGGGCGAGCGCCGGGTGCCGGGCTTCGATCCCGAGCGGTGGTTCAGCGCCAAGGAGGCCCGCCAGGTCGACCGCTTCGCGCAATTCAGCGTCGCAGTGGCCACCATGGCGCTCGAGGACGCCGGCGAGGTGGGTGCCGACCCCGGCCGTTCGGGCGTGGTCATGGGCACCGGTGTCGGGGGCCTCGAGTCCCTCGAGGAACAGATCCAGGTGTTCGGCGAGAAGGGACCCCGGCGGGTCTCCCCTCGCCTCGTCCCGATGATGATGTCCAACGCCGGGGCGGCCGCGGTCTCGATCCGCCTGGGTTGGCACGGACCGTCCGAGACGGTGACCACGGCCTGCGCCGCCGGTGCCCACAGCATCGGGTACGCCGCCCACCTGGTCGCCTCGGGCCGCTGCGACGTGGCGATCGGGGGCGCCGCCGAAGCGGGGATGACCCCGGTGGCGATGGCGGCCTTCGGCAACATGACCGCGCTGTCCAGGTCGGGGTGGTCCCGCCCCTTCGACCTCCGCCGCGACGGTTTCGTGATGACCGAGGGGGCGGGCGCCCTGGTCCTCGAGGACTGGGACCACGCCGCCGCCCGGGGGGCCCGCATCTACGGCGAGCTCGCCGGCGCCGCCAGCACCGCCGACGCCCACCACATCACCGCGCCCATCCCGGGAGGCTCGGGGGCCGCCGCCTGCATGACGATGGCGATGGAGGACGCCGGCATCCGGCCCGACCAGGTCGGCCACATCAACGCCCACGGCACCTCCACCCCGCTCAACGACGTGGCCGAGTCCGACGCCATCACCAAGGTGTTCGGCTCCGCCCCGCCGCCGGTGACCTCCACCAAGGGCATCACCGGCCACGGCCTCGGGGCGTGCGGGGCCATCGAGGCGGTGGCCGTCCTGCTCAGCATGGAGCACGCCGTGATCCCCCCGACCGCCGGCTACGAGCAGCCGGATCCCGAGATCCACCTCGACGTGGTGTCGGGGGGCGGCCGGCCCTGGGAGCCGGCCCCCGTCCTGTCCAATTCCTTCGGATTCGGCGGCCACAACGGCTGTCTCGTCGTCACCCCCGCCTGAGGGCGCCCGGTCCGGTCCGCCCGCCGGCGGGACCGGCGTCCGAGCGGTCCGACGGGTCCGGGTGAGCGATGCCGAGGCCGCCCCGGTGCTGTCGGGCCTGGCCGACGAGTACCGGGATCGGTACGGGCACCCGGGCGAGCTGGGCTCGGTGGCCCCCGAGGAGTTCGAACCGCCCCACGGTGTCTTCGTGGTCGTCCTCGAGGGCGGCGAGACGGTGGCGGGCGGGGCGCTGCGCCGGGTCTCGGATCGCACCGCCGAGGTCAAACGCATGTGGACCGCACCGGACCGGCGCAGGCAGGGGTACGCCTGGCTGGTGCTCGACCGTCTCGAGGGCGAAGCCCGAGACCTGGGCTATGCCGTGCTCCGGTTGGAGACGGGCCCGGCACAGCCCGAAGCCCGTTCGCTGTACGAACGGCGAGGCTACGCACGGATCCCGGCCTACGGGCCCTACGAGGGGGCCATCGCCTTCGAGCGCGACCTGGCCGACGGGTCCCGACGTCCCGACCTGTCCATCGGGGCCTTCACCCCCCGCGGTCCGTGGACCGTGGAGCCGGACCGGATGGCCTGGCGGTTCCCGTCCGACGCGGAGGGAGACATCGACGCCCTGCGGGCCCAGGCGGCGGCCCTGGCCCGCGAGCTCCTTCGGCCCCGCCGGCTCCCGCCCGGCGCCCGGGTCGCCTCGGTGTGCTGGTACCTCGGGGGGGCGCTGGTGGCCTGGGGAGTTCGCGAACGGGGCACGGCCCGGTCGCGGTCGGGTCTGTCCCGTCGGCTCCGACCGGCCTTCGAGCGCCTCGGACCGACCTACATCAAGCTCGGCCAGATCATCTCGGCCGGAGAGGGGATCTTCCCCGAGGAGCTGGTCGAGGAGTTCCGGCTGCTCCGCGACCGGGTTCCGCCCGAACCCTTCCCCGTGGTGCGGCGCACCCTCGAGGAGGACCTGGGCGGCCCGCTCGGCGCGGTGTTCTCCTCGTTCGACCGCCGCCCGATCGCCTCGGCCTCCATCGCCCAGGTCCATGCGGCCACCCTGCGCACCGGCGAGCGGGTGGTGGTGAAGGTCCAGCGGCGTGACGTGGCGGCGTCGGTGCGGCTCGACCTCGCCGCCATGTCGTTCCTCGCACCCAAGCTGGTCGGGCGGATACCCGTCGCCGCCCTCACCAACCCGCCCGCCCTCGTCGAGCTGTTCGCCGAGACGATCGTCGAGGAGCTCGACTTCCGGCTCGAGGCCCAGAACATGCTCGACATCGCGGCGGTGTTCGCCACGGTCGACCAGCGGTTCATCGTGGTGCCGCGGCCCCACCCGGAGCTGGTGACCCGCCGGGTCCTCGTCATGGAGCACCTGCACGGCTTCCGGTGGGGCAACGCCGCCGGCATGCGGGCCGCCGGCATCGACACCGCCGCCGTGCTGCGATCGAGCCTCATCGCCTTCCTCGAGGGCGCCCTGTTGTACGGGGTGTTCCACGGCGACCTCCACGGGGGGAACCTGCTCGTCCAGCCCGACGCCACGGTCGCCCTCCTCGACTTCGGGATCACCGGCCGCCTCGACCGGCGACAGCGGCTGGCCTTCCTCCGGCTGCAGGTGGGTGCCACCTCCAACGACGTCACGGTGCAGGTCGAGGCGCTCCGGGACCTCGGGGCGCTGCCGGCCGACGCCGACACCGAGGCCGTCATCGCCGACCTCGGCCTGGACCGGCCCCCGATCGACCCGACCACCTTGTCGGCCGACGAGATGGTCGACGAGCTGCGGGAGGTGACCAAGGCGCTGCTGGCCTACGGCGCCCGGCTGCCGAAGGAGCTCATGCTCTTCGTGAAGGACATCCTCTTCCTCAACGGGGCCATGGCCACCATGGCCCCCGACGTCGACATCCTCGGCGAGATCCTCGCCGTCGTCACCTATTTCAACGAGCACCACGGCGAGCAGATCGCCCGCGACGTGGGAGTCGAGCTGGCCCGGACGCCCATCGACCTCGGCGGCTACCGGGCGGCCATGGGGTTCGCCGACGAGACCGAGCCCATCACCTTCTCCGACCTGCAGGAGCGGCGCGAGCTCATCCGGCGGCGCCTGCAGCAGCGAAGCGCCTCAGCTCGCCGCCAGCCGCTGCGCCGGGTGCTGGTGCGGGCGCTCCGGTGGGTGCGGCCCGGTCCCGCCCGGCGCTAGCTAGTACAGGGCGGCGTTCATTGCCTCCCGGACCGCGGTGGCATGAACATCCTGCGCAAGGGCTTTGGATCAGCGGGTACACCACGAGCCGGGACGTGGCCCACCAGTGTGGCCCTTTACATCTCCGGTAGCCGCTGGAAGCATGACTTTGGATGTCGAAACCGAGTGGGGGTGAATCGAGATGAGAAGCTCGACAGGGAGACGTCCCATGGCTGTGTTCTTAGCGATGCTGGTCTTCGGCCTATTGGCGGGGGGCTGTGATTGGTATCAGTTGGGCTTTGGCTCTTCTCACAATGGAGACAATGCTTCGGATACGACAATCATGCCGGCCAATGTATCCACGCTTACCGAAAATTTACTGCATCCACCAACTCGATTGGTCCGGTTGCCGCTGAAGCAGTGGTGAACGGCGTGTTGTACGCGGCTTCGCAGAGCGACCTCTCTCCGACCCTTTACGCCTTCAGTGCCAACGGTATGGCCGGCTGTGCTAGCACGCCCATTACCTGCACACCGCTATGGACCGCCTCACTCGGTGCTCCCCGGTATGGGGTCGACTACGAACTGGCAGTGGCGAACGGCGGTGTCTACGTCAATGGCGGACCAGGACTCGAAGCGTTCGACGCCGCCGGCAACACGAACTGCTCAGGTACCCCGGTCGTGTGTCAACCGCTTTGGCAAGCCTCGGTTAACTGGACCAACGGCGTGCCCACGGTGGCGAACGGAACAGTGTTTGCGACCGTGCAGGGGGGAGACCTTGAAGCATTCGATGCGAATGGCATCGCCAACTGTTCAGGGAGTCCCAAGGTGTGTTCACCCATGTGGACCAGTCACATTTCGAGCTCCTCCGATATTGTGAATGTCTCGAATGGTTTTGCCTACGTCCAGAGCTCTTTGGGAGGAACCTACGGCTCGGTCGTCACACTCGATGCCACCGGGAACACCGATTGTGGTGGGTCCCCGAAAGTATGTAGTCCCCTGTGGGAGTATCCGCTGACGGACAAAGTGAGTGGCGTGTCAGTGTCCGGGACAACCCTCTACGTCGGCACTGGCAGAATAGTGTCATTGATGCCCTTCGAGGATGAGGGGTCCCTATTGGCCTACGATGCCAACGGCGTGATTGGCTGCAGTGGGACACCAAAACTCTGTTCACCGATCTGGACTAGCAACTCCTATCCTTCGGGTGGTCTTCCCATCGTCGGCGATGGTTCGGCTTTCGTACCACCGATCGGTGCTACGACATTCGCTGTTTTCGATGCCAATGGATCGAGGAACTGTTCCGGCCCGCCCGTAGTGTGCAATCCGGTATGGACCTCATCGATAGATTCGGATCCAGTTGCCATCGGTGGTTCCGTCCTCTATGCGATCGGGGACGGTTTGAACGTCTATGCGTTCGACGCAACAGGAACCCATGGTTGCGCGATGTCGGTGTGTCGTCCACTGTGGTCGACTGGCAGGCCAAATGGCAGCGTCGTCATTACAAACGCGATCGTTGCCAACGGCATGGTCTACGTGACAACCCAGGACTCGTCGTCTGGAATTGGTGAGGTGCTCGTCTACGGCCTTCCGTAGCGAAACAGACTGCAGGGCATGCACTATCCCATAGCCGAGGACGGGCGAGAAGGTGGTCGGAAGTACGATCACCCATGAAGAACTGGAAGCAAGCCTTACGCGAATGTCGAGTCCTGACTCTTGCGGTGGTCACAACCTGGCGGTGGGACCGAAACGATCAACTCCCGAACGGGCGCCAACTGGGCATGGAATGGCTCAGCCAGATCCGGGCCGCGACCGGTCACTGACGACGTACGTTCCGAAGCCAGTGTACTGGGGTAGGTGCCTGACAACTGCTCTAGAGTGAGTCTTAGCAATCCGATCACCAATGGCTACTGGGAGCCAAGGGGGTCACGAATGGTGATGTCGATCCAAAGAAACGCCGGAAAAGTCGCACTGGCGGTCCTTCTCGCAGGATCATTGCTCGTCCTCGTGCCAGTACAAGTCCAGGCCAAGACCCGCGATTGCACACCACGGCCTGGCGTTGATCTCGCCGGATGCAACTACTCGAACGTCAATCTGTCCAGCGCAGATTTTGCTGGCTCCAATCTAACCAGGGCGAACCTCAGCGGAACGAATCTGAACGCGGCGAATTTCACCAATGTAAATCTGAGATTCGCCAACCTGCAGGGGGCCGGAATCGTCTTCGACTGCGAAACCGTCCAGTGCCCTAGTCACGGCGGCCTCTTCGTTGTATTTGAAGTCGGTCCGGACTTCACGGATGCGAATCTCCACGGCGCCAATCTGGCGGCTTCCAGACTCGGCGGTGCTACCTTCAACTTTGGTCCGCCGATCTGTTTCCCACATCAGCCTTGCATTCAGCCGACTGAGACCTATACGGATGCCACCCTCACCGGCGTTAAGTCCGGGGACATCAGCGGGACGCCTGCCTCGCTTCCTTCGGGCTGGGAACTCATCAACGGCTACCTCGCGCCGATCGTCCCCACCCCACAGATCACGACGACATCGCTGCCCACCGGAACGGTCAAATCACCTTACTCGGCCAGCTTGACGGCCTCCGGAGGCAATCCCCCCTACACCTGGTCCGTGATGGGAAGCCTGCCTCCTGGTCTGCACATACACAAGAAGCACGGAACGATCACCGGCAAGCCTCAGGCTTCCGGAACCTATTCCTTTACAGTCGTGGTCATCGACAGCAAAACGGCCGCGCAGCCACACACGCAACGAACTGCCACCCAGCCAATGTCGATCACAGTTCAGTAGCGACCCCCTGCCACCGTTGTGCCGATCATGGGCAGGCAACTATGCCGAGCGGAGCCTGGCTGTGCAACCGCGCCGATTAGATCCGAAGGGCAATTGGCCCGGTGGTTTGTGGGTAGCCAGAATCAATGACCACTGGCTACGTCCCGAGAGTCTTCGCTGACGCCTCGTCCTCGACTCTTCAGGTTCCATGCCGGTTCTCCTACCGCGTCCCGGTCACCCGAGAAGACGCTGAACACGAAACCCATCGAACCGCGCTTGTCCGGCCTTCTGGGGAGGCGACCATATTTTGGGTGCGCTTTCCAGCCAGTCCCCAGCTACGTCGGAACGGATCACGTAGACCCGGCTTGAGATCAGGCGGCGACTGAGGGTGCGACCGTCGGTGGCAGGCGGCGCAACAGACCGACGCCCATTCCGCGTGGCTTTGGGGATTTGACCGGACCCCGATTTTTGAACCACCTGACCTGGTCACCGGTGCGGGGATCCACATGAGCGTCCGAGAGCTGCTCTCGACCCTCGGAGGGCTCGAAGAGACCGTGCTCCTCTACCAAGGAGAGCGCGGACGACCACTGGCCCGTCGCATGCTCACCGAAATGGACGCTGTTCAGGGTCGCCTGTATGACCTCTTCGGACTCGACGTCTACGCCCCCACGCGTTGACCTGGGTACTACACGGACCCTTCACAGACATGGCCGAGAGCCTGGGGTTGCTCCGATTCTCAGGGGATAACCCGGAAACTCCCGCTAGCGGCCCGGCGACCCGCCGTCGAGGGCCCGGCGGAGGGCGGACACGAAGTCGGCGGCGCCGTCGGGTCCGGCGCCGTCCAGCAACCGTCGCACCAGTGCCGAGCCCACGATGACCCCGTCGGCGAACTCGCAGACCCGAGCGGCCTGGTCGGGGGTGGACACCCCGATGCCCACGCACACCGGGAGGTCGCTGTGGGCGGCGATCCGTCGGGCCACCTGTCGTGCCGTGCCGGCCAGCTCCGCCCGCTCGCCGGTCACCCCCATCCGCGCCACGGCGTAGACGAAGCCGCGCGAGCGTCGGCACAGGGCGGCCACCCGTTCCTCCGGGGTCGAAGGGGCGACCAGCAGCACGGTCGCCACGCCGGCCCGGTCGGCGGCCCGGGCCCAGGGGTCGAGCTCCTCGAGGGCCAGATCGGGGACGATGGCCCCGCTCACCCCCGACTCCGCCATCAGGCCGGCCATGCGGTCGTGGCCGGCCCGGAAGACGACGTTGTAGTAGGTCATCGCCACGATCGGAACGCCGACGTCGATGCGGCCGAGATCGGCCAGCACACCGTGGGGGGTGGTGCCCCGCCGCAGGGCCCGGAGGGACGCCTCCTGGATGGTCGGCCCGTCGATCATCGGATCCGAGAAGGGGATGCCGACCTCGACGGCGTCGGCCCCGGCCTCGGCGACCGCCTCCACGGTGAGCAGCCAGTGCTCGTCGACGCCCCCGGTCACGTAGGGGACGAGGAGCTTGCGCCCGGCGTCCCGCCCGGCGGCCAGCGCCGCCCCGAGCCGGCCGGCCACCGGCGGCGCCGGTGCGCTGCCGGCGCCCGGCGCTCTCACCGCGCCCTCACGCCCGCAGGAGGTCGCGCACCTGGGCCACGTCCTTGTCTCCCCGTCCCGACAGGTTGACGAGGACCGTCGAGCCCGACGGCAGGTCCTCCCCGCCGGCCCGGGCGACGACCCAGGCGATCCCGTGGGCCGCCTCGAGGGCGGGGATGATGCCCTCGGTGCGCGCCAGGATCGTGAACGCCTCGAGCACCTGGTCGTCGTCGGCGCACTCGTAGCGGGCACGGCCGACATCGGCCAGGTGGGCGTGCTCGGGGCCGATGCCGGGGTAGTCGAGCCCGGCCGAGATCGAGTGGGCCTCGAGGATCTGGCCCTCCTCGTCCTGGACGAGCGCGCTCCGCATGCCGTGCAGGACCCCGGGTATGCCGGTGGTCAGCGCGGCCCCGCCGGCGGCCTCGACGGCCACCAGTGCCGAAGCGGTGTCGTCGGCGAAGCCGGCGAAGATGCCCGCCGCGTTGGAGCCGCCGCCCGCGCAGGCCACCACCACGTCGGGGTCCCGACCGTCGAGCAGGCGCCGGACCTGCTCGCGCGCCTCGTCGCCGATGACCCGCTGGAACTCGCGGACCATCCAGGGATAGGGGTGGGGGCCCATCACCGAGCCGATGCAGTAATGGGTGTCGTCCACCTCGGCCACCCAGGCCCGGAGGGCCTCGTTCACCGCGTCCTTCAACGTGGCGCTGCCCGTGCGCACCGGACGCACCTCGGCACCGAGGAGCTCCATGCGGAAGACGTTGAGCTCCTGGCGGCGGGTGTCCACCTCTCCCATGTAGACCGTGCAGTCCATCCCGAACACGGCGGCGGCGGTGGCCGTGGCCACCCCGTGCTGACCGGCACCGGTCTCGGCGATGAGGCGGCGCTTGCCCATCCGCCGGGCGAGCAGGGCCTGGCCGATCACATTGTTGAGCTTGTGGGATCCGGTGTGGGCCAGGTCCTCGCGTTTGAGCAGCACCCGCACGCCGAGCTCCTCGGACAGCCGCGGGCACTCGGTGACCGGCGTCGGCCGGCCCCCGTAGGCGCCGAGGATGCCGTCGAGCTCGTTCCGGAAGGACGGGTCCGTCCAGGCGGCCCGGAACGCGCCCTCGAGCTCGAGGCACGCCGGGACGAGCGACTCGGGCACGAACCGCCCGCCGAAGCGGCCGAAGCGCCCGCTCGGGCCGGGATCGCCCATGATCGGCGTCCCCACTACTCCTCCTGCCAGTCGAAGGGCCCCTCCGGCTCCCCGGCGTCACCGGGGCGCCCGTCGGGCGGCTCGTCGGCACCGTGGCCGGCGGCGATCGACGCCGCCCGGGCTGCCTGGTGGGCGGCGGTGATGAACTCGCGCAACTTGACGGGGTCCTTGACGCCCGGCGAGGCCTCGACGCCGGTGGCGACGTCCACCCCCCAGGGGTGCAGATGGGTGATGGCCGCGCCCACGTTGTCGGGCCCGAGGCCCCCCGACAGGATGAGCCGGCCCGGGTCGACCACGCCCTCGGCCAGCCGCCAGTCGAACAGCTCGCCCGAGCCCGGGCTGGACCCGTCGATGAGCAGCAGCTGGGCCCCGTAGTCGTCGAAGCGCCCGATGTTGGGGTGCCCGGCGGGGAAGGCCTTGATCGTCCAGCGGGCACGTTCGGACACCCAGCGGGTGTCGGCCACCGATTCGAAACCGTGCAGCTGGACGGCGCTCAGACCGATGTGGTTGGCGATCGACACCACCCGTTGAGGCGCCTCGTCGCGGAACACGCCGACGGTGACGGTCTCGTGCGGAAGCCGCTTCACGATGTCGCCGACGGCGCCGGCCGACATCTGCCGGGGGGACGGGGCGAAGACGAAGCCGACCGCCGAGGCACCCATGCCCACCGCCAACAGCGCATCCGCCTCGGAGGTGACCCCGCAGATCTTCACGAAGACGCCGTCGGTGCGGCCGGCGCCGTCGAAGTCGGCCACCTCAGGCCCCGAGCAGCTCGGTGACGGCCGCCCGGCGGTCGGTCGCCCGGACCAGGGTCTCCCCCACCAGGGCGGCGTGGTACCCGCACTCGGCCAGCCGGCGCAGGTCGTCGGGCCCGGTGATGCCCGACTCGGCCACGGCCACCGCTCCGGGGGGGATGGCGGCGGCGAGATCACGGGCGCGCCGGGGGTCGACCTCGAAGGTGCGCAGGTCCCGCTGGTTCACGCCGACGAGGTCGGCGCCGGCCGCCACCGCCCGGGCGAGCTCGTCGGCGTCGTGGACCTCGACCAGGGCGGCGAGCATGAGCCGGCGGGCCAACCCGATCAGGGCCTCGAGCTCCGGGTCGGTGAGGGCGGCCACGATGAGCAGCACCGCGTCGGCGCCCATGGTCCGCGCGTCGCAGACGTCGAGGCCTCCGACGGTGAAGTCCTTGCGCAGGACCGGGATCGCACAGGCATCCCGGGCGGCGCTCAGGTCCCGTGGCGCCCCTCCGAAGAAGGCCCCGTCGGTGAGCACCGACAGGCAGGCGGCGCCCCCGGCCTCGTAGTCGGCCGCCGCCCGGGCCGGGTCGAGGCCGGGATCGAGATCGCCCTTGGACGGCGAACGGCGCTTGATCTCGGCGATGACCGCCATCCCGTCCCGCTCCGCACCACGGCGCAGCGCGTCGACGAAGGGCCGGGTCGGCCCGGCCCCCGCCGCCTGTTCGACAGCCGCCGCCAGGTCCCGCCGGTCGAGGGAGGCTCGGGCCCGATGCGCGGCGAGGATGGCCTCGAGATAGGCGGGCATGGTTGCCCGATGCTACCAACGCCACCCCAGTACCCGGCTCCGATCGGCGAACCGGACCCGCCGGTCCGACCGGAGGGTCGTGCTCACACTTTCCTAACGACGTCGGACGTGTGGTCCGGACGGGTGGCAGGCTGGTGCCATGGGCGGTGAGGACACCCTGGTGGTGATCGAGGACGACCATCACATCTCCGACCTGGTGGCCATGTACCTCCGCCGGGACGGGTTCCGCGTGCTGCAGGCGGACGACGGGCGGACCGGTCTGGAGCTCGTCGGGCGCGAGCGGCCGGCCCTGGTCGTCGTCGACATCGGGCTTCCGGGCGAGCTCGACGGGTTCGACATCTGCCGCCGTCTCCGACCGACCTCGGGCGGCGGGTCGGCCCGCACACCTACCGACGACCCCGGCGCGGTGCCGACCCCGGTCCTCATCCTGAGCGCCCGCGACGACGAGGTCGACCGGGTGCTCGGTCTCGAGCTCGGCGCCGACGACTACGTGACGAAGCCCTTCTCCGCCCGAGAGCTCGTCGCCCGGGTGCACGCCATCCTGCGGCGCACGGCGGGTGCCGACGGCCCCCGCCTCCCGTCGGTGATCGAGCTGTGCGGGATCTCGATCGACACCGGCCGGCGTGAGGTCACCCGGCAGGGCGCGGTGGTGCCGCTCGCCACCCGGGAGTTCGACCTGTTGGCCTACCTGGCCACCAACCGCGGCCTCGCCCTGTCGCGGCGCCAGCTCCTCAACGGGGTCTGGGGCGACGACTGGTTCGGTGACGAACGCACCGTCGACGTCCACGTCCGTCAGCTCCGCCGCAAGCTCGGCGACGAACTGCCGCTCGCCACCGTGTGGGGCGTGGGCTACCGGTTGGGGTGACGGGATGAGGGCCGGCGGGGTGACGGGATGAGGCGCCGGATCACCGTCTCCATCCTGGTGCTCGTGGCGCTGACCCTGGTGCTGACCACCGCCGGGAGCTACTACTTCATCCGCCGGGCGACGGTGACCACCGCCCAGCAGGAGCTGGCCGGCCAGGCCCGGGCCAGCTCGCAGACCATCGCCAAGAACCCCGACGTGGCGGTCAAGACCTTGCGCCGCGAGCTCGAATTGATCGCCGAGGCCGGGGCCTTCGCCGGCATCGACGTGGTGCGGCTGCACCCCGACGGCACCCTCAGCGGGACCCTTCCCTCGGGGCTCACCCCGGGCCAGCTCGACGTCGCCCGGCTCCAGCAGGGCGACGAGATCTCCGGTCACCTCTCCGACCATCTGGTCTACGCGGCCGTGCCTACGCCCCTCGAGCGGGCCACCGCCTTCGTCCCGGTCCTCGTGATCACCCGGCAGATCCGCAACCCGGCCGTCGGGCTGCGGTACTTCGCCCTGGTGGGCGCCATCGCCCTGTTGATCGCCGCCCTGGTGGCGGCGGGGCTGGCCCGGCGGCTGACCCGACCGCTCACCGCCGCCGTCCGGACCACCGGGCGCATCGCCTCGGGGGACCTCGACGCCACCGTTCCGGTCGGCCTGCACGACGACCCCGAGTTCGCCCACCTGGCCGAGTCGATCAACGCCATGGGCGCCAACCTGGTACGGGCGAGGGACCAGGAACGACAATTCATCCTCAGCGTCTCCCACGAGCTGCGGACCCCGCTCACCTCGATCCGCGGCTACGCCGACGCCATCCTCGACGGGGCCACCGACGACGCCGCCGGTGCCGCCGCGGTCATCACCGCCGAGGCGAGCCGCCTCGAGCGTCTCGTCCAGGACCTCCTCGACCTGGCTCGGCTCGATGCCGACCGCTTCTCCTTGGACCTCGGGCCCGTCGACGTGGCGGCGCTGTCCCGGCTGGTCGCCGACGGGTTCCGGCCCCGGGCCGCCGCCCTCGGGCTGGAGCTGGCCGTCGCCGGCGCCCCCGGACCGCAGTGGGTGGCCGCCGACCCCGACCGGCTGGCCCAGATCCTCGCCAACCTGGTCGAGAACGCCTCCTCGTTCGCCGAGCACCGGATCGACGTCGGCACCGGTGGCGAGCCGGACTCGCCGGTGCTGTGGGTGGCCGACGACGGGCCCGGGCATCCCCGCCGACCAGCTGGGCCGGGTCTTCGAGCGCCACTTCGTGTCGGACCGGGTGAGCGGCCGCCGGGTCGGCTCGGGCCTCGGTCTCGCCATCGTCTCCGAGCTCGCCCACGCCATGGGCGCGAGCGTCCGGGCCGAGTCGCCGGTGTCGGCGGGCACCGGGACGAGGATGGTGGTCCGGCTGCAGCCGGACCTGCCCCTCCCCGACAGGGCGTCGACGCCCGTCACCACGAGGCCCGGCTTCCCCTCGCCTGCCGCCACTCCGCCTGCCGCCACCCCGCCTGCCGCCGAGCCGGCGGCCGCCCAGCCGCCTGCCGCCGAGCCGGCCGCGACCGGCGTGAGGCCACCGGATGGATGACGTCGTCCTCGTCACCGGGGCGTCGGCCGGCATCGGCCGGGCCTGCGCCGGCCGCCTGCACCGTGCGGGCTGGACCGTGTTCGGGGCGTCGCGGCGGGCCACCTCGCCGGGCGGCTGGGAACCGGTGGCCATGGACGTCGACGACGACGCCTCGGTGGGCGCCGGCATGGACGAGGTGATGGCCGCCCGCGACCGGCTCGACGCCGTGGTGGCCTGTGCCGGGTGGGGTCTGGCCGGCGCCGTCGAGGACACCCCGATGCCCGAGGCCCGCGCCCAGCTGGAGACCAACTTCTGGGGGGTGGTGCGGGTGGTGCGCCGGGCGCTCGGTCCCATGCGCCGGAGCGGCGGGGGCCGGATCGTGCTCATGAGCTCCATCGGCGGCGTGGTGGGACTGCCGTTCCAGGCGTTCTACAGCGCCAGCAAGTTCGCCCTCGAGGGTTTCGCCGAAGCCCTGGCCTACGAGGTCGAGCCGTTCGGCATCGGGGTCACCCTGGTCGAGCCGGGCAACGTGGCGACCGAGTTCACCGGGCGGCGCCGGACGATCGATCCCCCCGGCGGCTCGAGCTACCGGGCGGCGGCCGCCCGGGCCATCGACACCATGGCCGAGGACGAGCGCAGCGGCGTGGACCCCGAGCGGGTGGCGGCCGTGGTGCAACGGGTCCTCGAGTCCCGCCGTCCACCGAGGCGGGTGTCGGTGGGGAGGCTGGACGAGCGGGTCGGCATCGTGGGGAAGCGCCTCCTGCCCTTCCGGGTGTTCGAGCGGGCCGCCCGGGGCAGCCTCGGCGTGGGCGGCCCTCAGAGCACCAGGCGCGACCAGTAGCTGCCCTCCAACATGGCCCGCAGCGAGCCGCGGTGGAGGATCAGATCGTCGATGTCGTCGGGCGGGGCCGCCTCGCCGAAGTGGATCGACCGCTCGGTGACCCGGCGCATGATGACGCCGTGGCGCATGGCGGCGAAGGCGATGTGCCAGGTCAGGTCCCCGAGCGGCCGGCCCGAGCGGGCGCCGTAGGAGGCGGCCACGTCGACCGGCCGGAACATGTCGGGGAGCCCCGGGGTCCCCATCTCGGTGGCGAGGTCCTGGAAGAAGAGGTGGAGGTAGCACATCCACCCGATGTCGACCTCGGGTGGCGCCACCGCCGCCATCTCCCAGTCGAGGACGGCGACCACCCGGAAGTCGCGGAACATCATGTTGCCGATCCGGCTGTCCCCCCACGAGAGGGCGTCGGCGCCGACATCGGTGGGCAGGTTGTCCGCCAGCCAGGCGAAGCAGTCGGCCAGCAACGGGGAGGTCCGGTCCTGCACGACCCAGTCGTGGTAGGCCCGCCAGTGGTCGAGGCACCGTTCGAGCGCGCTCGCCCCCGGCCGGTCGTGCTGCAGGAAGCCAAGGTCGTGGTCCACGGGGGTGATCCGGTGGATGCCGGCGAGCGTCTCGAGCGCGGAGTCCTGCAGGGTGCGGCGGTCCGCGTCGGAGGCGTCGAAGACCCAGTTCCCGCCGAACGTATAGGGCAGCACGTCGGGGGGGACCAGCCCGTCGATCCGTTCCATGACGAAGAACGGGCCGCCGAGGACCGAGGGGTCGGGTTCGTACCAGAGCGTCTCGGGCACCGGCACCGACGTCTCGTCCCGGACGAGCCGCATCACCTCGAATTGCATCCCGAGGTCGTAGCGGGTGAACACCGGGTAGTCGGCGGCCGGCGGTTCGATCCGGGCCACCAGCCGGCGCTCGACCGGTCCCCCGGCCTCGGTCCAGCGCGCCCTGAACAACACGGTCTCCGACGACATGCCGTTGCTCGCCGGGCTCGACACCGCCCCGACCGAGGCCGGGGAGCCGACCTTCGCCGTCAGCCATCCGGCCAGGCGCTCGGCCAGCTCGCCCCGGTCACGCGTGGAGGTGGTGATGTGCTCGGCCTCGATGCCGACCGGGCCCTCGGGTCCGGCCCCGCCGCCGGGTCCGCCGGCGGTCATGGGGGCGGGCCCTCGCCCGTCCCGGCCGGGTCGCCGGTGAGCGGGAGCGGCCGGGCCTCGGCCGGACGCTCCGCCGGGCCGGCCCGCGTGTCCCAGCGGAGCCGGACCTCCTCGGGGGGAGCGACCCGGCGGTGCACCATGGCGAGGGCCACCGCCCGGTCCAGCCCGGGAGACCATGCCACCGAGCTCAGCCGCCCGACCTCGTGCTCCCCGTCGGCGCTCAGCACGGCGGCGCCGACCGGAGGCAGGTCCTCGTCGGGCCCGGCCGCCCCGGCGACCACGCCGCAGAGCCGGCGCGCCACGTTCGAGCCACGGGCGTCGAGCCGGGCCACCAGCTCCTGGCCGGTGTAGCAGCCCTTGGTGAACGAGACGGTGCGGGCGACCAGGCCCGTCTCGGCCGCAATGGAGCCCTCCACGGGGTCGCGGCCGGGAAGCGGGCAGCCGGCCTCGATCCGGGCGGCCTCCCATGCCTCCTCACCGCAGGGCACGGCCCGCCCGTCGACCCACGCCGACAGGTCGGGGGGCGCCCGGCCGAGGAGGTCCACGCCGGCGAGCCCCGGCCACTCCACCGGGAGGACCAGCGCCGGGGACCCGGTCACCGCCCCGGCGGCGTCCGGCCCGCGGACCGCCACGCACCACCAACCGGGCACGGCGGCGATCTGCACCCTCATCCGCAGCCGGAAGCGTTCGAGGCGGGCCACCACCACCGGGCCGAAGCCGGCGTCGGTGTCCACCAGGAACCCGCCGTCGGGGAGGCGGCTCACCCGGACGACGGCGTCGATGCGCCCCTGGGGGCTCAGCAACAACGCATCGGTGGCGCGACCGGACCCGAGCCCGGTCAGCTCCTGGCTGCACTGGCCCTGCAGGTAGGGCTCGGCGTCGTCCCCCTCCACCGAGACGACGTCCCGCGGGAGGAGGCGGACGGCGGCGCCGCGGCGGAGGGCGGCGTACTGCCCGCTCACCGACCGGTCGTGCTCGGGCACCCTCACCCTTCCGCCGCCGCTCGGGCCATGGCCACGCGCGGCGAGCAGCGCGGCGGCCTTGTCGGCGCACTCGGCGTTCTCCGCCGAGGGGTCGCTGTCGGCCACGATGCCGGCCCCGGCCTGGACCGAGGCCCGCCCGTCCGGGGAGACCGTCATGGTCCGGATGGCGATGGCGGTGTCGAGGTTGCCCGAGAAGTCGAGGTAGCCGACGACCCCGCCGTAGACGCCCCGCTTGGTCGGTTCGAGGTCGTCGATGATCTCCATGGCCCGGACCTTCGGGGCCCCGGACAGGGTGCCGGCGGGCAGCGTGGCCCGCAGCACGTCGACGGGGCCCTTCCCCGGGGCCAGCCGGCCCGACACCTGGGAGGTGAGGTGCATGATGTGGCTGTAGCGCTCCACCACCATCAACTCGTCGACCCGCTCGGTGCCGAACGAGACCACCCGGCCGACGTCGTTGCGGGCCAGGTCGACCAGCATGACGTGCTCGGCCAGCTCCTTCGGGTCCTCGACCAGCTCCCCCTCGAGACGGCCGTCCTCCTCGGCGGTGGCCCCCCGCCTCCTCGACCCGGCGATCGGCCGGGAGACGACCGTGCCCTCGCGGAGCCGGACCATCGGCTCGGGCGAGGCCCCGACCACCGTGACCTCCGGGAACCGCAGGAAGTAGAGGTAGGGGCTGGGGTTGACCAGCCGCAGCACCCGGTAGACGTCGAAGGGGTCGGCGCCGAGCTCGCCCAGGTCGTACCGCTGCGAGAGCACGACCTGGAAGACGTCGCCGGCCACGATGTGCTCCTTCGCCGCCCGGACGGCGTCCTCGTAGAGCCCGTCCGACATCGTCCGCCGGACGCCGGCGGGCGCCCCGGCGTCCCCGGGCAGGCGCTGCGCCCGGTGCTCGAGCGGCCGGAAGCAGTCGGCGGCGAGCCCGTCGAGCCGGGAGCTCGCCTCGGCGTGGGCGCGCTCGAGTTGCTCGTCGTCCCAGTCGGGGTCGACGATCACGTTGTCGACGAGGACCACCCGCTGGCGCCAGTGGTCGAAGGCGGCCAGCTGTCCGATGACGGCGAGCACGGCGTCGGGATGGCCGAGGTCGTCGGCCGGCGGGGCGGGGAGGTGCTCGACCTCGCGCACCACGTCGTACCCGAGGTAGCCGACCAGGCCGGCGTGGAGCGGGGGCAGCTCGGGCAGGTCCGGGGCGTCGAAGGAGTCGAGCACCGCCTCCAGGGCGGCGAGCATGCCCCCCGCCCCTCCCACCCGCCTCCCGGTGACGGCGTCGAGGTCGACCGAGCCCACCGTGGTGACGGTGCCGTGGCGGGCGGTGAGGGTGGCGAGCGGATTGCGCCCCACGAACGAGTAGCGCCCCCAGCGCTCGCCCCCTTCGACCGACTCGAAGAGGAACCCGGGCCGTCGGTCCCCTGCACCATCTGGAGGAAGGCGGCGACCGGGGTCAGGGTGTCGGCCACCAGCTCCCGCCACACCGGGACCATCCGGTGCTTGCCGGCTAGGGCCCGGAACCCCGACGACCCCGGGCCGCCGGGACCGGTTCCCGGGGTCATCCGTCCCCGGGCGTGTGGCCGAAGGCGCGGTAGAAGCAGGTCCGGTTCCCGGTGTGGCACGCGCCCACCCCGTCCTGGTCCACCGTGACCAGCAGGGCGTCACCGTCGCAGTCGTAGTGCACGCTGCGTACGTACTGGCGGTCGCCCGAGGTCTCCCCCTTGCACCAGAGCTCCTGCCGGCTCCGGCTCCAGAACCAGCGTCCGACCGGTCTCGAGCGTCCGCCGCAGGGACTCGGCGTTCATCCAGGCGAACATGAGCACGGCGCCGTCCGAGGCGTCCTGCACGATGGCGGCCACCAGCCCGTCGCGGTTGTAGTCGATCTGTGCCAGCTGGTCCTCGGTGAAGTCGACCGGCGTGGCGGTGAACCGGGTTCCGGTGGTGCTCACGGATGTCCCCCTGGGGCAAGGTCGATGGGGCGGACCGGCGGCCCGCCGCGGGGCAGGATCAGAGGTACAGGCCCGTGCCTCCGTCGATCCGGGTGGTGGCCACGGCGTGGATGTCCCGCTCCCGCAGGATCACGTACTCGTCGCCCTGCACCTCGACCTCGAAACGGTCCTCGGGGTTGAACAGGACGTTGTCCCCCACCTTCACCGAGCGGACATGGGGCCCGACGGCGACCGCCTCGGCCCAGGCCAGCCGCCGCGACACCTGGGCAGTGGCCGGGATGAGGATGCCGGCCCGTGACCGGCGCTCGCCCTCGGCCTGGGCCACCTGGACGAGCACCCGGTCGGCCAGGACGGTGATCGCCAGCTTCGCCGCGCCGGCGTCGCCGTTGCGGCTGTTGGCCTGGGCGTCCGACGTCGTCGTGACCACCGGCAGGCTACCGCAGCGTCGAACCGGGCCATGCGTCCTCGCCGGGCCGTCACACCGGCCGGACGGTGACGCCGGCGGCGGCCAGATGCGCCTTGGCCTCGCCCACGGTGAACTCCCCGAGATGGAAGATCGACGCCGCCAGCACGGCATCGGCGCCGCCCTCGAGGGCCCCGGCCACCAGGTGCTCGAGCGAGCCCACCCCTCCCGAGGCGATGAGCGGGACCGGGACAGCGGGCCGCCACCCGGCGCGGTCAGCTCGAGGTCGAAGCCGTCCCGGGTCCCGTCCCGGTCCATGGAGGTCAGGAGCATCTCGCCCGCCCCGAGGGCGGCGCAGCGCTCGGCCCAGGCCACGGCGTCGAGCCCGGTCGGGACCCGCCCCCCGTGGGTGAACACCTCCCAACGGGCATCGCCGCCGGGACCCGCCCCGCCGAGCGGCACCCGCCGGGCGTCGACGGCCACCACCACGCACTGGCTGCCGAACTCGTCGGCCAGCTCGGCGACGAGCCCGGGCCGTTCCACCGCCGCCGTGTTGACCCCGACCTTGTCGGCTCCGGCCCGGAGCAGCCGCCGGGCGTCCTCGACCGATCGCACGCCGCCCCCCACGGTGAACGGGATGAAGACCACCTCGGCGGTGCGCGCACACCACGTCGACCATGGTGTCGCGGTTGCCCGACGACGCGGTGATGTCGAGGAACACGAGCTCGTCGGCGCCCTCGGCGTCGTAGCGGGTGGCCAGCTCGACCGGGTCGCCGGCGTCGACCAGGTCGACGAAGCGCACGCCCTTGACCACCCGTCCGGCGTCGACGTCCAGACAGGGGATCACCCGGACGGTGCGCACGCCGCCACTCCCTCCTCCACGGTCATCCGGCCGTCCACCAGCGCCTTCCCGACGACGACCCCGGCCAGGCGCCGCCGGCCACCCGACGGGCGGCCCGGTGACCGCCCGTCGCTCCCCGCCGGGGCGGACAGGGCGGCGAGGGCGGCGACGTCGCCACGGCTCCCGACCCCGCCCGAGGCGATGACCGGGAGCTCGGTGGCGGCGAGCACCGCCGACAGCCCGTCGAAGTCGGGACCGGCCAGGGTGCCGTCCCGGTCGATGGCGGTCACCACCACCGCCGCCGCGCCGGTGCCGGCCAGCTCGTCGAGCAGCTCGGCGACGCGTGCGTCCGCTCCCCTGCTCCCAGCCGCGCACCGCCACCTCGGTCCGGCCGTCGGACGCCCGGCGGTAGTCGACTCCCACCGCCACCCGCCCGGGGTGGCTCCGGGCGAGCCGGTCGAGCGCCGCCGGGTCCTCGAGGGCGGCGGTGCCGAGCACGACCCGGGCCACCCCGCCGGCGAGCAGCTCGTCGCACGTCCTCGGCGGACCGCACGCCCCCGCCGCTCTGGACCGGCAGCTCGACGGCGGCGGCGATCGGCGAGCACGGCATCCCGGTTGACCGGACGCCCGGTGCGGGCGGCGTCGAGGTCCACCACGTGCAGCCACGGGGCACCGGCGGCGGCGAACCGGCGGGCCAGCTCCACCGGGTCGCCGTAGTCGCTCTGGCGGTCGAAGTCGCCCTGGACCAGCCGCACCGCCCGGCCGCTGCGGATGTCGATCGGCCGGGTAGAGGTCCATCACCCGCCGTCGACGGCCCGGACGAAGTTGGCGAGGATGCGCGAGCCCGACCGCGCCGGACTTCTCCGGGTGGAACTGGGTGCCCCACACCCGGTCCCGTTCGGCCGAGGCCGCCACCGGGCCGCCGTAGTCGCACAGCGACGAGGTGTCCGCCGTCCGCTCGGGGGCGAAGGAGTGCACGAAGTACACCCAGGCGCCGGGGGCCACGCCGGCGAGGAGCCCGGCGCCGAAGCCTCCCTCGCCGGCAGGGGCGAGCCGGTTCCACTGCATCTGGGGATGCTTGACCCCGGGGGGGAGCGCGCCGCACCCGACCGGCCAGCACGCCGAGCCCGTCGGCGGCCGGGTCCTCGTCGGAGCCCTCGTAGAGCAGCTGGAACCCCACGCAGATCCCGAGGAAGGGCACGCCCCGCCCGATGGCGGCCGAGGCCGCCCGGTCGAGGCCGCACCGGCGCAGCGCCTCGGCGCAGCGCCCGAAGGCCCCGACGCCCGGGAGGACGACCCCGTCCGCCCCGGCCGCCCGGTCGGGGTCGGCGACCAGCTCGGCGTCGGCCCCGAGGTGCTGGAGGGCCTTCTCGGCCGAGCGCAGGTTCCCGATGCCGTAGTCGAGGACGGCGATCACCGGCGGCGCGGCGCCCGTCGCGGCGTCACAGCGTGCCCTTGGTCGAGGGGACGCCGCCGCCCTCGACCCGCACGGCGTCGCGGAGCGCCCGGGCCACCCCCTTGAACGAGGCCTCGACGACGTGGTGGGTGTTCTTCCCCGAGCGCCGCCGGACGTGCAGGGTGAGCCCGGCGGCGGTGACGAAGGCCCGCCAGAACTCCTCGGCCAGCTGCGGGTCGAACGGCGGCGATGCCGAGCGCACGGGTGTCCGGCGGGAACTCGATGTCGTAGGCGAGGTAGGGACGGCCCGACAGGTCGAGGGCCACCTCGACCAGCGCCTCGTCGAGCGGGAGGGCGACCGAGCCGAACCGCCGGATCCCCGCCTTGTCGCCGAGCGCCTCGGCCAGGACCTCGCCGAGCGCGATGCCGACGTCCTCCACGGTGTGGTGGGCGTCGACCTCGAGGTCGCCGCTCGGCCGACACCGTCAGGTCGAAGCCGCCGTGGCGCCCAGCTGGCCGACCATGTGGTCGAAGAACGGCAGCCCGGTGGAGACGTCGGCGGCGCCCGACCCGTCGACGTCGAGCTCCACCTCGACCGACGTCTCGGCCGTCTGCCTCCGGCCCGAGCCCGTCCGGCGCCCGGCGGTCGAGGTCGGGGCGGTCATCGCCGGCTCGTTCATCGCAGGCTCTTGGTGAGCGCGGCCAGGAAGCGGTCGTTCTCGGTGGGCAGGCCCACGGTGACCCGGAGGCAGCCGGCGAGGCCCGGCCACCGCGAACAGTCTCGCACGAGCACCGAGGCCTCGAGGAGCCTCGGACCACAGCTCGTAGGCGTCGACGGTGGTCGGCCGGAACAGGATGAAGTTGGCATCCGACGGCCAGGTCTCGACGGGGAGCTCGGCCAGCGCGGCGGCGATCCGGCCCCGCTCCTCGCGTGAACATGGCCACCGTGGTCTCCATCTCGGCGGCGAAGTCGAGGGCCAGCCGGCCGGCCAGCTGCTTGGCCGCGTCGAGGTGGTACGGCAGGGACACCAGCTCGCAGGCGGCGATGACGTCGGGGTCGGCGATCAGGTACCCGAGCCGGAGCCCGGCCATGCGACCATGTCTTGGAGAAGGTCCGCACCACGGCCATGCGATCGGTGCCCGGGCCGCCCCGCCTCATGAGCTCGAGGGCCGAGGTGGGGGCGAACTGCCCGTAGGCCTCGTCCACCACCACCAGGCCCGAGGCGATCGAGAGCACGGACGAGATCTGGTCCGGGGTGTCGGCCCGCCCGGTCGGGTTGTTGGGCGAGCAGAGGAAGGTGATGACCGGGTCGTGCGCCGCCGACCACCCGCTTCGACCTCGTCGAGGTCGAGCCGGAAGTCCTCGGTGCGCCGGCCGGCGACCACCCGGGTGCCGGTGATCCGGGCGATCTGGCGGTGCAGCGAGTAGGTCGGCTCGAACAGGGCGGCGGCCCGGCCCGGGCCCGCCGTAGGCCAGCAGCAGCAACTGGAGGACCTCGTTGGACCCGTTGGCGCAGAACACCTGCTCGGGGCGCACGCCGTGGCTGGCGGGCCACCGCCCGGCGCAGCTCGGCGGCGTGCCGGTCCGGATACCGGTTGAAGTGGATTTCGGCGAGGCCCGCCCGGAAGGCGTCGAACCACTTGGGCGGCGGCGGCAGGGGCGACTCGTTGGTGTTGAGGCGCGCCACCACCTCGACCTGGGCCGAGTGGTAGCCGGCGAGCGCGTCCAGGTCCGGCCGGACGGAGGGGAATCCCGGCCGGACCGGGCCCTAACCGGACCATCGGAGCCGCACCGATTCGGCGTGGGCCGGCAGCCCTTCGGTCTCGGCCAGGGTGACGACGTGCCGGCCCGAGCGCCTCGAGGGCCGGCGCGGTCGACCGTGACGGCGTGGATGTGGCGCCGGAAGTCGTCGACCCGCAGGGCGCTGGCGAAGCGGGCGGTCCGGTTGGTCGGGAGCACGTGGTTCGGGCCGGCCAGGTAGTCGCCGACGCTGGCCGGGGACATCGGACCGAGGAAGACGGCGCCGGCCGACGTCGACCAGGGGCGAGGAGCGCCACCGGCGTCGTCGGTGAGGATCTCGAGGTGCTCGGGGGCCACGACGTTGGCCACGGCGACCGCCTGCTCGGGGCCGTCGACCGTCACCAGCGTACCCGCCGGTGCCGAGGGTGGCCTCGAGGTCGGCGCGGCGCGGCGACCGCCGCACCATCGCGCTCCACGTGGCGCTCCACGGCGTCGGCCACCTCCTCGGACCAGGTCACCAGCCAGGCCAGCCCGTCGGGCCCGTGCTCGGCCTGGACCACGAGGTCGACGGCGGCGAGCTCCGGCGGGGTGGCCGGACCGGCGATCACCACCACCTCGGACGGCCCGGCGAAGGCCGAGGGCACACCCACCACGCCGGACGACCTGGCGCTTGGCCTCGGCCACGTAGCGGTTGCCCGGGCCCGACGACGACGTCGACGGGCTCGATCGACTCGGTGCCGTAGGCCATGGCGGCGATGGCCTGGGCTCCGCCGACCCGGTAGACCTCGTCGACCCCGGCGAGCGCCGCCGCGGCCAGCGAGGCGTCGTCGACCCGGCCGTCGGCCCGCCGGCGGGACGCACAGGACGACCTCGGTCCACCCCGGCCACCCGGGCCGGCACGGCGCACATGAGCACGGTCGACGGATAGCGGGCCCGGCCTCCCGGCGCGTAGCACCCGGCCCGCCGCACCGGCCGGACCAGGTGCCGGACGGTGATCCCGCCCGATTCGAAGTCCTCGGGCTCCTTGGCGCCGGCGTCGTGGGCGTGGTAGGCGAGGATCCGGTCGTGGGCGACGCTCGAGCGCGTCCCGGAGGTCGGCGGGCGATCCGTCCGAGCGCGGCCGTCGACCTCCGTCGCGGGCCACCCGGATCTCGTCGAGTCGACTCCGTCGAACCGCGTCGGTGAGCCGGCGCAGGGCGGCGTCGCCGTCGCGGCGCACCTCGGCCAGCACCGGCCTCGACGGCGGCCGAGGGGCGTCTCGGACCGGGCCGCCCGGGCAGCGCCAGCGGCCGCCTCGAGCCGGGACGGTCGTCGATGCCGCGCAGATCGAGGCGGGACAGAGCCATGGCCGGCCGATGCTACCGGCCGCGGGTCCTGCTGGGCCGCCGTCGTCGATCCTCGACGGCCCGCGGGATGCCATGATCGCCGGCATGCCGTCCGCCGCCGCCGAACTGTCCTCGCTCGCCACCGCGCTCGACGAGCTCACCCGCCGGGTCACCGCCCACGCCGATGCCGCCGACGCCGCCAAGGACGACGAGACGGCCCGCGAGCTGTTCGCCATCGAGCGCTCCCTCACCACCGCCAACCGCCGACTGGCCCGGCTGGCCAAGACCCTGGCGCGGCGTTGAGGCTCGGTGCCCCCGGCCGACCGGCACCGGCCCGTCCGAGGGCGTCGGGCCCGGACGCGGCGAAGGCACCCCGAAGGGTGCCTTCGCGGGAGCGGGTCGGGCGGCGGATCCCGAACACCGCTCAGCGGAACCAGTTGGCGGGAACCGGTTCCGAGACCCCTAGGACACCATGTTTCCGACGCCATTACCAGTCATCACTTCGTCGACGGGTCCCCGGCGCGGACTCGGTGCGCCGAAGCACCAGGTGGGTGAGCGCGCCGGCCGCCGCGGCGACGAAATGACAGTTTGTGCGCCACTTCCTAGTCGGGTCGGGCCCCGGCGAACGGGGCCCGCTCGGTGGCGGACGGGCAGAAATCCGACAGGATGCACCGGCCGCACCGCGGGTTGCGCGCCTGGCACGTGGCCCGCCCGTGGAGGATGAGCCGGAGGCTGAACGCGCCACGATCGGGCGCCGGGACCAAGGCGTTGAGGTCGAGCTCGATCTTGACCGGATCGGTCTCCCCGGTCAGCTCGAGCCGGCGCGAGACGCGCCGGACGTGGGTGTCCACCGGCAGACCGGGCAGCCCGAAGCCGACGCTGCGCACGACGTTGGCGGTCTTGCGGCCAACGCCGGGCAGGGCGACGAGGTCCTCCATGCCGCTCGGCACCTCGCCTCCGAACCGCTCCTCCACGGCGGCGGCCATCCCCATCAGGCTCCTCGACTTCGACCGGAAGAACCCGGTCGGACGGATGAGCGCCTCGAGCTCGTCCGGGTCGGCGGCGGCCATGGCGGCGGGGTCGGGGTACCGGGCGAAGACGGCCGGCGTGGTCAGGTTGACCCGCTCGTCGGTGCACTGGGCCGAGAGGATGGTGGCGACGAGGAGCTGGAACGGGCCGCGGTGGTCGAGCGCGCAGAGCTCCGGCGCGGTGCCGGGAAAGGCCTCGGCGAGACGGGCGTTCGCAGTTCTGGCGCGGCCGGAAGGTGATCGGGGTCGGGCTATGGGCAGCAGGGTACCGGTAGCGTGCGTGTCGATGGAGGGTCTGGAGCTCGCGGCGATGACGACCCTCGAACCGGACCTCGGGCACGCGATCACCACGCTGTTGCACCGCGCCGCCGACGGACGCGGCCATCCGGCGCTCGGCGAGCAGAAGCGACTCGCGCTCTCCCAGGCGTCGGAGGGGGGCGCCCCGGCCGGAGACGGCCACCTGTTCGTGGGGATCGTGGCCCGCCGGCCCGGCCGACCGGGACTGTCGGGGTACGCCCAGATCGACGGGGACACCGGCCGGCGCCGCTACGCCGTCGAGCTCGCCGTCGACCCGGCGGTCGAGGAGCCGGGCCCGGTCGCCGACGGGCTGCTCGGGACGGCCGCCGCCCAGGTGGGCGAGCGCGGGGGCGGTGACCTGCGACTCTGGGCGACCCAGGCCTCCCCCGAGGACGACGCCCGGGCATCCGCCCACGGGTTCCACCTCGAGCGCGACCTCGTCCAGATGCGTTGTTCCCTGCCGGTGCCCGGCCCGCTCCGGGCGGGCACGGCCACCATCACGACCCGCTCCTTCCGCCCGGGCGTCGACGAGGCCGGCTGGCTCGCCACCAACAACCGCGCCTTCGCCGAGCATCCCGAACAGGGGGCCTGGGAACTCTCGCCGCCTGGTCGAGCGCGAACGGGAACCCTGGTTCGACCCGGCCGGCTTCCTGCTCCTCGAGGAGGAGGGGCGGCTCGCCGGCTCCTGCTGGACGAAGGTCCACCCCGGTACGGACCCGCCCATGGGCGAGATCTATGTCATCGGGGTCGACCCCGACTTCCACGGACGGGGCTTCGGGCGGGCCCTCACCCTCGCCGGGCTCGACTGGCTGGCACGGCCGCGGGCTGCACACGGGCATGCTGTACGTCGACGGCGCCAACCGGCCGGCGCGGTCGATGTACCGTGCCCTCGGGTTCGTCGACGACCATGTCGACCGGGTGTACGTGGCGACCGTGGCGCCCGGACGTTCACCCGGGGCGGCGCCGGCCCGGTGACCGTGTGGCCGTGCGGCCGTGCGGCCGGAGCGGTGTGACGGTGTGACGGTGTGACGGTGTGACGTGCGGCCGTGTGGCGGGTGTTCGACCGGGCCGTGGTCGGCAGGGCGTCAACCGAGCCCGACTACGTGACCGATCGAGTAGGTGATCCCGGCGGCGACAGCCGAGATGAGGAGCTGGCGGGTGGCGGACCACAGCCACCGACGACCGGTGAAGTGGGCGAGCGCCGCGCCCACCCCGAAGGCGGCCAGCGCGGCGAGCCCCACCGACCAGCGGGTAGCCGCCGGCCCCGCGGCCACCAACCACGGGAACAGCGGGATCACCGCCCCGACGGCGAAACTGGTGAACGACGAGCCGGCGGCCTGGAGCGGGTTGCCGGTCTGTTCGGGGTCGATGCCGAGCTCCTCGCGGGCGTGGGTCTCGAGCGCGAGCTCGGGACTGCGCATCATCTCCGTCGAGAGCTCGGCGGCGAGACCGGAGTCGAGCCCCCGCCGCTCGTAGATGGCTGCCAGTTCGCGCCGCTCGTCCTCGGGATCGTGACGGATCGACTGCCGCTCCACGTCGAGCTCCCGCTGCAGGAGCTCCGATTGGGCGCGCATGGACACGTACTCCCCGGCGGCCATGGAGAAGGCGCCTCCGATCAACCCGGCGAGACCGGCCAGGCGCACCGCGCCGGCTGACGCGTGGGCGCCGGCCATCCCGAGGATCAGTGCCACGTTCGACACGAGACCGTCGCTCACCCCGAACACGGCGGCTCTCGCTCCGCCGCCTTGGAGGTTGCGATGGTGGTGCTCGAGGGCCACGGTGAGTCAGCGTACCGACGGGCCTCCGGTGAGGGGATACTGGCGCCGGGACGAAGGTGTGCCTATCCCCCGCCCCGCCGGTGCCCGGCCTGCCGACGGCGAGGGCCGGGCCGGTGGTGCCAGCCGGCGGCCGGTGTCTACAGTCGGGTGGATGACCACCATCGTGAAGGGCATCGAGCGGTTCCACGACCTCGCCGGGCAGCACCTCGGTCACAGCGACTGGCATCGCATCGACCAGGCGCAGATCGATCTCTTCGCCGAGGCCACCGGTGACCATCAGTGGATCCACGTCGACCCCGAACGGGCCGCCACCGGGCCGTTCCAGACGACCATCGCCCACGGCTACCTGACCCTCTCGCTCGCCCCGGTGTACCTCGGCGAGGTCCTGAGCGTCGAGGGTGCCTCCCTCGGGGTCAACTACGGCTGCAACAAGGTGCGGTTTCCGGCGCCGGTCCCGGTGGGCAGCAATCTCCGTCTCGGGGTGGCCGTCGCCGACGCCGAGGACGTGGCCGGCGGAGTGCAGGTGGTGCTCGACCTCACCTTCGAGGTCGAGGGGGCCGACAAGCCGAGCTGCGTGGCCCAGGTGGTCTACCGCTACTTCCACTGATTGCCGGGCAGAGCCGCCCGAGGGTCCCGGGCGGCCGTTCGAGATTCCTCGGCGAGCCGCCGGGGCTCCCTGGCGGAGCCAGTCGGGGCATGGCCAGGAGAACCCCCGGGCCCTCGCGGCGGCTCGCCGCTCGAACCATTCGAGCGGACACTCCTAGAATGAGGGGATGGAGATGCGGGTCGAGCAGCTGGCGGCCTGTATCGGGGTGTCGGTCGACACCGTGCGCTACTACCAGGGGAAAGGCCTGCTCGACCCCCCGCGGCGGCAGGGCCGGGTGGCCTGGTACGGCGAGGCGCACCGGTCCCGGCTCGAGCGCATCCGCACCCTCCAGCGCCGTGGCTTCACGCTCGCCACCATCGCCCGCCTGCTGTCGGGGGAGCTCGATGCGGCCGACGAGGCCCTGCTGGCCGAGCTGTCGGGGGCTCGGGAGGTTCCCACCGCCCCACCGGGCACCGAGACCGACGGCGCCGGCGAGACCCCTCGCGACGGGGCCGACCGGGTCCTGACCCTGGCGGAGCTGGCCGACGCCACCGGGGTGCCCCCGGCGGTGCTGGCGGCCGTCGAGGCGGAGGGACTGCTCGTCCCCCGACGCATCGGCGAGCTCGAGCGCTACACCGATGACGACGTGGCCGCCGCCCGCGCCGGGCTGCGCCTGCTGGAATGGGGCATCCCCCTGTCGGCCCTGCTCGACCTGGCCCGCCGCCACCATCGGGCCACCGAAGAGGTCGCCGCCGAAGCGGTGAGGCTGTTCTCCGCCTATGTGCGCGAGCCCCTGCGTCGGGGGGGGACCCCGAAGGTGGAGACGGCCCCGGGTCCGTCCCCTTCCGCGCCGGGGGAGGTCGAGATCCTCGTCGAGGCCTACAACCAGCTGCTGGCCGCGGTGAGCACCCTGGTGGCCCACCACTTCACCCGCACCCTGGTGAGGACGGCGCTGGACCACGTCGACCGGGTCGGATCGGCGGCCGAGCGCCAGGCGGTGCACGACCGGATCGGTGCCGACGACGAGGGCGCGGCCGCCGCTCGGGCGGGGGCCGACCCGGCCCTGCGCCGGTGAGGGCGTCGAACCAGGTGCCGCCTGCCGCCCTGGCGGCCCGGGACCCGGCGGCCAGCGGGCTGCCGAGCGGCGAGGCGAAGACCGAAGCGGTCCGGGCGATGTTCGACCGCATCGCGCCCCGCTACGACCTGGTCAACCGGGTCATCAGCTTCGGGCTCGACGGGCACTGGCGCCGACGGGCGGTCCGTTCCCTCGGGCTGCCGCGGAATTCGAAGGTCCTCGATCTGGCCTGCGGCACCGGCGACTTCCTCTCGGTGCTCGCCGGTGACGGGTTCCGGCCCCTCGGCGTGGACCTGTCGGCCGGGATGCTGGCTGCCAACCGCGCCCGAGCACCCCTCGCCCAGGCCGACGGGGCCCGGCTGCCCCTCGCCCCCGGGTCGGTCGACGGGGCGACCTGCGGCTACGCCGTTCGCAACTTCACCGACCTCGGGGCGGTCCTCGGTGAGCTCGGACGGGTGGTGCGGCCCGGGGGCCGCCTCAGCATCCTGGAGGTCTCCGAACCCGAGCGCGGTCCGCTGCTCGCCGCCCACCGGATCTGGTTCCGCCGTGCCGTGCCGCGCATCGGAGGCCTCCTCTCCGATGCCGACGCCTACCGCTACCTGCCCAAATCGACCGTCTACCTGCCGGGTACGTCCGACTTCCGCTCACTGCTCCTCGGGGCGGGTTTCTCGTGCGTCAACCGGCACGCCCTGTCCGGGGGGCTCTGCCAGGTGCTGACGGCCACCCGCCGCGGGCTGCCGTGAGCACGGTCGCCGGTCTGGTCGCCACCCGCCTGCCCCTCGGTCCCGCGCCCGTCGTCGATCCCTTCGACCTGGCCGGTCCCGACGGGATCGTCTTTGCCAGCGCCGACCGGACGCTGGTCGGGCTGGGCCGTGCCGCCGCCATCCCGCTGCCGCACGGGCTCGACGTCCCCGGCGAGCTCGCCGATGCGGTCCGGGCCCTGGCCGGCGTTCCCTGTGACGACCGGCTGACGGCGGCGCAGGGGGCGGGGGGACGAGGGGTCATGGCCTTCGGTGCGCTGCCCTTCGACCGCTCGGCGCCGGCGGCCCTCACCGTCCCCGAGCTGCTCGTCGCCATCGAGCCCTCCGGCGGTCACTGGGTCACGGTGGTGGCGCCCGACCGGACCCGGCTCCCGGCGAACGCCGACGAGGTCCGGGCGCGGCTCGAGGCCCGGGCGCGCCTCGGGACACGGCCCGAGACCCGACCCGGAGCGGGCGAGCACGGGGCCCGCCGCCGGGACGGAGCCGGATCGGGGACCGGACCCTGGGTGACCTCGTTCCCCGCCGGCGAGGCGTTCGAGGCGATGGTGGCAGAAGCGCTCGAGGCCATCCGGACCACGGCGCTGTCGAAGGTGGTCCTGGCCCGCCAGGTCGAGCTCACCTTCGCCGATGCCGTCGGCATCGTCGAGGTCCTCCGGCGCTGGCACCGGCTCGAACCCGACTGCACCGTGTTCTCCCTCCCGGGGACCGACGCCCGCTTCGTCGGCGCCAGCCCGGAACTGCTGGTCGAGCGGTCGGGTCTCACCGTCCACAGCCGCCCGCTGGCCGGCTCGACGGATCGGACGCCGGGCTCGGGCCCGGACCGGCCCGGAGCCGAGCTCCTCCGCTCGGCGAAGGACAACGACGAGCACCGCCTGGTCGTGCAGGCCGTCGCCGAGCAGCTGCGCCCGCTGTGCGAGCGGCTCATCGAGCCGCCGGCGCCGGAGCTCGTCCACCTGCACAACCTGGTGCACCTCGCCACGTCGCTGACCGGCACCCTGCAGCCCGGACCGGCCGGTCCGGTGCCGTCGGCCCTCGACCTCGTGGCCGCCCTGCACCCGACCCCGGCGGTCGGCGGGGTGCCGACCGGGGCGGCGCGGTCTCTCATCGGCCGACTCGAGCCCGAGCCGAGGGGACACTACGCCGGACCGGTGGGCTACCTCGAGGCCAACGGCGACGGAAAGTGGATGGTCGGCATCCGGTCGGCGTCCGTTCGGGGCCGGACGGTGCGGCTGGCGGCCGGTGCCGGCATCGTCTCGGGGTCCGAGCCGCGACGCGAGCTCGCCGAGACCGTCCTCAAGTTCGACGCCGTGCTCGGGGCGCTGGCGCCCGGGCTCCGCCTCGGCGCCGGCACCGGGCGGCTCGAACCGGTCGCCTGATCAATTACCCCGGGCCGGTCACCCGCCCGGGCCCGATGGGGCGCCCCCCGGACCGGCGAGGTCCCGGACCACGCCGGCCAGCACGCCCGGGTCGTCGCGTGCCACGAAATGACCGGACCTCGGAACCACGGTCAGCGTCGCGCCCGGGACGGCTCGGGCAAGGCTGACCGCGGCCCGGGGCGGGACCACCAGGTCCCACTCCCCGCAGACCACCGCCACCGGCAGGCGGAGCGAGCCCAGGGCACGCTCGACCACCGGCAGCTCGTCGAGCAGGGCCCGCTGCTCGACCATGAAGGACCGCAGGGGCCGACCGAGGGCGCCGCGGGCGCCGCCCATGACACCCCGGTCGGGAAGGATGGCCGCCACCCGGGCGCGCCCGGCGCCGGGCAGGAGGGGCAGGACGCCGCGCCGGAGCGGGGGGAGGACCCAGCTCAGGCTGGCCAACCCCATCACGCTCAGGACGTCGCCGAGGACCGGGGCCGTCAGCCACCGGTCGAGTGCCGCCACGCTGTCGGGGGTGCAGGCCGCGCCGACCAGCACGAGGCTCTGCACCAGGTCCGGGTGCCGGCTCGCCAGCAACACCGCCGCGCCGCCCGCCCAGCTGTGGGCCACCACCGTCGCCGGGGCGGCCCGGCGGTCGGCGAGGAACCCGGCAGCCAGCTCGGCGTTGGCGGCCAGCCCGACGGCCTCCTCCGGGCTGGCGCCGTAGCCGGCGCGGTCCGGCGCCAGCACGCGGAACTGGCCCGCCAACCGGTCGATGAGCGGCTCCCACGACGACCCCGTGCCGGGCTGGCCGTGCAGCAGGAGCACCGGGGGGCCGGTGCCCCGGTCAATCGACGCGAGCATCCTCCCGCTCCTCTTCCCGCCCCCCGCCCGGTCCCGGACCGCCGGGACCGCCCCGACCGTCGGCACCGCCACGACCGCGGTGACCGTCGTGACTGTCGTGACCGTCGGCACCGCCAGGGTCGCCGTCGACGGCGTCACCTCCGTCGTCGTAGCGGGGAAGCACGACCCGGAAGGTCGAGCCCCTCCCCGGGGCGGTGTCGACCGACACCCGGCCCCCGAAGGTGTGGGCCAGGCGAGCCACGATGAACAGCCCGAGCCCCGATCCGCCGTCCAGCCGGGCCGTGTCGCCACGGTAGAAGCGGTCGAAGACGTGCGCCGCCTGCTCGGCGCTCATCCCCGGGCCGCGGTCGGCCACCTCGAGCACCGCTTCCTCCCCCACGGCGGTCACCCGCACCGCCACCGGGGTGCCCGCCGGCGTGTGGGCCAGCGCGTTCCCGACCAGGTTGTGGACCAGCTGCTCGAGCCGGGCGCTCTCCCCGGAGACGGCAACCGGCCCTTCGGCCCGGAGGGCGATGGCCCGGGTGCGGTCGACGGCCCGGGCGTCGGCCACGGCGTCGGCGGCCACCGCCACCAGATCGACCCGGTGGCGGGCCGGCTCTTGACCCTCGCCCTCGCGGGCCAGGACGGCCAGGTCGCCGACCAGCGCTCCCATCCGGGCGGCCTCGCGCTCGATCCGTGACAACGCCCGGTCCCGGCTCGGCTGGTCCTCGAGCACCTGGCGGCGCAGGAGCTCGGCGTAGCCCCGGATCGAGGTGAGCGGCGTCCGCAGCTCGTGCGAGGCATCGGCGAGGAAGCTCCGGAGGCGCTCCTCGGACTCGGCCCGCTGGGCCAACGCCGTCTCGATCTGGGCCAGCATGGCATTGAGGGCCCGCCCCAACCGGGCCACCTCGCCCCCGCCCTCGGTGGGCTGGAGCCGGCGGGTGAGGTCGCCCGCGGCGATGGCGTCCGCCTCGCGGGTCATGTCCTCGAGGGGCTTGAGCCCCAGCCGGATGAGCACGGTCATGAGGGCGAAGAGGGCGACCAGCAGGCCGATCGAGACGGCCAGCTCGATGTTGCGCAGCGAGCGCAGCGTGGCGTCGGTGGCGTCGAGGGGAGTGGCGACGACCAAGGTCTCACCGGGCAGCGAGGTGGCCTCGAGGCGGTAGGCCGGCCCCCCCGGCGCCGACGAGCCCACGGTCACCGTTCCCGACCTCGGCCGGTAGGGCTGGTCCCGCGGGGTGGACGGGTCCGGGTCCGGCGCGGGACGCACGGGCAGCGGCGTGGGCAGACGGGGCGGCGGGTCGTACTGGCCCGAGCTGCGCGACGGTCGCTCCACCGCCACGGCGCCGTTCGAGTCGAGGAGCGCCACGTAGATGTCGGGGCTGACCCGCGACTGGATGGACCCGCGGGTCACCACGATCCCCCGGGCCTCGGCCCGCGTCAGAAAGGGGATCGAGAGGCGGGTGGCCGCGTGGAGCTGGGCGTCCACCCGACCGTAGAGGTACGAGTGCAGGGAGGTGAGGGTGACGACGTCGACGGCGGCGAGCCCCAGGGCCACGAGCACGATCATGATCCCGATGAGGCGGCGTCGCAGCCTCATCGGGGCGGTTCCCGCAGGCTGTAGCCCACCCGCCGGATGGTGTGGATGAGCGGCGGGTCGTAGCAGTCGATCTTCTTGCGCAGATAGGAGATGTAGATCTCGACGATGTTGGAGTCGCCGGTGAAGCTGTCCTCCCACACCGCGGCGAGGATCTGCGACTTGGACAGGACCTGCCGGCTGTGCAGGACCAAATAGTGGAGCAGGTTGAACTCGGTGGCCGTGAGGTCGATGCGGTGGTCGGCGCGCCAGACCTCGTGGGTGCCCACGTCCATGACCAGGTCGCAGAACCCGAGCCGGCCGTCGGCGGGCGCGCCCTCGGGAGAGCTCCGGCGGAGCACCGCCCGGACCCGGGCGACCAGCTCGTCGGGGCTGAACGGCTTGGTCACGTAGTCGTCCCCCTCGGCCAGGCCGGCCAGCTTGTCGGCGGTCGAGTCCCGGGCGGTGAGGAACAGCACCGGCGTGGCCCAGCCCTCGCTCCGCAGGCGCCGGCAGACCTCGAACCCCTCGACGTCGGGCAGCATGACATCGAGCACGACGAGGTCGTAGGGTCCCGACCGCGCCTTGTCGAGCGCCTCGGCCCCCGTCGCCGCCTCCTCGGTCTGGAAGCCTTCGAAGCGCAGGGCGGCGGTGACGACGTCGGTGATGTAGGGCTCGTCGTCGACGACCAGGATGCGACCGGCGCCCCCGCCCGGCCGCGGCATCAGGCGTGGACGGGGTGGGGCCGGCTCCCGACGGCGCCGCGCAGGCGCTGGAGACCCCACCAGGTGACCAGGCCGAAGGCCTCGACCACGATCACGGTGGACATCTTCGATCGCCCGTCGACCCGGTCCACGAACCGGATGGGGACCTCGGTGATCCCCGCCCCGGCCCGCCTGGCCTGGTAGGTCATCTCGATCTGGAACCCGTACCCGTCGGCCCGGATGTGGTCGAGGTCGATGCGGCGCAGCAGCGAGGCGGCGTAGGCCCGGAACCCCGAGGTCGAGTCGGCGACCCCGAGCCCGAGCAGGGCCGAGGCGTAGACGTTGCCCCCCCGGGACAGCAGGCGGCGGTGCCAGGCCCAGTTGGGGATCACGCCGCCGGGCACATAGCGCGATCCCACGGCGAGCTCGCACTCCGGCCCGAGCGCTCCCACCAGGTCGGGGAGGGCCTCGGGCTCGTGGGAGAGGTCGGCGTCCATCTCGACGCAGGCGTCGAAGTCGCGATCGAGGCCCCAGCGGAACCCGGCGCGGTAGGCGCTCCCGAGACCGGACTTCTGGTGGCGCCGCAGGACCTCGATGTTGCCGAGCTCCTTGCCCACCCGCTCGGCGATGTCAGCCGTCCCGTCGGGACTGCCGTCGTCGACCACCAAGACGGTGGCCGAGGCCAGTGCGTGGCGGACCCGGCGGAGCACCCGGTCGACGTTCTCGGACTCCTCGTAGGTGGGCAGCACCACCAGCACGTCCATGCCCGCAGCTTACGGGGAACCCTCCGGGCCGGCCGGTCGGGCAGGACCGTGCCGGCACCGGCCCGGTTCCGTGGCCGCCCGGAGGGACCCGGTGGTCGGCGAGCGGGACGACCTCGCCCGCCGGGTCTCCGGCGGCCCCGTCGGCGGCCCGGGTGCGTTGCCAGACCTCGCGGGAGATGACCTGGATGGCACCGCCCACCGGGATGGCCACCAGCGCCCCGGTCAGGGCCCCGAGCGACGAGCCGAACACCCCCCCGAGGTTGGCCCCGACGAGCACCGACAGCAGGACCCACAGCGGGTTCATCCGCACCGACTTGCTCATGACCACCGGGTAGAGGAAGTGGTTCTCCACCAGCTGGAAGCCGAGGAAGACGATGGCCACCACGATGCCGTCGGTCGGCGAGTGGAACAGGGCGATGACCACGCTCGGCAGGCCGGCGATCAGCCCCCCGATCAGCGGGATCATGGCCACCAGGGCCACCCAGAGCCCGATGAGCAGGGCGAAGGGCACCCCGAGGATGAGCAGGGTCACCAGGATCACCACTCCGAACATGAGCGAGAGGGCGATGGTGCCGAGCACGTAGGAGGTGACCTGGCGGGCGACCTGGTGGGCGACGTCCTCGACCACCTGGCGGCGGTCGGGCCGCAAGGTGTTGAGGAAGCTGCGCCGGAGGTTGGGCGCCTCGAGCAGCAGGAAGAGCGAGAGGAAGGCGATGGTCACGAGGGACAGGATGGTCGAGAACACCGCCTTTCCGAGGTTGGTGCCCTCCGCCAGGGCCGGCTTGCTCAAGTTGTGGGCCGCCGACTGGAGCTTCGGGGCGTTCTTCTGGACCCACGAGAGCAGGTGGAAGCGCTGGAGGGTGTGGGCGAGCCAGCCGTGGCCCTTCTGGAGCTGTTGCACCATGTCGGGAAGGCTCTTGGCCACGTGGGTGAGGGAGTTCACCAGCGGGTAGCCGAACAGGACCAGCAGCCCGATGAAGGCCAGCACGGCGACGGTGAAGACGAGGCCGATCGCCGTGCCGCGTCGGAAGCGGTGGCGCTGGAGGAAGTGCACGGCGGGGTTGAGCACCAGGGCGATGAAGGCGGCGATGAGGATCCAGAGGATGACCTCGCGCAGCCGCCCGAGGAGCCAGTAGAGCAGCAAGGTGGCGATGACCACGCCGTCGACGGCCAGGATGGTGCGCAGCGGCACCCCCTTGGCCGACGCGGCGGCGAACAGGCGGTCCCGGCGGGGCGCGTCCGGTCCGATCGCGCGGTCCAGGCGCTCGGCCGCCGTCTCGCTCACCAGCGTGGGGGACTCGTGGGCGGTGACGCGGCTCACCGGGTCCGCAGCGGGACGATCCTCCTCGCCGGGCTCGGGACCCCGCGGGGCGCCCGGCCGGGCGCCCCGGGCGCCTGCAGCCTTGTCGACCGGCTCCACCACGCCGCCAGCATGTCAGGTTCGGAGCTGCCGGCGTGCCAACATGGTGTCGATGGTGGCCGAGCCGCACGTCCCGGGGGCCGACGCGTCCGGTCCGCGGCGCCGCTGGTGGCACCGGGGGCCCTTCGTGCGGCGGGAGGTCCGACTGAGCGTGGCCACCGTGGTCGCCTTCCTGTTCGTCTTCTACGTGGCCCTGCCCCTGCTGGCCAGCCACCGGGCCGAGGTCAACTCGCTCGCCCACATCCACCCCGGCTACCTGGCCATCGGCGTGCTCCTCGAGATCGGGGCGCTCGCCGCCTACACCCAGCTCACCCATGCCGTGCTGCCGAGCGACGGTCCCAAGCGGTTCCGCCTGTTCCGGATCAACCTGTCCACCCTCGCGCTCAGCCACGTCTCCCCGGGAGGGACCGCTCCGGGCGCCGCCCTCGGCTACCGACTGCTGACCCAGTCGGGGGTGACCGGTTCCGACGCCGGGTTCGCCCTCGGCACCCAGGGCATCGGATCGGCGGTGGTGCTCAACGTCATGTTCTGGCTCTCGCTGGTGGCCTTCCTCGTGACCCACGGCTTCCACGCCCCCGCCAGCCATCACGGCGGCCAGTCCCAGTCGGCGTTCATCCTGGTGATCGTGGCCGCCGGCGTCGGGGTGGTCCTGCTCGGCGCCTTCGGTGGCCTCTTCTACCTGCTGACCCGCGGCCAGCAGCGGGCCAGCCGGGTGATCCGGCGGATCGCCGGGCGCACCGGGTTCCTCGACGCCGATCGGACCACCAGGCCTGGTGGAGCGGCTGGCGGACCGCTTCGCCGTCATGGTCGAGAACCGTTCGCTGACCCGCCGGGCGGTCGGCTGGGCGGCGGCCAACTGGCTGCTCGACGCCGCCTCCCTGTGGGTGTTCGTGGCCGCCTTCAGCCACTTCGTCTCCCCCATCGACCTCCTGATGGCCTACGGGCTGGCCAACATCCTCGCCGCCTTGCCGGTCACCCCCGCCGGCCTCGGGGTGGTCGAGTTCGTCCTCGTCTCCATGATCACCGGCTTCGGGCCCACGGCGGGCGAGGCCCTCTCGGGCGTGCTGGCCTACCGGGCCGTCAACTTCTGGCTGCCCATCCCCTTCGGCGGACTGGCCTACGCCTCGCTCGAGTTCGAGCGGAGGCCCCTCTACCAGCGGGTGCAGACCACCGTGCGCCGCCACCTCCCGGACCGGTCGCCCGGCGGGGCGCCCGGTCGCACCCGGCCGGCCGAGCGGCCGGCGACCGGCCACCTGCCCCGGTGGTGACGGTGACGGCGGCACCCGCCCCGGCGGGTCCGACACTGCCCCCGCGGCGCCGTCGGCCGGTCGGAGCGGGCACGGGCCCGACGGTGGGGTCGGCGATGGGGCCGACGATGGGGCCGGCGGGTCGCAACGAGCGTCTGGCGGCGCAGGGGCGGTGCTGCAGGCCGAGCCGCGCACCTGAGCCGGACGGCGAGCTCCTCCACCGTCGCCCACCAGGCCACCGTTAGGATCCCACGCGTGCCGGCCATGACCCCGCCAGGCTCGACCAAGCGGGCGCACCGGGCCTTCAAGGCGCGGCGTCGCACCGAGCTCGGGCTGCTGGTGGCGGCGTCGGTCATCATCGTCGCCGCCTACACCCTGATGATCCTCGGCAACACGGCCAAGGCGCCGGCCGACGTGGTGCCGCTGATGCTCGTCATGCTGCTGCTCGGCGGGGTGGCCCACATCGCCAACCGGATCTTCGCCCCCAACGCCCACCCGGTGTTCCTGCCCATCGCCTTCCTGCTCAACGGCCTGGGCTACGTGATGATCCTCCGGATCGACCTCGGCCAACGCCAGCAACTACGCCCCGCTGCAGGCCGCCTGGACGGCCGGCGGGGTGGCGGTCTACGTGCTGACCCTGTTGGTCATCCGCCGGTCCCGCGACCTCGACCGCTACCGCTACCTGTTGCTCGGTGTGGGGGTCGTGCTCCTGCTGCTGCCGCTGGTCCCCCACTTCGGGCATCACCATCGAGGGGGCCCGCCTCTGGGTCAAGCTGGGCCGCTTCGAGTTCCAGCCGGTCGAGCTGGCCAAGATCCTCCTGTGCGTCTTCTTCGCCTCCTACTTCGCCGAGAAGCGGGAGCTGCTCACCATCCCGACCGCCCGGTTCGGGAACCGCCTGGTGGTCGACCCGCGGCCCCTCGTGCCCATCATGCTGGCCTGGGCGTTCGCCATCGGGGTGATGAGCCTCGAGCACGACATCGGCTTCTCCGCCATGTTGTTCACCCTCTTCATCGGCATGCTGTGGGTGACCACCGGGCGGACCGGCTACCTCGTGCTCGGGGTGGTGCTGTTCGCCATCGGGGCCTATCTGGCCGGCCGGTACTTCGCCCAGACCCACATCCGGGTCGAGACCTGGCTCGACCCCTGGAAGATCCTCCCCCACGACCCCGGCGACCAGCTGCGCCAGGCCTGGTACGCCCTCGGCAGCGGCGGGATCGGCGGGTCCGGGCTCGGCCTCGGGTTCGGCGCCTACAACATCCCCAACCCCCAGACCGACTTCATCTTCGCCGTCATCGGCGAGGAGATGGGCCTGCTCGGCTCCACCATGGTCATCGTGGCCTTCCTGCTGCTGGTCGGAGCGGGGCTGCGCACGGCCCAGGTGGCCCGTTCCGAGTTCGCCAAGCTGGCCGCCACCGGGCTCACCATGATCATCGGCTTCCAGGCCTTCTTCATCATCGGCGGCGTCGTGCGGCTGCTGCCCCTCACCGGGATCACCCTGCCCTTCGTCTCCTACGGGGGCTCGGCCCTCGTGGCCAACTACGTGCTGATCGCCCTGCTCATGCGCATCTCCGACGAGGGAGGAGCGGCGGTCGACGCCGCCGACCAGGCCGAGTTCGAACAGGCCGAGGAACGCAGGGCGCGCCTGCTCAGCGGCGTCTGAGCCCTCGGGTGGGGGCCGGGCCGGTCATCCGGTGGTCGCCGGTCCCGGCGGGGAGACGTCGCCCGCCTCCTCCAGCAACCGGACATCGACGAGGATCGGCACCGGCACCGGCTGGACCAGCGCCACGGCCAGCGCGTCGGACGGGCGGCACGAGTGCACCGACCGCCCGGTGGGCCCCCGGAGGTCGAGCTCGGCGAAGTAGACCGCGCCCCGCCGGCCGACCAGGCGGACCGCCACCACGTCGATGTCGAACCCCGAGAGGACCTCGCTCAACAGCTCGTGGGTGAGCGGCCGGGGGGTCGGGATGCGGCGGATGGCGTGGGAGAGCACGGTCGCCGTCCTGGAGGCTCGACCGAGAACGAGAGCTGGCGGCGGGGTGGCTCGTTCTCGCGCAGCACCACGGTCGGGTGCTGGTTGGGCAGGTCCAGGGTGACCGCCGCTCACCAGGGCGGTGCGGAACCGGCGCCGCTCGCCGGGGGGCCGGCGCCGGGCTCGGCGCCGGTCGGGGCGGCCGCCTCCAGGGGGTCGGCCCTCCCCGGGTTCACCGGGACGCCCGGATCGCCCGGGCTCGCCGTCACCGGACGCTCCGCTGGTGCACGTTGATCACGATCCCGATGGCGGCGAAGAAGCCGATGATCGCCGAGCCCCCGTAGGAGAGGAACGGGAGCGGGATGCCGGTCACCGGCATGATGCCCATGTTCATGCCCGACGTTCTCGAACACGGAGAAGACGATCATGGCGAAGATGCCGGCGCACAGCAGGCGGCCGTAGCTGTCGCGGGCCAGCTGGGCGGTCCGCAGCACCCGCCAGGCCATCAGCCCGTAGAGCGAGGAGCAGGATCCCCGAGCCCGACGAACCCGACCTGCTCCCCGACGGCGGAGAAGATGAAGTCGGTCTGCTGGGAGGGGACGTAGGACAGGTTGGTGAGCGCCCCGTGGAACAGGCCCTGCCCGAACACGCCGCCCACGGCGATGGCGTCCTTGGCCTGGGTCACGTTGTAGGTGGCCGACTGGCTGGCGCCGTTGGGCGAGATGAAGCTGGTCAGCCGCTCGATCTGGTAGTGCTGGAGCAACCCCGACCTTGAAGGCGACGAGCACCACGGCCATCGCCGCCGACGAAGAGCAGGAGGAGGTAACGCCCGGGCATGCCCGCCACCGCCAGCATCACCATCAGGATGACCCCCATGAGGATGGCCGTGCCGAGGTCGGGCTGCTTGATGACCAGCACGATGGGCAGCACCGACATCAGCACCATCCGCACCAGGTCGCGGAAGTCGAGGCCCTCGGGTCTTCGCGAGCAGTAGGTGGCGATGGCGACGATCGAGCACCAGGGTGGCGAACTCGGACGGCTGCAGCTGCAGCGGGCCGAGGGAGAACCAGCGCTGGGACCCCTGGTGGGCGGGAGTGGCCAGCACCGCCACCAGGGCGAGCACGATGCCGACGTAGAGGACGGTGCTGAACTGCTCGAGCCGGCGGTAGTCGAACAGGGCGAGGGCCACCATGGCCACGACCCCGATGACCATGAAGGCGGCCTGTCGCTTCAGGTAGTAGTGGGGGTCGAGCCCGGCCAGGGTCAGCTTGCCCCGGGTGGCCGAGTAGATCATGACCAGTCCCACCGCCCCGAGGGCCAGGGTGGTCACGGCCAGCACGACGTCGAACCGGGCAAGCAGGTGCCGCGGCCGGACGGCGAGGTTCGCGGGGGCGTAGTTCACCAGGAGCTCCGACGACCCAGGTTAGACAGCCCGGCGGGTCAGCCCGGTAGCGGTGCTGGCGGCCGGGTCGCCGGGCCGGCCGGTCGAGGGCGGCCCACATGGCCTCGACGGGCGGGTCGAGCCCGGTCCAGGCCGTCCAGCTGGAGGGCGGCCTGGTGGACCAGCATGCCGCAGCCCGTTGACCGCGGTGGCGCCCCGGTCCCGGGCGGCGTCGAGCCAGGGCGTCCGGGGCGGGTCGTAGACGAGGTCGACGACCGTCTGCCCCGGCCGGAGCAGGGCCGGGTCGAGCGGCCAGGTCCCCGGGCCGGGCCCGCCGGTCATGCCGACGGGCGTGGCGTTGACCACCAGGTCGCAGGTGGCGGCCTCACCGGGCGCCCCCGCCCGCCCGGCCGCCCCGGCCAGGGCGGCGGCCGAGGCGGCCCGGGCCGGCGGTGCGGTTGACCACCACCACCTCGCCGCCCCGGCCTCGGCCAGGGCGGCGACGGCTGCCCGTGCCGCCCCGCCGGCACCGACCACCAGGCAGCGCCGGCCCTCCGGGTCGAAGCGCGCCCCGCGCCGCAGGGCGGCGACCAGCCCGGCCCCGTCGGTGTTGTCGCCGAGGACCCGGGCGCCGACCTCGGCTCCCGAAGACCACGCAGTTGACCGCCCCGAGCCGCTCGGCCACCGGCGAGCAGGCGGTCGACCAGCCCGGCGACCGCTCCTTTGTGCGGCATGGTCACCGACAGGCCCGCGCAGGCCCAGGGCGCCGGCGCCGGCGAGCGCCTCGCCGGCGCGCCCGGCGGCGACCCGGAACCCGACCGAGACCCAGTCGAGGCCGAGCTCGGCGAAGGCCGTGTTGTGCAAGAGGGGCGAGAGCGAATGGGCGACCGGGTCCCCGATCACGCCGACCACGTGGTGGCCGCGGACGGCCGCACGACCTCGGGCCGGGCCGTCAGGAGAGCCCCCGTTGCCTGGCCAGCGCCTCGTTGGCCTGCTGCTCGGCGAAGGTGTCGGCGAACGCCTCGGTGCCGTCGGCCTGCACCACCACGAAGTACAGCCACGAGCCCGGCGGCGGGTCGAGGGCGGCCGCCAGGGCGGCCCGGGACGGGAAGCAGATCGGGGTGGGGGTCAGGCCCTTGGCGAGGTAGGTGTTGTAGGGCGTGCGGGTCTGCAGGTCCTTCGAGGTCACCGGGCCCCCGTCGCGCCCCTCGGCATAGAGCACCGTCGAGTCCATCTGGAGCGGCATGCCCTGGTGGAGCCGGTTGAGGATCACCCGGGCCACCGGTCCGAGGTTCTTCCCGATGACCCCTTCCTTCTCGACGATGGAGGCCATGGTCACCGCCTGGTAGGGGGTGAGCCCGAGCTGGGCGGCGCCGGCGGCCAGTCCGAGGGAGCCGGCCTGCCGGTCGAACCGGTCGATCATGGCCACCAGGACCTGGGTGTCGGTCTCGCCGGGGACGATGACGTAGCGGCCGGTGCCGAGCAGGCCCTCGAGACTGGTGACCCCGGCGGGCTGCCAGGGGGAGTGCAGCGGTCCCGCTCTGGGCCAGGGCCAGAAAGCCCGACCGGGTGTGGCCGGGCAGCTGGCCGACCCGGCCGGCCACCTCCGAGACGGTGAAGCCCGGCGGGACGTCCAGGGGGAACACGTTGGGCCCGGCGGCGATGACCCGGTCGACGGTCGAGAACGGGAGTTCTGGCGGAAGGCGTAGGACCCGGCGGCGACGGTCGGCGGGTGGTGCAGCTGGCTCCAGATGCGGTAGGCGAGGGAGCTCCCGATGACCTGCTTGGCGGCGAGGGTGGAGGCCAGCTGGCCCACCCCGGACCCGGAGGGGACCGACACGATGACCTGGCGGCCCGGGAGGACCGGAGGGGTTGGCCTCGCTGTCCACCCAGAGGTACCCCCCCACCAGCACGCCCACCCCGGCCACCACGAAGACCAGGGCGGCGATGCGCCACCACCGCCGGCGCGAGCGGACCCGGCCGCCCCGCCCGGGGCGGCGTCGGCATCGGCGCGGGGCGGCGTCGCCGCCCCCGGACGGCGGACCCGGGGCCGCCCCGGTCACCGGTCGCCGCCCGCCTCGAGCCATGCCGACAGCATCACCGCCGCCGCCGCCCCGTCGACCCGCCGCCGGCGCTCTCGCCCCCGCCACCCGCCGGCGGCGAGAGCCCGGTCCGCCGACACCGTGGTGAGCCGCTCGTCGAACAGCTCGACCCCGATGTCGTGGGACGCCAGCAAGGCGCCCAGCGCGTCCGCCTCGGCCCGGCCGCCGCGGCGGCCGGCCCGGGCGAACCGTCGAGCGACAACGGGAGCCCGACGACCACCGTGGTCGCCGCCTCGTCCAACGCCACCTGCACCAGCCGGCGACGGTCGGCGTCGGGGTCCCCGCTCCGTTCGACCGTCGGCCGGGGCAGGGCCAGGCGACCGGCGGAGTCGGTCACCGCGATCCCGATCCGCCGCGACCCGAGGTCGACCCCGAGCACCCGGCCGCGTGGTGGCGAACCGGTCCGGCCATCGGCCGTCATCCGCCGGCGAGCGCCCGGCGGGCCTCGTCGAGGGCGCGGTCGATGCCGCCCCGGTCGCGGCCCCCGGCCACGGCCACCTCGGGCGATCCGCCGCCGCCGCCGCCGACGAGGGGGGCGATCCTCCGAACCAGCTCGACGGCGTGGACCCGGTCGCCGTCCCCGTGCGGGTCGGCCGACACCACGAGGGCCGCCTTCTCGCCGTCGGGGCTGCCGCCGAGCACGACGGCCCGGAGCCGTCCCGAGGAGCGGGCGGTCTGGGCCAGGTCGCGGAGGAGCTCGCCCGCCATGCCGTCCCGCCGGGCCACCACCACCCCGCCGTCGGCCGAGGCGGCGAGCGCCGAGGCCTCCGACTGCAGCTCGCGGCCACGCGCCTGCTCGAGGGCGCGTCTCGGCGGCGCGCTGGCGCTCGAGCAGCCGGTCGATCGCCTCGGGCACGTGCTCCGGCTCGGTGCGGAGCAGGCCGGCGGCCTCGGCCAGCAGGCCCTCACGCTGGGCGAACCGCTCGAAGGCGCTCGGCCCGGTCACCGCCTCGATCCGGCGGGTGTTGGACCCGATCGACGACTCCGAGGTCACCGTGATCGGACCGATCATCCCGAGGGCGCCGACGTGGGTCCCGCCGCAGAGCTCGACCGAGTGGGGGCCGGCCCGCACCACCCGCACCCGCTCGCCGTACTTGTCGCCGAAGAAGGCCAGCGCCCCCATGGCCTCGGCCTCGGCCCGGCTGGTCTCCTCCACGACGACGTCGTCGTCGCTCAGCACGTCGGCGTTGGCCAGCTCGGCCACCGCAGCCAGCTCGGCGGGGGCCACCCCGCCGGTGTGGCTGAAGTCGAAGCGGAGCCGGTCGGGCGCCACCAGCGAGCCCTGTTGGCGGACGTGGTCGCCGAGGACCCGCCGGAGCGACGGCGTGCAGCAGGTGGGTGCCGGTGTGGTTGCGGCGGAGGGCGTCCCGTCGCGGGGCGTCGATGGTGGCCAGGGCGTCCTGGCCGGCGAAGAGCTCGCCGGTGATGCGGGCGCGGTGCGAGGTCAGCCCGGGAAGGGCGGAGACCGTGTCGTAGACGGTGGCGGTGCCGGTCTCGGTGGTGATGGTGCCGATGTCGCCGACCTGGCCCCCGCCCTCGGCGTAGAACGGGGTCCGGTCGAGGAAGATCTCGGCCTCGCCGGCGTGGGCGGGGTCCCCGGCGGCGAGCACGGCGACCACCCGGGCCGGAGCGGCGTACCCGTCGGGGCGGTAGCCGACGAAGACGGTCTGGCCCTCGGTGTCGAGGATGGAGCGGTAGGCCTCGTCGCCGGCCAGCTGCCGGCTGGATCGGGCGGCGGCACGGGCCCGGCGCCGCTGGTCCTCCATGGCCGCCTCGAACCCGTCGAGGTCGACGCCCACCCCGGCCTCGGCGGCCATCTCCACGGTGAGCTCGACCGGGAACCCGTAGGTGTCGTGGAGACGGAAGGCCACCTCGCCCGAGACGCGCTCGGCACCGGCGGCCAGTTGCTCCTCGAGGATCCCCGAGCCGGTGGCGAGGGTGCGCAGGAACCCGTGCTCCTCCCGGTCGACCACGTCGGAGACCAACCGGTGCTGCTCGGCCACGGCGGGATAGGCGCCGCCGAGCACGCCGACGGCGGCGTCCACCAGACGGGTGGTCACCGGCCGGTCCACGCCGAGCCGGCGGGCGCGCCGCACGGCCCGCCGGATGACCCGCCGCAGCACGTACCCGCGGCCTTCGTTGGCCGGCAGCACCCCGTCGGCCGACGAGCATGGTCATGGCCCGCCCGTGGTCGGCGAGGATCCGCAGACCCACGTCGGTCTCCTCGTCGCGGCCGTAGGACCGCCCGGTGACCGACTGGGCCGCCTCGATCATGGGGGCGAAGAGGTCGGTGTCGAAGATGGAGTCGACGCCCTGGAGCACGGGCAGGATCCGCTCGAGCCCGGCACCGGTGTCGATGCTCGGGCGGGGCAGCGCCTCGGTGGTCCCCGTCGCCGCCGCGGTTGTACTGCATGAAGACGAGGTTCCAGATCTCCACGTACCGCTCGGACCCTCCCGAGGCCGGGCCGCCCGGCTCCCCGTAGGCGGGGCCCTTGTCGAAGAAGAGCTCCGAGCTCGGGCCGCACGGCCCGGTCTCCCCCATCTTCCAGAAGTTGTCGTCGCCGAGCCGCTGGACCCGGTCCGCCGGCACGCCGACGGCGTCGGTCCAGATGCCCTCGGCCTCGTCGTCGCTGTCGTGGACGGTCACCCACAGCCGGTCGCCGTCGATCCCCAGCACCTCGGTGACCAGCTCCCAGGCGAAGGGGATGGCCTCGGCCTTGAAGTAGTCGCCGAAGCTGAAGTTGCCGAGCATCTCGAAGAAGGTGCAGTGCCGCTCGGTGGTCCCGACCACCTCGATGTCGACGGTGCGGAAGCACTTCTGCACCGAGGTGGCCCGCGGCCAGGGCGGGACCTCGTCACCCACGAAGAACGGCTTGAACGGCACCATCCCGGCGATGGTGAACAGCACCGTCGGGTCGTGGGGGATGAGACTGGCCGACGGCACGAGGGCATGGCCCCGCTCGGTGAAGAAGCGGAGGAAGGCGGCGCGGAGCTGGTCGGCGCCGGGCGCCGGGCGCGAGGTCACGACGCCGAACTCTACTTGCCCAGGTGAGAAGGGGGTTTCGGGGGTGCGCCGCCCGGGCCGCCCGCTCGGTCGGTGCCGGTCCGCTCCCCCGCCACGCCCTGGGCGGCGAGGTCCGCCCAGAGCTCCTCCTCCCGCCGTTGCATCTCCTGGCGACCCGAGCTCACCGCCTCGCGCACCCGCCCGGCGGCGGCGCCGGTGGCCTGCCGGGCCGACCGGCCGAGGCCGGCCACGAGGGCGTCGGGTTGCAGACGGGCGGCCGCCTCGTGCACCGAGCGGCGCAGCCTCCGCTCGGCCCAGACGGTGGTGCCCGCACCGAAGGCCGCCCCGGTCACCAGCCAGAACATCCGGCGGGGCACGATCAACGGCCACCCGATCGGCGGGAGCGGGCGCGGCGGCCGCCGGCGGCGGCATCGGGCGCCTCCGAGCCCGCCGTCAACCGGCGGATCCCGGTGGCGGCGCCGGCCCGGACGGCCAGCACCTTGACCACCGGGTTGGCGAAGGCCCGGTAGGCCAGCCGCGACGCCGAGTCGACGGTGGCGTGGACGGACTCGGTGGAGTCGAGGACGGCACCGACCCGCTCGATCTCGGTGGCCGCCTGGTCGACCACCCGGTGGGCGTCGGCCACCAGCGGCACCGTCCGCCGGTCGAGCCGATCGGCGACCGACCGGAGGGCCCGGGTCTGGCGCGCCAGGGCGCCGATGGCCACGAACAGAGCGGTCAACGCCACGCAGCAGGCGACGCTGGCGACGAGCACGGCGATCTCCCCGGCGGACATGACCCGCAGAGCTTAGAACCCCGGGGTCAGGTGGCGGCCATGCCGACGACGGGGCGGTTGAGGCGGAGGGCCCCTGCCGAGCCGTCGAAGGCGGCGTCGCCGAAGGTGAAGATCCCCCCGTCGGCGGCCACCAGCCAGTAGCCGCCCCCGCCGAGCGAGACGGCCATCCCGACGACGGGCCGGTTGAGCCGGACGCCGCCGGTCGACCCGCATGAAGGCGGCGTCGCCGAAGGTGAAGATGCCCCCGTCGGCGGCCACCAGCCAGTAGCCGCGGCCGTCGGGGGTCGGCGCCATGCCCGACGATGGGCTGGTTGAGCCGGACGGCGCCGGTCGACCCGAAGAAGCCGGCGTCGCCGAAGGTGAAGATGCCCCCGTCGGCGGCCACCAGCCAGTAGCCGCGGCCGTCGGGGGTGGCGCCATCCCGACGATGGGCTGGTTGAGCCGGACGGCGCCGGTCGAGCCGAAGAAGCCGGCGTCGCCGAAGGTGAAGATGCCCCCGTCGGCGGCCACCAGCCAGTAGCCCTGGCCGTCGGGGGTCGGCGCCATCCCGACGATGGGGTGGTTGAGCCGGACGGCGCCGGTCGAGCCGAAGAACCCGGCGTCGCCGAAGGTGAAGATGCCCCCGTCGGCGGCCACCAGCCAGTAGCCCCGGTCGTCGCGTGGTCGGCGCCATGCCCACGATGGGCTGGTTGAGCCGGATGGCGCCGGTCGAGCCGAAGAAGCCGGCGGCGCCGTAGGTGAAGATGCCCCCGTCGGATGGCGACCAGCCAGTAGCCCGGCGGAGCATAGGTGTACCGGTCGGCCGGAACGGCCCGGCTGGACCCGTCGGCGCCGGACACCGTCACGTCGACCACCGCTCCGCCGGCCGGCCCGGGGGGAACCTGTACGGCGAGGCTCGCAGGCGACGTCACGACGAAGGAGCGGGCGGGGAGGGACCCGAAGCGGACCGAGGTGGCGGCGGCGAGGTCGGACCCGGTCACCTCGACGATGTTGCCGCCCCCGACCACCCCTTTGCTCGGACGGACGGCGGAGACCACCGGGCACGAGGGCCGGCTCGCCAGGCCGAAGGCCAGCCCGACGGCGGCGGGGGTGCCCCACCCGCTGGCCAGGTCGAAGGCGGGGGTCGCCGGGTAGAGCCCGCCGCCGGCCGGGAGGAAGGAGTTGTCGCCGACGGTGATGTCGTTGAACGGGGAGCTGGCGCACGAGCCCATCCCGTAGAGCACCGGGTTCATGAACCCGGCCGCCGTGCCGAGGCCCTGGTCGACCACGGCGGTCAGCGCCCCCCACAGGGGCGCGGCGCCGCTGGTCCCGCCGATGACCTGCCAGGTGCCGTGGAAGAGGACGGCATACCCGTGCAAGGGGTCGGCCGAGGCCGAGACGTCGGGCACCTCGCGGCAGCTCGACCGGCCGAGGGCCCCGCAGCGGGCCAGGGCCAGCGAGGAGCCGACCCCGGGGCCCACCTGCCAGGCGGGCTGGGCGAAGTCCGCCGACACCCCGCCGCCGCCCGCCCCGGCGAGGTCGTTCCACACCGTCTCGGGCGGCGGCGCCACCGGTTGCAGCAGGCTCGTCCCTCCCACCCCGGTCACGTCGGGCTGGTCGGCGGGATCGTCCACGCTCACCGCCGTGTTGGCGTCGATCCCCCGGGCGAAGCAGTCGGTCGAGCCCGAGTCGCCCGACGCCGCCACCACGGTCTGCCCGTCGGCCGCCGCCTCGGCGAACAGCAGGGACTCGGCGGCCTGCTGGGAGGGGTCCATCTCCGGCTCGCACAGGCCCCAGCTGGTCGAGATCACCGTGAGCGAGTGATCGGCGACCATGGCGGCGTAGGTGTCGACCGCGGCGGTGGGGTCGCCGAGCGGGCCCGAGTAGACCTTGATGGCCGCCCCCGGAGCGAGGCCCGCGGCATCCTCGATGTCGAGGGCGGCCTCGCCGTGCTCGGGTCCCGACGGGCCGCCGTCCACCGGCACGTCGGTGACGCGGGTTGGACAGCCCGTAGCAGGCCTTGTAGCCGGCGACGTCGGCGGCGTCGAACCGCTCGAGCTCGTAGAGGCCGATGGTCCGCCCGGTCCCCACCAGCCCGTCGGCGTACAGCGGGCTCAGCCCGTAGGCGGCGGCGAGCTGGTCGGCCGTGTACCCCCCGGTCGCCGAGGCCTGGGGGCAGGGTGCCGGCCCGGCGTGGGCGCCGGCCGGCGGCGACGGGCGAGGCCGGCCCGGCCGAGGGCGAGGTGGTCGGGCGGACCCACCAGCTGGGGCTCCGCCTCCCCCACGGTGGCGAGGCCGACCACCCCCCGGACCAGCGGGGCCAAGGGCGCCGGCACCGAGGGGCGCGGGCGGCGTAGCGGGCGACCCGACCGCTCGGCAGCCTGGTGTCCACCAGCGACACCCCGAAGGTGCGGGCCATCTGGGCCGCCGTCCCGCTCGCCGGGACCAGCAGCCCGTCCGGCGACGTCGGGCCGAGCGCCAGCCCGGTCGCGGCCAGCCAGGCCCGGACGCTGTCGATGGCCGCCGGCGTCGGGCCGAAGGTGGTGGCGAACCCTCCCGGGGCCAGGTAGTCGTGGAACCGGGGGGAACCCGGCGTCGAGACGGCGGCCACGAACGCCGCCAGCCCGGCCGGGTCGCGCGGCGCCAGGGCCACGTCGGCGGTGACCGGCGCCGCACCGTTCGTGGGCCCGACCACGGCGGCGCCCCGGGGCAGGCCGGGGGCGCCGGCCACCCGCTCGGTCGGCGGGCCCGACCCGCCCGGCAGGCCGGCGGCGGCTCCGGCCGGGGCGACGGGCGCCACGACCAGGGCAGCCAGCAAGACGAAGGCCCCGAGCCCCGTCCGGGACGGGCTCCGTCGCGGCCTCGTCATGGCCAGACAGTCTGGCCTAGTTCGGCTCGTGGCGTCCGGCGTCGGGGGGAGGACGGCGGGGTCCTCTCCGCGCTCGGCGCGCCAGGCGCTCGGCCACCGCCGCCTCGTGCCCGCGATCGCTCGGCTCGTAGTAGCGGTGGTCGGCCACCTCGGCCGGGCGGTACTGCTGGTCGACCCAGGCGTCGGGCAGGTCGTGGGGGTAGACGGTACCCCTCGCCGTGGCCGATGCGCTCCGCGCTCCGGTAGTGCGGCGTCGCGGAGGTGGGCGGGACCGACCCCCGCGGGCCCTCCCGGACGTCGTGGCGGGCCCGACCGAGGGCGACGGTGACCCGGTTCGACTTCGGGCGCACAGGCCAGGTGGACCACGGCCTGGGCCAGGTTGAGCTGGGCCTCGGGCAGCCCGACGAACTCGACCGCCCGGGCGGCGGCGTCGGCCACCACCAGGCCCATCGGGTCGGCCTCCCCGACGTCCTCGCTGGCCAGGATCACCAGGCGCCGGGCGATGAACCGGGCGTCCTCACCGGACTCGAGCATCCGGGCCAGCCAGTAGAGGCCGGCGTCGGGGTCCGAACCCCGCACCGACTTGATGAAGGCGCTGACCTGGTCGTAGTGCTCGTCCTCGCCGTAGTGGTGCAGCCGCGAGTGGCCGGGCCCGCTCCACGTCGGTCGATCGAGACCGGCCGGCCGCCGGCCAGGGCCACGGCCACCTCGAGGGTGGTGAGCACCGCCCGGGCGTCGCCGTCGGCCAGCCCGACGAGCGCCGCCGACGGCGTCGGGCTCGGCCGTCGCCCCCTCGGCGGCCAGCCCGCGGGCCACCACCTCCTCGAGCTCCTCGGGCGACAGCGGCTCGAGCCGCCAGAGGGTCGACCGCGACAGCAGCGGGGCGTTGACCTCGAAGAAGGGGTTCTCGGTGGTGGCCCCGATGAGCACCACCAGCCCCTCCTCGACCGAGGGCAGCAGGGCGTCCTGCTGGGCGCGGTTGAACCGGTGCACCTCGTCGAGGAACAGGATGGTCCCCCGGCCCTGCTCGCCGAGGAGGCGCCGGGCGCCGTCGACGACCTCCCGCACGTCCTTCACCCCGGCGCTCACCGCCGACAGGGGGACGAACCGCTTGGCGGTGGCGCGCGGCGATCACCGAGGCCAGGGTGGTCTTGCCGGTACCGGGCGGACCCCAGAGGATGGCCGAGGTCAGCCGGTCGGACTCGATGAGCGCCCGCAGCGGGGCCCCCGGACCGACCAGGTGGGCTGGCCGACGATCTCGTCGAGGGTCCGGGGCCGCAGCCGGGCGGCGAGCGGGGCCCGGGCCGCGAGCCGCTCCTCGGCGGCTCCGGAGAACAGGTCCTCACCGGCCATGCCTCGCCTCCTCTCCGGCTATCCCGCGGGCGGGGCCGACCGCAGCCCGAGCCCGAGCTCGGCGAGCACGGCGCCGGCGATGGGTTCGGGGGCGCCGGTCATCGGGTCCGAACCGGACTGGGTCTTCGGGAAGGCGATGACCTCCCGGATGCTGTCCTCGCCGGCGAAGATGGCGGCCAGCCGGTCGATGCCCACGGCGAAGCCGGCGTGGGGGGGCGCCCCGTAGCGGAAGGCGCCGAGCAGGAAGCCGAAGCGGGCCCGGGCCGTCTCCTCGTCCGAGGCCGAGGGCGGCGAACACCCGCTGCTGGATGTCGCTCGCGGTGGATCCGCACGCTGCCCGACCCGAGCTCCCAGCCGTTGAGGACGAGGTCGTAGGCCTGCGAGCGGACCGAGGCCGGGTCCGACTCGAGCCGGTCGAGGTCGTCGGCATGGGGCATGGTGAAGGGATGGTGGGCGGCGACCGGGTGGCCGGCCTCGTCGACGCCGTCGAACAGGGGGAAGTCGACCACCCACACGAAGCGGTAGGGGCCCTCGCTCACCGGCCGCCCCCCGAGCTCGACCCGGAGCTGCCCGAGCACCGTCGCAGGCCGTCCGGTGCTCGTCGGCCACCGCCAGCACCAGGTCGCCGGGGGCGGCAGCGGTCGCCGCCAGCAGGCCGGCCCGCTCCTCGTCGGAGAGGAACCGGTCGAGCGGCGAGTCGAGACCGGGCGACGGGCCGTCGGGGCCGCCCCGGTCTCCGGTCACCCGGAACCAGGCCAGGCCCTTCGCCCCGAGCTGCCTGGGCCCGGTCGGTGAGGCCGTCGAGCCGCGACCGGCGAGAGGTGGCCCCGCCCTCGGGACCACCAGGGCCTTCACGCACGGGGCGGCGAACGCCTTGACCGCGGTGGTCTCGAAGACCGGGGACAGGTCGACCAGCTCCATGCCGAAGCGCAGGTCGGGCTTGTCGGTGCCGTAGCGGTCGAGGGCCTCGGCCCAGGTCATGTGCGGGACCGCCCCCGGCCGCTCCCCGGTGACCGCCTCGGCCGCGTCGAGGACGGCCTCGGACACGAACCCGAGCACGTCGTCCTGGCCGACGAAGGACGCCTCGAGGTCGAGCTGGGTGAACTCGAACTGGCGGTCGGCCCGGAGGTCCTCGTCCCGCAGGCAGCGGGCGATCTGGTAGTAGCGGTCGACCCCGGCCACCATCAGGAGCTGCTTGGCCAGCTGCGGGCTCTGGGGCAGGACGTAGCCCGACCCCGGGTTGAGCCGGCTGGGCACGGCGAACTCCCGCGCCCCTTCGGGCGTCGGGGCCCACAGCAGCGGCGTCTCCACCTCGACGAACCCCTGGCGGTCCATGGCCGCCCGCAGGGCCCGGTTGACCGTTGCCCGGGTCCGCAGGTTGGCCTGCATGCGCGGCCGCCGGAGGTCGACGTAGCGGTAGCTGAGCCGGGTGACCTCGTCCACCTCGGCCCGGTCGTCGACGGGGAACGGGGGCGGCTCGGCCCGGTTGAGCACGGTCACCGTGCAGTCGCCGATCTCGATCTCGCCGGTGGCGAGGTCCGGGTTGGCCGTGCCCTCGGGCCGGGGCCGGACGACGCCCGACACGGCCACCACGAACTCGCTGCGGGCGTCGACGGTGCCGGGGATCACGCACTGGACGATGCCGGTGTGGTCACGCAGGTCGAGGAAGGCCAGGTGCTCGCCGTGCTCGCGCCGGTGGGCCACCCAGCCGCACACCGTCACCGTGGCGCCGACGTCCCCGAGGCGCAGCGATCCGCACAGCCGGGTGCGCATCGACGTCGGCTCCGGCCGGGCTCGGGGGTCCTGGTCACTCGGTCGCACCCGGTCGGGCTCCGGCCGGCGCCGGCCGGACGGCCGCCGGGCGAGCTCGGTCCCGCCGGCCAGCCGCGGTCTGGTCGCCGCCGCCACGCGCAGCGGCCGCAGCGTCACCTCGCCGGCGGCGTCGCTCGTCCGGACCGACGATCACCGCCACCGGCGCCCCCGAACGGTCGGCCGACTTGAGCTGGGCCTTCATCGACCGGTCGTCGAAGGCCCGGTCGGCCCGGAGACCGGCCCGCCGCAGCACGGCGGTCAGGTCCCGCGCCGCCTCGCCGCCGGTCACGTCGACCACGAAGGCGTCGAGCGGGGGCGGGTCGACCGGGAAGACGCCCTCGGCGTCGCAGGCCAGCAGCAGCCGCTCGATGCCGATGCCGAACCCGATGCCCGGCGTGGGCGGGCCGCCGAGCATCTCGACCAGCCCGTCGTAGCGGCCCCCGCCGCCGATGCCGTTCTGGGCCGACTCGAGCGCCTCGGAGGAGAACTCGAAGGTGGTCCGGGTGTAGTAGTCGAAGCCGCGGACCAGCCGGTGGTCGACCACGGCGTCGATGCCGAGGGCGCCGAGCCCGGCCCGCACCCGGTCGAAGTGGTGGCGGCAGGCGTCGCAGAGGTGGTCGACGAACCTCGGTGCGCCCTCGGTGGCCGCCCGGCACTCGGGCCGCTTGCAGTCGAGCACCCGGAGCGGGTTGGTCGTCGAGGCGTCGCCGCGTGCTCGGGGCACAGCTCGGTCCGGCGGGCGGCCAGGTACGCGCCGCAGCACGGTCGAGGTAGCCGGGGCGGCACTCCCCGTCCCCCATCGAGTTGATGCCGAGGGTGAACGTCGGCCAGGCCGAGCGAGCGGAAGAAGCCGTCGGCCAGGGCGACGACCTCGACGTCGAGGTCGGGGTCGCTCGGGCCCGAGCGCCTCGACCCCGAGCTGGTGGTGCTGGCGGTAGCGGCCGGCCTGGGGCCGCTCGTAGCGGAAGGCCGGGGTGGCGTACCAGGCCTTCCAGGGCAGCGGCGGGCCGGTGCTGCACGAAGGCCCGGACCATGGGGGCGGTGCCCTCGGGCCGGAGGGCGAGGAGGCGGCCACCGCGGTCCTCGAACTCGTACATCTCCTTGCCCACCACGTCGCTGCCCTCGCCGATCCCGCGCCGGAAGACCCGCACGTCCTCGAACATCGGGGTGTGGGCCAGGCCGTAGCCGGCCCGCTTCGGCCGGCGGCGGCGAAGCGGGCCACGCAGGTCCTCCCACCGGGTCGACTCGGGCCACAGCACGTCGTGGGTGCCACTCGGGGCGCGCGCCGCCGGCGGCTGTCGGTCGGCCACCGGACGCTCAGTCCCGCTTGCCGGGGAGGATGCGGTAGACGTCGTAGACCGCGTCGAGGTGGCGGATCAGGTTGAGCACCGACTCGAGGTGGGCGGGGTCGGCCAGCTCCACGTCGAACCGCATCCGGCTGATCCGGTCCGGAGTCGGTCTGGGTGTTGGCGCGACACGATGTTGAGATGGTGCTCGGAGACCACCTTGGTCACGTCGGCGAGCAGGCGCGAGCGGTCGATGGCCACCACCTCGATGGTGGCCACGAACACCCCCGAGGAGCGGTGGTCCCACTCGACCTCGATGAGCCGCTCGCGGGACCGGCTCGCCAGCGAGGCGGCGTTGGCGCAGTCGGCCCGGTGCACCGAGACCCCGCGGCCCCGGGTCACGAACCCCACGATCTCGTCGCCGGGCACCGGCGTGCAGCACCGGGACAGCCGGACCATCAGGTCGTCGAGGCCCTCGACGTACACACCGACCGCCGAGCCGCGTCCGGGTCGCGGGGCGGTCGGCTGCTGGCGGGCGGTGACCGGGAGCTGCTCCTCGTAGACCCCGCCCCGCAGGTCGCGCAGCACCCGCTGGGCCACGGCCCGGGCCGAGATCCGGTTGTCACCGATGGCGGCGTGCAGGGCGTCGAGGTCGGCGTAGTTCATGGCCGCGGCCACGTCGCCGAGGGTGTGCTCGGCGGCCAGCTTCTGCACCGGCAGCCCCTCGCGGCGCAGCTCCTTGATCAGCTCCTCGCGGCCGATCTCGATGGCGTCCTCCCGTCGCTCCCGGGAGAACCACTGGCGGATCTTCGTCCGGGCCCGGGACGAGGCCACCATCGACAGCCAGTCGCGCGACGGGCCGGCGGTCGGGGCCTTGGAGGTGAAGATCTCGACGGTGTCGGCCGATGCTCAGCCTGGTGTCGAGCGGGACGAGCCGCCCGTTGACCTTGGCCCCGATGCAGCGGTGGCCGACCTCGGTGTGGATGGCGTAGGCGAAGTCGACCGGCGTGGCGTTGGCGGCCAGGGCGATGACCTTGCCCTTCGGGGTGAAGACGTAGACCTCGTCCTCCTCGAGGTCGAGCTTGAGGGCCTCGAGGAACTCGATCGGGTCGGTCGTCTCGTTCTGGAAGTCGACGATGCGCTGCATCCACTCGATCTCGGCGGTGGTCGAGGAGGTCTCCTTGGCCAGGGCCGCCAGCTCGGCGCGGCGGTCCGCGCTCGGTCCGGCGAGGGCGACCTGGTCGGCACCGTCGGACGACTTGCCCCGGCGGCCGCCGGCGCCGGGGGTGGCCGGGCCCTTGGCGTTGCGCCGGTCACCGCGGGCCCGCTTGGGCCTCGTCGCCCCGGTGGCCTTCCTCACCGATGCGGCCGGGTCTGCCGCCGACCGCTCGGGACGGGCCGGGTTCTCCTTGTAGCCCCAGTGGGCGGCGATCCCGTACTCGGCCCGGCGGTGCATCTCGTGGGTGCGCACCTGGACCTCGATGGGCTTGCCGTCCAGGCCGATCACCGTGGTGTGCAGCGACTGGTAGAGGTTGAACTTCGGCGAGTTGATGTAGTCCTTGAACCGACCCTGCACCGGCGGCCAGATGGCGTGGATCGAGCCCAGGGCGGCCCAGCAGTCCTTCTCCGACTCGACGATGACCCGGATGCCCACCAGGTCGTAGAGGTCGTCGAATTCCTTGCCCCGCACCACCATCTTCTCGTAGATGCTCCACAGGTGCTTCGGGCGACCGGTGACCTCGGCGGTCACCCCCGACGCCGCCAGCCGCTCCCGCACCGCCACCAGCACCCGGGCCAGGAACTCGTCGCGCAGCGGGGCCCGGCTCGCCACCATCTGCTCGATCTCGGCGTAGCGCTTGGCGTGGAGGGTGGCGAAGGCCAGGTCCTCCAGCTGCCACTTCACCTCCTGGATGCCGAGCCGGTGGGCCAGCGGGCGCGTAGATGTCCAGGGTCTCCTGGGCGGTCCGGCGCTGCTTCCACTCGGGCATCACCGCCAGGGTGCGCATGTTGTGCAGCCGGTCGGCCAGCTTGATGATGAGCACCCGCCAGTCGTTGGCCATGGCCACGAGCATCTTGCGCACCGTGGCCGCCTGCTGGGCCTCCTTCGAGTCGAACTGGAGCCGGTCGAGCTTGGTGACCCCGTCGACGATGAGGGCGACCGCCGGCCCGAAGTCGCGCTCGATGACCTCGGTGGTCACCCCGGTGTCCTCCACGGCGTCGTGGAGGAGGGCGGCGGCCACGGTCTGGGCGTCGAGGCCGAGGTCGGCGACGATCCCGGCCACGGCCATCGGATGGGTGACGTAGGGCTCGCCGGAGCGCCGGAGCTGGCCGGCGTGGGCCACCGTGGCCGTCTCGGCGGCCCGCACGATCAGCGGCGGTGTCCTCGCCCGGGTGGCGGCGCAGGAAGGAGGTCGATGACCGGCGCCAGCAGCCCGGCCACCTCGGGCGGCAGCGAGGACCCCGCCAGGTGCTCGTGGCCGGCGGTGCGAGGTCCCCCCGGCCGGGACTGGTGTGGCCAGCGCCATCCCTACACGGTACCTGTCGCCAGGGCCGGATCCGGTATCCTGCGGGGCTCCCGGCGTGCCGGCCACCCGTCGTTCCGAGGCGCCGCCCGCCCGTCGTTCCGAGCCGTCGTGGGTGCAGCGATCGTCGGCGATCAGCGACGCTTGCCCTTGGCTCCCTTGCCCCGGCCCTTGCGCGGACGGGGCGGCGGCCGGTTGCCGGCGGGCCGGCCGGAGCCCGACGCCGACCGGGTGGACCCGGCCGAGGCCGAGCCTCCGCCCGCCGGCACCCCCGAGCCCACCGGTGCCTCGGCCCGGCCCGTCCCCGCACCGTTGCCGCCGGCCCGCCTCGCCGCCGATGCCGACCCCGGCCGGATGACCCCGTGCTGCTGGCGCGCCCGCTGGGCCCGCCCGCCGCCGGCCGACCCGCCGAGGGCGGCGGCCGCCGCCGGGGTGAGGCCCGGCCCCCGTTCCCCGCGGGTCTCGAGGCGCTGGCGGATGGTGGTGTAGCGCGGCTCCCGCTCCTTCATGAGGGCGAGCAGCGGCGAGGCGATGAAGATGGAGGAGTAGGCCCCGCTGGTCAGGCCGATGACCAGGGCCAGGCCGAAGTCCTGCAGCGAGGTCGCCCCGAGGACGAAGGACCCGACGACCAGCACCGACAGCACCGGGATGATGGCCACCAACGACGTGTTGATGGAGCGGGCCAGGGTCTGGTTCATCGAGAGGTTGACCATGTCGGAGTAGGTGATCCGGCCCGATGCGCCGAGCCCCTTGGCGTTCTCGCGTATTCGGTCGAAGACCACCACGGTGTCGTAGAGCGAGTAGCCGAGCACGGTGAGCACGGCGATGACCGTGTCCGGCGTCACCTGGAACCCGGTGAGCGAGTAGATGCCGACGGTCACGAGGATGTCGTGGACCACGGCCACGATGGCGGCCACGGCCATCTTGAACTCGAACCGGACCGAGATGTAGAGGGTCACGGCGATGAAGAACACGATGAGCGCCTCGATGGCCTTCGAGGTGACCTGGCCGCCCCAGGTCGGTCCGACGTCGTTGAAGTCGACGTTCGACGGGGAGGTGTGGGCGGCGGCGGCCAGCGCGTCCTGGACCTTGTTCTCGATGGCCGTCCGCTCGGCGACGGGCTTGGAGTTGAGGTCGACCTGCACCTCGATCTGCTTGGTGTGGGTGATCTGGTTGGTCAGCTGGACGACCGTCGGCTGGGTGACCCCGGCCGACTCGGCCGCCGCGGTGGCCTGGGCCACGGTCAGGGTCGGCGAGGTCACCAGCCACGACTGGCCGCCCTTGAAGTCGATGCCCAGGTTGAGCCCGCGGGTGCCGAGCGAGATGACCCCGAGGACGATGACGAGGGCCGAGGCGGCGAACCACCACCGCCGGTTCCCGATGAAGTCGAAGGAGGTCTCCCCCCGGTAGAGGCGGACGAAGACGTTGTGGCCCGGCCTGCCCTGGTGGTGCTCGAGCTCCTCGGCGGCGTGCTCGAGCTCCTCGTCGAAGGCTTCCTCGAGCTCGACGGCCGGCCCGTCCGACTCGTCTCCGGGTTGCCGGCCGTTGCCGCCCGTCCCGCCGCGGCGCGGGCTCATCGGGCTGCCAGCGTGGACACGCCGAGCCCGCTGGCCATGCTCATGGTGCTCGCCTCACCTCCGCCCCGCCGCTGGCCGAGCAGGATGACGAAGGGCCGGGTGAAGTGTAGGTCAGGACCACGTCCAAGATGGTGGAGATCCCGAGGAAGAGGGCGAAGCCCTTGACCGGGCCCGACCGAGATGAAGTAGAGGATGGCGGCACCGAGCAGCGAGACGGCATCGGCGGCCAGCACGGTCCGGAAGGCGCTGGCGAAGCCCCGGTCGACGCTGCTGCCGGATGGTCCGACCGCTCCGCGCCTCGTCTTTCAGTCGTTCGAAGTAGACGATGTAGGAGTCGACGGTGATCCCGATCGAGACGATGATGCCGATGATGCCGGCGAGGTCGATGGTGGTGCCGAGGCGTCTGGCCCATGATGGCGATGATGGTCCAGAGGGCGGCGGCGGTGACCGCCAGACCGGCGACGACCACCACACCGAGCAGGCGGTAGTAGAAGATCATGTAGAGCATGACGAGCGCCAGGCCGGCCAGCCCCGACAGCAGCCCGGCCTGCAGCGAGGCCTTGCCGAGGGTGGGCGAGACGGTCTGGACGGTCAGCCGGTCGAGCTTGACCGGCAGGGCGCCGTAGGTGAAGTCGGTGGCGAGGGTCTTGGCCTGGTCCTCGGTGAAGCTGCCCGAGATCTGCACCTGTCCGCCGAACGAGGTGAAGCTGGCCTGGGTAGGCTGGGTGATCGGGGCCGAGATGACCTGGCCGTCGAGGTCGATGCCGATGATCTGCGTGGAACTGCTGCTGGGCGAGGATGTCCCACTGCTTGGCGCCCTCGCCGGTCAGGTTGAGGTTGACGGCCCACTGGCCGTTGTTGAGCTGGGCGCTGGCCGAGTGGACGGCGGTCCCGGTCAGGCCGGCCGGCCCGAGCACGTAGCGGCTCCCGGCCGCCGACGCCGGTCCCGGGGAGGAGCACGGTCTGGTTCTTGTTGTCGCTGGTGGACGGGGTCGACGGGTAGGTGGCGAACTGGGGGTCGGGCTGGATGCTGGTGTTGCTGGTGTAGCCGTTGGCGGCGTTCGAGTTGGGGGTCACCTGCAGGTTGGCCTGGGTCAGCTGGGAGGACGACGAGCACTGCGGGCAGGGGGCCGGTGGAGGGGCTCTGCCCCTTGGCCACGCTGAAGGCGGGCGCGTAGCAGAGGGCGGGCCGGAAGAAGAGCTGGGCCGTGTTGCCGAGGGTGGCCAGCACCTTCTGGGAGTTCTTCTCGCCGGGGATGGACACCGCGATCTGGTTCTTGCCCTGGCTGTCCACCGTGGCGCCGCTGGTGCCGGCGTTCACCCGGTCGTTGAGGATGGTCACGATGGTGTTCGAGCTGGTCCTGGCTGACCGGCCGGTGGGTCTGGTAGACGACCGACAAGCCGCCGTCGAGGTCGAGACCGAGCTTGGGCGACCAGCCGGCGGCCAGCGTGGCGCTCAGGGCGATGACGGCGATGGCCACCACCGACAGCAGGCTGATCCACAGGGACCGCTTCTTCTTCATGACCGCTCAGATGATCGGAGGACCGTCGCCATCGCTCGGCTCCTGGCGCGATCGGCCTCGCTTGCGGCGGCCCTGCGGCCGCCCGGGAGCCCCCGGTGCCGGCGGGGTCGCGGCTCCCGCCCGCCCCGCCTGCGGTTCCGTTGGTGCTCGACGCCTCCGACTCGGGACCCGACGGTGCCTGGTCCTCGTGTCCGGCCGCGGCGTCGTCCGCCGTCGTCTCGTCGTGTGCGGGCGTCTCGTCGTGCGCCGCCGTCTCGTCGACCTGCTCTTCGTCGTGTCCTTCGAAGTCGTCCTCGGCCGCCTCGTCCTCGAACTCGGGCTCGTCGTCGTCGTCGACGTCCGGGTCGGGGTCGGGCTCCTCCAGCTTCCGGAGGACGTACTGCTTCAGCACCACGAACGACGCACCGACGCTCGTCTCCAGCGTGATGCGCTCACCGTCGATGTCGATGACGTGCCCCACGAGGCCTCCGGCGGTGAGGACCTCGTCGCCCACCTCGAACTGGTTGGCCTGCTCGCGGGCCGCCTTGGCCTTGCGCTGCTGGGGACGGTAGATGAAGAAGTAGAAGGCGGCGGCGATGGCGACGAAGATCAGGAGGACCGGGCTGCCGCTGCTGCTCGACTTGGCCTGGGGGTTGCTGGCCGCCGAGCGGGACCAGCGCATGGAGCGGACCAGCGCGTGCAGCGCCATCAGGGACGGGAGGGGAGAGGTCGGTGGAGCCCACAGCGGTCCGACACTAGCCCAGCCCTGCTCGGATCCGTGACCGCCCGGGTCAGGCGTTCCAGACCCCGTCGACCTGCTTGCGGAGCGCGTCGAACCGTCCCTCGGCGATGGCGGCACGGGCCTCGGCCATCAGGCCCAGGACGAAGGCCAGGTTGTGCAGGCTGAGCAGGCGCCAGGCCGTGGGCTCCCCCACCATCAAGCAGGTGGCGCAGGTAGCCCCGGGACCAGCGGGCGCAGGTCGGGCAGCCGCAGCCCGGGTCGAGGGGCCCGTCGTCGCCGCGCGTGGACGGCGTTGCGCAGGTTGAGCCGGCCGCCGCCGGTCAGGATGGATGCCGTGGCGGGCCATCCGGGTCGGGGCGACGCAGTCGAACTGGTCCACCCCGAGGGCCACCGCCTCCACCAGCCCGACCGGGTCGCCCACCCCCATCAGGTAGCGCGGCCGGTCGGCGGGCAGGAGGGGCACGGTGGCGGCCAGCACCTCCAGCATGGCCGGCCGCGGCTCCCCGACCGACAGGCCGCCGATGGCGTAGCCGTCGAAGTCGAGCTCGACGGTGCGGCGGGCGCTCTCGGCCCGCAGGGCCAGATCGGTCCCGCCCTGGACGATGCCGAACAGGGCCTGGCCGTCGGGCCGCGCCTCGAGCCGGGCATGGTGGCGGCGGGCCCGGGCCGCCCAGTCCGCGGTGCGGTCGACGGCCTGGCGGAGCACCGCCTCGGCGTGCCGGCAGGGTGGCGCACACGTCGAGCACCATCTGGATGTCGGCGCCGATCAGCCCCTGCGCCTCGACCGCCGCCTCCGGGGTGAGCCGCACCCGCGACCCGTCGTAGACCGAGGTGAAGGTCACCCCGTCGTCGTCGACCGTCGGGGCGGAGCGAGTGCACCTGGTAGCCGCCCGAGTCGGTCAGGGTGTGCCGCCGACCAGCCGCTGAAGCGGTGCAGCCCGCCGAGGTCGGCCACGGTCCGGGCACCGGGGCGCAGCATGAGGTGGTAGGTGTTGGCCAGCACCACCTCGGCGCCGAGCGCCTCGAGGTCGGCGGCTGTCGAGCGCCTTGACCGCCCCCCGGGTGCCGACGGGCATGAAGGTCGGCACGGCGTAGCTGCCGCGGGCCGTCCGCACGACGCCGGTGCGGGCCGTCCCGTCGGAGGCGATCGGCTCGAACCGGACGGCCCTCACCCGGTTCAGGCGGCCGCGCCGGCGCCCCGGCCGACGACCATGGCGTCGCCGAAGGAGAGGAAGCGGTACCCGTCGGGCCAGGGCCTCGGCGTACAGGTCCCGCCACCCCGGCCCGTAGAAGGACTCGACCAGCAGCAGCAGGGTCGACCGGGGCAGGTGGAAGTTGGTGACCAGCACGTCGACCACCCGGAAGGGGAACCGGCCGTGGATGTAGAGGTCGGTCCGCCCGGCGAGAGCCCCGGTGGCCGCCGCCGACTCGAGGGCCCGCACCACGGTGGTCCCGACGGCGACGACCCGGTCGGCCGCGGCGCAGGCCGCCATGGTCTCGGCGGGCACCGCGTACCGCTCGGTGTGGATCACGTGCTCCTCGGCGGCTCGGCGCCGTGACCGGGCGGAAGGTGTCGAGCCCGATGGCGAGGTCCACCCGGGCGATGGCGGCGCCGCGTCGCCGGCAGGCGTCGAGCAGCTCCGGGGTGAAGTGCAGCCCGGCGGTGGGTGCGGCCGCCGAGCGGGCCTCGAGCTCGCACGACCGGGCGTAGACCGTCTGGTAGCGCTCGGGGTCGTCGAGCGGGGTGCGGATGTAGGGCGGCAGCGGCAGCGGCCCCGGCCCGCTCGACCACCGAGCGGTCGAGCAGCCGGACCAGGCGCCGGCCGTCGTCGGCCACTGCCGGCGGCGGACCCGACCTCGACCACCGCCGGGCCGTCGGGGTGCTCGAAGAGGAGGGTGCCCGGAGGCAGCCGCCGGCCGGGGCGCACCAGCGCCTCCCAGGTCGGCGGGCCCGCCGCTGCGCTGGTCCGGCCGACCGGCGCCGACCGGTTCGAGGAGGAGCACCTCGGCCCGCCCGCCGCTGCGCCTTGGTCAGGCGCAGCCGCGCCGCGAGCACCCGGGTGTCGTTGACCACCAGCACGTCGCCGGGCCGGAGCAGCCGAGGGCAGATCGGCCACGGTGGCGTGGCGCGGCTCGTCGTTGCCCACCAGCCCGGGGCCGACGAGCAGGCGGGCCGCGGTCCCGGGGCTCGACCGGGCGCTGGGCGATGGCGGCGTCCGGCAGGCGCGTAGTCGTAGGGGTCCATGGGGACCGCCCGGGCCGGGACGCCGACGTGGACCGACATGGCCACCATGCTGGCAGAGCGGCGGCCCCGGCCGGGCCCGGGGTCAGAGGAGCGTGTCGGCTCGACCGGGACCAGCCCGAGGTGGGCCCAGGCCCGTGGGGCGGCCACCCGGCCCCGCGTGGTGCGCTGGACCAGGCCCTGCTGGAGCAGGTACGGCTCGTAGGCGTCCTCGATGGTGTCGGGCTCCTCCCCGACGCACTGGGCCAGGGTGGTGAGGCCCGACCGCCCGGCCGGCGAACCGGCGGCAGAGCACGTCGAGGATGGCACGGTCGACCTTGTCGAGACCCAGCTCGTCGACGCCGAAGACCTCGAGCCCGTCGACCGCCGCCTCGGCGGTGATGCTCCCCTCGGCCCGGACCTCGACGTAGTCCCGCACCCGGCGCAGCAGCCGGTTGGCGATGCGCGGCGTCCCCCGCGACCGCTCGGCGATGCGCCGGGCCCCGTCGGCGTCGACCGGCACGCCCGAGGATGGCCGCCGACCGGAGGACGATGGCCTCGCAGGTCGGCGACGTCGTAGTGGTCGAGCCGGCCCACGAACCCGAACCGGTCCCGGAGCGGCCCGGCCACCAGCCCGGTGCGGGTGGTGGCGCCCGACCAGGGTGAACCGGGGCAGGTCGAGCCGGATGCTGCGCGCCGTGGGCCCCTTGCCGATGAGGATGTCGAGCTTGAAGTCCTCCATGGCCGGGTAGAGGACCTCCTCGACCGACCGGTGCAGCCGGTGGATCTCGTCGATGAACAGGACGTCGCCCTCCTGGAGGTCGGTGAGCAGCGCGGCCAGGTCGCCGGCCCGGACGAGGACCGGTCCGGCGGTGACCCGCAGCCCGACGCCCATCTCGGCGGCCACGATGCCGGCCAGCGACGTCTTGCCGAGGCCGGGCGGCCCGGCGAACAGCAGGTGGTCGACGGGCTGGCGCCGCTTGCGGCGCCGCCTCGATGACGATCCGCAGGTGCTCGGTGAGCTGGCCCTGGCCGATGAACTCGCCGAGGTTGCGGGGCCGGAGCCCGGCCTCCTCGGCCTCCTCGGCCGGGCCCGGGCCGGGGTCGACCGGGCGGCCGGGCTCGGCCGGCCTCGTCGTCTTCGTCCTCCGGGCGGGCGGAGCCGAGGACCTCGCGCCGGGCCCCGGTGCTCACCGGTCGCGGGCCAGCTCGCGCAGGGCGGAGCGCACCAGGTCCTCCACCGAGCTGTCCTCGTCGGCGGCGTCGAGCACGGCCCGGATCTCCTCGGGCCCGTAGCCGAGCCCGGCCAGGGCGCTCGCGGGCCTCGCTGGCGCGGCGAGCCCGCACGGACGACGGTCCGCCGCCGAGGCTCGGGAGGTCGAGGCGGGCCTTGAGCTCGAGGAGCAGGCGGGCCGCCGTCTTCTTCCCGACCCCGGGCACCAGGCACAGGGCGCCGGCGTCGTCCTCGAGCACCGCGGTCGACAGGGCGGCCGGCGACATCGACGACAGGATGGACAGGGCCAGGGTCGGGCCCACCCCGTGGGCGCCGAGCAGCGCCTCGAAGCAGCGGCGCTCGTCGGCGTGGGCGAACCCGTAGAGCACGATGGCGTCCTCGCGGACGTGGGTGTGGACGTGGACGAACACCTCGCGCCCCGGCGCCGAGCGCCGCCGCCAGCGAGGTGGGCACCGACACCCGGTAGCCGACCCCGCCGACCTCGACGATCACCTCGCCGGGCCCGGGCCGGTCGACCAGGACGCCCCGCAGCGAGCCGATCACGCCGGCGCTCCCCCGGCGGCGGCCACGGCCCGCCGGAGCGGCTGGGCGCTCAGGTGGCAGACCGCCAGGGCCAGGGCGTCGGCCACGTCGGGCGGCGCGGGCGGCTCGGGGAGCCCGAGCACCGAGGCCACCATGCGCTGGACCTGGTCCTTGGTGGCGCTCCCGTAGCCGACCAGCGCCTGCTTGACCTCGTTGGCGGTGTACTGGGCCACCTCGCAGCCCGACTGCGGCCGCCGCCACCAGGGCCACCCCGCCGGCCTGGCCGGTGGCCATGGCGGTGTGGGCGTTGACCTGGAAGAACACCCGCTCGACCACCACCGCTGCGGGCCGGAACTCGGCCACCAGGGCGACCAGCTCGCGGTGGAGGGTGAAGAGCCGCTCGGGCAGGGGCGTCCGAGGGATCGGTCGACGATCACCCCGCCGGCCACGGCGGCCCTGAGTCCGCCGCGGCGCGGCGTCACCACCCCGTACCCGCACCGGGACAGGCCGGGATCGATCCCCAGGACGAACATGCGTTCGACACTACCGCTCCCGCCCGGCCGGGACGGGGATCCCGTCCTCGGCGGGGCTAGTCCCGGCCGTTCGGGCCACCGGAGCGCCGGTCAGCCCTCGTAGGCGGCCAGGACCGAGTCGGGGATGTCGAAGTTGGCGTAGACGTTCTGGACGTCGTCGTGGTCGTCGAGGCTCTCGACCAGCCGGAGCACGCGCTTGGACTCCGACTCCGAGGCGACCGGCACCGCGGTGGTCGGCACCATGGCGAGATCGGACGACGCCGGCGTCCATCCCGGCCTCCTCGAGGGCGCTGCGCACCGCCATCAGGTCGGCCGGGGCGGTGGTCACGACCCACCGCTCGCCGTCGTCGGCGAGGTCCTCGGCGCCGGCCTCCATGGCCACCTCGAGCACCCGGTCCTCGTCGAGGTCGCGCGGCAGCTCGATGACCCCCTTGCGCTCGAACTGCCAGCTGACCGCGCCGGGCTCGGCCATGCGAGCCGCCGTTCTTGTTGAAGAGGTTGCGGATCTCGGCGCCGGTGCGGTTGCGGTTGTCGGACAGGCACTCGACGATGACCGCCACCCCGGCCGGGCGCGTACCCCTCGTAGGAGATCGGCTCGTAGCGCACGCCCTCGAGCTCGCCCGAGCCGCGCTTGATGGCCCGCTCGATGGTGTCGATGGGCACCGAGGCGTCGCGCGCCTTGGCGTACATGGTGCGCAGGCTGGCGTTGGCCGCCATGTCGCTGCCGCCCTCGCGGGCGGCCACCTCCACCTGGCGGATGAGCTTGGCGAAGACCTTGGCCCGGGCCGAGTCCTGGGCCCCCTTCCGGTACTTGGTCGTCGCCCATTTCGAGTGTCCCGACATCGTCTAGTCGCCTCTCGCTGCCTTGGTCATCTCCACGAACAGCCGGTGCAGCCGGCGGTCGGCGGTGAGCTCGGGGTGGAACGAGGTCACGAGCACCGCTCCCTGGCGGCAGACCACCGGCTCGAGGCGCCCGCCCGCCGCCCGTGCCGGCGGGGAGGCAGCCAGCACCTCGACCGCCGGCCCCGCCCGCTCGACCACCGGGGCCCGGATGAACACGGCGTGGAAGGGGTCGGCGCCGAGCCCGGCCACCTCGAGGTCGCACTCGAAGGAGGCCGCCTGGCGCCCGTAGCCGTTGCGGCGGACGGTCAGGTCGATCAGCCCGAAGCCGCGCTGGTCCGGCCGGCCGTCGAGCACCTCGGTCGGCCAGCAGGATCATGCCGGCGCAGGTCCCGAAGACCGGCAGCCCGCCCCCGAACAGCTCGGCCAGTGGCTCGAACAGCCCGGCCGACCGGACGAGCATGGACAGGGTGGTCGACTCGCCTCCGGGGACGACCAGCCCGCCGATGCCCGTCGAGGTCATCGGGCGCCCGCACCGGACGGACCGCCTCCCCGAGATCGGCGAGGGCGCGCGGCGTGCTCGCGGACGTCACCCTGGAGGGCGAGGACCCCGACCGTCATCGCCGGCTCCGCCCGACCGGCGGCGCGGCCAGGCGGATCACCAACCACGCTCGGCCAGGTGGACGCCGAGCGTGCCGATCTCCTGCCCGGCCATGGCCTCGCCCAGACCGGTCGACACCTTGGCCACCAGGTCGGCGTCGGCGTAGTGGGCGGTCGCCTCGACGATGGCCCGGGCCATGCGCGGCGGGATCGTCGCTCTTGAAGATGCCCGAGCCGACGAACACCGCCTCGGCGCCGAGCTGCATGACCAGCGACGCGTCGGCCGGCGTGGCGATGCCCCCGGCGCAGAACAGCGGGACGGGCAGCCGACCGGTGGCGGCGATCTCCTGCACCAGCCCGATCGGGGCCGGCCAGCTCCTTGGCCCAGCCGTAGCGCTCGGCCGAGTCGGCCTGGGTGACCCGGCGGATGTCGCCCAGGATGGAGCGCAGGTGGCGGACCGCCTCGACGATGTTGCCGGTCCCCGCCTCGCCCTTCGAGCGGATCATGGCCGCCCCCTCGGAGATGCGGCGGAGCGCCTCGCCGAGGTTGGTGGCCCCGCACACGAAGGGGACGGTGAAGGCCCACTTGTCGATGTGGTGGGCCTCGTCGGCCGGGGTCAGCACCTCGCTCTCGTCGATGTAGTCGACCCCGAGCGCGGCGAGCACCTGGGCCTCGGCGAAGTGGCCGATGCGGGCCTTGGCCATGACCGGGACGGTCACCGCCGCCTTGATGCCCTCGATGAGGGCGGGGTCGCTCATCCGGGCCACCCCGCCGTCGCGGCGGATGTCGGCGGGCACCCGCTCGAGGGCCATGACCGCCACGGCGCCGGCGTCCTCGGCCACCTTGGCCTGCTCGGCGTCGACCACGTCCATGATGACGCCGCCGCGCAGCATCTCGGCCAGGCCCCGCTTCACGGTGAACGTGCCGGTGACCCGCGCCGGCGCGGCGTCGTCGGTGGTCAGGGGCTCGGCGAGGGGCCCGGGATCAGGCTCGGCCATGACCTCATCCTACTCCGGGCCACCACCGGGGCCGCCCCTCGGCCGGCGCCGGCCGGCGCGCCGGTCAGCCCTGGAGCACGGCCTCGACCTCGATCTGGATGTCGACCTTCTTGGCCACCACCAGACCGCCGGCCTCGAGGACGGCCCCGAAGGACACCCGAAGTCGTCGCGGTCGATCGACGTCCGTGGCGCTGAACCCGACCCGCTGGTTGCCGTAGGGGTCCTTCACGACGCCCTCGAGGGTCGCGTCGAGGATCACCGGCCGGGTCACCCCGCGGATGGTGAGATCGCCCGCCACCTTCCACTCCGACGGACCCCCGCTCACCGAGGTGCTCTCGAAGCGCCAGGTCGGATGGTGCTCGGCGTCGAAGAAGTCCGCCGATCCGCAGGTGGTCGTCCCGGGTCTCGTCGCGGGTGTCCACGCTGCCGGCCTCGATGGTCACCGAGACCTTCGAGTCGGCCGGGTCCTCGGCGACCTGGATCGAGCCGTCGAACGTGCCGAACCGGCCCCGCACCTTGGAGACCGCCATGTGCCGGACGGCGAAGCCGATCTCGGTGTGGGCCGGGTCGATGGCGTAGGTCCCGACGGCGGGCCACTCGACCCCCTGGACCGTCCGGGCGGTGGCGCCGCCCTGCTCGGCCGGTGCCGTGTCCTTCGTCGATGTCGTCGTCTCGCTCATGGGCCTCGGTCTCCTGCTCCGGCCGGGCCCCCACTGGGCCCGGATCGTCGCCTGCGTCAACCACCGACCCGGGCTATTTGTTCCCGCAACTAATTCGCCGGTTCCGGTACGATGGGCCCATGACCCCCGCGGCGGTATCCGGCGACGACCGCCTGACCACGGTGGGGTTGCTGTTCGAGGCGGCCGCCGGGCTGCGCCGGGTGTTCGAGCGCCGTCTCGAGTCCGAGCAGTCGCTGTCGGGCCAGTCCTTCGAGGTGCTCATCCGGCTGGCCCGGACGCCGGGAGGTCGAGCTCCGGATGAGCGAGCTGGCCGCTCAGAGCTCGCTGACCCCGAGCGGCCTGACCCGCTCGGTCGACCGCCTGGCCCGCCAGGGGCTGGTGGACCGGCGGACCTGTCCCGAGGACCGGCGCGGCTCGTTCGCCGTGCTGACCCCGGCCGGCCGCGAGCTGATGGACCGGGCGGTCCCCGAGCACGCCGCCCACGTGGACGAGGTGGTGGGCGCCCTGTTCACCCCCGACGAGGAAGCCACCCTGTCCGAACTGTTGCGGCGCCTCCGGGACCACGTGCGGACCGACGAGCCACTCTGCCCTACCGCAACGACTGCGCCTCCGCCCGGACCCGGGTGTCGTCCAGGTCCCCGACTGCGGGACGGCCGTCCGCCGCCGCCATCGGATCGATCCACAGCCACCGGGTGACGGCACCGGTCCGGCCCGAACCGGGCGGCCACCGGGCGGCGCCCCGGGGCCGGGCGCTCATGACCTCGAGGGCGGAGCCGATACCCGGGGGGTAGCGCACCACCTCGGCGGCCCGCTGGTCGGCGGAGAACTCACGACCCGGGCCGATCAACGCGTGCACCGACGCCGCCGCCCGGTCGGCGCCCACCAGCAGGGACCACGGCGCCATGGCCGCCACCGCCATGCCGGCGACCACGGTGTCGCCCCGCTTGACGTGCACCAGCTCGTGGGCGAGCACGCCTTCGAGCTGCACCAGGGACAACGAGCGGTCGAGGGCGGAGGTCACCACCAGCGTGGCGAGCGAGGGGTCGCGCCCGACGGCCATGGCGTTGGGGACCTCGTGGTCGACCACGGCGATGGCCGGCCGCGGCAGCCCCATGGAGGCGCAGAGCCCGTCGACCAGGTTGTGCAGGCGCGGGTGCGACCCCTCGTCGCTCGGCACGGCCCCGACGGCCCGGACGATCCTCGCCGGGGCCGTCCGCCACGTCCACCAGGACAGCGCCAGGGTCACCACCACCAGGGCGATCACCCCGACGGCGGGCTGGCCGACGAGGGCCAGCACCACTCCGGCCACCACGCCCGGGACCGCTCCGGCGGCGGCGGCGACGGACAGGGCCCGGAGCCGGTTGTGGCGCACCCGCGCCTCCTCACCCGCCGCCGGCCCGGCTCCGGCAGCCGCCGATCGCCGGGGTGGTCCGCTCATGGCCCGCACCGCGCCCGCATGGTGCGAGCAGTGTAGGACCGCTCAGCCGGCGGATCCCGCCACCACCCTGCGGTACCGCTGCTCGTACCAATCGGCCAACCGCTCCATCGACCACTGCGAGGCCCAGCTGGCGGCGTCGTCGACCCACCGCCCGGGCGCCGCCGGCCCCGCCTCGCCGCCCGTCCCGCCGTCGGGACCCACGGCCAGGTCGAGCGCCTGCTCGAGGGCCCGGGCCAGCGCCGCACCGTCGCCGGGGGGAGCCAGCAGGGCGTGGCCGCCGGCCACCTCGCGGTAGCCGGGGATGTCGCTCGCCACCACCACCGTCCGGGCCGCCATGGCCTCGAGGAGCACCATGCCGAAGGACTCGCCCCCCAGCGACGGCGCGCACAGGACGCTCGCTCCCGCCAGACGGCGGAGCTTCTCCTCCTCGCTGATCACCCCCAGCCAGCACAGGTCGGCGGAACCCGGATGACGGCGGCGCAACGACCCGGTCTGGGGGCCGTCACCGGCCACCCAGAGCACCGGTGGAGCGGCGCCCGACCCGTGCCGGCGGCGGCCGGCGAGGACCCTGCCGAAGGCCTCGAGGAGCGAACGCCAGACCCTTGCGGGGCTCGTGGCGGCCGAGGAACAGGATCGCCGGACGCCGGCTGGCCCACGGCTCCACGCCGCCGGCGACGGCGAGCTCCACGCCGTTGAAGCCGACCTCGCAGTCGCCGCCGAGCGCCGCGGTGGCCGTGCGCCGGGCCGACTCGGACACCGCGCACCGCAGGTCGATCCGGGCCGCCAGCCGACGGGCGAGCGGCCCGAGCACGGTGTAGAGGGTGCTCCCCCCGCTGCGGTGGAACGTGGCGACCACCGGCGGGAGCCGCCGGGAGACGAGCACCCCGTAGGGAAGGCCGGGGGCGAACGGCTCGTGGACGTGCACGACATCGGGACGGACCGACCGCATCGCCGACAACGAGCGCACGACGGCGGGGATCGAGACGGCGACCGGGCGCCACCGAGCCGTTCGCCGGCAGCGACAACGATCGACCGGTCGGCGACCAGCTCCAGGCCCGTCGGGGAGTCGGCCCGGTCGTCCAGGGGGGCGAAGACGGACCACCCGGTGGCCCCGGCGCTCGAGGGCCCGGGCGAGACCCACCACCTGTCCCTGCACGCCCCCGGGCCGGGACAGGCTGTAGGGGCAGACCAGGGCGACCCGGAGCGACTCGGAGCCGTCCGGGACCGGCGCGTCGCCCAACCCGTCAGTCCGGTGTCGACCGGCGTTGCCGGCGCCGGGCCCACTTGACCCCGTACATCGCGTCGTCGGCCCGGCTCAACAACTTCGACGGGTCGGTGTCGGGATTGTCGACGAAGACCCCTCCCACCGATGCGAGGACCCCGAGCATCCGGCCGTCGACCCCGTAGGGCCGGGCCAGCGCGTCGGAGATCCGCTCGTTGATGCGGAGCATCTCGTCCTCGCCGTGCTCGATGTCGCACACCACCACGAACTCGTCCCCGCCCAGGCGGGCGACGGTGTCGGTCGGCCTCACGGTGGCGGTGAGCCGCCGGGCCACGGCGACGAGCATGTCGTCACCGACGTCGTGGCCCAGGCGGTCGTTGATCTCCTTGAACTCGTCGAGGTCGAGCAGGAACACGGCGATGCCCGGCTGGCCGCCCGGGCCGCGGCGGCGGCCGCCCGGCCATCCGGTCGATCGCCTGCTGGAGCCGTTCGGCCAGCAGCGTGCGGTTGGCCAGTCCGGTGAGGGGGTCGTGCAACGCCAGCTCGGCGAGCCGTTCCTCGTTGCGCTTCTGTTCGGTCACGTCGTGCATGGCCACCACCGCACCGAGCCGCCACCCCTCCTCGTCGACCAGCGGCTGGCCGTTCACGCTGACCTTTCGGCGCTCGCCGGTGGCGGACTCGAGCACGACTTCGACGTCCCGCACCCGTTCGGACATCGCCCGGATGAGCGGGTTCTCCCGTGCCGCCATCGGTGAGCCGTCCGGATGACGGAGGCCCTCGCCGGTGGGGATCTCGCCGATCGGGTCCACCGCCTCGGGCATCCCGTGGAGCCGCCGCGCCGAGGGGTTGAACACGGTGATCCGCCCGTCGGCGTCGCAGGCCATGATGCCCTCTTCGAGGGTGTCGAGGAGGACCTGGAGGAACCGCTCCTCCCGATGGAGCTCGGTCACGGCGCGCCGCGCCGCGGTCATGTCGGTGAACGAGGCGACCGCGCCGGTCACCGCGCCGTCGGCGTCCACCACGGCTTGCGCGTTGGCCCGCACCCACATCGGGGGCCGGTCCGGTCGGCGGACGCCGACCACCACCCCGACGCAGCGCCGGCCGCCGGCGAGGCTCGCCGCGACGGGGTGGTCCAGCGGGTCGATGGGCGTCCCGTCGGCTCCGACCAGCTCCACTCCGAGCGCTCGGGCCCCGGCCAGCAGATCTCCGAGCCGGCGGCCGAGGAGGCGTACCCGCGGCGCCTCGAACATGACCTCGAACGCCTCGTTGACCCGCGCCACGGCACCGGTTCCGTCGACGATCAGCACACCGTCGGTGAGCGACTCGATGATGGTGGCCTGGCGGTCGGTCACCTCGCGGACCCGCTCCTCGAGCGCCCGGCGGTCGGTCGCCTCGCCGGTCCTCCGCCGCTCGGGCGCCCGGCGGTCGGTCACCTCGCGGAGGTTGACCACCACGCCGCCGATCGGGTCGTGGAGGTGGTTGGACGCCACGAGGTCGAGGTCGATCGGCCGGCCGTCGGCGCGCCGGGCGCGCAGGCCGAGCGACACCGACGACCGGCGGCGCGCCACGAGATCGGCGAAGAGGGCCCGCACGTGGTCGTGACTGGAGCCGTCGAAGAGCGAGAAGGCGTCGCGCCCGACGGCCCCGCTGACGTCGAAACCGAGCAGCCGCTCGGCCGACGCGCTGACGAAGACGAAACGGCCGGCGTCGTCGAGCACGGCCACCACGTCGAACTCGTGCTCGTCGAGGGCGCCGGGCGAGGCGGGCCCGGGGGCCGCTCCGGTCCCCGGCGGGGGTGCCGGCGGCCACGGGGGGCTCCGAGGCGGCTCGCGGTGGTCGGCGAGGACCGGGGGTCCGAACGACTCGAACTCGGGGAGCGACCGGCTCTCGTACCTGGTCACGGGCGGTCCCCGGTCATGCCCGGTCCGCCGGTGTGGTCGGCTGCCGGTGATGTCTCCCCGTCGGGGCCGTCTCGTCCTCGGGACGGTCGGCGGTCCACAGCGGCTGGAAGACGTGCCACTGGTCGGGGGCGCGCCGGATCGAGCCTTCGAAGCGCGTGGCGATCTCCTGGGTGAGCCGCGAGACGTCCGAGCGCAGCGAGCCGCGCCGGGTGGTGTCGATCGGGGGATCGACCAGGCCCCGGTGGTCCCGACCCGGGCCGCTGTAGACCACGCCGGTCGTCAGGGTGGCGCCCGTCCGCAGGGCGAGCGTCGCCGGGCCGGCGGGCATGGTCGCCTTCTCGCCGAAGAACTCCACGTCGACCCCGTTGCCGCTCAGGTCCCGGTCGCACAGGAGCCCGACCAGTCGCCCGCGGCGCAAGGTGGACACGACCGCACGGCCCGACGAGGAGTCCAGCGGGACGATGGTCAGGCCCATCCCGGCCCGCTGCTCGACGAAGAACTCGAAGAGCTCGGGGGGCTCGATCCGCTCGGCGACCGAGGTCATCGGCAGGTTTCGCCTGGCCAGAAATGCGCCCCCATACTCCCAGCTCCCCACGTGCGGCAGTGCCATGATCACGCCCCGACCGGCCGCGATCCCCTCCACCAGATACTGCAGGCCCTGCACGAACGTCCGCTGCTCCACCTCGGCGGGCGGGGTGCTCCCGAGCCGGGCTCCTTCGACCCAGTACCGAGCGTATGCCCGAAACGACCGGCGCGCCCAGCGGTCGAGAACGGCCACGTCGTCGGGCCCGGCGTCGAGGATCCGGGCCAAGTTGGCCACCACCGTCCGGCGCTGTCCCTGGCGGACCCGGAAGAGGACGTCGCCCACCAGGGTGGCCACGCCCTCGGCCACGGGCTCGGGCAGGGCGGCGAGACCCCGGCTCAGGGTGGTGTAGGTCCGGAACACCATCCGGTCTCTGTCCACCGACCCGCGCCCCCGTCTCGAACCGGCGGGAGCGGCTCAGGAATGACGGCGGCCGGCGCGCTGACGGATGCCCTGATGGCGGGCGCGCCAGGTGCGCCCGGACCGGCTGGCCAGCTCGCCCTGCCGGCGGGCCCGCCAACGCGAAGGCGACATCGGGGTGCGCCGGGCAGCGGTGCGGACCGCGGTACGGGGGCGGCGGCGGCGGATGGTGACCGCGGGCTCGGGAGCCTCCGCCACCCGCCAGATCTTGGCGAACCGTCCGAGGGCGGTGGCGAGGGTCAGGCCCAGCATGGCCCACAGAACGGGGACCAGCAGCACCGGCGAGAGGAACCCCGCTCCGAGGAGGATCATCCGCTCGGCCCGCTCCATCAGACCGCCGCGGGCGGAGAGCCCGAGCGATTCGGCCTTGGCCCGCTGGTAGGACACGAGGGAGGTCGCCCCGAGCACGGCGAACGGCAGGAGCACCAGATGGCCGGGGTGGGTGGTGACGAGGTACCAGGCCACCCCGCCGAGGATGAGCACGTCGGCGACCCGGTCGGTGACCGAGTCGAAGAACGCCCCGCGCACCGAGGACGTTCCCGACGCTTTGGCCACCGGGCCGTCCAGCAGGTCGTGGAGGCCGGTCAGGCACAGCAGGACGATGGCCAGATGGAGGTGGCCGAGGCCGACGGCGAAGGCCGTGGCCGTGGCCGACAGCAGACCGGTGGCGGTGAGCAGGTCGGCGGTCACCCCCAACCGCTGCAGACGGCGACCGACTGGACCGGTGCTCCGGTCCACCGCGTCGCGCCATCGCCCGTCGAACATGGCAGTCCTCCCGGCTCTCGACCCTACCATCCGCGGGCTGGAACGACTGCCGCGGCAGGTGCCGGGCCGGGCGGCGAGCGTCGCACCCGCCCCCGCTACAGGGCGAGCGGCTTGACCGGGGCCATCAGGAGCGTGGGATCGGACTTCCAGTCGACGCCCGGGACGTCGATGTAGAGCTCCACCTCGTTCCCGTCGGGATCGAGGACGTAGATGCTGTGGGTCACCGTGTGGTCCGAGGCACCGACGATCGTGACGCCGGCCTCGCGGAGTCGGCCGAGCGCCTCGGCGAGCTCGGCGTCGGTGTCGCCGACCTTGAGCCCGAAATGGTAGAGACCGGTGCGGCGGCCGGCCGGCGCCCGGGCGGCTCCCTCGCCCACCTCGATGAGCAGCAGCTCGTGATGGGTCCGGCCGGAGCTGAAGGCCGCCACCGGCGAACCGGGCGCCTCCGGGACGACCGGCGTCCAGCCGAGCACCTCGCCGTAGAAGGCCGCCGACCGGGCCACGTCGCGCACATAGAGCACCAGATGGCCGAGCTCTTTGACCTGCATGGGCGTCCTCCCTCGTCGGGCCACCCCGTGCAACCCCGGCCGGGGCGGTCCGATTCCGGCAGGCTCAGGTCGGCCAGGCTCGGTGGAGGCGGTCCCAGGTGACGGCCAGCGTCTCGGGCAGCACCCGGGTCCCCGACAGCGCGGTCATGAAGTTGGTGTCGCCGTGCCAGCGGGGGACGGCGTGGAAATGGACGTGGCGCGGGATGCCGGCTCCGGCGGCCCGCCCGAGGTTGGCCCCGAGGTTCATCCCGTCCGGCCCGAGGGCGGACTCGAGGGCGGACACGCTGTGGCGCAGGGCCGTCCACATCTCGACTCCCTCCTCGTCGGAGAGGTCGGCGAGGGTGCCGACGTGGCGCAGCGGCAGCACCATGAGATGACCGCTGGCATAGGGGTAGGCGTTGAGGACGACGTAGGTCTGCGATCCGACCCAGACCACCCCGTTGTCCGGCGAGGGAGGACCGCTGGCGGCGAGGCGGCAGAAGACGCAGGCCTCCGGGTCGTCGACGAGGGGCGAGTCGGTCCCGCCGGCCACCGCCGGCTCGGCGGCACCCACCGAGGTGACGTACTCGCCTCGCCACCCCGCCCACAGGTGCTCGAGGGTCACGCCTGCCCGGGGACGGCCCGTTCCCCGACCTCGGCCTCGAGCCGCTCGACGAAGTCGACCACCCCGACGCCCCGTTCGGGTCGCTCGCTCCCCCGCCGGTTGACCCCCACCGTTCCGTCCCGCACATCGTCGTCCCCGACCACCAGGATGTAGGGCACCTTCCAGAGCTTGGCCTTGCGGATGCGGGCCCCGAGGGGCTCGTCGGCGGGCTCGACCGTCACCCGCACGCCGGCTGCGCCGAGGCGCGCCGCCACCTTGCGGGCGTAGCCATCGTGATCGTCCCGGACGCCCAGCACCCGCACCTGCTCGGGAGCGAGCCAGGTCGGCAGGGCGCCGGCGTAGTGCTCGAGCAGGATGGCGAAGAACCGCTCGACCGACCCGAACAGGGCACGGTGGATCATCACCGGGCGGTGGCGGGAGTTGTCGGCCCCCACGTACTCGAGACCGAACCGTTCGGGCTCCTGGTAGTCGAGCTGGATGGTCGAGATCTGGTGGCTCCGGCCGATGGCGTCGCGGGCCTGGACCGAGATCTTCGGACCGTAGAAGGCGCCACCTCCCTCGTCGGGCGCCACGTCGAGGTCCAGGGCCCGGGCCGCCTCGGCGAGCGCCTCGGTCGCCCGGTCCCACTGCTCGGTGGCGCCGACCGCCTTTCCTTCGGGCCGCGTCGACAGCTCGAGGTGGAACTCGCTCAGCCCGAAGTCCCGGAGCACCGAGAGGACGAAGGTCAGGGCCGACCGGAGCTCGTCTGCCACCTGGTCGGCGGTGCAGAAGATGTGGGCGTCGTCCTGGGTCATGCCGCGCACCCGGGTCAGCCCGTGCACCACGCCGGACAGCTCGTAGCGGTAGACGGTCCCGAACTCGAAGAAGCGCAGCGGGAGCTCCCGGTAGGAGCGCTGGCGGCTCCGGTACACGAGGATGTGGAACGGGCAGTTCATCGGCTTGAGGTAGTACTGGTGGCCGGCGTCCAGCTCCATGGGGGGGAACATCCCCTCGGCGAACCAGTCGAGATGTCCCGAGGTCTCGAAGAGCCCGGCCTTGGTGATGTGGGGGGTGTACACGAACTCGTATCCCGCCGCCTCGTGGCGCTGGCGCGAGTAGTCCTCGATCAGGCGCCGCACGATGCCGCCCCTCGGGTGGAAGACGGCGAGCCCGGACCCGATCTCGTCGGGGAACGAGAACAGATCGAGCTCGGCACCGATCCGGCGGTGGTCGCGTCGCTCCGCCTCGGCCAGCCGGTGGAGGTGGTCGGCCAGCGCCCGCTCGTTCTCCCACGCCGTGCCGTAGATCCGTTGGAGCTGTGGACGGTGCTCGTCGCCCCGCCAGTAGGCACCTGCCACCCTCATCAGGGCGAAATGGCCGAGCCGCCCGGTGGAAGGCACGTGCGGCCCGCGGCAGAGGTCGGTGAAGGCGGGCGAATTCGCAGTAGGTCGAGACGGTCGCCGCGCCGGTGCCGTCGGCTGCGGCGTCGACCTCGTCGCGGCCGGAGGAGACCGCCTCGATGATCTCGCGCTTGAAGGGCTGGTCCTCGAAGAGGGCGAGGCCCTCGTCGACGGAGTGCTCGCGGCGGAGGAAGGGTTGGTCCTCGGCCACGATCTCGCGCATCGTCGTCTCGATCCGCTCGAGGTCCTCGTCGCTGAAGGTGGCCCCACCGGGGAGCTCGAAGTCGTAGTAGAAGCCGTCTTCGATCACCGGACCGATGGCGAAGTGGGCGCCCGGCCACAACCGGAGCACCGCCTGGGCGAGCACGTGGGCGCTCGAGTGGCGCAGGATGGCCCGGCCCATCTCGTCCGCGGCGGTGATCACACGCACCTCGGCCCCGTCGGGCAGCTCCGCCGCCAGGTCGACCGGCTCGCCGTCGAAGGTGGCGGCGAGCGCCGCCTCGGCCAGACGGGGACCGATGGACTCGTGCCAGCTCGTAGGCGGTGGTGCCCGCCTCGAACTCCTTGGTCGAACCGTCGGGAAGTCGAACGGTGACGCCAGCCATGGGAATCGTCCCTACTCCATCCGGTCGTAGCGGTTTGCCATCGCCGACCGCTGGTGGCGGCCGGGCGGTCGGGCGAACCACCGCTCTGGCGGGTCCGGACCCGGTCGTGTCCGGGTCCTCCCGAGGTCGCCGACGCCGTTACAGGGTAACGCCCAGCAGGGCGGCACCCGCCGCCACCGGGCGCCCGGCGGCCGCCTCGGCGTCCAGCGCCCCGATGGCGCCGGGTGCGTCCAAGTCGTCGTCGAGGAAGGCGCGCACCAGCTCGAGGCCGCGCTCGCCCTGCCCGGCCGGGACGGCGCCTTCCCCTCCGGGAGCGGCCCGCCACGCACCGAGGCGCGCCGCCGAGCGGACCATGTCGCGTTCGGTCCAGTCCCAGTCGCTGCGATAGTGATGGGCGAGCAGGGCGAGGCGGACGGCGCCCGGCTCCCACTCCTTCAGCAGGTCGCCGACGAACACCAGGTTGCCGAGGGACTTGGACATCTTCGCTCCCCCGAGGCCGACCAGCCCGACGTGCAGCCAGTGGCGGACGAACGGCTTGCCGGTGGCCGACTCGGACTGCGCCGTCTCGCACTCGTGATGGGGGAACACCAGGTCCCGCCCGCCACCGTGCACGTCGACGGTCTCGCCGAGCTCCCGGAGGGCCAGCGCCGAGCATTCGACGTGCCAGCCCGGGCGGCCCGGTCCCCAGCGGGACTCCCACGACGGCTCGTCGGCGAGCGACGGCTGCCAGAGCACGAAGTCGAGCGGGTGGCGCTTGGCCGGGTCGTCGGGATTGCCCCCGTGCTCGGCGGCCAGGGCCAGCATCGACTGCCGGTCGAGATGGCTCACCGCCCCGAACCGGGGGAAGGAGGTCACGTCGAAGTAGACCGCACCTGCGGCCTGGTAGGCGTGGCCCGACTCGAGCACCGAGCCGATCAGGGTGAGGATGTCGGCGATGGCCGAGGTGGCCCGCGGTTCGGACCAGGCCGGGATGAGCCCGAGCGCCGCCATGTCGGCGTCGAAGCGGGCGATCTCCTCGGCGGCGAGGTCCAGGTAGTGGACGCCGAGCTGGCGCGCCTTGCCGAGGATGTCGTCGTCCACGTCGGTGACGTTGCGCACGCAGCGGGTCTCGTGGCCGAGGTCGCGGAGCCGCCGTTGGAGCAGGTCGAAGGTCAGGTACACCTGGGCGTGTCCGATGTGGGCGGCGTCGTAGGGCGTGATCCCGCACGAGTAGAGGGTCACGACCGGACCGGCATCGAGCGGCCGCACGACCCCCCGCGCCGTGTCGTAGAGCCGCAGCACACGCCCGTCACCGGTCGTCACGGAACGCTCCTGCTCAGCGCCCGGCGAGACCCGCCAGCTGCACCGAGGTGTGCACCCGGTGGCGGATGTTGACGGTCACCAGCACCGCGGTGAAGGCCTCGATGGGACCTGCCTGGGCCAGGTCCCCGGCATCGACCCCGCGCAGACCCTCGATGCGATCGACCAGCGCCAGCGTCGCGGCGGACGCCTGCGGATGGTCCGAACAGACCAGGACGTCGCCGCGCACCGGGACGTCGAGGCGCTCCATCTCCGAGGCGGGCAGGTGGTGCAGCGAGGCGGCCACCAGCGAGTCGGGCAGGGCCGCCTGCACCGACGCGGCAATCGACCCGCGCGGCGTCACGAGCGGCAGGAAGGCGCGCCCCTCCTTGACCACCGCGGTCGCCATCGACACCACGACCTTTCCCCCGAGAGCCGGGGCGAGGGCCGTGACGGTGGGTACGGCGCTGTCCCAGGGGGTGGCCACCACGACCAGCTCGCACGAGGCAGCCTCGTGATTGGTGCCCCCGGCGACGGCGAGGTGACGATCCGGCCACGCCGCCACCAGGCTGTCGGCCACCCCGCCGGCACGGTCGGGGTCCCGCGAGCCGATGAGCGGCTCGTCGCCGGCGGCGGCCAGCCGCGTCGCCAGCCCGCGCCCGGCCGGGCCGGTGCCGCCGAGGATCCCGATTCGCATGGCCCCACCCTTGCACACGGCGCCTCCCCGGCCCGATGGCGGCTGACGGTAACCTGACCCGGTCATGGGACTCCTCGAGGGCAAGCGGATCCTGGTGACCGGCGTGCTCACCGACGCCTCCCTGGCCTTCGCCGTGGCGCGCTCGGCCCAGCAGGAGGGCGCCGAGGTCGTGCTCAGCGGGGCCGGGCGGGGACTGTCCCTCACCCGACGCACGGCCCGGAAGCTCCCCGCCGAGGCCGAAGTGCTCGAGATCGACGTGACCCGGCCCGAGCAGCTGGCCGAAGCGGCCATCACCCTCAGCGCCGCCTGGGACCGGCTCGACGGGATGCTCCACGCCATCGGCTACGCACCTCCCGAGTGCCTCGGCGGGGACATGTTCCAGGCCGACTGGGAGCAGGTCCAGGTGGCCCTCCACGTGTCGGCCTATTCCCTCAAGGCGCTGGTCGAGACGTTCCGGCCCCTGCTCGTGGCGGCCGGAGCCGGACGGCTGCCCCGGGGCGTCGGTGGTGGCGCTCGACTTCGACGCCAGCGTCGCCTGGCCGGCCTACGACTGGATGGGGGTGTCGAAGGCCGCCCTCGAGTCGCTCGCCCGCTATCTGGCGCGTGACCTGGGCCGCGACCGCATCCGGGTCAACCTGGTGGCGGCCGGTCCGGTGAAGACGCTGGCGGCCAGGTCGATACCCGGCTTCAACGCCTTCGAGGACACCTGGTCGGAGCGGGCGCCGCTCGGGTGGGACGTGCTCGACACCGACGTGGTGGCCCGGGCGTGCACGGCCTTGATGTCCGATCTCCTGCCCATGACCACCGGCGAGATCGTGCACGTCGACGGGGGGCTGCACGCCGTTGGGGCCTGACCGGATCGGCGACGGCCCGGTCGGAGCGGCCCGCTCCGACGACGGCGTCCTGATCGGCAACCTCGTCGCCCGGTACGCCGAGCTGGTCGACGACGGCGACTTCGACGGGGTGGCCGACCTGCTGGCCGACGCAGGCGTCGGCGACGGGGACGGCTCGGCCCTCCTGCGGGGCCGCGACGCCATCGCCGCCATGTTCCGCGACACGACCCGCCGCTACGCCGACGGGACTCCGAGGACCAAGCACGTCACCACCAACCTCATCCTCGAGGTCGACGCGGAAGCGGGCCGGGCGGCGGCCCGCTCGTACTGGACGGTCCTCCAGGCGGTGGAGGGACTGCCGCTCCAGCCGATCCTCGCCGGCCGCTACCACGACCGGTTCGCCCGGAGCGGGGGTGCCTGGCGCTTCACCGAGCGGCGCTACTCGATCGACCTCGTCGGCGACGTGAGCCGGCACATGCTCTCGCCACTGCCGAGGTGACCGTCGGGCGGGGTTGCCCGGAGCCAAGGCATGTGCTCGCATGCAGGGGCACCGCCATCGCTCGATCCGGACGAGGAGGCAGATCGTGCCCACCCAGCTGAAAACCGACGGGCCCGAGGCGGCACGGTCCATCCGCCCGGTCGTCGCCGACGAAGCAGCCTCCGGGGAGCGTGACCGCACCCTGACCGGGCGCACGGTGTCCGCGCTGTGGGACAGCGGGCTCATGCAGTGGTGCAATCCCTCCGTGGCCGGCGGGAGCGAGCCGTCGTTCACCGAGATGATCGACACCTGGGTCGAGCTGGCCTGGCAGGACGCGTCGGTCGGCTGGATCGGGATCGCCAATTTCCCGTCGGCCGCCACCAGCGCCGCCTACCTGCCCGACGAGGGGTTCGCCGAGGTCTTCACCGCCCACGACAACCGGGTCACCGTCGGGGGCCAGTTCTTCCCGAACGGGACGGCCGAGACCGTCGACGGCGGCTACCGCCTGACGGGCGCCTGGAACTTCGGTTCGGGCACGGGGCACTCCGAGTACGTGGCCGCCGGCTTCATCCCGACCACGGCCGGCGCCATGGATGTGGACGGCACCGGCCTGCCCGTCCTGAAGGTGGCGGTGATCCCGCGCCACGAGATCGTCTTCACCGACGGCTGGTACGTCCAGGGACTGAAGGCGACCGGGTCGTTCGACTACGAGGTCCACGACCTGGCCGTCCCCGAGCACCGCACCTTCGAGCTCTTCACCCGCACACCGTTGCGCGGCGCGTCGCCCGCCTTCTCCATGGGCCTGTTGCCGATCACCGCCGCGGGTCACGCATCCTGGGCCCTCGGGGTGTCCAAGTCGATGATCGACGACGTCACCGAACTCGCCCTCACCAAGGTCCGGATGGGCGAGGACGCCTCCATCGCCCACAAGGCGTCCTTCCAGCGGAACCTCGCCCACCATCAGGCGATGTGGCGAGCTGCCTACCTGCTGGTCGTGACCACCTTCGCCGAGGTGGAGGCGAGGGTCGGGAGCGGCGAGCGGCTGACCCCCCGGATGCGGGCCGACCTCCGGGTGGCGGCCACCTACGCCACCGAGGCCAGCCGCGAGGTCGTGCAGTGGGCCCACCTCGCCGCCGGCACCTCGGCCATCCGCGAGGGCAGCCGGCTCGAGCGAGCGTTCCGCGACATGTACACGGGCACCCAGCACATCTTCATCGGCGAGAAGACCTACCTCGACGCCGCCCAGATCCGCCTGGGCCTGGTGGAGGACCAGATCGGCCTCTGACCCGGCCGGTCAGAGCTGGAGCGACTTGACCTCGAGGTACTCCTCCAGCCCGAACGCACCGAACTCGCGGCCGTTGCCCGACTGCTTGTAGCCGCCGAAGGGCGCCATCGGGTTGAACCCGCCTCCGTTGACCTCGACCTGTCCGGCCTGCAGGCGACCGGCGACCGCTCCTCGCCCGCTCGGGGTCGGACGACCACACCCCTCCGGCCAGCCCGTAGTCGGTGTCGTTGGCCATCTCGAGGGCCTGTTCCTCGGAGTCGTAGGGCATGATCGACAGCACCGGACCGAAGATCTCCTCGCGGGCGATCACCATGTCGGGAGTCACCGAGGAGAACACGGTGGGCTCCACGAAATAGCCGCGGTCCATGCCCTCGGGCGGCTCGGCCCCGCCGGTGAGCAGGGCGGCTCCCTCGCCCACTCCCTTCTCGATGTAGCCGCGGACCCGGTCCCGCTGGGCGGCCGAGACCAGCGGCCCGAGTCGGGTGCCGCCGTCGAAGGGGTCCCCCGGCGTGAACGAGCGGGCGGTCTCGACGGCCAGCTGCTCGACCTCGGCGAGCCGATGGCGGGGAACGAGCATGCGGGTGAGAGCGCTGCAGGTCTGACCCGAATTGAGGAAGCACTTGCCCACGCCGTCGGGCACGGCCCGCGCCAGGTCGGCATCGTCCAGGATGACGTTGGCCGATTTGCCCCCCAGCTCGAGCGCCACCCGCTTCACGGTGGCGGCGGCCAGTTCGGCCACCCGCTTGCCGGCCCGGGTCGAGCCGGTGAAGGAGACCATGTCCACCTGGGGATGGGCGGCGAGCGCCTCGCCGACGACGGGCCCGACACCGGTGACGAGGTTGAAGACCCCGGGCGGAAGGCCGATCTCGTCGAAGACGTCCGCCAGCACGAAGGCGTTGAGCGGCGCCACCTCGCTCGGCTTCAGCACGACCGTGCAGCCGGCCGCCAGGGCGGGGGCGACCTTGGCGGCGATCTGGTGCAGCGGATAGTTCCAGGGGGTGATGGCCCCGACGACGCCGATCGGCTCGCGTACCACGACCGAGTTGCCGATGGTCTGCTCGAAGGGGAACTCCTCGACGACACCGGGCCATCGAGGAGAACGTCGACACCGGCAGCCCCACCTGTACCAGCTGGGAGAGCGTGCGCGGCATCCCCACCTCGTGGGTGATCAGGTCGGCCAGTGACGAGGCGCGTTGGTCGAGCGCCGCGCCCACCTTGGTGAGCAACGCGGTCCGCTCGGCCGCCGGGACGGCGGACCATGACGGGAGGGCCCCGGCGGCGGCAGCGACCGCCCGGTCGATGTCCTCGGCGGTCCCCTCGGGAACGGTGCCGACGACCTCTTCGGTGGTCGAGTCGATCACCTCGAGCCTTCCGGAGCCGAGGGAGGGAACCCACCTCCCGCCGATGTAGAGCTCGTCGCGGTCCACCCGGGTCATCGACTCCATGGCACTCCCCTTCGTCGGCACGGCACCTGCTTGACACCTTACGGGCCGAGTTCCCGTGCCGGTCCAAGGAGGCGGCGACGCCACCGTGTCCTCCGGACCGGGATCCGGGTCGCTCCCGGGCCTCGCGGGTCCGTCCGGGCATGTTGCATAACGATCCCGATATATGTAGGTTCGGGGCGCGCCGTCGCGGACGGACCAGCCCGAGCAAGGGGAGGACCGGAGGAGGAGTGGCGAGGACCCAGGAGGAACGCAAGGCCGACACCCGGGCCCGGTTGCTCGCCGCCGCCGCCGAACTGTTCGCCGAGCAGGGGATCGACGCCGTCTCGGTCGACGCCGTCGCCGAGGCGGCCGGACGGACCTCGGGCGCGGTGTACGCCCACTTCGGCAGCAAGCAGGGCCTCCTGCTGGCGCTGCTCGAGTCGTGGAAGGACTCCCTGCTGGCCGTGCTCCTCGCCGAGGTGGCCGTCAGCGAGTCCCCGGAGGACCAGCTCGCCGCGGTCTGGGACAACGTGGCACGTTCCCGCCAGGAGGGGAACTGGCACCTCCTCGAGCACGAGCTGTGGTTGCGGGCCGCCCGCGACCCGGCCGTCGCCGCCGTCCTCGGGGGTGCCAGCACCGAGGCACGGCGCTTCAGCGCCCGGCATCTCGGCGAGTGGACGACGGCGGTCGGTGCCCGCCCGCCCTGCGACCCCGCCGGGCTCGCCGTCCTGGTCCGCGCCCTGCTCGTCGGCCTGACCATGCAGCGGGCTCTCGAGCCCGAGACCGTGAGCGACGAGCTGGCGGTCACCGGGCTGTGCACCCTGCTCGGCCTCGGCGCCGACCCTCGGCCGCCGCCGCGAACCTGTCGGAAGAGAACGGAGCGACAACATGGACACTGAGATCCGCCGGAAGCTGGGCATCGAATTCCCCATCTTCGCCTTCACCCACTGCCGCGACGTGGTGGCCGCGGTCACCAATGCCGGGGGCATCGGGGTGCTCGGCGCCATCGGCTTCGATCCCGAGCAGCTCGAGGTGGAGCTCACCTGGATCGACGAGCACGTCGGCGACAAGCCCTACGGCGTCGACATCGTGATCCCGGCCAAGTACGAGGGCATGGACGAGATGGACCCGGACAAGCTCGAGGCCCAGATCCGCGGTCTGGTCCCTCCCGGGCACCGCGACTTCGCCCTCCGGATCCTGGAGGAGCACCACGTCCCCGAGATACCCGAGGACGAGCGGAGGTCCAACGGCATGATCGGCTGGACCGCAGCCCATGCCGCCGGGCTCATCGACGTCGCCCTCCGGCATCCGAACGTCAAGCTCATCGCCAACGCCCTCGGCACCCCGCCGCCCGACGTCGTCGAGCGGATCCAGGGCGCCGGGTTGATGATCGGTGCCCTGGCCGGCTCGGTCAAGCACGCCCTCGCCCACAAAGCGGCCGGTCTCGACTTCATCGTCTGCCAGGGCTCGGAGGGAGGAGGCCACACCGGCGACGTCGGCAGCATCGTGCTCTGGCCCGAGGTGGTCGACGCCGTGTCCCCCGTCCCGGTCCTCGCCGCCGGTGGGGTGGGGAGCGGCCGCCAGATGGCGGCCGCCATGGCGCTCGGGGCCCAGGGGGTGTGGTCCGGGACGCTCTGGCTCACCGTGGAGGAGGCGGACATCCCGCCAAAGCAGATGGAGACCTATCTGTCGGCCTCGAGCCGCGACACGGTGCGCTCCCGGTCCTTCACCGGGAAGCCGTGCCGGATGCTCAAGAACGACTGGACCGATGCCTGGGAGGCCGAGGACACGCCCGATCCCCTGCCGATGCCGCTGCAGATGATGGTGGCCATCGAGGCCGTCTCACGCGGGCACCGCTACCCGGAGCAGGCCAAGGACGTGAACTTCAACCCGTGCGGCCAGGTCATCGGGCGGGCGACGACGGTGCGTAAGGCAAAGGACGTCGTCTTCGCCATGGTCGAGGAGTACCTCGAGGCCACCGAGCGCCTCCAGTCCGGCCTCACCGTCTGACCGTCAGGCTCTGTCCGGCCCCACCGTTTGACCGGCGCCTCTTCCGCCCGGGCGCCGGGCGCTCCGGCAGTCCCCCGCTCGCTCCCGTCTCGGCACTACCGTGGACCAAAGCGGAGGGACCTCCGCTCAGAGCAGGCGATCCGGAGGACCCTCCGATAAGACCATCCAGCCCCAGTGAGCGTGAAAGCCGGGAGGATGCCCGGGGGCGCCGCAGGCTCCGCACCGATGCCCTCCACAACCGCCGGGCGCTGGTCGCCGTGGCGGTGGCGATGCTGTCCCGCTCCGACGAGGAGGTCTCCCTCGAGGCGATCGCCCGCGAGGCCGGTGTCGGCATCGGCACCCTCTACCGCCACTTCCCCACCCGCGAGGCTCTGGTCGTCGAGGCCTACGGCGACGAGATCGACCAGCTCTGCACGGCGGTCGGCGGCTTGTTGGCGACTCTCCCGCCCGAGGTTGCCTTGCGAGAGTGGATGCAGTGGTTCGTCGACTATGTCACCGCCAAGCGCGGCATGCCTGCGGCCCTGACGGCGGCGGTGGACGGTACGCCGGAGCTCGCCGACACCCGCGACGCGATCGTCGCCGCCCTGGACGGGCTACTGGCGGCCGGCCGAGAGGCCGGCACGATCCGCGACGACCTCGATGCGCAGGACACGCTGGCCGCCCTGCGGGGGATCTGGCTGGTGCCGGCGGGGCCGGCACGAGCCGATCGGGCCCGGCGTCTCCTCAACCTCCTCCTCGACGGTCTGCGAGCCGGCGCGGGCGCGCCGCCTGTGTCGGGGCGCGCCGTCAGCCCCCCGCGACCAGCTTGAACTGGGTGCCGGTCGGATCGGCGACGGTCGCCATGCGGCCGTAAGGGGTGTCCTCGGCACCGGCGACGACCGAGCCGCCGAGCCCGGCCACCCGTTGGAGCGAGGCGTCTGTGTCCGGAGTCCCGAAATACACCGTCCAGTGGGACGGGACGCCCTCGGGGAGGAAGCCCGAGGCGTCCATGATCCCGGCGGCGGCTGTGTCCCCTTCGCCGAGCGTGGTGTAGCGGAACTCGGGCGTGTCGCTGGCGACGTGGGTGTCCCAACCGAACACGTCCCGGTAGAAGCCGACGGCCGTGGCGTAGTCCGTCGTGTACAACTCGAACCAGGACGGGGCTCCCGGCTCGGCCACCACCCCGAATCCCCGGTGCAGACCGGGCTGCCACATGCCGATGGCCGCCCCGACGGGATCCGCCACGACCGCCATGGTGCCGAGATCACCGACGTCCATGGCGGGAACCAGGGTCTGGCCGCCATGGGCGACGGCGGTGTCCACCGTCTTGCGCGCGTCGTCGGTGGCCAGGTAGACGGACCAGACGTCGGGCATGCCCGACCCCGGATCGCTCGCCATGGCACCCGCCACCCGGACACCGTCCTTGGTGAAATTGAAGTAGCCGCCGAACTGCGGGTCGGGGTCCTCGGCCACCCAGTCGAACAGCTGGCCGTAGAACGTCCTGGCGCCTTCGGTGTCGGACGTCATGAGGTCGACCCAGCAGGGGGCCCCGATGGGGGCTCGGTCTCGTGTCGGCATGGGAATGGTCCTCCCGTTCTCTGTGCTCCGGGTCTCTGTGCTCCGGGCCGGTCAGCTCCCGGCCGGTCAGCTCCGGGCGGTCCGACGCCGTCGGGCCGTCACCATCTCCGACGCCAGGACGGCGCCGAATTCATCGAAACCCGGCAGCCCGCTCCGGTCATCGGTTCCCGGGCCGGTCCGGGGTCACCCCCAGGCCGGCCCGAGCACGTAGGCACCGTCCCCGGGACGGTGGTACCAGCCCCCGGCGGCCTGGGTGCCTCCGTCGACGTGGATGGTCTGCCCGGTCACGTAGCTCGACAGATCGCCGGCCAGGAAGACGGCGGCGCCGGCCATCTCGTCGACGTCCCCGGGCCGGCCCATCGGAACGGTCTGCCCGAAGTGCTCCGACGCGCCGGGCGGCGCCACGGCCAAGAGGCCCTCGGTCAGCGTGATGTCCGGCGCCAGGGCGTTCACCCGGATGCCGTGGGGTGCCAGCTCGAGCGCGGCGGTCTTGGTGAAGCTGATGACCCCGGCCTTGGCCGCGGCGTAGGCGGCATAGCCGGGGGCGGCACGGGTCCCCTCGATGGTGGTCACGTTGATGATGCTCCCGCCGGCCCGTGTCTCGACCATGACCCGTGCCACCCGTTGCGTGCAGAGCATCACGTGGGACAGGTTGGCCCGGTAGAGCGCGTCCCAACCGTTCTCGGAGGTGTCGAGCAGGGGGGAGGAGAAGACCCCGCCGGCGTTGTTCACCAGGATGGTCACCGGGCCCAATTCGGCAACCGTCCGCTGCATGGCGTGGTCGACATCGGCTGCAGCGCGCACGTCGGTGGTGACGCCGAGGCCCCCGACCTCGCGGGCCACGTGGGCGGCGAGGTCGGCCTCACGCTCCCAGACGGCGACCCTGGCCCCGAAGGCGGCGAAGCCGCGGGCGATGCCGCGTCCGATCCCGGACCCCCCGCCGGTGACCACGGCCACCCGGTCGGTCAACAGCGCGGAGGTGGGGCCGATGGACACGACGTCGCCAGCCTAGTAACAACGTCGTCGGGCCGGCCCTCCTGGTCGGGCCCGGAAGGAGCCCGGTCGATGCCACCGGCAGCCGGATGAGCGACACGGTGTTCGTGACGGGCGCGACCGGCCTCGCCGGCGCCAACATCTGCTCGTTGCTCGTCCAGCGAGGCGACCGGGTCCGCGCGCTGGCCCGCCCCGGTGCCGACAGCGGGCCGCTGGCGGCCATGGGTGTCGAGATCGTGGAAGGGGACATCACCGACGCCGATTCGGTCGACCGGGCAACGGCGGGCTCGGAGGCGGCCATCCACTGTGCAGCCCTGCTCGGCGGGGCGAGCCAGGATCCCGCCGCCTTCGAGGCGGTGAACGCCGGCGGCACCCGGCACGTCCTCGACGCGGCTGCGTCGCACGGCCTGCGGCGGGTGGTGGCACTGAGCACCGGCACTTTCTTCGACACCACCGGAGGGGGTGATCGTGAAGACGCACCGGTGTCTTCGGACCCCGGCTCGGATCCCTACACCCTGACCAAGATGGCCGCGTTCGAGGATGCCATGGCGCGCGCCGCAGCCGGTCACGACGTCGTCACCGCACATCCCGGGGCCATCTACGGGCCGTCCCCCGTGGCCTCGAACGCGCTGGCCCGGACCAGCTTCAACCGGGTGCTGCTGGCCGCCCTCCGTGGCCGGCTGCAGGGGTACCTGAGGTTCCCCCTGAGCTGGGTCCTCGCCGAGGATGTGGCCCGGGGCTGCATTCTGGCGCTGGACCGCGGCGTGCCCGGTGAGCGCTACATGCTGGACGGACGCCCCGAGGACACGACGACCACGGCCGGCGCGTGCAACCGCACCTGCGAACTAGCCGGCGTCGCCCATCGCGTCGAAGAGCTCGACCCGACCGGCCACCCCGAATTGGTCGATGTCTTCGGCCCGACGCTGATGGCGATCGCCGTACGGGCGGCGACCAACCCCGAGCCCCGGTCACCCGCGACCAAGACCCGGCGGCGGCTCGGTTACGACCCGGTCGCCCTCGATGAGGGTCTGCTGGCGACGGTCCGGTGGCTGGACTCGATCGGGAGGCTCTCCTGACCGACCGGACCGAGCGGGCGTCGGGACCGAGCGAGTGGCAGGATCCGAAGCGGCCGGGACCGCCTACGCCGGGGCTCCGTGCGCCCGCCAGAAGTCGTTGAGACGACCCTGCACCTTGAACACCCAGATGATCCCTCCGACGAGCGGAAGCAGCACCCAGAACCCGGTGAGCCCGGTCACCGGCTCCGGCTGGCCGTCGCGGCCATAGAGCCGGCCGATCTCGAGCGGCAACAGAAAGGCGTTGACGATGCTCAGGAGGAAGGCGAAGAGGAGTCCGAGTCCCCCGCCGATCCCCTCGCCGGAGTACGTCTTGAGCTCCTTGATCGAGGCATACTCCCAGTAGGGGCATAGATACCGATCGTAATGATCGACAGGAACACGACGGCGATCGGGCTCCTGACCGCCTACCGGTCCCGCGGCCATGGGCCTCGGCCTCCTTCGCAGCGGCGACGCCGCATGGACCAAGAGTCCATCACAGTTCGCGGAGCAGGGGTGAGGTGGGGAGATCCCTCGAGGTGCTGACGCTGGAGTAGCTGATCCCCCATCGGTCCCGGCACTCGACGAAATGGTCGGCGATCTGTCCGGCGATGTGTCGGGCGGTCCCGAGTCAGAGGAACGGGGTCACCACGACATCGTCGGGATCGAGCCCGGTCCGGTGGCGCCACCCCCGTGACGCGGGCATCCGTCGCGCCAGCGCGCCGGGAGTACGATCTCGGGGACATGGTCTCATCGCACCCGTTGCGCGACCGGCCGGTCTCGGGCAGCTCGCTCCCGGCCCGGTGGATCGAGGTCCTGCGCACCACCAATCCCCCCGAAGGGGCGCTCGACCCGGTGTCGAGGTGGCTGGTGGTCACGCGGGCCGCCGTGCTGCCGATGACACTCACCGCGGGGCTGATCGGCGGGTTGCTCGCCGTCAACCGTCCCGGATTCCGGCCCGGCCTCTACCTCCTGGCCCTGGCAGGCATCCTGCTCGCCCATGTGGCCAACAACCTGATGAACGATCTCTTCGACCTCGAGGTGGGGACCGACACCGGCACCTACCCGCGGGCCCTCTACTCGCCCCACCCGGTCCTCTCCGGCATGGTCACCAAGCGGAGGCTCATCGCCGCAGCCCTCGGCGTCAACGTCGCCGACCTCGCCATCATGGGCGTGCTGATCCACTTCCGGGGTTGGCCCATCGCAGCGCTGGCGCTCGGGGGATTCGTCCTCAGCGCGGCCTACACGGCCCCGCCGCTGCGGCTCAAGCGGAGGGGCCTCGGCGAGCCGGACGTGCTCGTCGTTTGGGGTCCGCTCATGGTCGGTGGCACCTATTTCGCGGCCGTCGGCCAGCTCCCCTGGCAGGTCCTGGCAGGCTCGATCCCCTACGGATTGTTGTGCGTCGCGGTCCTGATGGGGAAGCACATCGACAAGCTGGACTGGGACGCCCCCGCTGGTACCCGGACCTTGCCGGTCATCCTCGGCGAGCGGCGGGCGCGACGGGTCACCCAAGGGTTGATGGTCCTCTTCTACCTGACCGTGGCCCTTCTGGTCGGGGTGGACGCCCTGCCGTGGCCAGCGCTCCTCACGCTCGGCGCGCTGCCTGCACTCGCCAAGGCGGTGCGGGCGTTCTCGACCCCCCGCCCGCAGTCGCCCCCGGCGCGCTTCCCCGTCTGGCCGCTGTGGTTCGCGGCCATCGCCTTCTTGCACACCCGCCGGGCGGGGGCTCTGCTCGTCGGCGGGCTGGCCGTGGCTGCCGTGCTCGGCTACTGATCCGGCCCGACACCTGCTGATCGGCCACCGGCCCGCGCCGTCCAGATCCTCCAATTCCCCGATGGCGAGCAGTACGCTCGACTACGCATTGGAGCTCCCGCCACCCGGCTGTCCACCGAACGGAAGCCCCGAGCGACGAGCAAGGAGGTGTCTCATGGCACTGCGCGAGGAAGATGTGACCAGGCGGGGAGCCGGCTGGCGGCTGTTTGCCGGCATCATGATCCTGTTGGTGGGTGTCTTCAACTTCATCGACGGGATCGTGGCCATCGCCAACCCGCACTTCTACTATTTCTACGTCTCCCCGGCAGGGTCGTCGTCGGCCGAGACGCACCACTTGATCTTCGGGGATCTCACGGCCTGGGGCTGGGCAGTCCTGATCCTCGGGATCATCCAGTTCTTGGCCGCCCTTGCCATCCTGGCGCGCCGAAGCTGGGCCGCCGTGATCGGGATCGTCCTCGCCGTGTTCAACGCGATCGAACAGCTCATGCTGATCGGCGTCTACCCATGGTGGTCGATCACCATCATCGTGATCGACGTCCTCGTCATCTACGGGCTCGCTGCCTACGGGCTCCCGGATTCGGAACCGGCCCGCGGCTAGCCCGACCAGCCATTGGAGATCGAGGGCAGGCTCGGGTAGGCCATAGCCGCCCATGCACCCTCCGGGTTCTGGACTGGCTGGGGTCGCCACGGCCCCCGAGCTCCCTCGACGCTTCCTCGTTGGTCTGCTCGTCCTCTCGGAGACGTCGTTGGCCTAGCTCGTGTTGTCGCCGCCGCTTCGGACCGTCGCCTGACAATGCGGGAACCCTCCAACCCTCTTCTGGTGGCGTCGGCCGGTGCCGACCCGCCGGCACCGGCCGACGCTCCCCACGACCGGAGTGCCCGGTGTCGAGCGCAACGGGCGGACCGAGCGCTTGGCTGCGAGCCGCCGATCGAGTCAGTCGCAGCGGGCGGATCCGAGTCGACGATCTCACCCCTGCCTGAGGACGGATACCGGGGTGGCCGATCGCCGACCAGGTCAGAGCGGTCGGAGCGAGCTGCGAACGCGCTCGGTCCACCTCGGATCCTCCCGGGCTTCACAGGTTCCTCCAAGCCTGTTCCCCTCTGATTCCGGAGGGTCGTCGGGCCGTCGACACCCGGACTTGCTCGGAGCGGCCCATGATGTTGGAATTACCGCAAACTTGGGGAAGGTCACCGCAATGAGGGCCGTCGGCGTCGGGCTCTGTTTCGTCGGCCTGCTCATCACCGGTTCGGGCTCACGACGGCAGCGCCGGTCCCTGTGGGACTGGCTCTTCGGGATCTGACTCGCGGCACCAGATCACTGACCGATCGCCCGGCGGGCCTCTCCCTCCCCCGTCTCTGGGCCTGCGTCGAGGATCCCGAGGGGATGCTCTGAACCGATTCCGGTGATCGCCGGGTTGCACGGTCGACCGTGTGGGGACCGCAGACACGCGACGTCCTCGCCTCCGAATCCGGAACGATCACGCCGGGGGTCACCGCCCGCGGAAACCCAGGCACGGGCACCGATCGAGTAGACATGGCACGCCGGACGACAGCATGCCGGGGCCTCAGCATCGGCTGGGTGCCGGACGACACGCATATGCCCCACGAGCCCTGGACGTCCCGAGGTGACGGACCCGACGAAGGTGGCCCACGGTCGCGGTCCCCGTCTCGAGAACGGGAAGGCGGGGCAGGCCCGCGGATTGCAGCCCAGCTGACGCTGGACCGCGATCGAACCGGCTCGGACTGGTTTCGTCGGGTCTGGTACGTCGGGATCGCCGCGTTCGGCCTCCAGCTCGTCGTGCTGATCGGGTGGAGCTGGTACCTGTGGTCTCACTTCGACCTCTCCGACGACATGGCCACATTCGGACAGGCCTTCTCTCAAATCGGGAGCGGGCACCTGAACCCGTACGAGACCAACTTCGTCTACCACTACCCCCACTGGGGATATCCCTTCTACCAGAGCGCGTTCGAGCTGATCATGTGGCCCCTTGCTCTGCTCTTTACGGTCACGCGAAGCCTCTTCACGCTTCTCGTCGTCCAGGATCTGGCCCTGGCGGGAGCAGGCTTGGCGGCGCTCAGGTGGGCGCTCGAGTACCTGGCCCGGCTCTGGCCCGAGCACCAGCGGGGGGCCTCTGTCGTCGCCCTGGGGCTCGTCGCCCTGCTCTTGGTCAACCCCTGGACATACTGGTCCGCCTCGTACGACTTCCACTTCGAGACGATGGCCGCCCTCTTCGCTGTCCTGGCTGCCCGCGATGGATGGCACGGACGACCCCGGGCTTGGTTGTGGTTGGCGCTGCTCCTGGCATGCGGAGACGTCGCGGCGACGTACGGTGTGGCAGTCGGGTTGGTCCTGGTGCTCGCCGGATCGAAGACGCGGCGATTGGGAGCTGGCTTCATCGCCCTGTCCCTGGCGTGGCTGCTGTTGATCGGGGTGGTCCATGGGGCCGAGGGATCGGGACTCGAGGCCTACAGCTACTTGGCGGGTCGTCAGGTCCACGGCGGGGTGAGCGGCATGGTGTCCATCGTGGAGGGCCTCGCGACCCATCCCCAGCGCGGGCTGTCCGTGCTGGACGGCCGATGGCATGCGCTGTACCAGTATCTGGCTGGAGCCGGGCTCATCGGGGTGGCGTCGGTAATCGGACTCATGCCGGTCATCGTGGTACTCGGCACGAGCGGACTCAACTCAGGTCCGATCTGGGTGAACCACGTTGCCGCGTTCCAGAACGTTCTGATCGTCTCGTTCATGGGCGTCGGAGCTGTCGCGATACTGACCTGGCTCGTCGGGCGTGGAAATCGGACGGCGTCGATGCTCGCCTGCTGCATCGGGGTTGTGGGGCTTGCCCAGGCGTGCATCGTGAGCGCCCAGATCACGCCTCAGGCTCGAACCTGGTTCGCAGACGTAAGCGGGACGACGGCTGGCGAGCTGGCACGGGTCGAACACGAGGTGCCGCCCGCGGCCGAAGCCGTCGTGTCCATCGGCGTGATCGGTCGCTTCGCTGCTCGGAGCCAGCTGTACCCCTACGGAATTCCGTTTTCCAATGGTGAGGTCATTCCGGTGGGTAGGCAGCCGGTCTACTTCGTCCTGGTCGACCAGCCCGGATTTCTGACCGGGAGGCAGACGGCGGCGACGGATGCAGCTGTTCGCCAGCTCCGCGCCCTGGGGGCGCGGACGATAGACAGCGAGAACCACGTGGTCGCCCTGGTGTGGGTACCGCCACCGGGCGTGACCCACATTCGCCTCGTCGATGAGTGAGCTCGGCTGAGGAGCTGGACCGATTCATCGGCGTTGTGCATCCTGTCGCTTCGAGACGGCGCGTGGAAGCTGCCGAGGGCGGAAGATCGAGAAGTGTTTCTGGGAAGGTTGCATGCGCAAGCTTGCCGTCGGGATGGGCTTCAACGCCTGCATCGATCGAGCCGCGTGCCACTCTCCCCTTTGGGTTCGTCGAGCCTCTTGCGGCTCTGAAATTCCCGAGCTGGACAGAGCGTGACTACCTGGTCGAGTCGGCCAGGGTGCCAGGATGCCGCGGACCGATCCCCCTTCCGGGGGGCTCCGGCATTCAGCCGACAGACTGGCGCCGGCATTCGCTCAGGTCCGCCGCTCTAGCCTGCTGGCATGATCGTTCGGCCACGGCAGGAGTCTGACGCTGAGCAACTATTGGCCATTGCCCAGCTCGTCCATGCCTCAGATGGTTATCCGCCGCACTTCCCGAATCTTGACTTCCGAGTGCTCCTCTTTGGCCATGAAGGGCTCGGAGCGTGGGTCGCGGAGTTTGATCACGAGATTGTTGGCCAGGTCGCACTACATCCATACACCGGCAAGCGGGCCATGGAGCTCGCAGCGTCCGTCCTCGAAGTACCGGTAGAGAGGATCGGGGTCGTAGCCAGACTCATCGTGTCCACGGAGCACCGCCGCATGGGTGTTGGGCGCACTCTTCTCGAACGAGCCGCAACCGAGGCCACGGCGAAAGGCCTGTATCCGATCCTGGACGTGGCGAACCAAATGCAGTCCGCCGTCGCCCTTTATGAGCGAAGTGGATGGGTACGGGCGGGTGAGGTCTCTGCTGAGTTCGCCGGCGGGACATCTCTGGAGGAACTCGTGTACCTCGCGCCGGCTTCACTTCGCCCCTGGCATGCGGCTTGATGGCCCTCGGCTCCTCCGGGAGTGAGTGCGTCACGGACATACGGCCCCCTTGGGCGACAACGGGAGAACAGCACCGAATCTGCCTGTCCAGAATGGACTAACTACTGTCGGTACTATTGACTCAGCGTCTCGTTCGCGGCCTTGTCACCCAGACTGTTCAGCAGCACGCATGGTGGCTATCGCCAGACGAGGAGAAGGGGACATGAACATCGAGTTCCTCGCGACCGTGGCGGTGATCACGCCCGATCCGGCCAGCAGCCGGATGCTCTACGTCGAAACCCTCGGCCTACCGCTGCAAGGCGAGAACGACGGCTATCAGCACAGCGAGCAGCTCGCGGGCTGCAAGTCCTTCGGGATCTGGCCGCTCTCCCAAGCCGCGGCGGCGTGCTTCGGATCCGACCAATGGCCTTTGGAGCGGCCCGTGCCGCAAGTCAGTATCGAGTTTGACGTCGCCGACGCCGCCATGGTCGCTCCTGCGGCACTGGAACTCGAGCAGGCAGGATATGAGCTCTTGCACGGACCTCGCGAGGAACCGTGGGGCCAGACGGTCGCAAGGCTGCAGTCACCGGAGGGCGCGATCGTCGGCATCTCCTACGCTCCCGTACTGCACGATTGACTCCAGCCCGACTTGGCGCTTTCTTACACCCCCGAAGTAGCCGACTTCGGTTCCTCGTCACGGCCGGAGCCAAGACGTGTTCGTCGGAGCGGCGGTGGAACCCTCCCCCACCGGTTCCGATCAACACGTGAACATCTGAACCGGTGACGTCTGCCTGGTGGATGCTCAGTCGATCGGCGCCTGTCGATCAGGGAGCCCGATCCATCGTGGCGGGAGCTCAGGCGTGCGCCGCACGAACCCAAACCGAGGGGCGGCGTGACGAGCATCGATCTGTACGAGAACGCCAATTTGGGGCGACCTCCGGCGTCGGGAAGCGAGCGACGAACAAGGAGCTCTGGGTGTACACAAAGGTCATCGGCTACGCCAACGCAGCGAGATCGATCGTGATCCCTGAGGACTGCAGCGACCGTCTGGGCATCAGCGGCTGGGCACGACCGTGACTCAGACCGCAACGATTCGCACGAGCTCACGAAGACCCCGGAAGTCTTCGGGGTTACGTGTGTAGATCGGGAGGTTCTCGGCACATGCCGTCGCTGCGATCAAGAGATCCAATGGGCGAGCCCCTCGTGCCTTGCGCCCGCTTGCAACCTCCGCAGCATAGATTCGGCCATAGGCGCGAGCCGCCTCTCCGTCGAAGGGGAGGGGGTCGAACGCTGCCTCCGAGCGTTGTAGGCGGTCCTGGCGACGTGCTCGTTCCTCTGCTTCCTCCGTCGCATGTGGACCGGCGGCGAGCTCGGCCATGCTGATTGCGCTCACCGCCACTTCGATCGGGCCCTCGGCCGCGAGTGGCTTCCGAGCCACCACACCATCGACAGCGCCGACCTCGCCATCGCAGCCACCGCCGTCTGCACCAACGCACGACTCCTGACCCGTAATGTCAAACACTTCCCAATGTTCACCGATCTCCAGGCGCCCTACTGACCCGGTGGTGAGCGAAGGTCGACCGCGCCAATCGCGCGATAACGCCAACCCGTGCAGCGGACCGATCCGTATGCTGTGTACCGGGTCGGTTCCGGGTGGGCCACAGGCACTCCTGTTCGAGCCTGCCCGAACTGCTGGAGCGCATCAGTTCCATGTTCGGAGACTGGCGCTCAGCGCGGATCGGTCGTGTACGCAACGGAATGGTGGCGGACCCCTGCGAGCACGTCGTACCAGATGCTCGTCGTCGTCAATTTGGTAGGTGATTCGGTACCTTCCGAGTCGAGCGACCGAAGTCCGCATCGGCGTCCCGGAGTAGGTGACCGGCTCCGGGCTCGCGCTCGAGCAGTCCCAGAGCCTCGACCACGGGTTCAGTTCTCTATTTCCCTGCTCTTGGCGGGATCTGCTGGCCGTGCGGAAGGCTGGTGCGATCCGAATGGGTGCTGAGGATAGGCCTGTCTGTATCACATTAAGCTACCTATGTGATACACTACCCCCATGCGAAGCCTTCGGCTTGATCCTGACCTCGACAAGAAGGTACGCCGCGCAGCGGCGGCGAAAGGCGAGTCCGTTTCCGAATTCCTTCGCCGGGCTGCGGCAGAGCGAGCCGAGGTGACCCTGGCCGAACATCCGCGCGAACGCTTGGCTGATGTGGCCGGGGTGGTCCACGGCGGTGGCGGCAGAGCCCGCCGGACCGGTGCCGCGTTCACCGAATCCCTGGCGGAGGTCCGAAAGCGAAGGTGACCCTTACCGACGCAGGTCCACTCGTCGCGATCATCGATGCCGATGAGTCCGACCACGCTTCGTGCATGGCTGCGCTCGATCAGCTGATCCTCCCACTCGTCACGACCTGGCCGGCATTCACCGAAGCGATGTATCTGCTTGCCCGCGCCGGCGGCATTCGAGCTCAACAAGCCCTCTGGCGTCTCGTGTCAACCAACCGACTTGTCGTCGCAGACCTCTCGCCGCCCGCCGTCGATCGGAGCGCTCGGTTGATGAACCAGTATGCGGATCGACCGATGGACCTGGCGGATGCCACCCTCGTCGCGCTCGCCGAGGAGCGCGGGGATCGGCGAATCTTCACTCTGGACGCCGACTTTCACGTCTATCGGTTTCGAGGACGGCAGCTCTTCCAAACGATACCGACGCAGTGAAGTCAGTTTGAGTCCCCAAGGGCTGGCCGGCGGCCCCACCCGCGCCAAAGGCATTTCGCCGAAATTGCCGGTGGGCCGTAGGCTCTGGTATTCGATCTTCGCCAACGTGAGGAAGCGGCTACTGGGGGCAGATCTAGCTCGGGAGATCGATCTGAGCGGTTCAGGCGTGCACAGCACGAACCGAGGGTGACGGGATCGGCCGTCCGCTCGAGCGGGCCGCCTCTAGCCACGCCTCGATTGCCGCCTCTGTGCTGATGCCTTGTAAGCTGACATTTGTTACAATGCATCCGTGAGTGCCCCAGTGAGGTCTGCGAAAGTCTCGAACCGAGGTCAAACCAGCCTGCCCGCCGAGCTGCGACATCGGTGGGGCATCGAGACCGGAGGCGAGGTGGCCTTCATCGACCTTGGCGACGCGGCGCTGGTACTTCCCGGTGGGGCCGATCAAGCCAGAAGCGAGCTGAACCGCGTCCTGTCCGGGCGGTATGAAGCTGGGTTGGCGCTCATCGACGATCCCGACCTCGCCGATCAGTAGTGGAGGTCGTCCTCGACGACCGACTCCTGATCGAGGAACTGCTGGTCGGCATTGACCGGCACGGAGCACGGCTGCACACGACGGCATATTGGTACTACCGAGCGTGCCGCGCCGCGGCGGGGGGCGCCGGCGGCCATCTGTCGGGTCCGTTCCGAGAACTGTCGATAGACGAGCAACAACGAGCGATCGCCTCCATGCTCCAGCTTCCCGACGACATCGGCCTCTCCCCGACCCGATCCGTCGTTCCGCTCATGGTTAGCGTCGCGGGCCGCCATCCGAAGCTGAACTTGCTCAACCTTGAAGCAGTCGCGACCGCGCAGCTCTTGCAGGCAACGGTCTGGCTGTCGCCAGCGGGAGCGTCAGGCATGCTCCCTGCCGTCCTGGATTCAGAGGGCCTCGACTGGGAGACGGTCACGCCAGCCTGAACCGGATCGCCGCTTCAGCGCCTGGTGGCAACCAATACCCTCTCTGTCCACAATGAGTGAGACACCGACAGCATCCCCCTACTGAGCATGAGGGTGTTGGAGGGTCTATCCCATGACGACCACGAACCGACCACCGCCGGTCAAGTCCGAACACGGCAAGACTTGGCACATCGACGACGGCACCGCGCCCGATGGCAGCGAGAGGAAGAACACCCCGGTCCGACGGGTCTTCTCACCGGAATACAAGCTGGCCATCCTGGCCGAGTACGACGGGTGCTCCGAGTCCGGCGAGCGGGGTGCCTTGCTGCGTCGGGAGGGGCTGTACTCGAGCCTGGTCACCGACTGGCGACGCCAGCACCGCCAGGGTCTGTTGAAGGCGGCCCTCGGGCGCCAAGACGGTGGCCGGGGAGGGCCGAGCCTGTCCGAGGTGGCCAAGCTCAGAACCGAGAACGAGCGGCTCCGCACCCGACTGGCCCAGGCCGAGGCGGTGATCCACGTCCAGGGAAAAGTGCACGCGCTCTTGGAGGAAATCTCGAAGAGCGCGGCCTCCGACGAGTAGTGAACACCATCATCGACGCCGGCATCGACGAGCTGGCCCCAGTGGTGGGACGCAAAGCCGCCTGTGCCGCCTTGGGCCGGCCCCGGGCCACTCACTACCGGGCCCGGCGTCCTACTCGGTGCGGCCCCCCGGCCCCCCGACGGTCGCACCGGGCCCTGGTCCCGACCGAGGCCGATGCAGTGGTCGACACCCTGAACTCCGAGCGCTTCTGCGACAAAGCCCCGGCTCAGGTGTGGGCCACCCTGCTCGACGAGGGTGTGTACCTGGCCTCTGTCTCCACCATGTACCGCCTCTTGCGCCAGCGCCACCAGGTGCGGGAGCGCAGAGCCCAGGCCCGCCGGCCGGCCGTGGTGAAGCCCGAACTGGTGGCCTCGGCCCCCAATCAGGTCTGGAGCTGGGACATCACCAAGCTCGCCGGCCCCTACAAGTGGACCTGGTTCCAGCTCTACACGATCCTCGACGTCTACTCCCGCTACGTCGTGGGCTGGCTGGTGGCGCCGAAGGAGTCGGCCACCTTGGCTGAGCAGCTCATCGCCGATGCCCTCTACCGACACGAGGTCCCCGACGGCCAGCTCACCCTGCACGCCGACCGCGGGAGCTCCATGACCTCTCGAACCGTCAGCCAGCTCTTGGCCGACCTGGGCGTCCTCCAAAGCCACTCGAGGCCGCACCAATCCAACGACAACCCCTATTCGGAGTCCCAGTTCAAGACCATGAAGTACTCGCCCACCTTCCCCGAGCGGTTCGCCACCATCGCCGCCGCCAGGGCGTTTTGCGCAGAGTTCTTCGAGCGCTACAACGGCGAGCACCGCCACTCGGGCATCGGCCTCCACACCCCGGCCGACGTCCACTACGGGATGGCAGAGGTGGTCCGGGAGAAGCGTCAAGGCGTGCTCGACGCCGCCTATGCCAACCGCCCCGAACGCTTCCGCACCCCGCCCCGGGCACCGACCATCCCCGAGGCCTTCTGGATCAATCGACCAGAGGAGGCGCCGATGGCCGTCTGAGTAATCGGTGTCTCATTTTGGTTGACAGGTTCCGATATCCGCTCGGGTGTCACACCCGGTCCGTGGCCGGTGTCTCAATGCCGAGAGCATTTTGACGCGAGGAGAAATCATGTCCAACAGCAGGATTCCGAAGGCGGAACTGACCGGCATCTACGGCACACTGGTCAAGCGGATGTCCCGCAAGATGTTCGGCGTCGTGCCCGAGCCGGTCGAGGTGGCGTGGCACAATCGGAAGGTACTGAACTTCAGCTTTAGCGTCGGTCGCAAGGCGCAGAAGTGGGACCAGTGTGACGAGAACCTGAAGTCGTTTGCCCACATGGCGGTGGCCAGCCTGGTGGGCTGCAGCTTTTGCCTCGACATCGGCTACTTCCTCGCCCACGACCAGGGTCTCGACCTGGCCAAGACACGTGAGGTGCCCCGCTGGCGCCAGTCGGATGTCTTCACGCCGCTGGAGCGGGACGTCCTGGAGTACGCCGAGGCGATGACGCAGACTCCGCCGACAGTCACCGACGAGCTGTCGGCGAGGCTACTGGAGGCGCTCGGACCGGCTGCCCTGATCGAGCTCACCATGTTCACGGCAGTAGCGAACCTCATGACCCGCTCCAATACGGCGTTGGGCGTCGAATCGCAAGAGTTCTCGGCCGCCTGTGACCTTAAACCGCTCGCTGTAGCTTCGATAGCGTGACCGACGATCCGTTCGTCACCAACCGCGGCCTGATCTTCACTGTCGCCTACGAAATGCTCGGCTCCGCCGCCGACGCCGAGGACATCGTCCAAGAGACGTGGCTGCGGTGGGCCGGCGTCGACCAGTCGGAGGTGCGTGACGCGCGCGCCTATCTGGTCCAGGTGGTCGCCCGGCAGGCGCTGAACCGGCTCCGATCAGTGTCCCGTCGCCGCGAGGAGTACATAGGGGCATGGCTGCCCGACCCGCTACTCACCAGTCCCGACGTGGCCGAGGACGCCGAGCTGGCCGAGAACGTCTCGATTGCAATGCTCACGGTGTTAGAGACCCTTGGTCCGGCCGAGCGGGCAGTGTTCGTACTGCACGAGGTGTTCGAAACGCCGTACCGCGAGATCGCCGAGGTGCTGGGCAAGACCCCGGCCGCGGTCAGGCAGATCGGGCACCGTGCCCGCGAGCACGTCGCGGCGCGTCGGCCGCGGATGCAGGTGGATCGAGCCCAGCAGGAGGCGGTAGTCGAAAAGCTCATGGCCGCCGTCTCCACCGGCGACGTGCAGGGACTGCTTCAGGTACTCGCCCCGGACGTGGTGTTGATCGCTGACGGCGGCGGGCTGGTGACGGCTGCTCGGAAGCCGATGGCCGGAGTCGAGAAGGTGTTGGCCTTCCTGGCCCTTGCGGCGAAGGTCCCGGACCTCGTGGCGACCAGCGCCTGGCTCAACGGGATGGTAGGCCTCCGGTTCGACGTCGGTGGCGAAACTACCGCGGTGAGTTTCGCCGTCGAGGACGGCCGTATCACCCGGATCTACGCCATGCGCAACCCGCACAAGCTCGAATGGTTGAACAAGGTGGCGGAATTGCGACGTTGAGCGCGCTTGCGACATGGGGGCGGATCCCTGGAGACCGACCGGGCCCGAATACGACAACTGATGGGCCGTAGGCAGTCGTCTTCGAACTTCGCTGACTTGCGACTCGAGTCGAACCCCTTGGCCTTAATGCGCGGCAGCCTGACGAACCCGATGCGGGCGGATTATCGCCTCTCAGAAGGTGGCGTCGGCGGCGATCCTGGTAAGCCCCGACGAGCTCGATGCGATCGAGGACACGCTCGACCTGTTGTCGGATCCTCAGGCGGTGAAGGAGATCAACCAGGCCCGCGAGGAGATCGCCGCGGGCCATGTCCTGAACGCCGAAGCGTTGCGAGCCAAGTACCTCGCTCGTTGACGACCGAAGCGTGGACGCTCACCATCGCTGCTTCGGCCGAGCGATCGCACGACCGCCTGCCCCCGAAGATCGCGACTGCCACGGTCGAGTTCATGCTTGGACCACTGGTCGAAGCGCCTCACCGGGTGGGCCATCCCCTACAGAGGGAACTGAGCGAACTGTGGTGCGCCGGCCGTGGCGCTTACCGGACCGTGTATGAGTTGAACGAAGCTGAGCTGCTGGCCAATGTTGTACGCATTGACCACCGAGCCGACGTCTACCGAACAAGGTGAGGCGACGCCGGATCATCAGTTCTCATAACGACACGAAGCCCGACAAGGTTCGTGGTGCTGGGCCGCAGACACTCGTATTCGAACTTCGACGATCTTCGGTTTCGCCTTCAACACCTCGGCCAGAGCGACCTGTAGGTGGCAGCCCTCTGACGGCTATCGCTTCTTTGAGAGTGGCGCGGGCCGAGCGGGCGGCTTCTGGCCCTTCTCGATGTAGCCGATGAGATCCTTGTTAGGCCGGAAGGGAGGTGGCTCCGGCCGACTCTTCGCCGCCGGCGGGGCCGGTGCGCTCTGAGGTGCGTTCTTGTCAGGCATGAGGCCGACCTCCCATGGCAGCGAGTATACCGGCGACAACCAGGGCGGCAGCGATCGCCAGAGAACCCACAGCAGCTCGAACTCGCCACCCCTTCTGCTTCACCAGGGTCGCGGCCTCATCTACCATCACGATTTGCGTATCGAGCAGCTCAAGCCGCGTCTCCGCCTCCGACGCGGTCAGATTGCTTTGCCGGAGCCGCTCCACCTCGAGCACCGGCTAGCGGCGAGGAAGGAAGGCCCACGCTGCGAGGATCGCCGCAACAACTGCGACAGCAAGTCCGATCTCGAAGATCACCGTACCCGAGACCGTGATCTGCGCCGTGGCGCCGAGACCCACGAGGACGCCCGCGAAGCCCAGAACGACCCCCGCCTTGCCGTCGAGGCTCTCGGCATGCGCGTTCATCGTCTCGCGCTCTGCGACAACCTGCGCGAGCACGATCGCCCGCGATGGCAGCTGCTGGTCCTCGTCCACTTCGACGAGGCTACGAGCAGGGTGTGACTGCGGGTCAAACGTCGGTAGAGGGCATCGGCGATGAGCTGCTCAGCCAAGGTAGGCCGACTCCTTCGGCGCCACCAGCCAGCCCACGACGTAGCGGGAGTAGACGTCGAGGATCGTGTAGAGCTGGAACCAGGTCCACTTGTAGGGGCCGGCGAGCTTGGTGATGTCCCAGCTCCAGACCTGGTTGGGGGCCGTGGCCACCAGCTCGGGCTTGACCAGGGCCGGGCGTCGGGCCTGGGCCCTTCGTTCCCGCACCTGCGCCCGCGCCCGCAAGAGGCGGTACATGGTGGAGATGGAAGCCAGGTAGACACCCTCGTCGAGCAGGGTGGCCCACACCTGAGCCGGGGCTTTGTCGCAGAAGCGCTCGGAGTTCAAGGTGTCGACCACTGCATCGGCCTCGGTCGGGACCAGGGCCCGGTGCGACCGTCGGGGGGCCGGGGGGCCGCACCGAGTAGGACGCCGGGCCCGGTAGTGAGTGGCCCGGGACCGGCCTAAGGCGGCGCAGGCGGCTTTGCGTCCCACCACTGGGGCCAGCTCGTCGATGCCGGCGTCGATGATGGTGTTCACTACTCGTCGGAGGCCGTGCTCTTCGAGATTTCCTCCAAGAGCGCGTGCACTTTTCCCTGGACGTGGATCACCGCCTCGGCCTGGGCCAGTCTGCCATGCTCGCCGACCGGCAGTTCGAGTCGGAGTGCCCGCTGGCCGACCCGCATGACCAGCATGGCTTTGTGAAAGGATTGGTGTGGGCCGTAGTCTCTCGTATTCGAACTGGGCTGACGTGCGGCACGAACGGCTATATCGCTCGGCGGCGGACGAGCAAGACCGTCGCTGCGATCAGCATTACCGACAACGCGAGCAACCCGCCGCCCTCGATCCCCTGGACCGGCCAGAAGTGGCTAGCCGGCTGGTAGTCGGCGCGCAGGACGTCCCCCACCAGGATGCCGAGAACGGTGTAGCCGGCGAGGGTGGCGACAATCGCAGGGACGACCCGGCGAATGAGCATGCCGGCGAGGACGCCGACCGCGAAGGCGGCCAGCGTCCAAGCGGTGAAGGCGACCCCCCGCAGGTCGAACAGCCAGTGAAGGAGCGGGGACGTAGGCGAATAAAGCCTGCCGGGGGCGAGGTATGGCTGGTAGTACCAGGAGACCAGCACGCTGAAGGCGCCGGCGAGGGCGGCCACCGCGACCCCGAGCAACATCAGCTTGGCGAGCGTCCAGCGCCACCGCCCGAAGCCCTGGGTCCAGGCGTAGCGGAAGGTGCCAGTCTCGAGCTCCCGGGCCAGCACCAGTGGCCCGACGAACGCCCCGATGAGCGCGGGCACCGGCTGGAGCACGAAACCACCTTTCAGCATGCCGCCTGTGGCATCGAAGTTGATGATCAGCCCGGTGCATGCGGTCGAACCCGCCGGGTGACAGGCGATGGCAGCGGCGGCGGCCTGGTGCAACTGGAGGCCGGCGATCCACAGCCACAGCGCTAGCGCGCCCAGGAACACAGCCACGCCGCCCAGCGCAATGCGGTGCTGGCGCCAGGTGACCCACGTCATGCGCCGCCACGGCAGCGAGCGAGGGTTCGCGTCCTTCTCGAGAGGAGCGGAAATGGCGAGCGTCGTCACCTGGTCACCTTCAGGCCACTCGACGTCGGACCAGCCAGACGGTCACGGCGATCAGCACCACCGACAACGCGAGCAGCCAGCCGCCCTCGATCCACTGGAACGCCCAGAAGTGGCTGGCCGGCCGGTAGATCGCCCATTGCGTGTAGCCGTGTTGGACGAGACACTGGGTTGGGCTAAGGGACCCTGAAGTGATAACACCGGCTCCTCCGCCGCCGCCAGGTCTACCTGCACGGAAAGTCCCAGGGCAGAGCTGCGGGAGCAGGCTGAGGGGATATTGGCTGAAGACGACCTTGCCCCCCCTGGTCCACCACTCACTCGTGACCCACGCGGCACCGGGAATGTTGGAGCTCTTGGCGACCAGCGGTGTCAGGTAGTGCTGGCGCAACACGTTGGCGGCCACGAGAGCGAGACCGGTGTAAGCGGCAAGGGTGGCGACGATCGCAGGGACGACCCGGCGGATAAGTATGCCGGCGAGGACGCCGATCGAAAAGGCGGCCAGCGTCCAATCGGCGAATGCGACCCCGCGCAAGTCGAACAGCCCGGGAGAGAGTGGTGACGCCCCGGAAATATCGAGAGCCTGGTGCTGGGTGGCCAAGTAGGGCTGGTAGTACCAGGAGACCAGCACGCTGAAGGCGCCGGCCATGGCGGCCACCGCCAGCCCGAGCAACACCAGCTTGGCCAGCGCCCAGCGCCACCGCCCGAAGCCTTGGGTCCAGGCGTAGCGGAAGGTGCCGGTCTCGAGCTCACGGGCCAGCACCAGCGGCCCGACGAACGCCCCGATGAGCGCCGGCAGGGGCTGCAGGACGAAGCCACCCTTCAAAATGGCGTTCGTCCCACCGAAGCCGTTGATCAGGTTCTGGCAGGCAGTCGAGTTCGCCGGGTGACAGGCGATGGCGGCCGCATACGCGTGGTGCAGTTGGAGACCGACACGCCACAGCCACACTGCGATGACGCCCAAGAGGACGGCCACGCCACCCAGCGCGATTCGATGCTGGCGCCAGGTGACCCAGGCCATACGCCGCCACGGCAGCGGGCGAAGGTTGGTGTTCTCCTCCAGACGCGCGGGAATGGTAAGCGTCGTCACTTCGTCACCTCCTTCGGTTCTGCGTCCCGGCCGGGACCGGACCGGGCAACGCCGAGGCGCCGGGCTCGCGCAGGTAGGCCAGCGCGAGCTCTTCGAGACTCACCGGATGTTCCTCCCACCCTGACGGCACTGCGCCGCTGCTCCCATTCGTCCTCACCAAAAGGTGCGCCTGGGCCTCGCCGCGCCAGGCGTGCACCACGCCCAGTCGTTCCGTGAACCTGTCAGCTTCGACGGCCGGTCCGGTCAGCACGCGGTGGTGGGCGACCAGGTCGTCGACCTCGCCCGCCACTTGTACCCGACCCCGCGATACCAAGATGAGATAGTCGGCCACCCGCTCAAGTTCGGTGAGCACGTGCGAGGACAGAACCACCGACACGCCGTCTTCGACCATGGCGGTCATCACCGTGGCCATGAAGTTGTGGCGGGCCAGTGGGTCGAGCATCGCCATCGGCTCGTCGAGCACGAGGAGCCTCGGTCGCCGCGCGAGCGCCAGGGTCAACGCGAGCTGTGCCTGCTGGCCGCCGGACAACGCGCCGGTCTTGCGCTGCAACGGGATATCGAGCTCGCGCAACCGGGCTTCGGCGTAGTTCTGGTCGAAGTGCCGATTCAGGTTGCGGGTCAAATGCAGCATGTCCGCTGCCGAGAGGTTCGTGTACAGCGGCGCGTCCTGGGCGACGAACGCGATGGCGTCAAGCGCGGCCGACGACCCGGGCCGCATATGCCCGAGGACGATCACGGCGCCGGCGGTCGGGTCCGTGAGGCCTACCGCCAGGTTCAACAGGGTGGTCTTGCCGGCGCCGTTCGGTCCGACGATCGCCGCCACGTGCCCATCGGGAACGGCCAGAGTGCACTCACGCAGGGCCCACGTGCTGCCATAGCGTTTCGTGAGGTCGTTGGCTTCGATGACGTTCATGCGACACCCTCCGTTTCGCTGGATGGCGCGCCACGGCGATCGCGAGAGCTGCCGCGGCGCTCACGAAAATCCCGCAACACGCTGGTGAACAGCGCCACGATCCCGTCCTCGTCCAATCCGGCCGTGTCGGCGGTGGTCAGCCAGGTGATCAGGGAACGACGCAACCCGGTCAGCTCGGGGAGCGCGACCTGGCTTACCGACGCCTGAATGAACGTGCCCTGGCCCGGGCGGCCGGTCGTCAGGCCCTTGAGCTCGAGCTCCCGGTAGGACTTGAGCACGGTGTTGGGGTTGATGGCGAGCGACGCGACTACATCCCTCACCTTGGGCAGCTGGTCGCCGGGCTTGAGGTAACCAAGCCGCAACGCGTGCTCCACCTGCTGGACGAGCTGCAGGTAGGTCGGCACACCAGAGGCGAGGTCGAGCCGGAATTCGATGGCCGACCCCGGCCCGCGTGCTGTGGCCGGGCCATCGCCATCAGCAGCGACGTCTGGAGCAGCGCCGGCCTCATCACCCAGGCTAGTCCTTTTACCTACTGACATAGGACAGGAATACAACAGATCAGAACCGAGCTGTCAAGAGCACCGCAGGACCCTCGAAGTATTCGATCGATCCAAAAACGGGCTCAAGCTGCGCATATGGGTCGAGGAAAAATCTTCGAAGCCCCCTCGACTTCTGGCCGCGATCGAGGTGTCCTCCGCGGTCCAAGAGTGGCGCACGTCCCGGCCGTGGGCACATCCCCACGTCCAGCTACCCAAAACCCCGAATCCCGTTTCGGCCGGTCGCCAGAGGCTTCGTCGCGGGTGGACTCGACCTCAACGGTCCCCCGCACCTCGCGGATCGGTCATGACCCGAACCGCGAGGTCCCCCGTCGCAAAGGCGCCGGTCAGGGCGCCGATCTGGCCCTTGCCGGTGTCGGCGACCTGTAGGGATGATCTTGCTACTGCTTGTCCTCATCCCGCCTCGGGCGGCGGGAGCGGCGGACGTGCTGGCGTTGCCGCTCACCTGTCGTCCATCGACCACCAGCTGCTCGTCCTCCTGAATACCGAGTCCGGTCGCCGGCGCGCCGGTAGGCGCGGGCGCAGCTGGTGGAGAACCGCAGGGCGAGGTTCATCACTTCGTGCCAGTCGTCGAGGCTCGACTCGATGATGGCCTGCCGTGCCTCGACGGCGCGTAGCTCGGTGCCGATGCGGTCTTGTTCCCGCCGCAGCATTGCGACGTCGATGGCATTCGCGTAATAGGCCTCCATGAGCTAGAAGCGTTCGCCTTCGAGACGTTTGCGTTGGCTGGCGAGCAGTCGCGTTCCGCGGTGGTGTCCGCGTGGTGAGTCGCCACCTCGGCTGCGATCGCCTGACGTAACCCGTCGGCCCAGTCCGCCGCGGGTCAGCCACCAGAAGAACGGCGCCGAGCCTTGACGACGGGTGCGGGCGGGTGCGATCCACCAGCCCAGCGGATCCGAGCCGGGTGAGCCGGTAGTCGACGGTGCGCTCCGGACGCCTGGTGAGCGCGATCAGCTGTGGCGTGGTCAGCACGCGGTGACGACGCTCGACAAGGTTCCCGCCGGTGCCAGTGTCGCGGAGCAGGTCGCACCGGCTACCCGTCGGGTTCCCCCCGCCGACACCCCACCGGAAACTGGGCTAGACCCATGCGCCGCCGTGGGGCTGTTGGTCGTCCCGCACGCGGAGCAAGATGCGGCGATAGTCAACGCGACGGCACCAGCAATGCGGCACGCCGAGCCGACAGCATGGCGGATTCGTAGGAGGCCAAAAGGACGATCCGGACGAAACCGACCACGACACTTCGCCAGCCTGAAGAACGGTCCCTTGATCCACCCGTTCGTCTTCGGGTGGGGACCCGTCTCGTCAACAATTGCCGTCAACTCGAAACCGACATCACCCAGTAGTTGGGTACGCCGCCGACGTAGGGGATGTCCGACAGGTTCGTCACCGCCTTGCTGGCTCCGGTCACCACTGGCGAGAACGTGATGTATATGTCGAGCGCGTTGTTGATGATGATGTCCTGGGCCTGCACCCACGCAGCCCTGAGCTCCGGGCTGGTCGGAGGAAGGGACTGGATCTCGCTAGTGAGCGCGTTCAGGCTCGGGTTGTTGTAATTGCAGATGTCCCCTGTGTGCCCGGGGATGAACTGGCTCGTCAACTTTTCTATCCCGGGCAGTCCGGATGGGTTGAGGCCCATCTGGGCCTTGTGGTCCACGTACAGGTCAGTGACGTAGTTCGACGTCTGGACGATTGTGAGCTTTACCCCTATCTGCGCCCACTCTGATTCGAGCACCGTGGCCAACTGGTTTGTATCTGCCTCGGGCAACGCCATAAGCGTCGTCGAAAATCCGTTCGGATAGCCGGCCTGGGCCAGGAGCTGCTTTGCCTTTTTCACGTTGTACGCATATGTGTCCGTCAACGACTGGTCGTAGAAGGCACTCGTCGACGGAAAGATGCTCCAAGCTGGTTGGCCCTTCCCGTAAAGTAGGGAATTGTTGATAGCGACCCGGTTGACCGCGTAGCTGAGGGCTTGACGCACCTTCAGGCTGGCGAGCGGTCCTGACGCTTTACACACCGGGACGTTGTAGTAGTTCGCGTCCGGGAAGGTCGAATAGGTATAAAGGTTGGGCTGGCTCTTCAGGGCCGTGAGGTCAGAGACCGGAATCCCCTCGACATTCACCAAGCCCGATTCCAACGCATTTACCTGCGGCGGCCCAGAGGGAACGTTGACGAAGGTGATCCCCGAGAGGGCGATGCTCCTCGCGTTCCAGTACTTGGGGTTCTTGACCAGGACGAGGTTCTCGTCAGGGATGTAGCTCTTGATCATGAACGGTCCCGCTCCGACCACTCTGGTATTCGGATTGCCGGTGCTCGGTCCGGTGGGCAACGCCATGAACGACTCCTGATCGGCCAACAGCGGATAAAAGCTGGCGGCGACCGGCGAGGAGAAGTTGATGGTCAACGAGTCGGTTCCTGTGACGTTGATGGACGAAATGTCGGACATGGTCTGGTTGACCGCCGCAGAATTAGGGTTGGTCATGTTGCGCTCGAAGCCGGCCTTCACGGCGGCTGCGTCCAGAGCCGTCCCATTGGAGTACACGAGATCCGGACGCATCTGGACGTCGAGAGTCGAGGGGTCAGGGATGCTGACACTCGAGGCGAGGTCTGGCACGTAAGCCCCGCTGGTCGTCTGACGCAGCAGCCCGGCGTAGATGGGCCAGTCGTAGTCGAAACAGCATGCGCCGCTATTGAACTGCGGCGGATCGAAGGCGACCGGATTAATCCCGTCAGAGAAGGGGTAGCCGACCTTGAGGACACCGTTTCTGCTGGAGGTTGCCCGGGCACTTGGAGCGTTCGCCTGTGCACACGCCACGAGCCCCGCGGCCGTCGCGATCATCACGATCCACCTGGCTACGGTTCCCAGCATAGTTTTCATCACTTCACCTTCCATTTCGGTTTCATCCAAGCACCCTTCTGGACGTGCCCTCAAGGGGCAGAGATCGTCCGGCGCGAGCCTCCGTTGATGATCGGATCGAACAGGTGGCAACGCACCATTAGCCCGCCGACGTCGGTGGGTGTTGGCTCTTCCGCGGCGCAAACTTCCATGGCGTAGCGGCAGCGGGTCCGGAAGCGGCAACCGCTCGGGGGATCGAGCGGAGATGGGATGTCGCCATTGAGCACGATGCGCTGACGGCGGCGTGCCGCGTCCATGCTGGGAGAGGCTGAGAGGAGGGCCTGGGTGTAGGGATGGCGGGGCGAACTGTAGATGGCGTCGACGGGCCCCTCCTCGACGATGTGGCCGAGGTACATCACCGCAACCCGGTTGCTCAGGGAGCGCACGAGGTTGAGGTCGTGGGAGATGAAAAGGTACGCGACCCCGAGACGGTTCTGAAGCTCGCCCAAGAGCTCGACCATCTGGACCTGGGTGGCGACGTCCAATGAGCTGAGCGGCTCGTCGAGGGCCAGGATCTCCGGCTCCGCGGCGAGAGCGCGGGCCACGGCCGCACGCTGGAGCTGGCCCCCGGACAGCTCGCGCGGATGACGCCGGGTGAAGGAAGCCGGCAGCTGGACCTGGTCGAGCAGCTCCATCGTCCGTTGGTCGCGTTCTGCGCGAGAGAGCTCGGTGTGTACTGACAAGGCCTCGCCGACGCTCGAGCCGATAGTGGCAAGAGGATCGAAGGACGAATAGGGATCTTGGAAAACGAACTGCATCCTTCGCCGGAGCTTACGAAGCTGCGGCCCTCTGACATGCGTGATGTCTTCTCCTCCGAGGAGCACAACTCCTTTCGTCGGGGGGATGAGGCGGAGGAACAGCCGCGCGAGTGTCGACTTCCCCGAGCCGCTTTCGCCGACGAGGCCGAGCGTTTCCGCTGAACCGATGGCTAGGTCGACGTCGTCGACAGCGTGTACCCGGCCTTTGCCCCTTCCGGGGAGCCGGACAGAGAAGTGGCACGACACGCCACGAAGCTCGGCCACAGGCTCCATGTCAGCGACTGCCGATGCGCCACCTGAGGCGCCAGCGACGCTCACGGGACGTGCACGTTGTCGCCGGTCACTTCTGTGGGGCTGGCTGCGACGCCGGGAAGATCGAGCTCGCTCTCCCGGAGGCACCGGCTCTGGCGGCCCTCGCCGACCATTTCGATAGCGACGGCATCCTGGCTGCAGCGCTCTTCGGCATATGGACAACGGGGATGGAAGCGACACCCCGCGGGGAACTCGCCGGCCTGGGGGACCTGGCCAGTTAGATACGAGATACGGCCCGATGCCTCGCCGATGCCCGGTTGGGCGGCGAGTAGTGCGGCGGTATAGGGATGCCTGGGGTGGGAGAACAGCTCGGCCGTGGGGGACTGCTCGACGACCTGGCCTGCGTACATGACGACGATCTCGTCGGAAAGCTCGGATACGAGGGAGAGATCATGGGTGATGAAGAGCACGGCCAGATTCTCGGTCTGCCGGAGCTCATGGAGGAGCTCGACAATTTGTGCCTGTACCGTCACATCAAGAGCCGTTGTCGGCTCGTCGGCGATGAGCAGCCGCGGATGGCAGCTCAAGGCCATCGCGATCATGACCCGCTGGCGCATTCCACCAGAGAGCTGATGAGGGTAAGAAGACAAGCGCTGAGCGGCGTCGGGGATGTGCACGCTCTCGAAGAGCTGCATGGCGCGTTCCCGCGCGGCGGAGCGGCTCACCTTCTCGTGCAGGCGGACAGCTTCTGTGAGCTGATAGCCGACCGTGAAGGACGGATCGAGGCTCGCTAGTGGGTCCTGGAAAATCATGGCGATGTCGCGGCCGCGGACTTGGCGCAGCTCTTCGAAGTCCGCATTCAGGAGGTCGTTACCATTAAACCGAATGGATCCTCCGACGATCCGTGCCGGAGGGGACGACAGCAGCCGAAGGACGGCCAGCGAGCTGACCGTCTTGCCACAGCCCGACTCGCCGACCAAGCCAACGATCCGGCCGGCGGCAACTTCGAACGAGACGTCGTCGACGACCCGCACCGGGCCAGTATCCGCGTCGAAGTCGATTGAAACGCCACGAACTTCGAGCAGAGGCACCTCCGTTTCAGCATTCGATCGGGTGACGTCGAGCTGGGCGGCAGCACCCCCGGCAGACCTGTTCGGACGCTCGACGACCGTGACGCCGAGCTGGCGCTTCGCGTGCAGGCGCCGGACGCCATGACGCCGGCGTCGAGTGGGTGCCAGCGCGCCGCTGAGCGCGTCGCGCATGGCGTCACCCAAGGTGTTGAAGGCGAGCACGGTGAGGGCGATGGCGGCTCCGGCGGGAACGAGCGACCACGGATGGGTAAAAAGGGAGGTGGCATAGGCCTCCTGCAGCATGGATCCCCAGCTGGCCGCAGGCGGCGGCGGTCCGAGGCCCAAGAAGCTGAGCGCTGACTCGGCTAACAGGGCAGCGCCGAAGGCAATGGCGATCCCGACGACGAGCCCCGTCAGGACGTTCGGGAGGATACGAATGATGACAATGCGCAGCGGCGGTGAGCCGATCGAGGTCGAGGCCTCGACAAATGACTCCTCTTTGATGGCGAGGGTCTGGCCGCGGATGAAGCGGGCGAAGCCGGGGCTGAATGTCAGAGCGAGGGCGATCGAGAGGTTGTTCACGCTCGGGCCGAGCACAGCTACCACGGCCAGAGCGAGAACCAATGGCGGGAAGGCCATGCCTGCGTCAGCACCGCGCATCAGCAGGTAGTCGATCCATCCGCCGCGGAACCCCGCAACAAGGCCGAGCAGCAGGGCCAGGACCAGGGCAAGACCTACGGTCTCGAAGATGACCTGCATGGAGATCCGCGAGCCCCAAATGAGGCGTGACAGCACGTCGCGCCCGAGGTCGTCCGTCCCGAGCCAATGGCTGCTACTTACACCGACGTTGGTAAAGCGCAGATCCTGTGTGTCGGGATCATGGGGTGAAACCAGCGGGGCGAACAGCGCGAAGACGACCACCATCAGCAACCAGGCGATCGAGACCAGCACGGTGGGCTTCGAAAGGAACAGCCGCGTGCGCTGCTGTCTTGCCCACCACGTCATGGCCGATCGCCATTTGCCCCCCGCCATTTCCATCTCTCTGCCGATCGTCGTCACGCGACACGAACCTTGGGATTGATGAAGCCGTAGCTGATGTCGACCAACAGGCTCATCGCCATCATGAAAAGGACGAAGACGATGGCGACTCCCTGAACCACGGGGAGGTCGTGGTCGGTGATGCCGGCGAGCATGTAGGTCCCGAGACCCGGTATCGAGAAGATCTGCTCGACGATCACCGCACCGCCAAGCAGGTAGCCGATCTGGATTCCAAAGACCGTCACGACCGGCATCGAGGCGTTCTTGAGCGCGTGCCGAAGCAGGACCGAGCGCCTCGTCCCGCCTTTGGCCCAGGCCGTGCGGATGTAGGGAGTCTCGAGCGTGTCGATGAGGGATGCCCGCAACTGCCGAGCGACGGTCGCGCCGACAAGGATCCCCAACGTGATCGCGGGCAGGGTGATGTCGCGCAACCAGCTCGTAAACGAGGTCGTGATGGCGACATAACCTGTCGATGGAAAGACTCTCCAGTGCACAGCAAAGACGGCCACAAGGACCACGGCCAACCAGAAGCTCGGGATGGCGAGACCCAAGGTGGAGAAGGCTCGCGCACCCGCATCGAGGGCTGCTCCGGGCCGGATCCCGGAAAGCAAGCCGACCGGGATGCCGACGACCAGGGCCACGATGGCAGACGCCACAACGAGCCCTAAGTCGACGGGGAACCGGGACGTGATCTGCTGACTGACGGAATGACCCGTCGAAAGCGATGTGCCCAAGTTGCCGTGCAGGGCATTGACGAGCCAACGCCAGTACTGAGCGATCAAAGGATCGTTCAGGTGGAGCTCGGCCCGTACTTTGGCGATTTGGGCAGGCGTAGCGCTGACCCCGCCCGCCAGAGTGACTGCAGGGTCACCAGGGACCAGCGCCAAGAGAAAATAGATGGCGAACGAAACGATGAAGAGGATCGGCAGGACGCTCAACAACCGGCGTGTTATCAGCCTGCCCATTTCCCCCCCAATGCCGCCAGCGCCGCGCGATAACCGGCACTCTTTGTAATCGCACGCGTTGGGCCCATCTGCTAGATCACGGGCTTGGTTGGTCGATAAACGGCTCTCCGTACTCCGCAGCCGTCAGGCGCTGCGGCCCCGGTTCCCCCACTACCGCGCCGCCGCACCGGAGCAGTTCACCGTCCGACCTCCTCGGGGAAAGCACAACTTGCGGCCTGACTCGATTGATCACGGCGAGGCGCAGCCAAGCAGTCACCAATCTGTGGACGGCCCCAACGTTGGTGGCGCCGAGTTCCGACTCGTGGCCACGACTTGCTGCATCGGCGTCCTGCGAGTTCAATGCAACGAGCTCCTGTCCGGACGCGACGACGGACTGCTCCGATTGTCGGGCCCTACGCGCTTGGCAATGCTCATCACTCGCCGCGTAGTTCAACACCCAGTTTCGACTGTAGGACGGGCGGCGCGCGCTCAGCGGGCCATGAAGTTCACAGACCATAGAGTGCGCGTCCATTGCTGCCCGCAACCTTCGAGACGATGCGGTTTGACAGGCCACTTTCTTCGACGAGCTCGTGCACGCTGTAGGGGAAGGAGCAGTCGAAGTGGGGATAGTCCGATGCGTAGATCACGTGGTCCTCTCCGAGACAGTCGACCGCTGCGCTCAGGTTCGGCTCATCAGGCTCACAGGAAAACCAGCAGTTACCAGACAGGACGTATTCGCTCGGTTGACGTGCCAACTCGACCCCCGCACCGGGCCAGTCCTCTCGAACCGACCGATAGGCTTCATCGAGCCGGTCGATGTATGTGGGCATCCATCCCACACCGGACTCGAGGAAGACGACCTTCAGGCGGGGAAAGCGTTCCAGAACGCCTCCTAGGACCAGATCTCCCATAGCAACTTGTTGTTGAAAGGGGTGCGACAGAGCATAGAACCGTGCCTGGTTGCGAAAACTCTCGCTGCGAAGATGAGGTGCACAGCTATGACGGCTCCCGTGGACCCCGATGGGTACACCCATCAACTCGACGGCTGACCACAAGATGTCGAGTTCGGGATCGCACAGGTGCAGGTCTCCGACGTACGGCTGAACCATCACGCCCACCGCACCGAGATCCTTGACGGCGCGCATCGCCTCCGCCGCAGCCTCGTCGGCATCGCGCAACGGCACCAGCGCCATGGCTAGCAGCCGGTCCGGAGCCATTCTGTGGTAGTGGTCGGCGAACCAGTCGTTGTAGGCACGGCAGGCGGACACGCTCGAGGCAATGTCTGGAAAGTCGCTCACACCAAGCAAAGGGGTCGGGTAGTTCACCGCCACGTCGACACCTTCTTTGTCCATATCGGCGAGCCGTGCAAGTGGGTCGAACGCACCTGTCGTCACCTCCGGGCGTATCGACCCTCCCCAGGCTTCACGGTCCTCCCAGGACAGGAGTGCATCGATGAGCTCGGTCGCGTCACCTGACCACCCGTGGGACTTGAGGGCCCGCCGGGTCTCGACCACGTGGCCGTCACCGTCCACGATCTCCATCCCATAGCGGCCCATGTTCTCCCCCGAAGGCACCGGACCTGGCCGGTCTAGCGCCGCCTCGGCCCGTTGTGGCTCCTCGCCGCCAGTTAACGGGATGCCGAGGCAAAAGTCCAACAAAACATCTTGACCGCAGCGATAACTCTGGTTTATAAGTAGGCATTGAGTTTGGTCAGCTCCGTGCGGTGGTGGCTGTGGCCGAGCATGGCAACTTCACCAAGGCGGCCGCAGCGATGCACCTCAGCCAGCCGGCTCTGTCCCACGCCGTGGCAAAACTGGAAGCCGAACTGGGCGTGGAGCTTTTCGTCCGTCTGGGGCGGGGCATCGCCTTGACCCCCGCCGGAGAGGTCGTTGAGGCGATCGCACGCGACACCCTCCGCGATGTCGAACGCCTGCAGACTTCGGCGGCCGAGATCGCTGGCGCAATGTCAGGCCGTCTTCAGCTCACTGCACCTCGCACACTGATTCGGCGGATGGCTGGCCTCGTCGGGGCCTTTCGAAGCAGGCATCCCGGCGTCGTCGTCGAACTCGCCGATGCAGGGGGCGACGATCAGGCATTAGAGGCTCTTCGCAGTGGACGGTGCGACATGGCGCTTGTTCGCCTATCCCAAATTCCTTTGGATATTCGCGGTAGCCCGCTCGAGCCGGAGGAGTTTGTCGCGGTGTTTCCCCCCGGCACCGAGTTGAAATCTAAGCATTCGATCTCGATGGATGGCCTCGTTCAGTATCCCCTCATAGCCCCCCCACGGAGGAGCAAGAACCGGGAGATATTCGACGAGATCTTCTTCTCAAAGGGCCTTCACCCAACGGTCGTCGTTGAGTCAGCACATCCGGTATCGATTTTGGAACTGGTTGCGGCGGGTGCAGGCGCGTGTCTCGCCCCACGTGATGCTGTGACCGCGTTTATCGAGCGAGGCGTCGTGATGAGACGACTCGAACCCCGAATCATTCAGGAGGTGCATTTGGTCCATCGAATTGGTCGCCTGTCGCCCGCAGCACTCGCGTTTGAACGACTGGCTGTTGAGCCAGCGATCAGTTGAGGTGAGGGGAGATCTCTCGCACAGGACCGCTTCGAAACGCGGCGTAGCAGACGCTCTGGTCTCGCCGGAATGTGCTGGTCTTCTCTGCCAGCCCAGTACCGTCGTTCACCGTCGGGGGCCTCCTTCGTTGGGTGTCTGGAATCACCGCAACGATGTCGAGACCCCTGGCCGCGAGGGTGGACGGTCAGCTCAGGACTGGAAGGCCCGCTCCCCACTCAAACCGGAAGACCCCTCAATCTCGGGACTCGAGTGCCGATTTGCCAACAATCGAAAGGCCTGTACCCGAACTTCCTGCGCGAAGTAGTGATCAGTCGGCACCGATTCTCTGCACAGGTCAGCGCACCACAGCTCAGGGACTCGCTGAAAGTCCACCCGTCGGCGGGCGACGCGCCAGCATGCGTAGCCGACGGCGTTGTCAAGCGGCGTGCCGATCGACCCGTCTGGGATCTCGATGTCGGCGCCGCCGTCGATCAGCGTGGCGGCGACATCGGCGTCGTTGCTGCTGGCCGCCCAGTGCTGGGGTGTCTCCGAGCGGGGCTGCGGGTCTCAGTGGTTGGGGTCGGCGGCCGCCCCGATGAGTAGCCAGACGATCTCAGGGCCGTTGGGAAAGGAGCCGGGCCAGTCGCAGACTATGTGCAGGGCCGTGCGGGTCTTGTATGGACCGCCCAACGTCGCCCCGGGCAAGGACGCGCGACCTGGAGAGCAGACGGCTCACAGCGTGGACGCCGCCAGTGTGGATGGCGAAGCCATCTCCGCCGCCAGGTCACCCTCGGGTTGCGGCCACGTTCCCTCTTCCTAGCAGGGTCCGTGATGATGCGTCGCTGCCACGTTCTCCCAGCTCGACCTCGATGAGCCCCCTGACCAAGTCCCGGCGTAGCGGATCATTGATCGGAAAGTTGGTCGGGGAGTACTCACCCGTCTTGACCCTCAGCACGGGGAGCACAGAGCCGCTGTGGGGTAGACAGCTGAGGTGAGATTTGAACGCCGCCGTCCCGACCACCACCGTCCCGCCAACCTTGAACGCGGGCTCACCGCGGGCGGCGGTGCGGTGGGCGCTAGAGGACTCGAACCTCCGACCTCAGCCGTGTGAAGGCTGCGCTCTAACCAACTGAGCTAAACGCCCGGGTGAAGCGGTCCCGGCGGGCCCGGTCCCCGTTCGGCCGCCATGGTACTCCGGCCGTTCGCCAGCCCCGATCCGCGTGCGAGCTGTGTCAGAGGACGAGTTCGGCTGGATCAGGCGCCAAGGCGTCGAAGGCGAGGGCTTCCTCCAGCGCCGCCGCCGACCGTAGAACGACGAGGTCGGCGTGTTGCGGTCCGACGAGCTGCAACCCGACCGGCAGGCCGGACGCCGACAGGCCGGCGCATACCGATGCGGCCGGCGAACGGGTCATGTTGAAGGGATAGGTGAACTTGACCCAGTTGTAGTCCGGCGTGCCGTTGACCAGCCCCTGCCCGCCGAGCGATCGGGGTGGCGGTAGTGCCGCCACGGTCGGAGTGAGAAGCAGGCGGACGTCGTGGAACAGCTCGACGAGGCGCAGGTTGAGCGCGTGACAGGCATCCTCGGCCCGGACGACGTCCAGCGCGCTCACCGACGCCGCCCCGTCGAGGGTCATGGCCAGCACCGGGTCGACACCGTCCCACGGCGGCCCCTTACCCGCAGCCGTCCATCGTTCTCAGGTTGTAGACACCGGAAAGCGTCAGCCACTCGTCCCACGGGGTCGGCCGTCGAACACCGTGTCGACCTCGACGACCTCGGTGCCGAGTGAGGCCAGCACCTCGACGGCCCGCTCGCAGATCGCCAGCACCTCGCGCGTCGACCTCGGCGTAGCCGAGGGTGGGTGACCACGCCACCCGTCGGGGCGGCTTCGGATCTTCGAGGGCGGCGATCCACGAGGCCTCCGGGCGCGGCAACGATCGGATGTCGGTCGGGATCCGGTCCGACGGCGACCTCGAGGGCGGCAACCACATCGGCCAGCCGGCGGGCCATCGACCCCTTTGGTCGACAGGTTGTGCCAGTCCGGCGCCGAGGCCCCACCGCTGGGCACCCGCCCGAGAGACGGCTTCATCCCCGAAAGGCCGCAGCACGATGACGGGATGCGGATGGAGCCGCCGCCGTCCGATCCGGTGGCCAGCGGAACCATCCCCGAAGCGATGGCCGCCGCGCTCCCCCCGGACGAGCCACCCGGGCTGTGGTCGAGGTTCCAGGGATTGCGGGTCGGTCCGAAGACCGGGTTGTCGGTGTCCGCCTTCCAGCCGAGCTCGGGGGTGTTGGTCTTCCCCACCACGATGCACCCGGCGGCCACCAGACGGGCCACCAGCGGCGAGTCGGCCGCCGGCGGGTCGGTCGTCGGCGAATGCCGCCGATCCGTGGGTCGTCACGAAACCGGCGGCGTCCTCGAGGTCCTTGACCCCGATCGGGATCCCGGCGAGCGGCCCGACGTCCCGGCCGGCGGCCACCGCGGCGTCGACGTCGTCGGCCGTCGCCCGGGCGCGGTCTTCGTCCACTGCCACGAAGGCGTTGAGCGAGGGGTTGAGGGCGCGCGATCCGCTCGAGCGCATGGTCGACGAGCTCGCGGGCGGACCGACTCGCACTGTCGCACCTCCGCGGCCAGCGCGACCACTGACTCAGTGCGGAAGTCCATTGGCGCGACGGTACCGGGCGGCGACGACGGTCACAACCGGGAAGGGTGAGGGCCGCCGACGTTTCGACAACGGAGCGGGACGGCGACCAAGCTCTTGCCTGTGACGCCGCCGCCCATCGATGGAGCCGTCCTCGACCACGTGGCCCACGCCGTGACCCGATGGCAGGACGTCTGGGACCGCTATGCCGTCGACCTCGGTGCGGAGTGGAGCTCGGGCGGCCAGGGCCCCGGCTTCGCCCCGGGCCAGGTCCGTCTGGCCAACGGCGCCCGGATCGAGCTGCTGATGCCCCACGACGTCGGCGTGAACGACTTCCTCGAGCGGTTCCTCCGGACCAGCGGGCCCGGGCCCCACCACCTGACGTTCAAGGTCGCCGACATCGGTGCCGCCATCGACCAGGCACGCCGCTCGGGACTCGAACCGATCGGCATCGACCTGAGGGACCCCGAATGGCTGGAGGCCTTCATCCATCCCAAGCAGGCCACCGGTGTCGTGATCCAGCTCGCTCAGGCCTCGGGCGGCTGGTCGCAGCCCCGCTCCCGACGACTACCCGACCGGCCGCCGGCTCGCGGCGGGACGGGAGCGGCCCGACGGCCCCGGCGCTCGCTGTACGGCGTGACCCACGTCGTCGCCGATATGCGCCGCGGCACGCAGCCTCTTCGTCGACCTGCTCGGCGGTCAGCCCCTCGACGAGGGCGCGGACCGCGGATTGACCTGGACGGACCTCGAGTGGCCGCCCGGGCCACTGCGGCTCCGGCTGGTGGCCCCCGACGGCGAGCCGGCCGAGCGCAGGGTTGCCGAGTGGCTCGAGGGGCGGCCGGGTCGGGTCCACCATCTCCGGATCGGCGTCGAGGAGCCCGACGGCGTGCCCGACACCCGCCCGGTCGAACCGGAGGACCTTCTCTCGTCCGCCGGGCCCGGCGGCCAGGCGCTGGGTCGTCGAACCACAGGCCAACGCCGGCCTGCGCCTCGTCCTCGCCGAGCCCTCCGAGCGGTGAACGGGCCGAGCCGGCGCCGGCCGGCGGCCGGGGCCACCCCCGTACCGACGACCGATAACCTCTTCGGTGATGGCCCGTTCTGCCCGACGCGATGCCCGGCGCGGCGAAGGCGCTGCCGACGCTGACGGCGAGGCCGACACCGAGGCCGACGCCGAGGTCGAGGCCGACGGGGATGCGGGCGTGGTCGCCGAGACGGCGCTGCCGGACGCCGCCGCCCGCCGGGCCGCCAAGCCGAGCCGCATCGCACGGGCCCGTGACAGCGTCCAGTCGGCCAACATCGACCCGGGCAAGTCCGACATCTCGATCAAGTGGGCCATCGACCGGCTGGACGAGCGCGAGAAGCGGTTCTCCTTCGCCGCCTCCGGGGGTGCGCTGCTCTTCGGGGTGATCATCTACCTGGCCGAGACGCAGAACTCCCACTTCCGGCTGCACAAGGGCCAGCTCACCCCGCAGACGACGCTGGTCATCGGCCTGGTCGCCGGAGCGCTCCTGTTCGCCGCGACGCTCCTCGGCCGGCGCGCCCCGGTCGGGTTCGTGGCGCTGTTCACCGGTGTCGCGTTCAGCAACTCGTACCTCTTTTTGGCCCTGCCCTTCCTCGCCCTCGCCATCTGGGTCCTCTATCGCTCGTACAAGATCCAACGGGACACCGCGGCCAATGTGCGGGCGGCGCGCGCCCAGGCCAAGGAGTCGGGCTCGGGCACCGCTCGCGCCGCGCCCGGATCGTCGAGCACCGCGAGATCGACCGCACGCAAGGGGCGGAGGGGCGGTCCGGCCCGTCCCGAGGCCAACAAGCGCTACACCCCCAAGCGCCCCGTCCCGCCGGCCCCCAAGCCCTCGTGGCGCGAACGCCGGGCGGCCCGGACGCCGGACTGACCGCCACCGGGCAGGCGGCGGCTATCCGGGCTCGGTGAGCAGCGCCGAGCGCAGCAGCGCCAGGATCTCGTTCCGGCGCCGCACGAGGGACCGGGCCGTCGGCTCCTCACCGAAGGCCCGCACCGACCTCCACCTCGGTGACCATGCCGATCACCGTCGAGTAGATGGCCAGGAGGAGCAGGCGGGGCTCGTGTCGCCGCATGTGGCCGGCGTCCATCTCCGCCTCGAGGAACTCCGAGGCCCGGTCGCACCAGCGGGTCGAGCGCGCTCGACCAACCGGGTGGCGGCCGGCGGCCCCAGCCGGCCCGTCTCCCGGACCAGCCCGAGCAGCTCCGGCCGGCGGGCGGCCAGCCGGAACACCGACCGCACCACCGCCTCGACCCGGGCCCAGCCGCTGCCGGCCGTGGCCAGCGACTCCTCGAGCGCGGCCGACAGCTCGACGGCGCTGCGGTCGATGACCGCCTCGAGCAGGACCTCCTTGGAGGGGAACCAGTAGAGGATGGTCTGCTTGCGGATGTCGAGGCCCGTCGGCCAGGGCGTCGAGCGACGACGCCTCGTAGCCCCGGGCGGCGAAGGAGCCGAGGGCGGCGTCGAGGATGCGCTCGGGCGTGGCTGGCCTCGCGCCGGCGCCGGGCTGCTGGACGCCGGCCGGTCCGGCCGCGCCCGGCCCCGCCCGGGCATGCCGCCGCTCCGGGTGCTCGACTCGGTCACTTACCATATGGTAGACAGATTCGGTGAGCCGTGTCCGTGACGCCCTCGCCGGGCGGCGGTTCTTCGTCACCGGCGCCACCGGGTTCCTGGGGACGGCACTGGTCGAGCGGCTCCTGCGCACGCGTGCCCGACAGCCGGGTGGTCCTGCTCGTCCGCCCGGGCCGGCGCTCGACGCCGATGCAGCGGGCCAGCCGGGAGATCCTCAAGAACGACTGCTTCGACCGCCTGCGCGCAGGAGCACGGCGAGGGGTTCGACGCAGGCGGTGGCGCGACCGGGTGACCGCGGTGGCCGGCGACGTGGCGACCGACGGGCTCGGGCTCGACGACGACGGGCGGCGAGCCCTCTCCGAATGCGACGTCGTCGTCCACTCCGCCGCCGCCGTCAGCTTCGACGCCCCGCTCGACACCGCCGTCGAGGTCAACCTGCTCGGGCCGTCGCGGGTGGCGGCGGCCGTGGCCGCGGCCCGCCAGCAGGCCGCGCGAGAAGGACGCAGCCGGACCACAGCACTTCATCCCGGTCTCGACCGCCTACGTGGCCGGCACCCACCAGGGCGAGGCCGGCGAGGAGCTCCTCGACGGCAACCCCTTCACGATCGACGTCGACTGGCGCGCCGAGGTCGAAGCCGCCCGGCGCCAGCGCGGCGACACCGAGGCGGCGTCCCGCCAGCCCGAGCGTCTGAGCCGGTTCATGAAGGAGGCCCGGGGCGAGCTGGGCGCGGCCGGCCTCCACCTGCTGGCCGAGCGGGCCGAGCGGCTGCCGCGAGGACTGGGTGCGGAAGCAGATGGTCGAGATCGGACAGGCCCGGGCCCAGTCCCTCGGCTGGCCCGACGCCTATCCCTACACCAAGGCCCTCGGCGAGCGGGCGCTGGTCTCCCAGTTCGCCGACACCGTCCCGATGACCATCGTCCGTCCCTCGATCATCGAGTCGGCCCTGGCCGAGCCCCGACCGGGTTGGATCCGCGGCTTCCGCATGGCCGAGCCGATCATCGTGTCCTACGCCCGGGGCCTGCTCCGGGAGTTCCCCGGGGTCCCCGAGGGGGTCACCGACGTGATCCCGGTCGACCTGGTGGTGGCCGCCATCATGGCCGTGGCCGGCGAGGCGCTGCTCGCCGCCGATCCGCCCGACCACCGAGGCCCGACCGTCTACCACGTGGCCTCGGGGGTGCGGAACCCGTTCCGCTACGGACGGCTGGTCGAGCTGGTCCAGGGCTGGTTCACCGAGCACCCCCTCTACGACGCCGACGGCCAGCCCATCGTGGTGCCGGCCTGGTCGTTCCCGGGCCGGGGCCGGGTGCAGCGCCAGCTCACCCGGGCGAGCCGCGGCCATGGACGCTCGCCGAGCGGGTCGCCGGGTCCCTGCCGATCCGCGGGCGGCAGGCGGAATGGATGGCCGCCCTCGAGGAGCGGCACCTCCTGGCCGACCGGGCGCTCGGCTACGTCGAGCTCTACGGCGCCTACACCGAGACCGAGGCCCGCTACCGGGTCGACCGCCTGCTCGCCCTGTGGGACCGCATGGACGCCGACGACCGCGAGCTCTTCTGCCTCGATCCCGCCGCGGTGGACTGGGACCATCTACGTCCGGGACGATCCACCTGCCCTCGGTCATCGAGCACGCCCGGGTGCGGACCACGCCCGCAACGGTCGAGCCAGCCGTCCCGGGCCGAGCGGGCCCGGCAGGGCCATCCTCTCCCCCGACCGCCACCTGGCCGCCTTCGACCTCGAGAACACCCTCATCGCCTCGCAACGTGGTCGACTCCTACGCCTGGCTGGCCTCACGCCACCTCCCGGCCGGCCGAGCGGGTGGCGTTCGTCGCCGACCTGGTGCGCGAGGCGCCCGCCCTGCTGGCCCTCGACCGCCGGGACCGCGGCGACTTCCTCCGCTCCTTCTACCGGCGCTACGAGGGCGCGCCCGTCGACCGGCTCCGCGACGACGCCGGCGAGCTGTTCCACCACCTGCTGCTGGCCAAGTCGTTCCCCGCCGGCCTCGCCCGGGTGCGCCGGCACCGGGCCCTCGGGCACCGGACCCTGCTCATCACCGGCGCCCTCGACTTGGTGGTCGAGCCCCTCCGCCCGCTCTTCGACGACATCGTCTGCGCCCGCCTCGGCGAGTCCGACGGCCGCTTCACCGGCCGGCTCGAGGAGCTGCCGCCGATCGGCGAGGCACGGGCCCTCGTGCTCGCCGACTACGCCGAGGCCGAGGGGCTGCGCCTCGAGGAGTCGATGGCCTACGCCGACTCGGCCAGCGACCTGCCCATGCTCGAGGCGGTCGGCTTCCCGGTCGCCGTCAACCCCGAGGCCAAGCTGGCCGCCATCGCCCGCCGGCGGGGCTGGCACGTCGAGCACTGGCACAAGGCCGGCGGCGGCGCGGCCCCGCTGCTCCCGCTCGGGCCGGTCGACCGCCGCGGGTCTGCGGCTCCGCCGCCAGCTCGCCGGGCCCGCCCCGTCGCCGGCGGCCCGGCGCCGGGCGCCGGCACGCGGGCGCCGGCATCGCGGGGGGCCGGCCGATGAAGGCCCTGGTGCTCGAGCGCAACCTCCCCCGCTTCGCCGCCTCCCGGGTGGCGTCGGTCTTCGGTTCGGGTCGGGGCGCCGGCATCGGGCCGCTGCGAGCTGGTCGACGTCGCGACCCCCGAACCTCCCGGACGACGGACTGGGCGCACCTCCGGCCCCTCCTGTCGGGCATCTGCGGATCGGACCTGGCCACGCTCGACGGCCGCAGCTCGCGCTACTTCGAGGACCTGGTGAGCTTCCCGTTCGTCCCGGGCCACGAGGTGGTCGGCGTCCTCGACGAGGGCGGCACCGACCACGCCGGCCGGCCGCTCGGACCGGGCACCCGGGTGGTCATCGAGCCCGTGCTCGGGTGCGCCCCCCGCCACATCGACCCGCCGTGCCCGTACTGCGCCGCCGGCCACACCGGGCCTGTGCGGCAACGTGGCCTTCGGGGACCTCGCCCCCGGGCTCCAGACCGGCTTCTGCGCCGACACCGGAGGGGGCTGGTCGACGGCGGGACTGGTGGCCCACGCGCTCCCAGGTCCACGCGGTGCCCGACTCGTTCAGCGACGAGGACGCGCGTCATGGTCGAGCCCACCGCCTGCGCCGTCCATGCCGTGCTCGCCGGCCGGCGTCCCGGCCGGGGCCGTGGTGGCCGTCGTCGGCGCCGGCACCCTCGGCCTCGCCACGGTGGCGGCCCTCCATCATCTCGTGCGACCCGACCGAGCCGTGCACGGTCATGGTCGGGGCCAAGCACCCGCGCCAACGGGAGCTCGCCCGGTCGCTCGGCGCCGACACGGTGGTCGATCCCGGACCAGCTGGCCCGGGCCGTGCGACGGCGCTCCGGGTCGCTGGTGCTGGCCGGCCGCCTGACCGACGGCGCCGACGTCGTCTTCGACTGCGTGGGCAGCGCCGACTCGCTGGGCGCCTCGCTGGCCATGGTGCGCCCCCGGGGCCGGGTGGTCGCTGGTCGGGATGCCGGGCCGGGTCTCGATCGACCTCGCCCCGCTGTGGCACCGCGAGCTCACCCTGGTGGGCTCCTACGCCTACGGGGTCGAGCCCCAAGGCGGAGCCCCCGGGGCCAGGCGCACGCTTCGAGCTGGCCATCGACCTGGTCGCCGAGGCCGGGCTCGGCTCGCTGGTGAGCGCCACCTACCCGCTCGAACGGTACGAGGAGGCCATCGCCCATGCCGGGGCCGCCGGCCGGCGCGGCGCCGTCAAGGTGGCCTTCGATCTCCGCAACGCGGAAGGGAGCCGACCGATGAGCCCGAGGCCCGGCTTCGTCCTCGAGGTCGACCGCTCCACCCCGCCCACCCTGTTCTGGCACGGCGAGCGCTTCAGTCTCGAACGCCTGCCCGAGGGCAGCCGGGTGATCTACGCCCCCGAGCCGGTCGAGCCCCTGGAGGACCCCGCCGCCGCCATCCGCGCCGCACTCATCCACCCCGCTCGGCGACCAGGACCCGCTCCCCGCCCTGCTCCGCGCCGGCATGAAGCTCACCATCGCCTTCGACGACATCTCGCTGCCGCTGCCCGCCGATGGAGCGCCCGGACATCCGCCAGCTGGTCATCGAGCAGGTCCTCGACCTGGCGGCCGAGGCCGGGGTGGACGACGTGGAGCTCATCGTGGCCCTGGCCCTTCACCGGCGGATGACCGAGGCCGAGCTCCGCCACGTGCTCGGCGACCGGATCTACGACGCCTTCGCTCCGAACGGGCTGCTGACCCAGCACGACGCCGAGGACCCGTCCGCCCTCGTCCACCTCGGGCGGACCGACGCAGGACGAGGACGTGGAGATCAACAGGCGGGCCGCCGAGAGCGACCTGCTCGTCTACGTCAACATCAACCTGGTGGCCATGGACGGCGGCCACAAGAGCGTGGCCACCGGGCTGGCCAGCTACCGGAGCCTCCGCCACCACCACAACCCGCTGACCATGCAGCAGAGCCGCTCCTTCATGGACCAGCACCGCTCGGAGCTGCACTCCTCCAACTGGCGGATGGGACGCCTCATCGCCGAGTGCGGGCGTCAAGGTGTTCCAGATCGAGACCACCCTCAACAACGACACCTTCCCGCCGGCCTTCGCCTTCCTGCAGAAGCGGGAGTGGGAGTGGGGCGCCCGCGACCGGCTCGGGTACCTGGCCGCCTCGCAGGCGCTCGACCGGACCCCGTCGCGCCTGGCCCGGCAGATCTTCCACTCGGTCAAGTCGCCCCACCGGATGACCTCGGTCCAGGCCGGCGAGGTCGAGGCCGTGCACAAGCTGACCACCGACAACGTCTGGGCGCAGCAGGGCGTGGCGGTCGAGGGCCAGACCGACATCTTGACCATGGGCCTCCCCTACATCAGCCCCTACAACGTGAACTCGATCCTCAACCCCATCCTGGTGGCGTGCCTCGGGCTCGGATACTTCTTCAACCTGTACCGCGGCAGGCCGCTGGTGCGGGAGGGCGGCGTCCTCATCATGACCCACCCCACGCCGTGGGAGTTCAACCCGGTCCACCACCCGAGCTACATCGACTTCTTCGAGCAGGTCCTGACGCGAGACGACCGACCCGGTCGAGATCGCCGACCGCTTCGAGGAGTCCTTCGCCACCGACCCGTGGTACATCCACCTCTACCGCACCGGCCACGCCTACCACGGGGTCCATCCCTTCTACATGTGGTACTGGTGCGCGCACGCCCTCGAGCACCTCGGCGCGGTGATCGTGGTCGGAGGGGACGGGCCCGCCGTGCACCGCCTCGGGTTCCGGGCCGCCTCCACCCTGGCCGACGCGCTGGAGATGGCCTCCGACGTGGTCGGCCCCTCCCCCACGCTCACCCACCTCCACGCCCCGCCGATCCTCATGGCCGACGTCGGGTGACGGCCGGGCCGCCAGAGCGCCAGCTCGCTCCGGAGCCGCCGGGCGGTGCGCACCGACGCCGTGCTCGGGCGCCGGGACCGGGGGCCTTCGGGCCTCGGCGACGCCCTCGGGCACGTCGCGCCGTCGTCGCTGGCCGGCGCGCGCCGGGCGGATCCGTTTCCCGCTGGCCGCCCCGAGCTGGCCCGAGTCGGTGCCCCGGCCGGCGCCCGAGCCCGAGCTGGGTGCGTACTACGACACCGCCTGGTCCCGCCGGTACCCGGTGCGCCTGGCCCGGGCGGTGGTCCTCGACAACCTGGCCCGACCGGTGGCCCGCCTGGTGGCCTCCCCCTCGGTCCGGGGCGACGAGGGGCTCCGGGTCCTCGACGCCGCCGGTGATCTTCGCCGCCAACCACGCCAGCCACGCCGACACCCCGCTCCTGCTCGACCTGCCTGCCGCTGCGCTTCCGCCACCGCACCGTGGTGGCGGCGGCGGCCGACTACTTCTTCGACCGCCGGTGGAAGGCCGACGCGTGGTCGTTCCTGCTGGCCGCCATCCCCATCGAGCGGAACAAGGTCAACCGGCGCTCGGCCGAGCTCGCCGCCGACCTGCTGGCCGACGAGTGGAACCTGGTGATCTTCCCCGAGGGGGGCCGGTCCCCGGACGGCTGGGGCCAGACCTTCCACGGCGGCGCGGCCTACCTGGCGTCGCGCACCGGCCGCCCGGTCGTGCCCGTGCACCTCGACGGCACCCGCCAGATCCTCCCGAAGGGGCGCAAGGGGGTGCGCCGCACCCGCACCACGGTCACCTTCGGCACCCCGCTCCGGCCCGACGAGGGCGAGGACGCCCGGCGCTTCGGGGCGCGGATCGAGGCGGCGGTGGCCACCATGGCCGACGAGGCCCGCTCCGACTGGTGGACGGCCCGCCGCCGCGCCGCCTCCGGGACCACCCCGCCGCTGCAGGGGCCCGACGCCTCGCCCTGGCGGCGTTCGTGGGCGCTCTCCTCCACCGTGGCGGGCGCCGGCGACGAGGAGCGGCGGGGCGACTGGCCGAAACGGGCCCGGCCGGACCGGCCGAAACGGGCCGTCTGACCGAAGGGCCGTCACCCCGACGTGCTCCGCCCCACCATCCGGCTCCGGGCCGATGCCGATGGCCGATCTGCTCAGCGCCTCCGGCGGCCGGCGAGCCGGGCCGGGCGTGCCGTGGACGACAGCCGTTCGCCCCGCAGGGCGTCCTCGCCGCCGTCGTCGAGCGGCTCGAGCGGCACCGGCTCGGATCCCGGCCGCGGCCAGCGCCCAACCGAGGAGCAGGTCGGCGAGGGCGACGTTGCGGGCCAGCACCGGCCCGTGGAGGTAGGTGCCGACGACCCGGTCGGACCAGGCGCCCTCCGAGCCGTCGCCGGCGCCGTTCCCGACTCCGTGACCACGCGGGCCAGCGCCCGGGCGCCTCCGCCGAGCCGGGTGGTGGCACCGTGGTTCTCGAACCCGGTGAGCGCGGGCAGGTGGCCGCCGCCCGGCAGCCGGGGGCCGTCGGGAGCGGCCTCGGCCACCAGCTCGCCGACCGCCCGGGGCCCGCCGCCCTTTGCCGTGGTCACGTCGAGGAGCGCCAAGCCCGTCGTGGGGGCGGCCGGCGCGATCGGGGAACGACCGGCCGAGCAGCTGGAACCCGGCGCAGACCCCGAGCACCACCGCGCCGGCATCCACGGCGCCGACGGAAGGCGCCGGTCGGCACGCAGCGCCTCGGCCGCCCGGACCTCCGGCCCGTCCTCGCCGCCGCCGATGCAGTAGAGGTCGGCGCTCGGGAGGGGCCGGCCCGAATCGGCCTGGACGAGCTCGACGGCGACCCCCCGCCACGCCGCCCGCCGGGCCAGCACCAGCCCGTTGCCGCCGTCGCCGTAGGTGCCGAGCAGGTCGGGGTAGACGACCGCCACCGACAGCGCCGAGTTGCGGTCCCTGGCGCTCACAGCCGGGACCGGAGGTCGGCGAACGCCGTGTAGTTCCCGATGAGGTCGATTCCGGCGACCGTCGGCGCGCCGCTGCCCGGCCTGCCGTCCGGGTCGAGAGCCCCTCGATCGCCAGGTCGATGGCCCGGTCGACGGCCGCCACCGGGTCGGCCACCACGGCGTGGGCGACCTCGGCGTAGCGCAGCCGCACGGCCAGGTCGAGGCGCCGGTCCCCGGTCGCCACCACCGGGCGGCCGCACAGGCGCTCGAAGGGCACGTCCCAGAGCCAGCTGGTGTCGAACCCGTCGGCGATCCGGGCGTTGATGGACAGCACGACGGGCGACGCGTGCGTGCCCTCCTCGTCGAGGAGGTCGAAGACGGCCGCCCATCCCGCCGGGTTCTTGGCCAGCAGGAGCCGGAGCCGACGACCGCGCCGGACGGCCGACGAGAACCGTCCGGCCACCTCGGCGACGCTCGAGATCCGCTCGAGGGCGCACGGCACCCCGTCGCCGGGCCCGTCGCCGCCCGGACCGGCCTCCCCGCCGACCAACGTGGCGGCCACGGCGGCCATGGCCGCGTTGGACCGGTTGAAGGGGCCCGGCAGGCCGATGCCGAGCGGAATGGCGGGATCCGTCGGCCAGGACGAGCACCGACCCGTCGACCCGGGCGTCGGGAGCCGGGCGGGCGAACCCGCAGCGCTCGCAGGCCCAACCCTCCGGCTCGCCGAAGACGATCCGTCCCTCGCAGGCCGGGCAGCCGACGGCGTCGTGGCGCCACACCTGTCCGGCCGCCGACCCAGACGCACCCGGGCGGCGGCCGACGCCGCCCGCACGACCAGGGGATCGTCGGCGTTGGCCACCACCACCGGGGCCCGCCGCCGGCGTCCCGGCCGGCGGCCAGCGCCGCCCGCCAGCGCTCGACCAGCATCCGGACCTCGGAGATCCGGTCGAGCTGGTCCCGCGAGAGGTTGAGGAGGACCACCACCCCGGCCGGGTGTCGACCATGAGGCGTCCGAGGTACCCCTCGTCCACCTCGAGCACCGCCGGCGCCCCGGGTGGCGCACCGACCAGGGCGGCGACATGGCCGGCCGGCATGTTGGCCCCGGTGCCGTTGGTCGCCACCGGGCGCGGCCCGGACCCGTCGAGGGCGGCCACCAGCATCCTGGTCGTGGTGGTCTTGCCGTTGGTGCCGGTGACCAGGGCCACCGGCCGGCCGGCGGCCAGGGACCCGAGCAGGCCCGGGTCGAGGGCGAGTCCGACCCGGCCGCCCGCCACCGTGCCGCTCCCCCGGCCGAAGCACCCGGGACAGCCAGTTGAGGCCGAGCGCCCGCGACGGCCATCGCGGCCGGGGCGGCAGCCGGCGGGCCGGCGTCGGCCGGAGCCGGTCACGCCGGGGGCTGGGTCCGGGCCAGTTCCTCCTCGGTCGGGGTCCGCCCCACCCTGGCCTCGGCAGGCAGCAGGTCGGTGATGGCCGCCATGATCGCTTCGGTGTCCGCCACGGCGTCGGTCAGCCCGAGCGCCACCGGGCCGCCCACCGTGATCGTCACCCGAGGCGGCGGCGGAAGGCGGTCATGTTCGGGACGCGGGACGACCTCGGCCAGACCCGCTCGGTTCCCCACAGCCCGACGGGGACCACCGGGGCACCGGTCATGGCAGCCAGGCGAGCCGCGCCGGTCCGGCCGTGCAGCACCGGGTCGAAGAACTCCTCGCCCCGCGGGATGGTCCCCTGCGGGAGCACGATGACGACCTCACCGGCCTCGAGCGCAGCCGCGGCCCGGTGCAACGGGCCGGGCGACGCCACGTCCCGGCGACCGGCCGGCCCCGGGTGGGGCCCCCGGTCGCGGTCGACGGGGATCCCGCCGAGCGCCCGGGCCAGGCGGCCGACGACGGGGGCGTCGAACACCTCCTGCTTGGCCAGGAACCGAACCGGCCGGCCGAGGCGGGCGGCGACCAGGCCGATGGCGGCCACGTCGAAGTAGCTGCGGTGGTTGGCGGCGAGCAGGACGGCCCCCCGGCTCGGGACGTGCTCCATGCCCGTGATCGAGAAGCGGGCGTAGGGGAACGCCTCCGGCCGGAAGAACGGGCGGAGCGAGGTGGTACGGCTCGAGGCCGACCAGCGAGGGGACGCCCGGAGCCCGGTCCCAGTACTCGATCGGCCACCGCCGGGCCAGGGCCACCGCCGCCAGCCGGGGATCGGCGTTGAGCGGGTGGGGATGGCCGACGGCGTGGAGCAGGGGGAGGTCGAAGATGCTGTCGGAGTAGGCGTGCGAGGCGGCGAGGTCGACGCCCGCCTCGCTCGCCCACCCACGGGCCGGCGGCGAGCTTGCCGATGCCCCAGACGAACGGACCGTCGAGACGGCCGGTGTAGCGCCCGTCCCGACTCCCGTAGCGGGTGGCGATCACCGCGTCGAAACCGAGGGCATCGGCCAGCGGCGAGACCAGGTCGACCGGCGAGGTGGTGGCGAGGACCAACGGCCCGACCCTCGGCCCGGTGGCCGGCCAGCGCGGCCGAGGGCCCAGGGCTGGACCAGATCGGTGAGCGGCTCGACGGCCCGCTTGCCGGCCCGCCGGGTGGCGTCGACCGAGCGGCCCCGCATGACCCGGGCCGCGGCCCGGGCCAGGCCGATGAAGGGGACCGACTCCCCGAACCGGTTGTAGAAGCCGTAGACGAGGCCGTCCCCGGGCAGGCGCCGCCCCGGTGGCAGGACCCCTTCGGCCACCATGGCCTGCTGCAGGATCGGGCCGCTGGCCGAGCGCAGCAGGGTCCGGTCGAGGTCGACGAAGACGGCGGCCGGCGGTCACACGAGCACGCTACCGCCGGGACACGGCAAGTGGGTGGCGGCATCACGTGGCGCACCGCGTGGCCGGCAACCGGCACGTGGCGGCCGACCGCACGCAGGACCCCGGACGCGGCAAAGGGACTGCCGAGGGGGGAAGGCAGTCCCTTTGCACTGACGCAACAAGGATAGGAGGGGGATTCCTGTGACCCTGTGGTCTGCTGCCATCGTATAACACTCGCGAGCAATCAGTCAAGCAGCTTATTTCGATAGCTGCTATCGTGATTAGCTGATGGAGCTCCGGCACCTGCAGGCTCTCACCGCCATCAGCGACCACGGCACCTTTTCGGCGGCGGCCGAGCACCTCAACACGGTCCAGTCCAACATCTCGGCCCACGTCGCCCGGCTCGAGCGGGAGCTCGGCAGCCCGCTGGTCGACCGGACCGACGGGCGCCTCACCGAGGAGGGGGCGGTGGTGGTGGCCCGGGCCCGCCGGATCCTCTCCGAGCTCGACGCCCTGGTGTCGGACGTGGCGGCCTGCCAGCGACGAGGTGACCGGCACGGTCCGGGTGGGGATGATCGGGACGACGGCCCGCTGGCTGGTGCCCCGCCTGATGGACGCGGTCCGCAAGCGCCACCCCAAGCTGCGCCTGGTGGTCGTCGAGGGGAACACCACCGTCTTCGAGCCCCAGCTGGCCGGCGGCCAGCTGGACCTGGCCGTGCTCCACCTTCCGCTCGCCGGGCGCGACCTCGTGGCGAGCCTGCTGTTCGAGGAGGACCTGGTGCTGGTGGTGCCCGACGGCCACGCCATGGCGTCGCCCCGGCGGCCGGTCTCGCTCGAGGACCTCGCCGACATGGAGCTGCTCCTGCCGCTGCCGGGGACGGCCTTCCGCGACGAGCTCGACGCGGTCACCCGCCCGCTCGGCATCACCCTGCTCCCGGCGGCCGAGATCGACGGCCTCCGCCTCATCGCCTCGCTCACCTTCGAGGGCTACGGGCCCGCCATCCTCCCCGCCACCGCCATCCCGACCTTCCTGCGGGCGCAGTTCCATCCGGTCACGATCGAGGGCCTGCCCCGCCGACGCGTCGGGGTCGCCCAGCGGAGCCGGGGGCTTCCCTCTGCCCCGACCCGCGCCCTCCACGAGCTGTTGACGTCGGTGGCGTCGATGCCCGACGGCCGCCCCGACGGCGTGCACATCGAGCCCTGACCGGTCACCCGGGAGCCCCGGAGCGATCGGCGGGTGCCCTGGCTCAACCCTCCGGTCGGCCTGGCGTCCGCCACATCCGCCAGATCGGGGGGCCTTCCCCCCTCGACCGGTGCTCCTCGATCACCTCGAAGCCGAACCGGGCGTAGAACGGGACGTTGCGCTCCTTGGAGGACTCGAGATAGGCGGGGACCCCGTCGGCGTCCGCCTGCTCCAGCACCGCGGCGAGCAGGGTGGAGCCGATCCCCCGGCCCTGTCGAGCCGGTTCGGTCCCGAGCGTGGCGAGGTACCAGTGCGGCTCTTTGGGGTGCAGCGAGTCGATCTCGAACAACAGGGTCAACGCCCGGATGGTCCGGCGACTGACCAGGAACGGCGCGGTCGGGAGCAGCTGGACCAGCTCGCGCAGCCCCTGCCGGTGCCGTCCGGGCGGTCCCCAGATCGCCGCCCCGTCCCGCGCCTCGGTGGTGTACACGTGGTGGTGGGGAAGGTACTGGCGGCGCAGCTGCGACGTGAAGAACGAGTGCAGGCCGCGGCGCCGGCGCACGTCGCCGGCGAACATGAAATTGGCGACCGGATCGTCGTCGAAGGCGCGCACCAGCATGTCGGCCAGCTCGGGCACGTCGCGACGGGTGGCCAGGCGCACGCTCGGGCGGGCGGCGGGTTCCACTCGCGCCGATGGTAGCCCCGCTCCGTCAGTTCATGGCCGGATCGGGCGGGAACCCGGACACGACGGCGAGGGCGCCCCCCTGGCGGCGCAGGACCCTCCGCCACAGACCCTCGGGATCGGCCGACACCGCGTCGGGCGCTTGCGCCTCCACGACGTACCACGACCCCTCGCCGAGCTCGGCCTCCAGCTGACCGGCGTCCCAGCCGGCATAGCCCGAGAAGAGACGGGCACCGACGATCGACCCGGACAGCGGGCCGGGGTCGGCAGCCAGGTCCACGGTGCCGACCGGACGCTCCGCGTCCACCAGCAGCCGCCAGCCCACCCCGTCGGCCGCCACGTCCGTCGAAGCCAGGCGCGACCAGGCCGACGAGCGCGTTCCTCGCCACCGGACCCCCGACGAACAGCTCGGCCGGAGGAGCGGCCACCGCCTGCCACTGGCGGCAGGAGCTCGCCCACCGGTACACCGCCCGGCCGGTCGATGGCCACCCCGAGGGCACCGTGGTCGCCGTGGTCGAGGACGAGCACCACCCGCCGGGCGAAGTTCGGGTCGCGCAGCCGGGGCGTGGCCACCAGCAGGCGGCCGGTCAGGACCTCGGGCCTCGGGCCGCCCCCGAAGGGCTCGAACGCGCTGAACGGCTCCATCGGCACCGGGCCATGTTGGCCCAACCGCGGGCCGGAGTGGCGCCGATGCCCCCGGTCGGTGAGGCTTGGGCGATGGCGCTGGTCTCGATCGAAACGGTGGCGCCGGGGGTCCGAGTGGTCACCCTGGACAACCCGTCACGGCTGAACTCGATGTCGTTCGCGCTCGTCGCGGACCTCTACGACGCCCTGGACGAGGTGGCCGGCGACAACGGCTGCCGAGTGGTGGTGCTGACCGGAGCGGGTCGGGCCTTCTGCTCGGGGCTCGAGCTCGAGCAGGCCGGGCTCCCACCGGGCAGCGATGGTCTCGGCCGGCACCGGCTCGGCATGCGGGCGATGGAGTACATGGGCGGCGTGGTCCCGGCCATGCGCGCCCTCCCCCAGCCGATCGTCGCCGCCGATCAAGGGCCCGGCGTACGGAGGCGGCATGTGCCTGACCCTCGGGGCCGACATCCGCATGGCGGGGCGCTCTGCGGTGTTCTGCGGGGCCGGCATCAACAACGGGTTGAGCGGGACCGAGCTCGGGGTGAGCTGGCTGCTGCCCCGGGCCGTGGGCACGTCCAACTCGGCCGAGATCCTCCTCACCGGCAAGCGGGTGGACGCCGAGGAGGCGCTCCGGATCGGGCTCGTCTCGCGGGTGGTGGACGACGACCGCCTGCTCGACGAAGCCGTCGGCACCGCCCGGGCCATGTGCGCCGCCAGCCCCTTCGGGCTGGCGCTGACCAAGGACACCATCTGGGCCGCCCTGGAGGTCGGCAGCCTCGGGGCCGCCGTCGACCTGGAGAACCGGACCCAACTCCTCGCCGGCCACACCGGCAACCTCGAGGAGGCCACCGCGGCGTTCCGGGACCGGCGGCCGCCGGTCTACGTCGAGTAGGGGGCTCCGGTGGGCAAGAGGCCGCCGGCGGAAGCCGCCGCCGGGACGTCCCGTGGCGGCGTCGGGGACCCGGCGCGAGCACTGGCGCGCCGACGGCGAGGCGAAGACCCGTTTCGGGACGGCGGCCGAGGCCAACCGATCGGCGCTCCGGCTCCGGCTCGAGGCCGGCGCCGACCTCGACCCGTATCAGTGCGGTTGGTGCGGCGGGTGGCATCTCGGCAACGCGGGAACCGGGCCGGGCGTTCCGGAGGCGGGACGTTGAGGACCCAGGCGGGCGACCCCGCCCGCCTGGTCCGCACGCTCACGCTGGCCGTCGTCCTGCAGTGGACCGGTGCGACGGCGGTGGTGCCGATGCTGCCGGTCTACATCCGCCACCTCGGCGGCTCCGACAGCCTGGCGGGGGCGGTGATGGCCGCCTTCTACGCCGCCGGGGTCCTGTCCCAGTACCCCCTGGGGCGGCTGGCCGATCGGGTCGGCTCGCGGCCGGTGCTGGTCGGCGGCCTGGTGACCTACGGGGTCGCCAGCCTCGCGTTCCTGCTGCCCGTGGACGCGCCCGCCGCCATCCCGCTGCGGGCCCTCCAAGGAGTCGGAGCGGGCGCCGCCACCGTGGCCGGGCTGGCGCTCGTCTCGGCCTCGGTCCCCCTGGACCGGCGCGGGCCGCGCCTTCGCCTCGGTCTATGCCGGCGAGCTGGCCGGCATGGCCGTCGGCCCGCTCGTCGGGAGCATCGTCGGGGCCGCCCACCTCTGGACGATGTTCCTCGCCTCCGGGCTGCTGTCCTTCGCCGCCTGCATCCCCACCCTCCGGTTGCCGGCCCCCGCTCGCCGGGCACCCGAGCCCGGGGCGGTCGCGCCCGGGACGGTCGCGCCCGGTGGCGAGGTGGGCGGCCCCGCCCGTCCGGACCGGCGAGGCGGCATCGGCCGCGCCATGACCGGGGCCCTGCTCTGCTCGGGGGCCATCGGGCTCACCAGCGGCGTCTACGACATCTGCTGGACACTGCTGTTGCTGTCCCGGGGGGCGTCGGGCGTGGCCATCGGCATCTCCTGGACGCTGTTCGCCGTGCCGTTCGTGGTGGCGGCCAGGCCGAGCGGGTGGCTGGCCGATCACCTGGACCGGCGGGCCCTGGCACTGGCCGGGCTGGGCCTCTCCACCATCCTCTGTGCCGCCTACCCCTTCATCCCCGACGTGAGCGTCCTGGTCGCCCTCGGAGCGCTGGAGGCCATGGGCTTCGCCGCCGCCATGCCGGCGGTCCAGTCGCTGCTGACCCAGGGGTCACGACCACGAGAGGTGGGGCACGTCCAGGGCCTGTTCGCCACCAGCCAGACAGCCTGCACGGCGGTGGCGGCAGCCGCCGCCGGAGCGGCGTTCGCCGTCGCCGCCTGGTTGCCATTCGTGACCGTCGCCGCCGCGGTGAGCATCGCCCTCGTCGTGGCGGCGGTCACCTGGCGCCGGGTGCCCGGCCGGATCCGGGGAGAGGCGGCGGCCGCCCCGACGCTGGCCGAAGCCGTCGGCGAGCCGCTGCGGGTCTAGGCCGGCCACGAGGCCGGGCCGACCGGCCCATGACGGCGGGGCCGGTCGCCGACCGGCCCTATGACGGCGAGGCCGCACCGAGCTCGCTGGCACAGTGCCGGCACTTGGTGGCGCCCACGGGCAGATCGTCGGACAGGCAGTTCGGGCAGGTCTTGGTCGGAGCCGGCTCGCCGAACACCGTCTCCCCCCGCTTCCTCATGTAGGCGCGGTACGGGACCACCAGGACGGAGTAGATGACAGCCATGAAGATGATGAAGTACACGATGGCGGCGATGAACGCGCCGAGGTCGATCCGTTGGCCGTTGATCGTCCATCCCAGACCGAGCGACGACTTGCCGCCGCCCTCGGCAGCGTTGACGAGCGGGGTGATGATGTTGTCGGTGAAGGCCTTGATCAGCGTGGAGAAAGCCAGCGCCACGACGAGGCCCACGGCGATAACGATCAGCTCGCCCTGCATGAGAAAGTTCCGGAATCCCTTGAACATGGTTCCCCTTTCGGCCGTCCGAGCACCCGCCGGCGGGTGCCGCGGCGCCGACCCTACGCCAGTCCGGCGTGGATCGAGGCGGTCCAGCGACCCGTGGTGGGAACGGCGCAGGCGAAGGTGGCCGCCGCCAGCAGCCAGCCCATGACGTCCCGGTCGTCGGCGTCGGCGGGAACCAGCGCCACCAGCCCCCGGCGCGGGTGGTCCTGGGTCACCCGCCAGCCCTCTGGCAGCGGCATCCCGATGTCACGCAACTTCCAGGCGATCCGCGGACCCGCCGCGTGCTGGAGACCGACGGTGGTGGGCTTCCGCACCCCGTTGCCGGCCCGGCGCCCGGGCATCCAGGTGACGGTCGGCACCTGGTGGGTCGAACCGCCGAGGAACGCGAAGGGACCGGGCGCGGGCGGGACGTGCTCCTCGTCGACGACCGGCTTCACGTTGATCCACCCGGTGCCCGAGGCGGCGACCTCGCTCATCCGGGCGAGCAGCTCGGGGTCGTCGGGGGCAACGAACTCGAGCTCCACCGGCCGGGCGCGGGTCACGATTGCAGGTCGAGGACGCCCTCGGCCAACGCGTCGAGCTCGGCCGGCCACGACGCCGGGGGCCGGAGCGGCCTGACCACGAACTTCGAGAAACCGACGTCGACGAAGGCCTCGATCAGCCGGCGCAGGCCGCTCACGCCCACCGGCACCACCTGGCGGGGGTCGATGCCGCGCCGCAACGAGGCGAGCCCGCGGACCATGTCCTCGTCCAACGGGCCGCTCTGCATAGGCGATCGAGACACCGAAGTGCTCCGGGCTGATCGTCCGCCCGGCGTCCGCCGCTGCCCGCTCGACGATCGGGCGTGCCCGGGCCACCTCCTCGGGGGTGCACGCCGACGGGAGCCACCCGTCGGCCAGGCGGCCACAGCGGTCCAACGCCTCGGGGACCATGCCCCCGGTCCATACCTCGAGGGGTTGCTGGAAGGGCAGCGGTGACAGCACCACATCGTCGAACCGGCCGGCGTCCCCGTCGTGGCTGACCCGCTCGCCGGCCCAGAGCCGTCGCAGGAGCGGGATCATCTCCTCCATGTGCCGGCCCTTGTCGGGACCGGCCACACCGACGGCCCCCGACTCGTGGCGGCGCGGCAACCCGGGCACCAGCGTGACGAGCAGCCGGCCCGACGACAGCACGTCGAGGGTGGCGAGCTGCTTGGCCAGCCGGACGACGTTCCGGCCGGGCAGCAACATGGTGGTGCCGAGCTTCAAGTGGGTATTGCGGGCAGCAGCGAAGGCCAGTGCGCCCACCGGATCGAGGGTCGGCGCCGTCAGCACCTCGGGCAACCAGATCGAGTCGAACCCGAACCGGTCGAGATCGTCCACCAGCGCGGCGAGGGCCGAGGGGTCCCCGAGCGACGCCGCTCCCGCTCCGACCCCGATGCGGACCTTCACCGGCGCCGGCGCCGGCGCCGGGCGTGTCGGGAACCGCGACCGGTGCTCATCGCGGTGCCAGGGGTGGGCCGTCGTACCGGTCGATAGTGGCGAACGACTCGACTGGTGCCCGGCGGAGCCGGGTCGGCATCCGGCGAGGCCGGCCGAGGGCCACCACGCCCGCCATGACCACCGAGTCCGGCACGCCGAGGACCCCCCGCAAGGAGCGCTCCTCCTTCACCGCCATGGTGGTCATCACGCCGGCGAGGCCCTCCACCCGGGCCGCCAGCAGGATGCTCCAGGCGAACGGGTAGATCGAGGCCCCTCCCACCAGGGTGTACCGGCCCGAGTCGCGGTCCACGGCGGCCAGCTTGGCGAGATCGGCGAGCAGCACCAGCATCGCCGGGACCCGGTCCAGGTGCTCGGCGAACCCGCCGGGGCCCTCGGATGCCGCCCGGGCGATGCCGGGGACGGCCGCCAGCGACGCCGCCTCTGCCTCCCGGTCGTTGACGGCCGCCCACGGCGTGAGCCCCGCACCCACCTGGGCGAGGTACTCGTACCAGCCCGGGAGGTAATGGTCGCGGATCGAGACCCGGAGCTCGGCGGTCCTTGACCACGACGACCCGCCAGGCCTGACGGTTCCCGCCGTTGGGCGCGAACCGGGCCGTGTCGAGGAGGCGGTAGAGCGTGGCGTCGTCCACCGCCTCGTCTTCGAATTCGCGCACCGCTCCGGTCGTGCGCAGCGCATCGGCCAGATCCACCACCACGACCGTAGCGGCGCGACCGACGGGTTCGCGCCGGCCCTCGACGCCGCGCCGGGCGGCGTGGTTCACTGGAGCCCCACCCCCGTGGTGGTGTCTCGCCCGGCTCGGGCCCTCCCGCCCCTCCCCTGCCCCGAGGTGAGACCGCGTGGCACCTTCGCAGCGACATCCCCGGTCGTGGCGCATCGCCGTCCCCGTCGTCGTGGTCGTCCTCGCCGCCACGGTCGCCCTGGTGACCGGTGCCGGGCCCCCGACCGGGTCGACCGCTGCCGGCGTGTCCGGCCGGCGACCGAGCTTCGCCACCTCCGTCGAGCCCGCCGCCGGCTACGGCGCCCTCGACCGCCTCCTCGCCGCCGCCCGTCGCACCATCGACCTCTCGATGTACGAGCTCGCCGACGCCCGGGTCGTCTCGATCCTGACCCGGGCCCACCGGAGGGGCGTGCAGGTGCGGGTGCTGCTCGACCGGGCCTACCACGGCGGTTCGGTCAACCGGGGCGCCTTCGCCGGCCTGGAGGCGGCGGGGGTGGCGGTGCGGTGGGCGCCGCCCTCGGTCCTCGACCACCAGAAGACGCTGGTCGTCGACCGCTCGGTGGCGGCCGTCCTGACCGGCAACCTCACCGCCCGCTACTACGCCACGACCCGCGACTTCGTGGTCGTGGTGTCCGGCCGGTCGATGGTGGCGGCCATCGAGTCGACCTTCGACCGCGACTGGCGGGGCGGCCCGGTCACGGCCGGCTCCCCCGCGCCCGGGCTGATCTGGAGTCCGGGGGCGGGGGCCGCGCTGGTCGCGGCTCATCGGTTCCGCCCGCCGGTCCGTCACGGTCGAGACCGAGGAGATCGGCTCGGAGCCGATCGACTCCGCGCTGGAGGCGGCCGCCCGGCGGGGAGTGGCGATCGACCTCGTCATGACGGCCGACCGGCGCTGGGCCCGGCCGCTCGCCGCCCTGGCCGGCGCCGGTGTGCACGAGCACATCACCCCGACGGGTCCGGGGACCCTGGACATCCACGCCAAGGCACTGGTCGTCGACGACCGGATCGCCTTCGTCGGATCGGAGAACCTGTCGCGGGCGAGCCTCACGGCGGACCGCGAGCTCGGCATCGTCACAGGCGACCCGGCGGTGGTGGAACCGGTCGACCGCACCCTCGAGGCCGATGCCCACATGCCGGTCGGCAGCTCGGTGCCAGCGGGCGGGTCGTGATCCCGTCGGCCCCCGCCGGGCGCCTCGGGATCAGACCGGTGTCAGAGCGCGGCCAGAACGGCGTCGGCCGCGCTCACCGTCAGCCCGGGGCCCGGCTCGACGTTGAGGACGGTGACCACCCCGTCCTCGATGACCATGGCGTAGCGCTGCGACCGGGTGCCGAGCCCGAACCCGGAGCCGTCCATCTCGAGCCCGACGGCGCGGGTGAAGTCACCGTTGCCGTCGGCCAGCAGCAGGATCTGGTCGCCCACCTTGCGGTCCTCGCCCCAGGCGCCCATCACGAACGGGTCGTTGACCGACAGACAGGCGATCCGGTCGACCCCTTTCTCCTCGAGCTCGTCGTGACGCAGCAGATAGCTCGGGAGGTGATAGTCCGAGCAGGTCGGCGTGAAGGCCCCGGGGACGGCGAAGAGGACCACCCGACCCGACCCCAGCACCTCGCCGGTCTGCACGTGGACGGGCCCGTCGGGGCCGAGCGTCATGACGCGGACGTCGGGGATCTTGTCGCCGATGGCGATGGCCATGGTTCACGCTCCCTCTGCAGCTCGGAAGCGCCGGGCACGGCGCCCGGCACACCATCCAGCATACGAGGAACGGCGGCATGCGAGGACACCCTACGGGGCGCGAGCGGCGACATCGGTCGTCACCACCGGATGTCGTCACCACGGGTCACCACAGGATGTCGTCACCACGGGATGTCGTCACCAGCGGCCGTTCCACCGCGCCCGGGGCCCTCGCCGCCGGCTCCGCCGGCTCGGCGGCCGGCACGGACCAGGACGACGGCTCCCACGGCGAAGGCCGCCAGCGACCCGGCCAACAGTCCGAGCTCTGCCGCTCCCACCAGAGCCGGGCGAGTGACGAAGGCCTGCTCGGCGATCAGCAGGGGAACCGTGAAACCGATGCCGGCCACCGCCGCGCCGCCGGCCAGGTGACCCCAGCCCACCCCGGCCGGCAACCGTCCCAACCCGAGCCGCACCACCACGGCGCACCCGGCCGTGATGCCCACCAGCTTGCCGACCACCCGGGCGAGGGCCACGCCGGCGAACACCGAAGCCGCCCCTGGCGGCCGGAGCATCCCGGCGTGCACGACGATGCCCCCGTTGGCCAGGGCGAAGACGGGGAGCACCACGAAGGCCGACACCGGCGCGACCCGCCGCTCGACGTCTTCGGCCGGCACGCCCGCTCCTCCCCCGCTCGCGCTCGGCACGAGCAGCCCGACGATCACGCCGCCGAGCGCCGGCTCGACCCCTCCGGCCGCCAGCAGCGCCCACAGGACGAGGCCCCCGGCGAGCAGGCTCCACAGTGGCGGCGACCGGCGCCACCGGCGGACCAGCACCAGCCCGACCGTCACGAGGGCGGCGGCGACCAGAGCGGGCGGATCGGTCCGGCCGGAGTAGAAGACCGCGAGGACCAGCACCGAGCCGATGTCGTCGGCCACCGCCAGGGCCAGGATGAGGAGACGGAGCCCGGGAGGGACGGAGCGCCCGAGGAGGGCGAGGGCACCGAGTGCGAAGGCGATGTCGGTGGCCATCGGGATACCCCACCCCGATGATCCGGGGCCTCCGTGCGCGACGGCGGCGTACACCAGCCCGGCTCCGGCCATGCCCCCGAGGGCGCCGGCGACGGGCACCGTGGCGGTGCGCAGGTCGGCGAGCTCACCGCTGCGGTGCTCCCGCCCGATCTCGAGCCCGACCACGAAGAAGAACACCGCCATCAGCCCGCCGTTGACCCACGAACGGACCGTCGTGAGGTCGGCGAACGCCGACCCGCCGACCCGCACCGGGTGCTCCCATACGGTCGCATAGGACGAGGACACCCCGCTGTTCGCCCAGATCAGGGCGGCCCCCAGCGCCAGGACCAGGACCCAGCTGGCGGCGATGTCGGAGCCGAGCATCGAGCGCAGCCGGGCGGCGCCCCTCACCCGCCCGGGCTCGACCGGCCGGGGGCGTCGCTCACCGGACGGGGTCGCGGCGGGCCAGGGCCGGCAGCCAGGCGGGCAGACGGGCCGCCCGGCCGTCGGGGTCGACCGCGCCGTGGACCGTCACCGCGGTGGCGCGGGCCTGCTCCTCCACCTCCAACAGGTACCCCATCTGGAAGGTGGCCCGGGTCACGGGGCCCATCCGGACGTGGATGTCCACCAGCTCGTCGAAGCGCAGCGGCCTGCGGTAGGCGACGAACAGCTCGAGGACGGCGAAGTCGACGCCGCTGCTGCGGACCTCCTGGTAGGGATGGCCGTGGTGCCGGAGCAGCATGGCCCGGGCCTCCTCCAGATAGGCCGGGTAGGCCCCGTGGTGGACCACGCCCATGGCGTCCGTCTCGGCGAAGCGGACGCGCAGGCGATGGGCGAACCCGTAGTCGTCGCGGTCCGACGAAGGGACGAGGGCCAGACGCACGTGGCGGCCGAAACTAGCGTCCGGCGCCCGAGGGGTCCGGTTGGTTCCACTCGATCCACCCGGTGCCGGTACGCCCGTCGGTGGCGGCGAAGTGGGCCATGGCCCGGGGGAAGCGGCTCGTCCGGCCGTCGGGCGCCACCAGGAGCAACGGCCCGTAGGCAATGGGCCGGATCTCGAGATCGAGACCGCCGGGCTGCAGGCGGGCGCGGGCGGAGACCGGCATCCCCTCCGTCCCGCGGACCTCGGTCACCTCGAGGTCCGACACCGGTTGGAGGTCACGGCCCGGCGTCTGCAGGTACCCGAACGCCACCGGTCGTCCCGGGACCCGGATGTCGGCGGCGTGGACCCGGGTGCCGTCGGTGAGCCGTGCGGCCGACCAGCACCACCCGAAGGCCCACCAGTCCCGGACCCCCCACGAGTGGTCGCGTTGCCCGTGCCCCTCGACGGGGACCCGCTCGTCCCCGATCCGGAGCTCACCCGAGACCAGGCACGGCACCTCGTAGCGGGTGGTGAGCTCGTAATGGTACGGAACACCGTCGGTCGTCCAGACGAGGTCGAGCCCGAGGCCGACGTCCCGGCCGGGTTCTCCGCGGTACACCGCCGCCGGCTGGCCGTAGGCCGTGGCCGGGGCGGTGGCCCGGAGCGCCATGACGCCCAGCGCAACCTCGGGCTCCAATCTGGCGTCGACCCCACCGGCCGACACCCCGAGCGCCTCTCGTGAGCCAGCCGGGAGGTCGTAGGCGACCGAGGCGACCACCGGGCGGCCGGCACCGACGATCATGGTCGTCCACCAGGTGACACCCAGGTTGGGATAGAAGCCGATCCGGACGTACCCGCCGATGGAGCTGTCGCCGGAGACGAAATCGAGGTAATAGGACTCGTTCCAGAGCATCTCGGGCCCCGGCGCATGGCGCCGTTCGTCGGCTGGGTCGACGCGGTGCGCGATGAGATCGGTCACGAATCCTCCCCACAGGCGTTGGGCACCGCACCGTACCGTTCCTCCCGAGCGTCCGCCGGGAGCGCCGTCGGTCACCGACGACCAGCCGGCCACGGCACACCTCCGCATAGGCTGGCAAGGCCATGTGCGGTCGCATCGCCCTGTACTCGGATCCCCCCGGTATGCCGACCTGCTCGGTGCCGAGCTGGACCCCGAGCTCGACGAGTGGCAGCCGCACTGGAACGTGGCGCCCACCGACCCGGTCGCCGGCGCGAGCGAAGGCAGGGACGGTGCCCGCACGCTGCGCCTCTACCGGTGGGGACTCGTCCCGATGTGGGCCGACGGCATCAACGCCGTCAAGGGGACCTTCAACGCCCGGGCGGAGACGGTGGCGACCAAGCCGGCGTTCCAAACGGCCTTCCGGCGCGGTCGGATCCTGGTCCCGGTCGATGCCTTCTACGAATGGCAGGGTCGCGGGCCGACGAAGCAGCCCTACGCGTTCCGTCGTGCGGACGGCGATCCCATCGTCCTCGCCGGGCTGGCCGAACGGTGGCGGAAGCCCGACGGGAGCCTGCTCCGCTCGGCCACCATCATCACGACCCGGGCGGGGCCGGACCTGGACGGCATCCACGATCGCATGCCGGTCGTCCTCGACCCCCGATCATGGGACCGGTGGCTCGACCGAACGCTCACCGACCGGGACGAGCTCGACGGGATGCTGGAGCCGGCTCCGGAGGGGACGCTGGTGCGCCACGCCGTGGGGCGCGAGGTCGGGAACACCCGGAACGACGGGCCCCACCTCATCGACTCGGTCGCCGCCGACCTCGGGTGAGCGCCCGTCAGTGAGCGCCGTCCTCCCGGTCGCTCCACCGCGACAGGGCCCCGAAGAGCCGCTGGCGCGCCTTGTCTCTCGCCTTCTTCGCCTTGACCCTCTGCTTGCCCTTGCGGGCCTGCGACACCTTCTGGGACGCCCGCCGGTACCGCTCGGCCGCCTCCGCCACCGCCGTGAGACGCTCGGGCGCCCCGGCGTCCGCGGACCGGCGCCCCGGGGCCGTCCGTCGGTCGTCCGCCGCTGGCCGAGGCCGCCCCTCCGGGGCATCGGAGCCGGTCAGGGTGTCGGCGACCGGGATGAGGGCAGGCTTCGGCGGGGACACGGCCTCGTCCGGCGACCGGGCCCCGTCGGCCATCATCACCTTGATCCGGGCGCGGACCGCCTCGTTGCGGGTCACTGCCCGGTCCCGCCGAGATCGCCGGCGTACGAAGGTGCGGGACGGAAGGCGACCGCCCCCGGCCGTCCCGCCGCCGGAGGCGGCGGCAGGAATCTCCTGAGGGGCCCTGCCCGTGCCATCCGACCATTCTCCCTCACCCGACCGGCACCGGGCCAGCGGGACGATACCGGGAGCGTCCCTCCCAGGGGATCGACCTCCGGACCGGCCGGCTCCGGGTGTCCGGGCAGCCGAACCCTGACTACGCTGGCTCCGAGCCCGTCCTCCTCCACCGAGGTGCCGCATGGACACGACCGGACAGTCGCAACGGCATGGTCGGCCCCTCGAACAGCCGGGCCCGCCGGATTCCGCCGTGCTGGCACGAGAGGCCATCCGGCTCGGGGAGGCGCTCGACCAGAACCATGCCGCCGAACCCGGGGGGCTGCAGTCGATCGGGACCTGCCGGACCTGCGGCTACCTCATCTTCCAGGCGCACGACAACGGTTGGCGGCACCTTCCCTCGGTGGAGGAGCGCGAACACGCCGGACGGTGGCTGGCCGCCCACCGGCACCCCTGAACGCTGCGAAGGAAGAACCCAGACCCGGAGCGGGGGCGACCAGGGATCGAGCGGCCCCCGCTCGACGGGCCAGGTGCTCGATCGATACCCGGCTCGACCGGCCGCAAAACGCCAGCCTGTACCTTGCGCCGGGCCGACGGGAGATCGACCGCCACGAGGGGGTCCCTCCCGAGGTCGCCCACCGACGACGGCCGGAAGGAACCTCGGCTGGCCGCTGCCGGCGGGCGTCGACGGCCGCGCCGTCTTCAGCCCCGACGGCCGTTACCGGTACTGGCTCGAGCGCCGCTGGGACCGCCGGCTCCCCCGGTTCACCTTCGTCCTCCTCAATCCCTCGACGGCCGGAGCGCGCACGGACGACCCGACGACCCGGAAGCTCCTCCGGATCAGCTCGGTCAACGGTGGCGGCGGCTTCGTCCTCGTGAACCTCTTCGCATCGATCGACACCCACCAGCACCGACTGCACCTCGCAGAGGCCGTCGGCGGGCCCCCCGGTGAGAACGACCGCTGGGTCAGGCAGGCGATCGAGCGATCACCGCGGATCGTGGTCGGCTGGGGGTGCGGCGGTGGTGGTAGCCCCCATCAGGGCGAGCGCCACCGGGCGGTCCTCGCCCGCACCGAGGCGCTCTGGCCCATCCTCGGCCGGCACGAGCTCTGGTGCGTCGGTCACAACCGCGGTGGGTCGCCGCGCCACCCCGGTCGCGGCGTCAGGAACGACGTGCGACTCGAACGCTACGTGCCCGGAGAACGGTTGTCGATGAACCGAGCGCATCCGGCGGGCCCGGCGAGCCCGCCTTTCACCCGCCCGGTGGGCGGTAGGTCGCCGGTTTGGCCGCCGCCGCGTCCAGCTCGGCGGCCGACAGGAGCACGACGGTGCGCACCGACGCCCCCCCACCGGCCGACACCGTGAGCGCCGCGGCGGCGGCGGAGACATCGTCGGGAAAGTCGGCCACCACGTAGGCGTCGGTACCGCCGAAGGCGAAGTAGAAGGACTCGATCGTTCCGCCGAGGCTCTCGCAGAGGGCGGCCGCCGCCGACTGGCGGGCCGAACCGCCCTCGGACCTCACCCCTCGGATGCCCTCGGGCGTGTACTCCACCTCCAACAGGTACTTGGCCACGGCGCCTCCTCTCCCGCCCCCGGGGTCCGATGATAGGCGGTGCAGTGCCGTGTGGTGCGGTGCGGTGCGGGTCGAGGGCCCTGTCCCTAGGCCACCGCCTCGTCGCGGCCCTCCGTCGCCTGCCGGTGGGCATGGAGGGCCATCCGGGACAGACGGCGGGCGACCTCGTAGCCGACGATCGGGCGCAGCCACTGCTGGAGATGGGCCGCGGTGAGATCGGCTCCGTTGGAGATCCACGTCCGGCGGAGGATCCCTGCCGAGTCGAACATCCCGATCCACCAGGATCGCACCGATGCCCGGTCCGACCCGTAGAGGCGCAGGTCGAGGCGGCCCGAGTCCGTCTCGTAGATCACGTGGACACGCGCCGCCCCGGGCCCCTCAGCCACGGTCGCCACTCTACCGGGGCGCTCGGGCGGCCCGAGGGGGGCTCACCGCACGTGACGTGGCCGTGACGGTCCGCGGCCAGGGGGGCTCGAGCCAGCGACCGCTCTCAGCCAGGTTCTGCGCCGCCAGGTTGTGCGCCTCCAGGTTCTGCGCCGACGAGCTCCCCGAGCAGGGCTCGGACCCGGAGGTCGATCTCGTCGACGACTGGTCGGACCACCTCGACGGGCTGCCCGGCGGGATCAGGGAGATCCCAGTCGACGTACCGCTTGCCGGGATGGACGGGGCAGCTGTCGCCACAGCCCATCGTGACGACGACGTCCGCCGCCCGAGCGTCGGCATCGGTCAACGGCTTCGGAAATTCGCGGGACGTGTCGAGGCCGCGCTCGCGGAGCACCGACACCATCGCCGGTTCCAGCTGACCAGCGGGTTCGGAACCGGCCGACCGGACGTCGATCCGGCCCTCGGCGTAGTGATCGAGGAGGACCCGGCCGGCGAGACTGCGACCGGCGTTGTGGATGCAGACGAAGAGGACGACAGGCCGGTGGGTCATGCGCGCTCCTGGGGGACGGTTGGTGCGGCCGTCGGGGCACCGTCGGGGTGAGGCAGCACTACGGTGGCCGCCTCCGCCGGGGTGACATGGGGATAGAGGAGGCGGACAGCTGCGATGGCGACCACTCCCCCGACCATCTGGGCGCCGACGAAGATCGGCACCGAGGCGGGGGCGATGCCTGCGAAGGAGTTCGAGAACATCCGCCCGACGGTGATCGCCGGATTGGCGAAGCTGGTGGAGCTGGTGAAGAAGTATGCGGCGCCGATGTACGCACCGACGGCGGCCGGCGCTGACCGCGCCCGACCGCCGCGGGCGCAGGCGAAGATCACGAGCACCAACCCTAGGGTGGCAACGACTTCGGAGAAGGCGTGGGCAGCGGAGCTGCGCTGCTTGCTCGAGATGCTGACGGCGGCCGAGGCGAACATGACATTGGCGACGATCGCTCCGCCGATGCAGCCCGCCACCTGTGCGGGGACGTAGGCGGTCACATCGCGCCACCGCAGTCCGCCGAAGACCGCATCGACCATCGACACGACCGGGTTCAGGTGTGCCCCCGACACCGGCCCCACCATGAGGATCACCGCGTACAGACCCGCCCCGGTCACGGCGGCGTTTTCGAACAGCTCCAGGCCGACGTCACCAGGTGAGAGGCGCTCCGCCGCGAACCCCGAACCGATGACGATCGCTGCCAGCAGCGCGCTGCCCAACAGCTCGGCGGCGGCCCGCCGGCCGAGGGCAGGGGCTTCCACGAGGGCAGTGCCGCTTCAGCAGCACACCGGCGTGCCGTCGCCGGACAGATCGGGACGCGCTTCACAACAGGCCGCCCTGCTCGGACCGGCCGAACGCACTTGGTCGGCGGGGGCGTCGGTGTCGGCGAGGACGGCGTAGATCTCCCAGGGCCCGGCCGGCCCGTCGACCCATACCTTGTCCTGGACGGCGTAGCAGCACGAGACCTGGTCCTCGACCGTCGTGGCGAGCCCGGCAGCGGAGAGCCGCGAGTGGGCAGCGCGGACCGCCTCGGTGCTCTGGACCTCGACGCCGAGATGGTTGACCGATCCCGCCGGCCGGGCCGGGTCCTCGATCAGGACGAGTTTGAGCGGCGGGTCCGCGACGGCGAAGTTGGCGTATCCGGGCCGACGCTTCGCCGGCTCCGTCGCGAAGAGCTTCGAGTAGAAGGCGACCGCGGCATCGATGTCGGTGACGTTGAGCGCCAGCTGGACTCGAGACATGTGATCCCTCTCCTTGATCGGAAGCTGTCGATCCAAGGCCATCGATCGGTGGCTGTTGATCGGTGCTACTGATCGGTGCTATTGATCGACAAGCATCGATGTCTACCGTACCCGAGCCATCGACATATGTCAATGCCTCCACTACACTCGACATCATGGAGCGCGCATCGGTCCCGGAGGCGCCTGAACGGGTCCGGGGTTGCTGCGTGCAACTGGCGGCGCCCCTTCCGGTCCCTCTGGCCGAGACCCTCGCCGGAGTCTTCCGAGCGTTGGCCGACCCGACGCGGATCCAGATGCTCCACATGCTGCGGGCGGCGGCCGAGCCCATCTGTGTCTGTGACTTCACCGCCGCCTTCGATCTCGGTCAGCCGACCGTGAGCCACCACCTCGGCAAGCTCAAGGCAGTTGGGTTCGTCGAGAGCTCCAAACGGGGCGTGTGGGCGTTCTACCGGCTGCGAGACGACATGCCCGCCGAAGCGCGAGCGGCCTTGGCGACGATCCCGTAGGACGAACCGGGCCGAGGCGATGCCGCCGCCGCGTTCCCTGGCGGACAGGTCCGGCCGGACCGGGCCGTGGTGGCGCTACCCCTTCGGGGCAGACACCGGGGTACCTCCCGGACACCACAGGTTGGCCGGCGCCCCGGCGCACGGGTTCGGCATCGAAGGCAGGCTGGGGAGCGGGTGCATCACCACGGACGTCGCCTGAGGGTAGACCGCCGACGAGCACGCCGACCCGCTCAGCAGCCCTGAGTCGCACTCCAGCTGCAACAACAATGCCAGGTTGGTGTTGCTCCCGAGCAAGCCGGCCTTCGGAGTGCGCGTCCCACAGCCGAATGCCGTCTGCCCGGGATCGGCACTCGTAGCCGGTCCCGTTTGCTGGGTGAACGTCGAGTTCCACTCGGTGTTGCCGACGAAGCAGTTGGCGGGCTGACCGCCGGCGATCAGCAGGTTCGCATAGTCGGCGTTGGTCGGGTTGCCGAAGGTTCCGTTGCCGGAGAACTTGTTGTCGGACAGCACATCGCCGACCGGATCGTAGAGGCATTCGAGTCCCGAGATGCCGAGGGACGTCGCGACGAACCCTTTGGTTCCGGTGCAGGTCCGGCCGTCCGATGTGGTGTTTCCGTCCGGATAGGGCACGAAGGCCACACCCCAGGCACCGTTGTCGAGGAACTCGTTGTCGGTGATGGTGTCATAGCGCCCGCCCGAGATGGTCATACCCGTTCCCGTCGGCCCGAGTCCGGCGGTACCGGAGATCGGCACGTTCGGGTTGTTGTTGGAGTCGACAAGGTTGTGGGTGAACACCCAGCACATCCTGGTGCCGGTGATCGGGCTCACCTGGCTCCAGCACCGACCGTCCTGGGGCGGCGGAGGATCGCCGGTGAGCGCGGTGTTCGTGTCGAACCCGTCCTTGTTGTCGTCGAACCTCGAGTTCTGCACGACCACCTTTCCGCCAGAGTTGGTGCCCGAATAGCCGAGTGCGTTGTTCTCCATCCAGGCGTGGTCGATGGTCACGTTGCACGCCCGTTTGCATGCCCCGACGTAGACGCCGGAATCGGAGAAGTTGTTGGCATAGAGCTGGGTGAGGTAGGAAGGGCCCGTCGAGTTCGACGAGAAGATCCCGTACAGCGCGCAGGTGCTGCAGACGTTGAGATGGCTGGGGTCACTGCCGGCGAAGTAGGTGGAAGTCGCCGTCAGGTAGCTGCCCGAGTAGTGGCCAAGTCCGCTCGAACCGGACTCCGCGCCTCCGTTCCACCAGATCTCGTTTCCGGCGTTACCCGATCCAGCCAAGAAGTTGCACACGGTGAGGTTGTCGACGCTCACGTTGCTGGCCTTCCAGACGAGGATGCCGTTCCGGCCTTCGCCGTTGAGGAAGTTCTGGTCGCCCGGCGCCGAGCTGCACGGGCCAGACGAGCTCGGGTTGGTCCCGTCGACGATGACGGTGTTCCGGTCCATCCCGCGGAGATGGATGCCCGGCGTGGAGATGTCGACGCCCCCGTACCATCCATCGGCCACGTCGGCCGGGCTCGGTGCGTTGGCGCCCATGTCCCCCTGCTCGTGGTAGTCGCCGGGGGCGACGAGGATCCAGTCCCCCTTCTTCGAGGCGTCCACGGCGGACTGGATGCTGGAGAAGGTCTGTGACGGCGGCGTGGTGACGCCGTCGAACGATCCGACATAGAGCACATGGGACTTGCCGACGCCGGGCGCCCAGCCCTTTGTGGTCGCTCCGCTGGTACCGGCGCCGGTTACGAGTGCGCCGATCGTGAGCAGGCCGGCAATACCGGCGACGCCCAGGCGCCGCATCCTCCGTTGAGTCCCTCTGCCCATCGGTGAATCCCCCCTAGCTCCGAGCACGCTGCGCCGCCCACTTGCGCACGGCAATCCGGTCGCAATGATCTTAGCTCTTGGCCTGCAGCTCAACCTGCAGCTCGGGCAACTCCCGACAAACACAGGTTGTTGACCATCCCATCCCGACGGCAAGGAAACCAGGGACGATTCGCGGCGCGAAGCGTCGTGAACCGGCACCAGGCGTTCGCTCGCCTGTCCGTGATTCCTCGACCCGAAAGCCGCTTTCACTCGCCCTTGGTCGCGGTCTCCTTCAGCTCGCGTTGGTCCCGCTCCACGTGGCGGATGGTGTCGTCCGATGCCTCCTCCAGCATCATCAGACCGCTCTGGGCTTCGGGCAGGGCGCGGAGGAGCTCATCCAGCTTGCGTTGGGTGGCGGCTTGTTCCCGTCCCTGCGTGTGCTGGATGACCAGCACCATCATGAGCGTGGCGGACGACGTACCGATCTCGAAGGCTGCGATCCAGCCCGCAGAGAAGCGGAGAACGGCTCCGACGATGATGGTGCACACCAGTACGAGCGCAACGAGGACCGCGACGATCGGCAACGACGAGTAATGGTCGATCAGATAGAGCCAACGACTGCTCAGTGTGAGCTGCTCGGTCCTCGGCGCCAGCCTCTCCCGCTGCGTCCAGGTGCGCCGGCGGGACATCGCTCGCGAACCTGGAGCATCTAGCAGCCTCTTGTCAGGGCGCGCTTCACCGTTCTGCTCCATCTCCCGTCCACGTACCCGCCCGACGAAGCGGGCAAACCACCGCCTGATCCAGGCGGCACGCGCCGCACGTTCGGGGCTGCCATTGCTTCGTCGGCGGCCTTCAATCCCTGCGGAGAGGACTCCCGACGAACACGGACAGCTCCCGTTAGCGGCAGGGGCAAGCACTGCGAGCTACGGGCACTGGGCTGCGATCTCACCCGTCAATGGCGACGGGAGCACCACCCTCGTCCTACCTGCTGCTTGACTACTCCTGGTTCATTGCGCCCTAAGACACTGGGCGGCCAGGCGCGGTGAAGGCGTGCAAAGCCTGGTCGAGCCCGGCGATGTAGATGGTACCGTTCACGATCGTCGGCGACGAAGCGATGCCGGCGCTGGCTACCCATTTCCAAGTCTGGTCGGCTCCGTTTATCCGCGACGCGAACGCCGTTCCCTTGGAAGTCACCGCCACAACGAAATTGATCGACCCCCCGAGCCCGACGATCGGCGCGGTCCCGGGAAGCGAGTTCACCAGTGAGCCCGTCTTGGAATCGACGTAATAGACAGTTCCATCCGTCGACCCGACTCCGATGCTTGTCCCGAACGTGACCGTCGACGCCGTGATCGGCCCCCCTGTGGTGAACTTCCATTGCTGGACGCCTGTCTTGGCCACATACGCATACAACCCACCATCTCCGGATCCGACATAGATGTCATTGGAGAAGAACATGGGCGTGGCACTCACCGGGCCGCTCGTCTGGTCCTGCCACACGGGTGCTCCCGTCAATTGGCTCAGGGCAGTCACTTTGCCGCTGTCGTCACCCACCACGACGAGCTGTCGACTCGAGGCGACTGCAGGACTCGAATGGACCGCCGCCGTCAGTTTATGGCTCCATTGAACGGCTCCTGTCATCTCGTTCAAGGCGTAGACCGTTCCATTGTCGTCTCCGATGTAGACCACCCCACTCGCAACTGCGGGAGACGATTCGACTGCCCCCGAAGCCACCTCGGTCCACACGGTCCGTCCCGTTCCTTCGTCGAGGGCCATCACCGTCCCTCCCTGCGTGCCGAAAATGACCAATCCGGAATCGACAGCCGCCGACGAGTCGATCCCCGCTGAGACGCTCTCGGACCAGAGCGGTGCACCACTGACGACGTTGAGGGCCGTGAAGGTCCCGGCGTCGTTGCCGAAGTAGGCCACTCCCTCGTCCACAGCCGGCGACGAGCGGATCGAAGCTCCCGTCGGATAGGACCAGGCCTGGTCGAGGAAGCTCTTGCCGCTCGCTCCTACGTTGCGGTCGAGAGCGGAGTCGTTGAGCTCAAAACCAATCTTGGCCGGGGAGTCGCGCCATTGATCCCAATTGTTCGAGATATACAAGGGAAAGCTGCTGGTCCTCCCCGACGCCTTCCCCGTGGCGAGGAGCGAGATCGGTCCGAAGGGCACGGTCATGGTCGGGCTGGTCGTGGGGACGCCCAGTGCCGTCGCCGGAAGCCTTCCAACCGAGTCTGCCGCGATCGTACCGAGGCTGATCGGGGGCACGGTTGGCAGTGTGATGGCAACCTGTTCGCCGTTCTGCCACCCCCCTCCCGAAACGATGACCGACGACCCGGGTGCGACTCGTCCTGGCGAAGCCTGGACCGTGGGCGACGTGTTGCTGAAGGCCACCGAGAAGTCGATCCGTCCTGCGCTCCCCCCGCTCTGGTCACAGGTGGTGTCGGCAATCCCGGTCTTGTCGACGGCGGAGGCAAGGACCTGCACCACCGTACCCCGGGCGGGCATCGGCACGGCGAGCGACCAGGTGCTGGTTGTCGCGCCGGGTGAGGCGAGCGTCGCCGGATCGTTGACGGAGCCCGAGCTCCACTCACCGATTCTGGCGTTCCACCAACTGCCTGTCGAGCCGTCCATCTGCACGTCGACGTCGACGGCCGCGACGCCGTTGGGCGCTGTGGCACTGCCCTGGATGACCAGGCTTCCGTTGGGATTGGGGATCGTGGAGCCGGCCGCTGGCGAAGAGACCACGGTGGTGGGCGGACGCGCCGTTGCCCCCACCCACGGAGAAGTCGTACAGGAAGCCGTCGGCCGACGTGACAAGCAGATTGCCATTCACGTCGGCGACGGAGGCGGCGATGTAGTTGTGGGTCTGATAGGTGTACAGCGACGCTCCGGACGCCAGAGTGATCACGTGTACCTGGCCGGCGACGTCGTCGAAAGCAACTACCTCGTGCCCGGAGGGGCCAATCACGGCCGGCGCCCCCAGCACCTCGACAGAATCTGGATGTTGCCAGTTCAGGGCGCCGGTGGTGGCATTGATGTCGAAGACTCCCGTCGTCGTACCGAAGACCAGCTGATTGCCGATGATCGCCGCCGTGTCGCGGGCTCCGTTCCCGACGACTGGTTGCCCCTGGGCATAGCTGTAGCTCCAGTATTCCGCACCCGTCGTAAGATCGAGCGCGTAGACGTTGCCGTCCTTGGACACGGCGTAGCCCACACCATCCGCAAAGCCATTCGTGCCCGGCGGAGCGACCGTGATCCCCGAGCCGACGTCGGCAAGGGTGCTGCCGTTGATTGTCTGAAAGCGCCACACGAGCGCACCGGTCACCGCATCGATGGCGTAGACACCGGCGTCGTGATCGGAGGTTCCGAAGAGCACCAGCGCGCGATTGTTCTTGTCCAAGGCGAACGTCATCCCGTCCCAGATGCCGCTCTCCTGGGCATAGCCGGTGAACTGGAACTCCGTCGCGCAGTCGGCTTCGTTGATGCCGTAGATCGGCCCCGATTGGGTACCCAGATCGTTCATGCCCATGTAGACGGTCTTGACGCCACCCGGTGGGGTGCCGATGACCGGGCTGGCGTTCGCCGTGGTTGCCAGCGGGACCGAACAGCTGACCGCGCCCGTCGCGGCATTGATCTTGTACAGCTTCGGCGCGTATGTCGGCGCAGCCCAGATCCACTTGCCGTCGATGACAGGCGTCGAGCGCACCGCGCTGCCCAGGTTGTCAGACCAGATCGTCGAACCGTTGACCTGGTCGAACGCCGACAGATAGCCGGCCTCGTTCCCGGTATAGACAACTGTCTTCTTCAACTGGGAGCTCCACGCCGCCACGGGTGAGCTCAACGACGAGGCGGTCGTGTTGGCCATCCAACGCACGCCCAGGCCGGGTGCGGTCGAATCACTCATCAGCGGGTCCGGGCTGTACCCTGTCTCGAGGGGGTCGTGGTGGAACTCGGGCCACGTGTTGGCGGGTGGCGAGACTCTCTGGTTCACGGCCTGCCGGTGATCCGACGCTCCGCGGACAAGGCTTGCCCGATGGGCCGCTGCCCCGGCCGGGCCGGAGTTGGCGAACAGGCCGACGGCGGCGGCCGCGGCGAGCCATGCGCACAACGAAACTCTGCACGTTCGTGCGAACTTCACGATGAACCCTTCTTCGGCCCCGGGGCCGCTCGCGGTTGGATAGCGCGGCCGGTTACGCCAGCAGAGCCAGGACTTGTTCTGCATCCGGTCCGACGCCGATGGAGACTCCGCTCGTTCCTGATGGGAGGACGGTGGCCACAGGGAGCGGGCCGGCATCGAATCCCCACGAGTAGATCGCTCCGGTTCTGGTCAGCGCCCAGCCGTAATTCGACGCAGAGGAGATCGCGCGAGCCTCCACGCCAGCGGGCAGTTTCACAGCTACCGGAACCGCGCTCGACGTCGTGCTCCCGTCGCCGAGCTGGCCGTTCGCGTTCGAGCCCCAGGCGAAGACGCGCCCGCTGCCACTCATTGCCATCGAATAGTCACCGGTTACGATCCGTGCCGTCGGCGACACGCCGCCCGCAGTCACCGTCTTGACTACGACCCCAGTCGGGAGCTGTACCGGCACGGGCAGGTTGCGCTGTGTCGTCGTCCCGTCACCGAGCTGTCCATAGTCGTTGTCACCCCAGGCATAAACCGACCCGGTGGACGTGACCGCGAGACTGTGACCGTCTCCTGCGCCGATGGCGGTAACCGTGGTCCCAGCGGGGAGCTGGACCAGCACGGGCAGATTGCGGTCTGCCGTCGTACCGTCCCCGAGCTGACCGAATGCGTTCGACCCCCAGGCGTAGACGCTCCCGGTCGAGGTGAGGGCAAGCACGTGGTACTTCCCGGCGACAATCGCCTTGACCGTGACGCCGGTCGGCAGGTGGGTGAGGACCGGTACGTTGCTCTGCTTGCCGGTCGTTCCGACGCCGAGCTGGCCGTAGCTGTTCCAGCCCCAGCTATAGACCGCTCCCTTCGTCGTCAGGGCGAAGGCGTCATCCCAGCCTGCAGCTACGGATTTGATCCTGACCCCGGGAGGAATCGACGTCAGAACGGGTGAGGTCACGTTGACCGTGCTGTTGTCTCCCAACTGGCCCCTATGCCCGTATCCGGTGGCGTAGACGACCCCCGTCGAGGTCACGAACAAGCTTTCACTCTGTCCACCAGCGACCGCGATGCACGCCGTCCCAGGTGGAAGATGACTCGCTACCGGCGTGTTGCTGTTGTCGTACGAGCCGATCCCGAGCTGGCCGGCGTCGTTATCGTGCCAGGCATAGGCGACTCCGGTTGGTGCGGTCGCCGCACCGGCGGGATCGACCAAAACCACGACCGAGACCGCAGCCGCCGCAATTCCGACACCGACCCGACGCCGGAAACCCGCCCATTCCGCCACTCCTGGTGATGATAACGATGCCGGGTCAGTGCGGCATCACCAAGAATGACGATTCTGGGCCCAGATACGCCCGGGCGCTACGTTTCTCAATGCACGACTGCTTCGGTCACATTCACCGGCCTCGCACCTGCGACACCGGAGGGTCGAGCGGGGAGGCTCAACCAGTTCTCGGTCGACCAAAGGATGAGGCACAACTGCCACAACGGCCACATGAGGACCCATCCCAAATGGCGAGCCTGGCCCCACCCCACTGCGAGGATCGACTCGAGGGCCGTAAAGGCGACCGAAAAGCCGAACCAGACGCCGACGAAGACAAGGATGGCGGCGCGGTACGAACCCTCGAAGATTCCCGTCAGCATCAAGAAGACGGGCAGCATCAAACGGATCGGCGAGAAGAGGTGGGAAATGAACTGGTATGTCTGGGTCATCCAGACCTTGGGGGTGGCGATGCCCGAACGGTAGGGGCCATTGCGTGCCTGATTGTGCATGGTGGCTCGCGCCCAGCGGATTCGCTGTTCTCTGATGCCGAGGTAGGAGGGGGGAACGTCCTCGAACACGACGATCCGAGGGTCGAAGATCGTCCGGAATCCCATCCGGCTGGTCCGCAATGTGAAGTCGCCGTCCTCTCCGTTCATCCCGACGGTGAAGCCACCCAGCCCTTGGGCAACCGCCCGGCGGAAGGCGGTGAACACACCGGGAACGACGTTCACCCCGTCGACTACTTGCATCGCGGGATGGATGAACCCGAACTGCTTCAGTTCCTCGAACAGGCGCATATGGGGGAACAACGATCGTCGCCACCGAGGAAACATCATGGCCTCGACCAGTCCGATCTCCGGATCGCGGAACCAACGTGGGAGGTACACAAAGGCCATGCCGTCGACAATGGTGTCGGCATCGATCCGCACCACGACGTCGGTCGTCGTTTCGGCCAGGGCCAGGTTCAGCGCGGAGGACTTGCCGCCGTGGTGCCCTTGGACGACGCGGCCGGTGGCGAACCGGAACGTCCGGATGGTCTCGAGCGCCAGCATCCGAGTCCTGTCATCGGATCCGTCATCGGTGAGGATCACTCGGATCCTGCCGCGATAGTTACTGGCGGCCACATCGATGGCTCGGAGCGTGTCCACAATGCACTCCTCCTCGTTCCAAGCAGGAATGATCACATCGATCGGTACCGGTTCGCCGATCGGCGGCTCGGGTCGGGCGGTGAGGCTTGCGATCACGGCGAGCAGCAGCGTGCGCACGATGACGAATCCTTCAACGAAGGCAAGGGGGATAAGGATCGGCAGCGCACCGCGCCAGTGCGCATCGGCGGACCGATAGAGGATGAGGACCAATGTGGCGCTCAGTGCGAGCGCAGCTGCCGTCACCCCGATCAGCGTCACGGCGTCGGCGACCCTGGGGCGGGATACGAACGGTACCTCGGTGTGCCTCGGCATGGCGTACGTCGTGAACAACATCCGGGCCATCGCCACCAAGGCGATTGCCAATGCCACCAACCCGCCCACGATCGTGGTAGGTCCGACCGGGGCACCCGTGACGATCTGGCTCACGATCAGAACGGCATCGATCACGATCATGGCGCCCAGGTACCAAACCGCCTGCAGTGCGGCCAGCAGACGCCGCGAACCGGAGCCGCGGCCGACGACGGCCAGCGTCAACATGGATCCAACGACTAGGAAGCGAAGTCCCATCGAGAAATTCGTCAGAGAGCCCTGCAACTCGATCGGGGCATGGACCACTGACTCGACGAGACGCCGGACGGCCGTGGCATAGAGAGAATCCGGCTTCAGCGGACCTTCGATCGAGTGGTCCAGCACGGTGAGAACCGTGAAGGCGGCAACGAGTGCCGGCGCGCGCCACATCGAAGGCACCTTTGGCGCGGGCAGCAACACCAGACTCAGGCCGTCCCCACGATCGTCGGGATAGGTCCGACGCACGGGGTACGCCAATAGCACGAGCAGGACCATCGCCGCCGTGACGATCGCCACGAAAGGGGCCGGTCCATTGAGCAGATTCGTATGCATGCGCCCCCCTGCCGGCGTCCTCCCAGCATGAGTTGCGACTCGTTCCGCCGGGGAGAGGAAGCCTAGCCACAGCCGGAAAGGCACACCGTCGCCGTTCCCGCCGACAACCCGACCGACCTGAAGGCGACAAAAGCAGTGGAAGGCAACCGGTCATCAAAACCATCACCACATTCCCCAATATTGACGATGCGACACTCCATCGAAACTCCTAACCTGTGCCGTGCGCGACGGCGGTGCGCGGCAATGCATCGGCTCTAGGCGAAGGGGATCGCCACCCAAGGCGGTGCACTCTCACACGGTCCGCTCGCACGATGACGGAGTGTTGAGGGAGCAACCGTGAAGGTCCTGACTATCTCATTGGACACCTTGCGGGCTGATCGCGTCTTCGGACCCGATCGCCAGCCGGGACTCACCCCGAATCTCGACCGAATCGCGGCTGAGGGTGCGAGCTTCACCAGGGCCTTTGCCACCGACATCCCCACCACGCCGTCGCATACCGCCCTCTTCACCGGCCGATTCGGGGTCGACAACGGAATCGTGTCGCATTTCTATCCTCGGTCACAGCTGGCCGAGGATGTCCCATGGTTGCCGACGATGTTCCACCACGCGGGTTACCGGACCGGAGCTGTGGACCACCTGTTCGCTATGAAGGACTGGTTCATCCGGGGCTACGACGACTACATGGCACCGCCAGGTCGGTCCCGTTCTCCGGGAGTGATCATCAACAATCTCGCCTTCCCGTGGTTGACCGACCATGCCGACCAGGACCTGTTCTTGTTCCTGCACTATTGGGACGCTCACATTCCCTATGTTCCTCCTTCACCATTTCGCGAAGCCTTCACCAGCGAGTCGGTCGGGCGGTTCGACCGGCTCACCGAGCAACAGCTCCGGAGCCGTCCGACCTATCCCCTCTTCAAGCGGAACCACTACGACCATCTGGACACCATCCCGAATGTCGAGTACATCGCGGATCTCTACGATGCCGAAGTGGCCTACCTCGATTACGAGATCGGGCGCCTGTTCGACCACCTTCAGGAACTCGGTGACGCCAGCGACACCGTGGTAGTTCTCTTCGGCGACCACGGCGAGAACATGACCGAGCACGACCACTGGTTCGACCATGCGGGACTCTACGACTCCGTGGTCCATGTTCCGCTCATCATCTGGGCACCTGGCCGCGTCCCCTCCATCCAATCCGATGCCATGGTGGCACTGGTCGACGTGCTGCCAACGGTGGCGGAACTGACCGGGCTCCAGGTGCCAAATGAAATCGCAGGGCGATCCCTTCTGCCGTTGATCAACGGGGCGACCTTCAGCCATCGGTTCGAAGTCCCCCTGAGCGAGTGCACCTGGCAGGCCAAGCGAGGGCTGCGCACCGATCACTGGAAGTACATCCGCTGCTACCACCCAGGGGTCTACCCCCGCGCCGAGGACGAGCTCTACGATCTGGTCGAGGATGTCGACGAGCAGTCGAATGTCGCAGACAGATATCCGGAGCTGGTCGCATCATTCAGCTCGCGGCTCGATGCGTGGCTCGCCGAGCAGTTGAAAGCGCGCCCGGATCCCATGCTCGCGGTGATCAGTGACGGCCTGCCAGCGGTCAAGCGCCTTGACGGCATCACCGCGGGCCAAGAGGGGTCCGAGCCTCGAGCAACCGCTCTCGTACCGCTGCCCACTGCCGAGATCGCCCCGACTGCCTCGTCAGCACCGTTGGTCCCGGTGGCCCGCCCCAGGGCTCGGACCGAACGAGCGCGGCGTCGGATGGTCCTGGCCACCGTGGTATGCGTGCTCGCGGCAATCCCCTTCGCCGTGCTCGTCCACTCCGTCTTCTTCGACAGTCCGGTATCCGCGCCGGGCGCGGTCGAGCCCCTTCGCACCGCCCAGCTCGATTTCAGCGGAACCAGTCCCATCACATCGATCGAGGTCCGACCCGGTCAAACGGTTCAACAGGGAACCGTGCTCGCTACCCAGGACGCGTCGGCGACCAACGCGAAGTTGTCGTCTGATCAGGCCAAGTTGGGGTCGGACCAGGCCGCCATGGCGCAGCTCGGGACTCCGCAGACGCCCAGCCAACTGGCCCAGTTCCAGGACAAGGTCAATCAGGCACAAGCCGGCGTCAGCTCCGCGCAGAGCGCCCTCGGCGACATGACGGCGGTCAACAGCGCCGCGCTGGCAGGTCCTCAAGCCGCGGTCCAGTCGGCCCAGGCCACACTGACGACGGACCAACAGATATTCACGAACCTCTGCCCCGCCTCAGGCGGCACGACCCCACAGGTCACGTGCTCCACCGAGCTGCACCAAATCACCCTCGACCAGAACGCACTGAGCATGGCGCAGGCCAGCCTGGCGCAAGTCACGGCGACCAATCAGCAGAGCATCGATGCCGCTCGGTCCACCTTGGCCCAGGCGCAGGCTGCGCTGTCGACGGCCCAGTCGGACCAAGCGGTGGCCACTCAGCCCGCCACCTCCGCCACGGTCGCCTCCGCGCAGGCGGCCCTCGCTGGGGACCGCGCGGCGATCGCCGGAGACCAAGCAGCCATCACGCAGACAGTGCTCAAAGCGCCGTTCACCGGGGTGGTCACCGCAGTGGCAGGGGAGGTCGGTGATGTCGCCTCGCCACAAGGCATTCGGCAGCCGATCAGTTTGCAACCAGTTACCCAACCGGCAGCATCGGGGATCCAAATCTTTCCCCAGCAACCCCAGCCCCAGACCCAGACGCCCCAATATGCCTCGCTCGTCACACTGGACAGTCCGGAGGCCAAGATCGTGGCCCAAGTGGGCGAGTCGGATATCGCACGCGTGCACGGCGGGCAGCGAGCCGAGGTCACCTTGCCGGCACTCCCGGGATCCAAATTGTCAGCCACCGTCCTGCAGATCGAACCGAATGCCGTGAATGTGTCCGGCTCGACCTACTACTTGGTCGACCTCAGTGTCTCGTCGCAAGACGGCTCGGCGAGGCAACCACCGCCGGTGATCGAAGCAGCGGACAAGGCCGGCAGCCCCAAGACGGCGCGCAGACGATCAACGCGTTCCGCAGATCCTCAGCCCGTGCGACTCGCCCTGTACAACGACCAGGGCAGGTTGACCTCGTCGGCGGCGCTGGCAGGCCTGTCCGCAGAAGTCACTTTTTAGAGAAATGCCCATCTCGTGCTCCAGGGTGATCGGCCGGCGCGCCACGTCATGGAGGCCTTCCCGGCCCTCCGGCTCCCGATTCCGTACTGCTCGCATCGGGGTTCTCGTCGCGGTTGCAGCCGGCCTCGTGGCCGGCTGTGGGAGTACCGCAGCCGTGACCCAGGTAGATCGGTCCCGCACAGTGCCGGCGCCAGCAACGGCCGGCGGCGGCGTCGTACAGCCCTACTGGTTGATCAACAACGGTGCACTCAAGAACCTCCTCGATGCCGGGCTGCCGACTCGGACGATGCAGGCGATCTTCAACTCGCCAAAGACGCTACTGATCGCGAACGACGGTCGAGCCGATCCGCTCGTCCCGGACGCCTCATTGGTGCAGACGTTCGACGACCTCGGCTCGTTGCGGCGCGCCCTCTCCAGCGGACAGGTCCCGCCGTCGGTGTCGTTTGTACTGCTCGATCTGGAACATTGGAGCTTCACCCCGATATCGGAGCAGCTCCAGCCCTTCCAGGACGCCCATTCTGCGCTGACCCTGGCCCACAGCTACGGCAAGAAGCTCATCTTCGCTCCGGCGGCGAACCTGGCCCTCGTCCAGTCAGGAAATGAGAGCGGTGACAAGTACGGGGCGTACCTCGGTAGCGACTTCGCCGGGCAGGGCGCTCGGGTCTCCGACATCTTCGAGATCCAGGCTCAACAGAGCGAGGCGACCCCACAAGCCCTGACGTTCGCCCTGGCGGCAGTTCGACAGGCCAAAGCTTCAGCATCGATTCCGGTTCTCGTCGGGATCGGGACCAATCCCGCCGGCCGGCCCGTCACCGCCGCCGACATCACGGCGCTCGCCGGATCCGTCAAGTCGGCGGCAGACGGCTATTGGCTCAACGTGCCCCAGGGCGGTCCACGTTGCCCGGCCTGTGGAAGCGCGCAGCCCGATGTGGCCGTGAGCTTTCTCCAAGGTTTCGCATGACCCCCACCCGCACGATTGATCGCGGCGTCAAGGAGGAATCCGAAGAATGCAAGTCAGAAGGATGCAAGTCATCAGCCGGATGAGGACACATCGCTCCAGTGGTCTGGTGGTAGTCATCATGCTGGCCAGCGCGGCCGTCGGGATATCCGTCGGCGGGGCGAGCGCCGAGGCCTCGGTTTCCGGCATCTGCGGCGAGCAGGCGATCACCGCGCCCCTCTCGGTCATTGCCCAGGGCGTCAGCGAAAGCAACCGTGCCCTCCATCTGTCCGAGGAGCGAGCCGATCTCTCCCTCCCCGCTGCGGTGCCGGTGGACATCACGCCACCAGGGTCGTTCCCGACTACGTTCAACCGTGCCTCGGAGCTGACACCCGGACAGATCGCAGCAGGCACGTCCATCGACAGCTATCTCCTTTTTTCGGACCCGATCGGACAGCCGTCGGCCTTCGTGAACTTCTCGTCGACAGTGACTTTCAGCACTCCGGTCCTCGGCGTGATCGTACAATCGGAAACTCTCGATGCGACCGATCCGGCCGTCGGTGCCCCAGGCTCCGTCTATGCCCCCGCTTCGACTCGCGGCCTCGAGCTCGGCCCCTACTCCGACGCCGTCGAACTGGTCTCGCCCGATACGGTTCACGTCGACCTCCAGACCAATGTCGACATCGACGAGATGCGCGTCATTACCGCCGGGACGAACGGGGCTCCGTTTTTCGATCAGACCCAGCAGCACTACGCAGAAGTCGGTGCTGATGGCGGCATCTTCACCTTCGGAAGGCCGTTCCTCGGTTCGATGGGCGGCATCCGTCTGAACGCCCCTGTTATCGGCGGGTCCGAGGCGTGCGGCACTCCCGGCTACTGGATGGTTGCGACCGACGGCGGGGTCTTCAGTTTCGGAGGTGCGGCTTTCGAAGGATCGACCGGATCCTTCCGCCTCAACCGTCCCATCGTCGGCATGACGTCGACCTCAGATGGGTTCGGCTATTGGCTGGTTGCCTCCGACGGCGGCGTCTTCACCTTCGGCAACGCCGCCTTCCACGGTTCGACGGGGTCGTTCCGGCTCAACCGTCCCATCGTCGGCATGGCGTCGACCCCCGACGGTGATGGTTACTGGCTGGTTGCCTCCGACGGAGGCATCTTCACCTTCGGCGACGCCGCCTTCTACGGCTCGACGGGGGCGTTCCGGCTCAACCAACCGGTGGTCGGGATGGCGCCGACCCCTGACGGTGGTGGTTACTGGCTGGTTGCCTCCGACGGAGGCATCTTCACCTTCGGCGACGCCGCCTTCTATGGTTCGACCGGGGCGATCCGGCTCAACCGACCGGTGGTCGGGATGAAAACCACTCCCGATGGCCAGGGGTACTGGCTCTTCGCAGCGGACGGCGGCGTTTTCGCCTTCGGCGACGCCATCTTCTACGGATCGACCGGAGGCCTGTTGCTGAACCAACCCATCATTGCCGGCTTCTGATTGAAGGCTTCATCGAAGCGCGGCTCGATCGACGCCCCGGCTCCGCCCAACCCTCCGCGCAACTCATTGACCAATGGGCCAGACGGTGTGGTGGCGCAGGTTCTGAAACGCCTCATAGCGGCAAAGAACGTCTGACTGATCGCCGTTCAGAGCGGGACACTGCCCGAAGGCCAGTTCGACGGCCTGCCCCGACCACGGGAATGGGCATGGACGAAGAGGGCCAGCTCGAGACACTGCGCAACCAGGGCAGCCTCGTCGAGGTGATCACGCCGGACAGCGACTCCCGAGCCGTGATAGGCACGAATCAGATGGATCCGGCGACCCGCATCCCCGCCGGCCGTGCCGGTTTCGCCCAAGGCAAGCAGGAAGCGACCCGCGTGAAGTCCATCTGACGATTGCACACATCCTGCCCGCGCATCGGATGCAGGTGCACCTGCGGCAACGGCGGCTTGCGCACCGTCCCGTTTCGTTTCGTTTCGTTCGTTCGGGTGGGCCGTAGGCACTCCTATTCGAACCTGCCCGAACTGGTGGAGCGCATCAGGTCCCTGTTCGGAGACTGACGCTCAGCGCGGATCGGTCGTGTAGGCAACGGAACGGTGACGGACAGCGAGCACGCGTACCAGACGCTCATCGTCGTCAACTTGGTAGATGATTCGGTACGTACCGACTCGAAGCGACCGCAGTCCGCGTAGGCGTCCCCGGAGCAGGTGACCGGCTTCGGGCTCGCGCTCGAGAAGTCCCAGAGCTTCGACCACGGCGTCGGAGAGCGGCCAGTCGAGGTCAACGATCTCCTTGCGAGCGCGTCGGACGAGCTCGACCCGACTCACCTTCTACGGCGCGACTGCAGTTCCCGGCGGAGGTCGTCGAGCGTCACCGTCTCGCCACGCTCTACTTCGCGCCGCCCCTCGTCGATGGCGGCCATCGTCTCGGCGTCCGACAAGATCTCCGCCGTCTCCTCCAAGGCCTCGTACTCATCCACTGGGACGAGGACGGCCGCCGGACGGCCGTGGCGGGTAACGATGACGTGCTCACGCAGGTCGGCAACCTGGTCGATGACCTGGCTGAGCTCGGCACGAAGCTCACGGACGGGGACGGTCTTACTCATGCATGAAGTGTACCATATTGAGTACACATCGGGTGGGCCGTAGACACGCCTATTCGAACCACAGCGACCTGCGGAAACGACTCATTTCCATCGCCGTTCGTGTTGTAGCCCAAGATCTCAGCGGAAAACAACGAGTGGAACCTCCCTTACTGCTCAAGCGACCGGCCGGACAACCAAGTCCCTCGGTCCCAGTTGGAGATTGGGTATGTCCAAATGCCGACCGCGTTGTCGGCATCGTGGAATGGAACGGGGTCCGCTATCCGGGGCAGCACGAACCACTGGTCGACACGTTCACCTTCGAGCGGGTCCAGGAGCTGCTCCAGGCTCGAGCCGCCCGAGGCACCCGGGAACGACGCCATCACCACTATCTGAAGGGTCTGCTCGCCTGCGGGGTGTGCGGCCGAAGCTTCTCCATCCAGCGATCGAAGGGCACCACCTACTTCTACTGCCTGGGGAGAAGGACCGCCGCAACGGCACAGGCTGCCAGGAGCGCTACGTCGCCGCCGACCAACTTGAAGCCGAGGTCGAGGATCTCTATGGCTGCATCGAGGTGCCAGCCCACTGGGCCGAGGGTCTACACGGAGCGCGATCGACGTGGCGATGCTCCGACATGAACAGGAGCGCATCGGCGCCGAGCTGCGAGCCATCCAGTCCCGACAAGCGACCCTCGACGCGAACCTCGACGACTGGCAAGAGGTGATGGACCTGGCGCTGCGGTTCTCCACCCGCTGTGCCATTGCCTACCGGCGGGGAAGCAACCGAACGCGGCGGCTGTTCAACGCGGCGGTACTCGACGAGGTGCGCGTCCGTGACGGCCACCTCGTCGAAGCGGCCTACAAGGAGCCGTTCGATCTCCTCTTCTCTGTGCCGAAGTTCGAATACGACGATGTGGTGGGCCGTGCCAGACTCGAACTGACGACCCCTTGCGCGTCATGCAAGTGCGCTACCAACTGCGCCAACGGCCCGTGACGAGGACGATACCACCGCGCTCCGGACCCACTTTGCGCCGTGGCCCGTCGGTCGGAGAAGTTCGCGGACAGCCGAGTACCCGGGTCAGGGTGCCGTGGCCTCCTCGACCACGGCGACTCCGACGCTCGGCGCACCCGGGGACGTCCGTTCGATGGCGTCCCGCCCGCTGAGCTCAGCGCGTCGCTCGATCACGACTCGATGCCCGCCGCGCACCCCGAACAGTCGTTTGGCGAACAGCAGGTACACCACGATGGCCAGGTTGATGACCAGGGCCACCACTTTGAACACGCTCACGCTCAGCGTGAGCTCGTAGACCTCCAGCGGTACCAGCGCGGTGGTCGCCACGAACGTCAGGTACTCGGCCCAGCGCTTCGAGAACCACAGGCCGACCATCTCGCTCGCTTCGAGCGCGGCATAGGCGACGACCAACAGCCCCAACTGGATCAGTCGGTGCGGCGAGTAGTCGAACGCCTTGCCGAGGTAGCCCAGGACTCCCCGCAGCTGGGACTCGCCGGGGCTCGTGCCGGACAAGTCGTTCATGATGTTGACGTAGTCGCGATGGAGCGAGGCGTCGTGGTGAGCGAAGGTGAACAGCACCACGGCCAGCACACTGAGGACGACCACGTGGACAGCACGGTCCAGGGCGATGAGCCGCAGGACGTACCGGTCGCGGAGCACCGGGCCCCGTGCGGGAACCTCGATCTCGGCGAGGGAGGGGACCCGGTCCCGTTCGGGTCGCACCGGGCGATCCCGGGGCAGCCAGGCGTCGCACCGGAGGCACCGGTGCCAGCGGACACCGTCGTGCTCTCGGACGACGGGGAAGTCCTCCTCGGTCACCGTGCCGGCATCGGTGCCGACCAGGGCGTGGCCTTTCCATCCGCAGGTCAGCAGCTCGTACCGGTTGTGAGGCCGCCCCTTCCTCGGTGACACCTCCGCAGAATAGGCTCGCCACCGGCGGATGACGTGGAGGGCGCGACGCGGAGGGACCGCATGGACACCAGGAATGGCATGGACACCGGTGTCCGAGCCCACATCGACCGGATCGCCGATCAGGGGTACACCATCGTCGAGAACGCGATGGACGCCGACTTCGTCGACGCCCTCAACGACGATCTCGTTCGCCTCGAGCGGGAGCTGCGCATCGTGCCCGCCGACAATGTCTTCGAGGGAACGCGAACCACCCGCATCTACAACCTGCTGGCTCACGGTCGCAACTTCGAGCAGATCCCCGTCCACCCGGCGGTTCTTCCGATCTGCGAAGGTGTCCTCGACGAAGGCCTGCTCGTCTCGTCCCTGTCGTCGATCGCCATCGGTCCGGAGGAGACGCCCCAACCGATCCACGCCGACGACCAGATCATCCCGCTGCCCAAACCGCACCCGGCAACGGTGTGCAACACCATGTGGGCCCTCACCGACTTCACCGAGGCGAACGGAGCGACTCGGGTGGTACCGGGCTCCCACCGGGCGCCGGACTCGCCGGACCTGGTCACGGACTACGACTCGATACCGGCGGAGATGGCGAAGGGCAGCGTGCTCGTGTGGCACGGAAGCCTCTGGCACGGTGGAGGGGCGAACTCCACGACGAAACGGCGGGTCGGGATCGCCATGAACTACTGCGCCGGTTACATCCGCCAGCAGGAGAACCAACTGCTCGGCCTGTCGTCCGATCTGGTCCGCACGTTCCCCTGGCGCCTCCAGCAGCTCGTCGGGTACGGCATCTACCGGGGACTGATCGGTCACATCGACAAGCAGGTCCCGGCGAACGTGCTGCTCGGCGCCTCGGAGGAGTCGCACCTCCTCTGGGACTACGCCGCGCCCCCTGCGACCTGACCGGTCCGCCTCGCCGGCGGGGTCGGGGCCGACGGGTCGGGGACGACCGACGGGCCGTAGCCCAGCTGCCCGAGCGCCGGCCGGACGGCGTCGAGATCGGTGCCGAGCTCGACGAGCCATGCCCCGAGCTCGAGCACGGCCAGGGTGGCGCCCGGTCGTGAAGGATCGATGGCGTCCCCGACGGCGGGAACGGTGACCGCCGTCGACGGTCCGCGACCCGACAGCGTGTCCGCCACACTCCGGTACCGGTTCCCAAGTGACGCCGAGGCTGACACCAACTCCCCACACGCGTCCGGCGTCGCACCGGCCACCCCCGTGCCGGCACGCGCCAGGGCGACCAGGCTCGACCCGAACCACAGCTGGTGACCGGTGGCGATCACGGCCGCCCAGGCCATCACCGGGGCGTCGGACTGGTGTGGCTCGGCCAGGTACTGGGAGAACACGTCCTCGGTGTCGACGGCGGCCACGCAGACCTGGTGGTGCCACCGTGCCGCGTCGGTCGGCTCGGGCCCGCCCGGGCCCGGAACCCCGCCGACCAGCCGGCCCACGGTCGCTTCGGCGTAGCGGCTCCCGGCCGAGTACAGCCGGCCGACGGTGGCGGCGAGCTCCGATCCGGCCCCGCGCGGCCAGATGGCCATGCCGATGACGAGACCGATGAGGGCCCCGATCAGGACATCCTCGAGCCGAACGAGCCCGACCGTCCAGCCCGACGGTTTCAACAGGTTGAACAACACCACGATCACCATGGTGAAACAGGCCTGTCCGGCGACGAAGCTGACGGTGCCCGGCAGGTAGAAGGCGGCGAACACCACGACGGGAAGGGCGATGGAGTAGACCAGGGCGTCCACACCGAAGGTGGTGATGAGCACGCTCGAGACGGCGAAGCCGATGGCGGTGCCCACCGCCGCCTGCACGGCGCTGGCCCGGGTGCCCGCCGCACTGGTCTTGAGCACCACCAGCGTGGCGAACCCGACCCAGAACCCGTGCTCGAGTCCGAGGACGCCGACCGCCAGGCGGGCGATCGCCAGGCCGGCCGCCAGCCGCACGCTGTTCTGCAAGTGCACCGAGCCGAGCGAGAGGTTGCGACGTGCCCGTCGCACCCATTTGGCCGCCGATGGGCCGTCGGCCAACGACTGGACTAGCGCCGACTGCTCCGATCGCACGGAGGTGTCCAGCGGCGCGTTGTGCATCGCCCGACAATGGATCGAAGCGAGGGTCGCGCCCCAGCTCAATTGCTGGAGCATGAAGTACCAGGCGGCGAAGGCGTGCAGGTCGCCGGGATCCCGCTCCGTACCCAGCAGGTCGGCGAAGCGAAGATGGCCGGCGGTCGTGAAGCGCTCCTTCGGCGGATCGATGCGGCTCGGCTCGGGGAGGGAACGGCCATAGGTGGCGAGGCCGGCGGCGCACCCCTCCAGCTGCGAGGCGAGCTCGTCGACGAGCTCGCCGGTCACGTCGTCGAGCCCGGTGCCCGAGCGAGCCGGCAGACGACGGAAGGCGCCGATCAGCCCGGAGATCCGTCTCGCCCCTTGCAACATGTACATCCGAGCCTTGTGCGGGCCGGCCAGGCCGTCGGGTCGCCAGGCGCTCCGGGCGATGGCCCGCTCCGCCTCGAGCACGGCCCGGTCCAGCTCGTCCTCCAGCTCCCCGTCGGATGCACCCCCCTGGGGCGCAGCGTCGCCGGCCGGCGCCGGATGCAGGGTGCCGATCTGTCGGGCGAGGGCGCGGTAGACGCCGGCCAGGGCGAGCCTGCTCTCGGCGGTGGACCGGGAGGGCCACAGCCACCCGGCGGCCAGCAGGGAGAGACCGCCGCCGAAGGCCAGCCCCGCCTCCCGCGGGGCGATCACCGCCGTGGATCCCTCGACCCCGGTGGCGACCACGTAGAACACGATCACCGCGCTGGAGGCGGCGGCGAAGTAGCCACTGAACACCGCCGAAAAGCCGACGATCAGGGTGACGGCGAACATGGTCGCCGAGGCGGCCGCGGTATCGGTGGAGACCGCCGTGCCGAGGGCCAGCAGCACGGAACCCGCGGCCAGGGTGGAGGCGGTCGCCCGCAGCCGCTGCCATCGGTCGCCGGAGAAGTCGGCGATCCCCAGCAGGGCCGCTCCCGTGAAGGTGGCGACGACGGCGAATTGCGCGTTGTGCACCACGTGGATGCCGACCAGAAAGCTGACCGTCATCACCGCCGCCGTGCGCGCCGCCTTACGCAGTGACCGGTGACCGGGATCCGGGACGGCCCGGCGGTGGTCCATCTTCATCGGCGCGACGGCCTCGGAGCCGGTCGATCCGTCGTCATCGGGACCATTCAAGCCGGTTCGGGGTCTTTTGCCCTGCCTCTGGAGCCCTGCCGCTGAGGGCCGCCGGGTGCCGGGGCGCCGAGGACCCGAGCCGGGGGGGATGGTCGACGCCGAACCGGGGCGGGGCGAAGGCGGAGCCGCCCCCGAGCCGAGGGTGGGAGGCGGCGGGCGGAATCGAACCGCCGTACGGGGCTTTGCAGGCCCCTGCCTAAACCACTCGGCCACGCCGCCGCAGCGTCCGGCGATCCTACCCTCCCCGTCGGGGATGCTTGAATCTGCCCATGCGGATCGGACTGATCGCGCCACCGTGGACTCCCATCCCGCCGATGCTGTACGGCGGGATCGAACTGGTCGTGGACCAGCTGGCGCGGGGGCTACAGGACGCCGGGCACGACGTGATGCTCTTCGCCACCGGTGACTCGTCGTGCCCGGTCCCGCGGCGCTGGGTGCTCGAACAGGCGGAGGGAGCGCGCATCGGCATGGTGGTACCGGAGATCCGCCACGTGATCCACGCCTACGAGGCCGTCCGGGACTGTGACGTGGTCCACGATCACACCGTCATGGGCCCCTTCCACGCCGAGCACTATCCCGGCCTTCCCGTGACCACGACCATCCACGGCCCGTTCAACGACGAGCTCACCGACCTCTATCGGGTGATCGCCGACCGGGTGCCCATCGTGGCGATCTCCCACGCCCAGCGCCGGGCGGCCCCCGAGATCCCGATCGCCCGTGTCATCCACCACGGGGTCGACGCATCGCACTTCCCGGTGGGCGACGGGAACGGCGACCGCGACGGCCCCTATGTCGTGTTCCTCGGTCGCATGGCGCGGGACAAGGGAGCCCACCGGGCCGTGCGGATCGCCCGCAAGGCCGGCGTGCGGATCATGATGGCGGCCAAGATGCGCGAGCCCTGGGAGCTCGAGTACTTCGCCCAAGAGGTCGAGCCCCTGCTGGGGAAGGACGCGCACTACCTCGGCGAGGTGTCCCACGAGCGCAAGCTGGCGCTTCTGGCCGGGGCGGCCGCGCTCCTCTTCCCCATCCGCTGGAACGAGCCCTTCGGCATGGTCATGGTCGAGGCGATGGCCTGCGGCACACCGGTGCTGGCCTTTCCGGAGGGGGCCGCCCCCGAGGTGGTCGACCACGGTCGGACCGGGTTCCTCTGCGAGGACGACGGGGCGATGGTGGACGCGCTGTCGCGCCTCGGAGACCTCGACCGCCGTGACTGCCGGCTGTCGGTGGAGGGGTACTTCTCGACGCACCGGATGGTGTCCGAGCACATCGAGCTCTTCGAGTCGATCACCGCCTGAGCCCGGCCCTGGTGCGGGTCCGGTGTCCGGTCGCGGCGGGTCAGGTCCGCGGGCGGCGGCGGAACATCAACCGGGCCACCAGCGTGACCAGGGCGACCACCACGGCCACCTTCACCAGGAACCAGAGGACCCCGGCGATCACCCCGAGGATCCAGAACACCACGAACAGGGCGATCAGTCCCCCGCCGACGATCAGGACGCCGTCGAACAGACTCAGCCCGGTCCGCTGCTGCTCTTCCATCGACCCCAACGCTAGCCGAGGGGCACGGCCACTCCCCGTCGCCTCCGGTCGGGCGCGCCGTCGCTGAGCTGGCGCGCCCGTCCCCGAGGGGTGCACCAGCACCGGTGCTACGGTCCGCCCGTGTCGCTGCGGAGCCGACGCCAGCAGCTCCTCGACCGCCAAGACCTGCGGGGCGACGCCTTCTGCCACGCCTACGCCCGGGCGGCCGACGAGTGGCTGTCGGACCTCTTCGACCAGGCCACCGACGGGGACGGACGCGGGATCGCGCTGGTGGCGGTCGGCGGCTACGGGCGGGGCGAGCTCTGCCCCTACAGCGACCTCGACGTCGTGCTGGTCCACCGGGCTCGGCGAGGGATCTCGGCGATGGCCGACAGGATCTGGTACCCGGTCTGGGACGAGGGGATCGCGCTCGACCACAGCGTCCGCCGACCCGGTGAGGTGCTGGAGATGGCCGGGAGCGACCTGCGGGTGGCCCTCGGGCTCCTCGACGCCCGGGTGGTCCGCGGGGATCCCAAGGTGGCCGCACCGGTCCTCGCCGGAGCCCGGGACCGGTGGGCCAGGCAGAAGCCGCCCTGGCTCGAGGTGCTGGCCGACCGGGTCGCCGAACGGCACCGCTCCTACGGCGACGTCGGGTTCCTCCTCGAGCCCGACCTCAAGGAGGCCCACGGCGGCCTCCGCGACGTGGGCGTGCTCACGGCCATGATGCTGGCGGTTCCGGTACTGGCCGACTACGTCGACACCGTGGCCATCGAGAAGGCCCGCTCGGAGCTCACCGCCATCCGGGTCGAGCTGCACCGGCGGGCCGGACGCGAGCAGAACCGGCTCCTCCTCCAGGAACAGGACCAGGTGGCCGAGCGACTCGGCGAGCCGGATGCCGACTCGCTCATGCGCGCCGTGGCGACCGCCGGGCGGACCGTGGCCTGGGAGGGCGACGACGCCTGGCGCCGTCGGGGTGCCTGGTCCCGCTCGGGTACGTCCTCGTGGCGCCGCCGGCGGGGACCCGACGGCACCGTCCCCGCCCGCAAGCCCCTCGCCGACGAGCCGCGACCTCGGCGTCGGAGCCGGGGAGGTGGTGGTCGAGCCCTCCGCCGACGTGTCGGGCGACCCGTCCCTCTCCCTCCGACTGGCCGCCGTCGCCGCCGAGCGGAACCTCCCCATCGCCCGGGACTCGCTCAACCTCCTCGGCCGCAAGGCGCCGGTGCCCGAGGTCCCCTGGGACCCGTCCGTGCGGGACGCGCTGGTACGGGTCCTGGCCACCGGGCCGCCGGGCATCGCCGCCCTCGAAGCGCTCGACCAGCGCCACCTGCTCGAGCGCTACCTGCCCGAATGGGCGGCCGTGCGCAACAAGCCGCAGCGGAACCCCTATCACCGCTTCACGGTCGACCGCCACCTCCTCGAGGCCACGGCCAACGCCGCGACCCTCGTGCACCGCGTCACCCGGCCCGACCTGCTGCTGATCGGGACGCTGCTGCACGACATCGGCAAGGGCTTCCCCGGCGACCACACGCTCGTGGGCATGCGGCTGGCGGCCGACATCGGGCGCCGGATGGGACTGCCCGACGACGACGTGGAGACCGTGGTCACCATGGTCCGGCTGCACCTGCTGCTCCCCGACACGGCGACCCGGCGCGACCTCGACGATCCGGCCACCGCCCAACGGGTGGCCCAGGAGGTCGGGGACCGCTCCATGCTCGAGCTGCTGGCCGCCCTGGTCGAGGCGGACAGCCTGGCCACCGGGCCGTCGGCCTGGGGAACCTGGAAGGCCGGTCTGGTCGCCGACCTGGTCGAGCGCACGGGACGCCTCCTCGCCGGCGAACCGGCGACCCCCCAGACGCGCTGGATCACCGACGAGCTCCGGGTCGTCATGGACACGGTCCGTGCCCACGGCGTGCCGGCACTGTCGATCGAGGACCCCACGGTCACCGTCGTCGCACCCGACCACGTGGGTCTGCTCGCCGAGGTCACCGGGGTGCTCGCCATCCACGGGCTCAACGTCCGATCGGCGGTGGTCGCCGGCGAGGACGGCGTCGCCGTCGAGGTGTTCACCGTCGAGCCCTCGCGGGGTCGGTGGCCGTCGGCGGCCCGGCTCTCCGACGACCTCGCCGCCGTGATGCGGGGTCAGCTCTCGGTCGAGGACCAACTGGCCGAGCTGGCCCACACCTACCGGAAGGAACGGCGGGCCGCCCCCCAACTGGTGTCCACCCAGGTCGTGGTGGACAACAACGCCTCGGCCACCTCGACGGTGGTCGAGGTCCGGGCCGAGGACGTGGTCGGCCAGCTCCACCGCATCACCAGAGCCCTCGTCGAATGCCGCCTCGACGTCATCTCGGCCAAGGTGTCGACGTTCGGGTCGGCGGTGGTCGACGCGTTCTACGTGCGGGGACCCGACGGCGGCAAGATCACCGATCCCCGGCTGGTCGCCGCCGTCGACCGGGCGGTCAAGGAACGGGTCGGGTCGCCCGGCCGGGCCCGGGCGGGCTGACGCCGATCCGGGCGGGCCGACGCCGATGCGGGCGGGCCGATGCCGGTCCGCGGGGTCGGCCTCACGGCGCGTGGCGCTGGTGATCACGCTCCGGGCTGGTAGATTCTGCCCGTAGCGAGGGAGAAGATGCCGGCCGCACACGCGCACGCAAGAGCGTCGCGCCCCCGGAAGGGGGCGTCACGACCGAGGGCATGGGTCCTCCTGATCGCGCTCACCGGCGTCGCCGTGGTGGCGGTGTCGACGGCGGCTTGGGTGCTCCACAGCCCGCCCCAGCCGGCGGTGGCGTCGCCGGCCCCCGCCCACCGCGGCACGGGCTCGGCGCCCTTCCGTCTGTCCTCGGTGACCCCGGTGGACGGATCGACCGGCGTGCCGAGCGACGCGACCGTCTCGGTCCGCTTCAGCGGCCCGATCGGCTCCCGCTCCCCCACGCCCACCCTCACTCCTCCCGTCCCCGGCTCGTGGCAGCGGGTGACACCCGACACCTTCATGTTCGTGCCGACGGCGCCGCTCGTGCCCTCGTCGGCCGAGACCGTCTCGGTGCCGGCGCGGCGGCGGCGGCGTGGTCAGCGCCTCGGGCAGGAGCCTGACGGCGGGCGCCGACCGCCCACTTCACCGTGGCTCCGGGCAACATCCTCCGCCTCCAGCAGCTGCTGGCCCAGCTCGGGTACCTGCCGGTGAGCTTCACGCCGGCCGGCCAGCTGGGCGCGCCCGCAAGAGGCGGCCGAGGCCCAGCAGGGCTCCTTCAGCTGGCGGGCGCCCGAGCCCGCCTCGCTCGTCGGCCTCTGGACGGTCGGGGCGCCGAACGTGCTCACCACCGGTGCGGTCATGGCCTTCGAGAGCCAGCACGGCCTCCGGACCGACGGGACGCCGGGGCCGGGTGTGTGGGCGCAGCTCCTCGCCGACGCGGCGGCCGGGACGGTCGACCCGAGCCCCTACGACTACGTGTACGTGAGCAAGAGCCTTCCCGAGACCGTCACCGTGTACAGCAACGGCGTCCCGGTGTACTCGACCCGGGCCAATACCGGCGTGGCGGCGGCACCGACCGCGTCGGGCACCTTTCCGGTATACGTGCGCTACCGGGTCACCACCATGTCGGGCACCAACCCCGACGGCTCGCACTACTCCGACCCGGGCATCCCCTGGGTGAGCTACTTCAACGGTGGTGATGCCCTCCACGGGTTCGTCCGCGGCGGCTACGGGTACCCGCAGAGCGATGGCTGCGTCGAGATGCCGCCGGCCAATGCCGCCGTCGTCTACCCGCTGACACCGATCGGCACCCTGGTCACCGTGGCCTGATCCTCCCGGGGCCCGCCGGGACGCATCCTCGTCGCACCCGGGGGCATCCTCGTCGCACCCGGTGTGGTTCCATGCACGCAGCGCGGTTATCGTGGCTGGACCGACTCGGATCCCGAAGGGCGCCGGAGATGAACAGAAGGCGACGGTCCCTGCTGGGGCCACCACCGGCACACGACAGCCGGCCCTCTTTCGAGCATATGCTCGACCGATCGGCGGAACGCCCCGGCGGAGCGGCTCCGGCCGGCGACGCGGCGCCCGGCCTCGGCGGGTCCTCCGTGCTCGAGATGACCGTGGACGGGAAGGAAGCCACCATGAGCGCTGGATCCCCGGACCAGTCCTACGAGTCGCTGACCGGCTCGCTGGCGGCGTTCGCGCTGTCGGACGTGCTGACGCTGTTGGCTGCGACCTCCCAGACCGGCGAGCTCCATGCCGTCGGCGGGGACAGCGAGGGATGGCTGTGGCTCACCGACGGCCAGCTGGCCAACGCCCGGGTGGGTTCGGCGACCACCATCGGCCAGGCGGTGTTCGAGCTCGCCTGCCTCGACGGGGGCCGGTTCTCGTTCACCAGCGGGGTGATCTCCTCGAGCGGGCACCCCACTGTGCCGGTGGCGGCCGTCCTCCAAGAGGTCCGTCCCCAGGTGGACGAGTGGCGGGAGCTCCGGGCCGTCGTCCCGCTGGAGGCCGAGGTGAACCTCGCTCCGAGCCCTCCCGGCCAGGAGATACGGATCCGCAGCGACCAGTGGCACGTCCTGACCGCGGTGGGCACGAGCGGCCTGTCGGTGCGGTCGGTCCTCGAGAAGATCGGGGGCGAGCAGATGGCCGGCCTCCGGACGCTCCGCGACCTGCGGGCGGCCGGGCTCATCGCGGTGGGAGGGCGGGGCGCACCCGGCGCCGGCTCACCGGCCGGCGCCCCTGCGGGAGCCGACCGGGCGCCGAGCGCCACGCCCGCCGACCCCGGCGGCCAACCGGTCGGCCTCGCCGAGGTGGCGATGATGCCGCCGCCGATCGCCGTCGACCCGTGGGCCAAGCCCCCCGCCGAGGACGAGGCCGGCGGGAACGGCGTCGCCTGACGGTCGGCTCCCCGGGCCGTGGGTGGTCCCGGGGCGGGGGCAATGAGCAACATCCCGGGTCGCCGGGTCGGACCGCGGGCCTACCGCGCTACCAGGCGGTCGGCGAGAGCCCGGAAGGCGCGCCCCGGTGGGACACCGCGTGCTTCTCGTGGGGGGCCATCTGCGCGAAGGTCCGCCCCCCGTGCCCGTCGGGAGCGAAGACCGGGTCGTAGCCGAAGCCGCCGTCGCCAACCGCCTCGCCGGCGATGGTGCCGGGCACCTCCCCGTCCGCCCACACCTCGCTGCCGTCGGGGAACCCGACGAATGCGACGCATCGGAACCTCGCCCGCCTGCGCTCCGGCGCCCGGGCGCCGTGGCGGTCCAGCTCGGAGAGGAGCTTGTCGACGTTGTCCCGGTAGGTGGCACGCTCGCCGGCGAAGCGGGCCGAGTACACGCCCGGCGCTCCTCCGAGGGCATCCACCTCCAACCCGGTGTCGTCGGCCACCGCCGGCATCCCGGTCGCCTCGACCAGGGTGAACGCCTTCAGCCTGGCGTTGTCGACCAGCGTGTCCCCGGTCTCGTCGATCTCGGGGACCGAAGCCGGGCGGGGACGCAGGGTCACTCCGGGGACGGACGACAGGATGGTCGGCGATCTCGGCCGCCTTGTCGGCGTTGGCGGTGGCGAGCACCAGCTCGAGCCGGTCCATTCGCTCAGCGCGGTGGCGGCGGGTCGGCCAGCGTCACGGCCTCGAGATCGAGCAGCTGGGCGATGCCGTGCTCGGCGAGGCTGAGCAGCTCGGCGAGCTCATCCTTGGTGAAGGGCATCCCCTCGGCGGTCCCCTGCAACTCGATGAACCGGCCCGAGGCGGTCATCACGACGTTCATGTCCACTTCGGCCCGGCTGTCCTCGGCGTAAGGCAGATCGAGCATGCACACGCCGTCGACGACTCCCACCGACACCGCCGCGACGGCCTCGGTCAACGGGTTCGCCGCCAGATCGCCCCGCTGGACGAGGCGGGTCATGGCGTCGTGGAGCGCGACATAGGCGCCGCAGATCGAGGCCGTGCGGGTCCCCCCGTCGGCCTGGAGCACATCGCAGTCGACCGTCACCTGGAGCTCCCCGAGCGCCACCATGTCGCACACCGAGCGCAGCGAGCGGCCGATGAGGCGTTGGATCTCCTGGGTGCGGCCCGAGAGCTTGCCCTTGGCCGCCTCGCGGGTCACCCGCTCCCCCGTCGAACCGGGCAGCAGCGAGTACTCGGCGGTCACCCAGCCCTTGCCCCGCCCCCGCATCCACGGCGGTACCCGGTCCTCCACCGAGGCGGTGCAGAGGACCCGGGTGCGACCCATCGACACCAGCACCGATCCGGGCGCGAACACGGTGAAATCGCGCTCGAACCGGGCCGGGCGCAACTCGTCGATCCTGCGCCCGTCGGCCCGGTCCGTCCGGCGTCCGTCCGTCGGGCGCTCGGTGGTCTCGTCGCTCACCATCGGAACACCCTCCGTGGCTCAGCCGGTTCCACGGGGCCTCCGAACGCCGATCGGGCCTCGGCCACGACCGGTTCGGCCTCGATGGTCGGCCACCGGTGGGTGACAACGAGGCGCTGCGCCTGTGCCGAGCGGGCCTGCGCCCCGGCTTGACGTCCGCTCATGTGACGCGCCGTCCCTTCGTGCTCTTCGGTGTAGGTCGCCTCGCACAGCACGAGGTCGAGCCCCGTCCCGAGCTCGGACAACGCCCAGCCGGGACCGGTGTCGGCAGAGTAGCCCAGGGTGCCGTCCCCACCTTCGATGCGGACGGCCAGCGTCTCGACGCCGTGATCGGTCCGGCGGAAGGTGACCGTCAGGTCCCCGATCTGCACCGCCTCTCCCGGCGCGACCGGGTGCCACTCGAAGCTCGGCGAGGCGAGCAGGCGGGCGTGCTCGGCCAGGCCCTCGGGGGCGAACACCGGCAAGCCGGTCCGTCCCGAGGCGTAGCGGGCATGGGTGTCGATGGTCACCAGGTCCGACCAATGATCGTCATGACGGTGCGAGACGATGACGGCGTCGAGCTCCGAGGGGTCGAGGTGCTCCTGCAACACGGCGAACGTGCCGGGCCCGGCGTCGACCAGCAGGCGGGCCCGCGGCGACTCGACCAGGTACCCGCTCCCGGCACCCCCCGGGCCGGTCCAGCTCCCGTCGCACCCGAGGACGGTGAGGGAGCGGGGCGTGGCGCGCCCGGCCGGAGCGGGAGCCACTGGCCGGGGTCAAAAGAACGTGATGCGGCTCGCCCGTTCCTCGACGACGTCGAGGTCGTCGGTCCAGGCTCCGGTGGACAGGTACTTCCAGCCGCCGTCCGCAGAGACCAGGACGATCACGCCCGAGTCGACGGACCGGGCCGTCCGGACGGCCCCGGCGAGCGCCGCCCCCGACGAGAGGCCGGCGAAGATCCCCACCTCGGTCAGCCGCCGGGTCCATTCGATCGACTCCCGCGGCCGGACGATGCGCTTCCCGTCGAGAAGCTCCGCACCTCCGCCGTCCACGAAGACGGGTGGGATGTACCCGTCATCCAGGTTCCGCAGGCCGTCGACCATCTCGCCCGCCGGCGGCTCGATGGCCCACACCTTGACGTCGGGGTTGCGCTCCTTCAGGTAGCGGCCGACACCGAGCAGCGTGCCCGAGGTGCCGAGGCCGGCCACGAAGTGGGTCACCTCCGGGCAGTCCCGCCAGATCTCGGGTCCCGTCCCCTCGTAGTGCGCCCGAGGGTTGGCGGGGTTGGCGTACTGGTAGAGGAAGGCCCATTCGGGGTGCTCGGCGGCCAGCGCCCGGGCACGCATCACCGCTCCGTTGGATCCTTCCTCGCCGGGCGACTCGATGATCTCGGCACCGAAGGACTCGAGCAGCTGGCGTCGCTCGATCGACACGTTGGTCGCCAGCACCACCTTCAAGTGGTAGCCCTTCACCTTGCAGACCAGGGCCATGCCGATCCCCGTATTGCCCGACGAGGGCTCGATCAGCGTCTGGCCGGGCTCGAGCCGGCCGTCCTTTTCCGCCTCCTCGATCATCGAGAGGGCGATCCGGTCCTTGACCGAACCGCCCGGGTTCTGGCCCTCGAGCTTGATCAGGATCCGGACGCCCGGGTTCGGGCTGAGCCCGCTGACGTCCACCAGCGGGGTGTTGCCGATCAGGTCCAGCACCGAGCCGTACAGGCTCATGGAGGTGGTCCGCCGGCGCCGGCGTCACCGGTGTCGCCACCGGCCACCGCGGGCAGGATGGAGATCTCGTCGGAGTCCTCCACCGGGGTGTCGAGGGCCGACAGGTAGCGGACGTCGTCGTCGTTGAGGTACACGTTCACGAACTTGTGGAGGGTGCCGTCGGCGTTCACGACCTGGCCCGACAGGCCGGGGTACTCCTCCACCAGGGACGTCAGCACCTCGCCGACCGTCGTGCCCTTGCCCGGGACGGTCCTCGCCCCGCCGGCATGGGACCGCAGCACGGTCGGCAGGTTCACTTGCACGGTCACGGGGTCTCCTCTGGGTCGGTCTCACGCCCGCGCCGGCGTCCACCCTCACGTGCAGGGTCCGTCGGGACAGGCCGGTAAAGTTGACTTGTCAGGTCCGGATTCTACCGGGGAGCGCGGTCGGACCGCAGCCGCACGGGCTCCTCGACGACCTCCTCGTCGACGATCCGGTAACTGCGGGTCACCGGATGGGTGTCCCGGAGCGAGACGATCACGTAGTGCCAGGTGGGGTCCGGGGCCTGGGCCACGTCGGTCGGAGAGGGGTACGCCTCGGTATGGGTGTGGGAGTGGAACACCCCGATGATCGACTGACCCGATGCCTCGGCGTCGCGGTCGGCGCGCAGGTGCTCCTTCGGGTCGACGGTGTAGAGCTTGGCCGAGGCCGCCAGGTTGCGGGTCGGGTAACAGGTCAGCGCCCGGCCGGTCACCGGGTCCCCGCCGAGCAGTCCGCAGGCCTCCTCGGGCAGACCGGTCAGGCAGTGGGCCACCAGCTGATCGTGCAGGGACCGCGTCAACGTCAGCATCGCCGGCCCGACCCTACCGGAGCCGACCCCGGGGGACGGGCCTCCGTGGGCGACCGCCACCGGCTCGGACTTGCGGACGACGGCCGGGTGACCTAGGCCAGGACATGGCCGGAGGCAAACGGAACGCCCGCAGCGCCCGATCCCGGTCGGGTGGGACCGGGGCCCCCACCGACCGGCCGGTGGCCTCCAACCGGCGCGCCCGCTACGACTACGAGATCATCGACACGGTCGAGTGCGGGATCGTGCTCCAGGGATCCGAAGTGAAGTCGCTGCGGGCGGGGCGCATCGCCCTGCAGGACTCTTATGCCCGGATGGTCGACGGCGAGATGTGGCTGTTCGGGCTCCACGTGCCCCCCTACGTCCACGCCGACGGGGTCGGAGCTCACGACCCTGATCGCCGGCGCAAGCTGCTCCTCCACCGCCGTCAGCTCGATGAGTGGATGGGTCGGTCGAAGCAGCAGTCGCTCACCATGGTCCCGCTCTCCGTCTACTTCAGGGACGGCCGGGCAAAGGTGGAGCTGGCCCTGGCCCGGGGCCGCCGCCGCTACGACAAACGCCGGGCGATCGCCGGGCGCGATGCCGACCGCGAGGCGGCCCGGGAGGCGCGCTCCCAGTCACGGCGGGCGCGACGGTAGCGCGGCGCCCGGTGGATCACGACCGAACCACGGCCGATCAGGGAGACGCCGTGTTGGCCGCCGTGTTCGGAGCGACCGATGACGGTCGGGCTCCGCCAGTGGCGCGACTCCGCTCGGCTTGGATGGTCCGGAGCACACGCATGCCGTCCGAGAACGCGTTCAGGTTGCTCGTGCCGTAACAACGGCTCCGTTCGAAGCTCGGTACCTCGGCCACGTTGAGCCCGGCCTTGGCGATCCGCAGATGGATCAGCGTCTCGACCTCGAACCCGTCACCCCACAGCATCGTGTCGCGGTCGGCACCGTCGGTGTCGTGCCAGTCGAGGTCGATCACCTCGAGGCACTCCCGCCGGAAGGCGTTGTACCCGTAGCAGAGATCGGTGTAGTGGGTCTGGTAGAGGAAGTTCACCATCTTGTTGAGCCAGAAGTTGCCGAAGCGGCGGAACAGGCTGATGTCGCTGCTCCCGCCCCCGGGCAGGAAGCGGGAACCCTTGGCGAAATCCGCCCCTCGCCGGATGGCGTCGACGAAGCGCGGGATTTCGGCGGGATCGCTCGACCCGTCGGCGTCGAGCATCACGATGATCTCGCCCGCCGCCACGGCGAACCCGCAGGCCAACGCGTTCCCCTTCCCCTTGCGGGTCTGACCGACGACGGCGATCTCGGGATGGAGCCGCTTGGCCACCGAGATCGTGTCGTCGGAGGAATCCCCGTCGACCAGGATGACCTCGTACCTGCCCCGCGGGAACTCGGGCAGCAGGCGCGCCAGGTTGTGCGCCTCGTTCTTCGCCGGGATCACGACGCTCACCGTCACGGCCACCGCTCCGGCCCCTCCATCTCGTACGAGTGCTCGTTGGCATCGCCCAGCGGCATGACGAATCGGTCCTTTGCTCCCCACCCCCGCCGCATCCACCCGATCCCCTGCGCAGCGCGCCGGAGTCTGGGACGGGACGCGATAGAGACTAGCCAGGTGGCTTCGTCACGACCACTGGGCCGCAGTGTGCGAACCGCTCCCGTTTCGGAACCGTTCCACGGCTCGGTGGCGCAGTGGTCCGGCGCGTGGGTAGGAGACGCCTGAATGTCATGCTGCGTAGCCGGTGGCGCGCCGACAGTGACAGGGCGGCGGGACCCCGACGGGCTCGAGGAGGTCGTCGCCCGAGGTGCGATTGCCACCATCTCCGGCCCGCCAGGTGCCATCATGCGTCAAGGATCCCCGCAGTCGACCGATACCAGAGCATGACCATGCTCGAACCACCGGGAGACCAGGCGCAATGAACCGAGGAAAGCGCGGGACCGGCTCCGCTGGGCAGATCACCGGGGTCTGTCACCGGTGCGGATGGCGGGGGCCGGTGACCACGGTGTCGGCCCGCAACCGAGATGACCTCGGAACCGGCCGTGTGTACGGACGGCTCTGTGAGGAGTGCATGACGACGTTGGTCGCCCTGCGACAGGCGCAGCGGGCCGCGCGGCGCGAGGCGTCAGCGCGCCGGGAGCCGTCGCTCGCACGACTAGGACCTGGCGGGCCCGCCCCCGGTCAGGTCGGCGGAGCGGACCAGACCTGCACGCTCGAGACGTGCATCGTGGACGGTGACGAGGTCGTGGAGTCGTAGGGCTGATGCCATCCCGACGTACTGGCGCCCGCCACCGCCAGGTCGATGATGAGCTCCATCGGTTCGTCGGGGATGCCGGCCTGCGCCTTGGTCAGTCTGGCGACCTTCCTTCCGTCCAGGTACCAGGTGATCGACTGACCGGGGATCCAGTCGAGGGCATAGGTGTGGTAGCTCGACGTGAGGTCGACACCCGTCCTGACGGTGCCGCCCCAGGTCGTCGAGCCCCGGTGGAGATCCCAGGCATAGGTCCGGCTCGCCGGGTCCGGTGGGGCAAAACCGCCCTCTTGGAGGTCGATCTCGAAGTCGTCCCCATGGTTCCCGCCGGGGCCCGGCAGCAACCACAGGGCCGGCCACATCCCGTCACCCGGCGCAGCTTTCATGGTCACGGCCAGGTAGCCGCCATCGAATTGGAAATGGCCGTAGGTGGAGACCACTCCCGATCTCCACGGAAACGTGGACGCCGACGATGTCTGGTTGCACCAGCCCGGGGTCGGGACCCGAGCCGCCGTCAAGCGGAGCCCGTTGTCGACGCTGACCTGGCCGGGCAGGAAGTACTGAGCCGCGTAGCTGCAGCCGGCCGACGCGGCGCCCCCTGCTGGTGCCGGCCGCGGATCGGTCCACGGGTGGCCGTCGGCGTGGCGGCTCGTGAGGTAGGTGTTCCACTTCGCACTGTCGAGCGAGGTGCCGCCGAACCGGTCGGAGAAGAGCAGCTGCGAGGACGGCGGACCGCCCAGCAAGGGGATGGCCGACGGCTCGAGGACGAGGATGCCGACCAGCACGGCGAGGCCGACGACCACGAGGACGCGGGCCGGTGCAAGGCCCACCCGGCGGCCCGGGTCCCGACGACGAGCCCGGGCGTGCCGCCGGCGGGATGGCAGCGCGCCACCGGCCGGGCCGGACCCCGAGGGCGGAACCGGGGCCGGAGCCGCACGGGAACGGGGGCTCCCCTCGCCCCTGCGGGGGCTCTCCCCATCGCCCGGCGACCGCCCGGCCCCGAGGGGCGGGGCGGAGATCGTCGGTCCGGCGCTCGGGCCGCGCCGGCTCATCAGCCGTCGACCTCCCGGAGCGTTCGTCCCTTGGCCGCCACGGCGACCTGCGACCCGGGACCGAGGAGGTCACCCGGCAGCACGAGGCTCTGCGCACCCGCGCCGCGCGGCAATGGGGAGGACCACTGCACCCGGCCCCCGGTGACGATCTCGAGCTCGGCGGCCGCCGGCCGGGTCGAGCCCCAGTTCACCGTGGCGACCGACTGGCCGGCCTGTCCACGCACGACGGAGAGCTCGAGCGGAGGGGCCCACTCCGTGCGGGCGGAGAGCGCCGCCACCAGGACCGCCGCCGCGACCAGGGCGATTCCGACGAAGCCCAGGGCCATCTGATGACGCCAACGCGGGCGGGGCCCGGGCACCTCATCCACGGCGGGCTCACTCCGGAACCCGGTGTTCGACGCTGACATCAGCCGGCCTCACAGTGTCCTGCTGTTCCCGGCGAGAGCCTAACCGTGACCGGTCCCGTCGCAGGGTCGGATCGGCGGCCGCAACCAGCGAGCCGTCCGGGCGCGAGACGCGGCGACGACGTCGGGAGGTTCGGCCCGGTCTGCTGCAGTACCGTTGCTGGCCCCATGCGCGTGCTGATGCTCACTCAGTTCTACCCCCCGGGCGGAGGAGGACAGGAGCGTCACGTTCGGGACCTCGCCCACGCGCTCGCCGCCCGCGGCCACGACGTCGACGTGGCCACCATCGCGACCGACGGCGCGCCGGGAACGGCGACCGACGGACCGGTCAGGATGCACCGGATCCGGACGACCTCCCAGCGCATCCCGCAGCTCTACGAGACCCCCACCCGCCCCCACGCACCGCCGCTCCCCGATCCCGAACTGCGGGCCGGGCTCGCACGCCTGCTCAGCAGCCACCGGTTCGACGTGGCGCACGCTCATGACTGGACGGTGAGCTCGCTCATCGGGCCGGCCCGCCGCACGGGCACCCCGGTGCTGCTCACCTTGCACGACTACAGCCACGTGTGCGCCACCAAGCGCATGATGCGGGGCGACCGGGTATGCGGCGGGCCCGGACCGGGCGCCTGCCTCCGGTGCGCGTCGTCCATGTACGGCCCCGCCGTCGGCCCGGGCGTCGTGCTGGCGAATCTCCTCGGGCGCCGGGCGCGGGAGAAGCACGTCGCGACCTTCGTTCCCGTGAGCCCGGCCGTCGCGGACCGTACCGGGATGGCGGGTTCGCCGCGCTGCGAGGTCGTCCCGAACTTCGTTCGAGACGACCTCCTGGTCGATGCGGCCTCGCTCGGAAGCCGCGGGGCCGGGACGGACCGTTGCTGTTCGTCGGCGAGGTCACCCTGGACAAGGGGGTCGGGGTGCTCCTCGACGCCTACCGGCAGATGGACGACGCCCCCTCGCTCGTCCTCGCCGGAACGGTGCGACCCGACGCTCCCGCCGAACTCCCGGCCGGCGTCGAGCTCCTCGGCCCCGTTCCGCCCGACACCGTCCTCGAGCTCTTTCGCCGAGCACGGATGGTGATCGTGCCGTCGATCGTGCTCGACGCCTGTCCGACCGTCGTGCTCGAGGCGATGGCCGCCGGCCGGCCGGTCGTCGCCTCCGCTTGTGGAGGCATCGTCGACCTGGTCGAGGACGGGGTCACCGGGATCCTCGTCCCCCCCGGGGACCCGACGGCACTGGCACAGGCCATGGCGGCGTTGGTCCGGGACCCGGCCAAGGCCGCGACCATGGGCCGCAACGGGCTCGAGCGGGTGCGCCGCTTCACCGCCTCGACCGTCGCCCGCCGAGTCGAGGAGCTCTACCAGCGGGTCGTCGCGGACCGGCACCCGCTCGCCAGCCCGGCCACCCCGGCCGGCCGGGTGCCGTAGCCCCGGCCGCACACCGCCGGCCCCGCCCGGGGCGGTCGGGAGCGCGGTTCGGTGTGGACCGCGGCCCCGGCCTCGGCCGTCACGGAGGGGTTACACTGCACCGTCACTGCTGGGGGTGGTCTCACTGCGCGAGGGTAGGGGGGCGCGATGCACCCGAGACCGGCGCGCTCGTTCCGTGCTGCGGATCGGCTCGGCGTGAAAGCCGCACCACTGCTCCATCGCCAAGCGGAAGGCCGACCCTCGCCGGCGGCCCGGCCCGTTCCGTCGCGGTTGGGGACGGTCCTCGCCCTGGTCGGAGCCGGGCTGTTCGTGACCGGGCTCGGGGACGCACTGGCCCGGTCCGGCCACCAGGCGCCCGCTCTGCCGATGTTCTTCGTCGGACTCGTCACGATCTTCGTCCCGTGTGCCTGGCGGCTGACCAGCGGTGGCGCCTCCCGTTCCGAACGGGTGGCGGTGTCCCTGGTGCTGGGGATCGGGCTGCTCGGCTCCTATTACATCCGCAGTCCGCTGATCTTCGACTGGTTCGACGAGCTCATCCACGGCGCCACCTTGAACCGGATGCTGGCCGACCGCACCCTGGCGGTCCACAACGGGATCCTGCCGGTCAGCCCCTTCTACCCGGGACTGGAGCTGGTGACCGTCGCCGTCAAGTGGACGACGGGGCTGCCGGTGGTGCTCGCCCAGCTGGCGGTGGTGCTGGCCCAACGGGTCGTGCTGGTTCTGTGCGTGTTCCTCGTCGTGGAGCGGGTGTGCCGTTCGGCACGCGCCGGCGGGATCGGCGTGCTCGTCTACGTGGCGAACCCGTCGTTCTATACCTTCGCCTCGTGGGACTACGGGCCCTTGGCGCTCGCGTTCGCGGTGGCGGTCGTCCATTTTCTGCTCTCGTCACTGGACAGGTCGCCGAGCCCACCCCGGCGGGGGCCCTTCCGCGTCCACCGCGATCTCGCGCTCGCCCTGGCCAGCATGGCGGCGCTGGTGGTCACCCACCACCTCACGGCGTTGCTCACGGCTGGACTGCTGGTGGTCTGGGCGATCGGCCTGTGGACGGACGGACGCCCGAGGGACGCCCGGGTCATCGGAGCCTCCGCGGCGGTCGGCGTCGTGCTCGTCGTCGGCTGGAGCGCGTTCGTGGGCAGCCATCTGTTCTCCTACCTGGGACCGATCTTCACCGACGCCTCCAACGGGCTCAGCTCCGCCCTCGGCCAGCACCACAGCACCCGGCCCCTGTTCCACACCGACTCGAGCCAGGGAGGATCTTCCCTCTGGGAGATCGCGGTCATGCTCGCCGCCACGGTGAGCTTCTGCCTGCTGCTCTGCCCGTCGGCGCTCGCCGTCCTCCGGAACCGCACGGGGCGGCGCGGCCTGCTCCGGTTCCTGCCGCTGACCGTGGCGGCCGCCTACCCCTTCGCCATGCTGGCGAGCATCTCTTCGGGGAGCTCCCAGGTCGGCGAGCGGACGACGACGTTCATCTTCTTCGGCATGGCCGTGGTGGTGGGTGGCTGGCTCGCTGCTCGCCTGGCGGCCAGGCGCACCCTCGTCGAGCAGGTCGCCACCATCGCGATCGCCGCGGTGTGCTTCCTCGGGAGCATGATCTTCGGCTCGGGACCGGACATCACCTATGTGCCCGGCCCCTACCTGGTGGCGGCGAACCAGCGTTCCTTCGGAGCTCCCACGCTCGCCGCCGCCCGCTGGGCCTCGACGCATCTGGCTGCCGGGTCGAACATCGCCGCCGACCGGCAGAGCGGCGCGTTGATGGCCGACCTCGCGGACGTGAACCTCGTCACCAGCATCACCGGTCTCGAAAGTCCCGCTCCGCTCTTCTTCAGCCCCCGGTTCACCCCGTCCGACCTCGGCCTGATCCGCAAGGATCACATCCGCTACCTCGTGGTCGATCGTCGGCTGGCATCGTCGCTGCCTCTCTTCGGGACCTACTTCGAGCCCGGCGAGGCCAAACCGGGGACCCGCCTCACTCCCGCCGAGCTCGCCAAATTCGACTCGGTTCCCGGCATCGATCGCATCTACGACAACGGGCCGGTCCAGATCTACGACGTGTCGCGCCTGCTCCGGACGGCGCCGGTGACCTCGAGCGGGCCCCGGGCCGCCCCGACCGGTCCCGACCCTGTCGTCCTGTCGGCCGCCGCCGTCGCCGTCGTCGTCATCTCGCTCGCCCGCCGCCGGCGGCGCGGCGGACACGAGCGCAGCCTCGACCGCGTCCTCGTCCGCTGGACCGTCGGGGCCATGGTGTCGGGGGTGGTCCTCGCCGCGGTGACCGTCCCGAGCGGGGTGTCGCCGACGGTCATCGGCCTCGCCGTGCTCGGGGTCCTGACGGTCGTTCTCGCCGGCACCCGGACCAGCCTGCCGGCGCAGCCCGCGCCGTCCGCCGGAGGTCCGCGACACACCGTCGAACCCGGGCTTCCTTCCCAAGGAGGAGCACCGCCGCACCGGATCGTCGGGATCGCCCTCCTCGTCGCCGGAGCGGTCCTCGCCCTCCGCAACCGTCACCGCGGCGGCTCGGCTCACCTGCCCCACTGAGGCGACCTCGACACCGCGGGCGACGCCGCGAGCGGCGCACGGGAGCCGAACGGGAGACCCCCGACCAGGGACATCATCTAATGTCGGGACAGTGATGGGGCAACTGCGGCGCCTGCGCGCCTCGATCGATCGGGCGTTCAGGACCTCCCGGGGCGGACAGCCGGGGCCTGCCACCGAGGACCGGTCCATGGCTCGGCGGCCCGGTCCCGACGGACGAGACGACGAGCGACTGATCACCCGGCGGGTCCGGTCGAAGACCAAGTTCGTCGTCCGCTCGGTCGTGCGGGCCCCCCGCGACCGGCGCTCGGTCGCCTTCATCTTCGGGTGCCAGCGGTCGGGCACGTCCATGGTGCAGCAGACCATTCTCGACCGGTCGTGGCGGGTCCTCATCATGGAGGAGCACGACCGCCGTCTCGTCGGCGACGACCCCGACGAGACCACCTGGCAAGACGGCGGCATCGTGTTCCGCCGGATTCGGGCTCTTCCGTTCGAGGTGGTGGCGGTCAAGCCCCTCGTCGAGAGCGACCGGGCCGCCGAGCTCCTCGACACGGCCGGTCGGGCCACCGCCATCTGGATGCTCCGCCACTACCTCGACGTGTCGCACTCCAATCTGCGACGCTTCGGCCTCGGCAACGCCCACCGGGACCTCGAGCCCTTCCTGACGGGGGATGCGCTGAACTGGCGCTGCCGGGGCGCCACGGAGGAGACCCGCGACCGGGTGGTCGAGCTCCTCCGCGACGGTCTCGAGCCCCTCGACGCGGCCGCGCTGTTCTGGTGGACCCGCAACCAGCTGTACTTCGATCAACACCTCTTCGACGACGACCGGATCCGGATCCTGCGCTACGAGAGGGTCTGCGCCAGCCCCGACTCCGTCGTCCGGTCTCTGTCGAGCCACATCGGGGTGCCGCTCCCGCTGCGCTCGACCGTACCGAGAGTGCGCCCGCGGCGGGCTGACGCATCGCCGGCCGACCTCAGCCCGAGGATCGAGCAGCTCTGCGAGGAGATGTGGGCGTCCTTCGAGGGCTGTCCCGAACTTGCGGCGGGCCCGACCGAGTCACGACGGGGTCGGAGCCCGACCGAGCGATGGCCCTGACGCGCCATTCGGTCCGGCGGCGGACGACGCTCATCCTCTGCTACCACCGGATCGCCGAGGATGTCGCGGATCCGTCCTTTCTCTGTGTGCGCCCGGGGAACTTCGCTGCGCATCTCGAAGAGCTGGCGCGGTGGCGGGAGCCCTCGACCCTCTCGGAATGGTCGAGGCCGTCCCGCCGACCGAGGGTGGTCGTGACCTTCGACGACGGGTACCGGGACAACCTGGACGCCGCCCTGCCCATCGCCCGGGACGAAGGGGGTTCCGATCACGGTCTTCGTCACGAGCGGCATGCTCGGGGACACCGAGGGCTTCTGGTGGGACCGGCTCGGGGCGCTGCTCCGGTCCCGTCCGGACGGACCGGGTGAGTTCCCCCTGGAGGTGGGGGGGACGAGCCGGGCGATCCCGGTCGGCGGGGGCGACCTCCCGTCCGAGTTCCGGACGATCCGCAGCCAGCTCCTGCCCCTCTCCGTGGCGGAGATCGAACGCATCCTGGACGGCGTCGGGAAACGGTGGTCGGTGAGCTCGGCTGCTCCCCCCGACGCCCTCCCGCTCACCCCCGAGGAGCTCCGCCGGTTGGCCGCCGAGGAATCGGTCGCCATCGGCGCCCACACCGTCGACCACGTCCGGCTGCAGGGTCGCCCCCACGACGAGCAGCGCGCCACCATCGTGGACTCCCACGCCGAGCTCGAGGATCTCCTCGGTCGCCCGGTCGCCCATTTCGCCTACCCCTTCGGCCGCCGCGACGACTTCGACGATGCCACCGTCGACGCCGTGCGCCAGGCCGGGTTCGACACGGCGTGCACGACTCTTGCGGGCAGCGCCGGTCCGTCCGTCGACCGGTACCGGCTCCCCCGGCGGCTGGTGATGGACTGGGGTCGGATGCGCTTCCGGGCCCAGCTCCAGCGCTGGAAGCTCGGATGAGCACCTCCAGCCCGCCGCCGGGGGTCGTCGGGCGGGCGTACGGTCGATCCGCTCCGGGTCGCCATGGTGACCGCCCGCTTCCATCCCCACCTCGGCGGCACCGAGACCCATGTGAGCGAGGTGGCCGGGAGGATCGCCGCGTCCGGGTTCGACGTGACGGTGCTCACCACCGACGTGAGCGGGCAGCTGCCCCGGGTCGAACGGCACGGCAAGCTCCTCGTCCGTCGGTTCCCCGCCCGACCGCGCTCGACCGACCTCTACGCCTCGCCGGCTCTCGCCCGGGCGGCGGCCCGGGGCGGCTACCAGCTCGTGCACGTCCAGGGGGTCCACACGCTCGTTCCGCCCATGGTGCTGGCGGCGGCCCAGCGGGCGGGCGTCCCGACCGTCGTCACCTTCCATACGGGAGGACATTCCAGCCGGCTCCGCTCGGCGCTGCGAGGCGCCCAGTGGCGTGCGCTCGGGCCACTCCTCCGTCGAGCCGACGTCCTCGTGGCGGTGTCGGCCCACGAGCGCCAGTCGTTCGCCCGGCACCTCGGCCTGAGCCCGCAGTCGATCCGGCTCGTGCCGAACGGCGCCGAGCCGCTCCCCTTCGACGACCGGAGGACGGTGGCGTCGGGCCATCCTCTGGTCTGCTCGATCGGGCGTCTCGAGCGGTACAAGGGACACCACCGCCTCATCGCGGCGATGCCGGCGCTCCTCGCCGCGAAACCCGGTGCACACCTGGTCGTGGTGGGCCGAGGGGCCTACGGAGGACCGCTTCGCCGCCTCGCCGGGCGGCTCGGTGTCGAGCGCTCGGTGACGTTCACCGCCTTCGACCCGACCGACCGGGCCGGACTGGGAACCCTCATCCGCTCGAGCGACGTCATCGCGCTGCTCAGCGACTACGAGGCCCACCCGGTCGCGCTCCTCGAAGCTCTGGCCCTCGGGAAGAAGGTCGTCGTGGCCGACACCTCGGGGCTGTCGGAGCTGGCCCGGGCGGGGTCGGTCACCGCCGTACCCGTCGACGCCCGACCGCCGGCACTGGCGGCCGCACTGGCGCGGGTCTCCGAGGGCCTGGATGCCCCGCCCGGCGGTCTCCGCACGTGGGACGACTGCGCAGCCGACGTCCTGGCGCTCTACGAACAGGTCGTCGAGACCGGGTCGTGACGAGCACACCGGGCCCGGTCGGCGCCGGCTGCCGGACGGCGGGCCGGGCCCGACGCTGCTCGACCGTGCGCGGTAAGGTCCGCGTCCGACAGCCCCGGCTGATGCGCCCACCTGCAGCGGACCTCGGAGGTGATCGTCGGTGACAGGTCCAGCCCGGCAGCGACTCCCGGCTCTCGAAGAGATCTCCTCGGCGGGCGGGTTCCCGGCCCAGCCGACAGAGTTCGTCCACCGACTGCACCTCGACCCCCGGATGGAGCTCGGAGCCATCGCCGATCTGGCCGAGCGCCTGCCCCGGTCGGTGGTCTGCGACACCGCTGCCCAAGCGCTGCTCGTCCCCCAAGGGGGTCCGCCGAAAGGAGTGCTGGAGCGGCCCGGCGAGGTCATCCGCAACCTGAACGGCAACAACTCCTGGCTCACACTGCTCAACGTCGAGGAGGACCCCGAATACGCCGAGCTGATGGACGCCGTGCTCGACCGGGTGGAGCTGGGCCTGCGCCGGCAGGGGGCACAGATGCGCCACCGGGCGGCGTTCATCCTCACCTCCTCCCCGAACTCGGTCACCCCGGTCCATTTCGACATCGAGCACAGCCTGCTGATCCAGGTCAGCGGGACCAAGCGGGTGAGCGTCGGCTGCTTCGAGAGCGAGGCGGCTCATCGGCACGAGGTCGACCGGTACTTCGACGGGTCCCACGGGCGGATGGCGTCCATGCCCTCGGAGATGGCCAGCTTCGACCTCGGGCCGGGCACCGGGGTGTTCATCCCGTCGCTCGTGCCCCATTGGGTGCACAACGACCCGGCCGTGTCGATCTCGATCACGCTCACCTACTTCACCGCAGAGACGCTCCGGCACAGCCGGATCGAGGACCTCAACTCCCATCTGCGGCGGTTCCGCCTCCACCCTCGCCCTCCCGGGCAATCGGTCGTCGCCGACTCCGCCAAGACGACCGTCATCGGAGCGGTGCGGCTCGCCGCCAACCTGCGCTCGGAGCTCACCCGGGCACGGACGCGGCGCCGGGGCGACGGGCCTCCCTGACCGGCCCGGCGGCGCGCTAACGCCCGGTCCGAGCCCGGCCGAGCTTCCGGCGCCAGGCCCGCACGGACGCCTCGGCCATCCGTCGGCCGGCGGCGGCCGCCGACACCGCCCGCCGGGCCGTCCCGCCCGTCGCACCCGAGGCGGCCAGGAGCCGGAACAGCTCGCGCCGCTCGGGCCGGAAGGCATCCTTGTAGGGCTCCTCGCCCCGCAGGAAGTCGACCTCGTCCAATCCGCGGTCACAGGCATCCGAGATCACCGCGTTCAGCAGGACGGACATGGCGCTCCGCCAGCGGGCGTCGGTGAGCCGGGCGCTCTGGTAGAGGCTGACCCGGCCCGCCACCTCGAAGGTCACGACCAGGCAGATGACGGTGTCGTCGGTGGCCAGCTCGTGGACCACGACCTCGTCGGCTTCGGCCCCCAGTCGGCAGGCCGTCGCGAACCGGTGGTACTGCGAGAGGAAGCGGGAGCGGCTCCCCCATTGGGACCGGTGCATCGTCCGCAGGGTTTCGAGCGAGCCCGTCACCGACCCTCCGCGCTTCGACCGGTGAACGGCCCCCTCGGCGGTGAGCCGGGCGGTGGCTCGGCGGATGTTGCGCCGGAACTGTGACGACAGGCCGGCGAAGTAGGTCCCGGCGTCATCGGGCAGGCGGACCCAGGGTGCGACCGAGAGCGGCACCCGCACGGCGCCGGGGAGCGCCTGTTGGACCAAGGAGCCGGCCGGCAGGCCCGACAGGTCGGCGAGGCGCCCTCCGGGGCGCTCGAACCACTCCCTCACGAGCCCGATCGTCGCGACCTCCGCGCCCCGATCGGCGACCAGGTCGACGTGGTCGGGACAGAGCCGCCCGCTCCCCATCATCTGGATCACCTCGAGGCCCGGCCCACCCCGCTGGTCGAGAGCCAGGCCGCCGAGGAGCCGTTCGCCCTCCACGGCCAACAAGAAGCGGCGTCGCCGACCGGCGGTTCCGGTGAGCCACCACGACCGCAGGAACGGCGTCGGGAGCGGCGCCCGATCGACCAGTCCATCCCACTGCGCCTCGAAACCGTCGAGTCGAGGCACGTCGAGCAACCGCGCCTTCCCCGCCGATCCCCGATCCCCCATCGCGTCGTGTCCCAATTGCCGCTCGAGTGCCCGATCGCCCCGCGTATTAGTATCACCCCGCGTGGAAGGGCCAAGCCGTCCACACCGGGCTCGAAGCGGCGGGTGTGCCACCGATGCCCTTTTCCCCTCATGATCCTCCCCGAAGACCGGGTCGCCCTGCCCCGGTTCGGGGCCGCCCGCATCGTCGGTCAGGAGAAGTTCCGGACTAGGGCGCCAGTGAGAGCCCGGCCATGAGAAACTTCGCGGGAGGCGGGGCGAGACCCGCTCCCGAGCGGAGACGGCTCTTCACCACCTTCGCCTACCTGGTCGCCAAGCAGGGTGCGACGGCGGTGCTGGGCCTGGCCTACTGGATTCTCGCCACCCGTCTGTTCGCATCCCATGACGTCGGTCTGGCCGCCGCCGCCTCGTCGTTGGCGGCCTTTCTGGCCGCCGTCGGCGTTCTCGGGATCCCCATCCTCCTGCTCGCCGAGCTCAGCTCGCTCGAGGAATCGGCGCGGCGGACGATGTTCACCACCGGGTTGGCCATCGCCTGCTCCGTGGTCCTCGTCCTGTCGGTCATCGCCATGGCGCTGTCCCCCTTCCTCGGCAAGAGCCTGCGCCAGATCGGGCAGGACCCGGTCACCGCCGTCCTGCTCGTGGCGGGGACGGTCGCGACCGTGGCCACCATCACCTTCGACAACGCGGCGACCGGGCTCCACCTCGGGTCGGCCCAGCTCACCCGGGGCACGATCGGGGGGCTGCTCAAGCCCCTCTGTGTCGGCCTCCTCGTCGTCGCCGGGGTCAAGACCAGCGCCGGCCTCCTCCTGGCCTGGGCGGCGGCGCTCGCCGTGTCGGTCATGGTCTGCTTCCCGATGCTGCGGCTCGGCACGCGCCACGGCGCCGGTGCGGGCTCGCTGAGGAACCGGATGGCACTGACCCGGCGCTACGGCCTGCTGTCCTTCCATCATCACGTTCTCAATCTGTCGATCAACTCCATCTCGTACATCGTCCCGCTCATCGCCGCGCTCCTCATCGCTCCACAGCAGGTCGCCTACTTCACGAGCGCGTTCCTGCTCTCCGCCTCGGTCCTGATCATCCCCTACCTGCTGGCACTGGCCCTGTTCGCCGAAAAGGCCGGCGACGAGGAGCTGCTGCACCGCCACGTCCGTCGCACGCTTCCGCTCGGGCTGGCCCTGTGCGGCGCGATCGTCGTCGTGGTCCAATTCGTCGCCCCGCTGGCCCTTCGCATATTCGGTCCCGCCTATTCGCAGAACGGGACCACGGCGTTGCGCCTCCTGATCCTGGTCGGGCCGTCGTACGTGGTGAAGGACCACTATGTCGCCATCCGCCGGGCCCAGGGACGGCTCGCCGACGCGTCCCGGGTCATGTCGCTCGGCACCTCGGCCGAAGCAGTCGGCGCCCTGGTCGGCGGGGTCCTCTGGGGAATGGTCGGGCTCTGCATCGGCTGGGCGCTCGCCGCCACGGCCGAGGCGCTGGCGCTCCTGCCCGCGGTGACGAGGGTCTTCCGGGGGACCCCGTCCCCCACGTAGCCGTCCGGGGACGGCTGGGTCCGTCCGCCTTGAACTCCGCCCGACCCGGATGGAACACTGGACGCTGTCGGGGGCGATGTCGTGGCCCGGACGCCGAGGAGGGGTGGCGATGGGGACTCGATCGCATCGTCTGGACGATGCCGACCCGAGTCGGGGGCCTGTCGAGAACGGGTCGACGGGCGAGGTGGGCGTCCTCACCACCGACGCCGGACCGCACCCCCCCGGCAGCGCTGTCCGGCCGGACCGGTCGGATCCCGAGCCACCGCGGACCGTCACGGTGGTCATCTGCACCTACACCGAGGACCGCTGGGGCTCGCTGCGGCGCGCCATCGATTCGGTGGCCGCCCAGCGGCGGCCCCCCGACCAGGTCCTCGTGGTGATCGACCACAACGACCAGCTGCTCGAGCGAGCCCGTGCGGCGGCACCGGTCGGGGTCGACGTGGTCGCCAGCGCCGGCCCCCGGGGGCTGTCGGGCGCCCGCAACACCGGCGCCCGTCTCGCCGGCGGCGATGTGGTGGCCTTCCTCGACGACGACGCCGAAGCCGAGCCGGGCTGGTTGGAAGCACTGCTCGGCCACTACCGGGCCGATGTGGCGGGCGCCGGCGGGGTCGCCCTGCCGGTCTGGTCCGCACCGGGCCGGCCCCGATGGTTCCCGCCCGAGTTCGACTGGGTGGTCGGCTGCAGCTATCGGGGGCTGCCGGTGACCGTCGCGCCCCAGCGCAACCTCATCGGGGCCGCCATGTCCTTCCGGCGCTCGGTGTTCGACGTCGTCGGAACCTTCGACACCGACATGGGCCGGATCGGTTCGGTCCCGCTCGGATGCGAAGAGACCGAGTTCGCCATCCGCCTGGGGCGGACCCTCGCCGGAGCCCGGCTCCTCCACGTCCCCGGCGCGGTGGTGCACCACCACGTCACCCGGGAACGGGCGCGGGTCCGGTACTTCCTGAGGCGCTGCTACGCAGAGGGGATCTCGAAGGCGGCGGTCGCCCGGCGCGCCGGGCGGGATCGGGCCCTCTCCAGCGAGCGCAGCTACGTCCGCTCCACGCTCCCCCGGGGCTTCCTCGACGGGTTGCGCTCCGGGCTCGCCGGCGACCGCTGGGGCTTCGCCCGCGCCGGCACGATCTGCATCGGGTTGGCGGCGACCGGCGCCGGCTACCTGGCCGGAACGGTCCGGGGGACCGAGCTCCCACCGGTGTGACTACCAGGAATAGGCCTGCACTTCCGCCACCTTCATCGTCGAGGTCGGCGTCGAGCCGTTGGTCACCGTGTGCCAGCCGTGCGTCTGTTGGGTGGCGACGTAGAGGGACAGCATGATCTGGTAGGGCTCGGGGGTGATTGTCACCCCGTTGGCGGCGAGCACGGAGGCGACGGGCCTGCCGTCCAGGAATTCGGTGATCGATTGGCCCGGGATGTACTGGATGCCGTAGACGTGGTAGCCGGCGCTCAGGTCGACGCCGGTATCGGGGATCGAGCCCTGCTGTCCCTGGTCGGAGAAGTAGTTGGTCGACATGAGACTGTTGGGCGGATCCGAGCCGACGGTCATGCCCCCTTCGAAGCCGTCGAGCTCGTTGAAGGGCGTGCCGGCGACCGGCGGCAGGAACCAGATCCCGGGCCACATGCCCTGTGAGACGTCGGGCATCTGCGCCTCGACCTGCACGTACCAGCCCGTGGTCGGGAGCGTGAACCTGCCCTCGGTCGTCACGATCCCCGAGATCCAGGGATACTCGGGGCTGAACTGGTTGGTGTTGCGCTGGGCGGTGAGGCTCAGGCCGTCGTCCACGCTCACCTGCGACGGGCCGAACATGGCCGCGTCGTTTCCCGCTCCGGGGAGCGTCGGGCCCGAGTACGGAGAGCGGCAGGAACCCGTTGTCGTCCCAGACCGCTCCCGACGACCCGAGATAGGTGACCCACTTGCTCGAGTCGAGCACGTTGCCGGAGAACCGGTCGTCGAACAGCAATTGCCGACCGCCGTACCCGGGGGGCGGCCCCATTCCGGCCTCCGAGGTGCGACCGGTCTGGAGACCGGGCACCGCCGCCGCCATGCCCACGATGGGCTGGTTGAGCCGCATGCCGCCCGTCGAACCGTAGAAGGCGGCGTCGCCGTAGCTGAAGATGCCGCCGTCGGAGGCGACCAGCCAGTAGCCCCCGCCGTCGGAGGTCGGCGCCATGCCCACGATGGGCCGGTTGAGGGCGATGGCCCCGGCCGACCCGTCGAAGGCGGCGTCGCCGTAGGAGAAGATGCCGCCGTCGGAGGCGACCAGCCAGTAGCCCCCGCCGTCGGGGGTCGGCGCCATGCCCACGATGGGCCGGTTGAGGGCGATGGCCCCGGCCGACCCGTGGAAGCCGGCGTCGCCGTAGGAGAAGATGCCGCCGTCGGAGGCGACCAGCCAGTAGCCGGCGCCGTCGGGGGTCGGCGCCATGCCCACGATGGGCCGGTTGAGGGCGATGGCCCCGGCCGACCCGTGGAAGCCGGCGTCGCCGAAGGAGAAGATGCCGCCGTCGGAGGCGACCAGCCAGTAGCCGGCGCCGTCGGGGGTCGGCGCCATGCCCACGATGGGCCGGTTGAGCCGCATACCGCCGGTCGAGCCGTAGAAGCCGGCGTCGCCGTAGCTGAAGATGCCGCCGTCGGAGGCGACCAGCCAGTAGCCCCCGCCGTCGGGGGTCGGCGCCATGCCCACGATGGGCCGGTTGAGGGGGACGGCCGCCGGCCGACCCGTGGAAGCCGGCGTCGCCGTAGGAGAAGATGCCGCCGTCGGAGGCGACCAGCCAGTAGCCGGCGGCCGACGGTGCCGGGGCGGCGGCGGCGTCCGGGCCCGGCAGGCCCGGGGCCAGCCCGGTGAGGACCACGCTGCCGAGCGCGGCGACCAGAGCCAGGGAGCAGCGACGCCCCACCCTGCCCACGGACCATCTCACCCACCGGTTATCGGCGGGAGGACCCGGGGACTTGACCGGGCGGTCGCCCGGTCCTGCTGTTCAACGGCGGCAGCTCGGTGCGAGGGGTGCCGTCCCCTTGCGCGGCTCGGGGCGGTGCTGCAACCCTGTGCCGATGCCGACACCGGGGGCGAGTGACGAGGCCACCGGCTCCGGAGTCCGGTCAGACCCGGGTCCGCTGACTCTCGGCGTCAACACCTGCTTCGCCGTCAAGCGGTGGCCCGAGCCACGTCGATGGGCGTCCATCGTCGTCGACGAGCTCGGTCTGGCCGACTGCCAGGTGACCCTCGACCTGTTCGACCCGTCGCTCGAACCAGACGCCGTCGGGCCCTACGCCGACATGGTGCGGACCGAGGCAACGGCCGCCGGCTTGACCGTGCACAGCACGTTCACCGGCCTGGCCGCCTACTCGCAGAACCTGCTGCTCCATCCCGACCAGCAGGCCCGGGAGTCCGCCGAGGCATGGTTGCGCCGCGCCGTCGATCTCAGCAGCCGGATCGGAGCCCGGGGGGCCGGAGGCTACGTAGGGGCCATGAGCGCCGCCGACGCCGACGATCCGGCTCGACGCGAGCTGCTCCTGTCCGCACTGCGTCGATCGATGGAACGGTTGTCGGACCACGCCGCGCGCGCCGGGCTCGAATTCCTGCTCTTCGAGAACATGGCCGTGGAGCGGGAGTTCGGCCATACCATCGACGAGGCGCTCGACCTCGAGGCCTGGGCGGACGGAGACGGGAGCGGCGCACCGTGGAAGCTCTGTCTCGACCTCGGCCACCCGTGCGCGCTGCGGACGGGGGGACCGAGCGACGACCCGCTGGCCTGGATCGAGAGCCCGTGGCGCCGCGACCCCGTGTTCCAGATCCAGCAGGCCAACCGGGACGGGGACCATCACTGGCCGTTCACCCCGGAACGGAACCAGGAGGGGCTGCTCGACGCCCGGGAGGTCGTGGGGACCCTGCGACGCCGGAGGCCCCAGGACGAGGTCCATCTCTTCCTGGAGGTCATCCATCCCCCCGAGTGTCCCGACGACCGGGTCCTCGACGATCTGCGAGCCAGCGTCGCCTACTGGCGGGACGCCTTGGCGACCCTCCCGGGACGAGGATCGCCCGACCGGCCGGCGCAAGACGACACCCGTGTCCACCGCTGAAGGACCCCTTCGCATCGGCTTCCTCGGCAGCGGGTTCATGGCCGGTTTCCATCTCGAGGCGCTGAAGGCCGTGCGCCACTGCGAGGTCACCGCCGTCCACAGCCCCACGCCGGCCCACTGCCGGCGGTTCGCCGACCAGGCGACCAGGTCGGGACTCGGCGAGTGCCGGGCCCTGCCGACGGCCGCCGAGGTGATCTCGGCCGACGACGTGGACGCCGTGTGGGTGACCGGACCCAACGACACCCGCCTCGAGCACATGCGCCTGGTCCACTCCCTGGTGGCGGCGGGTGAGGCCCGGCTCCGGGGCATCGCCGTCGAGAAACCGCTCGGACGCAATCTCGCCGAAGCCCGCGAGATGCTCACCCTCGCCGAAGAAGCCGAGCTCAACCACGGCTATCTCGAGAACCAGGTGTTCGCCCCGGCGGTGCGCCGCGGCAAGGACGTCCTCTGGCGCCGGGCGGTGCCGGCTGCCGGCCGGCCCTACCTCGCCAGGGCCTCGGAGGAGCACTCCGGTCCCCACCGCCCGTGGTTCTGGCAGGGCGAACGCCAGGGTGGTGGCGCCCTGCTGGACATGATGTGCCACAGCGTGGAGGTGGCGCGGTTCCTCCTGACCGCCCCGGGCTCAGCCCCGTGACAGCCTCGAGATCCGGTCGGCCACCGGCACCACCGCCACGCTCAAGTGGTCGCGGCCCGAGCTGGCGGCCGCACTGCAACGGACCATGGGACCCGAGGTCGACTACCGACGGTCCCCGGCCGAGGACGTGGCGCACGGGACCCTCGAGCTCGTCGACGACGCCGGGCTTCCGGTGCGGATCGAGACCAGCACGTCGTGGGCCTACGTCGGTCCCGGGCTGCGGATCGCCATCGAGGTCCTCGGGCCCGAGTACTCCATGAGCGTCAACACCCTGTCCACCAACTTGGCCGTCTTCCTGTCACGAGCCGTGGCGGCAGCCGAGTCCCGGGCGGAGGACCTGGTCGAGAAACAGAACGCCGAGCAGGGCCAGATGCCCGTCCTGGAGGACGAGGCCGCCACCTACGGGTACGTGGCCGAGGACCGCCACATGGTCGAGAGCTTCCTGGCCGGGACCAGACCGGAGGAGACCTTCGCCGATGGGGTGCAGGTGGTCGGAGCATTGATGGCGCTCTACCGCTCGGCCGAGCTCGGCCGCACGGTCGATCCCCTCCGGGAGGACCTGAGCGCCTACCGGCCCCTGCCGAGTCGCCCAGCCTGAGCGAGGGCGGCGCGAAGCCGGTCGGGCGGAGCGAAGCCGGTCGGGCGGACGGCGCGGTGCGCTCGGGCCGCACTCGCCGGCGCCGCCGGCGGAGCGTCCCTCGGGTAGCGGCCACCGACGGCGGCGGAGCGTCAGGTGGCGGAGCGTCAGGTGGAGGCGCCTCTCGAATGCGGGCATCGGCCTACGATCGGAGGCCATGCGCCTGGTGCTCGTCCTCGATTGTCTCGACCCCCCGGTGCTGGCGGCGTTCTGGGCGGCCGCCCTCGGCTACGAGCGATCGTCCTCCATCGATCCCTACGTCGTGCTCGTGCCGGGCGGAGCCGGTCCCGAGCTCCTGCTCCAACGGGTCCCGGAGCCGAAGGTGGTCAAGAACCGGATGCACCTGGACCTCCGTGCCGACGATCTCGAAAAGGAGGTCGAGAGGCTGGAGCGGCTCGGTGCGCGGCGGCTCGAGCCTGCGCCCGCCGAGGAACAGGGCTGCCGCTGGGTGGTGATGGCCGACCCCGAGGGAAATGAATTCTGTGTCTGCGCCGAGAGGCAGCCGGTCTGCCGTTGAGCAGCGCCGGACCCACACCGGCACCCCCTTCTCCTGCGCCGACGTGGGGGCACGGTTCGACCCCCTCCCGGACAGACCGGGCCACAGAATCCGAGCTCCCGGCGCAGCCACTCCACGCCGCCGCACCGGCGGGACGATCGATCCCGCCCTCGCCCTGACGCCGGTCGATGAATCCCGCCCTCGTTCGACGTCGGACCTGATGTGATCCCGCCTTCGCCCGACGTCGGACGTGATGTGAGCGGGAGGAGCACGATGGGTGGATTGTCGAGGACCGGACTGGAACGGGTGGCCGAGGTCGCGGCGTCCCACGTCGGCCCCGACCGGGTACCGGGGATGGTGGCCCTCGTCGCCTCTGGCGATGACCTGCACGTCGAGGCCCTGGGTACGCTGTCGATCGGTGGACCGCCGGTGCGGCGCGACTCCCTGTTCCGCATCGCGTCGACCACCAAGCCGATCACCGGGGCGACGACCATGGCGCTCGTCGAAGCGGGCCTGGTGTCGCTCGACGAGCCGGTGGAAGGACTGCTGCCCGAGCTGGCGTCGGCGCGGGTGCTTCGGCGGATGGACGGGCCGCTCGACGACACGATCCCGGCGCACCGCGGGATCACGGCGCGTGATCTGTTGACGTTCACGGGAGGCTTCGGCATGCACGTCGACATGTTCGCGGCGGCGACCCCGTGGCCGATCGTGGTGGCGGCGACCGACGCGCAGCTCGCCACCATGGGTCCGCCGGATCCGGACGTCGCGCCGGAGCCGGACGAGTGGATCGAGCGGCTCGGGTCGCTACCGCTCATGGCCCAGCCCGGCGAGCGCTGGCTCTACAACACCGGCGCCCAGATACTCGGTGTGCTGTGCCAACGCGCCGCTGGCGCCCCGAGGTACGCGGACGTGCTCCGAACCCACCTGACCGGACCGCTCGGGATGACCGAGACGGGGTTCGTTGCGCCGGACGTGTCGCGGATGGCGACGGCATACATCGGTACGCCGGACGGGTTGCAGGTGTGGGACCCCCCGGACGGAAAGTGGTCCCGGCCCCCGGCTTTCGACGACGGCGCGGCAGGGCTGGTGTCGACGGTCGACGACCTGCTGGCGTTGGCACGCATGTTCCTGGGTGGCGGGGCCCCGGTGTTGTCCGGCGAGGCGGTCCAGGAGATGACCCGTGACCAGCTCACGGCCACCCAGCGGTCGGGCCAGGAGGGGTTTTTGGCGGAGCGTTCGTGGGCGCTGTGCCAGTCCGTGATCGTGTCCGGCGGGCGGGCGGGTGCGTTCGGGTGGGACGGGGGCCTCGGTTCGTCCTTCCTCGTCGATCCGGTACGGGACCTGGTCGTCATCGTGCTCACTCAGCGACTGTGGGACGTTCCGCAACCTCCCCCCGTGCACACCGAGCTGCAGGCCGCGGCCTACGCCGCGCTGCGCTGATCGGCACATCAGATCGAGGAGGAGCATCGTGAACCTGTCGCCGTTCCTGTTGTTCGAGGGCAACTGTGCCGAGGCGATGCAGTTCTACCGGTCCTGCCTCGGCGGCGAGTTGGAGATCACGTTCCTGCGCGACACGCCCATGAAGGACCAGGCGCCTGCCGGCTCGCACGACAAGGTCGCCTATGCCCACCTCGAGAACGGGTCGGTCGAGATATCGGCCACGGACTGGCAGCACCCGACCCGGATCCCGTACCGGGGCAACACCGTGGGGCTGTATCTCGGTGGCGGCACGTACTCGGAGCTGAAGGCGGTGTTCGAGAAGCTGGCCGTCGGGGCCGACCCCGACCTGACCGACGAACTGCGCGACATGCCCTTCGGCTCGTACGGTCACCTCGCCGACCGATACGGCGTCCACTGGTTCTTCCGGGGTGACAGGTCCGCCTCGTCCTGACTGGCGACGCCTGTCGCCATCGCGCCGCGGTCCCCCGGTCCTCCCGGGCCGGCACGAGGCCCGGGCTCAGAACGGAGCCGCCACCGGCCTCGCGGGCGCCGCCAGCCTGGGAAGGATGGAACGGCTGGCCGTGGAGAGCGATAGAGGGAATGGTGATGCTCCCCGTGTCCGCCTCCATGTCACACTCGAGCTCGTGCAGCGGTCGTCCTTCCCTACGGGAGGAGAGATGGAGCGGTGGCGGTGGGCACTGGCCGTCCTCGTCGGAAGCGCCGCGCTCGTGCTCGTCGCCTGCGGCCAAGCTGCGCCTCCGGCCGTGTCGAGCCCGCCGGCCACACCGCCGCTGCACTCTCTCGGTCTCGTTCCCGCCAAGGCTTTCGTTGCTGACCGGGTAGTCCTGACCCGGCACACGGTGCGGGCGGGTACCCCGATCGCCGGGTTCCTGCTCGTGACGAATGCCTCGACCCAGCCGGTCAACCTCACCCAGGGATGTGAGCCCGACCTTGTGGTAGTGATCGGCAATCGGCTCATCAGACCGTCGCCTGCCTTCCCGACGGATTGCCGCTCGCGTCCGTTCGTACTTGATCCCGGGGTCAACCGATTTCCCCTATCGGTGGTCACCACCCGTCTCTCCTGTCTCGAGCCGGGCGGTCGGTCGGTCGCCCCGATGCCGAAATGCGATGCGAACGGACCGCCACCGCTTCCGGCCGGGACCTACCACACGCTGCTGTTCGGAAGCGGGGACCTGGCGCTCCCCGAGCCTGCCCCGGTCGACGTGACGTTGACATGAGGACCAGCCGGGCCCACACCCGCGAAGTCGTCCGGTCAAGTGGGAACTGGGCTCGCCGGCGTCGCACGGTCCCTGACCCCGGCCGTCGTCGTCTGGCCGGGACTCCGGGCAGACGTGTCCCTCGAGCATCGATGAGTTTCGAGCGTGGTCATGGCCCGCCGAGGCTCGAGGGTCTGGCACGGCATACCAGCCGGTTACTTCCCGCCCCAGCCCGTCACATCTCACCGTGGCGGACCGGACCGGCCGGTTCGTAGGTTCCGAGGACGATGCCCCGATCGGTCGTGGTGAGGTCGACCGGGCGCATCGTCGTGGGGAGCAGGCCTTCGTTGAACAAGCGCCGGCCGGAGCCGAGCACCACCGGAAACGTCATCAGGCGGAAGCGGTCGACGAGCTCGTGGCGCAACAGCGTCTGAAGCAATGTGCCGCTTCCCCAGATCTGCAGCTCATCACCGGGTTCGTCCTTCAGTGCCCGCACCGCTACGACGACATCGCCGGTCACCAGCCGAGCGGTATCAGGGTGTTCGCCGCGCCACCTGGCATCGGCTTCGGTAAGCGAGTTGGACACGACGTACTTGGGCAGCGAGTTGATCGCGGTGGCAATGGGGTTGGCAGGATCGGTCTGATCAGGCCAGGAGCCGCGGAAGATGTCGAACGTTCTGCGACCGAACAGAAACGCGCTGGCGTGGCTGTTGAGCTCGGTGATGAACTGACCGGCGGCCGGGTCGGTAAACGGGGCCTGCCAGCCGCCGTGGGCGAAGGCGTCGCTGGGATCTTCCTCAGGTCCCCCGGGGGCCTGCATCACTCCGTCGAGGGTCAGGAACGTCTGAACGGTGAGCTTCATGTCAATGCAGACGGAGCGACGCTTTGATTCTCAGCGGATCTCACGCCGATTCCCAAGCGGCGACTACGGCTTCCTGCCGGGGGCTCCGAACCGGAAGGTGATCGCTGGCCGAGACCCGAGGGCGGTTTCGGCCGGGGTCGTGCCGTACTCGACCATGGGGGGCAGCCGCAATGGCCTCAGTGGGGGTCCCGGGGCGATGGGGGGAGCTCGTTGCCCTGCTCGTCCCACCCGGCCCTGCCCTGTCGGCACGCGATCGCCTCGGGACGGCGGGCCGCTTTCTGCCGGCCAACGGCCGGCGCGTCGAGCACCCTGGGCGGTGAGCCTCGTCGCGTCCAGGGGATGCCGGTGGACGGGCTGCACGTAGGCCCGGCTGGCACGCCAACTTCGAGTGACGTTCCCGAAACGCCGGCGGCGTCGGCGGTGGAAGACCTACGACGACGTTGTGCTGACAGGCCACCATCGGACCGTACGCTCGTCGTCCGATACGCATGCCGGTACGCAGACATCTCCATTAGCGTGAGCCGGGTGGCGCTCCAACGGATGGACAACGTCGGCATCGTGGTGGAATCCCTCGATGCTGCTATCTCGTTTTTCACCGAACTAGGCCTCGAGCTCGAAGGCCGCGCCACGATCGACGGTGACTGGGCAGAGCGCGTCACCGGACTGCATCCCATGCGCGTCGAGAACGCCATGATGCGCACGCCGGACGGTCACAGCCGGTTGGAGATCTCGCAGTTCCTCACGCCGGCTGCGGTCGCCGACCATCGGAACGCCCCCGTGAACGCGCTCGGCTACCTACGCATCATGTTCGCGGTGGACGACATCGACGACACGCTCGCCCGCCTCGGCAAGCACGGCGCACAGCTCGTGAGCAGCGAAGTGGTCCGCTACGAAGACGCCTATCGGCTCTGCTACATCCGTGGGCCCGAAGGACTTCTCATAGGGCTGGCCGAAGAGATCAGCGGGGCGGCAAGTGCTTGACGACTCGCCGACATAGCGCAGCGATTGTCGCCATGAGCACCGAGCCGTTGCGGACTGTCCGGGACGACTTCTCCCAAGTCATCGACCGTGTCGATTCTTATGGGAGCAGTTCGAACGCCGGCACATGGTTCGGCCGTACGACGCTGAAGTGCCTTCGATCCAGCGTGGCGACCTCACTGACCTTCAGTCGTTCGGCTGCCGTGACGACGGAGGCATCCACGCTGCCGAGCGGGAGGTCGCCGTAGCGCGCGGTCAGCTCGGCGATGCGTAGCCAGTCACCGGCGAGGACGGGCTCTGGGGTCAGCGTGCCGGCCGCGAGATCGCCCAGGAACCGGACCTCTGGTACGGCACCGAGGCGCGTCGCGACGAGGTAGGTGACCTCGCTCACGACGAGGGCCGGGACGAGCAGCGGTCCAGGATGCGTCTCGAGCACCTCGAGGCAGTCGGCGTGGTGACGATCGTCGGCATCGATGTACGCATACAACGGGCCGGCGTCGATCAGGAGCGCGATGCTCCGAGCTCCTTCGACAGGATCTCCTCGACACATTCGGAGATGTCCCGATGCCCGCTTCGCCCGGCGCCCGCCGCGAGAAGGTGCCGTTTTCCTTGTCCGTCGGAACCGCCGAGGTACAGGTCGATCGCCTCGCGAGTCAGTTCGGACACCGTGCGACCACGGCGCTCTGACTCGTGGCGCAGTCGAGCGTCGAGCTCGTCTGGCAGTTTCACCGTCGTGCGCTTCATGGTATGCCAGCATACCATTCAAATACTTCGACGACGGCCCCACGGTGAAGCTCCTGGCGTCACCGGCTGGTTCCGATTCCCGTCGAACTCTGGCCTGAGCGCATTGGCCCCGACCAGCGTCGACGTTGAGCAAAACAAACCGCCTGACCTGCGGGAAAACAGGTCAGGCGATCGTGGAGGTGGCGGGAATCGAACCCGCGTCCTCCGGCCTCTCAATGGGGCTTCTCCGAGCGCAGCCGGCTAGAGATTGTCGGGAGCGGCCCCGCTACCGGCGAGTTGGGCCGCTCCGTATCCGACTGAAATTTCCCCGATCACCGGTCGGCGCAGCCGATCAGGTAAGTCCCGCTGGTCGTCGCCCGGATCCGGCCCGCGGGACTGGGGCCGGTCGGACGTCGCTGGGCTTAAGCAGCGAGCGCGAGCTGAGGCTCGGCGTTTGTTTTGTGTTCCGGCTCTTTAACGTGGCTCCGGAGACCACGGCTCGCTTCTCCCATATCGATGACTGGAGTCGAAGCCTGTCACCCCCAGGTGTCGGGCCGAGCTGGGTTGCCCGGCAAGACCTCCAGCGTACTCGCAACGCAGGAAACCCCCGAGTGTCCCAGGTCACCGGCGTTCCCCGCCCCTCGATCCCGGCCGCGGCGCGAAAAGCCGCCGGGTCCGGAGCGGGGCGGCGGATCCCCGCTCGACGGACTCCGACGTTGCCGTCGATAATACCCACTTCTCCGGATGGTCAAACAGCGGATTCCGAGGAAATTTCGGGTCCTCCGGATCTCGTCGGGGGAGCGGGCGACGGCCCGGAGTCCTGGTCAGCGGGCTTGCCGGTCACGCTCGATTGCACGACGCAGCCGGTCGATGCGACACTCGCCGGGTGAACGAACGGGTGTGGCGCCGCCCACGGCGAGGGCGGCGCCGGAACACCCTCGCCGTCGCCCTCATGGGAGCGGCGGCCGTTGCCATCACCTCGTGCTCGAGCTCGCCCGCTGCCACCCCCACTTCGGGCACCACAGCATCGGGCAGCTCGCCCCGGGTCCCCTGCCACCAGCCGGGTGCCACCGGTTCCGTGGCCGCCACCCAAGTACCCGGGGTGGCAAGCGACTGGACCGTGACCTCGTTCGACGGCACTCCGATCCGAGCTCACTGGTTCCCGGTCGATCTGCCTGACGGGGCCCGTGCCCCGACGGTTCTCATGGGCCCGGGCTGGAGCCTGCCGGGCGACACCGACACCACCGGGACCGGCGTCCTCGGCGACGTCCCGATCAGCGACCTGCACCGGGCCGGCTACAACGTGCTCACCTGGGACCCCAGGGGGTTCGGGCACTCCGGTGGCAACGCCGAGGTGGACAGCCCGAACTTCGAGGCCAGGGACGTGAGCACTTTGATCACCTGGGTGGCCACCCGGCCAGGCGTCCTGCTCGACGCGGCGGGTGACCCACGTATGGGGATGGTCGGCGGCTCCTACGGCGGTGGCATCCAGTTCGTGACAGCAGCCACCGACTGCCGGGTCGACGCAATCGTGCCCATCATCGCATGGCACTCGCTCGTCACCAGCCTGGACAAGGCGAACACCGTCAAGTCCGGGTGGGGCGACATCCTGGGCAACCTTTCCGCCTCGGACCACGTCGACCCGGTGGTCCGCCAAGCCAAGCAGACCGGCGATGAGACCGGGTCCATCACTGCCGCCCAGCGAGCCTGGTTCGCCGCCCGCGGGCCCGGACCCTTGGTCGGTCGGGTCCGGGTCCCCACCCTCGTCGTCCAAGGCACGGTCGACACCCTGTTCACCCTCCAGGAGGGGGTCGACAACTACGAGATCCTTCGAGCCGGTCATGTCCCCGCATCGATGCTCTGGTTCTGCGGCGGCCACGGCGTCTGCCTCACCCCGCCCGGGGACCAGGGGCTACCGACCTCTGCCGCCATCGCCTGGCTCGACCGGTACGTGAAGGACGAGGCATCGGTCAACGTCGGAGCGGGGTTCCGGTTCGTGGACCAGAACGGCACGGGCTACTCGGCCAACCGCTTCCCGCTCGCCCAAGGGCCACCCATCGACGCGGCGGGGACCGGCACGCTGCAGCTCGTGCCGACCGGTGGCTCCGGTCCGCTGCCGACGCCGGGCCCGAGCTCGCAGGCGCTCGGTCCTCTGGTCGCGCCCATCACCCCCACCCGGGCCGCCAACGCCGTGAACGTGCCGGTGCGCTTCGGCGACCGCTCCGCCCTGGTCGTGGGCGCGCCCCGGCTCAGCCTCACCTACCGCGGCACCTCCCCGCCCGGTCGTCCCACCCGGGTGTTCGCGCAGCTCGTCGACGGGTCGACCGGCCTGGTCCTCGGGAACCAGATCACCCCGGTGCAGGTGACCCTCGACGGCCGTCCGCACTCCACGACCGTCCCCCTCGAAATGGTGGTCTTCGCCGGCCGCCCCGGAGCCGGGGTCGAGCTCCAGCTGGTGGCCTCGACCGTCGCCTACGCCCCGCCGCAGTTCGGGGGATCGGTGGACTTCACGGCGATCCACCTCTCGCTGCCCACCTCGGCGAACCTCGCGCCCAAGTAGCCGGGACCCGGGGCCGGTCCGTGCGCCGCCTGTCGGGCCATGGCTCCCCGCCACCGGGGACCCGGCGAGCTACTGGCGGTAGCCCTCGACCGTGCCCTCGCTCCGGAGCGCCGCCTCGTCGGGGTCGCGGCCGGCACCCCGTAGGGCCCGCCGCTGGCGGAGCAGGTCCCACAACCGGTCGAGGGTGACCTCGATCCTCCGCCGGCGCTCCTCTTCCTCGGCGGACAAGCCCTCGCCGACATGGCGTTCCTCGAGTCGGGCTTCCTCGTCGGCGAGGTCTCCGATCTGGGTGATGATCTCCTGATCGTCCATCGACGGCTCCCGATCGCGCTGGTCCATGGGGACGTTCCGGTGCCACCGAGCTTAGGTCGCCTGGTGACGCGCCCAGCGGCGACGGGCGCCACTGGGTCTGGGCGGAGCCGCCGCCTCGGAACCGACCGACCCCAGCGACGCGAACATGGCCGCACGGGCCGGCGACCGTCGCCGTTCTCCTCCGACCTCCTCCGACCTGGGTGGAGCCCGGCGGACTTCCGGCGACGGGGACATGGAGGCCCACGGGCTGGTCGTCGAGGCCCGCCTCGACCGAGGGGACCGCAACGGTGCGCGCCGGGCCCTGTTCCGCGCCCGGACCGCGCTCGACGAGCTGGCCGTGTCGCCCGAGCGCGGGCTCACCGAGCTCGGCCACCGCTCGGGGCTCCCGTAACCCGGTCACCGGAAAGCCGGGCGTCGTTCCACCCGCCGGTGCAGGCTCCGCGGTGAGCTACCGTCGCAACCCATGACCGACGCGCCCGCGCCCACCCCGCCCGACGAGCTCTTCTCGGTGAAGGACAAGGTGGTCGTCGTCACCGGTGGGTCCCGAGGGATCGGTCGCATGATCGCCGACGGCTTCGCGGCGGCCGGCGCCACGCTCGTCATCGCCTCGCGGAAGGAGACGGCGGTGACGGCCGCGACCGACGAGCTCGCCGAGCTCGGGCCCTGTTCGGGCGTCGTGGTCGATCTGTCCACCGAGGACGGCGCCCGACAGCTGGCCGATGCCGTCGGGGCCCGGCACCCGCAGGTGGACGTACTGGTCAACAACTCCGGCGCCACGTGGGGCGCACCTTTGGAGGAGCACGACACCGCCTCGTGGAACCGGGTGCTCGACCTCAACGTACAGGGGGTCTTCCACACCACGAAGTTCCTGCTGCCGCTGCTCGAAGCGGCGTCGGCCCCCGATGCCCCGTCGCGGGTCATCAACATCGGCTCGATCGACGGCATCAAGGTTCCCGTCCTCGAGTCGTACTCCTACTCGGCATCGAAGGCCGCCCTGCACCAGCTCACCCGGCACCTGGCCAAGCGGCTGGCGCCGAGCATCACCGTCAACGCCGTGGCACCGGGGCCGTTCGAGTCGAAGATGATGGCGGCCACCCTCGAGGCGTTCGGCGACCAGATCGCGGCCGGAGCGCCGATGAAGCGGATCGGCAGGCCCGACGACATGGCCGGCGTCGCCATCTTCCTCGCCTCACGGGCCGCGGCCTACGTGACCGGAGCGGTCATCCCGGTCGACGGCGGCATCGCCACCACGGCGTGACCCTCAGCCCGCGTCACCTGCCGGCGACCGTTCCGACGCCCCGGCCGCCGGCAGGTGCCGCGAGATGAAGCCACCCACCTTCTCGATGCTCCGATCGGCTTCGGGAACCATGTCGCCCGGAAACGCCTGGAAGACGTGGATGAGCTCCGGCCACACCTCCAACGACACGGTTCCGCCCGCCTGGAGCAAGCGGTCGGCGAGGCCGGTGGCGTCGTCGACCAGCACTTCGCGCTCCCCCACCTCCACCAGGACCGGCGGGAGGCCACCGAGGTCGGCGTACAACGGGGAGGCGGACGGCGTCGCCGCCGGGATCCCGCCGAGGTAGGCCGCAGCCATCAGGTCGAGGGCGGCCTTGGTGATCATCGGGTCGCGGGCCCCGATGCGTTCGTAGGCCGGTGCCGTCTGGGTGAGGTCGACCCACGGAGACAGGCACACCGCGGCCGCCGGCAGCGGAGACCCGTCGTCGCGGAGGGCGACCAGGGTGGCCACGGTCAGCCCGCCTCCCGCCGAGTCGCCGGCGAGGACGACGCCCTCGGGCCGGGTCCCGAGCGCGAGCAGCCCGCCGTAGGCCCTCACTGCGTCGGTGAGGGCAGCCGGGTGGGGATCCTCGGGAGCGAGCCGGTAGTCGAGGGTGACGACCTCGCAACCGGCGGCCAACGCGATCCGGCCGGCGAGGCCGCGGTGGCTGTCCAGCGAACCGGTGCAGTACCCGCCGCCGTGCAGGTAGAGGACCGAGCACGCGGGGCGGGCGGCCGGTGGGACCAGCCGCTCGGCCGGGCGCCCGCCGAGGGTCAGCGTCTCGACGGCCACGCCGGCGGGGGGCGGGGCGGATCCGGTCACCCGGGCCATCGCCTCCCGCTGCTCGGCGATCGTCCCCGAGACGAGGCCGGTCTCGGCGATCAGGTCGCTGATCATCTCGACTCCCGGGTGGCTCATCGGTCCTCTCGTCCTCGGTGCCGGTCGGAGGCGGCCATCATGCCCTCCGGCGACGCCCGCCGGTCGCGGCCCGACGCCGGCATCCATCCCGCCGTTCCCCCGGCCTTGCCAATTCGTCACGCTCAGTGGGACGATTGCCACTCGGCGTGGTACAGCCGAGTGGCCACGAACAGACGGAGTGGGACATGTCGTTGGGGCAGGGAGGCAGGCGGGTCGTACGCAGGGCCGCGGCGCGGGTCGCCGGGGCGGGGGCGCGGGTCGCCGGGACGGGGGCGCGGGTCGCCGGGACGGCCGCCCGGGCCACCGCCAGGTCGGCCGGGCTGGCCGGCGTGGTCCTGGTGATCGCGCTGGCGGCGCCGGGGACGGCGCCGGCCGGGGCCTCGGCACCCGGAGCGAGCACCGGACAGCAACAGTCCAACTTCTGGCTGGCGACCCCCTCGGGCCCTGTCTACGCCTTCGGCACGACCGACTACGGGTCGCCGAGCGGCCCGCTCAACCGGCCGGTCGTCGGCGCCGTGCCCACCGGCAACCAGCACGGCTACTGGCTGGTGGCCTCGGACGGAGGCGTGTTCACCTACGGCAACGCCGGGTTCTTCGGATCGGCGGGCGACATCCGGCTCAACCAGCCCATCGTCGGGATGGCCCCGACCCCCGACGGCCAGGGGTACTGGCTGGTGGCCTCCGACGGCGGCGTGTTCACCTACGGCAGCGCCAGGTTCTTCGGCTCGACGGGCGACATCCGGCTCAACCAGCCCATCGTCGGGATGGCCCCGACCCCCGACGGCCAGGGGTACTGGCTGGTGGCCTCCGACGGAGGCGTGTTCACCTTCGGGGACGGCACCTTCTACGGATCGACCGGCGACATCCGGCTCAACCAGCCCATCGTCGGGATGGCCCCGACCCCGGACGGGCAGGGGTACTGGCTGGTGGCCTCCGACGGCGGCGTGTTCACCTTCGGCGACGCCGCCTTCTACGGGTCGGCGGCCAACGCCCCCGGCGATCCCGTCCAGCGGTTGATCCCGACCCGGTCGGGCCACGGCTACTGGATCGTGCAGCAGAGCGGCTCCGAGAGCGCCCTCGGCGATGCGGCGGCGGGCGGAGCCCCTCCGACTGCGGTGCTCCTGTCCCCCGCCACCCAGGGAGACGCCGCCGTGCTCTACGCCCTCACCCAGCTCGGCAAGCCCTACATCTGGGGCGGGAACGGACCCGTCGGATACGACTGTTCGGGGCTCGTCCTGGCCTCGTGGAGCCATGCCGACGGAGTCACCTTCGCCCGGGTGGCCAACGACCAGTACCACACCGCCGGCGCCGTGGTCCCCATGTCCGCCCTGCGCGCCGGCGATCTGGTCTTCTGGGGGTACGACCAGTCCGACTGGACCACCGTCTACCACACCGCCATGTACATCGGGGGCAACCGGATCGTCGAGGCCGCCGGCGACCACGTCCAGCTCAACTCCCTCGGCCAGTGGGGAACCGGGAACCTCATGCCGGTCGGGCGCCGGCCCTGAGCCCGGACGGCCGGCGGGGCCGGCGCCCCGCCGGCCGACCGCGGCATCGGGGGCGCGAGGGCGGACCCGGGCTGAGGGTTCACACCGCGGTCAGATCGGCCCCGGCCAGCCAGCCGGACAGGTCATCGGTGGGAAACGCTCCGATCTGCGAGGGCGGGAGCGGCCGGCCGAAGAGGAAACCCTGGGCCACGTTGCACCCGAGCGAGCTCAGCTCGGCGGCCTGGCTCGACCGCTCCACGCCCTCGGCGATGACCGCCAGGCCCAGCGACTTCCCGAGCGCCATCACCGCCGTCACGATCGCCCGGTCCTCGGAATCGTGGTCCAGTTGGTCGACGAAGCTCCGGTCGATCTTGAGGATCTCGACGGGCAGGCGCTTCAGGTAGCTCAGCGAGGAGTATCCCGTCCCGAAGTCGTCGATGGCGATGTGGACCCCGAGGTTCCGGAGCGCGGCTCAGGGTCGCCGCCGCCGCGTCCGGGTCGTGCAGGATGATGCCTTCGGTGATCTCGAGCCAGAGCTGATCGGCCCCGAAGCCCGATCCGTCGAGGGTATCGGCCAGCATGGCTCCGAACAGTGGGTCGACGAGCTGCTGGGCGGACACGTTGACGGCGACGTTGAGCCGGTCCCGGGCCTGCCCGGCCCGGTCCCGCTCGAGCTCCCAGGCCGCCGCCTGCCGGCACGCCTCGCCGATCACCCACTGCCCGATGGGGACGATCAGGCCCGACTCCTCGGCGGCAGGGACGAACTCCCCGGGCAGCAACAGCCCGCGAGAAGGGTGCTTCCAGCGCACCAGGGCCTCGAGCCCGATCAAGGTCAACGTGTGGAGGTCGACGAACGGCTGGTAGTGCAGTTCGAACTCGCCCCGTTCGAGGGCGCGGTGGAGGTCGTTGGAGGTCTGGAGGCTGTGCAGGGTGATCAGCTGGTCGCCCTCGCTGTAGACGGCGATGCGGTCGGGCCCCCCGTCCTTGGCCCGGTACATGGCGATGTCCGCCTGGCGCAGCAGGGCCGATGCGGAGGCGGTCTCCGGCGACGACAGGGCCACCCCGATGCTGAGCGACACGAACTGCTCCCCGTCCCGCCCGACCAGTGGGCGGTCCAGCTTGGCCTTCAGCCGGCGGGCGATCTCGAGCGCCTCCGCGGCGTCGTCCACCTCGCAGAGCACGGTGAACTCGTCGCCTCCGAAGCGGGCCAGCAGGTCCTCCGAACGCAGGGCGGACTGGAGCCGGACCCCGACCCGCTGGAGGAGCCGATCGCCCGCGTCGTGGCCCAGCCCGTCGTTGATCATCTTGAACCGGTCGAGATCGAGGAACATGAGCGCCACCGGGCGGCCGCCTCGCCCGAAGCGCTGCAACGAACGTTCGAGGTGGTCCATGAACATCACCCGGTTGGGCAGGCCGGTCAACTGGTCGTGCGCCACCGCGTGCGCAAGCTGCTCGCGCAAGGCTCGCCGCTCGGTGATGTCCTCGACTTGGGCCACCAGGTACAGCGGGCGCCCGGACCGGTCCCGGGCGCACGAGACGCTGAGCGACACCCAGACCTCGCGCCCGTCGAGCGGCAGGTACCGCTTCTCCAGCGTGTAGCTCTCGACCTCACCGGCCAGGAGCGACTCCATGTGGGCCCGGGTCGTCGCCCAGTCGTCCGGGTGGGTGAGATCGGCCACCCGCCGGCCCTTCAGCTCCTCGGGACCGCACCGGAAGATGGCGGCGTAGGACCGGTTGACCCGCAGGAGGGTGCCGTCGACGGCACACAGGGCGATGCCGATCGGTGCCGCCTCGAACGAGGCCATGTAGCGCTCGCGGGACTCCTCGAGCGCCGACTCCGACCGCCGCAGGAGGGTCATGCCCCAGGCCACCGCTTCGCCGACCACCACACAACAGGGCACGACGTACATCGTCGAGGCCAGGCCGAGGACCGACTGCTCACCGTCGAGACCGAGCACCGGGACCACGTAGGCCAGCACCAGCAGCGGGGTGAAGCACAGGCTGGTGCCGCTCGGCTGGGCCAGGCCGATCCAGACGAAGACGATGACGAAGGTGACGGCGTAGAGATAACTGTTCCCGTTGGCGAACCGGAGGTTGAGGCCGATGAAGGCGAAGGCCGCCGGGACCAGCCAGAGCAGGGTCCGACGGCTCCGGCGCTCCCAGGGCACGAGCCAGATGACGAAGCCGGCGGCGACCGCCACCACGCCGAGCACCGCGCTCCGCAGGTGCGAGGACTCCGAGCCCACCGGCACGACCAGCTCCACGACCATCCCGAGCAGGGCGGAGAACAGCCACAGACCGGCGGCGATCCGCCCGAGCAGGCGGGTCTCCAGTCCCTCCTCCGCCAGGACGCCGAGGTCGAGGAGTTGCCCCATGCTCCTCTCTATCGGCCGGTTGGACGGACGGATTGACCCCCGGCGATGTGGGACGGTGGTCGACGTGGCCGTCAGCCCCACCCCGCAGCCTGCCCCGGCACCGGGGCTCCGCTACCGCTCGGGCGGCGGCCGGTGGGTGATCGCCGCCACGGTGCTCGGCTCGGCCATGGCCGCCATCGACGCCACGGTGATCGGGATCGCCCTTCCGACCATCGGCCGCCAATTCCACGCCTCGGTGGGAGCCCTCCAATGGGTCGTGACGGGCTACACCCTGACGCTGTCCTCGCTGCTGCTCCTCGGCGGCACGCTCGGTGACCGCTTCGGGCGACGGAGGATCTTCCTGACCGGGATCGTCTGGTTCGCCCTGGCCTCGGCCGCCTGCGCGCTCGCCTCGGGGTCCTTCGAGCTGGTGGTGACCCGGGTCCTCCAAGGCGCCGGTGGGGCGCTGTTGACACCGGGGAGCCTGGCGATCCTGGAGGCTTCCTTCGCCCCCGAGGACCGCAGCGAGGCCATCGGCGCCTGGTCCGGGCTGGGCGGCGTGGCCACGGCGGCCGGGCCCCTGGTCGGCGGCTACCTGATCGCCGCAGCCTCGTGGCGTTGGATCTTCCTCATCAACCTGCCGATCGGCGTCGTGGTCCTCGCCCTGTCGGCCCGCCACGTCCCCGAGTCCCGCGACCCGACGTCGGGCCGGGTCGACGCCGGCGGTGCGGCCCTTGCCACCGCCTCCCTGGCCCTCCTCACCTACGGCCTCATCGAGGGCCCTTCCCGGGGGTGGTCCTCGGGCATCGTCGTCGCCTCCCTCGCCGGCGGGGCGGCCGGGATGCTCCTCTTCGTGCTGCACGAGCACCGTGCGAGCGACCCCCTGTTGCCGCTCGGCCTGTTCTCGAACCGCCAGTTCGCCGTGACCAACGCAGTCACCTTCGTCGTGTACGCCGGCCTCGGCGGGGTCCTCTTCCTCCTGCCCGCCACGTTGCAGATCGTCGACGGGTACTCGCCCCTCGAGTCGGGCGTCGCCCTCGTCCCCCTGACGGTCGTGATGCTGGCCTTTTCCGCCCGGTCCGGACGCCTGGCCGCATCCATCGGCCCCCGCCTCCAGATGACGCTCGGGCCCATCGTGGTCGGAGCCGGCCTCGCCCTGCTGGCCCGGGCACCCGGCAGCCGGTCCTACCCGAGCGGGGTGCTTCCCGCCGTCGTGGTCCTGGCGGCGGGGCTGGCGACCACCGTCGCACCGCTCACCGCCACGGCGCTCGATTCGGTGCCCGAGGGTCACGCCGGCCTGGCCTCGGCCGTCAACAACGACCTGGCCCGCATCGGGGGGCTCGTCGCCGTGGCCGTGCTTCCCGCCCTCGGCGGGATCTCCGGGCAGGGCTACCTCCATCCCGACCAGCTGGCTCGCGGGTTCCAGCGGGCCGTGCTGATCGCCGCCGGATGGTGCGTGGTCGGTGGGGTGCTGGCGGGTGTCGGGATCCGGAACCCGGCCGACCGCTCAGGACGGCGCGCCCGGCGCCGCGCCCCCTCCGTCACTGCGCGCTGGAGGCGACTCCGCTGGAGGAGACGGCGACCGGACGGTGAGCCGTCCGCCGGCACGACGGCGCGGTCGCTGGCGTTTGCCGGTCGGCCGGAACGATAATCCCCACCATCCCGGCTCAGCGGCGCTGACCGGCCGACGAGGAGTACGACCATGAGCACGTTCCCCTACCGAGACCGCTTCGAGGTGCACCGCCGGCTCCCGCCGACGGGCGCTCCCCGTGAAGAGGTGCTCGCCCAGCTGCGCGCCATGGCCGGCGAGGAGGACGCCACCTGGGAGTCGGGAAGATGCTCGGGCACCATGTACTGCGGCGACCACGATCACTACCGGTTCCTGAACGAGGCGTTCGGGCTCTTCGCCCACGTGAACGTCCTGCAGCGGGACATGTGCCCGAGCGCCACCAAGTTCGAGGCCGAGATCATCGCCATGACCCTCGACCTGCTCCACGCCGAAGCCGTCGAAGACGGCGAACCGGCCGGCCTGGTCGCCACCGGCGGCACCGGCAGCATCTGCCACGCCATGCTCGCCTATCGCGAGCACGCCGCCAAGCACCGGGGCATCGACCGGCCGAAGGTCATCAAGCCGGAGACGGCGCACCCGGCATTCGACAAGGCCTGCCACCTCTTCGGGATCGATCTGGTGGTGGCGCCGGTCGACCCGGTCACCACCCGGGTGGACGTGGACTGGGTGGAGCGCCACATCGACGGCGACACCGTGGCGATCGTGGGATCGGCCTGCAACTACGGATACGGCACCATCGACCCCATCGAGTCGCTCGCGGAAGTGGCTCTCGCCGCGGGGTCGGCTTGCACGTGGACAGTTGCCTCGGCGGGTTCATCCTCCCCTTCGGCCAGGAGCTCGGTTACCCGATCCCGGTGTTCGACTACCGGCTCCCGGGTGTCACCTCGATGTCGGCCGACACCCACAAGTACGGCTACGCCTTCAAGGGGACCTCGGTGCTGACCTTCCGCGACAAGGAGTTGCGCAACGCCCAGTACTTCTTCCTCACCGACTGGAGCGGCGGGAAGTACTGCTCGCCGGGCATGGAGGGCTCGCGCTCGGGCGGCCTGATGGCGGCAACCTGGGCCGCCATGGTCCAGCTGGGCCGGACGGGCTACCTCCGCTACGCATCCGACATCTTCGGCACTGCCGCCACCATGCAGGAGGCGGTCCGGTCGCACCCGGAGCTCTCGATCATCGGTGATCCCACCTTCTTGTTCAGCTTCACCTCCGACCGGTTCGACATCTACCACGTGAACGACTTCATGCGTGAGCGCGGCTGGCGTTTCAACGGCCAGCAGTACCCCAATGCGCTGCACATGGCGGTGACCCGGCCCCAGACCCAGGCCGGGGTGGCCCGAGCGTTCGCCTCGGACCTCGCCGAGGCGGTTCCCTACGCCTGCGACCATGCCGCCGAGTCGCCGAGGTCCGGGGCCGTCTACGGAGGGGTGGCCGGCGGGATGACCGACGATGCAGACGAGTTCATCAGGGCGGTGATGGCGGAGATGATGGACGACCAGCAAGCCGTGCCCGCCGATGCGTGACACGGGCGACGGCGTCGTGGCCCTGACGGGGTGACCGGCCCGTCCGCCCGGGCTCGGGAGGATCGCTACGCCCTCTGCGTCGACCTGGGCACCGGCGGCCCGAAGGTGGGCCTGGTGTCGCTGACCGGGACCATCGCCTACCGGGAGCAGCTGCCGGTCCCCACCCGGTACTCGGCCGACGGGGGCGCCACCCAGGACGCCGCCGACTGGTGGCGGCTCGTCTGCGACGCCGCCGGCCGGGCGATCGGCTCGGGACTCGTGGCGAGCGAGGACGTCGCCGCCGTGTCGTGCACCGGCCAGTGGGCGAGCACCGTCCCCGTCGACGGTGCCGGGGAACCGGTCGGGGACTGCCTCATGTGGCTCGACTGCCGAGGCGCGGAGCTCGTCCGCCGCGCCGTCGGCGGTCCGGTCGCCGGGTACGCCCCCCTGGCCCTGGCCCGGTGGATCCGCCGCAGCGGCGGCGCGCCGTCCACCTCGGGGGCCGATCCCATCGGGCACATGCTCTACCTCGAGCACGAGTTGCCACAGGTGGCCGCAGCGGCGCGGTGGTACCTCGAACCGGTCGACTATCTGTCGATGCGCTTCACCGGTGTCGCCGCCGCCAGCCCGGCGTCGATGGCCGGAGCCTGGCTCACCGACACCCGGCGCCCGGACCGGGTTGCCTACGACCCCCGGCTGGTGGCCATGGCGGGCGTCCCTCCCGGGAAGCTCCCGCCGTTGGTCCCGACCGGCAGCGTGGTGGGCGGCGTCCTCCCCGGGGTCGCCCGCCACCTCGGTCTCCGACCGGGGACTCCGGTCGTGGCCGGGACCCCCGATCTCCACTCGGCGGCCGCCGGCGCCGGAGCCGTGCTGGCCCACCAGGCCCATCTGGCCGTCTCCACCACGAGCTGGATGAGCTGTCCCCGTCCCGGAAAGAAGACCGACCCGATCCGGCAGATGGCCACCGTGCCGGGATTCGTCGACGGGCTCAACCTGGTGGCCAACAACCAGGAATCGGGGGGCGCGGCGCTCGATTGGCTCCGGGGATGGTGGGGCGGGGAAGGCGAGCCGCCCGCCTACGAGGAGCTGACCGGTCTTGCCGCCCGAGCCGAGCCGGGCAGCGGAGGGCTCATCTTCACGCCCTGGTTGGCCGGCGAACGGTCACCGGTCGACAACCGGTCGGCGAGGGGCGGCTTCCACAACCTGTCGTTGCGGACGACGCAGGCCGAGCTGGTCCGTTCGGTCCTCGAGGGAGTCGCCTTCAACGCCCGCTGGCTGGCCCGCGCCCTCGAGCGGTTCGTGGGCCGGCGCCTGGGCCCGATTCGGGCGGTCGGCGGCGGTGCGACCTCGCCGTTGTGGTGCTCGATCTACGCCAGCGTCCTCGACCGGCCCGTCGAGCAGGTCGCCGACGCGCGGCACGCCAACCTCCGGGGGAGCGCCCTCCTGGCGGGGCTGGCGCTCGGCTGCGTGCAGCCGGGCGACCTGGCGGGGCTCGTCCCCGTCGAGGCGACCCACCTCCCCGAACCGGCACCGCGGAGCACCTACGACCGGATGTTCCGCGAGTTCACGGCGCTCTATGCGGCACACAAGGGCATGTTCGCCCGGCTCAACCGGGGATCCACCCGAGCCGGGCCGGGGCCGGGCTCGCGACCCTAGGGTGACCCGAAGGGGACACGGGGCCAGCGGCCGGGAGGCGCCATGAAGGCAGCGGTGTACTACACGACGGGCGGGCCGGAGGTCTTCCGCTACGAGGACGTTCCCGATCCCGAGCCCGGTCCCGGCGAGGTCCTCGTACGGGTCGAAGCCATCAGCGTCGAAGGGGGCGACACCCTCAACCGATCGGCGGGCGAGCTCACCGGCTCCCCCCACATCGTCGGCTACCAGTGTGCGGGCACCGTCGTCGGAACCGGTGCACAGGTGGGCGGACTCGCCACCGGCGACCGGGTGGTCACCGTCGGGATGTCGGGCTCGCACGCGGAGCTCCGAGCCGTCGGCGAGGCGTTCTGTTGGCGGGTCCCCGACGGCCTCGCGACCGAACAGGCGGCGTGCGTGCCGGTTCCCTGCGGCACGGCCGAGGACTGCCTCTTCGAGTTCGGGCGGCTCCGGGCGGACGAGACCGTCCTCGTCCATGCCGGGGCGAGCGGTGTCGGGATCGCCGCCGTGCAGCTGGCCAAGCGGGCGGGCGCCACGGTGCTCGCCACCGCGTCGAGCCGGTCGCGGCTCGACCGGCTGGGCCCGTTGGGGCTCGACCACGGCATCGACTACACGGCCGAGGACTTCGTCCCGGCGGTCCGGCGGTTGACCGGAGGACGCGGCGCCGATGTCGTGGTGGACCCGGTGGGGGGCGCGACCTTGCAGCGGAGCCTCCGGTGCCTCGCCTACCGGGGCCGCTGCGTCTCGGTCGGCGACGCCGGGCGGCAGCTGGTCGACAAGCTCGACGTCTCGACGCTGCGGCCCAACAACCAGACCCTGGTGGGCTACTTCCTCGGAGCCGAGCTCCTGTTCGGCGCCCGGGCCCACGCGATGATCGACCGCCTCCTGCACGACGTCGCGGCAGGCCGTCTGCAGGTGGTCGTCGACCGCCGTTACCCGCTGGAGGAGGCCGGCGAGGCCCACGCCTACATCGAGAGCAGGCAGGCCTTCGGCCGGGTGGTCCTCGTCCCGGAGGGCCGCGGTTGAGCCGCCTCAGATGGTGAAGGCCAGGTTCGCCACGAGCTGCTCGCCGAGATCCCGGTCCCCCGAGTAGGAGATCGACCCCTCCGGCAGGTCGCCGTCGGCGCGGCCTCCCGTGAGGCGGAGGAACAGCATGGCCGGCATCTCGATGCCGGCTGTGGCCGGCTGCTCGAGGGAACCGACGAGCGCGGCCCGACCGTCGACCGCGACCAGGAAGGTGCGCGAGGGCGGTCCGGTCACATCGATGCGGGCGCTCGAGCCGTCCGGAAACCGGGCACGCCGGCCCACGATGTAGCCGATGCCGGTCGCCACCTCGTCGAGCGCCGACGAGACGTCGGCGCCGGCGTCGCGGGCGGGCTCGCCGAGGGCGAACCGGATGTCGTGCTCGTGCATGAAGCAGTCGTAGTGCCGGATCCGCATGAACCGACCGTAGGTCTCGTCGCGGCCGGCGGGCGTCCACGAGGGGGCGTCGAATTCCGCCTGGGTCATGGCGTCGAGAGCGGACAACCGGCGACCGGTGACCTCCCCGAAGCGAGCGAGCATGTCGGGGCCGCTGCACCCCCGCATCGACTCGACCCAGACCTCGTTGGCCTCGGCGATCGGGTTGCGCAGGTGGGACAGATGCGAGACGTCGACCTCGGGGGCCGGATCACCGCACAGCATCGATTCCGCGCCGATCATGTGGCTCAGGACGTCGCGCACCGTCCAGCCGGGCAGGCAGGTCGGGTGCTCCCAGTCGTCCTCGGCGAGCGCCGAGCACAACCCGGCGACGGCGCCGTACTCGCCGCGCAGCAGCTCGACCATGCGCTCCTTGTCCACGATGGTGGGCACGACCACACGGTAGCGCCCGAGGCCGCCGCCGCCCCGGTTGGTGCTGCCACCTACACTCGCGGCTGCCCCGTCCGTTCGACGCCCGAACCGCACCGAAGGGAGCCGGCATGAAGTTCGGCATCTTCTACGAGCACCAGCTCCCCCGCCCCTGGACCGACACCAGCGAGCACCAGCTCATCGCCGACGCCCTCGACCAGATCGAGTTGGCGGACCGGCTGGGCGTCCAGTACCTGTGGGAGGTGGAGCACCACTTCCTCGAGGAGTACTCCCACTCGAGCGCCCCCGAGGTGTTCCTGGCGGCGGCGAGTCAGCGGACCCGCCGGATGCGGATGGGCCACGGGGTGGTCCAGACCGCACCCGGCTACAACCATCCCGCCCGCATCGCCGAGCGCATCGCCATGCTGGACCTGGTCTCGGGAGGACGGGTCGAGTTCGGGACCGGCGAATCATCCTCGGAAGCCGAGCTCGGCGGATTCGGCGTCGACCGGGACACCAAGCGCGACGCCTGGCTGGAGGGTCTGGAGGTGGCCATCCGCTGCATGACCGAGACACCGTTCGGAGGTGTCGAGGGGAGCTTCGTCTCCATGCCGCCCCGCAACGTCGTCCCCAAGCCCGTGCAACGCCCCCATCCCCCGATCTGGGTGGCGTGCAGCCGCCGGGACACCATCCTGCTGGCGGCCGAGAAGGGGATCGGGGCGCTGAGCTTCGCCTTCGTCGAGCCCGAGGACGCCAAGAAGTGGGTGGCGGACTACCGGGCCGTGCTCGGCGAGCGGTGCGTCCCGGTCGGACTGTCGGTGAACCCGCAGGTGGCCTGTGTGACGCCGATGATGTGCGCCCGGAGCGAGGACGAGGCGCTGGCCCGCGGTCTCGAAGGCGCCAACTTCTTCGGCTACTCGCTGGCCCACTACTACGTCTTCGGCGACCACGTACCGGCGACCACCGACGTCTGGCAGGAATTCCTCCGCCGGCGCGGGAGCACCGGCTACTCCCCCGAGGCGGCCCTGGCCCTGCGGCAGGAGACCCTCGGGGCCAAAGCCGCCGCCGGCGACCACACCGGCCTGCGCGGCGCGGTCGGGACCCCGGCCCAGCTGCGTGAATTCCTCCGACGCTACGAGGACGCCGGCATCGACCAGCTCATCTTCGTCATGCAGGCGGGGCACAATCGGCACGAGCACATCATGGAGTCCCTCGAGCTGTTCGGGACCGAGGTGCTGCCCGAGTTCGTGGAGCGGGACGAGGCGGCCGCCCCGGCCCGGGCGGCCGAATGGGAGCCCCTCGTCGAACGGGCCCTGGCCAGGCGGGAGCGGCACGACCCCGAGATGCCGGCCGACTACGTGATCCGGGCCATACCGAAGCAGATGGTGGCAGCCATGCACAGCGAGCCGGCCGAGCAGTGGCTCGAGTCGCTGGCGGACAAGCAGGCGGCCGGCGTCCACGACGAGGAGTTCCAACGGCTCGTCGACGGGTGACGGCGGCCGGGCCCGGCTCCCGACGCTCCCCGGCCGGGGGGGCGTCCCAACCCACCGGGCCGGGAATTACGCTGGTGGGGTGAGCCTTCACCCCGATACCGGATCCGCCGGTGCGGCCGGGGCCACCGGCGGAGGTTCCGAGGTCGTCGAGCTGACCGTTTCCGGGATGCACTGCCAGTCGTGCGCCGCGCTCGTCGAGGAGGTGCTCTCCGAGCAGGACGGGGTCCATGCCGCCTCCGTCGACCTGACCCGGGCCCGGGCCCGGGTCGAGTACGACCCGACGGCGCTCGGGCCGCCCGAGCTCGCCGAGGCCGTCGCCGGCGCCGGCTATACGGCCTCCCCCGCGTCCGGCTAGCGGGTCGGCGCCGTGCTCACCGCCCCGACACCGCCCGCAGAGGCGATCGACCGCGGGTCGCCGGCGCTCGCCACCGTCGAGCTCGAGCTGGACGGGATGCACTGCAGCGCGTGCGCCACCCGGATCCAACGGGCCCTCACCCGGCTGCCCGCCGTGGCGAGCGCCGCGGTCAACCTGGCGACGGCCCGGGCCTTCGTCTCCTACGACCCCGGTCGGGTGGACGGCGACGGGCTCTGCCTGGCCGTGGCGTCGGCGGGATACGGCGCGGTCACGGTGGACGAGCACCACGAGAAGGTTGTCACCGGCGATCCCGACCGGTGGGGCCGGCGGGCGGCGGTGTCGTGGCCGCTCGCGCTCGTCGCGCTGGTGGTGGCGCTGGCCGCCCCCGAGACCGCCACCTCCGGATGGACGGTGCTCGCCCTGGCCGTGGCGGTCGAGATCGCCGGGGGGTGGCCGTTCCTCCGAGACGCGGCGCGGCTGCTGCGCCATGGGGCCACCAGCATGGACACCCTGATCGCCCTCGGCACCCTGTCGGCGTTGGCGGTCAGCGCCGTCGAAGCCGTCGCCCTCGGCGGCCGCCACCTCCACCTCGGTGGGAGCGGTGCCTTCGCGGCCCGGCTCCACGGCGTGATGGCCCCGCTGATCGTGGCCGTGCTGGTGACCGGCCGGGCCGTCGAGGCGCGGGCCCGGACCCGGGCCAACGCCGCCCTGCACTCCCTCCTCTCCCTCCGGCCGCCCGCCGCCCGGGTGGTGGCGACCACCGACGACGACGAGGGCGAGCTGGTCGCCCCCGAAAGCGTGCCCGTCGGCGCCCTGGTCCGGGTCCGGCCCGGCGAGGCGCTCCCGCTGGACGGCACGGTGGCGGCGGGCTGGTCCGAGGTCGACGAGTCGATGCTCACCGGGGAGCCGCTCCCCGCCGATCGCGGCCCGGGCAGCGCGGTGACCGGCGGCACCCGCAACGGGAGCGGCCTGCTCGTGGTACGGGTCGAGGCCGTCGCGGCCGAGTCCGTGCTGGCCCGCCTGCAGCATCTCGTCGAGGAGGCCCAGCGCGACAAGGCGCCCCTCCAGCGCATCGCCGACCGGATCAGCGGCGTCTTCGTCCCCGCCGTCCTGCTCGGCGCGGCGGTCACCTTCCTCGCCTGGTGGCTGGCCGCCGGCAACCTCGGTCAGGCCGTGCTGAGCGGGCTGGCCGTCCTGTTGGTGGCCTGTCCGTGCGCCATGGGCCTGGCCGCCCCGGTGGCCATGATGGTCGGCACGGGTCGCGCCGCGGCGCTCGGCGTCTTCGTCCGCGGTGGCGACGCCCTCGAGCGGCTGGCCAAGGTGGACCGGGTCGTGTTCGACAAGACGGGGACCCTCACCGAGCGCCGGGCCGAGGTCACCCAGGTCGCCGTGGTGCCCGACGTCGACGAGGACGAGGCGCTCGCCTGGGCGGCGGCGGTCGAGGCCGAGAGCGACCACCCCATCGCCACGGCCATCGTCGAACGGGCCGGCGCCGCCCTTGGCGCGACCGACGTGCGGTCGGTCCCCGGCGTCGGCGTGTCGGGCACGGTGGCCGGCGCCTCCGTGGCGGTGAGCCGGACGGAGCCGGCCGGGCTGCCCGACTGCCTCCGGGGCCCGGTCGACGAGCGCACCGCCCGCGGCGAGACCGTCGTGGAGGTGCGGCGCGGCACCGAGGTGGTCGGTGTCATCGCCGTCGCCACACCCTTGCGACCCGAGGCGCGGGGCGCCGTCGACCGGTTGCGCTCGATGGGGCTCGCCTCCGCCATCTTGAGCGGGGACCGGGCGCCGGCGGTCCGCACCGTGTCCGACCAGCTCGGGATCGACACCTTCGGGGCCGACCTCTCGCCGGCGGGCAAGGTCGCCGCCCTCGCCGCCGATCGTCGCGCCGGGCGGCACGTCCTCATGGTCGGCGACGGAGTCAACGACGCCCCGGCGCTGGCCGCCGCCGAGGTCGGGTGCGCCATCGGCAGCGGGTCCGAAGCGGCGCTGGCCCACAGCGACGTGGCCCTGCTCGGCAGCGACCTCGGCGGTGTCCCCGACGCCGTCGTCGTGGCGCGGTCCACCTATGCGGTCATCGTCCAGAACTTCGCCTGGGCCATGGGGTACAACGTCTCGGCCCTGCCCCTCGCCGCCGTCGGTCTTCTCGACCCGCTGGTGGCGGCGGTGGCCATGGGCCTGTCCAGCGTGATCGTGGTGCTCAACAGCCTGCGCCTGGCCCGGCTGGGCCGGCGCGGCGCCCGGATCGAGACCTCACGATTCGTACGCGGCCGACGGGCCATCGTCGCCTCGGTGCTCCTGCCGGTGATCCTGTTCGCCGGGCTGACCGGGGTGAGCCAGGCGCTCTCACCGGCCCGGGGCCAGCCCCTGCTGCCCGAGCTGCCGTCCATCACCACGGTGGCGCTCCCCGGCGGCGACTCCGCGCAGGCCTATCTGGCTCCGGGCCGCTCGGGGGTCAACCAGTTCCACACCATCTTCGTCGGCTCGACCGGCATCGACTCGGTGCGGCCGCGGGTGACGGCCCGGGCGGACGGTGGACCGTCCGAGGCGCTCACCGAGCTGCGGCTCGGCCCCGGCCACTACAGCGCCGTGGTGGTGCTCACCGGCGGGACGTGGCATTTCGTCGTGACGGGGACCCTCGACCACCAGCCGTTCTCCTTCGGGGTCACCCGGGTGGTGCGCTGACGAGCCTCGTCGCCGGGCCGGACCCGGCGCCCCCCTGACCAGGGAGAGGCCCCCGCTCGCCGGCGCACGACCCGGGCGCCGGCGACCCGTTACCGGTAGGATCTCGCCATGATCTCTCGCCTGGGGCGCCTCATCCTCGTCGGAACCCTGCTCGCCGCCGGTCTCACCACCGTGGTCCTCACGTCCTCGGCGGGGGCGAGCTCCCCGCCGATCAAGACCATCTCCATGCAGGCCAACCATGCCTACACGCCCCAGGCGCCACCGGGTGCCACCGACGACTACCACTGCACCCTCGTGAATCCCCACGTGACTTCGAACTCGTTCATCGTGTCGAGCCAGTTCTATCCGAACAGCATCGAGGTGCACCACGCCATCCTCTTCCTCGTTCCGCCTTCGATCGTGAGCGCCGGCCAAAGCGGCCGACGGCAACGGCAAGGGGTGGACCTGCTTCGGCGAGACCGCGCTCCGGGCACGGGGCTCGCCTCGATCGGTGAGACGCCCTGGCTGACGGCGTGGGCGCCCGGTCACGGCAAGGACGTGCTCCCGGCGGGAACCGGGGTCAAGCTCCCGGCGGGGAGCATGGTCATCATGCAAATCCACTACAACCTGCTGCGCGGCGACAAGCCGGTGCGGGCGAAGCTCACCTTGAACACGGTCCCCGCTTCGACAGCCCTCAAGCCTCTCTCCCTCGAGCTCATGCCGGCGCCACCGGACATCCCCTGTCCGGCCGGGGTGAGCGGTCCGCTGTGCAACCGCACCGCCTCGCTGGCCGACCTCGCCCAGCGCACCGGTGCCGACCAGGCCGGGTTCGTCGACACCCTCGAGGGGATCTGCGGCCGCAACCCGTCCGACCCGCCGACCGGCAACACCACCTCGTGCAACTGGACCGTCGGCGGGGGGCGCAAGATCGTGCGGCTCGGCGTCCACATGCACCTGCTGGGCCGCGGGATGAAGATCGTGCTCGACCCGGGGACTCCCCAGGCCAAGACCCTGTTGAACGTCACCAACTACGACTTCAACTACCAGCGCTCCTACACCCTCAAGACGCCGGTGCTCACCCATCGGGGGGACCAGATCGGGGTGACCTGCACCTACGACCCGACCTTGCGCCAGGAGCTTCCCCAGCTCCGCAAGCTGCCGCCGCGCTTCGTGACCTGGGGAGACGGATCCTCCGACGAGATGTGCCTCGGGCTGGTCCAGACCATCTCGGCCAACGGTCCGGCGTCCTACAACACACCGGCCGCCGCCACCATTTGACCCGAGTGCGGGCGGAGGCCTCAGCTCCGCCCCCGAACAGAGTGCGAGCCGGACGCGGTGACCCGGAGAGTGCGACCCGCCACCGGGTGGCTGGCGAACCGGCCGTCGCCCGGTGATCGAGGAGGAAACCTGTGGACGTCCGCGAAGCGCTCTACACCACCCGGGCCATGCGGCGGGTCCGCCCCGACCCGATCCCGTCCGAGGTCCAGGCCCGCATCCTCGACGCCGCCATCCGTGCCCCGACCGGGGGGAACGCCCAGAACTGGCGGTTCCTGCTGGTGGACGACAAGGGCGTCCTGGCGAGGATCGGGCCGCTCTATCGGGACTCGATCGACCAGCTCTGGAAGACCGTCTACGCCGACCGGCTCGCCGCCGCCGCGGCGCACCCCGGGAGCAGGTCGAGCATCCAGATCCGCAAGGTGCAGCGTTCGGCGCAATGGCTCGCCGATCACTTCGAGGAGGTGCCGCTCTACCTGTTCGCCTTCGTCCAGGCCGACCCGACCGGGGGCTCGATCTTCCCGGCGGTCTGGAGCGCGCAGCTCGCCGCCCGGGCCGACGGAGTGGGCAGCTCGCTCACGGTCGTGCTCGGCTTCTTCCATCCGGACGAGACCTTCGACATCCTCGGTGTGCCCAAGGACGAGCACTGGGTGATGGCGTGCTGCGTGAGCTTCGGCTATCCGCTCGGCCGCTGGGGCGTCGCCCCCCGGCGTCCCGTGCACGAGGTCGCCCATCGCAACCGCTGGGGTGACCCCGTCGGCTTCACCGTCGACGAGCCGCTCTGGCCGCCGCCAGGCTGAGGGCCTGCCTGGCACCCGCTACCGCCAGGCGCAACGACTGCACCCGCATCAGTTCGGGCATCGGGTCCGATCCGCTGGGGGGAGGCAGGGGTGAGCAGGAGACGGCTTGCTATATTCGGCGTCTCGTCCCCGTGTGCTCCGCTCCACGTCGGGCACCGTGCGGCTGTAGCTCAATGGTAGAGCCTCAGTTTTCCAAACTGATGACGAGGGTTCGATTCCCTTCAGCCGCTCTCGGGTTCCCTATTCGAACGCTGGCACGCTGAAGACGTCGTCGAAAGGCGACCGGTACCCTCAGTGCAGATCCGGCCCTCCCCTGCGTCGAGTCCGATGAACACGGCGCTGTCGAACAACCGACGGGTCCGGGTACCTGCTTTTCGATAGGCATCGCCGCAGCGGCGGCGTTACGAAGGTTGCCGCCAGTTCGAGGATCTCCCGCCATTCGCCCAAGTTGGATTCGAGGTCAGCGAGGCAGTCCCTGGCAGCAGTGAGGCTGGATGTGGGGGTACAGCTCCTCGACTGGCTTTCGAAGTCGTCAACCGCGACATGGCGCTCACGGCAGACTCCGGCAATGGATAGGCTCCGGGCGGTGAGAACGATGGGCGTGCGAAGGTATCGCCGTGGTCTTCGGATTGCGGTCGCATGCGTCATTCCTGTCGGCGCCGTCGTCGCGGCAGGACCTGCCGGTGCCCATACGACACACCAAGTGGCCGCGTCGAAAGCAGTCAGCCCGCTCCAATTGGCGAAACGGAACTACGTCGCCGCCGTCCAGGCCGCTCGCACGGACATCAACGAATCACCGTTCGCCAACCAGTCGCAGGGCAGGGACTTTGTCAACGGCATCGTGAACTATTGCCTGGCGCAGGCACTCTCGCTCACCCCTGACCAGCCGTTGCTGGAGCTGTTGCCGCGGCCCGACGAGCGGCTCGGTTTCAACAACCCGGACAATCTCTACTACACGTCACGAATTTCCGACCAGAACTCTTATTCGATCACGGGCAACCGAGGAACAGCGACCGGATTTCTCATAGAAGGGTTGTCGGGATTGCCGGGAAATGGTCCGACAGCTGGTCAGGTCACGTCATCGGTTTCCGACAGCGACCTCACGTATGGGCCAGACGGATCCTTTTCGATTGCCCTCAGCGCGGCTCGCCCCGCGACGGGCAACTGGATGCCTCTGCCTCCCGGCACCGACAACCTCCTCGTGCGTTTCACGTTCCTGAACTGGGCCGTTGAACAGCCCGGCTCCATCTCGATCACTGAGAACGGTGGGCCGACAAACGATATGGTCGACATGACCCCAACCCTTGCGGCATCCATGCTCGACGATGCAGCACAGTCGGTTCGGCTGCAGACGGCCTTCTACATCAACGAGGGCAAGCAGCTCGCGCTCCTCGGGCCGAATCGCCTGATCGGGCCGATCAAGGCGGCCGGTCAGCAAGGCACGGACGTCCAGCAGTGGAACATGACCGGCAGTTACCATCTGAGCAGTCACGAGGCACTCATCATCAGAGAGAAGGATGCGCCCGCATCGGTGGCTGCATACTCCAGCATCGTCCTGGCAACGCCACTGTTGGCGAGTCTCGAGTTCGTGAACCACGAGGCAAGCCTCAATCACGACCAAGTGCAGATCGACAGTGACGGCTACATCTACTACGTCGTGAGCTCCCATGACCCGGGCGTTCCGAATTGGCTCGATGACGAGGGTCACGGCCAAGGCACCATCTTCGCCCGCTGGCAGGGCGTGGCGGGAGCCCTAGGCTCCGACTATGCGCCGACGGTCACCGTGGTGAAGGACTCTGCCGTTCGGGCATCGCTCCCGAGCGATACTCGCCACGTCACCCCGTCACAACAGGCCGCAACCCAATCTCAGCGGACTGATGAGATCACGTCCCGACTTCAACATGCCGATCCGTCGCACGCAGAGATCCTTCGACGGTTGCATGCCATCGAGACGTTGCTCGGTCGGCCTCTTCCTCGCCAAACTCTCGCGAGCGAATCCCCCTAGCCGTCGCCGAGGTGCACCAACTGCGAGTCGGTGGTTCGGGGAGGACCGGCTCAACCCGCCGCCACCTCCAGAGGGGAAGCCGCCAGGCCGCGACGGGGCGAGATGATGTCGTCGATGAGCCCGTAGGCCATGGCCTCCTCCGGCGTCATGAAGTAGTCACGATCGATATCGCTCGAGACCTGCTCGATGGACCGACCGCTGTGATGGGCGATGATCTCGGCCATCCGCCGGGTGGTGGCGAGCACCTCGCGCAGCTGGATCTCCATGTCGCTCGGTGCGCCTCTCGTTCCCGCGCTCCCCTGGTGGATCATGATGCGCGCGTTGGGAAGGGCCAATCGCTTGCCTGGCGCTCCCCCGCACAGCACCATGGCGGCCGCCGACATCCCCATGCCAACGCAGATCGTGGAGACCTCGGGACGGACGTGCTGGATCACGTCGTAGATCGCCATGCCGGCGTAAGCCGCGCCGCCCGGCGAGTTGATGTAGAGGGCGATGTCCTTGTCGGGGTCCTGCGCCTCGAGGTAGAGCATCTGGGAGATGATGAGGTTGGCGACCTGGTCGTCCACCTCCTGCCCGAGGAAGACGATCCGCTCCCGCAGCAGGAGCGAGTAGATATCGAACGCCCGCTCGCCCCGGCTCGATTCCTCGAGCACCGTTGGAATCAACGACTGGTGCACTTCCATGGCGTCCTTCCTGTTCGTTCGGGGGACAACGTGGGCGGAGTTCGTGGGCGGGGTTCGTGGGCGGGCCTTCGTGGCTTTCGGCAGCGGGCGGGTCGACACCCCTCGGCCGGCTGCGCAGCCACTGCCGGGGACCGGCTCATATCAGATATGATATCTCACAGATGAGATAGCCAGCCGGCACCGAGACGGAGGATCTCGTTTTGGAGCGACGTCACCAACCGGTGTTCCCTGGCTTCCGGGAGATGTCCGCCCGGCGGCGGGCGCTGACCGAGGAGCTGGTGGAGCGGCGGATGGCTCTCGGCCTCACCCAGACGGAGGTGGCCGCCCGCATGGGTACCTCCCAATCGGCCGTGGCCCGGCTGGAGACGGGTGGGTCGGACGTCCTGATGTCGACCCTCGACCGCTACGCGTCGGCGCTCGGTCGGAGGCTCGACTGGAAGCTCGAGCGCGAATGATGTCCGGTCCTTTTTTCGAGCCGCTGGTACCCGAGGACCGGCCCGAGAGCGCCGACCCGTTCGGGTGGATGCGCCGGCAGCTCCTCGAACGCCGGGTCGTGCTCCTGTCGGGCGTCCTCGACGACGCAGCCACCAACCAGGTCGGAGCCGCCCTGATGACCCTCGACGCCCTGGCCGACGATCCCGTCCACCTTCAAGTGGACTGTACGGAGGGCAGCACGGCGGCCGGACTGGCCCTCATGGACATCGTCGACCTCTGTGGCGTAGCGGTGAACGGCACCGGGATCGGTTCGGTCGCCGGGCCGGCCGTCGGCGTCCTCGCCGTCTGCGCGCACCGGAGGCTGGCGCCCCATACCCGGGTCCGACTCTACGAGCCTCCGGTCGCCGCCGACGGTGGCGCCCGGCAGGTCCGACAGCTGGCGCAGGACCACCTCGACCGGTGGGAGTCCTTCGTCTCCCGGGTGGCCGAAGCCTGCGGCCACCCGGTGGACCGCGTGCGCGACGACGCGGCGGCCGGGCGGTTCTTCAGCGCCGAGGAGGCGCTCTCGTACGGCCTGGTGGACGAGATCGCCGCACCGAGCGCACGGGTGTTCCGGCTTCCCGGGCGCGCCATCGGGTTCGGGACAAGGTAGGCCGCCAGGGCGGTGGCCGTCCCTCCCGCACCTCGGCCATCTACAGTGCCAGTGCATGTCGCCCGAGCCCGACCGGGTCCCCGCTCCGGACGTGCGCGTCTTCGCCGGTCCGGACGAGCTCGCCCGGTCGGCCGCCGACGAGGCGGCGGCGGCGCTGCGGCGCGCCGTCGCTGTCGATGGTGTGGCGCACGCCATGTTCGCCACCGGCAATTCGCAGCTCGCCTTCGTCGACCAGCTCGTCTCGGGCGCGGTGCCGGTCCCCTGGGGTGACGTGGTCGTCTTCCACATGGACGAGTACGTGGGCATCGGGCCCGACCATGCGGCGAGCTTCCAGCGCTGGATCCGGCAGAGGATCGTCGACCGCGCCCGACCGCGCGCCGCTCACTACCTCGACGGCCTGGCCCCACCCGAGCAGGAATGCCGGCGCTATTCGAGGCTGCTCCGCGACCACCCGCTCCATCTGTGCTGCCTCGGGATCGGAGAGAACGGCCATCTGGCCTTCAACGACCCACCGGCAGCGGACTTCGACGACCCCGACGACGTGAAGGTGGTCGTCCTCGACCGCGCGTGCCGGCTCCAACAGGTCGGCGAGGGGCACTTCCCAACCGAATCGGACGTTCCCGAGCGGGCGGTCACCGTCACCATTCCCGCGCTCCTGCGGGCGGAGCGGGTGCTCGCCATCGTGCCCGAGCAGAGGAAGGCCCAGCCTGTCCGTGACGCGCTGATCGGACCGGTGACCGCCGACTGCCCGGCATCGGCCCTGCGGACCTCGGCGCAGGCCACGCTCTTCCTCGATCCAGACTCATCCAGTTTGCTGCCGACGGAGGCCTGACGGCCGGCTCAGGGACCTCGCTCTCCGTCGCCCGAATCGAGGGCGGTGGAGGGCCGCTCCGGGGACCGAGGTGAAGCGCTCATCGGGAAGTCCACCAGCACGGTGAACAGGGGGGCGGGGCGGTGCCCGTCGGCCGGCGCGGACTTCGAGCGGGTGGCCATTTCGACGAGGGCGTCGGCCCGGCGGTGGCCGGGGGTCCGAGCGAGCTCGCCGGACAGCGGGTCCCGTCCGAGGCGGGCTTTGGCCTCGGACCGGTCGGCCTCGAAGAGCTCGGCCTCCAGTCGGGCGAGCTCTTCCGACACGATGGCTCCGGCGATGGGGTCGAGGGTCATCGAGCCGAGCCACATGCCGCCGGAGCTGTGCTCGAGGAAGACGACTCGCCGGTTCCGGCGGGCTTCGGCCTGCTCCTCGGTGCGTCGGGGTCGGCGAGCTGCTCCCAGTAGGCGCTGGCCCGCACGAAGGACTCGAACTTCAACGTGGTGGCCTGGTCGACCAGCAGGGCCTCGTCCCGCTCCAGCGCCTCGGCGGTCGCCGGCCGGCGCAGGCGGGCGATGACGTCGACGTGGGAGCCGTGATCTCGCCGTTCGACCAGGCCTCCTCGCAGGCCGGCAGCTCGCGCAGGCGCCGGCCCCGGCGCACGAAACTCCGGGACTGGCCCCGGGGGAGCCGGCACCGGGTGGCGAGCCAAGCCGTCGCGTTCTGAGCCCCGTCGGGGGCCCAGTCCAACGACTCGTCGAACTCGGCGACGGCCTCGGTCGCAAACGCCTCGAGGCGGGCGAGCTGCTTCAACAGGGTCTCAACCGAGGCCGCGTCGCCATGGGCGGACGGACCCGATGCGATGAGCTGGTCGATCGCCGCGGTGAGGGGCTCGCTCCATCGACCCAGTCCAGCAGCCGGGTGTCTCGTCCCTTTACCTCGCCGCCGGGCGGCCAAGAGGCGCACCCAGGCGCTCGTCGAGGAACGCGTAGGCCCGCCCGCCGTCCCAACGGTGCTCGCCCTCGAAGACGTGGTGCTCGAGCCGGTCGGCGGCGCCGAGGCGCTCGTAGACGCCGCCGGAGCTCGGACACCGAGGCCTCGGCCGCGTCCACCGGGAAGAGCAGGTCCTGGCGACCGGTCTCGACGAGGAGGGGCCGGGGGGCGACGAGGGCCCCGAGATCGACGTGCTCCACCTGCCCGAGCATGCCCGGCAGCACCTGTGACCCGCACATGTTCCACGGGACCTTGTGGGACTCCCCCCACGAGGAGAAGTAGCCGCTCACCACGGTGGCGGCCACTCGCTCGTCACAGGCCGCCAGGAACAGGGCGCAGGTGCCGCCGTACGAGAAGCCCACCGCCCCCATCCGGTCGGGGTCGACCAGGGGGTGGGCGGCGAGGACGTCGAGGCAGCGCCGGAGGTCCCAGACGTTCTGGGTGAGCGGGCTCCACCCGGCCATCACCTGGTGGACGAGGTTCGTGTCGCAACCGTAGTGATCGGGGGGGTTCCAGTCGGCACGCTCGCCGAAGCAACGCAGGTCGGGGGCGAGCACCACATGACCGCGGCGGGCGAGCTCGGCCGCATAGTCCTCCCCCGGCGGGGGGTCCGGCTCGGTGCCGCACACCCGCGACTTGCCGGGCCCGTGGCCGTGGACGGCCACGACGCCCGACCCGGGTGCGTCCCGGGCCTCGGGGACCAGCAGGTAGGCCGGCACCGACATGGCTGCCTCGGTGTCGAACACCACCCGGTGGCGCCGGTAGCCGTCGCCGGCGCCGTGCTCCTCGGACTCGAGCCGGAGGGGAACCCGCTCCGGCCACGGCGCCATGAGCCCGGCCAGCCGGTCGCCGGCACGGGCGCGCCACGGGTCGAGCTCGGCCAGGTCGTCGGGCAGCGGGTCGGACCGGTGCACGGACATGAGCCGGGTGACGGCCTGGAACCAGGGCGAGAAGTTCCGGCTCGGCTCGGTCGTCATGGGACGTTCCTCCTGGCGGTCGGGAGCCGGCGCGGGGCTCGCGGCCAGGTTGCCACAGGATCGTCGGGCGACGACCCACCGCCTGCCGGTTGAGCCGCCGGTGGGCCTGGGGCACACTGGACGCCATGGCGAGGTGGACGTGTCGGTGACCACCGGGCTGGTGATCAGCCCCCTGTCCCCGCTGATCGGTGCCGAGCTGCACGGGGTCGACCTGTCCGTGCCGCTCGCCGAGCCGGTCGTCGCCGAGATCCGCCAGGCCCTCAACACCCATCACGTCATCTTCTTCCGCGACCAGGAGCTCTCCCCCGACCAGCAGGCCGCCTTCGCCCGCCAGTTCGGGGAGGTGACCGAGGGCCACCCCGTCATCCCCGCCCGCCGGGACGACTCCCGGGTGCTGGTGATCGACGGGCGCGAGGACCGGGCGAGCTGGTGGCACACCGACATCACCTTCCTGCAACAACCGGCCTTCGGTTCGATCCTCTACATGCTCACCGCTCCCGAGGTCGGAGGCGACACCATGTGGTCGAGCCTGCAGGACGCCTACGACCGGCTCTCCGACCCGGTGCGGGCCATGTGCGACCAGCTCATCGCCATCCACTACGACCCCTGGTTCGCCGCCGAGGTCGACGAGCGCGGCGGTTACGAGTGGCACGGCGAGTGGCACGACAAGCTGGTGCCCGCCCTCCACCCGGTCGTCCGTACCCACCCCGAGAACGGCCGCAACGGCCTGTTCGTCAACCCCCACTTCACCCAGTCCGTCCTCGGGCTGTCCAAGCACGAGAGCGACGCCGTGCTGGACATGCTGTACCGCCACTGCCAGCAGCCCGAGCTGACCTGCCGGTTCCGCTGGCGCGCCGGCTCGGTCGCCTTCTGGGACAACCGGGCCACCCTCCACTACGCCCTCGACGACTACGGCGACGCCGGCCGGGTCGCCAACCGGGTCACCCTTCGGGGCGACGTGCCCTACGGGCCGGCCATGCCCAAGCGCTGACCTCCCCGGCTCTCACCGGACGACGGACCCGGCGCCGTCGGATTCCTCGCCGTAGGGAAGGTCCTCCGGTCGGCAATTCCGGTAGTCCGGCTCCGGCACCGACTCCAACCGAACCGCGGCGATCGTCGCCCGGCCCTCGAGCAGGGCCCGGGCGACCCGGTGCATCCCGTCCATCACCCGACCGTCGGGCCCGAGGATGATCGGGAAGGACGGATCGACCTCCTCGATCAGCCGACAATGCTCGACGATCTTTCGGACGGTGGGGACGTCGAGGCTGCCGGCGAACCAGTAGTCGGTGTCCAGCTCACCGACGGTCTCGACCGGCACGTCACAGGCCTCCGATCCAGCCGTCAGGCGGATGAGCCGGTCCACGTCCCATGCGTCGAGCCCGTGGTCGCCCGGCCAGAAGTGGTACTGCTTGCGCATGTCGCTCACGAGCGGCCGGGCGCGGGACCCCGTCCGGACGCCACCGGTCCGGGCGTCACGGCCCGGACGGCACCGGCCCGGGGGTCGCCGCACCGGGGGTCGCCGCACCGGGGGTCGCCGCACCGGGGGTCGCCGCACCGGGACCGGGCACGGCACCCTGGGCGGCCACGGCGCCCGAAGCGGTCAGCGCCTCGTCGCTCGCTCCGAGATAGGCAGCCAGCGCCTTCGGGTCGTTGCGCACCTGATCAGGGGTGCCGGCCGACACGACGCGACCCGTCTCCATCATCACCACCTCGGTGCACAGCTCGAACACCAGCGGGACGTCGTGCTCGACCAGCACGATGGTGGTGTCCACCACCTCGTGCAGCCGTCGGAGCAGCGGTACGAAGGCCTCGGCCTCGCGTTGGGCGATGCCGGCGGTCGGCTCGTCGAGCAGCAGCAGGCGGGGGCGGGCGAGCACGATCGAGGCGAGGTCCACCACCCGCCGGGTGCCGGTGGAGAGCTGGGCGATCCGGTGGTGACGGAACCGCTCGATCCCGAACGCCCCGACCACCTGGTCCACCGCCAGGCGCTTGGCGCGCTCGGCCCGCCTCGCCCAGGGCAGGTGCAAGGTCGACGACAGCACGCCGACCGGCCGACCGGCGTCCTGGGTGACGAGCAGCACGTCCTCCACCGACAGCTCGGGGAACAGGCGGCAGTCCTGGAACGAGCGCACCAGACCGAGCCCGCCGCGCTCCTCGGGGAGGTACTCGACCAGGCTCTCCCCGTCGAGACGGACCGTGCCCTGTTCGGGGGTGACGAGGCCCGAGATCACGTCGAGCAGCGTGGTCTTGCCCGAGCCGTTGGGCCCGATGAGGCCGACGATGGAGCCGGGCTCGGCGGTCAGGTCGGCCCGGTCCACGGCCCGCAGCCCGCCGTAGGACACCACCACTCCCTCCGCCTCGAGCCGGGCCGGGCCGGCTCGGGTGTCGGGGGCGACGGCGGTGCTCATCCGACCACCTCGCCGACCAGCTCGCCGGGGCGGGGGTCGAGGGGGCCCTCGGGCGGCGGGGCGCCCCGGCGGTCGACCAGCCGTTCGATCCCCGCCGTGGTCACGTCGCCGAGCTGGCGGAGGAGCTCGGCCAGCCCGCCCGGCAGGTAGAGGACGAAGGCCAGCAGCCCGAGGCCGCTGGTGAGGAACTGGATGGTGGGCGTCGTCCCGAACATGGCCGGCAGGCCGACCAGGTAGAGGGCGCCGAGCAGCGCCCCGGCGATGGAGTCGAGCCCGCCGATCACGACCATCGAGACGACGAGGATCGAGAAGGTGGGGTCGAAGGTGGCCGTCGAGATGCGCTCGGTGGCGAAGGCCAGGCACACCCCGGCGTACCCGGCCATGAATCCCGACAGGGCGAAGGCGAGCAGCTTGGAGCGGGCCAGCGGGATCCCCATGGCCCCGGCGCCGACCTCGTTGTCCCGCACCGAGACCAGCCGGCGGGCCACCCCGCGGTCCCGCCAGAGCCTGACCATCAGGACCGACAGGACGAGCACCCCGAGCGAGAACCAGGCGAAGGCCCGCTCCGACCCGAGACCGATGCCGAACAGCGTCGGCCGCTGGAGCAGGGTCGACTGGGGGTTGGGCAGCCCGGTGCAGAGCTGCCGGCCGACCACCGGGAGGGTCCAGCACGGGGTGGCGAGCACGGCGCCCATGAACCAGACCGCGAACGCCAGCGTGCTCACCGCCAGGTACAGGCCCGCGCACCCGGAGCGCCGGGAGCCCGACGACCACCGCGATCACCGCGGTCACCGCGCCGGCGAACGGCATGAGCAGGACGAGCGGCACGCTCGCACCGAGGTGGGCCGCCATCAGTGCCCCACAGGCCACCAGGCCGAACTGGCCGAGCGAGACCTGGCCGGCCCATCCGGTGAGCACGGTCAGCGAGAGGGCGACCACCGCGTAGATGCAGATCTGGGAGAGCAGGAACGTCCGTCCGGTGCTGAGCACCAGGGGCAACAGGACGGCGACCACCAGGGCGAGGGCGACTCCGGCGCCGCCCACCCGGCGCCGGAGGAGGCTGGCCGTCCCGAGCCGCCGGCGGGAGCTCTCGAACCAGGTGGTGCGCTCGCCGCCGCGCGGCCCCGTCCGGAGGCCGGCGATCCGCACCAGCAGCACGGCGAGGACGATGGCGAACAGGACGATGTCCACCTGGGTGGTGCTCGACAGGTTCCACACCAGGATCGCCTGCACGACACCGACGGCGACAGCGGCGACGAAGGCCGTGGTGAGGTCGACCATGGCGCCGACCAGTGCGGCGGTGAGGGCCAGCAGCAACAGCTCGGGGCTCAGCACCTCGGTCAGGGTCGAGGTCTGCCCGGGTGAGGCGAGGATGGCCGTGAAGGCCGACAGGACCCCGGCGAGCGTCCAGGCCACCGTGGAGGTCCGCCGTACCCAGACCCCCGACAGCCGGGCCGAGTCGGCGTTCTCGGCCATGGCCCGCATGGCGAGCCCCCAGGGCGACCACTTGACGAACGCGGCCAGGGCGATCGCCACCAGGGGTGCCACCACCAGGGTGACGACCTGGCCCGAGGTGAACAGGTAGGTCCCGATCCGGAAGGAGACGTCGACCGGGACCGGGAAGGGCCGGAACAGGCTCTTCGGCCGGATGAAGGGCAGGGCGGTGAAGACGAACAGCACCTGGCTGAGCCCGATGGTGGCCACCATCACCAGCATCCGGGGCCGGTCGAAGAGGCGGCGCAGCAACAGCTCGCAGACGGCTCCGACGGCGGCGGCCAGCCCGAGGGCGAGGGCCAGGGCGAACCAGTAGTTGAACCCGAAGTCGTAGTAGCACTTGACCAGAAAGACGGCCGCCACCACGCCGAGCTGGCCCTGGGCGAAGTTGAGCACCCGGTTGGTCCGGTAGATGAGCACGAGGCCGAGCGCCAGCAACCCGTAGCTCAGCCCGGTGATGACTCCGTTGACCAGGACGAAGCTCGGGACGGACACGGCGCGGCTAACCCAGCCCGGCGGCGGCGGCCCCGAGGAAGACCGGGCGCAGCAGGTCGTCGCGCCCGAGCAGATCGGCCGTCGGACCGTCGAAGCGCACCTCGCCGCGCTCGAGGAAGCACGCCCGCTCGGCCAGGCTCATCGCCCGGTTCACGCTCTGTTCGACCAGGATCACCGTGGTGCCCTGTTCGTTCACCCGGCGCACCATGTCCATCAGCCGGTCGACCAGGATGGGCGCCAGTCCGAGCGCCAGCTCGTCGATGAGCAACAGCCTGGGGTTGGTCATCATCACCCGGGCCAGGGCCAGCATCTGCTGCTCACCGCCCGACAGGGTGCCGGCCGACTGGTCGAGCCGGCCGGCGAGCTCGGGGAACCGGTCCAGTGCCTCGTCGCGCGCCGAGCGCGCCCGGCCGCCCTGGCGACGCATCGAGAAGCTCCCGACGCGGAGGTTGTCGCGGACGGTGAGGCTCGGGAAGGTCATCTTTCCCCCGACCAGCAGGGCGACCTCCTGACCGATGATCTGCTCGGGCTCGAGGTAGGTGCAATTGGTGCCGAAGATCCTGATGACTCCCCGATGGGGGTGGTCCAGTCCGGAGACGGCCCGCAGCAGCGTCGACTTGCCCGCCCCGTTGGTCCCGAGCAGCGCCATGACCTCGCCCTCGGCGACCTCGAGGTCGACGTCGAAGAGCACCTGGTTCGAGCCGTAGTAGAAGTCGAGGTTGTGGACCTGGAGGGCGGGGACGGGAGCGCCGGACTGGCGGCGCTTGCCTTCGGCGTACCGCTCGAGCACGTCTTCGATGACCAGGGTGATGTCGCGCTTGACGTGGCGGGAGCCGATCAGCAGGAGCAGGCCCCCCAGGGCGCACACCGGGCCGATCAGGGTGAGCGCCACCGTCGGCCCGTTGAGGAAGCCCACGGCGTCGCTCACCGCGCCGAGGATCACCGCGCCGGCGAACCCGCCGAAGACCAGCGAGTAGACACCGAACATGGCGAAGCAGATGGTGCGCATCTCGGGCGGTGCGGTGGCGGCCAGGGTCAAGAAGATGCAGATGGCGAGCGGCGAGACGGCGGCCTGGGCCAGGAACTGGAGGACCACCACCATCCACAGGTTCGGCATGTAGAGCGACACCACGAAGAGCGTCCCGTAGGCGGTGATGCACACCCCGGCGATGGCCAGCGGTCGTTCGGGCGCCCGGCGGAAGAAGCGGTCGCCGAGCACGTAGGCCAGGGGAAGACCGAGGAAGGCGGCCAGCCCGATGATCGAGTAGACGTCGCTGCGCTGGGCGGTGTCCAGTCTCCAGTGGCGGACGAAGTAGAGATTGCCGAACAGCGGGGCCCCGGTGCCGGCGAACCCGAGGATGGCCACCGCCACCAGCTCGTAGTAGATCGAACGGATGCGGAGCAAACGGGTGACCGCCGAGCCCAGGAGGACCCTCGGCGCCTCCCCCTGTTGGGTGTGCAGGTCCATGCCCGACGACTTGAGGATGTGGCTCGACTCGTTGGCCCCCTTGTCCGGCTCGTGCAAGGTGAACAGCGCGAACCCGATCGGGATGCCGGCCAGGGCGATCAGGATGCCGTACCGCCAGTTGTGGGCGAGCGTCACCACGTAGCCGAAGATGAGGATCCCGACCGTCTGGGACAACGGATCCGAGAGGTTGTGCCAGCTGAAGATCCGCCCCCGCCCCTCGGTGGGGTAGGCGTCGGCCAGGTAGGAGTTGTGCACCGTGTTGTTGACCCCGTACCCGACGGCGGCCACCAGGTAGAGGAAGGTGAAGGCCCACACGTTCGGCGAGATGGCCATCAGCGGGGCGAACACGGAGAAGATGAGGAGGGCGACGGCCGCCACCACCTTGCGGCTGCCCCGGTCGGCCCAGACGGCCAACGGCACCGCCCACAGCAGCTGGGCCACCGCCGCCACGAAGGTCACCGCTCCGAGGGCGGCGTCGTGGATGTGGAAGGAGTGCTCCAGGTTGTTGCCGATGAGCGAGATCCCGTTCTGGAAGCTTCCCGGCACGAGCGCGGCGGCCGTCAACAGCACGAGGGGGGACCACCCGCTCCGGCGGAGGATGCCCACGAGCGCAGGCGGCCTGCCCTCGCCGGTGCCGGGCATCACGTCGACGTCGGCGACCGCCCCGGCGTCGCGGCTCTTCGCCATGACTTCTTCGAGGAGCTCGTCGGGCACGGCGAAGTCGAAGAGCGCCTGGTCGGCCACGGCGTCACACTATCCATGACGCAGCCGTCAGGTAGGGGTGGACGGTGTCAGCGTCCGGCGAGGGTCCCCGGGACGATGGCGACCACCAAGGGACCCCGGGGGAGCACGCACAACCGCGCCCGCGGCCCGGCCCGGCCGAGCGCCTGGCGGAGCGCCTCGCCCAGGTCGTCCACCGGTCGCAGGCACGCCGAGCGCACGGCGTGGTCCGGAAGCCCGCCCGAGTACAGCCAGACCTCGGCCCGGCGGAGCACCCGCCCGAGGACCTGGGCCTGCCAGCCGTCCTGTCGGGCCGGACCCGTCGGCGCGGCCAGGGCGCTCGCATCCGGGCTGGCCTCGAGGATCCGGGAGAAGGGCCCCTCGGGCACGCCGTCCTCGCAGGCCGCCGCCATCAGGATGATCCCGCCGTCGCGCACGACCCGCTCGGCCGCGGCCATCCCCTTGACCGCCTGGTAGAGGTTGCGGTCGAGGGGGTGCCCGCCGTTGGTGGTGAGGACCACGTCGTAGGGCCCGTCGACCGGTTGGGTGACGCTGGCGGCGGCGAAGGCACACGCCCGACGGTGCCCGTCGGGCAGCGGTCCGCAGAACACACCGGTGAGGCGGCGCCGGCTGTCGATGGTCACGTCGACGGAGAGCGCGGGCGGGCACAGCTCGACCGCCGCGGTCACGAACTCGTGGACGGGATTGCCGACGGTCGTCATCCAGGTGGCGCCGGCGTCGGCGATGCGCTCGGGGCTGTGGGCGCAGAGCACGGTCGGGGTGGCGGCCAGTCCCGGACAGGCGCCCTTGGGTCCCCCGCTCCATCCGGCGAAGAAGTGCGGTTCGACGAAGCCGGTCAGGATGCGCAGGTCCGCCTCGACGTAGTGCCGGTCGAGCAGGACCGGAGCACCGTCCACCTCCCCCACCGGCAGGTGGTCGCCGTCGTCGGCCCGGTGGTCGCGCACCCGGTAGCGGGAGGCGGTCCGGCGGCCGATGAGCGCGGTCATCTCCTCGGGGGTGGCCTGGCGATGGGTCCCGGTGGCGCACACCAGCTCGACCCGGTCGGGTCCGGCCCCTGCCGCCTCGAGCTCCGCCAGAAGCGGGGGGAGCACGACGGTGTTGGGCATGGGCCGGGTGAGATCGGGGAAGACCACGACCACCCGCCCGCGCCCGGGCACCAGCCGGCGGAGGGGCGGGCCCGCCACGGGCGCCTGCAGGGACCGGCGGACCGCATCCTCCTCGTCGGGCAGGGCCGGCGCCTCGGTGCCCGCCACGACGGTGCTGCCCGCCGGCACCTCGATGTCGAGGCCGTCGGTCCCGTAGGCCAGCCTCAGTCGCACGCCACCCCCTCCCCCGGGAACGGTTCGAGGTCGACGAGTGCCGCCGTCACCGCCTCGGCCCGGCGGCGGAGCTCACGGTAGCGCTCGGTCGCCACCGGTTCGGGACCGGTGCGCCGCCCCACGGGATCGATGCGGTCGAGGTCCCACTCGAGCCCGAGCGCCCCGGCCGCCAGCCGGGCGGCGCCGGCGCTCGCCGCCCGGCCCGATCGTCGGGACGAGACGGGCAGGCCGGTGACGCCGGTGAGCACCGCCACCCACACCGGCACGGTCGCCCCCGATCCGGTCAGGGCGAGCTCGACGGCCGGAGGTCCCCCCGGGCGGCGCCACGCCATCGCCTCCAGGCAGCGGGTCACGTCCCAGGCCACCGACTCGAACAGGGCCCGGGCCACGTCGGCCGGGCCGTGGGCCGATCCCACCCCGACCAGGGCCGCCCCGGCGTGCGGCCTCCACCACGGTGACCGGGCCCCGTCGAGCCACGGCGTGGCGATCACCCCGCGGGCGCCCGGCGGGCTGTCGAGTGCCTCGGCGGCGAGGGCGGCGGGCGGGCGGCCGGTGAGGCGGGCCAGCCAGGCGAGGAGCGACCCGGCGGCCGACAGCCCGCCTTCGAGCAGCCAGGACCCCCCGATCGCCCGGGAGGCGACGATACCGGGCGGGGGCACGGGTCGGTCGGCCACCGGGACCGAGACGTTGGCCGTGGTCCCCCAGCTCACCATGGGCCGCTCCTCGGAGGCGCCCGAGCCGAACACCTCGCAGGCCCGGTCGCCGGCCCCCATCACCACCGGCACACCCGGCGGGAGACCGGTCACCTCGGAGGCTTCGGGCCCCGTGGTGCCGACCACCTCCCCGGGCTCCAACCGCGGCGGCAGCCTCGCCCCGGCCGGTCCCGCCAGTCCCTCGACCGGCGAGCCGTCGGCCTCGTAGAGACCCGAGCGCGAGGCCATGGTGACGTCGGTCACGGCGTGGCCGGTGAGGTGCCAGACGACGAGGTCCCGCGGGGTCATGATCCAGGCCGTCGAATCGAACGGCTCGGGCCGGTGGGCCGCCAGCCAGGCGATCTTGGCGCCCACGGCGGCGCCGTCGAGCACGATGCCGGTCGCCGAGGCGCCGCCGGGCTCGACACCCAACCGGGCGGCGAGCTCCCGCGCCTCCCGGCCCGCCCGGCGGTCGGACCACAGGATCCCCGGGCCGGTCGGCGCCCCGCCAGCGTCGACCGGCGCGAACGTCTGCCGGGCGCCGGTGCAAACGACCCCCTCGACGCCGGCGAGCGCGCCGGGAGCCCGGCGCGCCACTCCCTGGCAGGCCGCCACCACCGAGCCCCACCAGGTGGCGGCGTCCTGCTCGGCCCGTCCGGGAGCGGGGTGGCGGGTCTCGAGGGGGGCACCGGACTCGGCCACCATCCCGTCCCCGTCCCACAGGGCCACCTTGGTGACGCTGGTGCCGAGGTCGACGGCGAGGATCACCGTGCGTGCACGATGTCCGCCAGCCGCGCGGCCATGGCCGCCGGGGACGGCTCGCCGAGGACCGCCCGGCCGACGGCGAGCCCGGCCCCGCCTCCGGCCATCACGTCGCGGGCCTCGCCGACGATCCGGTCGCCGTCGTCCGAGTCCCGGGGCCCGCCGAGGAACAGGACGGGGACGCCGACCGAGTCGACCACCCGGTTCACCGCCTCGATCCGGCCCGCACCGGCGGGGGCGCCGGGAACCGGGACCTTGAGGAGGGGCGCACCGAGGTCGTGGGCGATCACGGCGGCGAGCACGATGTCGTCGGCGTCCCTCGACATCGCGCCGTTTCGCCACAGGATCGGCTCGACCAGCGCTTCCAGCCCGCTCGCCCGGGCCTCCTCGAGCACCCGGCCGAGCAGCTCGAGCGCGGCCGCTCCCCGCGGATCGTCGAGGTCGATCCGCGTCATCACCTTGACGCCGGTGCAGCCGTCGGCCCCGGCCCGGTCCACACTGGCCACCAGGCGGTCGTCGAGCTCGAAGGCCGCCCCGGCCAGGCCCGTCCGGTTGATCGAGAGGTAGGTCCGGTGATCCGGACGGACGGCACCCGTCGCCACCAGGTCGGCCAGGGGCTGGGCGCTGGCCAGCATGCCGTCGCAGTGCGGCAGAGCCTCGGCGAGCGCCCGCAGGTAGTCGGCATAGTGCTCGGTGACGACGACGCCGCGGGCGCGGTGGTCGGCCGCCAGCACGAGGGCGGGGACACCGAGCGGCCGGTCCGCCCCGCCCGTCGCCGTCACCGCAGCCCGGACAGCGACATGATCACCTTGGCCACGGCCGAGAAGTCCTCGCGCCCGTATCCGGCCGAGCTCGCCGCGGTGAGCGACTGGCGAGCCGTGGCGGTGGCGGCCAGTGGCACGCCGAGTCCGGCGCCGTAGGCCAGCGCCAGATCGAGGTCCTTCGCCATCAGGTCGGTCATGAACCCGGGGCGCCAGCCGTTCGAGGCCGGGCTGTCGGGCACCACCCCGGGAACCGGAAGCCGGGTGCGGACGGCGACGCAGTCGCCGCTCGAGTGGGTCACCACCTCGAGCAGCTTCTCCATGTCGACACCCGACTTGACGGCGAGGGCAGCGGCCTCTGAGGTGGCGAGCATCTGGGCGGCATAGATCAAATTGTTGCAGAGCTTGACCACCTGCCCCATCCCCGGCGCCCCGACGTGGACCACCAGCCCGGCGAAAGCGTCGAGCGCCGGCCGGGCCGCCTCGAGGTCCGTCGCCGCACCACCGACCATGACGGTGAGCGTGCCGGACTCGGCCCCGGCCGTGCCGCCCGAGATCGGCGCGTCGAGGAAGCCGGCCCCGGTGGCGGTGACCCGGTCGTGCTCGACCCTCGACACCGCCGGGTCGATGGTCGAGCAGTCCACCACCACCTGCCCGGCGTGCAGCTCCTCGAGCATGGCGCCCACCACCTCGGTGACCTGCGGCGAGCTCGGGACGCACAGGATCACGACCTCGCTGGCCCCCGCCACGCCGGCCGGGGACCCGCCGGGGCGGGCGCCGAGGGCCACCGCCCGGTCGACGGGCCCCGGGCTGCGCGAGGCCACCGTCACCTGGTGACCGGCCTCGATCAGATGGCGGGTCATGGGGAACCCCATCGCTCCGAGGCCGATGAAGCCGACTTGCATGGGAGGTCCTCCTCGGGTCGGAGCCGTCCGGTGGCGGGGCGGGTGCGGTCAGAGCTTGAACTGCGGGAGCCACGTCGCCGTCGCCCCGAGGAGCTCGTCCACCATCGCCTCGGTCCGGTGGAGGTCCCCGCGGCCGGCCAGGGGATCGAGGAAGAAGGCGGCGTCGGCCAGCGACCGGTCACCCTCGAGCGCGGCGGCCACGGTGAGCTCGGCCACGGCCACGTGACGGCGGACCAGCTCGGCGTAGGGGGGCGGCAGCGACGCCACGTCACGACCGCGCACACCCTCCCCGTCGACGGTGCAGATCGACTCGACCACCGCGTCGGCGGGGACGTCGGGCACCTGTCCGGCGTTGGGGATGTTGACCGGCAGCTCGCGCCGCGTGCCGGTGACGAGCGAGTCGATGACGAGGGCGGGAAGCTCGCCGGACGCCCAGGTCTGGAGCTCCTTGGTCCCTGCCAGCCAGGCGTCGACGTCGGCCACGTACTCCTGCTGGTGCGCCTGGCGCCGGGCGATGGGGGTGAGCTCGATGTTGTAGGCCCCGCCCCAGCCCGATTGCTCGGTGAGGGCCCAGGGCACGAACTCGGCGACGTGGCGGTCCCCGGCTGCGGGCAGGGCCCCCCACTTGTCGAGCAGGGTGAGCTTCAGCACGTGGCGCCGGACGAAGTCGAGGCGGGAGAAGGGGTCCGCCTCGGGGCGGCCCGGGACCGGCGCCAGGGCAGTCAGTCCTCCGGCCTCGTCGACCATCCCGGCCAGGATGGCGAACCCGTCCTCCCCGTCGACGTCGAGGGCGGTGACCACCGGCAGATGGTTGACGCCGGCCACGGTCGGGCGGACCGACTCGGCCGGCCGCCCGAGGGCGATGGCGAGGTCCATCGACCAGTTCCCGACCTCGTGGCAGAGCCCGACGGCCTTGATGCCGGTCTGCCGGCACACCGAGCGGGTGAGACAGGTCATCGGATTGGTGATGTTGAGCATCCAGGCGTCGGGGCAGACGTCCTCCATGTCGCGGGCCACGCCCACCAGCACGGGGATGTTCCGGAGCGACCGGTTGAGGCCTCCGGGCCCGACCGTGTCGCCCACGGACTGGCGGATGCCGTACCGGGCCGGCACCTCGAGGTCGACCGCCATGGAGTCGAAGCCTCCCGTCGAGATGGTGACGATCACGAAGTCGGCGCCGTCCAACCCGGCGCGCTGGTCCGTGGTGGTGGCGAAGGTGGCTTCGGTTCCGAGCGCAGCCGCCACCTTGCGCCCCAGGGCCTCCATCTTCTCCAACGGGGCGGGGTCGATGTCCTCCAGGACGATGTGGGCGCCGCGGAGCGACGCCGTGCCCAACAGGTCGGCGAGCAGCTCGGGCGTCCACTGATAGCTCCCGCCGCCGATGATGGTGATCTGCACGACTGGCTCCTAGACCTCGCAGGGGGCGGGCACCGGGTCCGGCATCGCCGTCACTCTATCCAGGGCCCGAGATCGACAGCCGGTGGGTCCGGGGACCGGCCGCCCGGCACCGGCGTTCACCCTTCGGGCGGCGGTCCCTCGGCCCCGTCCCGGGCCCAGCCGATCAGTCGACGGTAGGCACCGGCGGCGTCACGGCCCTCGGCGTCGGTCTCGAGCCACCGGAAGCCGCGCCGCCCGCGTGAACGGTCCAGGCCGAAGATCCCGAAACGGGGCTCGTAGCTGCCCCACTCGTAGTTGTCGACCAGCGACCAGTGCAGGTAGGTGTCGACAGGCGCCCCGGTGGCGACGGCGTCGACGATGGCCGCCACGTGCTCGCGCAGGTAGCGGGGGCGGTTCCAGCCGTCGCGCCGCGGGTACGAGCGCCCGTTGCGCACCCGGTTGCACAACCCGTTCTCGACCACCCAGAGCGGGAGGTCCGGGAGCATCCGCTGTTGGTCGGCGCACCAGCGGGTGAGGGCGCCGGGGTCGGGGGGCACGTCCCAGAGGGCCCGTGACGGTTCGAAGCGCCGGCCCCCCGAGGACCGGTGGCCCGGGAGCCGGGTGGCGTGGCTCGCCACCGGGTCGTACCAGTCGAACCCGGCGGCGTCGAGGGGGCGGTCGGCGTCCGCGCCGTAGACGGCGTCGAGGACCCGTCGGGGCGACGGCCGTCGGCGGCGGCCGGAGGTGCCCCCCCACGGCGCCTTCCGGCCCGGCCCGCCGAAGGGCGACGCGGCGGCGAACAACCGGCGGAGGACGGCCTCGCCGGCCGACTGCGGCGGGAAGAGCTCGTCGTGGAGGGACCTCCGCTCGTCGATCCAGTCGTCCACCTCGAGGCGTCCGACCCCGGCGGCCCGGACCGTCAACAGGTCGGTCAGCATCCGGTCGTGCTCGTAGAGCGAGGACGAGCTGGTGTTGACGGTGACCCGGGCCCCCGGTTGCACCCGGTGGATGGCGTCGTAGGCCAGCACGTGGGCGGTGAGCAGGTGGTCGAGCACCACCAGGGCGTCCCCCACGGCCATCCGGCGCCCGGGCGGGTAGGCGCCCTCGATCCAGCCCATGAGGGCGACGATGTTCGGCTCGTTGATCGTCACCCACTTCCGGCACCGGGGGGCCAGGGAGGGGACCAACCGGGCGACGTGGGCGGCGAAGCGGTCGGGCGCCTCGCCGTCGAGCCAGAACTCCTCGCCCAACCAGGCGGGATGGGTGAAGTGGTGCAGGGTGACCATGGGCTCCATGCCCCGCTCCGTGCAGGCGTCGAGGATGCCGAGGTAGCGGTCGAGGGCGTGGGAGTCGAAGGTTCCTTCGGCCGGTTCGAGCCTCGCCCACTCGACGGACAGCCGGAACGTGTCGCACCCGAGCGAGGCCGCCCGGTCGAGGGCCTGCTCGGGCTCGGCCCAGAACCCGCAGGCGTTGCCCGACGGCTCGATCCGCCCGCCCGCTTCGAAGCGTGCCCAGTTGTTGGCCGGTTCACCGGGCCCGTTGTAGCCGCCCTCGATCTGGAACCCGGCGGTGGCGACCCCGAAGGAGAGGCTGGCCGGCTGCACCGGGAGAGTATGGCACCGGGGCTGGCGAGCTCCTCGGGCTCCCCGGCCCGGTTCGCCCCGCCGGTGCGCTCAGCCCGGCGGGACCTGCCAGTGGACGAGGTCGGTGCTCCGGGCCACGCCGATGGCGGCATGGCCCCAACCCCCGAACCGGGTGAGCTCGGGACTGCCCGCATAGAAGAGGTAGAAGGGGTGGCCCGGCTGCGAGGTGGCGTCGCAGATGTAGGCCGAGTTGGCGTGCTCGTAGTCGACGCCCGAGACCCCGGCGCCGCTGTCGAAGGGCTCGGACGGCACGGTCAACGGGTAGCCGCCGGTCCACCGCAACCACCCGGTGGGCTGGTCGGGGTCGCCGGCCAGCGTGAACAGCCAGGGCTGATCGAGCGTGTTCGAGGTCGCCACCAGGTGCCATCGGCCGGCCAGCCACACGAACTCGTAGTTCTCCACGGTGTCCCCGTCCACCGTGATGTCGGGACGTCCGACCAGCCGCCACGGGCCTTTCGGGGTGCCGGTGACCGACCGGGCGATCTCGAAGACGGCCGGTTGGGTGGGCGACGAGTACTTGAACCCCAGCAGCAGCTGGTGCCCGGTCCACACCAGGGCGCCGTCGATCATCCGGTCGTCGGGCGCCGGGGCCAGGGCCGGGGCCAGGGGGCGGGGCGGCGACCAGGTGCGCAGGTCCGGTGAGCTCCGGTAGAACAGCCGGGACTGGGTGGCGGGTGGGCCCGACGACCCCGGGTCCGACTGGTAGGTCACCAGGAAGCCGCCGGCGGGGGCGCGCACGACGTCGGGCGAGGCCACCCCGAGCACCCGGGCCTGGCGGGGCCAGGGAGCCGGTGCCGACCAGTGGACCAGGTCGCGGCTGGTGGCCGTGGCGACGTTCCAGCGCACACCGTCCGGTAGCGCCCGGTCGATGGTGACCGAGCTGAACAGCAGGTGCCAGGCGCCGCCGGCCCACATCACCGCCTCGTCCTTGAGCCCGGCACGGGACGAGGCGAGGATCGGGTTGCGCGCCCCGCCCCAGTCGACGGTGACCGGGCCCGGCCCGGTCAGGCAGGCGTGCCCGGCTCCGGCCGCCAGCTGGGCGGCGGTCAGGTGCGGCGGCGGTGGCTCATCCGAGGCTCCCGACGACGGGTCGGCGCATCCGGTGAGCAGCGCCGGCCCGGTGAGCAGTGCCGCCGCCAGCGCCGTGGCGACCCGACCGGGGATCCCCCGCCCCCGGCGGGCACGAGGGCCGTCCCGACGCCGGCTCACGGTGACGCCGAGCTGGTGATCCGGTAGGACCCGGCACCGACCTCCAACCGCGCCGAGCCGCCCGACAGCCCGAGGAGACGGATCCCGGCCACCCGGTCGAGCGGCCGGCCGCCTTCGGCGAGGTCACCGCGCCCGGCAGCGGGCAGGGTGACCTCGGCCATGCTGTTCGCCGGCACGGTCAGGTCGACGGACATGGCCCGCCCGGCGGCGGAGCGGGACCACGACACCGCCACGGTGCCCCGGGGGGTGGGCACCGTGCCGGTGGCCCGCTGCAGTCCGCCGGCCGGCGGGGCGACGGCGAACGAGGCGAACCCCGGTCGGAGGGGGCTCACCCCGAGCAGGGACCGCTGGATCTCGACGGCCACCGGCGAGCCCCAGCCGTGCGACATGCTGTCGCCGTTGGCGTCGGACGGGTTCCACACCTCCCACGTGAAGGTGGCACCCCGGGCGAGGATGTTGGCCCAGCCGTCGCTCGTGGGGTCGACCAGCCGGGACACGAGGTCGTCGTAGAGGCCGGCGACGGCCAGCGCCCGCACGACCTCGTCGGCGGTCTGCGGCGGCGCCTGCATCCCGAGGCTGTTCACGTAGGCGGCCACCGTGCCGACGCGGCCGGGCGGGACCGCACCGTAGGACAGCGCGCAGGCGTTGGCGGTCTGCGACGCCGAGGGCAGGGGCGTCCCGTCGGCGGCCAGGCCGTCGACGTAGGTCCCGTCCGGCCGGGTGAGGTGGCGGTTGATCGCCGCGGTGAGCACGTCGGCCCGGCGGCGGTGACCGGACGCTTCCGACTGCGGGCGCCCGAGCGCCTCGGCCACCTGGGCGGTGCGCCGGAACACGTTGGCGGCGAGCACGTTGAGCCGCGTCACCACCGGGTAGGCGTAGTAGACGTTGGTGGCGGGCAGCGCGGTGACCAGGCCGTTGCGGGGGGAGACCGACCGCCGGACGTAGCCGGCCAGGCGTCCGAGCGTGCCGTAGACCTCGGCGAGCAGGGCCCCGTCCCCGGTGTGCATCCAGTACTGCCACACCCACTCCGGGTAGATCTCGGTGAACTCGTTGATGTCGAGCGCCCCGAGGCCCGTCGGGTAGATCTTGTTGAGCGCCCCGTTCGGCCAGTAGCGGGTCTGGGACTGGGCGAACTCGAGCAGCGACTTGCGGGTGAGGTTCTGCTCGCCGAACACCGCCATGGCCGTGCGGGACTCGTTGAACCCGTCGAACAGCCACGGCCCCTTCTCGCGGGTCGGGGTGTCGATGTACTGCTCCTGGGCGGTGAAGAGGGCGGAGTGGGCGCCGAGGTCGAAGATGGCGTCGACGACGGGCTGGTCGCTGGAGAAGGTGGCCGCCGCCACCGACGGCGCCGCCGTGTGGCGGGCGAGGGCGACGACGTCGGCGGGGGTCAGCACCTCGCCCGGATCGTCGATCTGGAAGTAGCGGAAGCCCAGGTAGTCGAAGGGGTGGAAGGTCTCGCGCCCGCCGCGCTGGACGTAGCTGTAGCTCATGTCGGTGTGCTGGGTGCCGTGCACCGTCGACACCTGCCCCGGAACCCCGAAGAAGGGCTGCCCGTCGACCGGCTCGTCGAGGAGGTAGCCGGCCCGCATGGCCACGGTCCGGCCGGCCACCCCCCGACCGAAGGCCACGGTCGGCACGGCGGCGTACACCTTGCCGAAGTCGGCGACCACCGCCCCCGACGACAGGGTGGTGAGCGAGACCGGCACCACCGGCTCTTCGACGATCCGGGTGCGGACCGGGACGAGGCTGGTCCAGGGGTCGGTCGGCACGCCGCCGAACACCACCGCCGGCGACCAGGCCGCGTCGTCGAAGCCGGGGAGCTGCCAACCCACCGGCTCGGCGGGGCCGTCGATGTTCTCGGTGAAGTCGACGAGGTCGCCCTCGAGGTCTCGCTGGGTGCCGGGGAGCCAGGGCCCCGGGCGCACCCGCCACCGCCCGTCGGTCACCAGGGTCTCCGAGCGCCCGCCGCGGTAGTGCACGTCGACCTGGGCGATGACCGCCGGCTCGCCGGCCGGGTGGCCCTTGGTCGGGCCCTGCCAGCTCGTGACCAACGCCAACGCGTTGGGTGCTCCCGCCCGGAGCAGGCCGGTCACGTCGAGCGTCTCGTAGTACATGGAATCCGGGTAGCTGTAGGCCTGGCCCTTGCCGGCCCGCACCCCGTTCACGTAGAGCTCGTACTGCTGATCGCCGGAGACGAATGCCCGGGCCCGGAGGATCGGGGCGGGGCGCAGGACCACCTCGCGGCGTGCGTAGGTGTACTGGTCGGGCTCGGCCGTCACGCTCGCTCCCCGCCCGATCCACGAAGCCCTCCAGTCGCCCCTCCCAAGGCCGGTCTCGAAGACGGCTTCGGCCGACGGGGGGCCCGGGCGGCCGGCGCCGTCCCAGGTCCGGACGGTCCAGCGGTAGGCGGTGTCGGGTGCGAGCCGGGGTCCTCCGTAGGCCACGAAGGCCTGCTCCGAGGACGAGACCTTCCCGCTGTCCCAGACGGTGGACGCCGCCCGGTCGTCGGTCGCCGGGCCCGAGACCGCGATCCGGTAGGCGCTCTGGCGCGCACCCCGCCGGGCGTCGGCCACCTGCCAGGCGAAGAAGACGTCATCGGGGTCGAGGCCGATCGGGACGTCGAGGCCGTCGACGGTGGGAGCCACCGGTGCTCCCACACCCCCGGGGGTCCCGGGTCCGGCGGGGTCGGCCGGCACCGGATCGCCGGCAGCGTCGCCGGCCGCAGACGGCGCTGGCTCGGCGGCCCCGGCCGGAACGAGGCGCCCCCCGGCCGCGGCGGCAAGGCCGGCGGCACCGACCAGCCCGCCACCGAGGAGCCGGCGCCGGCTGAGCGTCCCGGGCCGGGACGGGCCGGCCTCGGCCTCCTCGACCATCAACCCAACACTAGGACGGGCCACCGCCGGCGGCGAACGGCCGGCCCCTCCTCACCAGGGGCGGAGGGGTCCCGGTTAGGCTCCCGGCCGTGGCGCGGCCGACCCTCCTCTACGTCACCCAGGTCGCCCCGTACCGGCACGGGCCCGCCGGGGTGCACGGCGTGCTCGACCAATCGGCCACCGCCCTCGACCAACTGGCGGAGGCGGCGGGCTTGGACTTCTGCCGGGTCCCCGACGTGCGCCGGCTCGAGACCTCGGCGCTCGGGGGGGCCCGGATCGTCGCCCTGTTCACCATCGGCGAGACCCCGTGGTCCGACGATCAGCGCGCCGCGCTCCTCGCCGCCGTGCGCGCCGGTTCGACGTCGGTGGTCGCCGTGCACTCGGCCACCGACTCCTGCTACGGCTGGGACGACTACGTCCGGTTGGTCGGGGCGCGGTTCGACGGCCATCCCTGGACGAAGCGGTGCACCCTCGAGGTCACCGACCCGGCCCACCCCGCCGTCGCCCACCTCGGCCCGGCCTGGCCGTGGCACGACGAGATCTACCGGTTCCGGGAGCTCCGGCCCGACGCCCGGGTGCTCCTCCGGGCCCGGGAGGACGAGCTCGATCCACAGGCGGCGGCCGGCGAGCCCGTGCCGCCGTTCGGGTTCCCGTTGTCGTGGTGCTTCACCGAGGGCGCCGGTCGGGTCTTCTCCACATCGCTCGGACATTTCCCCCACGCCTGGGAGAACCCGGACTACCTCCGCCATCTGGCCGGCGGGCTCGGCTGGTCGCTCGGCACGGCGGGAGACCCCTGACGTCGTACCTGGGGGGCGTGCCATCGGGCCGCCGAGCGGGATGCCGGCCGGGAGGAACCGGGCCGCCTCGTCAGGAGCGCTCGACCACCGCCGCCTCCCAAGCTCCGAGCTCGAGCCGTCCTCGAACGGCACGGCCGTCGAGCCGGCGCGCCGAAGCGATGCGCACCGTCCCCTCCACTCCGTCGAACGCTCCCCCGGTCGGCGTCATGTTCGCCAGCACCGTGATGCGCTCGCCGCGGTCGAAGACCCAGGTCCCCGGCGGTGACTCCCTCGCCCGGTAGCCGCCGGCGGCGAGGTCCGGGCACCCCTTCCGCAGGGCGATCAGGTCCCTCGTCAAGCTCAAGGCGGACTCCGGATCGTCCCGTTGGTCCTCGACGTTGCACCGACGCGGGTCCCCGAGGGGCAGCCAGGGTTCCGCATCCGGCGCGGTGAACCCACCCCCGGGGACGGGCCGCCAGGGCATGGGCGTGCGCATGGCGTCGCGACCGGCATAAGCCGGCCAGTAGGCGATCCCGAGGGGGTCGCGCAGCGCCTGTTGCGGCACCGGCACGTCGCCGAGCCCGATCTCGTCGCCCTGGTACAGCACGGGTGTGCCCCGCAGGCACACCAGGACGACCAGGGCCAGGCGCGCCTTGGCCGGGTCGCCGCCCGCCCACCGGGTGGCCAGGCGCGACATGTCGTGGTTCGACCCGGTCCACGCAGGCCAGCTCCCGGGTCCCAGGGCCTGTTCGGTCCGCTGCACGACATCGGCCATCGGACCGGCCTCGAGGGGCGCGTCGATGAACGGGAAGTTGAACGCCAGGTGGAGCTCGTCACCCGACCCGTAGTACTCGGCCAGGGTGGTGAGATCGTGCACCGGTGTCTCGCCCAGGAGGACGCCGTCGTAGGAGTCGGCGATCCGGCGCCAGCGGCGGATGACGTCGTGCACTTCGGGACGGTTGCCGTTGTAGACGGGCCGCTGCCCGAAGATGCGGACGTCGAAGGGATCGTCGTCGCGGGCCGGGGGGTTGTCCCGCAGGTGGGCGTCCTTCACGATCAGGTTGCACACGTCGATGCGGAAGCCGGCGACCCCCCGTTCCAGCCAGAAGGCGAGGATGCGGTCGAAGGCGTCGCGCACCTCGTCGTTCCACCAGTTGAGGTCGGGCTGGCTGCTCAGGTGGTTGTGCAGGTAGTACTGGCCGGTCGACTCGTCCAGCGTCCATGCCGGGCCCCCGAAGCTCGACACCCAGTTGTTGGGCGGGGACCCGTCGGGGGCGGGGTCGGCCCACACGTAGAAGGACCGGTACCTCGCCTCCCGACCCGATCGGGCGTCGAGGAACCAGGGGTGCCGGTCGCTGGTGTGGTTGGGCACCAGGTCGAGGAGGACCGGGATCCCCCGGCGACCTGCCTCGGCGACGAGCCGGTCGAGGTCGTCGAGGGTCCCGAGCTCCGGATCGACGTCGCAGAAGTCCGCCACGTCGTAGCCCCAGTCGGCGTTGGGCGAGACCGTGACCGGGCCCAGCCAGATCCCGCCGATCCCCAACCACTGCAGGTAGTCGAGCCGCTCGACGATCCCGCGCAGGTCGCCGACGCCGTCCCCGTTGGTGTCCTGGAACGAGCGCGGGTAGATCTGGTAGAGGACCGCGCTCTTCCACCACGGTCCGGCCCGGCGGCCCGGCGGCGCCCACCCTCAGCGTCCGGCCCCGGCGGTGGCGCGGGCCTGGCGCCACGGGGTCATGTCGAGGCGCGGGTAGCGCGCCGCCACGCCGTCGAGGGTCTCCTCGTTCCAGTAGGGATGGCCGGGCTCGGGGAAGCCGAGCGCCACCAGCTGGCGCGGGGTCGCCTGCCCGACGAAGCGGTGCCACGCCGCCCCCTCGGCGTGGAACGGCCACGCCTGGTACCCGATCCAGTCGGTGGCCACCGGTTTGAAGGACACGTGGAGCAGGAACCGCGCCGCCCCCTCGTCGCGGAGCGAGGTGCCCCGGTGGTAGACGTCCGAGCGGTAGGCGAGCACGGAACCCGCCGGGCCGGAGGCGGGGACCTCCGCCTCGTAGAGGGATGCGTACTCGGCGAGGTGCAGGTACGTCCGCTCGACGGGGATGCCCCCGGTGAGCCGCCTCGACACGAACCGGGTGGCGGCGGTGCCGGGGTCGACGTCGCTCAGGTAGACGAACAGCTCGAGGTGCTGGTAGCCGACCTCGGCGCGGGGGACGACCAGGGTGTGGTTGCCGTAGTCGACATGGAGCAGCTGCTCGTAGTCGGGGGCTCCGCCCGAGTACTTGGCACTGGCGATGCCCTGGTACATCCGGACCCGGTCGGTCCCGAGGAGATCCTCCGCCAAGGAGATGAGGCTGTCGTGGAGTGCGAGCCGGTTGAGGGACTGGACCTCGAAGGGGAACACCGGCTTGGCCGTGTCCCAGCGGAGGTCGATGCCCGCCCTCCCCGCCTCCAGCTGCTCGGCGACTCGTTCGGGAGCCGGGAAGAGCCCGCCGATGTCCGCCCGGGCGGCGGCCACCGCCTCGGCGGGCAGGAAGCGCTCGAGCACGCACCAACCGTCCTCGTGCCAGCGCGCCCGCCGGTCGGCGTCGAGACGGGGGCCTTCCATGCCGTTGGTATACCAGCGCCGGAGCCGAGCGGCGGGCGCCGGGGGGCTCAGGCGGCCGGCAACGGCACGAACGGTCGCACGTTCACCCAGCAGGTGAACTGGGGTACCCGGTTCTTCGGCATCTTGCACTGCGAGGAGGGGGGCGAGTTGACGTGCAGCCGTACCACTTGGTACTCGGTCGGGCCGTAGCGCTTGTCCGGGCCCGAAGCTGAGGACCGGCGACCACGTCCCCGGATAGCCGGTGATCCCCGCCATGGCGGTGACGAAGGTGCGGCGGTCGAGGTCGCGCCCGGCCGCCCGGGCGGCCGTGGCGAAGAGCCGGACCGCCTGGCACCAGGCCGCAACGGGCCCCTGTTCCTCGATGTAGAAGGACATGTTCCCCGGGGGGATCTCGGGGTACGCCTTGTGCCAGGTCGTGAAGCAGCTCCGCACGCCCGGGTCGTAGCCGCCCTGGCTCTCCGGCCGGTCGTCGTCGATGCCGCTCAGCGTCTCGGTGGTCACGCCCTCCTGGCCGTCGAGAGCCTGGGCGTAGGGCACGGGGAGCAGGCCGAGGGCCACCTGGATGCTCGACTCGTAGTCGCTGAGGAGCAGGCGGGGGAAGTACTGCTGCGCCGTCTCGGCATGGAGCAGCGGGTAGAAGCACGTTGAAGGGGACGAGCGGGATGACCGAGTCGACCCCGTCGCTGCGGAGCTCCTGGACCACCAGCGGCGCCTCGGCGTCGGTGGTGGCCGTCTCGGCCGGGTCCGAGGCGATGGTCTTGACCGCCACCGGGGTCACCCCGGCCCGCTGGAGGTCGGGGAGCAGGTAGTCGTGGAGGGCCAGCTGGTCCGAGGCGCGGTCGCCCACCACGATGCCCACCTTGCGCTCCCCGCCGAGCAGCTGCGCGCTCAGCCCCCAGCTCACCACGGCGCGCAGCACGGCCGCCTGGTCCGGCCCCGTCCACCACAGGTAGGGGGAGCCGAGCGTCGGTCCAGTTGGTGACCGTCGTCCACTGCCCGATGAACGGGGTGTGCCCCTCCTGGGTGATGCACAGCTGGTTGTCGCCCGTCCAGTCTCCGAGGCCGTCGACCACGGCGAAGGCGGCGGGCGAGCCCTCGGTCCAGGTCTTGCACAGCGACCGCATCGCCGACTCGCTGGCCGGGTCGAAGGTGGTGATGATGGGATCGATCCTGCGACCGTTGATCCCGCCTTCGTCGTTGATCTGCTTGACGTACAGCAGGATGGCCTTCTGCTGCTCGCCGAACTCGGTGTCCTCGGCGAAGCCCTGCTGCCCGGCCAGGGACGAGAGGGACACGACGGGGAAGACGACATTGATCGACGTCGCGCGTCACCCCGCGGGCCGAGGTGCTGGCGGCCTGGAGCGAAGCCGCGGTCGGGCCCCCGCCCGCCGACAGCCCGCCGGCCGGCGTGGCCGCCGGCGACGTGGCGGACGGGGCGTCGGCCACCCACACCCCGGCGCCGACGAGCACGGCACCGACGACCACCACCGTGCGGAGCTGGGTCGACCGGGGGCGCCGGACGAAGTGGCCCCACGAACGGGCCACGCCGGCCAGCGGGTTCCAGCGGCGTCGCGCCCTCATAGCGGTGAGTACCGTACCGTGGCCCGTCGGTCGGGAACGGGCGGCGACCGGCGACGGCCCGGACGAGAGGAGCCAGACATGGGACACCGACTGCTCGAGGGGCAGCGCGCCGTGATCACCGGGGGCGGCTCGGGCATCGGGCGCGCCACGGCCCGGCGGATGGCGGAGGAGGGCTGCCAGGTGGCGGTGATCGACCGGGACGCCGAGGCGGCGAGCCGGTGTGCCGACGAGGCCGGAGGGACCGCCCATCCGGCCGACGTCACCGACCCGGCGGGCCTGGTCGAAGCCATGGACGGCGCCTCCCGGGCCATGGGCGGGGTCACCATCCTGTTCAACAACGCCGGCATCGGCAACCAGGCCCCGCTGCACGGGTGGGACCCCGGCGAGTGGAACCGGGTGGTCGCCGTGAACCTGACCGGTGTCTACCTCGGATTCCGCGCCGCGATCCCCCACCTCCGGGCCTCGGGCGGTGGCAGCGTCGTCTCCACCGCGTCGATCAGCGGGGTCCGACCGGCGGCGGGCGAGGGGCCCTACGCCGCCGCCAAGGCCGGGGTCGCCGCCCTCACGGCCAGCGCCGCCCTCGAGTACGGCCCCGACATCCGGGTCAATGCGGTGTCGCCCGGCCTCATCCGGACGGCGATGACCGAACCGCTGCTGCAGTTCCTCCCCGACGAGCGCGAGCGGTACGAGCGGACCACCCCGGTGGGGAGGCTCGGCGAGCCCGAGGACGTCGCCGACGTCGTGGTGTTCCTCTGCTCCGACCTGGCCCGCTTCGTCACCGGCCAGAACATCGTGGTCGACGGCGGCATGATCCTCCACGGGTCGGGCATGGACGGGATCTTCGAGCAGCTCTTCCCGAAGGGCGGCTGAGGCGGCTGACCTCGGCGGGGACCGCCCTGTCGAATTCCCGCCAGCTCGCCGGGCTCCCCTGGGTCAGAGTGGGCGGAGTGATCGAGGACTTCGAGCGTTGCTACCGGGCCGTTTCGTCCCGCGACACCCGCTTCGACGGGTGGTTCTTCACGGCGGTCACCTCGACCGGCGTCTACTGCCGTCCGAGCTGCCCGGCCAGGACCCCGATGCGCCAGAACGTCCGCTTCTACCCGACGGCCGCCGCCGCCCAGCGGGCCGGGTTCCGCGCCTGCAAGCGCTGCCGGCCGAACGCCACGCCGGGCTCACCGGAGTGGGACACCCGGGCCGACGTGGTCGCCCGGGCCATGCGGCTCGTCGCCGACGGCGTGGTCGACCGGGACGGGGTGCCCGCCCTCGCCTCCCGGCTCGGCTACAGCGTGCGCCAGCTCGAGCGCCTCCTGATCGCCGAGGTGGGCGCGGGACCCCTCGCCGTCGCCCGGGCCCAGCGGGCCCAGACGGCGCGGGTGCTCGTCGAGACCACGACGTTGCCCATGTCCGAGGTCGCCTTCGCCGCCGGGTTCTCGAGCATCCGCCAGTTCAACGAGACGGTCCGCGCCGTGTTCGGCTCCTCGCCGACCGGGCTGCGCGCACGGGTGTCCTCCCGAGGCCGGCTCGACGACGGCGGCGGCGGGGCGTCGCTGCGTCTCCGGCTCCCCTTCCGCCAGCCTCTGTGCCCCGACAACCTGTTCGGGCATCTCGCCGCCACCGCCGTGCCCGGGGTGGAAGAGGTCCGGGGCGGGACCTACCGCCGGACCCTCCGACTGGCCCACGGGCCCGGGGTGGTCGAGCTCACCCCGACTCCCGACTACATCGCCTGCCGGGCGGTGCTCTCGGACCTCCGCGATCTCTCCACCACCATCAACCGGTGCCGATGGCTCCTCGACCTCGACGCCGACCCGGTCGCCGTCGACGCGCAGCTCGGGTCCGATCCCGTCCTCCGGCCACTCGTCGACAAGGCCCCGGGCCGGCGGGTCCCCCGGAGCGTCGACGGTGCCGAAATGGCGATCCGCGCCGTGATCGGCCAGCAGGTGTCGGTGGGGAGCGCCCGCGCCCACACGGCGCGGCTGGTGCTCGCCGCCGGCGATCCCGTGGCCGACCCGGAGGGGACGCTGACCCATCTGTTCCCCGAGCCCGAGGCGCTCCCCGGTGCCCTCCCCGCCTTGCCGGCGTCGCGCCAGGCGACCCTCGTCGCCCTCGCCCGGTCGCTGGCCGGCGGCCTCGACCTCGGGCCGGGCGGTGACCGGGCCGATGCCGCGCAGGCGCTGGCGGCGTTGCCGGGCATCGGGGACTGGACGGCCCAGACCATCGCCATGCGGGCGCTCGGCGACCCCGACGCGTTCCCCGCCACCGATCTCGGGGTGCGGCGCGGAGCCCGCGCCGCCGGCCTCCCGACCGGCCCGGCGGCCCTGACCCGTCGGGCCGCCGGCTGGCGGCCGTGGCGGGCGTACGCCGTCCAGCACCTGTGGGCCGGCAACGACCACCCGGTCAACCGTTGGCCGCCACCCGATCGAAGACCGCCACCCGATCGAAGACCGCCACCCGATCGAAGACCGCCACCCGCTCGAAAAGGAGCCCGTCCATGACCAGCACGCTCACCCGCCCCCTCACCACCACCGTCTCCAGCCCGCTCGGCCCCCTGACCCTCCGGGCATCGGACGGATTGCTCACCGGGGTGTCCATGGACGGCCAGCGGCACGCCCCTCCGACGGTCGGTGACCATCGGCGCGACGACGCCTGGTTCGCCGGGATCGCCGCGCAGCTCGAGGCGTACTTCGAGGGCGGGCTCGCCCGCTTCGACGTCCCGCTCCGGCTGACCGGCACGGCGTTCCAGCGCCGCGGTGTGGTCCGAGCTCTGCACCATCCCCTACGGCGAGACGATCAGCTACGGCGAGCTGGCCCGGCGGGTGGGCAACCCCGCCGCGGTGCGGGCCGTGGGACTCGCCAACGGGCGCAACCCCGTGGCCGTCATCGTTCCCTGCCACCGGGTGATCGGTGCCGACGGGTCCCTCACCGGGTACGGCGGGGGGCTCGAGCGCAAGGCGTGGCTCCTCGACCACGAGGCCGCCCATCCGGCGTCCGGTTGAACGACGCGCCGCCGGCCGCGGCGATGGCCCGTCGACATGTTCCCCGCGGCGCTAGGGTTGCCCGAACAAGGAACCGGCCTGAAGAGGGGGCGAGCCGGTCGGGAAGGGGGACACGGCATGGCCCGGATGACCGGTACCAAACGAGCGATCCGCCTCGGGACCGTCCTACTGGCAGCGGCGGCGGGGCTGGCCGCCTGTAGCTCGTCCCCGTCGTCGAGCTCGACCACGACCTCGTCGGGCTCGGGGGGCGGCGGCGGGTCCGCCTCGGCGGCCCTCGCCGCGGCGCAGGCGGCGGTCCAGCGCGGCTACGTCGGCACCAGCACCAACGTCGACCCGACCCCGCGCCCGGCGGTCAAGGGCAAGTCGGTGATCATCATCTCGGCCGCCCAGGAGACCAAGAGCAGCGAGATCCCCGCCCTCGGCGCCCAGGAAGCGGCCCAGGCCCTCGGTTGGAAGGCGCAGATCTACGACGCCAAGCTGAGCCCGTCCAACTTCGCCCCGCTGGTCCGCCAGGCCATCGCCGCCCACCCCGACGCCATCGTCCTCGACGCCGTCGACTGCGCCACCGGTCGAGCAACCCCTCCAGGAGGCGCGGGCCGCCGGCATCGCCGTCACCGGCCTCTACGCCTTCGACTGCAACGACCCCCATGCCGGAGGAGCGAAGAAGAGCCTGTTCAACGTCATCACCAACTACGGACCGCAGCACCCCAACGTCGACGCCTTCACCGAGTCCTACGGGGCGGCCCAGGCCAACTACATCATCGCCAAGTCGCACAACACCGCCAAGATCATCGCCCTCCAGGACAACGAGTTCACGGTGCTCTACTGGACGCTCCAGGGGTTCCAGAACCAGATCAACGCATCGAAGGGGTCCCAGATCGTCGACACGGTCAACTTCACCGCCGCCGACCTGCTCAACGGGAACGCCAAGGCGGCCATCCAGGCGGCGCTGCTCAACCATCCCGACGCCACCTGGATCAAGAGCCCCTACTCGTCGGCCACCACCATCGCCCTGGTGCCCGCCCTCCAGAACCACCAGGGCCACATCGACGTGATGGGCGGTGAGGGCTTCAGCGACGAGATCGACTACATCCGCACCGGGCAGGTGACGGCCACCAACGCCATCTCCTCCACCTGGAGCGGGTGGGCGGCCATCGACAGCCTCAACAGCTACTTCCTCCACCAGAAGCCGGTGACGAGCGGCATCGGCTGGACGCTCGTCGACGCCACCCACAACCTGCCGCCCCAGGGCCAGGACTGGACGCCCCCGATCGACTTCAAGTCCCAGTACAAGAAGGCGTGGGGCGTGGGCTGATGCCGGCCCCCGCATCGTTGGGGGACGCAGCCGGGCCGCCAGCCCACCGGGGAGCGACACGACGGACGCCGATGGCCGTCCCCGAGCTGGCCGACTCCGGCATCGCCCTGCGGATCAGCCACGTGTCGAAGACGTTCCCCGGGACCCGGGCGCTGCGCGACGTCTCCTTCGACCTGGCCGTCGGGGGCATCCACGCCCTGGTCGGCGGCAACGGCTCGGGCAAGTCGACGCTGGTCAAGATCCTCGCCGGCGTCTACCAGGGCGACCCCGGCGGGCGCATCGTGGTGAGGCACACCGAGGTCGCCTCGGACCGGATGACCCCGGCCAAGGCCCGGGCCCTCGGGCTGCACTTCGTGCACCAGAACCCCGCCGTCTTCCCGGACCTGTCGGTGGCCGAGAACCTGGCCATCGGGAACGGCTTCGAGACCACCGCCATCGGGTCGATCCGGCGGCGGTCGCTGCGCAAGCGAACGGGGTCCCTCCTCGAACGCTTCGAGATCCCGGCCAAGCCGGACACCCTGGTGCGTTCGCTGCGCCCGGCAGAGCGCAGCATGGTGGCCATCGCCCGTGGCGCTCCAGGACCAGGAGGGTCAGCACAGCGGTGTGCTCGTGCTCGACGAGCCCACCGCCTCGCTCCCGCGTGGCGAAGTGGACCGGCTGATCGCGGCCCTCAAGCGCTTCGCCGCCGCGGGACAGACGATCCTGTTCGTCAGCCACCGCCTCGACGAGGTGATCGACACCGCCACCGACGTCACCGTGTTCCGGGACGGGCAGATCGCCGGGACCCTGGCCGGCGCGGAGATCACCGAAGGCCGCCTCATCGAGCTGATCGCCGGGAGGACGATCGACCACATCTACCCCGAGATGCCCGCCCTGGAGACCGAAGCCCTCGCCCTCGAGACCCGCGGACCTCACCGGCGGACCGCTCCGGGGCGTCGACCTCCAGCTCCGGCGGGGCGAGGTCCTCGGCATCGCCGGCCTGCTCGGGTCGGGTCGCTCGGAGCTGTTGAAGATGATCTTCGGTGCCTACCGGGTCCGCTCGGGCGAGGTCCTGCTCGGCGGCAAGGCCGTCCGCTTCCGCGACATCGGCGACGCCATGGCCGCCGGGGTGGCCTACGTGCCCGAGGACCGCGGCGGCGAAGGGTCGTTCATCGACCTCACCCTGGCCGACAACCTGGTGGCGGCCTCGATCTCGCGCTACTGGCGGGCCCTGCACCTCGATCACTCGGCCATGCGGTCCGACGCCCGGCGCTCGATCGGCAGGTTCTCGATCCGGGCCTCATCCGACCGCCAGAAGATGGGCACGCTCTCGGGGGGCAACCAGCAAAAGGTCGTGCTCGCCCGGTGGCTCAGCCGCCGGCCGACCGTCCTGTTGCTCGACGAGCCGACCCAGGGCGTCGACGTGAACGCCCGGACCGAGATCTACCAGCTGGTCCGCCAGGCGGTCGCCGAGGGATGCTCGGTGCTGCTGGTGACGAGCGACTTCGAGGAGCTGGCCGGCCTGTGCGACCGGGTGGTGGTCCTCGTCGACGGCCGGATCACCGCCGAGCTGTCGGCGCCCGGCAGTCGAGGCCTCCCGCCTCACCGAGCTGGCCTTCAGCACCGCCGGAACCGGTGAGCTGGCCGGATGAGCGTCACCACCGGCCCCTCCGCCGACGAGCACGGCGCCCCGGTCGAGGTCGCCGGCGGCCCCGTCCCCGCCGGCCAGGGCAGGACCGGCGCGGACTGGAACCTGGCGATCCTCGACTTCGTCGAGCGCTACGCGCTGGTCATCGCCTTCGCGGGGATGATGCTCTTCTTCAGCTTCTGGTCCAAGACCTCCACCACGTTCCCGTCGTCGACCAACATCAAGAACGTCCTCGGCAACCAGGCCGTGATCGGGCTGCTGGCCCTGGCCATCATCGTGCCGCTGGTCTGTGGCGAGTTCGACTTTTCGGTCGGATCGATCGCCGGGCTCTCCCAGGTCCTCTGCGCCGGCTTCATGTCGCGGCTGGGCTGGCCCGTCTGGCTGGCCATCGTGGTCCCGGTGGCCATCGGCGCCTTCATCGGCCTGAACAACGGCAACACGGTGGCGAGGATCGGGGTCAACTCGCTCATCGTGACCCTCGGGGTCTCGAGCCTGTTGCTCGGGATCGTCGAGTGGTACACCCACAGCCAGTCGATCATCACCGGCATCTCCCCGGGTCTCATCCAGGCCGGGTCCGGTGACTGGTGGGGCATCCCGCGCACCCTGTACTACCTGGTGGCCGCCTCGATACTCGTGCACTACATGCTCGAGCACACCCCGTTCGGCCGCTACCTCTACAGCATCGGGTCGAACCGCGACGCGGCGCGCCTGGTCGGGTTGCGGGTGGAGCGGCTGGTGCTGCTCGGGTTCGTGGTCTCGGGCACGCTGTCGGGGATCGCCGGCATCCTGCTCGTCGCCCGCAACGGAAGCGCCAGTCCCCAGGTGGGCACGGTGGTCGACACCCTGCAGGCACTGTCGGCTGCCTATCTGGGCGCCACGGCCATCAAACCCGGGCGGTTCAACGTCGTCGGCACGATCCTCGCCATCTTCTTCCTGGCGTTCACCGTCACGGGACTGTCGCTCGCCGGCTTGGCCAACTGGATCACCGACGCGTTCTACGGCGGCGCCCTGTTCGTCGCCGTGCTGGTGTCGACCGTCGTCGGCCGCAAGCGCGCCGGCGCCACGTAGGAGGGCCGGGTCCGGCCCACCGCTACTCGGCGGCGATGGCGCTCAGGACGTCGAGCTTGGCCGCCCGGCGGGCGGGCCAGGCGGCAGCGCCCAGGCCGAGCAGGCCGGCGAGCACCAGGAAGACCACCAGGCTCACCACCGGCACGACGATGTCGGTGATGCCCTGCTGCTTCAGCGAGGCGGCGAAGGCCGTACCGAGGAGCACGCCGACCAGAATGCCGATGATGGCGCCGAACAGGGCGAGGATGACCGACTCGGACCGGATCATGGCCCGGACCTGCCGGCGCCGCATCCCGACGGCCCGGAGCAGACCGATCTCGTGGGTCCGCTCGAACACCGAGAGCATGAGCGTGTTCACGATGCCGATGAGGGCGATGACGATGGCCAGGGCCAGCAGGGCGTACACCAGACCCAGCAGCTGGTTGACCATTTCCTGCTGCGACTTCTCGAACTGGGCGCGGGTCTGGATCTTGAGGTTGGGATAGGCGCTCAACCCCTGGTCCACTGCGTGGGTGATCGTCGGCCCGCCGGAGGTCTGCAGCAGGACCGCCACCGGCAGCGGGTTGTCGAAGTGGGACAGGAAGAAGCCGTCGCCCACCAGGTAGCTCCCGATGAGGGCGTTGGGCTTGAAGATGCCGCCGATCCGCATCGTCGAACTGCCGGTGCGGGCGAATTTGACCGGTACCACCGAGCCGACCGAGAGGTGCTTGGTGTTGGCCGTCGTGGTGTCGACGAGCAGCTCGCCGGCGGCGAGGGCGGGCGCACCCGAACCCGAGTCCATCCGGAGGATGACCGTCTTCGAGAGATCGGCGGTGGAGACGGCCGTCAGGCTCGACACCGACTTCTGGAACTCGAACTGGTCGCTGTAGACGGTCGACACCGCGTTGACCCCGGGGATCCGCGCCGCCGCTCGGGGCCACCGAGTTGGAGAAGCCGTTCTGGCCGTTGCTCGAGGGGGTGACGATGTAGTCGGCGCTGATGGCGTTGTCGACGCTGCTCTTGGCCGAGGCTCGACAGCGAGGCGCCGAACACGGCCATGGTCGACACCAGCGCCAGCCCGACCATCAGCGCGGAGGACGTCTGGGCCGTGCGCCGGGGGCTCCGCATCGAGTTCTCCCGTCCCAGCCGGCCCGAGATGCCGAGCAGGCCGGCCAGCGGGCGCCCGAGGGCGGAGGCCATCGGCCGGGCCACCACCGGAGCGAGCATCCCGATCCCGATGAAGATGGCGACAGCTCCGAGGCCCACCAGCTGGATGGCCGGCTCGGTGAGGCCCACGGCGAGCAGCACGACGCCCGCCACGGCCACGATCCCCCCGACGGTCAGCCGGCGTCGCGAGGACTCCCGGGTGTCGCCGCGGTGGTCGGCGATGGCGGCCACCGGCGGGATGCGCACCGCCCGGCGGGCCGGGCTGATGGCCGACAGCACGGTGACCCCGATCCCGACGATCAGGCAGGCGACGACGGTCCGGGACTGGAAGACCAGGGGGCCCGTCGGGAGGCGTGATGCCGAATCCCTTGAGCAGCGCCTCCAGGCCGAGGGCGGCCAGCACCCCGAGGCCGAGGCCGACGAGCGAGGCCACCAGCCCGAGGATGCCGGCTTCGAGCAGCACCGAGCGGAACACCTGGCGCCGGCTGGCCCCGACGATCCGCAGCAGGGCGAGCTCGCGGGTCCGCTGGCCGACGATGATCGAGAAGGTGTTGAAGATGGTGAAGGCCCCGACGAACAGCGAGATGAAGGCGAACACCAACAGGGCGGTCGAGAAGAAGGACAGCGCCTGGTTGACGTCGTTGGACTGCTCGTTGGCCACGGTCTGGCCGGTGACCACTTCGACCCCCGGCGGGAGCACCCGGGCGACGGCGTGCTGGACGCTCGCCTTGTCCGCCCCCGGCTGGGCCAGGACGTTGATCGAGTCGTACCGGCCCACCTTGTCGAAGAGGTGCTGGGCGGTGGGCATGTCGAAGGCGGCCAGGGTGGCGCCGGCCAGGTTGTTGGCCGTGCCGAACCGGACGAGGCCCGAGATGGTGAAGGTCTGCGGTCGGGCCGCGGTTGAGCGACCCGGACGCGGTCTCCCACGGCGAAGTGGTACTTCTGCGCCGTGCCCTCGTCCATCGCCACCTGGGTGGGAGTGGTCGGGGCGCTCCCCTGGGCCAGCCGCAGCGACGAGAGCTGCTGGTTCGGGTCGAACGAGAACCCGAGGGTCGGGGCCCCGCCGTTGGAGACCGCCTTGCCGTCCGGGGCGACGAATTGGGCGTAGCCGCTGACCGTCCCGACGGCGTCTGCGACACCGGGGACGTGGCTGACCGGGGCGAGGACCGACTCGGGGATGGGATTGCGCTGGGCGCCGCCGCCGGGACCGTTGCTGGTGAAGACCGCCTCGCCGCGGACCACGAAGTCGACGTTCTGGTAGATCTGGCCGAACAGGGTGTCGAAGGTGTTGTGCAGGGTGTCGGTGAGGACCAGGGTGCCGGAGATGAACGTCACCCCGAGCACGATGGCGAGCCCGGTGAGGGCCAGGCGGAGCTTGTGGGCGAGGAGCCCCTTGACGGTGACCTTCCACATCTCAGGTCCCCAACTGCTTCATGTGCTCCAGCACCGAGTCCGCCGTCGGTGAAGCCAGCTCGCCGACCACCCGGCCGTCGGCCAGGAACACCACCCGGTCGGCGAAGGCGGCGCCCCGGGGGTCGTGGGTGACCATGACGATCGACTGGCCGAGCTGGGTGACCGACTGGCGGAGGAAGGTGAGCATCTCGTTCGAGGAGTTCGAGTCGAGGTTGCCGGTGGGCTCGTCGGCGAAGACGAGATCGGGCCGGCCGATGAGGGCCCGGGCGCACGCCGCCCGCTGCTGCTGGCCGCCGGACAGCTCGTTGGGGCGGTGGGAGAGCCGGTCGCCGATCCCGAGCTGGGCCACCAGGTAGTCGAACCAGGCCTGGTCCACCTTCTGGCCGGCCAGGTCGGCGGGGAGCGTGATGTTCTCGCCGGCGGTGAGCGTCGGCACCAGGTTGAAGGACTGGAACACGAACCCGATCCGGTCGCGCCGCATCCGGGTGAGGTCGGCGTCGTCGAGCAGGCCGATCTCCTGTTCGCCGACGAAGGTGCGACCCGAGGTCGGCCGGTCGAGACCGGCCATGCAGTGCATGAGGGTCGACTTCCCCGAGCCCGAGGGCCCCATGACCGCGGTGAACTGGCCCCGCTCGAAGGCGACGGTGATGCCGGCGAGGGCGTGCACGGCGGCCTCCGCCCTGCCGTAGGTCTTCACCAGGTCGAGGGCCCGTGCCGCAGGGGCCGCTCGTTCCTCGGTTGCCGGCGTGGTCTGATCGGTGATGGTCATGGCATTCCGTTCGTCGGGGGCCCGCTGTCGGCACGCCGCTGGACCGGGCGCGCTCGGGGTTCGGGGTCGCTGTGGGTATCGGGCTGCTGCCGCCCGGGGGTCCCCGGGGGCCGGAGCGGTCGGGCTCGGAGTCGATGGGCCGGTCGACTGCCCACCGGACCCCGGTGGTGTCGGTCTGCCGGCGCAGCCGGTGCGGCGGCATCCTCCGCCGGTGCGGCGGCATCCCTGTGGCAGACCGTCGATGTTAGCTCTGCTCAGGGTTCGAGCTCCCTCGTCCGCCCGGCGCGCCGGTGGTGGCGACCGAGGCGATGCCACACCAGCAGGCCGACCACGACGAGCAGCACCCACGGCACCCGGATCATCGGCAGGGCGGAGGCCACCACGACGGCGGCCAGGACGGCGAGCACGAGCAGCGCCAGCAGCGGTCGATGCCGGCGCGGCGGCGGCGACTCGTCGGGCAGCGGGGGGAGGTCGTCGAACAGCCCGACCAGGTCGCCGCGGATGGTGGCCCCCATGGCCCGGTCCAGCCGGGCCTTGAACTCGACCTGGTCGAGCCGGCCGTCGGCGAAATGACGTGACAGCCGGTCTGCCACTTCCGTGCGCTCGGCGTCCGAGGCGCGGAGGTCGGCATCGCGGGCCGGCCCGGGGCGGCGGCCGTGCTCGGGGTGCGGGTACGGGTACGGGGGATCGAAGCGGTAGCGCATGTCGGTGTCCTCTCGGTTCGGTCGGGACGGGGCGGCGGTCACGCGGTCCGTTCGCGGCCGAGCAGGTCCTCGGCCACCGACCGGTCGCTGCCCTCGTCGGGGATGAGGAGCCAGCCCGCCAGATAGAGCGGGACGCCGACCCCTCCGAACAGGGCCAGCGCCACGAACCCGACCCGGACCAGGGTGGTGTCGACGTCGAAGTAGTCGGCGAGCCCGTCGGCCACGCCGGCCAGCATCCGGTGGTCGCGGCTGCGGTGGAGCCGGTCGGCGGGGTGCCGGTCGGCGGCGTAGGGGTCGGCGGTGTGCGGGTCGGCGGTGTGCGGGTCGGCGGTGTGCGGGTCGGCGGTGTGCGGGTCGGCGGTGTTCATACCGACAGCCTGACGGCACGGGGGCCGCCGCGGTATCGGGAATGACCCGGGGCCGGACCCTGATCGCCCGGCCAGCGGTCAGGGACATCCCCGATGGTCTGCTCGGCGGGCCTGCGCGATCATCGGGTATCGCCGATTCCACCGATCCGCGCACCGCCGCTCCCGCCCCGGCAGGCACCGGAGCTCCCGCCCCGGGGGCGAAGCTCTCCGGGCCGGTCCCGAACTGTCCCGGGCAGCCCCCGCGGCGACCGCCGCGTCCGCCGGGCGACCCCGCCGGCGACGGGCCCCGCACCGTCGATCCGTGGGGTCGCGACGTCAGACGGCACGGCCGGCCACGACGGCGCCTGCGCGGGCCCATCCGGCGCAGCACCGGGACCCGGGTGGTGGCCGGGGTGTGCGGCGGCCTGTCGGCCGCCACCGGGATCGACGCCACCCTGATCCGGATCGGGTTCGTGCTCCTCACCCTCGGAAGCGGGGTGGGCGTCCTCGTCTATGCCCTGGCCTGGCTCCTGCTGCCCCTCGAGGGTGAGGAGTCGAGCATCTTCGCCCGAGCCGTCGCCGACCGCCGGGGCATCCAGCTGGTCGTCGCCCTCATCCCCGTGGTCGTCATGGTCCAAGTGCTGGTGGCGGCCATTCACGTCGGCTACCTCGGCTCCGCCACCGTGCCGATCTTCGTCGCCGCCGCCGCCGCCGTGCTCATCCGCCGCAACGCCAGCGAGGCCGAGCGGGCCTGGGTCAACCAGGACCTGGCGCCGGTGTTCACCACCGGATCGGGTCGCCGGTCCCGCTGGTCGTTGTTCGTGCGCGTCCTGGCCGGGACCTTGCTGGGCATCGGTGGGCTGATGGTCCTCGTCCTCGGGCACCCGACCGGCGCCGCGCTTCGCCCGGTGGCGGGATCCGTCCTGGTGATCGCGGCCATCGTGGTGGTCTTCGGACCGTGGTGGCTGAGCATGGTCCGGGACCTGATGGCCGAGCGCCAGGCCCGTGCCCTGGCCGAGGAGCGCACCCAGCTGGCCGCCCACGTGCACGACTCCGTTCTCCAGACCCTGGCCATGATCCAACGCTCGGCCGACGACCCGAGACAAGTGGTCCGGCTGGCCCGCGCCCAGGAGCGCGAGCTCCGCTCGTGGCTGTTCGAGGGTCGGCTCCCGGGCACCGTGGCCGGCGAGGCCTCGACCCTGGCCGAGGGCGTCGGCGCCCTCCAGCGACAGGTCGAGGCCGACCACGGGGTCACCGTCCAGGTCGTGGTGGTCGGTGACTGTGACCTGACCGACGGCCTGCGGGCGCTGCTCGAGGCGGCCCGCGAGGCCACGGTGAACTCGGCCAAGTGGTCCGGGGCGAGCCAGGTCTCGCTGTTCGCCGAGGTCGAGCGGGATGCGGTCACCTGCTTCGTCCGCGACCGCGGCGCCGGGTTCGATCCCGAGCTGGTCCCCGGGGACCGCCAGGGCATCGCCCAGTCGATCAAGGGCCGCATGGCCCACGCCGGCGGGCACGGCGAGGATCATCTCGGCACCCGGTGGCGGTACCGAGGTCGAGCTGTCGGTGCCCCGGCTCCGGGAACCCGCCCGGAAGGGCTCGCACCGTGATCGCTGACCGCCGCGTGCGGCTGTTCCTGGTCGACGACCACGCCGTCTTCCGCTCCGGTGTGCGGGCCGAGCTCGGGGACGCCGTGGAACTTGTCGGAGAGGCCGACGAGGTCGACGCCGCCGTGGAATTGATCAACGAGCGGGTTCCCGACGTGGTCCTGCTCGACGTGCACCTGCCGGGGGGCGGGGGCCAGGCCGTGCTGAGCGGCGTCCATGCCCGCCACCCCGGCGTCCGGTTCCTCGCCCTGTCGGTGTCGGACGCGCCCGAGGACGTCATCGCCGTCATCCGTGCCGGGGCCCGCGGCTACATCACCAAGACCATCTCGGGGGCCGAACTGCTCCAGGCCGTGAACCGGGTGGCCGCCGGTGACGCGGTGTTCTCCCCCCGCCTGGCCGGGTTCGTCCTCGACGCCTTCGCCGAGGGCGGCGCCCAGGGGATCGGCGTCGAGGGCCTCGACCCCGAGCTCGATCAGCTCTCGCCGCGCGAGCGGGAGGTGCTCCGCCACATCGCCCGGGGCTACACCTACAAGGAGGTGGCGAGGGACCTGACCATCTCGGTCAAGACGGTCGAGTCGCACGTCTCGTCGGTCCTGCGCAAGCTGCAGCTGTCGACCCGGCACGAGCTCACGAGGTGGGCGGCCGACCGGCGCCTGGTCTGACTTCCGACGGGTCCGGGACCGCGGCGGGCGGGAGACTCAGCCCCGTTGCGGCCCCCGGGCCCCGACCGACGGGTCCTCCCGACCTCGAGGGGCGCCTCTCGGAGTAAAGGACCGACGGGCCGCCACCGATAACCCCTGCGTGAGGTTCGACGCGGTCCGTCCCGCCCGCCACGTCCGCGAGGGCCTGGTCTCGGGCCAGCTCTCCGAGCTGGCCGCCCTGCCCCTGGTCCTCGTCGTGGTCCTCGTGTACCACCAGGGGCTCCAGTGGGGGTATCTGGCGGGCGCCCTGGCCACGGTGTTCGTCTCCCTGCTCTCGTTCGCCTTCTTCATGGCGGTGACCCGTGGCCGGTCGGGCATCGGCGCACAGGTCATGATCGGCTTCGGCCTGGCTTGCCTGGCCGTCCTCAGCCTGGGCCTGGTCGAGCTCGGGACCTCCGACTCGTTCGGGACGCTCATGCCCGGATGTCTCGTGGCGGTGGCGTTCATCAGCACCATCGGCGACCGGGCGATGCGGATCGCGTTCGACTGCTTCGCCGTGGCGGTCGTCGTCGTCGTGGCGCGGTCAGGTGGGCTACGAGGGGACCACCTGGCCGCCGTCACCGTGGTCTACGCCGCCACCATCGCCGCCATCACCTGGCTCATCTCCCGCCTGGTCTCGTCGTCGGACGAGCGGGTGAGCCTCCGCCGCTCGATCGGGATGCTCGACGACGCCCTCGGCGAGATCGGGTCCGGGGACGCCCGCTCCAGCGCCGACCTCATCCAGGAGGTCCTCCGCCGCGGCCTTCCCCTCGTCTCCGACGTCATGCCGGCCGAACGCATCACCGTGTACTCGCGGCACGGTCACCTCGGGCGGCTGGTGTCGCTCGCCACCTGGCCCGAGGGTGCACCGGAGGTCTGCGAGGACCCCGGATCACGTCCCGAGCTCTCCGAGGCGCTGCGCTCGGACTCGGTGGTGCTCGGCGACGAGCTGTGCGCCGTTCCCATCGGATACTGCCGTGAGGGGGAGCTGGCGATGGTGGTGCGCCCCAGCGCCCACGTGCCCGCCGACGACCGTGCCGCCGAGGCGGCCGAGGTGGTGGCGGCAGCATTCCGGCGGGCGACCAGCCGGGTCAACTTCGTGAGCGCACTCCCGGTGGAGAACCCCACCGATGCCCTCACCGGCCTGGCCAACCGCCGGATCCTCTACGAGCGGATCCAGATCGAGATGGAGCACGCCCTCCGGTCCGACTCCCCCCTGAGCGTGGCCATGATCGATCTCGATCACTTCAAGGACTACAACGACCGCTACGGCCCCGTGGCGGGCGACACCGTCCTCCGTTCGATCGCCGCCGTCCTGGTCTCGAACATCCGAGGCCAGGACCTGGTGGTGCGGTACGGGGGCGAGGAGTTCTGCCTCGTCATGCCCGATACCGACATCCTCGGGGGGCACCACCTCCTCGACAAGCTGCGGGCCGGCGGTCGGGAGGCCACCTCCGAGTTCGGAGTGACCCTGTCCGCCGGGCTCACCAGCTGGGACGGCATCGAGGACATCCAAGCGATGATCGAGCGGGCCGGCCAGGCGCTGTACCGGGCCAAGGAATCGGGCCGGGATCGGGTGGTCTCCATCCAGTCGGTCACCGAGTTCTGATCGGATCCCGTCGCACCGGCGGACGTCGCCGGGGGCCGGCGGCCCAGTCAGGCGTCAGGGCGCCGCAGCACCAGGTACACGTTGTCGTCGACCGCGAACGAGCCGACCAGGTCGAAGCCCTCCCCGGCGGCGGCGTCGAGCTCCTCCTCCAGCTCGAGGCGACGCTCGGGCACGACGAGCCGCCCGCCGTGGACCCGCAGCACCCGGTGTGCGGTCACCGGGCCGGCGAGCCGCGGCCGTCCGGGTCTCGGCTGTCGGTCCGGTCGCGCCCCGGCCCGGCCGCGGCCTGAGCTGGCGGACCGGGGGCGGCCAGGACGAGGGCCGGCTCCTTGGCGCCGCCCCCGCCGCCGGACACCTCGGGACGGACCCGGATGTACCACTCGCGTCCCCAGACCAAGGAGAAGACGTCGTCGGGCATGGCGAGGAAGAAGCTCGTCTCGGCGATCTGGCTCCCATGGGCTCGCATGGCGGCCCGCTTGAGCTCGATCCACGGGGTCACGTCGACTTCGGTGGTGATCCGGCTCTCCGGCTCTCCCATGGTGTCGAAGTCCTCTCCTCTGTCCTCGGGCGGTTGCCATCCGAGACGGTCGGCCTGGCGAGCCAGGTCGGCCATGAAATCGCGGTTCATGGTCGCCATGTAGACGATCGGCGTGCCGGCCAGGTCGGCGCCGCGCATCCCCACCCGGTGGACCTGCACGTGATCGGGATGGCCGTACCCGCCGTGTTCGTCATAGACGACCAGGACGTCGGAGCCCTCCTCGCGCAAGAGCCGGGCAAGATCGGCCGAGGCCTGCTCGAGGTCGGCGGCGGCAAAGCTCCCCGGGCGGTCGTTGTCAGGGGTGCCGGCCATCCCCGAGTCGTGGTAGCCGAGGAACTCCTGGCGTGCCACGCCGAGGATTTCGCAGGCGGTGGACAGCTCCGTGGCCCGGCGGTCGACGAGCGACTCACCGGGCTCGAGGAGACCGTCGGGTGTCTCCCCGAGCTCGCCCCGGGTCGCCGTGACCAGCACGACCCGGTGACCGGCCGAGGCGAGGGAGGCCATGGTGCCGCCGGTGGCGATGGCCTCGTCGTCGGGGTGAGCGTGGAAGAAGGTGACCGTCGCCGCCACGGGACCGCACCCTACCGGCACCCGGGCCGGTCCGGACCCGTGCGGCGACCCGAGGTCGAACGGTCGGTTCCACACCGACCGCCCGGGCCGGGTGGCCGCTCATCCCAGCGGCAACTGCGGGGCGTCGGCCAAGGACGGGAGGTCGGCCGCCCCCTGGCGGCGGCGCCCGCCGCGCCGGGAGGCCCCGGCGGCGAAGATCCGGGAGGGCTCGAACGAGCGGACCTGGCGCTTCCCGGCGCGCCCCCCGATCACCTCGACGGACTCGGTCCCGTTGCGTCGGTTCCGGACATGGGCACGGAACTCCCAGTCCGATTCCCCCGACCGCAACCCCGACACGATCACCCGGTCGCCGGCCCGCACTCCGTTCCAGCGCTCGGACCGCTCGAGGTGGTCCGGCACCTCCGGCGCGGCTCCCCGCGTCCGGCGCCCCCGGGTCCCGCGGCCTGAGGGCGTCACGGGAATCGGGGCGGGCCCCCGCCTACCCGGCGGAGGGCGGATCGGTGCTCGACTCCATGATCCGGCACGGTCCCCGGTCTAGTCGGTCGGCCCGGTCGCCCGGCGGATGTGAGCGGCCGGGCACCGGTGTACCGTCGCCGGCGGTGAGCGCCCTCGACGACACCGAGCGGCCCGGCCCGGTTCGGTGCCGGACCCCGGACGGGCTCCGCATCGCCCTCTACGATTCGGGGGGCACGGGCGCGATCTGCTCCTCGTGCACGCCACCGGCTTCTGCGCCGAGGTCTTCACGCCCTTGGCCCGCCACCTCGCCGCCGACTTCCGCTGCTGGGGCGTCGACCTCCGGGCCCACGGTCTGTCGGACCGCCCGGCCGACGGCCGCTTCGACTGGTCCGGGTTCGCCGTCGACGTCCTCGCCGCCGTCGATCATCTCGGGCTGGTCGACCCCGCCGGTTTCGGTCATTCCTGCGGGGGCGCATCGCTGCTGCTGGCCGAGCAGTCCCGGCCCGGCACATTCGGGTCCCTGTACTGCTTCGAGCCGGTGGTCCTCCCGGTGGCGGCGGGCAGCCAACCGCCCCGGGGAACCAACCCGCTCTCCGCCGGGGCCCGGCGCCGGCGCGACACCTTCCCCTCCGCGGAGGACGCGTTCGTGAACTTCTCCTCGAAGCCCCCCTTGTCGAGCCTCGACCCCGAGGTGCTCCGGTGCTACGTCGAGGCTGGGTTCGAGCCCGTCCCCGAGACGGAGGGCGGCGACGGTCGGGCCGTCCGCCTCCGGTGCCGGCGCGAGGACGAGGCCACGATCTACGCCTACGGCGCGGCCCACGGCGCGTTCGCCCGCCTGGGAGAGGTCGGGTGCCCGGTGGCGCTGGCGTGCGGGGCCCTGACCGACGCCTTCGGTCCCTCCTTCCTCGCCGCCGACGCCGAAAGGCTCCCGCATCCGACGATCGAGGTCCTCCCCGGTCTCGGCCACTTCGGCCCGCTCGAGCAGCCGAAGGCCGTCGCCGCATCGGTGATCCGGGCGCTGAACCCCGATTTCGGCACACCCCCGCCGTAGGCTGGTGACCGTGCCCTTCGAACTGCCGCGTTCCCTCTCTCCCTCGAAGGTGACGTCGTTCCGCGATTGCGCCCTGGCGTTCCGGTTCAGCGCCATCGACCGCCTGCCCGAGGAGCCGACCGTCTGGACCGTCCGGGGGACACTGGTCCACCGGGTGCTCGAGCAGCTGTTCTGGCGGCACGCACAGGGAGACCGAACGCCGGCTGCCGCCGACGGCGAGTTCGAGGCGGTGTGGGCGGAGCTGCAGACCGACCCGGACTTCTCGGCCCTCGGACTCTGCGGGGACGACATCGACACCTTCCGCGACGAAGCCCGGGACCTCGTCGGCAACTACTTCTCCCTCGAGGACCCGAACGAGGTCGCCCCGATCGGGGTCGAGCTGATGCTCGAGGCCTCCTTCGCCGGCTTGCGGCTGCGCGGGATCATCGACCGTCTCGACCTCACGCCCGACGGTGAGCTGGTCGTCGTCGACTACAAGACCGGGCGTGCCCCGTCCCCCGCCTACGAGCAGTCGAAGCTGATCGGGGTGCACATCTACGCCCTGCTCTGCGAGGAAGTGCTCGGACGACGGCCGGTGGAGGTGCGCCTGCTCCACCTGCGTGAGCCGCTCGCCATCGCCACCGCCCCTTCGGCGCAGTCCTTGCGAGGGCAACGGCAACGGGCGACGGCGGTATGGACCGCCATCGAGCGGGCCTGCCGGGACGAGGACTTCCGACCGCACCCCTCCCCCCTGTGCAACTTCTGCCGGTTCCGCGCCTTCTGCCCGGCCTATGGCGGTGATCCCGAAGCGGCGGCGACCACCCTCGGAGTCGGAGCCGGAGTCGGAGCCGGAGTCGGCGTCGACGGTGCGGCGTGAGGCGACCGGGGCCGGCCATCGGTCCGGCGAGCCCTAGGTGAAGATCTCGTCGGTGAGCGACCCAGCGAGCGGCGGTATCACCGCACCGGTCCCGGGGGCGGCGGACCCGAGGCCCGACCGGTTGACGATCGTGGAGACTCCGGGCTCCCCCGCCCGGGCCGTCGCCGACGACCGATGGGCGAGGCTCCGTTCGGCCGTGCGCACGATCGACGAGTCGGTGGACGCCTGGTTCGAGCCACATCGGGGTCGCCCGGCGCTCGACGCGGCGGCGAAGCTCGTCACCGGGCTCGGCGATCACGGGTTCCTGTGGGCTGCTCATCACGGCTTGGCGTGGGCGGAGGGCCGGGCCGGAGCGGCGCCGGGCGCTGCGCGCCCTCGCCGTCGCCGGCATCGAGTCCCGTCTGGTCAACACCGCCCTCAAGCGGTCGATCGGGCGATCGAGGCCCGACCGGACGGGGCTGAGGGTGACAGCCGGCGGTGTCCCGGTTCGGGAGCCCACCACGAGCAGCTTCCCGAGCGGGCACACCCTGGCGGCCTTCTGTGCGGCCACCGCCATGCGCCGGCCCGGCGACCCCGTCGGCAACGCGATGCTCGTGGCCGGGGCCGCCCTCGTCGGGCTCAGCCGGCTGCACCTGCGGGCACACCACGCCTCGGACGTCGTCGGAGGAGCCGCCGTCGGGGCTGCTCTCGGGTTGGCCGGGCGCCGGTTCGTCTGACCTCTGGACCGGCTCGCCGCCATCCGGCACGGCTCCCCCGGCACGGCTCCCGGCACGGCCCAGAAGCACGGCCCGGGACCGCCCGGAGGCCAACCGGCGGCAAGCCAGCTTCCGACGGCCCATGGAATGGAATGTCTGCGGCAGGGGTTGTGAGCGACGTGGCCGTGGTTTCGTTTGGTCTCACCTGGGACTACCGTTGTCCTTTCGCCCGCAACGCCCACGAGCACGTGCTCGACGGGCTCGACGGAGGCGCCGCCTGGGACGTCACCTTCGTCCCGTTCTTCCTCAACCAGGCCCACGTCCCCGAAGGCGGCACGCCGGCATGGGAGGACGTCGCCCATCAGCCGGACCTGCTCCCCCTGGCCGCCGGGGTCGTGGTCCGGGACCGCCATCCGGAGGTCTTCCGCCCGGTACACCGCTCCCTCTTCGCTGCCCGCCACGACGACGGCTGGGACCTGCGGGACCGGGCCCGGGTCGCCGAAGCGCTCCAACGAGCGGGGGCCGACGCCGATGCCGTTCTCGCCGAGGTGGACGCCGGATGGCCGGCCAAAGTGGTCCGCGACGAGCACGAACAGGCCGTCCGCCGGCTCCACGTGTTCGGAGTGCCCACGTTCATCGTCGGCGACCAGGCCGTCTTCGTTCGGTTGATGACCCGTCCCCAGGGCGATCTCGAGCTCGGCCCGGACGACGATCGACCGGGTCCTGGCCCTCATCGCCGATCAACCGGAGCTCAACGAGTTCAAGTACACCCGCATCAGCGCCTGAGGAGCCAGCACCACCGGCGGGGTCGGGGAAGGTCACATCAGCACGTCTTACACGTCTTCAACCTTCAACCTCAACCTCGACTGAGGTTCAGACAAGTGCGGCCAGGGCGTCCAGTGAGGCCCTGACCTCCTCGGCAGAGCCGAACGGTGCTCCGCAGAAGTCGGTGGCCCCGATGTCGGCCAGCCGGCGCACCTGGGCCTGTACCTCGGCTCCGGTGCCGATGATGCCCACGTCGGCCGGGCCCGCCGCCCCCTCGCGGTCGAGCATGGCCCGGTAGGACGGCAGTTGGCCGTAGACGACGAAGGTCTCTGCGGCCTGGGCCCGGGCGGCGGCCGCATCGCCGGTCACGCAGACCGGCAGGCCCACCGCGATGCGGGGCTCGGGACGCCCGGCCTCGGCCGCCGCCGCACGGATCGTCGGGACGATGTGGGACTCGACGGTGGACGGGTCCGGTCATCCAGGTCACGGTGCCTGCGGCCATCCGGCCCGGCGATTCCGAGCATCGTGGTCCCGAGCGCCGCCACCAGCACCGGCGGGGCGGTCGTCTGGATCTGGAGAGGCCCGAAGGTCGACGCCTTGAGGGTCTCGCCGGTGAAGCTCGCCGGCTCGCCCTCGAGGAGCGGCATGAGGATCGAGAGGTACTCGCGCATGTGGCGAGCCGGGCGCTCGAACGGAGATGCCGAACACGTTCTCGATGACCACCTGGTGGGAGAGCCCGATGCCGAGGGTCAGCCGCCCCCCGGATGCCGCCTGCACGGTCAGCGCCTGGCCGGCCAGCATCACCGGATGACGCGGGAAGGTCGGGACCACTGCCGTCCCGAGGTCGATCCCGTCCACCTCCCGGCCACCGCGGCCAGCGCGGTGAGGGCGTCGTAGCCGAAGATCTGCGACGCCCAGGCCGTGTCGATTCCGGCATCACGCAACGAGGCGACCTGTTCGACCATCTCATCGAAGGGCCGTCTCGGTGTCGATCATCACGCCGATCTTCATCGGCTCCTCCTCTCGAGGCGTTCCGCCGTTGCCGGTCGTCGATCTCGGGCGGCCGGGTGGCCATCCCTCGCCGCCACCGTAGCGGGCACCCGTCGGCGGTGATCGACCGTGGGCGGCGGATCTTCCGGCTCCGGGTTCGGCGGGGTCACCCCGACCTCGAGGGCCGGATGGGCGTGATCCTCCGGGGTCGGGCAGAATGCACGCATGTCCGTCGCCATCATCATGGGAAGCTCGTCGGACGCGTCGATCATGGACGACGCGGTCCAGACCCTCCGCTCGTTCGGCGTCGGCGTCACGGTTCGGGTCCTCTCGGCCCACCGGACGCCCGACGACACCATCGCCTTCGCCCGCGGTGCGCCCGACCAGGGCATCAAGGTCATCATCGCCGCAGCCGGAGGGGCCGCCCACCTGGCCGGCGTGGTGGCTGCGGCCACCCCGCTCCCGGTGGTCGGGGTGCCCGTTGCCCTCGCCAACCTGGGCGGTCTCGACTCCCTCCTCGCCATGGTGCAGATGCCCAAGGGCATCCCGGTGGCGACCGTCGCCGTCAACGGGGCCCGCAACGCGGCGCTCCTGGCGATCAGGATCATGGCGCTCTCGGACGACCGCCTCGCCGCGGAGCTCGCCCGGTTCGGCGAGGACCTCGCCGACCAGGTGCGCGACCAGGACGCCGAGCTCGTCGGCCGCTACCGGGCCGACTGACCGACCGTCGGGGAGGGACGCGCCGATTCGGCCTGCCAGGGTGGGGCCAGCCCGGCCACGGCGTCGGCCAGCCCGACTCCGAGGGGGATGACGGCCAGCACCGGCACGTCGACGCCGTTGGCCACGTAGCGACCCACATGGGCGCGGCAGTCGTCGTAGGAGCCGTGGACGACGAGGGCGTCGACCACCTCGTCGGGGATGGCCGCCAACGCCCCCTTCCGGTCCCCCGCCTGCCAGGCGGACCACATCGGTTCGAGGTCCGGCCCCCGCCCCAGCCAGCGGTGGAAGGCGGCGTAGACGCCCACGTTGAGGTAGGCGGCGATCATGCGCCGGCCGAGGGCCCGCACCGCGTCGGTGTCCTCCGACGGGCAGACGAAGATCCGGGCGGCCGCCGGGATGTCGGCTCCCAGCTCCGGCTTGACCGTCGCCACGTCTTCGGCCGACAGCCAGTTGAGGATGACCCCGTCGGCCTCGCGTCCGGCCAGGCGCAGCATCCCCGGGCGCAGGGCGGCGAGGAAGATCGGGGGCGGCTGCTCGACCGGGCGGGCCAGCCGGAACCCGCGCACCTCGAAGGTGTCGTAGGCCCGGTCCACCTTCTCGCCGGCCAGTGCCGACCGGAGGAACCGGATGGTGTCCCGGGCCCGCCGGTAGGGATCGTCGAACGCCAGACCGTTCCAGCGGCTCACGATCACGTCCGACGACGTCCCGAGCCCCACGGTGAAGTGCCCCGGAGCCGCCTCGGCCAGGGCGGCGACGCTCTGGGCCAACAGAGCCGGACCTCGGGTGTAGACCGGGATGATGGCCACGCCCAAGTGCAGGTCGGGGGTCCAGGCGGACGCCAGGGCCAGCGGCGTGAAGCCGTCGGCGCCGTCGGTCTCGGCCGACCAGACGTCGGTGTACCCGAGCCGGAGCAATTCCTCGTACCACCGGCGGTGATCGGCGAGCGGGACGCCGTCGAAGGGCACGGTGATCCCGAACCTGGGTCGGACAGTCGCCATGGTCGTTCCCTCAGCCGTGCTCATGCTCTCCGTAATACACCCTCCCGGCATACTGCACCCATGGCACCGACCCGCCCCCGTCGATCCCCGTCCGTCCAGCCCGAGCTCCCCCTCCCGGTCGCCGACCGCGGGCCGATCGCTGCCACCGAGGTCGTCCCCGCCCCGGACTGGCGTCTCGACGACCGGACCCGACTGATCGGTCGTCGGGGCATCGCCGAGGCCCGGGCCCGCCTGGCGTCGGCCGCCGCCCGGGCCGGTACTGCCGACGACACCGGCCGACGCCGCTCGGACCGCGCCGCGTGAGCACCGGGGGGCGCTACCGTCGGGTGTGATGCCGACCGTTGCCGAACGTCTCGGGTACGGAAGCGACGCCAAGCTCCTCATCGTCAACTGTGCCGACCTCGGCTTCTGCCACGCGGCGACGGTTGGTGTCTACGAGGCGCTCCGGGACGGGATCGGCACCAGCGCTTCGCTCATCGTGCCGGCACCCTGGGCGCGTGAATCGGCGTCCCGGTTCCGGGGAGACGACGTCGGCGTCCGGCTCACCCTCAACGCCGAGCACAACCTCTACCGCTGGGGGCCCATCACCCAGGCCCCCTCGCTGCTCGACGGTGACGGCGGGTTCCCCCGGACGCTGACCGACGTCTGGGACCACGCCGACATCGACGAGGTCCGGCGCGAGTGCCGCGCCCAGATCGAGCGGGCCGTCCTCTGGGGATTCGACATCAGCCACCTCGACGCCCATCTGGACGCCCTCCTGCTCCGGCCGGAGTTCTTCGACGTCTACCTCGAGCTGGCCGTCGACTTCGCGCTGCCCCTCCGGCTGCTCGGGGCCGAGGCGGAGCCGAACGTCGGGTTTCCGGTCCGTCGCCTCGCCGCCGAGGCGGGGGTGCTGTTCGCCGACCGGTTCGCCACCCTTCCGTCGGCGGGCCTCCGCACTGCCTTCCTCGACCTGGTGGCCGGTCTCGAGCCGGGGCTCACCGAGGTGACGCTCCACCCGGCCCTCGACACCCCCGAGCTCCGGGCCATCGACAGCGGATGGCGGCGCCGGGTGGCCGATCATGTGCTGCTCGTGGCCGAGCGAGGGCTCGACCGGGCCATCGCCGAGGCCGGTGTCATCGGCGATCGGGTACCGCCCGCTGCGCGAGGCCATGCGAACCTGACGCCATGCGAACCTGAGGCCCTGCGAACCTGAGGCCCTGCGAACCTAGAGGTGCGGGGCGGCGCGGCCCGACGCGGACCCCGGCCGGTCGGTGCGGCACCGGTAGCCTGATCGTCGGATGGGAGACGGCGTGGACGACGGACCCGCATCGAATCCGAAGAGCGCCAGCGAGCTGGTCGGCGCACCCGGGACGGCCGGGCCGGGGTCCGAGCTCCGGCTCGAAGGACTCATCCTGTTCGACTCGGCCGGTAACGAGCCCGAGCCCATCGAGGCCGTGGTCTTCGCCGACGAGGGCATCGGGGTGGTGAGGACGCCGGGGACACCGCCCCGGATGCTTCCCTGGTCGGCGGTGTCCGCCCATGTGGTGGAGCGGTGGGCCGGCGGGATCGTCCCGGCCTGGTGGGTGACGCCCCAACCGCGACCCAACGGCGCCGACCCGAGCATCGGCTCGGGTCCCCCGAGCGCCGACCCGGTCCCGCCGGGCCCGGGCCACCGGCTGCCCCGGGCCGATCCGGGCGCGGTGATCGCCATCCGGACGCCCTTTGGGACCTACCGGTTCCTTCGCCCCGGTGCCGATCCGGTCGAGCTGTCGAACCGGATCACCGACTTCGCCGTGCGCCACCAGGGACTGGCCGGCGTGCCCTCGGTCACCGTGGTGGCCCGGCCCCGTCGCGGCGGCGAGCGCCGCCAGGGCAGCCGCTCGCCGGTGGTCGAGTCACGCTGGTCGAGGACGCGCCCGATCCTGGTGGTGGCGCTCGTCGTGTTCCTCGTGGCGGCCGTCACCCTGATCCTGTTGCAGAGCGCCGGCGTCGTGCACCTCCCCTACCTCGGCGGTGCGGGTCCCGACGGCATGGGCGTGATCCCGAGGACCGGCGGGCTCGGGTTCACAACCCGCTGACTGCGGCGAGCCGCCGTCGTCGGTCCCGCCACTCGGGGTTCTGCGCCCGAGCCAGCAGCTCGCCCATCACGGCCATCGATCCGCTGACCTTCAGCCGTCCCTGCATGAAGGCCACGTTCGGGTCGAGCACGTCGCGCTGGATGTCCACGGCGTCGGCCCAGCGGAGGGTCAGGGTCACCTCGGCGTCCCGCACCCGGCCCTCCGAAGCCGACCGCAGCCAGGCCGTCCTCCAGCGCCCACCAGAGCGACACGTCGCCGTCCGGACCGCCGGTGATCTCGCACTGGACCCGGCCCGACAACCCGGCGACGCCCGGGCCGTCGGCCACAGATCCGGCAGGCCTCGTCGAGCCAGGCCGCCGACAGCCACCGGCTCACCGGCTCACCCCGGGACCCGTTCTCCGTCCCGGAGCCCGGCGAACAGGTCGGTCTCGAGGCCCTCGGAGGAGACTGCGCCCTCGAGGACGGCGGGGAACCCGGTCGATCCCGCCCGGCCCGGCCACCGCGGCCAGCCGGTAGTCGTCGACCGGGTGGATCGAGCGCATGACCTCGGGGGGGAGGCCGAACCAGAACCGCGAGTTGGGGTCGACCTGGGTGGCGTGGGCCAGCAGCGCCTCCCGCCGCACGTCGGCGTACTCCGAGATGTCGACCGCGGTGGTGACCGGCTCGAGGGGGACGTCCTCCCACCGCTTGCGCCAGCTCTCGTCGAAGGGGGACTCGAGGCCCAGCTCCTCGAACTTCTGGTGGATCTCGCGGAAGCGGGCCACCGAGAACACGGTGTAGTACAGCTTGGTCGGCTGCCAGGGGTCTCCCGAGCTCGGGGTAGCGGTCCGGGTCGCCGGCGGCCTCGAAGGCGGCCAGTCCGACCTCGTGGACCCGGAGATGGTCGGGATGGGGGTACCCGGACTGCTGGTCGCCGTAGATCACCATGACCTGGGGCCGGGTGCGGCGGACGACGGCGACCAGCCGGCCGACCGCCTCGTCGAGCGGTGCCCGGGCGAACGAGGCCGGGTTGGCGTTGGCCTCCGACCCGGGCATGCCCGAGTCCCGGTAGCCCAGCATGACGACCTCGTCGTAGCCGATGATCTGGGTGGCCCTGGTCAGCTCCTCGATCCGCAGCTCGGTGATCCGGGCACGCACCTCGGGGGTGTCCATGGCCGGGATTGAGGATGTCCCCCTCCTCCCCGCCGGTGCAGCAGACCAGCACGGTGTGGATCGCCCTCGGCGTGGCAGCGGGCCACCGTTCCCGCCCCCTTCGACGACTCGTCGTCGGGGTGGGCGTGGACGGTCAGCAGGCAGAGCGGCTCGGACACGCCGATCACGCTACCGGGCACCGAAGCCCTAAGCTTCACCTCGAGAGCGAGGAAGGGTCCACCAGCATGAGCGTGATGAAGCGTCTGTCGGGGATAGTCCAGGCCAAGACCAACAAGCTGCTCGACAAGGCCGAAGATCCGAGGGAGTCCCTCGACCTCTCGTACCAGAAGCAGCTCGAGAGCCTCCAGAAGGTTCGCCGGAGCGTGGCCGACGTCACCACCGCCAAAAAGCGGATCGAGCTCCAGGCCTCGGGGCTCCAGACCCAGGCGGACAAGCTGCAGCAGCAGGCCAAGGCGGCGCTCACCCAGGGCAACGAGGACCTGGCCCGGGAGGCGCTCGGGCGTCGGGCCGCCCTGGCCGAGCAGCTCGGCGACCTCCAGACCCAGCACGAGCAGGTGGCGGCCCAGGAGCAGAAGCTGATCGCCACCGCCCAGAAGCTCCAGACCCAGGTCGACTCCTTCCGCACCAAGAAGGAGACCATGAAGGCCTCCTACACCGCGGCCGAGGCCCAGACCAAGATCGGCGAGGCGGTGTCGGGCATCTCGGAGTCGATGAGCGACGCCGGCATGTCCATGCAGCGGGCCCAGGACAAGATCGACGGCATGCAGGCCCGGGCCGGGGCGATGGACGAGCTGCTGGCTTCGGGGGCCCTGACCGACCTGACCAACCCGGTCGACGACATCCAGGCCCAGCTCGACAAGGCGTCGACCACGTCGACGGTGGACGCCCAGCTGGCCGCCCTCAAGGCCGAGGTGGGCTCGGGCGCTCCTCCCGCGCCCGAGCTCGGAGCGGCCGCCTCCGGGACGGCCGAGCCGGCGACCGCCCCACCCGCATCGGCTTCCTCCGAGCCCGCCCCGGCAGCCGATCGGGGGGACCCCGCATCATGATCGTCCGCATCCTCGGCGAGGGCCAGTACTCGGTGCCCGACGGGCAGCGCGAAACGCTCGAGAAGCTCGACGCCGCCCTGGCCGTGGCGGTGGACGGCGAGGACGAGGCGGCCTACAAGCGGGACCTGTCCGCCCTCACCACCGTGGTCCGCAAGGTCGGCGAACCGGTGGCGGACGATGCGTTCGCCCCCTCCGACCTGGTGGTGCCGTTCCCCGATGCCACGCTGGAGGAGACCAAGGGGCTGCTCGCCCAGTCGGAGGACGGCAGCCGGAAGGGACGAGTCACGGGACTGATGCCATGAGCACCGCACGAAACATCCCTGCCGACCACGGCCTGACCGTCCGCATGTTCACCACCGGGCTGATGCTGGTGCTCCTCTACGGGGCGGTCATCGGCATCCTCGATCGCCGTCGGCATCTCCTATGCGGTGGTGCTGGTCTTCGCCGCCATCATCCTCTTCGCCCAGTACTGGTTCTCCGACAAGATCGCCCTGTTCGGCATGGGAGGCCACCTGGTCACCCCGGAGCAGGCGCCCCAGCTCCACGGAGTGGTCGACCGGCTGTGCGCCCTGGCCGACATGAAGAAGCCGCGGGTGGCCATCGCCGACACCGACGTCCCCAACGCCTTCGCCACCGGCCGGAGCCCCAACAGCGCGGTGCGTGTGCGCCACCACCGGGCTCATGCGCCGGCTCGACGAGCCCGAGCTGGAGGCGGTGCTCGCCCACGAGCTCTCCCACGTCGCCCACCGGGACGTGGCCGTCATGACCATCGCCAGCTTCCTCGGCGTGGTGGCCGGCCTGGTCACCCGCATGATGTTCTGGACCGGGATGCTCGGGGGGTTCGGCGGCGGGAACAACAGCAACAACAACAGCAACAACAACGCCGCCCTGGTCGAGCTGGCCGTGCTGGTGGTCTCGGTGGTGGTCTACGCCATCAGCTTCCTGTTGACCCGGGCTCTGTCCCGCTACCGCGAGCTCGCCGCCGACCGGTCCGGGGCGCTGCTCACCGGGCAGCCCTCGGTGCTGGCCTCGGCCCTCGTCAAGGTCACCGGTGAGATGTCCCGGATCCCCACCCGGGACCTGCGGGCGGCCGAGAGCTTCAACGCCTTCTTCTTCACGCCGGCCATCGCCCGCAACGGGGTGAGCCTGTCCACGCTGTTCTCGACCCACCCGTCGCTCGACCAGCGGCTCGCCCAGCTGGCCAAGCTGGAGGCCGAGCTGGGCCGCCCGTCCTGATCCGGTGAGCGCACACCGCCGCCGGCCGCCCGGGCACCCGTCCCGCCGGTGGGGCTGAGGCCATGGGCCTGCTCAACACCATCCTCGGTCGGACCAAGCCCGTGCAGTCGAACCTGGACGCCCTGTTCGCCCTGCCCTCGGCCTCCATCACGCTCCAGAGCGCGGCCGGCATGTCCTGTTCGGGTCACGCCGGGGTCTGCTTCAAGCCCCCGACCGGCCAGGGTTTCGAGGACATGCAGGCCGAGGTGGTCAAGCTGCTCTCCATGGACGGCACCGGCGGGCTGCGGCGGGCCGAGGACGCCTACGGCTACCACTGGCTGGTGGTGGAGAACGCCGAGATCGAAGAGCTGGTGACCCAGATCCACCTGGTCAATTCGTCGCTGGCCGATTCCGGTTGGGGTCCCCAGCTCCTGTGCTCGCTGTTCGGTCTGGCCGAATTGCCCGGGTCGGAGCCCGGGTCGGAGCCCGGTTCGGAGCCCGGGCCAGGGGGGACGGCCGGGAGCGACCCGACTCCCCGAGGCCACGGCCGGACCGGGCCGGGTGCGGCCGTCCACCGCCTATCTGGTGTACCTGTTCAAGCGGGGCACGTTCTATCCGTTCGTGCCCGACGGCAAGGAGCACCGGGACCTCGAACAGCGAGCTCAAGCTCAAGAGCCTCGTCGCCGACGACCTCACCGTCGAGCCCGACCTCGATCGCTGGTTCCCGCTGTGGGACCTCCCGGTGGGCTGAGCCCCTGCCGCCGCGGACGGAGCCCGTGCCGGCGGCGGGTGCGATCCAGCCGGCGACCCCCGCTTCACGAGCCGGCGGAGGGACCGCCCGCTACGTCGTCGATGGCGCGGGCCAGCTCGAGGTCGCGGCGGGTGATCCCGCCCGAGTCGTGGGTGATGAGCGCCAGGGTGACCGTCCGGTAGCGGATGTCGATGTCGGGATGGTGGTTGGCCTCCTCGGCCAGCCGGCCCACCTCCCCGACGAAGTCGAGCGCCCCCGGAAAGCTCGCACACCGCACCACCTTGACCAGCTTCCCGCCGACCAGCTCCCAGTCCGGGCCGTCGGGCGCCGCCAGTGCCGCTGCCACCTCGGTCCCGTCGAGCACGGGTTCGGTCATCGCGCCCGCCGGCTGGTCACCGGCCGACGCCCCCACCGGAGGCAGAAGGAGTGAACACCACCTCCATCGTCTCATATCCGGATACGAAGTTGGCCGCTCGCTTGGGAGGCTCGTCGGGCTCGGCCAGGCTCAGGTCGGGCAGCCGGTCGAGGAGCCGGTCGAACATCGCGCTCAGCTCCAGGCGGGCCAGGCGGTTGCCGAGGCAGAAATGGGCGCCGAAGCCGAACGCCATGTGGTCGTTGGGGCTTCTCCGGATGTCGAACCGCTCGGGTGCGTCGAACACCCGCTCGTCCCGGTTGGCCGACGGGTAGAGCAGCAACAGCTTCTGACCCTGGTGGAGGGTCTCCCCGTGCAGCTCGACATCGCGGGTCATCCGGCGCGCCATGTTCTTGATCGGCGACACCCATCGCAGCATCTCCTCGACCGCGGTCGGCATGAGCGAACGGTCGTCACGCAGGGCGGCGAACTGGTCAGGATGGCGCAGGAGCTCGTACATGCCTCCGCTGATCACGTGCCGGGTCGTCTCGTCCCCGCCGATGAGGATGAGCAGGGACTCGTAGATGATGGAGGACTCGTCGAGCCGGTCCCCCTCGATCTCGGCGTGCACCAGGGTGCCGACGAGATCGTCGCCCTGGCCGTCGCGACGGCGCTGCTCGGCGACGGCTGTGATGTAGGAGGCGTACTCGACGGCGGCCTGCGACGCCCGGTCCATGGCGCCCGGATCCGGTGAGCCGAGCGCCTCGCAGCATGTCGTCCGACCACCGCAGGAGGTCGTCACGGTCGTCGGGTGCCACCCCCAGCATGTTCCCGATGACGATCATCGGGAGCGGAGCGGCGATCTCCGAGACGAAGTCCGCCGAGCCGCGCTCGCAGACCCGGTCGATGATGGCGTCGCAGATGCCGCGGATCTCCTCCTCGCGCTCGGCGGATGCGGGCCGGGGTGAACCCTTCGCTCACCAGCCGCCGCCGCCGCACGTGCTCGGGCGCGTCCATGTCGATCATCATCGGGAGGGCGTCGCTGTCGGGGCGGATGCCCCCGGCGTTGGAGAAGGTGGCCGGGTCCTTCGAGATCTCCTTGATGTCCTCGTAACGGGAGATCCCCCACACACCGGCCGGCTCGTCGAAGTACGCCGGAGCGTGCTCGCGCATCCAGGCGAAGGCGGGGAATGGGTCACCGCCGTAGAACGTGCCGTCGGTGAGACCGATGGCGAGGCCGGTGGGCGGAACCGTCATGGAGCTCCCTCGAGTTCTCGGCGGTAGGGCGGTCCCGGAGTATACGGGCCTCCGTTCCGGGCTCCTCGTCGTCGTGCCCGGCGCTCCGGGCGGCGGCGAGGTGCCGGCGGCCCCGCCCACCTACCCGGGCCGGGTCGGCTCGGCATGCGGCGGTCGGCGGCCTGCGTCCCGGGCTCACGGATGGGTCATCGACTCGGGCTGGACCGCCTGGTCGAACTGCTCGCCGCTCAGATAGCCCAGCGCCATCACCGCCTGGCGGAGCGTCGATCCGTCCCGGTGGGCGCGCTTGGCCACCTCGGCGGCGCGGTCGTACCCGATGAGCGGGTTGAGGGCGGTGACCAGCATCAGCGAATTCTCGAGGTGATGACGGATGCGCTCCTCGTCGGGCGCCAGTCCCTCGACGCAGTACCGGGCGAACGAGGTCGCCGCCTCGGTCAGCAGCCTGATCGAGTGGAGGAGGTTGTGGATCATCACCGGCTTGGCCACGTTGAGCTCGAGGTTGCCCCGCGACCCGGCGATGGCCACCGCGGCGTCGTTACCGAACACCTGGATGCAGACCATGATCATGGCCTCGCACTGGGTCGGGTTGACCTTGCCGGGCATGATCGACGAGCCGGGCTCGTTGGCCGGGAGGACGAGCTCTCCGAGCCCGCTCCTCGGGCCCGATCCGAGCCACCGGATGTCGTCGGCGATCTTCGACAGCGACGCGGCCAGCGTCCGCAGCGCGCTGCTGGTCATGACCAGCGCATCGTGGGCGGCCAGGGCGGCGAACTTGTTGGGCGCGGTCACGAAGGGCAGCCCGGTGAGCTCGGCGATGGCCGAGGCGAGGCGGGCACCGAACTCCGGATGGGTGTTCAGACCGGTGCCCACCGCCGTCCCCCCGGCCGCCAGCTCGTAGAGATCGTCGAGGCTGGACTCGATCCGACGGATGTCGGCATCGAGCTGTGCGACGTAGCCCGAGAACTCCTGACCCAAGGTGAGGGGGACGGCGTCCATCAGATGGGTCCGGCCGATCTTGGTGATCCCCGAGAACGCCTCGGACTTCGCCTCCAGTGCATTGCGCAGGTGCCGGATGGCGGGAAGCAGGCGATGGGTGATCTCTTCGACCGCGGCCACGTGCATGGCGGTCGGGAAGGTGTCGTTCGACGATTGGGACATGTTGACGTCGTCGTTGGGATGGACCGGCTCCTTGCTCCCGAGCACCCCGCCGGCCAGCTCGATGGCACGATTGGCGATGACCTCGTTGGCGTTCATGTTCGTCTGGGTGCCGCTTCCCGTCTGCCAGACGCGCAACGGGAAATGGTCGGAGAGCTTTCCGTCCGAGACCTCGCGGGCGGCCGTGGCGATCAGCGACGACTTGTCCGGTGCCAGCTTGCCCAGGTCGGCGTTCACCTGGGCGGCGGCTTCTTTCATGATCCCGATGGCCCGGATCACCGGCTCGGGCATCGTGTCGGACCCGATCGAGAAATGCTCGAGCGAGCGAGCGGTCTGTGCGCCCCAGTACCGATCAGCGGGAACCTCGATGGATCCCATGCTGTCCGTCTCCGTGCGGGTCTCGTTGCTCATGCCGGTCCTCCTGGTGCGCCGGTGGCGACCCCCATATTGTGCTCGGGATCGTCGGTGCCGGCGGATCACCGGTCGGGTCGAGGTCCCGGCGGCCGGGGGCCGCGACCAACAGGGGCCGACGAGGTGCGGTCCCGGACTCCCGTCCGGAGTCGTGGCCACACGTGGCGAGCGTCACCGATGGGTGCGATCGGTGGCCCTATGCTGCTGCGGGTGTCCGTGCCGGAGCACGACGAAGGCTCCGTCGCGTCACTCGTCGAGGCGCACGAGGCCGCCGTGTGGGCCAGGTGCTTCGAACTGGTGGCAGCGCCACCCGACCCGCTCGGAGCGGTCGTCGACCGGAGCGGCCCCGTCCCCCTGCCGTCGCTGACGGCCGTCGACTCCACCTCGTTCAACCGGGTCGTCGGGCTCGGCGTCGGCACTCCCGCCACACCCGCCGACGTCGAGCGGATCGCCGATCACTATCGCCGCCTCGGTCAGCGAAACTTCCGAGTCGAATTGGCTCCGGTCGCATCGCCTCCCGATCTCGCCAGGTGGCTGGAGGAGGCCGGCCTCCACCGGGTCGACGAGCAGATGACCAAGGTATGGCGCCCCCTCGACAACATGGGAGACGTCGACGACGCCGAGCACGGCGAGGTGAGGCGACTCACCGCCGCCGAGGCCGATGACGTGTCCGGTCTCAACCTCCGGGCCTGGGGGGCCTGGCAGTCGAACGTATCGCTCCGTCCGTGGTTCGCCGCCCCCGTCGGGCGCGACGAGTTCACCCACTACGGCGCCTTCGTCGACGGCCGCCTCGTGTGCACCGGGGCGCTCGCCGTCAACGATCGACTGGCATGGATCGGCTTCGACGCCACCCACCCCCGGCACCGGTCCCGCCAACTGCGCCGGGCGCTCACCTGGCGCCGCCTGGTCGACGCCCGAACGGCCGGCTGCACGCTCGTCCACGCCGAAGGGCGGACCGACCGGCTCAGCGGCCGGTCGCGGCTGCTCGACACCCTCTACGTCCGCCAGCTGTTCGATCATGGCGACGCTCAGGCGGAACCTCGAGTCGTCGGGCCCCGTCCCCCGCACGCCGGTTCCTCGTGAAGCGCGGATGAGCCGGGCGGACCCCAGGGCGGCGGCAGGCGGACCCGATGCTCCCACCTCGCTCCGCCAACGGCACCGCCAAGCGGTCGCCGCGTCGGTCCTCGCCCACGCCGCCCGGTTGCGCTGGTCGAGGGACCGCATCGCCAACGAGCGTCGCCGCGCCCTCCGTTCCCTGCTGGGGCGGGCGAAACAGAGCTCCCCCTTCCATGCGGACCGGCTGGCCGGCGTGGATACCGACGATTTCGCCGAGGAGGGCTTGGCATCCCTGCCGCCAATGACGAAGCGGGATCTCGTGGACAACTTCTCGCAGGTCGTGACGGACCGCCGTCTGACACCCGACGTCGTCGACGGCCACCTCGCCGAGGTGGAGCACGGCGCGGACGAGTACCTGCTCGGCCGGTACCGGGTGATCGTGTCGTCCGGTTCCAGCGGCCTTCGGGGGGTGTACGTCTACGACTGGGACGCGTGGACGGCTCTCGGGCTGATGGCCACCCGGTCACGGCTGTCGCTGGCGGACGGCAGCCCTCGCCCGCCCGGGTCCTCGACGGTGAACCTGCTCGGGAGCGGTCCGAGCACGTTGTCGAGCGCCATGAGCTCGTTCCTCGCTTCCCCGACCGACCCGAGCCTGCACCTCACCATGACCACACCCGTCGGCGAGCTCGTCAGGGCGCTGGACACCGCACAACCCGCCCTTCTCCAGGCCTACCCGTCCGCGCTCGACCTCTTCGTCCACGAGGCGGAGCACGGCCGGTTGCACATCGCCCCGACCGCGGTCGAATCGGGCGGCGAGCTCCTCACCGAACAGACACGCCAGCGCGTCCGCGACGTCTGGGGCGTGGAGATCGACGATTGCTGGGGGCTCTCCGAGGGCATCTACGCCTTCTCCTGCCCGTCGGGGCCCGGCATGCACCTGCCGGACGATCTCGTCATCGTCGAGCCGGTCGACCTCGACGGGCCGCCCCGTGCCGCCCGGCGCGCCGGCGTCCAAGATCTACGTCACCAACCTCTCCAACCACACCCAGCCGCTCATCCGGTTCGAGGTGTCCGACGGGCTGACCCTCCTCGAGGACCCGTGCCCCTGCGGATCGGCCCACCGGAGGATCGACGCACTCGTCGGCCGGAGCGACCAGGTGTTCGACTACGGCGGCGGGGTGCAGGTCTACCCGATCATCCTCGGGCTGGCGCTGGACGAGCACCCCGGCCTCACCGAGTACCAGGTCGCCCAGACCCGCCACGGCGTCAGGGTCCGGGTGGTGGCCGAGCCGTCGACGGGGATCGGGGTCTTCGAGCAGACCGCCAAGGCCGTCCTGCTCGCCGCAGGCCTCCCCGAGCCCGAGGTGGTGATCGAGCCGGTCGACCGGATCGAGCGCCTGCCCTCGGGCAAGCTCCGCCAATTCGTCACGGCGCCCGTCGGCTAGGGGCGGGCTGCCGCCGGCGGCCCGTTCACGTCGGCTGGCAGGCCGGGCACAGACCGACCAGATCGAACTGGTGTCCGGTCACGTCGTAGCCCTGCTCCTCGGCGACCACCCTCGCCGCCTCGGCCATGGCTCGCTCGAGGCGCGGCGAGGGGGTCACGTCCTCGACCTTGCCGCACCCGCCACAGGCGAGATGGTGGTGGTGTCCGGCGAGCTCCTCCGCCAGCTCGAAGCGGCCGTGATCGTCGACTCCGGTCACCCGGCGGACCACCCCCGCCTCGATGAGGATGGTCACGTTCCGATAGGCGCTGCTCTGGGGCAGGTCGGCGTGGGAGGCCAGGATCTCGGGGATGGACAGGGGTCGTCCTGCCTGGGCGAGAGTCGTGAGGAGCGCCCGCCGCGTGGGCGTGTAGCGCTGTTCGAGCGCGGCGAGCCGGAGAGCCGCCTGTTCGTGCAGGCCGGGCACGTTCACGGGGAAGAGACTACGGCCCGCCCGGCCGGGATCGCGGTGGCGAGGGGGGCCGAGGACCTCATGGTTGCCGGCCGGGACGATCGGGGCCGGAGGGCGATCCGATCAGTGGACGGCGTGGCGACCGGCGGGCCAGGGCCCACGCCGCCGCGGACCCGACGGCGTAGATGCCGGTGGCAACGGCCAGGATGCCGAAGGAGGGCGGCACCCGCGGGTCGAGGTAGGCGATGGTCAGCCCGGCCCACATCGAGACCACCGCGATCCCCCCCGAGACCACCAGGGCGGCGAACGGTCTCGCCACCAGCCGCTGGGCCGCACCGGCCGGGGCGGCCAGCAGACCGAGCAGGAGGAGGGCGCCGACGGCCTGGGTCGCCACGCCGGTCACGACGCCGAGCAGGAACAAGAAGAGGTAGCCGAGCGCTCGGACCGGTACCCGCCGGGCGGCGGCCACGTCGGGGTCGAGGCTGGCGAACAAGAGCGGTCGGGCGACCGCCACCAGCGCGCCGGCAACGGCCAGCGCCAGCGCCGCGTCAGTGACGGCCTGCGCGTCGGTCAGGCCCAGGATCGAACCGAACAGCACGTTGACGCCGGCATCGCCCGATGCTCCTCCCGTGGCGCTCTCGGTCGTGGTGAAGATGGACAGAAAGAGCGCACCGAGCCCGAGGACCCACGCGAAGACACTCCCGATGACGGTGTCGTCGGGCAGGGCACGCCGGCCGAGCGCGGCCATCAGCACGGCGAACACGATGCACGCTCCGTACAGCCCGGCACGCAGGTCGATGCCGGCGGCCAGCGCGGCGAGGGCCCCGGTGAAGGCCACGTGTGAGAGCGCGTCCGCCGAAAAGACCTGGCCACGCAGGACGAGGAGGTGCCCCACCAGGCCGGAGGCGAGGGCGATGCAGGTCCCGGCGACGAATGCCGACCGCAGAAAGGGTTGATCCCACAGATGCCCGAATCCGGCGATGGGGTCGAGCGCGCCCGTCATCATGGTCACGTGGCGGCGGGCCCCGGTCCTGCCAGCCCGACGCCGTCGTAGGGGACCGGGTCCGGACGGGCCCGAGCTCGGAGACCGCCCCCGAGGCGTGTCGCCAGGCCACGGCCGGCCGCCGCCAGCACGTAGGTGCCGAAACCGAACGTGGACACGTAGAAGCCGACCGGGTAGGACGAGAAGTAGGCGGCGGCGAGCGACACCCAGGTGACGGCGAGAGCCAGGACGACCGAGAGCGCCAGGCTCAATCCGGGGCGGGCGGTGAGGAGCTGGGCCGCCGCCGGCGGCATCACCATCAAGGCGAAGACGAGGAGGGCACCGGTGATCTGGCTGACCTCGGCGGCGGTGCAGCCCATCAGCACCAGAAAGACCGCCGACACCCAGCCAACCGGCACCCCTCTGGCGCGCCGCCACGTCGGCGTCGACGGTGGCGAAGAAGAGCGGGCGGCCGACGGCGGCCAGCACCACCAGCACGACGGCCGCCACCAGGGCAAGGGTGAGCACCTGGGCGTCGGAGATACCGAGGAACGTCCCGAACAGGAGCCCGGTGATCCCGTTGAGGAACCCCCCGTAGAGGCCGACGAACAAGGCCCCGGAGGCCAGGGCGAAGGCCTGGACCGTGCCGATCACCGCCGACTCCTGGCCGAGGGCTCGCCCCTGCGACGAACGGGGGGCGGTGGCGATGACCAAGGCGGCGGCGATGCCGGCGCAGAAGTAGCCCGCCGTGGCGCTGATCCCCAGCCAGATGGCGGCGGCGGCACCCGGAAAGGACACGACGGCCAGGGTGTGGCCGGCGAAGCTCTGGCGCCGGAGCACCATGAACCATCCGACGAGAGCCGCCACGACGGCCACGATCGTCCCGGCCCGGAAGGCGTTCACCATGAAGTGGAACGACAGCATCCCGCCGAGGTCGACTGCGCCGCCGGGGACCGGCCCGGTCAATGGGGATGCCCCGTGTGGCGGTCGGCATGGTGCGCGGGCGGATCCGGCTGTCCGACCACGACCATCCGGTCGTCCGAGGTCCGCAGCACCTCGATCGGTGCCTCGTAGAGCCGACTCAAGGTCTCGGAGGTGATGACCTCCTCCGGCCGTCCGCTGACCGCCCCGCCGCGCGCCACGTACACCACGCCGTCGAGATACGAGACGATCGGGTTGACGTCGTGCGCCACGATCACGACGGCAATGTCCTGGTCCCGGCAGAGGTCGGCGACGAGCCCCGCCACCGCCACCTGGTTGGGCAGGTCCAGGCTGTCCAGCGGTTCGTCCAGCAGGAGCAGCTTCGGCGTCCGCACCAGGGCCTGGGCGATCAGGAGCCGCTGCTGCTCGCCCCCGGACACCTGGCCGATCGGCCGGTCGGCATAGGCCGTGGCGCCGACCAGCTCGATGACCTCGTCGACTCGCCGTCGCTCGTCGGCGCGGGCGGCGGAGAGTCTGGCGCCGAAGGGGATCGGAACCCCCCAGCGATCCCCGTCGCATCCCAGGCGCACCATGTCCCGACCCCGGACGCGGAGGCTCGGGTCGAAGCTGCGTCGCTGCGGCAGGTAACCGATCTCCTTGCCCGCCGCACCCGGCGGCCGCCCGAGCACCACCGCCCGGCCCGCCGACAGCGGGAGAACGCCCAATATGGCCTTCAGGAGGGTGGACTTCCCGACGCCGTTCGGCCCGAGGACCGCGACGAACTCGCCCCGCCCCACGTCGAAGCTGACCTGCGACCAGATGCGGCGACCACCGAGGCTGACCGCGCCGTCCTCGAACCGAATGGCGGGAGCGGCGAGGCTGCCCGGGCCGGCGTCCTCGGCCACCTCACCGGCAGGGGAGCCGGCCACCGTCGGGCGGGATCGGCGTCGCCGGTCAGCCACGAGCATTGCTCGCAGCCAGCGCCGACTCGATGCCGAGGAGCTGCTTGGTCTGCCAGGCCTGGTAGGTGGTGGTGGCGGGCTGCATCGTCTCGGTGATCGTGACGTACGGGATGCGCTCGTCTTTCACCTCGTCGAGCTGAGCCTGGATGTCCGGGGTCACGTTCTGGCGGTTGTAGACGTAGATCTTGATCCGGTGCTGACGGATCTGGTGGTCGATCGTCGCCTTGTCGGCCACCGATACATCGGTTCCCTCACTGATCGCCTTCAGAAAGGAGGGCGGCGTGACCAGGTCCAACCCGAGGGCGGGGGCCAGCATGGCGAAGATCGACTCGGACGCGCCGACCGGCGTGCCCCGGTAGCGGGCGGCGATGCCGGCGACGAGGGCGCGATAGGGCGCCAGCTGCACGGACTCGAATGCCGACTGGCGACGCTCGAAGTAGTCGCGGTCGGCCGGGTCCAGCCTCTCGTAGTCGGCCACGACCTGCCCGATGACCACCTGCACGTCGCCCGGGTTGTACCAACGATGCGGGTTGGCGCCGGCGGCCAGACCCAGCCGCGCTCCGACGTCGAGCGTGACGGGGACGTCGTCGGCACCGAGGAGCTTCCCGACCCACGGGTCGTAACCCAGGCCGTTCTCGATGACCAGCTGGGACCGCGCCAGGCTCCGGGCGTCGGCCGCGGACGGCTCGTAGGTGTGGGGATCGACGTTCGGGTTGGTAATGATGCTCACCACCCGGGCGTGCTCCCCTCCGAGTTGAGCGGCGATGCTCCCCCAGAAGTTCTCGGCTGCCGCCACCCGGATGATCCGTTGCCCCCCCGGGGCGGTGCCCGCCATCGCCGTCGGAGCGCCGGTGCCGCACCCCGCCGACGGAAGCACGAGACACGCCAGGGCGCACGGCAGGACGAGGGGGAAAGACCGTCTCCGGTTCGGTCGGTCCCGGCGGGAGATGGCTCTCCCGGCCTTCGCTCCGGCCCTGCGCACCCCTCGGCCCGGCGTGACGGACCCCGGGCAGCGCGACCTCGGCATTGCGGCTCACCCTAGACGAGAACGATTCTCATTTCAAGCGGCGCCCCGGCCCGTCGACCCTGCGGACCGGCCGGTGCCACCGACGGGAGGAGATCCGTGGCGAAGAGCGATGCCCTGGGCGACCAGATCTCGGACCCGGGCGACGTCCTCGGCTCGAGGTCCCTGCCCGGTCCCGGGCACCTCGAGGACCGCGGGGACCTGCTGCAGAGCGGGGTGCCCCAACAGCGCCCGGAATCCTGCCGCACCGATCTCGCCCTCGCCGACGTTGGCATGACGGTCCCGGTTCGCTCCGAAGGGGACCTTGGAATCGTTGACGTGCAGGCACTGCAGCCGTCCGAGCCCGACTCCATCGGCCAACCTGTCGACCAGGGCGTCGGACTCGGTCACCGTGGCGAACGAGACGCCGGACGCAAACAGGTGCTGCGTGTCGAGGCAGACTCCGAGGCGCTCGTCCCCGTGGGCGGCGTCGATGATCGCCGCCAGCTCATCGAACGACCTGCCCACGGTGTTGCCGGCGCCGGCCGCGTTCTCCAACAGGATGGGAGTGGAGCTCGCCTCGGGGCCCGCCGCGTCGAGCACCCCGAGCAGGGCACCCACGATCCGGGGGACCGACGCCTCGAACCCGGCTCCCCGATGGCTTCCGACGTGGAGAACCAGCCCAGCGGCACCCATCCCGACGGCGGTCGCCAGATTGGCGGCGAGACAGGCCCGGGACTTCGTCTCCAGAGCCGGGTCGGCGGTGGCCAGGTTGATCAGGTAGGAGGCGTGGCAGAACGTCGCCCTCACCGACGGGTGCTCGAGGGCGGCGGCGCGGTAGGCGTCGAGCACCGCCCGGTCGTAGGACGAAGGCCGCCACATCCGGGGGCTCTGGGAATGGATCTGGATGACCTCGGCTCCGACCTCGCTGCCGTTCCGCAGGGCGGGAAGCAGCCCTTTTCCCGCCCTCACGTGGGCGCCAACTCGCATGGGGCACCGTACAGCGGCGTTCCTGGCGTGGTCGCCGACCCGCTGGTGGAAACCGCCGGGCGGCCCGGGGGCGCCTCGCCCGGTCGGGGCCCTCCGTCCCGAGCCGCTCACGGCTCCCCGACCGCCAGGCCGAGAAGCCGAGCGCGACGAGGAGCTGCTGCGACCGAGGACCCCCATCGGGCGTAGGCAAGCCGTGTTCCGTCACGAACCTCCGGCGGGCGAACGATCGGGCTGTGGGCATGGGTCAGCCGGCGCCGGGGCCGACCCGGGCCCGCTCAGGTGGTCGACCACCAGCCGGCGCCGGTTCGGAGGATCCCCTGTGCCACCAGCTGGTCGCAGGCCTCGGCGGCCATGGCGATGCTGAGGTCGGTCCGGAGCAGGATCGTCTCGAACGCGGTGGGCGTGTCGTCGATGGCGTCGAGCAGCAACCGCTGGGAACGGGTCAAGGCGTCGCCGGGCTGTCCCTGCCGGCCGCCGCCGCTCCCCTGGTCGTCGCCGGAGACGTCGGGCCCGCGCACAGCCGATCGGCCCGGTTCGACGCCACCCGGAGGACCCGCGCCAGTCGGCCGGGACTCCGTTCCCGAGTTGGGCGGGGCCGGCCGGGAGGTCCTGGTTCGTCTCGCCCGGATCCTGACCAGGTCACGATCGGCCCGAGCCAACGACAAGGCGACCAGCACGTCGCCGGCATCACGGACCGGGACGCACCCGTCCACCAGAAGCGCGTTGGTGCCTTCCGATGCTCGGCTGTGGACCGACCCGGGAACGGCGCACACCGGGATCGATCGTCTCGCCGCCGCCTCGGCGGTGTACATCGCTCCGCCGCGATGATGGCACTCCACGACCACCACGACGTCGGACAGCGCCGCGATGATCCGATTGCGGGCGGGGAACACACCCGGGCGCGGCTGGGTTCCGAGCGGGGACTCGGAGAACACCACCCCGCGCTCGGCGACCCGTTCCCACAGCTGGCGATTCGCCGCCGGGTAGACGACGTCCAGCCCCGTGCCGACCACGGCCACCGGGGGGCCGAGGGGTGCAAGGTCTGTCGGGCCTGCGCCGGTCGTCCTCGTGGCCCCCGCGTGGGCCGCCGAATCGATGCCGGATGCCAATCCCGACACGACGCTGACCCCGTCGCCGGCGAGCTCGGCAGCCATTTCCGATGCCACGTTCCGCCCGTAGTGGGTGGCCGAGCGGGTGCCGACGACCGCCACGCGGGCACGACCTTCGAGCACCCGGGGATCGCCCACGGCGAACAGGACGGCCGGCGCACCGGGATCACCGACGAGCGGTGTCGGATACCCCGGCTGTCCCGGTAGGAGGATCTGCGCCCCGAACCGCTCATAGCGCTCTGCCACCTCGTCGACATCGGTCCGCCGGCTGGCAGAGAGGAAGCGTCGATCGGGATCGCCTGGATGGGCCCCTGCATCGAGCGCTCGCCATGCCATGGGAGGACTGAACCCGTCGAGCAGTCTGGCCAGGCGCCTCGGAGTCATGCCCGGCAGGCCGGCCAACGCCGCCGCGTGGGGCCCGTCCCCTTCCGGCGCGCTCACCGTCGGTCTCCGAGGAGGTACTCGCGTTGGCAGCGGAGCACCAACGCCTGTCGGACGTCACCCACCCCGATCCGGTCCCCGCCCCGGCGAGAGGAGGGACCGGATCCGGCGCTGTCCGCGGGCCCGGCCCCCTTCGAGCCGGTCACCTCCGGCGGCGGTCCTGTCGGGCCCGGCGGCCCCGCTCCCCGGGCCCCGGCTCGATGGGCGAGGCCGGCCTCTGCGCCGACGGCTTCGAGATCGGCGATCGTCCGCGCCAGCCGCCGGATCCCATCCAGTCCCCGGGCGCTCAGTGCTCCGGCCCGGACCCGTGTCTCGAGCAGTGCCGAAGCCTCCGCGGTCAGCTCAGCGACGCGCTCGAGCTCGTGTCCTCGGAGCTGGGCGTTGGTGCGTCCGGACCTGGCGATCGCCCGACGACGTGCCTCGGCAACTCGAGCCGATACCGAAGACGTCGACTCGGTGGGCGCCCGGGCCAGCAATTCCTCCGCACCCGGACGGTCCATGCGGACGGCCATGTCGAAGCGATCGACCAGAGGAGCCGACAACCGACGGGCGTAGCGCTCGCGCGCCGCGCCCGTGCACCGGCAGGATCCCGGGGATCCGCCCTCTCCGCAGGGACACGGGTTCATGGCCCCCACCAGGACGAAGCGGGCCGGAAAGGTCGTCGTGGCCCGGGCCCGGCTCACCCGCACCACCCCGTCCTCCAGTGGCTGGCGCAGGGCGTCGAGCACCGACGTCGGGAACTCCCCCATCTCGTCGAGGAACAGGACCCCGCCATGGGCGAGGCTGATCTCGCCGGGCCGCATCCCCGAGGTCCCGCCGCCGATCATGGCGACGGGTGAGACGCCGTGATGCGGAGCACGGAACGGGGGCCGGTCGACGAGACCCGACTCCGGTAGGGGGAGGCCGGCCACCGAGTGCACCTTGGTGACCTCGACCGCAACAGGCCGGGTCAGGGGCGGCAGCAGATCGGGCAACCGGCTGGCGAGCATGGTCTTGCCCGAGCCGGGCGGTCCCGACGAGCAGCAGGTGGTGGCCACCGGCGGCGGCGATCTCGAGGGCGAGACGCGCCAGCCGCTGGCCCTTCACCTCCGACAGGTCGGACCCGCCGATCCCCCGGTCCCGAGGGTCCGAGGTGACGACGGCCGGCGGACCAGACGCCGGCTCGGGCAGCGGCAGTCCGGCCCGAAGCCGGTCGACGAGGTCCCGCAGGGTCGCCGAAGCCCCGATCTCGCCCCCGCCCGCCAGCTGCGCCTCGCGGGCGCTCTCCAGAGGCACGACCAGCCGGCGAGGGGTGAGGACATCGGCCATGACCATGACCCCCGGGACTCCGCGCAGCGAGCCGTCGAGACCCAGCTCGCCGACGAAGGCCATGCCGTCGACCGCCGACGGGTCAAGCTCTCCGGATGCCACCAGTAGGCCGATGGCGATCGGGAGGTCCAGCCCCGATCCTCCCTTTCGGATTCCCGACGGAGCCAGGTTGACGGTCACCCGGCGCAGCGGCCAGGGCAACCCGCTCGACAACAGCGCGGCACGCACCCGGTCCCTGGCCTCGCGGACGGCGGCGTCGGGGAGGCCGACCACGGTGAAGCCGGGGAGTCCGTTCGAGACGTGGACTTCGACGGACACTTGCGTTCCGTCGACCCCGATGAGGACGGCGGAGGGAATAGCGGCGATCACGGCGCCTCCGTTCTGAGCTCCCCGAGAACCGCGCGGTCACCGACCAGCCGGCCGTCCGTGCCGCGATCGGGCCGGGGGACGGGTCGCTGGCGGGTGGTGACAGCTGGCCGGTCGGATCGCTGGCGGGTCCGGCTCGCTTGCGTGGTCGAGTCCTCGCCGGGTCGGCGAGGGATCGGTCAAGGATGGGAGCGGCGCCTCGGGCGGTGCTGGCGGTCGCTCGATGCACCGCACGCCGAGGCTACGTCTGCGCTGTCACACCGGAATCCGGGTGCCTCGATCCGGCGGTCCGGAGTCCGGACGGCAGGATCAGACCAGCCCGATCAGAGCGGCCGGTAATCGCTCGTCAGCGGCCCAGGAATTGCCGGCCGCGCTCGTGGACGCACGCGGCGATGGCCTCCGCCGCGTGGGTGGTGGCGAAGGTCACCCAGTAGGACCGGGTCTCCTCGTCGAGCGGCAGGTAGCTCTCAATCCTCCGTCGGATGCAACTTGACGAGCGGGATCTCTCGGTCGGTCCTTCGCTGATAGCCGGCGTAGTTGCTGTGCGTTCGAGCAATGATCGGCCAGATCCGCGCCCGCTCGTCAGCATCGACGACCTCGGCGGTCATCGGCTCGGCGGGCTCAGGACCCCGCTTGACCAGCACCCTCGGGTCGTCCCGAAGGTTGAGGAACCAGGCCGGGTGGGTGTCATCTCCTCCTCGGGAGGCGACGACAACGATCGTCGCCCCCTCCTGGTACGGCGAAGTGAGCATGGTCGTTCGGGGCAGGCCGCTCTTCCTCCCGGTCGTCGTCAGCTCGATCGCCGGCATTCCCGAGAACCGCCAGCCGATTCGACCGCCCGATGCGCCGAGCAACACCCGGTGCACTCGGTTCATCAGTTTGAGGGCGAGATCCGAAGGCATGGACAGGAAGGGTATTCGGCTTCGCTCGGGCCGGCCAGAGTGGCCAGCGAGGACCGCACCGGTGTGACTCGAAGTCGTGTTTGCCACACCGGCCGTCATCGGCGCTGGGACGAGGCTCCGAGCGCCGATGGGGAAGGCCCTGATTTCGCATATGGAGACCGGTGCCCTCGACAGTCGTTGATCCGCGGTCACGAACGCGACGCCCAAGCCCTCGGCAAGCGCTACGTCGGCAGTGCCCGTAGGGCGTCACCGTCGCCCGAACATCGAAGGCCCTTCGCATGAACGAAGACCGGGTACCGATCGGGCTCGAGGCCAATCAGGTCATCGATCGCTGCGGCAAATCGGGGGTCACCGATGGATCCGTCCATCCATCCCTTCCGGAGGACGGCCACCGTCTCCACATCGATGAGATCAGGAGCGGCCAGTCCATCCGCGCGCCTCAGTTCCCCTCGGGCTGTGTTCCCATCGTTCGCATCGTCAGCGAGTGCCCGGCGAGCACAAAAGCATCCGACGATCACCGGCGTCCACCCTCGCCGGACAGGTCCTTGACCGCCTGTCGAAGACCGACCCGTCCATCCTGTCGACCGTCGATGCGATCGAACGGCCGAGCCGGGACCGGCCCGATCAGGGCGGCCCGACTCACGGCGACCAGAAACAACCGGCTCGTCAGCGGCCCTGGAACTGCGGGTCGCGCTTGTGGACGAAGGCGGCGATCGCCTCCGCCGTGTCGGCGGTGGCGAAGTTCACCGACTGGGACCGGGTCTCCTCTTCGAGCGCCTGGTCCATCGAGATGTTGACCGAGTTGTTCAGCAGGGTCTTGGTCATCGAGAGAGCGAGCGGTGGGCCGGCGGCAAGGCGGGCGGCCCACTCGTCGACGAGCTCGTCGAGCTCGCCGTCGGGCACGACGCGGTTGACCAGACCGAATTCGGCGGCCTCGTGAGCACCGAGGATGTCGGCGAAGAAGGCCAGCTCCTTGGCCCGGTGCAGCCCGACGAAGCGGGGCAGGAGCCACGATGCACCGAAGTCGATCGACAGCCCGCGCCGCGAGAAGATCTGGGAGAAGCGGGCGGACTCCCCCGCCACTACCAGGTCGCAGCCGAGGGCCATGCTCATCCCCGCTCCGGCGGCCACACCCCCGACCTTGGCGATGGTGGGCTTCGGAATCCGGTGCAATCGGAGCGCCACATCGCCGAGGGCCCTCATCTGGACCAGGTAAGGATCACCCGGCCGCCCGGCCACGTCCCCGGGGTCGCCGAGGTCGGCGCCCGAGCAGAAAGCGCCCCCGGCGCCGGTGAGGACCATCACCCGGTCCTCGCGGTCGGCCGCAACGTCCTCGAACACGGCGAGCAGCTCGCGCCACATCGTGCCGTTTGCCGCGTTCTTCCGCGCCGGCCGGTTCATCGTGACCGTGACCACACCTTCGGCGCGCTCCACGATCAGGGTCTCGAGCTGGTTCACCATGCCGGAAGCCTATGAGAAAGCAGGACGGCGCGGCCCACCGGACGGACGGTCATCTTCCCGACGCAAGATCGTCATGCCCGCCGGCGGGACGCACGGCGCCGGGCCGGGCTCAGAACGCACCCTCGATGACCTCGACCCGGCCGGCGGTGATCGCCACGACGTCGAACCGGAGCTCGGTCCAGCGGGGGCCGGGCGAAGGAGCGAGCTCGGCGAGCCATCGGGAGGCCAGGCGCCGGATCCGGCGCTGTTTGGGAAACGGAACGGATTCCTCCCCCGCGCCGAACCGGTCGCTGGAACGGAGCTTCACCTCACAGAAGGCGATCGTCCCGTCCCGGGCCACGATGAGATCGAGCTCGCCCTCTCGGCGGCGCCAGTTCCGGTCGAGCACCTCGTATCCGTGGGTTTCGTACCATCGCTCGGCCAGCCCCTCGCCGGCGCGACCCCGAGCGATCCGACCGTCCGGCGTTCCGGGATCCACGTCGTCCGGACGCGACGCGGCGCCCACCCGCTACAGCTCCTTGTCGGGCAGGCGCTCGATGTTCACATCCCGGAAGGTGAGGATCCTCACCGAGGGGACGAAGCGAGCCGGACGGTACATGTCCCAGACCCAGGCGTCATCGAGGCGGACCTCGACGCAAGCCGGAGTGGAGTCGGACCGGACGTCGACCTCGACGCGGTTGGCCAGGTAGAAACGACGCTCGGTCTCGACCACGTAGGAGAAGAGCGGCAGAACGGTGCGGTACTCCTGGACGAGCGCCAGTTCGATCTCGGACTCGTAGCGTTCGAGATCCTCCTCACTCATGCCGATCGGGCCCGCTCATCGTCGTTCGGCTCCATCGCCTTTCGGCCTTGCCGTTCACTCGCTCACGATCGAGGGTACCGCCTCAGCTCTTGGCGGAACGTTGCCGCTTTGCCCTGATCGGGGAGACGATTGTGCCGTACCTGCACCTTCGGATTGCTCTGCACCCCTTCACCAGCCCGACTCTAGACCCCGCCGCCTCCGGCTACGCCCGCCCGAGCCAGTGGGGGTAGCCGAAATATGGCCCTGGTCTGGCGTTGAAGGACGGTGTTCCCGTCCCCGGACGAGCAACGGAGTGGATACCTACCGCGCTGATCCTCGCACCGCGGTCTCGATCGTTGCGATGTCGATCTTCTTCATGGTCATCATCGCGTCCATCGCCCGCTTTGCGGCTGCCCGGTCCTGGCTGGTTATCGCGTCCAGCAAGGCTCGGGGCGTGATTTGCCAGGCAAAGCCCCACCCGTCTTTGCACCAGCCGCAAGCGCTCTCTTCACCGCCGTTGTCGACGATCGCGTTCCAGTACCGGTCGTTCTCCGCCTGGTCGTCGGTCAGCACCATGAAGCTGACGGCATCGTTCGGCGGGACATTCGGGCCACCGTTGAGACCCACGAATGATCGGCCAAGCACGGTGAAATCGACCGTGAGCTCGTTGCCAGTCGACCCGCCGGGATAGTCCGAAGCAGCGGGATGGACTGCATCGACGTGACTCTCGGGAAAGGTCTCCGCGTAGAACTCGGCAGCCTTACGGGCTTCACCATGGTCGAACCACAAGCAGGTTGTGAGCTTGTCGGACATCGATGTTCCTCCTTACGTCGTCGGTCGCCCTGAAGCATTCCCTCCGAACCATCGGACATGCCAGGGTCGACCGCCTCCTCCCGCGGAATCGCTCGATAACTGACCCTACCGTTCGGACACCCACCGGACGGAACAGGGCGGGCGAAGGGCCGGGGAGGGACACGCCTGGCAGACGCGAGGTCGGGGAGCCTCCACCTTGCCTGTACGCGATGACAATGCCGACCGCTGATCGTCTGATAGACGACACGCCTCTGAGCAGTGTCGCCGGACAACCAGAAGGGGAGACGTCATGGAAATCATCAACCTGGGTGCGACCGACGGGCTACCCCCGGTGAACTGGGCGGACGTCGTCGAGAAGCTCGAGGCCGGATCGCCGCCGGCTCCAGACGCCCACAACGCTCGCACGACGTGGCTCTCGACGGTGAACGAGGACGGGAGCCCGCACGTGACAGCGGTCGGTGCGCTCTGGCTGGACGGAAGCTTCTGGTTCCAGACCGGATCGGGTACCCGGAAGAGCCGCAACGTTGCCCGTGACCCGCGCTGCTCGATCGCGGTGTCGATTCGGGATGCCGACGTCGTGGCCGAAGGTGAGGCAGAGCGGGAGACCGACCCGGCCACGCTGACGCGCCTTGCCAAGGCCTGGGCGGACCAGGGGTGGCCCGCCGAACTGGATGAGACCGGGACGGGCATCACCGCCCCGTTCAATGCGCCGTCGCAGGGACCACCGCCGTGGAACGTATTTCGCATCAAGCCACATTCGGTGACCGTGGCACTCGGCACCGAGCCGGGCGGTCTGACTCGCTTCCGGTTCTAATCTCGGCCCAGCGAGGCGCTTGCCAAGCCTCGCCGACCGAGGAGGAGATCGTCGAGTCCCATTGTCAGAGCCGTGGTGGTGGCGGCGTGTCTGCCCGAACGACACCAACAGCAACAACGACGGGAACACCTGCTCAGCAACCTGAATCCGTAACCATTCCGGGTGCGGCCTTACACGGGCTTGCACTCGCCACATCGCGACCGGCCCCGGCTCAGTCCGGGGTCGGTTCGTGTCCTAAGCGCGAGCCTCGCTCGCTGTACGCCCCGCCCCGGAAGTGCCGGTCGAGGTTGGAAGTGGCCCACCGAGCCGGCGATCTGGGACAGGCCGAGCCAACCGCCGTTAGCCTCAATTGTGCGGTCAGTTGTAAGCCACGATCCCCGCTCATTGGGTCCGTCGGAGTGTCCTTCTGGCGGACGCTTGGCCCCGATCAGCGGGAGAGCTGAATGGTGCCGGTGGCGTGTGCCGAAAATGGGCCCTGAGAGCCCTGGGGGCTCGCGGAGAGCGTTGCAATGGCGGTAAGAGTGCCAGTTCCGGTGGCGTTGGAAACCGACCGGTACCACCTGTAAACGTCTCGGTCGCGGTTTCAAAGTAGCTCGCGGAGTTCGAAGTGGAGGAGGTCATACATACCGTGCCGGTATATGAGTCGTACAGATTGTCCCCTTTGGCGTTGGCAACCGTGATAGTTGTGCCGCTGGTAGGACTCGTGCCGACACTGCAGGGCGATGGGGTCGGCTGGTTCGTCTGCGTTGTCTGACTCCCGGTGGCGGTACCGTGAGCAATCAACGTGCCATGAACCCTGGCGCTTGTTGTTACGAAGTTTGGAGTTGTCGACACGACGACACCTTTGGAGTCCTCGACGAAGGTCTTGGTCCTTGGGCTGGCTCCGGTTGCCATCGACGGAGTGGCGAAAACGGTCAGCGCTACAGCGCTCAAACAAACGCCGACGAGCATGCGCCGCATACAAGACCTCCTACCACCTCGGGCTGGTCGGTGGGAACCCAGTCCCAGGCCGACCGGTTCTCCCGCACCCTATACCGAGGCCGACGGGAACAAATTTCCATGGCCGCCCTGCATCCCCGAAGTGCGGGTCGGGGACGCTGCATAAACCTCCCCCTTCGTGCTGGGCACCATCCTGAGGCTCCATCGGATCTCGAACACACTTACCGGTGGATTCTGTCACTTCGGCGGACAGTACCGGCCAAAGGCGTCAAGGCGGCCGAAGGCCGGCCTTGGGCCTGGCCTTGACACCGAAGCACCGGCCAGTGGCCGTGAACAATCGGCGCGCCCCCCGCAAGGGGGGCATGCCGATCTCGATGCTCCTCCGGGGGTAATTCAGTCTCGACCGCCAATCCGGACGACCGCCCATCCCTCGACCTGGCGACGCCTGCGGCACGAGCCGAGCCGGATCCGATTACCGAGAACAACGAGAAACGGAGACCTTCGGACGCCCGTTGCTCGCGACCATGACCAGCCGAACGAGCAATCCGTGGCTACCGGACGCGGTACTCGTCGAGGATCCCGAGCAGCTCGGCGTCCGAGCCCCGGAGAGGGTCGGACCTCAGCTGCTCTTGGCGGAAGGTTGCCGCTTTTCTTTGATCTTGGCTGCCTTCCCGCGACGCTGGCGCAAGTAGTAGAGCTTGGCCCGGCGGACGTCGCCCCGGGACACGACCTCGGTCCGGGCGATGACCGGCGAGTGCACCGGAAACGTCCGCTCCACCCCGACCCCGAAGCTCACCTTGCGGACGGTGAAGGTCTCCCGTACCCCGGTTCCCTGGCGCCGCACCACCGCTCCCTGGAATACCTGTACGCGCTCGCGGGTCCCTTCGACGACGCGCACGTGGACCTTGACCGTGTCCCCCGGGCGAAAGTCCGGGATGTCGTGGCGCAAGCTGTCACGATCGATGGTGTCGGTCGGGTTCATGGGGGGCGCGTCCTTCCAGGGTCCGGTCGAGCTCGCCTCCGCCGCCACCCGCTCCGGCCGGGACCGTGGCCACCGGTTCCGATGCGAAACCGCGGGTGCCCGGCGGTGGCCGAGCGGTCGTCGGCCGGCACCGGTCGGTCCACACCGGTCGGTCGACCTCGGGACCAAACCAGGACCGGTTGGCGGCGGCGAAGCTCACCAATGGTAGCCGTGATCCTTCAGAAGCCGCGATTCGCCCTCGTCGACCAGCAACCGGACCTCCTCCTCGGTCAATCCGCCCCTCGACGCCACGAGGTCTGGCCGCCGGTCGAGCGTGCGGGCCAGGGCCCGCGCCCGGCGCCAACGGGCGATCCGCTGGTGGTCGCCGGAGCGCAGCACCTCGGGAACCGCCCACCCCCGGAAGGTGGCCGGTCGCGTGAACTGGGGATACTCCAGCAGCCCGGCGGTGAAGCTCTCGTCGGCCACCGAGTGCTCGTTGCCGAGCACCCCGGGCACCAGGCGGGTGACCGCCTCCACCACGACGAGGGCGGCGAGCTCCCCGCCGGCGAGCACGTAGTCCCCCACCGAGAGCTCCTCGTCGGCCAGATGATCCGACACCCGCTGGTCGACGCCCTCGTAGCGACCGCACAGGAGGGAGAAACCCTCTGCCCGCCGGGCGAGGTCCCGGGCGACCTGCTGGTCGAACCGCCGGCCCGAGGGTGAGAGCAGGATGAGCGGCCGGGGCAGGCCCGGGCCGCCCTCCGAGGCGGCTTCCACGGCGCGGAACACCGGTTCGGGAGCGAGCACCATCCCGGGTCCCCCGCCGAAGGGCGCGTCGTCGACCGACCGGTGCGGGTCGGTCGTGCCCCGGCGCAGGTCGTGGATCCGGAGATCGAGCACCCCCTGGGTCCGGGCCCGGCCGAGGATGGAGGCCCCGGCGTAGTGCTCGAGGACCTCGGGGAAGATGCTCAAGACGTCGATCCTCATGGTCGGAACCCGCTCACGCTGGTCGGAACCCGCTCACACCGGTCGGGACCCGCTCACGCCAGGTCGACGAGGCCCTCGGGGACCTCCACCGTCAGGCGAGATCCGGGCTCGGAGCTCACGACGAACCGCAGCGGGATGAGCGCCCCGTTGTCGAGGACGAGCAGGTCGCTGGCGGGGTTCGCCTGGACCGACTCCACCGTGCCGAGGGGACGGCCGCCCAGGTCCTCGACCCGGCTGCCGATCAGCTCGTGCACCCACAGCGTGCCGGGATCGTCCAGCGGCGGAGCCGAGAGCACGGCGCCCCGGAGCTCCTCGGCGGCGTCGATGTCGGCCACGCCCTCGAAGCGGACGATGAACCCTCCCCGGTGGGGAGCCGACCGCTCCACCCGGAGCTCCCGCTCGCCGGAGCGGAGCATCGAATCGGGGGCGACCCGCTCCTCGCGGTTGGTGGTCAGCACGACCACGACCTCGCCACGAAGCCCGTGCGGCTTCACGATGCGGCCGACCTCGAGGAGCGGTGGCCCGGCCGACGACCCTCCCGTCGCTTCAGTCGTCTTCGATGTCCACGCTGGTGCGGACCCCGTCGCGGGCGCCGGCCGCGGCCACGACCGTGCGGATCGCCTGGGCCACCCGACCCCGCCGGCCGATCACCCGGCCCATGTCGTCGGGAGCCACATGGATGCGGAACCGCATCGAGCTCCCGCGCTCCTCGGTGTTGATCACGACCGAATCCGGGTCCGAGGCGATCGAGCTCACGAGATAGGTGACCACGGCGAGCGGCGTGCCGCCCGAGACCCGGTTGCCGGCGTCGTCGTCCTCTCGCTCCTCGAAGCGGTCGACCCTATTGACGTCGTCGGCGGAATCAGCGGCATCGACGGTGTTCACGTCGTCGGCCGAGTCGATCGCCATCTCGTCGGTCACGTGGCCGCCTCGGCCGGGGCGGCGGCGTCGAGCCCGCCGGACCGCTTCAGGAGCTTCTCGACCCGCTCGGTCGGCGTCGCCCCGACGGCCAGCCACTTGGCCACCTTTTCGTTGTCGATCTCGACGACCGCATCGGGCTCGGCGCCGGACCTCCCACGGGGGGCATAGGTGCCCACGATCTCGATGAACCGGCCGTTGCGCGGCGACCGGCTGTCCGCGGCCACCAGCCGGTAGGTGGGCTGCTTCTTCTTCCCGATCCGCACCAAGCGGAGCTTCACTGCCACGGTCTCTCCTCTTGCCCTTGTTCCCGACACCCCGGGCGGGCCACCCTGGGCGCCCGACAGTCTCCCACCAATGGTGACGGGCGCGGCAATCGGCTCACCGGGCCTTGGGGGTGACGCGTCCGCCGCCTTTGCCCTTCTTCTTGCCCTTGCCTTTCGATCGGGAGGAACCCCTGGTGGCGCCCCCGTTCCGGCCTCCGGGGACGCCCATCTGCGGCGCTCCCCGCGCCGCGCCGGTCGTGGCGCTCGGGTCTGCGCCGCCCGTTCCGGGGAACCCGTCGAGCTCCCCGGCCGCTTCCAGCTCGGCCAGCTGGTCGAGGGCACCCGCCGGCATCTTGGCGCCGCGCCCGAACAGGCCGCCGAGGCCGCCCGCTCCGCCCGCGCCGCCCATGCCGGCCAGGGCCCCCATGCCGGCCTTGCCGCCCTTCCCGACGCCCTTCATCAGCTTGCGCATCTCCTTGAATTGCTTGAGGAGGGCGTTCACATCGGCGGTGGCGGTTCCGCTGCCGTTGGCGATCCGGACGCGGCGGGAGCCGTCGACAATGGTCGGGTCGACCCTCTCGGCGGGCGTCATCGAATGGATGATGGCTTCGACCTGGTCGATCTGGCGATCGTCGACCGCCGCCGAAAGCTGTTTGAGGTCCTTGCCGACTCCCGGGAGCATCGAGAAGATCCCCGAGACGGATCCCATCTTGCGCACCTGCTGGAGCTGCTCGAGGAAGTCCTCGAGGGTGAACCGCCCCTCGAGCAGGGCGGCCGCCCCCTTGGTCGCCACGTCGCGGTCCATGGTGCGCTCGGCCTGCTCGATGAGGCTCAGGACGTCGCCCATGCCGAGGATCCGGTCGGCCATCCGGTCCGGGTGGAACTGGTCGAAGTCGTCTAGCCGCTCCCCGATCGAGGCGAAGGCGATCGGCCGGCCCACGACCTCCTTGACCGAGAGGGCCGCCCCGCCCCGGGCATCCCCGTCGAGCTTGGTGAGGATGAGCCCGTCGAGAGCCAGCACCTGGTGGAAGGCGGCGGCGGTGGACACGGCATCTTGGCCGGTCATGGCGTCGACGACCAGGAACGTGTAGTGGGGGTCGACCGCCTCCGATATCCGCCGGATCTCGTCCATGAGGGCCTCGTCGATGGCCAGCCGGCCGGCCGTGTCGACGACCACGACGTCCCGCCCGAGGCGCTGGGCCTCCTCGATGCCGGCGGCGGCCACCGCCACCGGGTCGTCGGGCTGGCTGAACACGCTGATGCCTGCCTGGTTGCCGAGCACCCGCAGCTGCTCGACGGCGGCCGGCCGCTGCAGGTCGGCGCCGACCAGGAGCGGGTTGCGGCCCTGCTGCTTGAACCAGCGGGCCAGCTTGGCCGACGTGGTGGTCTTGCCCGCGCCCTGCAGGCCGGCGAGCAGCACCACGGTGGGCGGGCGACCGGCGTAGGTGATCCGGAGCGTCTCGCCGCCGAGGACGGCGACGAGCTCCTCGTTCACGATCTTGACCACCTGCTGCCCGGGGCTCAGAGCCTGGGACAGCTCGAGGCCCACGCACCGGCTGCGCACCGCCTCGGTGAAGCCCCGGACCACCCCGATCTCGACGTCGGCCTCGAGCAGGGCGGTGCGGATCTCGCGGAGGACCTCGTCGACGTCGGCCTCGGTCAGGCGACCGCGGTTCCGGAGCCGGGAGAGGATCCCCTCGAATCGGTCGGTCAGGCTCTCGAACATCGGCGGCTCAGGCTACCGGCCGCACCGTCAGAACAGTGCATCGACGAAGGCGGCCGGGTCGAAGTCGACCAGGTCCCCGACCCCCTCGCCCAGGCCCGACGAGCTTCACCGGCAGGCCCAGCTCGCGCTGGATGGCGATCACGATGCCCCCCTTGGCCGTGCCGTCGAGCTTGGTCAGGACCACGCCCGACACGTCCACCGCCTCGAGGAACACCTTGGCCTGGGCCAGGCCGTTCTGCCCGGTGGTGGCGTCGAGGACCAACAGGACCTCGGTGACCCGGCCGGGGGGCCGGTCGGCCACCCGCCGGATCTTCTTCAGCTCCTCGATGAGGTTCACCTTGTTGTGCAGGCGGCCGGCGGTGTCGGCGAGCACCACGCCATGGCCCTTGGCGGCGGCGCGCTGGACGGCGTCGAAGACCACCGAGCTCGGGTCTCCTCCCTCCGCCCCGCGCACGATGTCGGCGTCGGCCCGGGAGGCCCACAACGAGAGCTGCTCGCCCGCCGCGGCCCGGAAGGTGTCGCCGGCGGCGAGGAGGACCGTGGTGCCCGAGGACGCCATCCGGCTGGCCACCTTGCCGACGGTGGTCGTCTTCCCGACCCCGTTGACCCCGACGAACAGCCAGACGTCCACCGGACGATCGTCCTGGTCCACGGGGTGGTCCCCGTTCTGGTCCACGGGTTGGCGCCCGTCGTCCGATCCGGTGGAGCTCCCGGTTCCCGTCGGCCCGTGCGCCGCCCCTGGCAGGGCGAGCGTGGCATCCGCCGCCGAGAGCAACGTCACCAACTCCGACTTCAGTGCCTCGACCAAGGCCTCCGGACCGGCGATCTCCCCGTTCTTCACCCGGACCCGCAGGTCACCGAGGAGCTCGTCGGTCGCCCCCACCCCGACGTCGGCGCGGATCAGCGCCTCCTCGAGATCGTCCCACGTGGAGGCGTCGATCTTGCCCTTGGAACGGACCGAGCCGAGGTAACCCGAGAAGAGGCCCCTCGCCTTGCCCAACCGACTCCGGAAGGTGGCCGGCTCGGGGGGCGCCACCGGTGCGGCGGGCTCGGGAGGCGCCGGCGGGGCGGGGGCGGGCTCGGGAGGCGCGACCACCGGTGCCGGCTCGGGGGGGGCCACCGGCGGCGCGGCCGGTTCGGCGACGGCGGTCGCCTCGGCGCTCCGGGCCAGCTCGATGTCGGTCGGGACGTCGGTCGCCACCTCGCCGGAGGGGACCCGGTCCTTGACGCCCTTGCCGCGCAGTCGGAGCCCGACGGCGACGCCGCCGCCCACGATGAGCACCGGCACCGCGACCACCACGGCGATGAGCGCATCGGAGCTGGCGAACAGCGCCCCGGAGCTGGCGAACGGCGCCGATGCGCCGGCCACGGCCGCTGCGCCGGCTACGAACGCACCGCTGGAGAGGACGTGTGCGAGGAGCTGCGCGACGAGGAGGCCGGTCACGCCTCGACCCGGCCGGCGGGCTCCGGCTCCGGTTCCGAGGTGAACGGCGGTGCCTCGGCCCCGGGCACGAACTGCTGCTCGGTCTCCGGTGCGAACGGCGATGCCTCGGCCCCGGGGGCGAACGGCCGCTCGGCCTCCGGTGCGAACGATGGCTCGGTCTCCGGTGCGAACGACGTCGCCTCGGGACGGGCCCCGTTCTCGTGGTCGGCACGCGGCACCCGTTGGCTCACGACCTTGGAGGAACCACCGGGTGCCATGGTGACGCCGTAGAGCGCGTCGGCGGCCTCCATGGTCCGCTTCTGGTGGCTCACGATGATCAACTGGGCCTCGCCGCGGAACTCGTGGACCAGGCCGAGAAACCGCTGCAGGTTGACGTCGTCGAGCGCCGCCTCCACCTCGTCCATCAGGTAGAAGGGCGACGGCCGGCTCCGGAACACGGCGAACAGGTAGGCGAGCGCCACCAGCGACCGCTCGCCCCCCGACAGCAGCGACATCCGCCGGACGTTGCGGCCGGCGGGCCGCACCTCGACCTCGACCCCGGTGTCGAGCAGGTTCTTGAGGATCGGTCAGCGAGAGCCGGCCGGTGCCGCCGGGGAACAGCGAGTTCACCAGGTCGGAGAAGTGCTCGTTCACGTCGGCGAAGGCCGTCGCGAACACCTGCATGATCTCCTCGTCCAGCGTGCGGATCACCTGGTGCAGCTCGCGGCGGGCCACCCTCACGTCCTCCACCTGGGACTCGAGGAACTGGTGACGCTCGTGGAGCTCCTCGAGCTCCTCGAGGGCCAGGGGATTGACCGGCCCGAGGGCGGCCAGCTGGCGTTCGAGCTGGTCGATGCGGGCCGGTGGGTCGATCCCGTCGGCGAGCTCGGGCTCGGGCGCGGCCATCGCCTCGTCGGGCGAGCTGGCGAGCTCGCGCCGGAGCGACTCCACCACCGACTCGCGGCGGACGTCCGCCTCGACCAGGTCGACCTCCAGCTTCTGCAACCGGCCCCGCACCGCGGCCAGCTCGTGCTCCCCCGACGACCGCTGGCGGCGCAGCTCCTCGAGCCGGGCCCCTCCGGCCCGCACCGCCTCGAGCTGGAGGCGGTGCCGCTCACGCAACGCGCCGAGGGCCCGCTCCAGTCGTTCCTCGGCCGAGCCCACCACGGTCAGGAGGCGCTGGGCGGCGGTGACGCTCGCCTCCAGGCGCCGGCGGCGTTCGGCCGCCTGGCGGCGCTCGTCGGCGTGGCCGGTCAGGCGCCGTTCGACCTCCTGGAGCCGCTGGTCGAGGACCCGCCGACGCTCGACGAGGCCGGCCGAGCGCACCTCCCACTCGTTCCGCAACCGGGCCGCCTCGGCGATCCGCTCGTCGATCCGGCGGCGCTCGTGTCGTGTCGCCACCGCCCGCTCGGCGGCGTCCACCCGCTGCGCCTCGAGGGCGGGCAGGTCGGTGCGCAGGGCGGCGGCCCGCTCGGTGTCGCGGCCGATGCGTCCGTGGAGCTCGTCCCGCTGGCCCCGGAGCTCCTCGAGCTCGGTCACCGCCACCGCCAGGTCGTCGGCCACTCGCCGCCGGGCGGCGCGGGCCGTCTGGTGCGCGGCCTCGTTGCGGTCGTCCGATCGCACCGCCTCGGCTGCCGAGCGCCGGACGGTCTCGACCATGACGCGGGCCTCGGTGCGCGCCGCGGCGGCCTCGGCCGCCCCGACGGCGGCCTGGGCCGCCCGGGCCCTCGCCTCCTCGACGACGGCCGCCGTCACCACCCCGCCGGTGGCCCGGACCCGCCACCCGCTGGAGGAGAACCGGTCCCCGTCGCGGGTCACGACGACGAGGTCGGGCCGGGAGAGCGCCAGGTCGATGGCATCCGACCATCCCTCGAGGGCGCAGCACGAGCCGGCCAGCAGCCGGTCGAGCAACGAGCCGAGCCCGGACCGGTCGCCGGGGGCGTCGGCCGCGTACCGGGCCGGACGGACGTGGTGCCGGACGGACTCGGTCCCGGGAGGGACGTCGGTCCCCGCCTCGACCCGGCCGGCGGGAGCGGCCGCGTCGGTGAGGGCGAGCACCGCCCCGGTCGCCCCGTCGTGGCGGAGCCGGGAGAGCGCGGCGAGAGCCTCCTCGCGGCCGGCGACCACCACGGCGGCCACCGATGCCCCGGCGGCCGCCTCGAATGCGTGCTCCCACCCGGGGTCCACCTCCACCACGTCGAGCAAGGTGCCCACGACGCCGTCCACCCCGGCCAGCAGCTCCGCCCCGGCGGCGCCACGGGCCTCGTCGAAGGCGCGCCCGAGGGCGTCGGCCCGGGCCGTCGAGCGGTGGAGCTCCTGCTCGGACTGGCGCAGCGCCTCCTCGGCGGTCTCGAGTCGGGAGACCGCCTCGCCGTGGGCCGCCTCGGTCTCGGCGACCCGGGCCTGCAGGTGCCGGCGGCCCTCTTCGAGCTCGGCCAGCCGGGCGGCGAGCTGGCGGTCCTCGTCCCGGAGCAATGCCGCTCGCCGCTCGACCGAGGCGAGGCGGGCCGCCAGCTGCTCGCTCCCGTGGCGGTCGCGCTCGAGGGCGCGCTCGAGCGAGCCGAGCTCGCTCCTCGCCAGCGCCACCGCCTCGTCGGCCCGTCGCAGCTCGGTGGCGTCGCCCCCGGCGGCCAGGTGCTCCTCGAGCTCGGCGGCGGCGGCGGCCTCGCTCATGGCGACTTCGTCGTGCTCGGGCGCCAGGTCGGCCGCCTCGGTGTCGGCCTGGGCCAGCTCGGCGGCCAGTCGTGCGCTCTCCGCCTCGAGGGTGGAGACCACGTCGGCGTCGGCGGCGGCATCGAGGGCGATGGCGAGCGATCGCTGCCGCTCGCGGAGCACGCCGGCCAGCCCGCGGGCCCGCTCGTTCATCCCTTCGGCCCGGGCGAGAGCCGACGCCAGGTCCGACTCGCGCTGGGCCGACATCTCGTCGGCCGTGCGCTCGGTGTCGGCGTCGAGCTCGGCGAGCGACGCCTCGAGCCGGGCCTCGTCCCCGCCCAGGGCGGACCGGGTCTCCGCAGCCAGGCGGTGCCGCTCATCGAGAGCCCGCAGCTCCGAACCGGCGACGTAGAGGCGCACCGACTTCAGCTCGTCGGCCAGCCCGGTATAGGAGCGGGCGGCGGCGGCCTGGCGTTCGAGGGGCCGGATCTGCCGCTTGACCTCGCGCACCAGGTCGAAGAGGCGCTCGAGGTTCTCCTCGGCGGCGGCCAGCCGGCGCTCGGAGCGCTCGCGCCGCCGGCGGTACTTGAGCACCCCGGCCGCCTCCTCGATCACCGCCCGGCGCTCCTCGGGCCGGGCCTCCAGAATGGCGTCGAGATGGCCCTGGCTGATGATCACGTGCTGCTGGCGACCGACCCCGGTATCGGAGAGCAGCTCCTGGATGTCGAGGAGCCGGCACGGCGCGCCGTTCATGGCGTACTCGCTGTCGCCCGAACGGAACAGCGTGCGGGTGATCGTGATCTCGGCGAGGTCGGTGGCCAGCTTGCCGGCCGAGTTGTCGATGGTGAGGGCGACCTCGGCGCGCCCGAGCGAGGGGCGGTTGGCCGTGCCCATGAAGATGACGTCTTCCATTTTGGCCGAGCGCAGGGTGCGCGGCCCCTGGGCGCCGAGCACCCAGGCCACGGCGTCGACGACGTTGGACTTCCCGCTGCCGTTGGGGCCGACCACCACGGTGATCCCGGGCTCGAATTCGAGCACGGCCGGGTCGGCGAAGGACTTGAATCCTTTGAGGGAGAGGGACTTCAGGAACACGTAGAGGCACCCTACCGGCCGCTACCCGCCGTCGGGGAGGATGGCCGGGCGTGTCCCGCGCACCGGGCCGGGCGGGCCGGGCGGGCAGGCGACACCGGGCTGCGGGCGGGTCGGCGACACCGGCCCGGGACCGACGGAGCTACACCTGGCAGTGCTCGCAGAAGTAGGTGGCGCGACCGCCCGACTTCACCTTGACGATGGTGCCCCGGCACCGCCGGCAGGCCTGTCCCTCACGGTCGTAGGCCTGGTGCTGGTCCTGGTAGTCGCCGATCTCCCCGAAGAGGTCGCGGTACTGCTCGTCGGCCAACGACGAGCCGCGGCGCTTGACGGCCTCGGCGAGCGTCTCGACCATGGCCCGGTAGAGACGGCGGACCTCCTGGGACGAGAGCGAGTTCGACATGCGGTCGTAGCGCAGCCCGGCGGCGAACAGGATCTCGTCGGCGTACATGTTCCCGATGCCGGCCACGAACTCCTGGTCCATCAGCAGCGCCTTCAGCCCGCACTTGTGCTGGGACAACAGGACCCAGAACTTCTCCCAGCTCATGACGTCCTCGAGCGGGTCGAACCCGAGGTGGGCGAGCTCGGGGAGGCCCCGTTCGCCTTCGGCCGGGGCCGCCGACACGAACAGCTCACCGAAGGTGCGGGGGTCCACGAAGCGGAGCTGGCCGCCCTGGGTGAAGGTGAGCACGGCGTGGGTGTGGGGGGCCTTGGCCTCCTTGGCGCTCTTGGCCCGCTGGAGCTGGCCGCTCATGCCGAGGTGGATGACCAGGGTCTGGCCGTCGTCGAGGCCCATGAGCAGGTACTTCCCCGCCCGGTCGATCGACTTGATGGTATGGCCCTCCAGCTGGCCCCGGAACTGCTTGGCGCTCGGGTGGCGGCGGACCGTCCGGCCGTTGCGGACCTCGACCGCCTTGATCTTGCGGCCCACCACCTCGGTCTGGAGGTCGCGCCGGATGGTCTCAACCTCGGGAAGCTCTGGCATCCCCCCCGCCTCTCTCGACCGCCAACGATCCGAACGCCGCCTGGGCGGCAGCTTGCTCGGCGTCCTTTTTGGACCGCCCCTCCCCCGTACCGAGGCGGCGGCCAGCAACGTACACCGTGGCCTGGTACCGCCGGGCGTGGTCAGGCCCGAAGCCGGCGACCTCGTAGCGAGGCACCCCGCTGCCGAGCCCGACGGTCCGCTCCTGGAGGCGGCTCTTGTGGTCGGACTCGCCCGGCTCGCCCACCGCCGCGGCGATCCGGTCCTCCAGCAGGGAGAAGATGAGCCGCTCGGCCTCGGCCAGGCCGCCGTCGAGGTAGACGGCGCCGAGCACCGCCTCGGTGGCGTCGGCCAGGATCGACTCCTTGGCCCGGCCGCCCGACAGGTCCTCACCCCGGCCGAGCCGGAGCTCCCGGTCGACGCCGAGCTCGAGGGCCACCTCGGCCAGCACCCGGGTGTTGACCACCGACGCCCGGACCTTGGACATCATGCCGTCCGACAGTCCGGGGTGGTTGCGGAAGGTGTGCTCGGCGACCACCAGGCCGAGCACGGCGTCACCGAGGAACTCCAGCCGTTCGTTGGAGGAGGGAACTCCCTGCTCGGCGCACCACGACCGGTGAGCCAGGGCCTCGTCCAGCAGCCCGGGGTCCTCGAACCGGTAGTCGAGGCGGCCGGCCAGCCCCTCCACCCCGGGCGCACCCGAGTCGGCCGAGCGTGACACGGGACCCGCTCAGTCCCCTCCGAGCTTGGCGCAGACGTAGTCCACCGCGTCCCGCACCGTGCGGAGCTCCTCCAAGTCCTCGTCATCGATCCGGAACCCGACGGAGCGCTCGCCGAGCTCCTCCTCGAGGCCCTCCACCAGCTCGATGAGAGCCAGCGAGTCGGCGTCGAGGTCCTCGGCGAACGACGAGGACTCGCCGATGGCCGACGGCTCGATCTCCAGGATGTCGGCGAGCAGGTCGCGGATCAGATCGAGGACCTGGCTCCGGTCGAGGGGTCCCTGTTCCACGTGGGTCTCTGCTGGCACGGTTTCTCCTGTTCTTCCTGTTCTTCGGCCTCGGGTCTCAGCCTGGGGGCCGGTCCGGTCGGCGGCCCGGAGCCGGCGCGGAGCCGGCCGGAGCGGGAGTGCCGCCCTGCCGGCCGCACGCGTCCGTCGCCAGGAGCGCCTCGCCCGGATGGGCCGATCCGAGGGATCCCCCAGAGGTCCTTCGCCCCGGAGCGGCGCTCGTGGCCGCCCGGCACGCTGTCACCTGCGCCGATGTTATCGGATGGCCGTATTCTCCCAGGCAGGAGACCTGCGTCGGAACCCGTCAGACGCCGCTGTTGATCAGGTGCCGAGCCGCCGTGGCCAGGTAGTCGAGGAGCTCCGCCTCGTCGGCGGCCGGTAGCCCGGCCTCGTGCACCGAGGCCGTCATGTGAGCCAGCCAGGCCTCCGCCTGTGCCGGCCCGATGGTGAAGGGAGCATGGCGCATCCGCAGGCGGGGGTGCCCGCGCTGTTCGTTGTAGGCGCGAGGACCGCCCCAGTACTGCATCAGGAACAGCGCCAGGTGGGTGCTCGGATCGGTCAGGTCCTCGGGGTAGAGCGGGCGGAGGACCGGATCGGTCGCCACCCGGGCGTAGAACCGGTCCACCAGCGCCACGAAGAACGGCTCCCCGCCCCACCGTTCGAACGCCGTCGGCTCGCTCCGCCCGAACCGCACCTGTTCACTGCCCGGTGGCACGCCGTCTCGCTCCGACTGCACGCCATCTCGCCCCGACTGCACGCCTCCGACTGTACGCCGGGCTCCGATAGCCTCGAACCCGCCCGGGCGACGAAGGGACAGGGGGTCTGCCATGTTCGAATGGTCCGACGAGCAGCTGATGGTGCGCGACGCCGTCCGGCGCTTCATCGATGTCGAGGTGGTCCCCAACATCGAGGCTCTCGAGCACGGTGACCTACCCCCCTACGACATCATCCGCAAGCTCTACACCACCTTCGGGATGGACCAGATGGCGAGGGACCGCTTCAAGCGGCAGGTCCAGCGCAAGGACTCCGACTCGGCCGGGCACGAGGGCTCGGGCGGGGACGAGGCCGCCGAGCGGGCGGGCGACGCCCGCAGGGGCGACTCGGGGGCGGCGGCCATGACCCTCATCCCGATCATCGAGCTGTGCCACTACTGCCCGGGCATCGTGACCGCCATGGGGGTGAGCGTCGGCTTGGCGGGCGGCACCATCATGAAACAGGGCACTCCCGCCCAGATGGAGCGTTGGGGTCTGGACCTGCTGACCGGCGACAAGGTCGGGGCGTGGGCCATCACCGAGCCGGATTCGGGTTCGGACGCGCTGGGCGGGATGAAGTCGACGGCACGGCGGGACGGCGACGAGTACGTGCTCAACGGCAACAAGACCTTCATCACCAACGGGCCCTACGCCGACACCATCGTCTTCTACGCCAAGCTCGACGACGGCTCGGACACCCCCGTCCGCGACCGCCAGGTGCTGACCTTCGTCCTCGACCGCGGCACCCCGGGGCTCGAGCAGTCCAAGCCGTTCCGCAAGATGGGGCTCCATTCGTCGCCGACGGGCGAGCTCTTCCTCTCCGACGTGCGGGTGGGCCGGGACCACCTCCTCGGCGAGAGCGAGCAGGACCGGCCCGGCTCCGGACGTGACTCGGCCAAGGGCAACTTCGTCACCGAGCGGGCGGGGCTCGCCGCCATGGCCCTCGGCGTCATCGAGGAATGCCTGAAGCTGTCGGTCCAGTACGCCAAGGACCGCATGCTGTGGGACCGTCCCATCGGCGAGCGGCAGCTGATCCAGCTCAAGCTGGCCAACATGGAGGTGGCGCGCCTCAACGTCGAGAACCTGGTGTTCCGGCACATCGAGCTCTCCCAGGCCGGCAGGTCGCTCAGCCTGGCCGAGGCCTCCGCCATGAAGCTCTACGCCGCCCGGGCGGCCACCGAGGTCGCCATGGAGGCGGTCCAGCTCTTCGGCGGGAACGGGTACATGTCCGAGTTCCGGGTGGAACAGCTGGCCCGCGACGCCAAGGTCTTCCAGATCTACGCCGGCACGGACGAGATCCAGGTGACCCACATCGCCAAGGACCTGCTCCGGCGCTGACCGCCCCGACGCGCTGACCCCTCCCCCGACGCGCCGGACGACCCGATCGGGAGTCCGCCCCGGCGGCGGGCCGCTCGTGGCCATGGCCGGGCGGCGGCGCCGGTACGGTGGGCCCGGTGAGCAGTCCGGTCGATCCGCCCGGGGGGACGCCCGAGCCGAGGGGCACGCCCGAGCTGGCCCTGCCGGTGAGCTTCGAGGCCCACTACGGCCAGGGGGTGGACCGCGGGCTGTGCCTCGGGGGAGGCGGCCTGTTCTTCGTGGCGTGGCAGCTCGGCTACCTCCAGACGCTGGCCTCGCGCGGGGTCCGTCTCGCCGGCGCCGACCGGCTGGTCGGGACGTCGGCCGGTTCGATGGTGGCCGCCGGGCTGGCCTCGGGCCGGCTCAAGTGGATGCACACCGAGTTCTCGCTGCTGGCGCGGCTGCCCGCCCTGGTGTCGGCGATGGCGCCGACCTCGACGCTCCGGCCGAGCCAGCAGCGCGCCCTCGACCTCTTCGTGAAAGCGACCGACAGCGACCCCGCCACGGTGCAGGAGATCGGCTTTGCCGCGCTGGCCGCCTCGACCCCGTCGCCGGCGACGCTGCGGCGCAACATCGCGCTGGTGGTCGGCCGGTTGGGATGGCCGTCGGAGGCGCTCCGGATCACCTGCGTCGACGCCTACACCGCTGAGCGGTGCGTCGTCTCGGCCACCAGCCGTACCGCCATCTCCCGGGCGGTGGCGGCGAGCAGCGCCGTTCCGGGGATCTTCGCGCCGCAGCCGATCGGCGACCGGCGCTGTATGGACGGCGGGGTGAGCGGGACAGGGACCCACCTCGACCTGCTGGCCGGGGCGGCCAAGGTGGTGGTGCTGGCCCTCACCGACGGCGGTGACTGGGCCGAGGGGATGATGACCCACCGCCCGGCGGCGCTCGGCGCGGAGATCGAGGCCCTCGAGGCGGCGGGTACCTCGGTGCTGGTGCGCATGCCGGCCGAGGTCGACCTGCTCGAGCTCATGTCGCCGGGTGCGGTGCCCGCCGCGCTGTCCATGGGCGCCAGCCAGGCCGACGCCGACGCCGGCCTGCTGGCCGAGTTCTGGGGCTGACCTCAGCCGGGGGCCGGGGCGCCGCTCGTCGGCACCCCGGCGGTCGGTACCCCGGCGACGGCGCCGGCCAGGGCCTCGACCAGCCCGGCCACGGCCAGGTCGTGGGCGACGGTGATGGCGTTGACGATGGCCACCGCCGAGGACGATCCGTGGCTGATGACGCACACGCCGTCCACCCCGAGCAGCATGGCCCCTCCGATGTTGTCGGGGTCGAGCTTGCCCGCCAGCGGCAGGAGGTGGGGACCGATCGCCTCGGCGGCGTGGCGGAGCTCGGGCTTGCCGAGGATGCCCCCGAGCGCGCCGATGAGGAACCGGAGGGTTCCCTCCATGGTCTTGAGCGCCACGTTGCCGGTGAAGCCGTCGGTGACCACCACGTCGATCGACTCCCGGAAGAAGTCGCGACCCTCGACGTTGCCCACGAAGTCGAACTCGGCCGACGGCCGCCTGCTCGACCAGCAGGGTGTTGGTCTCCTTGACCAGCGGGGAACCCTTGGACTTCTCCTCCCCGATGGAGAGCAGCCCCACCCGCGGCCGTTCCACCCCGTAGCGCTTGCGGGCGAAGGCCGCACCCATCTGGGCGAACTGCAGGAGCATGGTGGCGCTGCACTCGGCGTTGGCCCCGGCGTCGAGCAGGACCGTGGGCCAGGACCGCTCGAGGTTGGGGATGGGGGTGGCGATGGCCGGCCGGACGACGCCGGGGAGCCTTCCCATCCGGAGCAGGGCGGAGGCCATGGTCGCCCCGGTGTTGCCCGCCGACACCATGGCCATGGCCCGTCCGTCGCGCACGGCCTCGGCCGCCCGCACCAGGGACGAGTCCTTTTTGCGGCGGACGCCCTGGCCCGGGTCGTCGTCCATCCCGATGACCTCGGCCGCCTCGATGGAGGGGAGGTCCCCGATGTCGCCCATCTCCGCCCGGCGCCCGACCAGCACCACCCCGATCCCGGACTGCTCGGCGACCTGTCGGGCACCGGCCACGATCTCGCCGGGCGCCCGATCGCCGCCCATGGCGTCCACCGCCACCGGCAGGGCGGCGAACGCCTCGCCGCCGGGCCTCGCCTGCCGCCGGGCCATGCTCGCCCCCGGGCCTAGTCGACCTCGAGCGCCTGGCGGCCCTTGTACCAGCCGCAGTTCGGGCACACGACGTGGGGCAGCTTCGCCGACGTGCACTGCGGACAGACCGAGCGGGCCGGCGCCCTCAGCACCCAGTTCGAGGCGCGGCGGCTACGGCTCTTCGCCTTGGAGGTCTTCTTCTTCGGGACGGCCATAGGCCCGGCATCCTAGGCCAATCCGCCGTCCCCGGCGCCGCGCAGGGCGTCGAGCGCCGACCAGCGCGGGTCGCGGGCCGGGGCGCACTCGCAGTCGCCGAGGTTGCGGTTGGCCCCGCACTGCGGGCACAGGCCGCGGCAGTCGGGAGCGCACAACGGGGCGAGCGGCAGCTCGAGCAGCACGGCATCGCGGGCCATCGGTTCGAGGTCGAGATCGTTGCCGGTCATCGGGTAGGCGTCCTCGTCCCGATCGGTGCCGCCCTCGGGGGTGAAGCGCTCCCGCACGGTGGCGGTGACCTCCGAGCCGACCGGCCCACTGCAGCGCCGGCACTCGGCGACCCACCGGGTGCGCACCGACCCCCGGGCGGTGATCCCTCCCGGATAGGACGACAAGCGTGACGTCGACCACCACCGGCTCACCCTCGGGCACCGTGGCGGTGACCGCCCCGAGGTCCTCGATGACCCCGCGTCGCACCTCGTGGCGCGAGGCGCCGACCGTCCGGCGCAGGGCGGCGACCGGCACGACGAACGGACGCGGACCCCGAACGAGCGCCGGCCGACGCGGCGCGACGTGCCCGCACCGGGCGAGGGCGGAGCCGGCCCCGAGCCGGCCCGCTCAGTCGAGGTCCTGGTCGAAGAACCCTTCCGGCTCATCGGCATCCTGGCCTCCTGCTCCGGTCGGCGCCAGGGTCGTCGTGGTGCCGCCCTCCCCGATCTCGACCCTCGGAACGGGGGTGACCTGCAGCTTCTCACGACCGGCCCGCACGGTCTTCATGGTCCGGTCGAGGACGATCTCGAAGCTGGCCAGCTTCTGGTCGGCATAGTCCTCGGCCTGGTGGCGGAGGCGCCGGGCCTCCTCGTTGGCGTCGTCGAGGATCCGCTGGGCGACATGGTTGGCCTGACGGACCACCTCGGTCCGCTGGACCATGCGCTCGGCCTGGACCCGCACCTCCTCGAGGAGGGCGTCGGCCTCCCGTTGCTTCTCGGCCAGGAACTCCTCGCGTTCCTTCAGCAGCCAGCGGGCCTCCCGGAGCTCGTCGGGCATGCGGTCGAGCGCCGCCTGGAGCAGCTCGGCCAGCTCCTCCCTCGACACGAGCACCGAGGCCGACAGCGGCATGGCCTTCGCCGTCTGGACCACGTCGAGGGCGGCCCGGATGAGCGCTTCGGCGTCGTGCTCCTCCACGGCGGCGCGCTGCTGGTCGAGGTCGTCGAAGAGCTCACTCATCGATCGAACTTCTCCTGCAGGCGCAGGGCCACCACCTTGGGCACGAAGGCGGTCACGTCGCCGCCGAACCGGGCGACCTCGCGCAGCAGCCTCGACGCGATGAACGAATGGGCGGAGCTGGTCGGGATGAACAGGGTCTCCACCCCCGAGAGCTGCTTGTTCATCTGGGCCATCTGGAGCTCGTTCTCGAAGTCGGAGACGGCCCGCAGCCCCTTGACGATGGCGCTGGCGCCCACGTCGTGGGCCACGTTGACCACCAGGGTCGCCACCGACACGATGCGCACGTTGACCAGGTGGGAGAGGGACTCCTCGAGCATCTCCTGGCGCTCGTCGAGGTCGAAGAGGGCCTCGCTCTTCTGCGGGTTGCGCAAGGTGGCCACCACCACCTCGTCGAAGAGGCGGGCGGCGCGCTCGATCACCTCGAGGTGCCCGTTGTGGACCGGGTCGAACGAACCCGGAATGAGCGCAATCCTCACGAGACACCTCTCTCCGTGACCAGCTCCGGCGAGGCCTGCGGTGCGGGCGCCGACGGGGACGGGGCGACCGGTTCCGGCCGGACCACGGTCACGATGGTACCCCCGTAGCGTCGGGACCTCAGGATCTCCCACCCTCCGACCGGGGGGATCGGCGCGCCGGACTCGAGGACGGCCAACTCGGCGGGCAGCCGGGACACGAGCGTCTCCCAGTCCGTGTAGTCGTAGGGCGGATCGCACAGGGCGAGGTCGTAGCGCGAGGCGGTGGTGGCCACCCAGAGGGCGACGTCGGCCCGGACGAGGGTGGCGTCGCCCTCCGCCTCGGCGCCCGAGAGGTCCACGGCGGCGAGGTTGGCGCGGACCGCGTCGACGGCACGCGGGTCTCGGTCGACGAAGGTGACCGAGGCGGCGCCCCGGGACAGCGCCTCGATGCCCATGGCCCCCGACCCGGCGAACAGGTCGACGACCTGCATCCCCTCCACGCCTCCGAGGCTGAAGAGGATGTCGAACACCGCCTCGCGGACCCGGTCGGACGTGGGCCGGACCGAGGTCCCGGCCGGTGCGCGCAAGCGCCGACCGCGCAGATCGCCAGCGATCACCCGCACGCCGGCCAGACTACCGGCCGCCTCCGGGGCGACCGCCTGTCACCGCCTGCGAACCGCCCTCTCAACCCGTGAACGAACCGCCTCTCAACTCTTGAAGAGGAACTCGGCCTCGGACTCGTCGACGAACAGCCGCAACTCGTCGGCCAGCAGCTCGTGCCGGGCCAGGCCCGGGTCGTCGCCGACCAGGCGCTCGGCCGCCTGGCGGGCCATGACCACCAGGTCCCGGTCGGACATCAGCCGGGCCAGCCGCAGGTCGCTCCGGCCCTTCTGGCGCGCACCGAGGATGGTCCCCTCGCCCCGCAGCGCCAGGTCCACCTCGGCGAGCTCGAAGCCGTCCTGGCTCCCCTCCAGCGCCGACAGGCGGGCGGCGGCCTCGGGCGCGTCCGCCCCCGAGAGCAGGTAGCACCACGACGGGTCGCGGCCCGCGACCGACCCGGCCGCGGAGCTGGTGGAGCTGGGCGATCCCGAACCGGTCGGCGTCCTCGACGACCATGACGGTGGCCTCGGGCACGTCGACCCCCACCTCGATGACGGTCGTGGCCACCAGCACGTCGAGCCGCCCGGTCCGGAACTCGGCCATCGCCCGCTCCTTGTCCGCCGGGGGCAGCTGGCCGTGGAGGATGCCGACCCGCAGCCCGGCGAGCTCGGTCGCCGAGCAGCCGCTCGGCCTCGGCCACCACCGAGGTCGCCTCGACCCGCTCGGACCCCTCGACGAGCGGGCAGACGACGAAGGCCCGGTGCCCGGCCTCCACCTCCGACCGCACCCGGTCCCAGGCCTCCTCGACTCTGCTGGTCGGTCCGGGCCCAGCGGGTGGCGACCGGGAAGCCGGCCCGGGGGCAGCTCGTCGATGATGGTCATGTCCAGGTCCCCGAACACGACCATGGCCGCCGTGCGGGGAATGGGCGTCGCCGTCATCACCAGGAGGTCGGGATCGCCGCCGCCGCCGTCCTCGCCGCGGCCCTTCTCGCGCAGCGCGGCGCGCTGCTCCACCCCGAACCGGTGCTGCTCGTCGATGACCGCCACCCCGAGCGAGGCGGAAGACGACCCGGTCGGTGAGCAGGGCGTGGGTGCCGATGAGCAGGTCGACCGAGCCGTCGGCCAGCCCGGCGTGGATGGTGTCACGCTCTCTGGCCGGCGTCTTCGAGGTGAGCAGCGCCGCCCGCAGGGGCCGCTCGCCGGTCGAGGGTGGCCGGGTCGGGCACGGTCAGGTCCCCGAGCAGGGCCCGCCACCGCGGTGGCGTGCTGTTCGGCCAGCACTTCGGTCGGGGCCATGAGGGCACCCTGGTGGCCGCCTTCCACCGCCACCAGCAGGGCGGACACGGCCACCACGGTCTTCCCCGATCCGACGTCCCCCTGCAGGAGCCGGTGCATCGGCAGCGGACCGGCCAGGTCGTCGGCGATGGCCGCCATGGCCCGGCGCTGGGCGCCGGTGAGCTCGAACCCGAGGCCGGCGACGAAGCGGTCGACCAGGGTCGGCCGCCCGTCGTCACGGGCCAGCACGGTGGCGGATCCCCCGGGCGTCCTCCTCCAGGCGGTCCCGTCGCAGCACCAGGTCCAGCTGGAGGCGGAAGAGCTCGTCGAAGGCCAGCCGCCGACGGGCCGGCTCGCACTCCTCCAGGGTGGCCGGCCGGTGGATCCGGTTGAAGGCCGCCGTCCGGTCGAGGAGGTCGAAGGCGGTCCGCAGCCGCTCGGGCAGCGGGTCGGCGAACGTGCCCGAGCCGGTCGAGGGCCTCGCCGACGTAGCGGCTGATGCGGGCCGAGGTGAGCCGGGCCCGCTCGGTCAGCGGGTAGACGGGGAACACCCGACCCCGGGGGATGCCGGCGCCGGGGCCCTCGCCGGCGAGGTCGGGCTCGCCGGGTCGGGTCTCCGGCCGGTCCGGGATCCCGGTCGGGCCCGAGGTCTTCTTCGGGCTCGGGGTCTCCGTCGGGCCCGGTGCCGCGCTCGCCGGCTGCTTGGACCACCTCGGCGGTGGGGCTGTTCAATTGCAGCGCGCCGCGGTAGGTCCCGACCGGGCCGAAGAAGAGCGCCACCGTGCCCACCGGGAGCTGCTTGGCCCGCCAGGCCTGGTTGAAGAAGACCACGCGGAGCCGGCCGCTGTCGTCGGCCACCTCCAGCTCCACCCGGACCGGTGACCGCCGCCTCCCCCGCCCGTAGCCCGAGGTCGGACGGCCGACCCGGGTGACCCGGCCGAGCACCGACGCCTTGTCCCCCGGCGCCAGCCCGGCGATGGGGACCAGGCGGGTGCCGTCGATGTAGCGGCCCTGGCGGGGATAGTGGGTCAACAGGTCGAGGACCGACTCGATCCCGAGCTCGGCCAAATCCCGCTCGGCCGCCGTTCCCCACGCCGTCGAGCACGCGACACGGGCAGCTCGGCCAGCTGCCCGAGGCGGCGGCCCGAGTCAGCCGGCTCGGCCGGCGACGCCATCGCCGGTCGGTCGAGGTGCGGCCCGTCAACCGTCCACGGGCGCCGTCGTGACCCCGCCCGTCCGAGGGCGGCCCGGACGGCTCGCTCGATGGAGACGCCCGTCGGGTCTTCGGTGGGGACGGGTCGTTCACTCGATGGGGAGCGAGCTCGGTCACTCGATGGAGAACAGGTAGGGGTAGTGGGGCTGGCCGCCGTGGTGCACCTCGATCTCGACCCCGGGCCGGTGGTCCCGCAGCCACTCGGTGATCCGCCGGGTGTCGGCCGGCGCCGGACCCCTCGCCCTCGATGATGGTCACGAGGTCGTGCGAGTCGGCTCACCAGCACCTCGAGCAGCGAGCAGGCCGCGCCCGACAGCGGTCGCGTCCACCACCTCGATGCCGGTCCGCGAGAGGCCCAGCCAGTCGCCGGCGGCGATCGGGCCCGCCTTCGAGTCCGCGTCGCGCACGGCCCGGGTGACCTCGCCGGGCACCACCTTGCGGGCCGAGGCCTGCATGGCGCGGGCGTTCTCCTCGCCGTGGGCCTCGGGGTCGTAGGCCAGCAGGGCGGCGAAACCCTCGGCGATGGTGTCGGTCGGGACCACCCACACCCGCTTGGCGGTGAGGTCGTCGACCCGGTTCGGCCACCGGGTGGATGTTGCCGTTGTTGGGCAGGATGACCACCTCGTCGGAGCGGAGGGCCTCGACCGCCTCGACGAGCTCGGCCGTCGACGGGTTCATCGACTGGCCCCCCGAGATGAGACCGTGGACGCCGAGCGAGCGGAAGATCCGGCCGATCCCGTCCCCGGTCGCCACCGCCACCACCCCGGTGGTCGGCGCCGGTCCCGAGGGCACGTCGCCGGATCCCGCTCCCGACGTCGACCGACGCCTCGCGGACCCAGCGCTCCTCCTCGATCTGATCGAGCAGGTCGGTCACCCGGATGGCCCGGGGTCGGCCGGCGTCCAGGGACGCCTCGATGGCGGCCCCGATGTCGTCGGTGTGGATGTGGCAGTTCCACGGTGCCGTCGCCGCCCACCACCACGATCGAGTCGCCGATCCCGGCCCAGACCTCCTTGAAGGAGGGGATGGTCTCGTCGGCCGCCTCGAGCAGGTACATCACCTCGTAGCGGAGGCCGGACAGGTTGGCCTCGCCGCCCGCCCTCGGCGGAGAAGGCCATGCCGGGGGCCTCGGGGTTGAGGGGCCCGAAGTCGGTGTCGGGGAGCTCGGGCGGCACGGGCATGGCCCGGCCGTCGCAGACGGTGAGGAGCGCGTCGAACAGCAGCAGGAGGCCGGCCCCGCCGGCGTCGACCACGCCGGCCTGCTCCAGCACGGGCAGGAGCGACGGGGTGCGGGCGAGGGCCTCGGCCGCCGCCGTCCGGGTGGCCTCGGCCACGTCCACCAGGGACTTCCCGGCTTCGGCGGCCGAGCGGGCTCCTTCGGCGGCGCCTCTTGCCACGGTCAGGATGGTCCCCTCCACCGGTCGCATCACGGCCTCGCGGGCCAACCGGTCGGCGATGGTCAGCCCGTCGGACCACTCGGCGCCCCCGGGCCGGCCCGAGGGGCAGTTGAGACCCTCGGCGAGACCGCGCAGCAGCTGGGAGAGGATGACCCCCGAGTTGCCCCGCGCCCCCATGAGCGACCCGTGGGCGATGGCCCGGCACGTGGCGTCGAGGTCCTCCGCCGGCCCGAGCCCGGCGACCTCGTCGGTCACCGATTCGAGGGTCAGGGCCATGTTGGTGCCGGTGTCGCCGTCGGGCACCGGGTAGACGTTGAGACGGTTGATCACCTCCTGGTGGGAACGGAGGCCGTCCCGGAAGGTGGTGACCAGTCGGCGGAGCTCCGCGGCTCCGAGCGCGTCGAGGACCGCCATCACCAGGATGCTAACCTTTGTCGCTCGCGCCCGGATCGGCGGCCGGCCGTGCCGGACCGGCGAGCCGGGGCGGACAGCCGGTACGGATCGGGCGGACCGGCGGGCTCGCACGAGACCACCGCCGGGCCACGATCGGCGAGGGTCGGGGAGCCCAGGATCACCGAGCGCGAGAAGTTCAGAGCGCGAGAAGTCAGAGCGCGAGCGTCAGAGAGCACAGGACCGGAAAGGGAGCGGAAGGGTCGATGGCAGCGGTGTGCGAGGTGTGCGGCAAGCGGCCGTCGTTCGGCATGAGCATCAGCCATTCCCACCGCCGGACCAAGCGCCGCTGGAACCCCAACATCCAGCGGGTCCGGGCCCTGGTCGACGGTACGCCCAAGGCGGGTCCACGTCTGCACCTCCTGCATCCGGGCCGGCAGGATCACCAAGCCTCCGGCGCGCAACCTCCCGGTCTGATCCCGACCTCCGGGCTCCGGCCGCCCGGCCCGGGCGGTCAGAACCGGCGGTAGCTCGCCGGACATCAAAAGCGGTGCTCCCAGCCCCCGGTAGGAACGGTCGCCCGTCGAGGGTCAGCTCGCCCGGATCGGGCGTGCACCGACCGATGGGCCGCGGCGCCCGCAGGCCTGCCCCGGCGAAGGCGGCGAGCAGCCGGTCGGGGTCCCCGGTGGCGAGACCAGCTCGTAGTCCTCCCCGCCGTGCAGGGCCTCCTCGGGGGTCGCCCCGGCGGCCACCGGGAGGTCGGCGAGGTCCAGGCCCACCTCCGACGCCCGGGCCAGGTGCCGGACGTCCGCCGCCAGGCCGTCGGAGACGTCGATGGCGGCAGCGGGCGCCGGCCGCCCGGGCGGTCATCCCCTCCTCGAGGCGGGCCACCGGCCGCCGGTGGGCCCGGACGAGGTCGCCTCCACCGGCCGACGGCCGCCGCCACGAATGACGCCTCGGTCTCCGGACGAAAGCAGGCGCAGCCCCGCCGCCGAGGCCCCGAGCGGGCCGGTCACGAAGAGCCGGTCGCCGGGGCGGGCCCCCGAGCGGAGCAGCGGGCCCCCGGGGCCGCCGTCGTCGAGCGAGCCGACCACGGCGGTCGAGATCACGAGCGCCGGGCGCACCGGAGAGATCGCCCCCCACGATCGGGCACCCGGTGTCGGCGGACGGCCTCGGCCAGCCCCGAGCCGAGCCCGTCGAGGTCGCTGCCGGCGGGCGCGGCCACCGAGACGAGGGCGACGCTCGGCCGGGCCCCCATGGCCGCCAGGTCGGAGAGCGCCACCATCAGCGCCTTGTACCCGACGTCGGCCGGCGTGGAGTGCCGGAGGTCGACGTGGACCCCCTCGACCACCAGGTCGGTGGCCAGCACGACGGGGCCCGCGGCCCGGACGGCCCCATCGGGCCGAGGCCGACCACGGCGGCGTCGTCCCCGATCCAGGTCTCGCCGCGGCCGGGCGGCAGGTCCGCCCCGGCGGCCGGCCGGCCGGGCCGCGGCCTCGAAGCGGGCCCGCAACCGCTCGATGACCTCGAACTCCCCGACCGCGGCCCGGCCGGACCCCGGGCTGGCGGCGGCGCCGGAGTTGGGCGTGCGCACCCACCTTGCCTACCATTGACTCGGATCCACCCCCAGTAGGATCGGTGGAAAACCCGTGGACGGGCCGGTTCACGCCCTCGGTCCGACGGGTAGAACCGGTCCCCGAACACCGAGGAGGACTCGCCCACCCATGCCCCCGACCGAGAACAAGAAGTTGATCGCATGGGTGGACGAGATGGCGGCCCTCACCGAGCCGGACGCGGATCGAGTGGTGCGACGGGTCGGCCGAGGAGTACGACCGGCTGTGCCGGCTGCTGGTCGACAACGGCACCTTCACCCGGCTGTCGGACGCCAAGCGGCCCAACAGCTACTGGGCCCGCTCCGACCCGGCCGACGTGGCCCGGGTGGAGAACCGCACCTTCATCTGCTCGGCCCTCGAGTCGGACGCCGGCCCGACCAACAACTGGCGGGACCCGGCCGAGATGCGGGCCACCCTCACCGATCTCTTCCGCGGGTCGATGCGGGGCCGGACCATGTACGTCGTGCCGTTCTCCATGGGCCCGCTGGGCTCGTCGATCGCCCACATCGGCGTCGAGATCACCGACTCGCCCTACGTGGCGGTGTCGATGCGCATCATGACCCGCATGGGCCGTGGCGCGCTCGGAGGTGCTCGGGCCCGACGGCGATTTCGTGCCCTGTCTCCACTCGGTCGGAGTCCCGCTGGTCGACGGCGCCGAGGACACGCCCTGGCCCTGCGACTCGGAGAACAAGTACATCGTGCACTTCCCCGAGACCCGCGAGATCTGGTCCTACGGCTCGGGCTACGGGGGCAACGCCCTGCTCGGCAAGAAGTGCTTCGCCCTCCGCATCGCCTCGGTCATGGCCCGCGACGACAACTGGCTGGCCGAGCACATGCTCATCCTGAAGCTGACCTCTCCCGCCGGCGAGACCCGGTACGTGACCGGAGCCTTCCCCTCGGCCTGCGGCAAGACCAACCTGGCCATGCTCATCCCCACCCTGCCCGACTGGAAGGTGGAGACGGTGGGCGACGACATCTGCTGGATGAAGTTCGGGCCGGACGGCCGCCTGTACGCCATCAACCCCGAGGCCGGGTTCTTCGGGGTGGCCCCCGGGACCAACCGCCACACCAACCCCAACGCCATGATCACGCTGGCCGGCAACGCCATCTTCACCAACACCGCCCTCACCGACGACGGCGACGTGTGGTGGGAGGGCATGACCGACGAGACGCCCGACCACCTCACGTCCTGGAAGGGGGAGGACTGGACGCCCGAGGCCGGACACGACGGCGGCCCATCCCAACGCCCGCTTCACCGTCCCCGCCTCCCAGGACCCGGCCATCGCCTCCGAGTGGGAGGACCCCGAGCGGCGTGCCGATCGACGCCATCCTCTTCGGCGGTCGCCGGGCGTCGGTCGTCCCCCTCGTCTTCCAGTCGCGCAACTGGGACCACGGGGTGTTCCTCGGCTCGATCATGGCCTCGGAGACCACCGCGGCGGCGGCCGGGCGCCGTCGGCAACCTCCGGCGGGACCCGTTCGCCATGCTGCCGTTCTGCGGCTACAACATGGCCGACTACTTCGCCCACTGGCTGGACATCGGGGCCTCGGCCGACCCGGACAAGCTCCCCAAGATCTTCTACGTCAACTGGTTCCGCAAGGACGAGGACGGCACGCTGGCTGTGGCCGGGCTACGGCGAGAACTCCCGGGTCCTCGAGTGGGTCTTCGAGCGGGTGAGCGGGACCGGCGAGGCGACCGAGACGCCCATCGGCTTCGTGCCGGCCCCGGGATCCATCGACACCGACGGGCTCGACGTCTCGGACCGAGGACATGGAGAAGCTGCTGGCGGTCGACACCGACGAGTGGCGGGCCGAGCTGCCGAGCATCCGCGAGCACTTCGCCCGGTTCGGCGACAAGCTGCCCCGCCAGCTCCGGGACGAGGTGGACCGGCTCGAGCAACGTCTCGGCTGAGCTGGGTCTCGGCCGAGCGGCGTCTCGACCCAGCGGCGCCTCGGCACCAGCTCGGCGGTCGCCCGGCCTCAGCGGTCACCGGTCTCGAGCGCCCGCCGCGAGCTCATGTAGACGGCGGCCCCGACCGCTGCCGCCACCGCCATCACCAGGTCGCCGGCGGCCACCGGTAGCGACAGCACCACCGGCACGAAGGACCCCACCACCCACAGCAGCTGGAACCGCGTCTCGAACCGGGCAAAGGCCCGGCCCTGGTTGGACTCGCTGCACGTGGCGCTGGACCAGGGCGTCGAAGGAGGGCTTGGCCACCGCTCCGGCCATGCCGATGGCGAAGGCCACCACCGCCTGGTACCACCACGACGGAAAGAAAGACGCCGACGGTGGCCGCCCCGACCACCAGCCACAAGCGATCCGGTCAGCATCTGCTGCTCGCGGAGCACCCGCCGGATGGACCCGACGAGCACCACCCCGACGAGGGCGCCGGCGGTCAGGGCGCCGAGGACGAACCCGAACCACCAGGTGGCCGCGCCCTGCCGGCGCAGCCCGAAGGCGAACAGGAAGGTGGTGAACCCGACCAGGGCCTTGAGCACCGACATGGGCATGAGGGCCAGGACCACCTCGGTGTCGGCGATGGGCCGGAAGGCGGCGAGGTCGTCGGCGTCCTGCGCCCAGGTCGGGTCCCTGTCCGGTGCCCACTCGACCGGCGGGGCGGCGGCCACGGAGGCACCGGCGCCGGCGGGCACCGGCGCGGGCCGCTCGGCGGTCTCCCCGGCGGGCGACCCGGGTGCGCCGGTAGGGGACCGGAAGGCGGGCCCCGGCGGCGGTGGCGGCGGCGAAGACCGCCACCGCGCACCACAGGACGGCGGGAGCGCTCCCGAGCTTGAGGACGGCCACCGCCGGGAGGGCGAAGACGAAGCCCGACAGCGACGCCAGCAGGCCCAGCCGGGCGTTGAGGGTGGCGAGATCGGCCTCGAGGCGAGGGCCCCCCGGAGACCGGGTCGTCGACCCGGATGACCGGGGTTCCATAGGGCGGGGTCCGTTCGGGGGAGGCGTCCCGCCGGGACGTCCGGTCGGACCCCCGTCGGGCCGTCCCCGACCCTCGACGGCCGGCGTCTCGTCCAGCAGGCCGAGCGCGGCCATCTCGGGCACCAGGGCCCCCTTGGTCACCAGGTACACCTTGGACAGCACGAGCATGGCGAACGCCTCGGGGAACAACAGGAGGGAGTGGATGTCCCGGGCCAGAAAGGGGCAGAGCACGGCGCGCCCGAGGGCGGAGGCCACCACCATCGCCCGGCGGGCACCGCGGCTGCGGTCGATGACCGGGCCGAGGGCCGGCGCCACCACGGCGAAGGGGCCCATGGTCAACAGGAGGTAGAGGACGACCTTGTCCTTGGCCGCGGTCGGCGAGATCGAGAAGAAGAGCGAGCCGGCCAGCGAGACGGCGAACAGGGTGTCCCCCGCCGTCATGAGCACGTGGGTCAGGGCCAACCGCCCGAAGGGCCGCCGCTGGTCGAACAGGTCCCCGACGGCCGATCGCACCAGACGCCGGACCCGCTCGATGCGTCCGGGAAGGCCCACACGAACAGGGTATTGGCGCCCGGACGGGCGGGGATAGCATGCGCCGATATCCCGTTCGCCAACCCGGGGAGGTCCCATGCCGGTCAACGCCTACGTGCTGATCCAGACCGAGGTCGGGAAGGCGGCCACCGTGGCCCGCGCCGTCGTCTCGATCGACGGGCGTGGTGACCGCCGAGGGCGTGACCGGTCCCTACGACGTGATCGTCCGGACCGAGGCCGAGACGGTCGACGAGCTCGGCCGCATGGTGGTGGGCCGCATCCAGCTGATCGACGGCATCACCCGTACCGTGACCTGCCCCGTGGTGAACCTCTGACCGGTGGCCGGCGCGGTCGGTCCCACCCGCCGCCGGGCGGGGCGGGCGCCGGGCTCAGCGGCTCAGCGGATGGCCCCCGAGCTGCGCAGGGCTTCGATCTCCTCTTTGGCGACACCCCAGTCGGACAGGGCGGCGTCACCGTGCTGGCCCGGGTTGGGCGGCGGTCCCGACACCGCCCCGGGGGTGCCGGTGAAGCGCGGCGAGGGGGCCGGCTGGGTCGTACCGGCGACGGAGGTGAAGGTGCCGCGTGCCCGGTTGTGGGGGTGGTCGGGCGCCTCGCGCAGGGTGAGGACGGGGACGGCACAGGCATCGCTGCCGGCGAAGACCGCCTCCCACTCGTCGCGGGTTCTGGTGGCGAAGACGGCGGCGAACCGCTCCTTCATCGCCGGCCAGGCCGCCCGGTCGTTCTGGTCCGGCAGGTCGGCGTCGGCCAGTCCCATGAGGCGCACGAGCTCGGCGTAGAACTGGGGCTCGATGGCGCCGACCGCCATGTAGCGACCGTCGGAGGTCTCGTACACCTCGTAGAACGGGGCGCCCGTGTCGAGCAGGTTGGTCCCGCGTTCCTCGTTCCAGATCCCCGCGGCCACGAGGGTGTAGGTCATGGTCATGAGGGACGCGGCGCCGTCCACCATCGCCGCGTCGATGACCTGGCCCCGACCGGTGCGGGCGGCAGCGAGCAGGGCCGTCACCATCCCGTAGGCCAGCAGCATGCCCCCGCCCCCGAAATCGCCGACCAGGTTGAGCGGAGGGTACGGCTTCTCGCCGGCACGTCCCATCGGCTCGAGGGCCCCGGCCAGCGCGATGTAATTGATGTCGTGGCCGGCCGCCATCGCCAGGGGACCGTCCTGGCCCCAACCGGTCATCCGGCCGTAGACCAGCCGGGGGTTGCGCTCGAGGCAGACCTCGGGCCCGAGTCCCAGACGCTCGGTCACCCCCGGACGGAAGCCCTCCATGAGGCCATCGGCCTGCTCGACGAGGCGGAGCACCAGCGCCACCCCCTCGGGGTGCTTGAGGTCGGCGGCCACCGACCGGCGCCCCCGGCTGAGGAGGTCGACGTGGGGCTCCTCCCGGGGCGGGTAGGTCGCCTTGTCGGCGCGGTCGATCCGGATGACGTCGGCACCGGCGTCGGCGAGCATCATCCCGGTGAACGGAGACGGGCCGATGCCGGCCAGTTCGACGATCCGGATGCCCTCGAGCGGCCCGCTCACCGGTCCTCCGTCCGGGCCAGCGCCGCCACAGCTCGAACTGCCGGGCCGGGCCTGCCGGGCGGCGGCCGGAGGGTGGGCGGCCGGGTGGGGGTGGGACCCGGAGCGGAGATGACCATGGCCGGATGGTGGCCCGTCCCCCGTCCCCCGGTCAAATGGGTCCGACCGCCGGACCCGGACGGCCCGGGCGGGGCGGCGTTCCGTCCTCGGGGTGGCGCCCACCCGTACCGATGACACGGCCGCTCCGGCGCCGGGCCGAGGCGCCGGGCCGGGTCAACCTCATCGGCGACCACACCGACTACAACGAGGGGCTGGCCCTGCCCATGGCCATCGACCTCGGCGTCCGGGTCGAGCTCACGCCGGCGGGCGGCGACACGCTGACCGTCGTCTCGGACGCCTACCCCGACCCCGTCGAGCTCGCCCTCGACCCCGGCCCCGACCGCCCGGTGGACCCGGCCACCCTCGAGCCGGCCTGGGCCCGACTGGTGGCGGCCATGGTGGCGCTCGCCCCGCCGCCCACGGGCGGCACCCTCCGCATCGAGAGCTCCCTGCCCATCGGCTCGGGGCTGTCCTCGAGCGCCGCCCTGTCGGTGGCCCTGGCCGAGCTGTTCGGCGCGGGAGGACCGGCCCGGTCGCTCGCCGCCCTGTGCCAACAGGCCGAGCACCGCTGCGGGGTCCCCGTCGGCGCCATGGACCCCCTGGTCTGTGCCGCCGCCCGGCGAGGCCATGCGCTCCTCGTCGACTTCTCCACCATGGCCACCTCGCTCGTGCCCCTGCCGCCCGGAGCCGAGGTGGTGGTGGTCGACTCGGGACAGCGCCGGTCGCTGGCGGAATCGTCCTATGCGACCCGGGTCGAAGAGTGCCGCCGGGCGGCGGCCATCATCGGCTCGCTCGGCCTCGCCTCCGAGGCGGACCTGGCGCGCCTTCACGACCCGGTCCTGCGGCGGAGGTGCCGCCATGTCGTCACCGAGTGCCGGCGCGTGCACGACACGGTCGACGCCTTCGGGTCCGGCGACCTCGTCGGGGCCGGGGCGCTGATGACCGAGAGCCACCGGAGCCTGGCCGACGACTTCGAGGTGTCGACGCCGGAGCTCGACGCCCTCGTCGATCAGCTCCTCTCGAGGTCCGGGGTGCTCGGGGCCCGGCTCACCGGCGCCGGTTTCGGCGGTTGCGTGGTGGCCCTGTGCCGCCCCGGCTCGCTCGACCCCGGTGCGCTCGACCTCGGTGCGCTCGCCACCCGGGCCTGGGTGGTGACGGCGGCGGACGGAACGATCGCCCGGCGGACCGGTGGCTCGTGACCGACACCGTGGGAGGCGACGGCGTGACGCCGCGCCGTCGCCGGCACGGACGATCAGGCGCCGGCGGGAACCTCGTCCTTCAGGTTCTGGCGGAGCCAGGTCCGGACCTCGTCGCTCTCCTGGTGGCCGTGCACGGCGACGGCGTGCTGGGTCGCTGCCGCCACCACCTCGTCCTCCTCCCCGGAGATGGTGAGCGTGCAACCGCTCTCACTCGGGAAATCCCGGCAGTCCGCAACTTTTCGTGTCATCGTCTGGTCCCTTCTGTCATTGCTCTGCTGTCACCGCTCTCACTGCTCCCGCTCGTCCTGCTCGCTCCTCCGGGGAACCCGACCCTGGGGGCCCTACATCTCCTCGACCCGGACCACGTCGAGATTGCGGAAGGCCATCGGCCCGTCGCAGAGCTTGCTCACCCGCTCGGCGAACGCCGCCGTCTCGGGCATCTCCGAGTTGGCCATGGCGTCCTCGTACGACGGGAACTCCACGATCTGGACGTAGGTGTCGGATCGCTCACGGTCCCGGGCGAGGGTGCCCCTTCGGGCCGTCCGACGTCCCTCCGTCTTCGACCGCCACTCGTCGACCACCGACTGGATCTCGTCGGGCCGTGAGGTCTTGTACTCAATCACCTGTATGAAGGCCATGTCCGCCTCCTCCTTTCGATCGGAGGGCTCGCCGCCTCTCCGAAGAGCTCGCGCTCTGGACAGAAGTCTTGCCCGAACGCCCGCCGGCTGCCGGCCCCTCCCCGGTCACGGCCTGGCCGCGAGCACGAGGCCCGAAAGCCCGATCGATAACCCGGGGCGGCGACCCGCACCGGCCGGACCGGCGGCGGTCAGCGCCCCGGGGCGGGCGGGAGCAACCGCCGGCTGATCACCCGCCGGAACACGGCGGGCTTGCGGACGTCGTCGATCACCCGCACCTCGTCGAACCCGCGCACCTGCAGCTCGAGCTGGCCCGTGCCGACGACCCGCCGGGCGAGGGACTGGACGGCGGTCACCGACTCGATCTCGTCCAGCCGGGTCTCGGCCTGGTGCCGCGACAGCACGCCCCACTGCTCGACCACCCGGGCCGAGGTGAGGATGAGGCTCGTGGTGCGCCAGCGGACCGCCCGGACGGCCAGCCACAGGCAGGGAACGGCGACGATCGCCCCCTCCACCCAGTGCAGGGCGACCGAAGTGTCCGGCAGGCCCACGTCGAGGGCGACTCCGATCCCGGCGACGACCACGGCGACGGCCAACGGGCCCGAGATGCACACCCAGTGGGGCCGGATGTCGATCAGGACCTCTTCGGCGGGCAGGAGCTCCAGCCGGTGGGCGCCCACACCCGCAGCGCCCGGTCAGGCCAGCTTGCCGGCGATCGACCCGGCCGTGCGCAGGACCGTGCCGTCGGCCCCGTCGGCCGAGTAGGCATGGGTGGGCCGCTCCCGCGCCTCGGTCAGGAGGTCGTCGAGCAGGGTGGCAAAGGGCAGTGGCGGGCTCACCCAGAGGTACCGGGCCAACGAGCCGGGGATCGTGTTGACTTCGTTGACCAGGACCTGCCGGCCGTCGGAGAGGAAGTCGATGCGGGCCACGCCCCGCACCCCGGTCAGCTCGGCGACCCGCTCGGCGGCATGCCGGATGTCCTTCTCCAGCTCCGAGGGGATGTCGGCCGGCAGCTGGCGCGCCGCCCCGGCCATGCCCTCCCCCGCCACGTACTTGTCGCGGTAGTCGAGGATGTCGGAGGCGCCGACCCGGCGGATGGGGCGCTCCACCGCCGACAGCTCCAGCTGCGGCCAGGTGCGCACGGCCAGCTGCAGATCGGCGAGATCGGGACGGAAGGGTTCGATCACGGCGCCGAACCGGAGATGGCGGTTGGCGCCCAGCCTGGCCCGGGCGGTGGCGAAGTCCTCGACCACCTCGATGCCGATGGACGAGCCGCCGAACCTCGGTTTGACGATGTAGGGCCCCTCGAAGGGGGGCGGCTCGGAGCCCGGCCGGAGCAGGCACCGGGGCAGCGCCGGGAGCCCGCCTGCGGTGACCGCTGCCCCGAAGGCCAGCTTGTCCATGCCGAGGGCGGCCCCCGAGACGGTCGGGCCGGTGTAGGGAAGCCCGGCGAGATCGAGGGCGGCCTGGAGGGTCCCGTCCTCTCCCGGGCCGCCGTGGCAGCAGACCAGCGCGGCCTCGAGCGCCAACGGCTCGGTCGCGGCCCCGCCGGCCCGCTCCGGCGAAGCCGCCACCCGGATCGGCCCGGAACCGGAGGCGGGTCGCACCCCGGGGCACGCCTTCGAGGAAGGCATCGGCTTCGAGCCCGGGGTCGACCTCGTACCAGTCGCCGGTCTTCGACCAGAAGAGGCACCGGACCGGCGGGACCGGCGCCCGGCCGGCCAGGGCCCGGGCCGCCTGCAGACCGGTCAGCACGCTCACGTCGTGCTCGGGCGAGGGGCCTCCGAAGATGACGGCGACGTCGGGCACGGTGGGTCAGCTCTCCGATCGACGGGGACGGGACCGGGCCGCTCGTGTCCGAGGGTCCCCGCGGCCCGGCGGGCTCAAGGGTAGTGGTCCGGCAGGTCGTTCTCGTACAGCACCGCGTCCCCGGCACCGAGGTGCCCGCGCACCCACCCGACCGCCTGCTCGCGCCGGTCGACGGCCCGGATCTCCAGCCGGGCGCCCTCCACCGAGGCCGCTCCGGCGAGCAGTGCCCGGCGGTTGGTGCGACCCACGACCACGAGGTCCGTCGCCACCGTGGCGCAGGCCGCGGCGAAGCGGCGGTTCTCCTCGGCCTGGCGCGGGCCGAGCTCGACCATGCCGGGCGTGACCACGACCCGCCGGCCGGTGCCGCACCCGGGCGCCGGGCCGCCGGCCTCGGTGCTCCCGTCGCCGGCCGTCCATCCGAGGGCGGCGAGGGCGGCGGCGGCGCCGGCCGGATTGGCGTTGTAGGTGTCGTCGAGCACGGTGGCCCCCGAGGGGGCGCGCACCGCGGCCAGCCGGTGCTCGACGGCGGGAAGGTCGGCGATCCGGGCGGCGAGCTCGGCCGGGTCGACCCCGACCGCCAGCGCCACGGCGACGGCACAGGCCAGATTGACCGGCTGCAGGCCGGCGGGAACCTCCACCCCCTCGGCCAGCACCCGGCCCGAGGCCCGCACCGACACCCGGCGCCCGTCGGGGCTCCGCGCCACGCAGACGTCAGCGGCCGGGTCGACCGCCGAACAGCGCCGGACCCGCTTGCCCTCGCCGGCGGCCCGGTCGGCCAGGGCCGCCAGCCGTGGGTCGTCGACCGGGAGCACGACGTCGGCGGCCGGCCCGAGGATCTCGGACTTGGCGGCCAGGATGCGCTCCTCGGTCCCGAAGCGCTCGAGGTGCACCGGACCGATGGCGGTGATGACGGCGATGGCCGGCGGGCACCACGAGCAGAGCTCGGCGATCTCACCCGGTCCGTAGGTGCCCATCTCGGCCACGAACACCTCGGTGCCCTCGGCCAGGTGCTCGTTGACGGCCCGGGCCAGCCCGACCCGGTTGTTGAAGCTGGCCGGGGTGGCCACCACCGTCCGGGTCGGGCGGACCAGGTGGGCGATGTGCCCCTTGGTCGAGGTCTTTCCGTACGAGCCGGTGACGGCCACGACGACCGGCCCGACCCGGGCGAGCCGGGCCGAGGCGGCCTCGACGAAGGGCTCCGACAGCCGCCGTTCGAGGGGGGCCGACAGCGCACAGGCCAGGTCGACCAGGAACGGCACGGCGAGGGCGGCGACCACGGCCAGCGGGCTGGCGAGGCCGGTCACGACCCCGACGACCACCACGACGGCCGCCAGCCCCGCCGCCACCCCGGCCAGGGTGCGCAAGCGGCGCGTCCAGACCAGCCGGGCGGTGCGGCCGCGCAGCGAGAGCCGGACCGGGCCGACGGCGACGGCGGCGGCGGTGACCACGCCGGTCAACGGCCGGAACAGCGAAGCGGCGGCGGCGGCGATCGCCAGTGCGGCGAGGGAGGGGTTGGCGACCCCCGAACGCCACCAGCGGCCGGTGAACCGCGAGACCGAGCCGGGCAGGTAGTGCTCGCGCTGGGCCACCCGCAGCCAACGGAGCCCGGCGGGGACGCAGGCGGCGACGGCGCACGCCATGGTGACCCAGGCCACGCCGTGGTGGAACCGGGGGGGTCCGAGCAGGGCGAGCGCGAGCGGGCCGTGCTCGCCGGTCACGAAATGCCGCGGCCGGTGTCCGCCGGCATCGCCCCCGCCGGGCTGTCAGCTTCCGGCGCGGGCCGCCCGGCGATCAGGTCACCCAGCACGCCCGGTGCCTCCGTCGGCACCAGGTGGCCGACCCCGGGCAGGGTGACCAGCGTGGCCGAGGGGAAGAGGGGCGCGGCCCGAAGAGCCACCTCGAGGGGCACCTCGGTGTCGTCCTCGCCCCAGACGAGCTGGACCGGGCAGCTCACCTCGGCCAGCTCGTCGGCATACCGTTCGGCCAGCACCGTGACGAAGACGTCCCGCATGACCCCGGTCGCCGCCCGGTAGTCCGGGGACCCGAACCGCTGGCGCGCCGCCTCCATGCGGGTCTCCCCCACCATCCCCATCCGGTGCAGCCGGCGCACGACCCGGAAGAGCGGGGCGGGACGGGAGCGCCGCCCCTGCCGGTCCAGCAGGGGGACGCCGCTGAGGACCAGACGCTCGATCCGGTCGGGCACGAGACCCCACAGGCGGACCGCCACCCGCCCGCCGAAGGAGTGGCCGACGAGCACGACGCGGTCGCCGAGGGGGCCCGAGCCGGCGAACAGCGGCAGGAGCTGACGGGCGTACTGCTCGCTCCCCCAGGGCTCGGGCGGCGGCGGCGCCGCACCGAACCCGGCGAGGTCGGGGGCCACCGCGCCGACGGGCCCCGTCCCGGAGCCGGCGAAGACGGCGTCGAAGTCGTGATGGTCGCGTCGCCAGCCGTGGAGTGCCAGCACCCCGGCCTTGTCCGGCCCCCAGGCGCCGCCGAACAGCCGACCGTCGGCGAACGACTTCAGCACCGGCACACCCTACAAGTAGCCTCGACGACCGTGGAGCCACGTGACGGCGGTGGTCCGGGGCCGTCGACGGAGGCCACCTTCGACGGCCCGCTCGGCCTCGCCCTCGCCGGCCTCACCGACGAACAGCGACAGGCGGTCGAGTCACCGGCGACCGCGCTGTGCATCCTGGCCGGTGCCGGCTCGGGCAAGACCAGGGTGCTCACCCTGCGGGTGGCCCGGCGCATCCGGGACGGGTCGGCCGAGGCGGACCACACGGTGGTGTGCACGTTCACCCGCCGCGCCGCCCGCGAGCTGCGCGACCGCCTGCAGCGCTACGGGGTCCGGGTCGCCGCCCCGGCGGGTGCCGGCGGGCGCCCCCCCGGTCCCGGCGTGCGGGCCGGTACCCTCCACCAGCTGGCCCTCAGCCTGCTCCGCCGCCGCGACCTCGATGCCGGGCGCGCTCCGCTGGTGGTCTTCGGCGAACGGACCCGCCTCCTCGGGGACCTGGTGGGCGATCCGGTGCTCGCCGCAGCGCTGGCCACCGAGATCGGCTGGGCCAAGGCCCGCGGCCTCGGTCCGGACGCCTACGCCGAGGGAGCGCACCGGGCCGGCCGCGAGACGGTGGTGGCGCCCGACCAGGTCCGTGACGCCTTCGAGTCGTACCAGCGGGCACTGGCGCGCCGGCGGGCGGCCGACCTCGACGACCTGCTCGGGCTGGCCGCCGAGGCGCTGGAGACAGACGGTGGGTTCGCCGAGGGTGCCCTGTGGCGGTACCGCCATCTCTCGGTGGACGAGTTCCAGGACGTCAACCCGGCCCAGTTCCGCCTGGTGCGGGCCATCGCCGGCGATCGAGGGGATCTCTGCGCGGTGGGTGACCCGAACCAGGCCATCTACGGTTGGAACGGGTCGGACCCGAGCCTTCTCGACCGTCTGCCCGGCGCCGTGCCCGGCATGGAGGTGGTGCGCCTCGGCGACAACCACCGATCGACGCCGCAGGTGGTGGCCGCCGCCGCCGCCGTGCTCGGCCCGGCGACGGTCCTTCCCCCGCGCTCCACCCGGGAGGACGGTCCCCTCCCGGTCGTGACCGCCTACGACGACGACGACGCCGAGGCCGAGGGGATCGCCACCCAACTGCTCGACCGGTCGGACACCGGCCGGCCATGGTCCGGGCATGCCGTGCTGGCCCGGACCAACGAGCAGCTGGCGGTGGTGGGCCGGGCGCTCGCCCGGGCCGGCATCCCCCACCGCACGGCGGCGGGGCCCGAGGAGCCGCTCCCGTCAGGCGAGGGCGAGGACGGCGGCGGGGACCCGGCCGAGGGAACCGGTGAGGGCGGCCCCGACGACGGCCCGCTCCGGCAACCCGCCGGTGGCGGCCGACCGCCCCGGGCCGCCGGCGGCGTCGTCGAGCTGGCCACCTTCCACCGGGCCAAGGGCCTCGAGTGGGACACGGTGTTCGTCGCGGGACTGGAGGAAGGGCTGGTCCCCATCTCCTACGCCACGGGGCCGGACGCCCTGGCCGAGGAGCAGCGGCTCCTCTACGTCGCCCTCACCCGGGCGGCGCGGCAGCTCCACTGCTCGTGGGCCCGGCTCCGGCGCACCGGATCGGGCCGCCGGCGCGAACGGAAGCCCTCGCCGTGGCTGGCGGCGGTGGCCCGGGTCGCCCGGCCCGGCGTCGGGCGCATCGCGCCCGGCCAGGCCGAACGCCGGATCGCCGAGCTGCGCGCCGTGCTCGGGCGGTGAGGCCTCGCCCGGGCGGTCCGCCGGGCGAGGTCACCTCACCCGGCGTTCGACGTCGATGTCGTTGAGTCGATGTCGATGTCGATGAACAGAGGGGCGTGGTCCGAGGGCTTCTGGCCCTTCCGGGCGTTCCGGTCGATGAGGCCGTAGCGAGCGCCGGCCGCCAACCCCTCGGTGAGGAGGACGAGGTCGATGCGCATGCCCTTGTGCTTGTGGAAGTTGCCGGCCCGGTAGTCCCACCAGGTGAACAGGCCGTCGTCGGGATACAGCCGGCGGAAGACGTCGACCAGGCCCCAGGACATCAGGTCGGCGAGGGCAGCCCGCTCGGGCGGGCTCACGTGGGTGGCGCCGACGAACTCCTTCGGGTCCCACAGGTCGCGGTCCTCGGGTGCGACGTTGAAGTCGCCGCAGACGGCCAGCGGACGGTCGGGCGAGCCGGTCTCCTCGAGCAGGGCCCGCAGGCGGCCGAGCCAGGCCAGCTTGGCCCGGTACTGGTCGCTGTCGAGGCTCCGACCGTTGGGCACGTAGACCGACACGACCCGCACCCCTCCACAGTCGGCGGCGATGAGCCTGCCGGCCTCGGCGTCGTCGGTGCCGAGGCCCGAGGACGCCTCGGCCAGCCCGACCCGGCTGGCGATGGCCACGCCGTTCCAGCGTCCGTCACCGTGATGGGCCGTCTCGTACCCGAGGGCGGCGAAGGCGCCGTGGGGGAAGGCGGCATCGGCCTGCTTGGTCTCCTGCATGCAGAGGACGTCGGGCCGGGCGTAACCGAGCCATTCCTCCACGCGGGCCAGCCGGGCGCCCGAGGGAATTGACGTTCCAGGTGGCGATGCGCACGGGCTGGTCAGACCGGCGCGGGGCGGTTCGGGCCACCGGCGCTGTCGACGGCCCCGGCCGCGGGCGCGTCGACCAGGACGAAGAGCAGCTCGGCCTGGCAGGCCAGCTCACCGCCGACCGTGGCCCGGCCGGTCCCCTTTCCGGCCCGGGCCGACATGCGCCCCAGGGTGACCTCGAGGTCGAGCACGCTCGCCGGGGACGACCTGCCGGCGGAAGCGGGCGTGCTCGATCCCGCCGAAGAGCGGGAGCTTGCCGGCGAACCGTGGGTCGGCCAGCACGGCGACACCTCCCAGCTGGGCGAGGGCCTCGACCATCAGCACCCCGGGCAGGGTGGGACGGCCCGGGAAGTGGCCGGCGAAGAACGGCTCCTCGCCGGTGAGCCGCCAGCTCCCCGAGGCGCCTGCCCGGGCTCGACCGCCCGGAGCTCCGACACGAAGAGGAAGGGGGGACGGTGGGGCAGGTAGTCCTCGGCGCGCACGACCGCCGAGGATACCGGCCCCGTCGTGGGGCGCCGGTCCGCAACGGCGGCCCGCGACCGGCGCCGAGGCGGGGTCAGTCAGCCAGTCCGGGCAGCGCCGATCTCGGCCCGGCGGCGGGGAACGTCGAGCGACACCAGGACGAAGGGCCGGGTCTCGCCCTTGGTCAGGACCTGGCGGGCACGGGTCGGCGGCGGATCGGCCAGGCGGCGGAGCGGCACGTGGCAGAGCATCCCGCCGACGTCGACGTGGGCGCCGTGGGAGGTGAACGAGACCACCGTGCCGTCGAAGGTGCTGCCCACCGGGTGGTCCGCCACGAAGGTGAGGAAGGTGACCGGGTCGTTGAGGGCAGGACGGACTCCCGAGGGCGGGCGGCTGGTCCGACCCCGGTGCCGGTGCGGTGGTGGTTCCGGCGCGCTCGCGCCTGGTCGTGGCGGCCTTGGTGGCCTTGGCCGCCTTGGTCGCTGTTGGTCTCGGGCGGCACGGCGGATCTTCGCCCCCTTGCCGGCGGCCTTCGTTCCCGCCTTGGTTGCCGCCTTCGTTGCCGCCTTCGTTGCCGCCTTGGTGCCGGCTGCCTTCGTCTTCGTGGCCGGCGCGGTCGAGTCGCTCCCGTCGTCGGCTGGCGCCGCGTCCGACGGCACCGCGTCCCAGGGCACCGAGTCCGGCGGCACCGCCTCGCCGCCCTGGCTCATCGACGTGGCTCGCCGCGGCTTGGGCGACTTGGCGGCCTTGTCGGGCTTGGCGGCCTTGGCCGCCTTGGTGGGCGTGGCGGCCTTGGCCGCCTTGGTGGACGTGGTGGCCTTGGTGGCCTTGGCATCGGTCGCGGCGTCGGCCGCCTTGGCGGTCTTCGTCGCCTTGCCGGCCTTGGTCGACGCCACCGGCTTCCTCGACCGAGGCCCGCCTTGGTCGCCGATCGGCTCTTCGCTCCCCGGACCGGGTGTCCGCGGCGTGAAGACCCAGCCGACCCCGGGCACCGGCTTCCCGCCGATGAGCCGGCCCGGCTCGAACAGCCAGGGCCGCTCGGCGTGGAACTCCTGGAACGAGTCGTTGGACAGGACGAGCGCGCCCGACTTCTCGGCGATCCGGAGGATGAACCCGTCCCCCCGCCCGACCGCGCCGGCCGGCGGCGTGATCATCTCGCCGTGCTCGACCGCCTGCTCGAAGGCGGCCACCTCGGACGGGTCGATCCGGTGGCCGAAGGTGGCGTCGACCACCACGGTCACGTCGCCGCTGGCGAACCCCTGGTACTCCTCGAGGAAGCTTCGGATGGCCTCGTCGAGCTGGGCCAGGCTGGGGACGGTCCGGCCCTCGGTGGCGATGTTGGATCCGTCGACGACGATCCGGCGGCGCTCGTGCTGGTCGGGTGCCATACAGGGCCCCCAGTCAACCATCCGACCAGGTCGTGCCCGGCCATCCTCCGCCGTCGGCCGGTCGATGCCGCCGGGTGCGCCACGGCCCGACGGCGCCGGCCGTCCCTAGGATGAACGAGTGGACGAGCACCAGGCCCTGACGGACGAGGCGACCGACCTCCTCCAGCACCTGATCCGCAACCGGTGCGTCAACGACGGCACGGCGGAGTCCGGCCACGAGCGTCGCAGCGCCGATCTGCTGGCGGTCCTACCTCGAGGGCACCGGCGTCGACATCGAGATCTACGAGCCCCTGCCCGGCCGCGCCTCCCTGGTGGCGAAGATGCGAGGGCTCCGACCCCGGCGCGCCGTCCCTCACCCTCCTCGGCCACACCGACGTCGTCCCGGCCACCCCGGCGGACTGGCGGCACGATCCCTTCGGCGGCGAGCTCATCGACGGCGAGGTCTGGGGCCGGGGCGCCATCGACATGCTCAACCTCACCGCCACCATGGCCACCGCTGTCCGCCACCTGGCCCGGGGCGGGTTCCGCCCGGCCGGCGACCTCACCTACGTCGCCGTGGCCGACGAGGAGGCGCTCGGCACCCACGGGGCCCAATGGCTGTGCGCCAACGCCACCGACGCAGGTCCACGCCGACTACGTGATCACCGAGTCGGGCGGGTTCCCGATGGACGGCGCCGACGGTGGCACCCGTCTGCCGGTCATCGTCGGCGAGAAGGGTGTCTTCTGGTGCATCGCTCACCGTCCGGGGCACACCGGGCCACGGCTCCCAACCCCTCCGGACCGACAACGCGCTGGTCAAGGCGGCCGAGCTCGTCCGCCGGATCGACGAGTACCGGCCCGCAGGCCGCAGCTGCACGAGGCCTGGACCCGCTTCATCGAGGGCATCGGGCTTCCCCGCGGAGCTCGCCGGACCGCTGCTCGACCCGGACCGGATCGACACGTTCTGCGACGAGCTGCCCTTGCTCGGCCTGGCCCGCCAGGCCCATGCCTGCACCCACACGACCATGGCCCCGACGATCATGCGGGCCGGCACCAAGATCAACGTCATCCCCGACCGGGTCGAGCTCGAGATCGACATCCGGTCGCTCCCGGGATGGGACACCGCCGACGTGCGGGCCATGGTGGACGAGGTGGTCGGCGATCTGGCCGACGACGTGGACATCGAGTTCCGGTCGGAGCACGAGGCGACCACCTCGCCGATCGACACCCCGTTGTGGGACGCGTTGCAGCGGGTGAGCCGGATCTTCTACCCCGGGGCCCGCACCGTGCCCTACCTCACCGTCGGGGCCACCGACGCCCGGTTCCACCGCGCCCTCGGCAGCGTGGCCTACGGGTTCGGGCTCCACAGCCGGGCCATCGGGTTCGAGCAGTACGGGGCCATGTTCCACGGGATCGACGAGCGGGTCGACGTCGAGTCGCTGCGCCTCTCGACCGAGATGTGGATGGCCCTGGCCCGCGACTTCTTGGACTGACGAGCGTCCCGACCGAGGAGGAGCGATGTGCCGCCCCGCTTCGCCGCCGGCCATGCCGCCCACCAGTCGCGACGACGCGCCTTCGCCACGCGGGCCCCGACGGGCTCGGCCATGAGCTTGGTCTGTCGAAGCTACGAGCCGACCGGGCCGACGGCCCGGTCCAACAGGTCGTCCTGCTCGAGCCGGTGGAGGGCCGCGCTGCCCGAGGCCGGGCTGGCCGACTCGGCCCGGCTCACGTGGCGCAGGGCGTGGCGTCTCGCGCAGCAGCCGGTGGAGCCGGCCGTGGACGAAGTTCCACGCCCCCATGTTCTCGGGCTCCTCCTGCAGCCAGACCACCTCGTCGGCGTGCGGCGTAGCGCTCGAGGACGGCGCGCGACGCTCGGCGTCGGGCCAGGGGTAGAGCTGCTCGACCCGCACCACCGCCACCTCGAGCCCGCGCTCGCCGAGCTCGTCGCGCCGGCCCATGGCGTCGTAGGCGACCTTGCCCGCTGCACAGCACCACCCGGCGACACGGCTGCGGGATCGAATCCCTCGCGCGCCGGAGGCCGGGTCGTCGAGCACCTCGGCGAAGGAGCCGGCGGTGAAGGCGGTCGACCGGCGAGCGGGCCAGGCGGGACCGCAGCAGCGACTTCGGGGTGAACACGACCAGGGGACGGCGCTGGGTCGTCGCGGACCTGGGACCGGAGCAGGTGGAAGTACTGGGCGGCCGTCGTCGGCTCGGTGACCCGCATGTTGCCCCGGGCACAGAGGGCGAGGAAGCGCTCGATGCGGGCCGAGGAGTGCTCGGGCCCCTGGCCCTCGTAACCGTGGGGCAGGAGGAGCACGAGCCCGGACTTCTGGCCCCACTTGTCCTCGGCGGCCACCAGGAAGTTGTCGACGATGATCTCGGCGCCGTTCCAGAAGTCGCCGAACTGGGCCTCCCAGGCCACCAGGTCGTCGATGGCCTCGACCGAGTAGCCGTACTCGAAGCCCACACAGGCGTACTCGGAGAGGAGCGAGTCGCGGACGGTGAACCGTCCGGGTCCCAGGCCGGCCAACGGGACGTGCTCGCGCCCGTTGGTGTGGTCGACCAGGACGGCGTGGCGCTGCGAGAAGGTGCCCCGCCGGGTGTCCTGTCCGGTCAGCCGCACGTTGGTGCCCTCGACCAGCAGCGAGCCGAAGGCCAGCGCCTCGCCGAGGGCCCAGTCGATCTCGCCGTCGGCGACCATCTTGTCCCGCTGCTCGAACTGGCGGGCCAGCTTGGGGTGGATGACGAATCCCTCGGGGACCGAGCGCACCGTCTCGGCCAGCCGCGACAGCAGGGAGGCGTCGACCCCGGTGGGCCCGGCACGGGCGTCGAGGTCGGGCACCGCGTACTCGGGGAGCACCGGATGCAGGACCGCCCGCCGTCTCCGCCTCGGCCCGGGTCTCGTCGAGGGCGGCGCTGCAGCCGGGCCGAGAAGTCGTCGAGGGCCTGCTCCGCCTCCTCGAGGGAGATGTCGCCCCGGCGGACCAGCGACTCGGTGTAGAGCTTGCGCACCGACCGCTTGGCCTCGATGAGCGGCGTACATGATCGGCTGGGTGTAGCTCGGGTCGTCGCCCTCGTTGTGGCCGTGCCGGCGGTAGCACACCATGTCGATGACCACGTCCTTGTGGAAGGCCTGCCGGAAGCCGAAGGCGAGCCGGGCGGCCCGCACACAGGCCTCGGGGTCGTCGCCGTTCACGTGGAAGATCGGGGCCTGGACCATCTTGGCCACGTCGGTCGGATAGACCGAGGTGCGGGCGGCCTCGGGAGCGGTGGTGAACCCGAGCTGGTTGTTGATCACGATGTGCACGGTGCCGCCGGTGCGGTAGCCGGCCAGCCCGGAGAGGTTGAGCGTCTCGGCCACCACCCCCTGGCCGGCGAAGGCGGCGTCGCCGTGGAGGAGGACCGACAGCACCGGGAACGGGTTCGCCGGGCCGCCCTCCGGGCCGGCCCCGGGGCCCGCTCCCCGACCAGGGCGTCCTGCTTGGCCCGGGTCATGCCCACGACCACCGGGTCGACCGCCTCGAGGTGGGAGGGGTTCGAGGCCATGGTGACCGGGATCGACCCGCCCGACGAGGCCACGAACGTCCCCGCCGCCCCCTTGTGGTACTTGACGTCGCCCGATCCCTGCACCGACTCGGGGTCGAGGTTGCCCTCGAACTCCTCGAAGATCTCGCCGTAGGACTTGCCGACGATGTTGGCCAGCACGTTGAGGCGGCCCCGGTGGGCCATGCCCATGACCGCTTCGTCGAGGCCCGCCGCCACCGCCTCGTCGAGGATGGCGTCGAGCAGCACGATGGCCGACTCCGCCCCCTCGAGCCCGAACCGCTTCTGCCCCACGTAGCGCGAGTGGAGGAACCGCTCGAAGACCTCGGCGGCGTTGAGCCGGCCGAGGATGTGACGCTGCTCGTCGGGCGACAGCACGGAGGGGACGCCCTCGAGGTGCTGCTGGATCCACTGCTTCTGGTCGGGGTCCTGGATGTGCATGTACTCGACGCCGAGGGTCCGGCAGTAGGCGTCCCGCAGGATGTGGAGGATCTCGTCCAGGGTGGCGAGGTCCTTGCCGGCCAGGCCGTCGGCCACGAACCGGCGGGGCAGGTCCCAGATGGTCAGCCCGTAGTGGAGGGGGTCGAGCTCGGGGTGCAGGTCGGGCGGCTCGGCGTCGAGCGGGTCGAGATGGGCGATGAGGTGGCCGCGGACCCGGTACATGTTGATGAGGGTCTGGACGTGCACCTGCTTGACCAGCCGGGGATCGGTCCTCGGCCCCGTCGTGGGCGGCGTTGGCGTCGACCTCCCAGCGCACCGGCTCGTAGGGGATGTCGAGGGCCTCGAACACCTCGGCGTAGAACCCGTGCTGGCCGGTGAGGCACTCCGACACGTGGGCGAGGAAGAGGCCCGACTCCGCCCCCTGGATGATGCGGTGGTCGTAGGTGGAGGTGAGGGTCACGGTCTTGCCGATGCCGAGCTCGGCCACCGTACGGGGGTCGGCGGCCTCGAAGCCCGGCGGGTTGGTGAGGGCTCCGACCCCGACGATGACCCCCTGTCCCGGCATCAGCCGCGGCACCGACTGGACCGTCCCGAGCGTGCCGGGGTTGGTGAGGGTCACCGTCGTCCCGTCGAAGTCGTCGGGGGCGATGCGGTTGGTGTGGATCTTGCGCACCAGCTCCTCGTAGGCGGTCACGAATCCCCGGAAGTCCAGCGTGTCGGCGTCGGTGATGCACGGGACGAGCAGGGTGCGGCTGCCGTCCGCCTTCTCCACGTCGACGGCCAGACCGAGGCCCACGTGGCGGTGAGGCACCACGCCGGGCGTCCCCTTGCCGTCGGCATCGGCCACGAACGAGGCGTTGAGGGCGGGCACCGCACCCAGCCCCTTGACCACCGCGTAGCCGATGAGGTGGGTGAAGCTGACCTTGGCGCCGGTGGTGCGGAACAGCTGGTTGTTGATGATGGTGCGGTTGACCTCGAGGAGCTTGGCCGGCACGACCCGGACGCTCGTGGCGGTGGGGACGCCCGAGCGACGCCTCCATGTTGGCCACCACCCGGGCGGCGGCGCCCCGCAGCGGCCGCGCCGGGTCGGGACCGTCGGCGGCGCCCGGCGGGACGCGACCGGCCGTCGGTGCAGGGGTGGTCGAGGCGGGCGCCGGTGACGGGGGTGCGGGCACGGCGGGCGCCGGAGCGGCGGGAGTTGCGGGCGGCGGTGGGCCGGCGGCGACGGGCGGGGTGGCAACGGCAGGCGGGCCGGTGCCGGGGGCGGGCCGGCCGGACGGTAGTCGGCGAAGAATTCGCGCCACGAGTCGGACACCGAGGTCGGGTCGGCGAGATAGCGCTCGTACATGTCCTCGACCAGCCAGGCATTGGGCCCGAAGGCACCTGCTCCGGCCGCCACCCGCGACCCGTCGGCCTGCGTCGAGCCGTCGCCGTCGTCGCGGTCCAGCATCGCCGGCCAGCCTACTGGGGCGGTCACCGCGCCATCGGGGCCCGGGCGCGAGGGCACGGCACTCGATGGCGCGGTCGTCGACCGACCTGGGAGGCTGTGGCCGCCATGACCGGACCGACCGACCTCGCCGTCACCGAGCACCGGCCGCGGGAGGACGCCCGGGAACCGATCGTGGTCCTGGTCCACGGCTCCCTCGACCGGTCCACCAGCTTCGCCCGGGTGGTCCGACGCCTCCACGACCTCCCGACGGTGACCTACGACCGCCGCGGCTACCACCACTCCCGCCACGCCCTGCCCCTCGACGGGGGCCCCTCCGGGCACGTCCTGTCGGGACACGTGGACGATCTCTTCGCCGTCATCGCCGGGCGCCCGGCGGTGGTGGTCGGGCACAGCTACGGCGCCGACGTCGCCCTCGCCGCCGCCCTCCGGCCGGGGGCGCCGGACGCGGTGCTGGCCGTCGCCGCCTACGAGCCGCCGGTCCCGTGGCTGGAGGTCTACCGCTCCGCCGCCGACCCGTCCCGCAACGGCGCGCCGGTGGATCTCGATCCCGGGGACCCCGAGGCAGCCGGCCTCGCCGCCGAGCGGTTCTTCCGCCGGATGGTCGGTGACGCCGCCTGGGAACGCCTCCCCGAGCCGGCCAAGGCGGCACGGCGGGCGGACGGGCCGGCGCTCGCCGCCGAGCTCCGCTCGCTCCGCCTCACCGGGCCCCCCTTCGACATCGCCGCCATGCCGGTGCCCGTCACCTACGGGCGCGGGGAGTGCTCCGCCGCCCGCCATCGCCAGTCGGTGGCCTGGCTGCACGAACGGACACCGGGATCCGAGCTGGTCGAGATCGCCGGCGCGTCGCACGGGGCCCACCTCACCCATCCCGACGCCTTCGCCGCCATGGTGCGCTCGGCGGTCGCCCGCGCCCACCGGCCGGCCGGACGCCGCCCCGTGAAGGTCCTCCTCGCCGGTGGCTCGGGCCTCATCGGCACGGCGCTGGCCGACCACCTGCGAGGCGGCGGCGACCAGGTGGTCCGCCTGGTGCGGGGCCCGGGCACCGCACCGGCGTCGGCACGAGGATCGGGTGGCCTGGGACCCCGCCGCCGGGTTCGTCGACCTCGAGGCGCTCGGGCGAGCCGGGCCCTTCGACGGTGCGGTCAACCTGGCGGGAGCCGGGATCGGCGATCGGCGGTGGTCCCCGGCGCGCCGCCGAGCTCATCCGGGAGAGCCGGCTCGGCCCGACCCGGCTGCTGGTCGACACCCTCGGCCGGCTCTCGCCCCCGCCACCGACCCTGGTCAACGCCTCGGCCGTCGGGTTCTACGGCGACCGCGGCGACGAGCTGCTCACCGAGGGCTCCGGGGCCGGGGCCGGCTTCCTCGCCGACCTGTGCCGGTCGTGGGAGTCGGCGGCGCTCGCCGCCACCGACCGCGGCATCCGGACGGTGCTGCTCCGATCGGGGATCGTGCTGGCCCGCCAGGGCGGGATGCTGTCGAGACTGGTCCCGCTGTTCCGGCTCGGGCTGGGCGCCCGCACCGGCTCGGGCGACCAGTACCGCAGCTGGATCGCCCTCGACGACGAGGTCCGGGTCATCGCCCGCTGCCTCGAGGACGGGGGCATTGCCGGGCCGGTCAACGCAGTGCCCCCGATCCGGTCACCGACGCCCGACTGGCCAAGGCCATCGCTGCCGCCGTCGGCCGGCCGGCGGTCCTCGCCGTCCCCGCCCGCGCCTCCGGCTGGCGCTCGGCGCCGAGATGGCCGACGAGTTCGTGCTCGGCGGCCAGCGTGCCCGGCCGGCCGTGCTGGCCGCCCGGGGGTTCGAGTTCGCCCATCCCGAGATCGGCGGGGCCGTTGGCGTGCGGCGCTCGGCCGGCGCTGAACGGTCGGGCGGCCCACGGTTACCATGTCGGCGCCGGGCGCAGGTCCGGTACCAGCAGAAAGGGCTCGTCATGACCGACGCCCCCACCAAGCAGCGTGGCGGCGGGGCCACCACCGAGACCATCGATCCGGACCGGTTCGAGCACGAGGCCCGGGCCTTCCTCGACGCCCACGCCCCGCGGCGCCCGCCCGAGCGCTTCGTCTGGGGCGAGGGCTCCGACAAGGTGGGCCTGCTCCCCGAGCGCACGCCCGAGCAGGAACGCGGCCGACCTCGCCGCCGCCCGGTCCTGGGCCCAGACGTCTTCGACGCCGGGTTCGGGTGGATCACCGGTCCCGGCCGGTCTACGGGGGCCGGGAGCTGCCCCGCGAGTACCAGCGCATCTACAACCGCGGTCGCCGCCGACTACAAGACCCCGTCCCTCGCCGTGTTCGGCATCGGGCTCGGCATGGTGGCGCCGACCATCCTGGCCCACGCCACCGACGAGGTGAAGGCAGGCCTACCTGCGCAAGATGCACCGCGGCGACATCGTGGCCTGCCAGCTCTTCAGCGAGCCGGGCGCCGGCTCGGACCTCGCCTCGCTCCAGACCCGGGCGGTGCGGGACGGCGACGAGTGGGTCATCACCGGTCAGAAGGTGTGGACCTCGGGTGCGCAGCTCTCCGACATCGGGGAGATCATCTGCCGGACCGACCCCGACCTCCCCAAGCACCGGGGCCTCACCGGGTTCGTGGTCGACATGCACGCCCCGGGCGTCGAGGTCCGCCCGCTCCGTCAGATGACCGGCGGCGCGTCGTTCAACGAGGTGTTCTTCACCGACGTCCGGGTGCCCGACTCCCACCGCCTGGGCGAGGTCAACGGCGGCTGGACGCGTCGCGCTCACCACCCTCATGAACGAGCGGGCCGCCATCGGCGGCGGGGGCGGCGGCGCGGCGCCTCCCGGCCTCCACCCGGCTGGTGGAGCTGGTGCGGGCGGCCGGTCGGTCGGGCGATCCCCTGGTCCGCCAGCAGCTGGCCGCGATCATCATCCACGAGCGGGTGGCCGGCTACACCACGGCCCGCTCCATGGCCGCCATCGCCGCCGGCCAGCTCCCCGGGCCGGAGCTGTCCATGGCCAAGCTGGCGCTCACCGCCAACATGGTGCGCACCGGCGAGCTGGTGTCGTCGGTCCTCGGCCCGGCGCTGGCGGCCGACACCGGGGCCTGGGGCACCTTCGCCTGGTCCCAGTTCGTCCTCGGGGTGCCCGGGATGCGGGTCGCCGGCGGGTCCGACGAGGTCCTCCGCAACATCGTCGGCGAGCGGGTGCTCGGCCTGCCGAAGGAGCCCTCGCCGGCCTGACCCTCCCGGTCCCTCGGTTACGAGGGGCGGCGGCGGTCCCGGATCAGCGGAACGCCATGCCGTCGACGAAGGCCCAGGAGCGCCGGTGCACCGAGGTCAGGCCGAACCCGGCCAGGGCGGTCTTGTGCACCGGCGACGGGTAGCCCTTGTTCCGGTCGAAGTCGAAGGCCGGGAAGCTGCTCGCCATGGTGCGCATCATCCGGTCGCGGGTGACCTTGGCCACGATGGAGGCGGCGGCGATCGAGACGCACTGGGCATCGCCCCGCACCACGGTGCGCACCTGGGGCGGGTGGCCGGCCACCACCGGGTACTCGGGGGCGCCCGGCAGCGGCAGGGGATCGGCGGGGTCGCTCACGTAGTCGAAGGCCCCGTCCATGAGGACGGCCTCCGGGGCGCGCCGCAGCGTGGCGAGCGCCCGCCGGGCGGCCAGCCGCAGCGCCACGGTCATCCCCAGCCGATCGCACTCCTCGGGCCCGGCGTGGCCGACGGACCAGTCGGTGCACCAGGCGGTGATCAGCGGGTAGAGGGCCTCGCGGTGCTCCTCGGTCAGCATCTTGGAGTCGCGGATCCCGTCGGGGGCCGGGAGCTCGGGCGGGAACACCACCACGCCGACGGACACCGGGCCGGCCCAGGCGCCGCGGCCCACCTCGTCGAGCCCGGCGACCAGCCCGAAGCCCTCGTCGCCGAGCGCCCGCTCGAAGCCGTCGTCGGGCGGCGGGGAGCAGGAGCGGCGCGGCGGTCGCCGGCGGAGCTTGGCCGCCGCGCCGTCCCGGCCCGGCCGCGATCGCTTGCCCATCGTCGAGAACCTAGTGCGCCGATCCCCGCCCGAGCTCGCTCCGGACGACCTTGCCGAGGGCGTTGCGGGGCAGCTGGTCGACCGGACGGACCAGCCGGGGCCGCTTGTAGGGGGCGAGCGCCGCCCCGGCAGAAGGCGGCCAGCTCGTCGACCGTCGGCGGTGCCCCCTCCGCCACGATCCAGGCCGTGACCACCTCGCCCCACTCGTCCGACGGCGAGCCGGTGACCGCCACCTCGGCGACGGCCGGATGGGCGAGCAGCACGTCCTCGACCTCGGCCGGGTAGACGTTGAACCCGCCCGAGATGATCATCTCGGTTCGCCGGCCCCGGATGGCCACGTACCCGTCGTCGTCCACGGCGTGGTCGCCGGTGCGGAACCACCGCCGCCCGTCCGGCGTCGGTGGCGAAGGCGTCGGCGTCGGCCGCCGGCCGCTCCCAGTAGCCGGCGAAGACGCTCGGCCCGCGGACCCACGAGCTCACCTGTCGGCGCTCAGGCGCGCCTCCACCCCGGGGAGCGGGAACCCGACCGTCCCGGGCCGGCGCGGTCCGTCGCAGGGGTTGGACAGGGTCATCAGCGTCTCGGTCATCCCGTAGCGCTCGAGGACGGTCGTCCCGATGGCTCCCCGCACGGCGTCGTGCAGCCCGACCGGCATCGGGGCCGAGCCCGACACGCACAACCGCAGCCGCGCCAGGGAGGCGGCGTTGCCCGAAGGCACCAGGCGGTGGTACATGGTGGGCACCCCGAAGAAGAGGGAGGCGCGCTCGTCCCCGGCGGCGGCGGCCACCGCGCCCGGGTCGAACCGCGGCAGCAGCACCGCCGAGGACCCCGCCACCAGCGTGCCGTACACCGCCGACGCACAGCCCGTGGGCGTGGAACAGGGGGAGCGCAGTGGACCAGCCGGTCCTCGGGCTGCCAGCGCCAGGCGAGCCGCAACGACTCGGCCGAGGCCAGCAGGTTCCCGTGCCGGAGGACGGCGCCCTTCGGCGCCCCGGTGGTCCCCGAGGTGTAGAGGACGAGGGCGGGGTCGTCGGGTCCGGCGCGGTCGAGGGCGTCCTCGAAGGAATCGGTGCCCGCCTCGGGCAGCGCCGACCTCGGGGCCGACCACCACGAGGGCGCCCTCCGACGCGCGGGCGAGGGCGTCCCGCTGGTCGGGCCGTTCGACCACGGCGGCCGACGGGCCGGGCGTCGCTCACCAGGTGGGCCAGCTCGCGGACGGTGTAGGCGGGGTTGGCCGGCACCACGACGAGCCCGGCGCGCAGGGCGCCCAGCGTGGGCGACGAGCGACGGCGACCGACGGTCCGGTCGACCAGAGCACCCGGTCGCCCGGTTCCAGCCCGGCTCCGAGCAGACGGCCGGCGACCCGGCGGGTGGCCGCCTCGAACTCTCCCGCCGTCCACCATCGGGGATCGGTCGCCGCTGGCGCCGGCGGCGGTGTCCCGCCACAACGGGGCGCCCGGAGTCGCCCCCCAGTGGGCCGACCACGCCGCCAGCACGGTGCCCGAACGGACCAGGTCGACACGGGGTCCGACGCCGGGGGGCAGGTGGTCACGCCACGGGCGCAGGGCCGGCCTCCTTCTCGTCGGGCGGCGGGGCGCTCGTCGGTGGCGGTGCCCGATCCGAGCCCCGGGCCGCTCCGCACCTCGCGGAGAGTCCCACCCTAGGCACCGCCGGCGGGGCCACCGGGCAGGGGCGGGTCCGGGGCATCCCCCCGAGTTCTGCTACACCGTGGGTCGGGACGGGACCGACGGGCCGGCCGACGGTCGGGTCGGGCCCCCCGGGGAGCCGGGAGAGCAGAAGGGATCCACCATGGGACTGATGGACAAGGTCAAGGCCTCGGCCGAGGTCGGGCTGGCCAAGGCCACCGAGGCCGGCAAGGCGGGCCAGGCCAAGCTCGACGCCGCCCAGGCCAAGCACCGGGCCGACGGGCTCCTCCGCGAGCTCGGCGCCGTCGTCTACGCCGAGCGGACCGGGCGCGGGCACCGAGCAGCTCCGGGCAGGAAGCCGAGCGGATCGTCGGTGAGCTCAAGGCCTACGAAGCGGACTACGGCCCGATCGGGTCGTGACCGGGGCGGCCCGATCGGGTCGTGACCGACGGAGGGCACCCCGGCGGAGGCCGGGGCGCGCCGGAGGGCGAGGCGCGCCGCGTCGCATCGCCGTCGTTCCCCACACCCACTGGGACCGGGAGTGGTACGACCCGTTCCAGACCTTCCGCCTGAAGCTGGTCCACCTGGTCGACGACCTGCTGGACCAGATGGAGCGCGACAGCGTCCTACCGTCACTTCCTCCTCGACGGCCAGGTGGCGGTCATCGACGACTACCTCGAGGTGCGGCCCGAGCACGAGGAGCGGCTCCGCGCCCTGGCCGCGGCGCGGCGGATCACCGTCGGTCCCGTGGTACATCCTCATGGACGAGTTCCTGGTGTCGGGCGAGACCATCGTCCGCAACCTCCAGCTCGGGATGCGAGCGGGGCGCCGCCTTCGGCGGGCGCCATGGAGGTGGGCTACCTGCCCGACATGTTCGGGCACATCGCCCAGATGCCCCAGATCCTGACCCAGGCCGGCATGCGGCACGCCGTGGTCTGGCGGGGCGTGCCCTCGGCCGTGGAACGGACGGCGTTCTGGTGGACGGCTCCCGACGGGTCGACCGTCCGGGCCGAGTACCTGCTGGCCGGCTACGGCAACGGTGCCGCCCTCCCCGACGACGCCAAGGCGCTCGTGCGGCGGCTCCGCACCCATCTCGACGAGGTCGCCCCCTTCCTCCGGCCCGACGACCCGCTCCTGCTCATGAACGGCACCGATCACCAGCGCCCCGAGGCCTGGCTCGGGCGGGTGGTGGCCGAGGCCAACCAGATGCAGTCCGACCTCGAGCTCGCCATCACGTCGCTGCCCGAGTACCTGGCGGACGCCCCCGAGCACGGGCTCCCCGAATGGCACGGCGAGCTCCGGTCGGGGGCCCGGGCCAACCTGCTCATGGGCGTGGCCTCCAACCGGGTCGACGTGAAGCAGGCGGCCAGCCGGGCCGAGCGCGCCGTCGAGCAGCTGGCCGAGCCGCTGTCGGCGCTCTTCCGCGCGCCCGGAGCCTGGCCCGGCCGGTTCCTCGACCTGGCCTGGACCCTCATGATCCGGAACTCGGCCCACGACTCGATCTGCGCCTGCTCGGTCGACGACGTCGTCGACGCCGTGCTCCACCGCTACGCCGAGGCGAGGCACCTCGGTGAGGCCCTGGCCGACGAGGCGCTCGGCGACCTCGCCGCCTCCATGTCGTCGCCGGGACCGGTCGTCGCCAACCCCTCGGCGCGTGGACCGCAGCGGCCTCGTCGAGGCGGTCGTGACCGCAGCCGGCGAGCCCGGGCCCCGACGTGCAGGTGCTGTCCGAGCGGGCCGGCCTTCCCGGGACGCTCACCCTGGACGGGACCACCGTGCGCAGCATGCTCGGCCTGGTCCAGGGCGCGCGCATCGACGCCGACACCTACATCACCGACGTGTCCCTGACCGAGGACGAGACCGGGCTCGACGTCACCGTGTCGATCGGCGCCGAGCCCCGCGACGGCGTGCCGATCGAGCAGGTCAAGCGCGAGCTCTACACCCTGCTCACCGCCCGGCCCGACACCGAGGTGCGCTTCGCCCTCGACCAGCCCCCCATCCGCCGGGTGCTGGCCCGCCAGCAGGCGGTCCCCGGGTTCGGATGGGCCCGGTTCGCCCCGAGCCCGCTCGACCACCCGGTGGCGGTGCACGAGGAGGCCGGCGGCGGCGTCACCGTGGCCAACGGGCTGGTCACCGTGGTCGTCGACCCCGGGGACGGCACCTTCGCCATCGACGGCAGTCCGCGGTTTCGGGCGGCTGGTCGACGGCGGGGACCACGGGGACACCTACAACTACTCGCCGCCGAAGACCGACTCGGTCGTCGAGCGCCCCGAGTCGGTGTCGGTGACCGTCGGCGAGCGGGGCCCGGTCCGGGCGACCGTCACGATCGTCTCCACCTTCGCCTGGCCGGCGCGGGTCGACGACGCCACCGGGTCGCGGCAGGGATGCCATCTGGTACCGGTGCGCACCACCCTCGAGCTGCACGCCGACGAGCGGGTGGTGAGGGTGCGGACCCGGTTCGACAACCCGTCGCGGGACCACCGGCTGCGGGTCCACCTCCCGCTCCCCCGGCGGGCCTCGAGCTCGCTCGCCGAGAGCGCCTTCGCCGTCGTCGAGCGCGGGCTCGGCGCCGAGGGCGGCAAGGAGGAGACCGCCACCCCGACCTTCCCCTCCCGGCGCTTCGTGTCGGCCGGCGGCCTCACCGTGGTCCACGAGGGCCTGCTCGAGTACGAGCTCGTCGACGTCGGGCCGGCCGACCGGGAAAGCGGGCAGACGGCCGGCGCCTTGGCCCTCACCCTGCTGCGGTCGACCGGCATGCTGTCGCGGCTCGGGATGACCACCCGCCCCCTGACCGCCGGGCCGATGACACCCCTCGAGGGGCCCCAGCTCATCGGGCCGGTCGAGGTCCGCTACGCCCTCGCCCTGGGCGAGGTCGACCCGTACCGGATGGCCGAGGACGTGCTCGTCCCCCTCCGTTGCGTGGCGTCGCTCGGCGGTGGCGAGCGGCCCGACCGGGGCGCCGCCCTCAGCGTGGCCGGGGCCGAGGTGTCGGCGGTCCGGCGGCGGGCCGGGGCGATCGAGGTCCGGGTGTTCAACCCGGGCGACACGGCCGCCACCGTCGAGGTCCCGGGCCGCACCGGCTGGCTCGTCGACCTACGGGGCCGGCCGGTGGCTCCCTTCCAGGGGTCCTTCGACCTGCGGCCCTGGGGCATCGCCACCTTCCGGCTCGATCCCGCCTGAGCCGCTGCCCGATCCGCCGTCCGGGTCACCGGCCGGCCCGCCCGGCTCACCCCCGCCGGCCGGCCCCGACCGGCGCGCCGAGCTCCGCACCACCAGGTTCTCCCCCCGCTCGCGCAGCTCGTCGAGCTCCCGGAGGACCGCGCCGAGCCGCTCCCAGCGCACCGACCGGCGCCGGTCGACGGCCGGGTCGGTGCCCGCCCGCGACAGCTTCCAGGGCTGGACCCGGCCGAGGTCCTTCAAGGTGCGCGGCCGGAGGGCCCGCATCTCGAACCCGCCCGCCTCGGGGCCGAGGGCGGTGCGGAACTCGTCCGAGACCAGCACCGTCCCGGGGTGGGCCACCCCGACCAGCCGGCTGGCCAGGTTGACGACCGGGCCGTAGTAGTCGCCGTCCTGGAGCAGCGCCGGTCCGACGGCCAGCGCCACCCGCACGTCGGACAGCAGCTCGTCACCGGCGTAGGCCTCGGCCAGGCTGAGGCCGATCTCGGCGGCGCTCCGCACGGACGGGACGACGAACATGACCTCGTCACCGATCATCTTGACCACCCGGCCGCCGAGGGCCACCACGGTGTCGTGGGCCAGCTCCTCGAACCGGGCCACCATGGCGGCCAGCTCCTCGTCGCCGAGGTGCTGGCTCAGCAGGGTGAACCCGACCATGTCGGCGAAGCCCACCGCCGTCACCGGGCTGATCCCCTCCTCGGAGCCGCGGGCCCGCAGCAGCATGGCCCGCCTGACCGCCGCCTGGAGGTGGCGACGCCAGACGTACTCGAGCAGCCGGGCCATGGCCGGCAGCCCGAGCTCGGCCTGCCGGGCGAACCGGTCGGCATCGACGAGGCTGTCACCCGAGGGGGTGATGATCGGGGTGGCGCCGGGTGACGTCTCGGCCTCGGCGATGCGGGCCATGGACAGGCCGATGACCCGCGCCATCTGCACGGCGGTGTCGAGATCGGCCAGGCCCAGCGCCACCATCGACCGGAACAGCTGGACGGCCTCGAGGTCGAGCTCGGTGAAGGCGAGATCGTCGTCGCCCACGTCGAGGAAGCCGAGGGCGCGCCAGAGGCGACGGATCGTCTCGACGGGGAGGTCACTGGTCGTGGCCACCTCGGCCTGGGTCAGGCGCCGCCCCGCCGGCACGAGCATCCGGTCCACCACCAGCAGGTCGACCACGTCGTCGGCGACGGCGCGGTCGATCTCCTCCTCGGTGCAGCCCAGCTCGAGGAGGAGGGCACGGACCCGCGCCAGTGCGTCCTGGCGCGAACCGACGTCGGCGGGAGCAGCGTCGGACACTGTTCCCAACCCTAGGTCGCGGTCCGCGGCGATCCCGCGGCGATGCCGACGCCCGGGTGGGTCGTCGGAGCAGGTGCGTACACTGTGGCCGTGGCAGCCCCCGACCGGTCCTCGCTGCCGGGCGCCCCGTTGCGAATCGGGCCGCGGGCGGTCCTCGTCCCGGTGAAGGCGTTCCACCTCGCCAAGCGTCGGCTGGACCGGACCCTGGGCGACCACCAGCGGGCCGAGCTCGCCCGGGCGATGGCCGACCGGGTGGTCGGTGCCGCCTTCCCGCTCCCGGTGGCGGTGGTGTGCGACGACAAGGCCGTGGCCCACTGGGCCCGGCAGCGGGGGGCCCTGGTGGTGTGGGAGCCGGGCCGCGGGCTGAACGGCGCCGTCGAGGCCGGGGTCGACCGCCTGCGGTCGGGCGGTACGGCCGAGGTCATCGTGGCCCACGCCGACCTCCCCCGGGCGGGCGACCTCGGGTCGGTGAGCCGGCCCGGCGCGGTGACGCTGGTCCCCGACCGCTACGGCAACGGGACCAACGTGGTGGCGCTGCCCACCGACGCCGGCTTCACCTTCTCCTACGGGCCGGGCTCGTTCGCCCGGCACCGGGCCGAGGCCGAGCGGCTGGGGCTGGCGGTCCGGGTCCTCGACCGTCCCGACCTGGCCTGGGACATCGACGAGCCCGACGACGTCGTCCCGGTCGCCACCACCGGGGCCGCCACCCGGTGAACCGCCGCGGCGGGGCCGGTGACGACCCCGTGCCGCCCGGACCCAGCGGGCTGCCCGTCGGCGACCTGCCGTCCACCGGGCCGATCACCTCGGGCCTGCCCGTGCCCGGCACCGTCCTCGCCGTCGGGGCCCACCCCGACGACATCGAGTTCGGGTGCGGTGCGACCCTCGCCCGCTGGGCGGCCGGCGGGGCGGAGCTCCACTACGTCGTGCTCACCGACGGGTCGAAGGGAACCTGGGACCCCTCCGCCGACCTCGGCCAGCTCGTGGGGCGGCGCCGGGACGAGTGCCGGGCGGCGGCCGAGGTGGTCGACGGGCCCGGGCACCACCGGAGCGACGGGACCGAACGGGTCTACTTCTTGCCGAGCGTCGACGGCGAGCTCGGCAACGGCCCCGGCGAGCGACGGGCACTCGCGTCGATCATCCGCCAGGTGCGCCCCCACGTGCTGCTCGGGCACGACCCGTGGCGCCGCTACCGGCTCCACCCCGACCACCGGGCGGCCGGCTACCTCACCCTCGACGCACTGGTGGCCGCACGCGACCACCACTTCTTCCCCGACCTCGGGCTCGAGCCCCACCGCCCCGGCTCACTGCTCCTGTGGGAGGCGGACGCGCCCAACCACGTCGAGGACGCCGACGGCTTCGAGGAGGTCAAGATCGACGCGCTCTGGTGCCACCGGAGCCAGCTCGAGTCGACCATGCACGTGACGGCGGGGGCCGACGGCACCGGAGCCGAGGACGCTGCCGCCCGGGCGCAGTTCGGCACCCGGGTGCGGCACCAGCTGGCCCAGCACGGCTCGCTCGCCGGGCTGGCCTCGGCCGAGGCCTTCCGCCTCATGACCGACCTGTGACGAGCACCCGGCCTCCGACCGACCGGGTGCCACCGCCGGATGCAGGCCGGTGGGGGCCGGGTGACCCCCACCGGTGCATCCGCTGACGACAAGCTCCGCCGTCGAGCCGGACTAGCGCGAGGTGCGCGCCGTCCGCTTGCGGGCGGGGGCCTTCCTCGTCGTGCGCTTGGCCGCCGACGCCTTGCCTGCCTTGCGGGCCGCCGACTTGCGGGCCGTCGCCGACTTCTTGGCCGCCGACGCCTTGCCTGCCTTGCGGGCCGCCGACTTGCGGGCCGGGGCCTTCTTGGCCGTCGACTTCTTGGCGGTGCGCTTGCGGGCCGGGGCCTTCTTCGCCGTCGACTTCTTGGCGGTGCGCTTGCGGGCCGGGGCCTTCTTGGTGGTGCGCTTGGCGGCAGACTTCCTGGCCGTGGACTTGCGGGCCGGGGACTTCTTGGCCGTCCGCTTGCGGGCGGGGGCCTTCTTCACCGCCCTTTTGGCCGTCGCCTTGCGAGCCGCCGTGCGCTTGACCGGCCTCTTACGGGCCGGCCGCTTGGCTGCTGCCTTCCTCACTGGCATGGATGTTTCCTCCTTGGGGTTCAACGCCGACTTGAACGCCGAACCGGTGGCGAACCGGACACCCTTCGACGCCGGGATCGGTACCACTGCGCCGGTCCTCGGATTCCGGCCCACACGGGGACCCCGGTTGATCGGATTGAACGCGCCAAAACCGACAACCGTGACCTTCCGTCCGGACCGAACCTCGGTGACGATCGTGTCGAACAACACGTCAACAACGTCTTCGACGGCTCGACGTGTCGAACTGGTCGACTCGCTCACCGTCTTGACGAGTTGCGATTTGTTCACGATCACCTCCGCAGCGATACGCAACCTCTACCAGCAAAATGGGTTTTTGCGCCCAGGTCAAGCATCGTCGCGTCGAGCGCGGCCCTTCGCGCGCGGCGCTCGCATGCACCGCGGGCGGCGCCCCGCGCCGTCGTGTCACCGCCGGACGCGGTGCGAGACGGTCGGCCATGGACAAAAAACTGTTTGATTGCAATGATTTATTGCGCCGGCGCAATCAGCGCCACCATCGCGGGACGTCTGCACCGCCACGGTCCGACCGCGCAGGAGTGAGCAGAATTGCCCGCGAAAGAAATTTCCCGACAGACCCCCGAAACGCGGCTCATCGCGCAACATCGCGCCGTGTTGGCCGCGTCGGCGGCGTCCGGACACGGCGCGTACCTGGGCCACTCCGAGCGCGGATGGAGCTTCGTCGCGCCTCAGCAGTCGGTGATGGTCCTCGGGCCGCCGCGCTCGGGCAAGACGACCTCGCTGATCATCCCGAACGTCATGGCGAGCAACGGGCCGGTCGTCTCCACCTCGACCAAACCGGACGTCCTCGACGCCACCCGGTCGTCGCGCGCCGGGCTCGGTCGTTGCCTCGTGTTCGACCCTACGGGATCGTTCGGGCGCAGTCGCGGACTCCTCCCGCTGCGCTGGTCGCCGCTCCAGTCGTGCACCACCTGGGAGGGCGCCCGCTCCAAGGCCCGGGCCCTCGTCGAGGTGGGCTCGGGCGGCGGGCGGGGGATGCTCGGGGTCCGAGCACTCCCACTGGAACGAGCGGGCCCAGGCCCTGCTGGCCCCGCTCCTGCACGCCGGGGCGCTGGCCGGCGCCGACATGCGCACCGTCCTGACCTGGGTCGACCGCCGTCAGGCCCTGCCGGCCCAGCAGATCCTGTCCGGCGCCCCGGGCCGCTCCACCGAGCTGGCCCGCAACCTCCTGGACGGGATCGTGGCCACCGACGAGCGCGAGCTGAGCGGCATCTGGTCCACCGCCTCGGGGTCGCTGTCGGGCTTCCGCTCCGACCGGGCGCTCGAGGTCACCGCCGATCCGGACTTCGACCCCGATCGGTTCGTGCGGTCGTCGGACACCGTCTACATCGCCGCGCCCGCCCACCTGCAGGCGTCGGTGGCGCCCATGGTGGTGGGTCTCGTCGAGGACATCCGCCATGCCTCCTACGCGCTCCGCGCCGAGGAGGGCCCGGCCGGAGCGAACCGGCCACCGGTGCTGCTGGCCCTCGACGAGCTGGCCAACATCGCACCCCTCCCCGACCTCCCCTCGATGATCAGCGAGGGGGGCGGGCAGGGTCTGGTGACGCTCGCCTGCCTGCAGGACCTGTCCCAGGCCCGGCACCGCTGGCCGGACCACGCCGACGGCTTCCCGTCGCTGTTCGGCACCACCGTCGTGCTCCCCGGCATCGGGGACGTGCGCACCCTCGACGCGCTGTCGACGCTGGCGGGCGAAGAGGAGATCCCCGCCCGGTCGGTGTCGTGGGGCCGCAGTGCCACCGATCGTCCCGTCACCGACCTGCTGAGCGGTGGCCGCCCCCAGCACGGCGAGAGCGTGTCCACCCAGTGGCGCCGCCGGTTGCCCGTCGACGTGATCGCCCGCGGGGCACCCGGCCACGCCCTGGCCTTCGACGAGCGCAACCGCGCCGGGTGGATCCCGCTGGCGCCGTCGCACGCCGCCGAGCCGTGGAAGACCTTGCGCGGCATCGAGCGCACCACCGAGCTCGCCCCCGCCCCCGCCACCGGCGCCGCGCTCGACGAGACCGGCGACCTCGGCCGGCGTCCGGCCCGGGGCTGGGCCCGGTGAGCAAACCCCGGGCCCGGACCGGCGAGCGAGCACGGCATCAGCGACCGCGATCGGGAAAGCGGCGGTCCGGAAGGCTCTGTCCCACGCCGCGCTCGCGAGCGCGCCCGGGGCGACGCTCGACGGCGGGACCGCCGAGAACGGCGCCGCGATCAGGGACCGCACGCGCCGTCTCGGCCCAGTCGCCGTCCGTCACCGCCCGGAGCACGTCCTCGGAGCGCCAGCGCGGCTCGGGTCCCCGGAGTCCTTGCCGCACGCCGGAGCGCCCGGCCTCCGGCAGAGGGACAGAGGCCCCGGCGAGCTCGGCCAGACGGTCGGCGAGCCGCTCGACGTCGGCGGCCGAGGCCCCGCCAACCGACGCGGCGGCGGCCGCGGCGACCAGGTCGCGACGGGCGAAGGATCTCCGCACCCGGGCCCGGTCCTCGAGGCCGGCGCGCATCCGGTCGGGATCGACCGGGTCGCGGTCGAGGTGGCGGTGGCGGCCCACCACCGCGGTCAGCCCGGTGAGGTCGAGACCGACCAGGTCGGCGCGGCTCTCGCCACTCGGTCCGGAGGGACTCGACCGTGCAGGTGCGGTCCTTGTTCGGACGGGTGGCATGGAAGGCGGCCGCATCGCCCGGCCAGGCGCGCTCCGGTCCGGCCGTAGCGGTACTCGTCCATGGCGGCGGCGCGCTGGGAGAAGAGGCGCCGGAGGGCGCGGTCCACCCCGACCACGTCGCCGAGCCCCGAGGGTGCGGTCTCGAAGGCTGCGCCCAGCCGTTCTCCGGACTCGAGGCGGAGCCTGGCGTGGTAGAGGGCCTCGGCCGCCCGGGCGTGGCCGAACACCCGCCGGCTGTCCACCGCCGACCACCGCCCGTCGACCCCTTCGGCCACGTTGGCCACCACGGCGTGGGTGTGGAGATGGGGGTCGAGGGCGCGGCTGGTCCGGTGGAGGAAGGTCCCGGCCACCATGCCGGTGGCGGGCAGCCGGGTGGTCCCGTGGCGGCCGGACCGGCGCACGCCGAGAGCCGCCCGCTCGAGGTAGCCGAGCGCCTCGTCCACCGCCGCCCGGTGGGCGGCGCCGGCCTGGTCGGCGATCTCCCGGGGAGCGAGCAGGTGCAGCAGGCTCACCGACTTGGGGGCGCCGAAGGTCAGGTCGTAGCCCGACACGCCCCGGCCGGCGCGCCCCCGGAGCGGCTCGCCGGTGACGGGGTCGCGCCCGGCGAGCACCTCGGCGAAAGGATGGGGCTCGACCCGGTCGTGCGATCCCAAGGCGGCGGCTCCGCCTCCCCACCACGTCCCCGGCTCCTCCCCCGCCACCCGGGTCCCCTCGGCCCGGCCCGGGCACCAGGTCGCTCCACGTAGTAGGCGTGGCCGCCTTCGCGGACGACATGGATGCGCAACACCATGGCCGGTGTCAGGCCCCGGCCCCCGGGGCCGGTCGTGGCTGGTCGGGACCGTCCACGCCGGCCGGTATGACACGGCCACCCGCCTGCGACCTTGCCGGACACCTGGCCGGAAGGTGCCGCCCGGCGGCGCCGGGTTACCGGTAGCGGGCGAGGACCCGGGCGGCGGCCGCCGACGCCGAGCTGGCGGTACCCGGGAGGGTCGACCACCCGGGAGTCGGGCCCGAGCCGCAGGAGCAGGCGCTCGAGCCACGCATCGCCACCGACGAAGACCTCGATCTCCACGTGCCCGTCGACCGTCACCGCCGGCGCCGCCACCGGGATCGAGTCGACCAGCCAGGCCGCGGCCTCCGGAAGGGAGATGCGCACCTTGCGGCTGTCGGGGCCGGGCACGTAGGGCTCGAGGTCGTCCGGCTGCGACCCGTCGGCGGAGTCGGGCGCCGCTCCCGGCGGCGGACCGGCCCGGTCGCTCCCCTCGGACGTCCCCACCGGCTCCGCCGCGTTGATCCGGTCCACCCGGAAGCGGCGGACCTCGCCGGCCAGCGAGCAGTGGGCGTCGACGTACCAGTGTCCCTCGGAGGCGAACAGGCGGACCGGGTCGATCTCCCGCTCGGAGACCCGGTCGGTGGAGGCGGAGTAATAGGAGATGGCGAGCCGGGTGCCGGCCGACAGCGCCTCGCGGACCACGTCCAACCAGGCCGGGGCGTCGAGCTCCACGCCGACCTGCTGGCCACCGAGGGCCCGGTCCAGCTTGGCCAGGGCGGTCGAGAGGGCACCGGACCCGTCGCTGCCGGGCACGGCCAACAGGGCCCGGGCGGACGCGGCGAGGGCGAATCCCTCGGTCGGGGTCAGCCGGCGGGGCCGGGCGAGCGCCGTCCCCACCCGGACCGACACCGTGGTGTCGGTGACCACGATCTCCATGAGCTGGTCGGGGGTGTAGGGGGGGACCCCGCAACAGGCCGCCATCTCGAGCTCGGTGACCAGTGCCTCGGGCGTGAGGTCGAACCGGGCGGCCGCCTGATCGATGGGCGCCTCGCCCACCTGGGCCAACCAGGCCAGGATGGCCAGCAGGCGCCGCAGCCGGAAGGCGGTGTCGACCGCCGCGCTCATGGCTTGGCTCCCTTGGACTTCGCCCAGGTCGACAGGTGCTCGACGAGGCGGGACCGCACCGACGCCGGAGCGATCACCTCGGCGTGGTCCAGCAGGTCGAGGACCCAGCGGATGAGGGCGTCCGACGTCGGTCACCGCCAGGCGCACCACCACCGAACCGCCCGGCCGCTCCTCCACCACGGCGGGATCGCCCAGCTCGGCGACGACCCGCCCGGCGATGGCGGCGTCCACCAGCACGTCGACCTCCACCTCCTCGCCGGCGCCGAACTGCCACGGATCGCGGCCGAAGGCGGCGTCGACGTCGAAGTCCGCCGGGAGGCGGGCCGAACCCGGTGGGCCGACGTCTCGGGGACCCCCTCGACCCGGTCGACCCGGAAGGTGCGGGCCTCTCCCCGGTCCCGGTCGAAGCCGATCAGGTACCAGCGCCCGCGGCGGAACCGGAGCCCGGCCGGGTCGACCTCGCGGCGGTCGTCCCGGTAGGAGAACTGGACCGTCGCGGCATGGCGGACGGCGTCGAACAGGGCCGGCAGGGCTGCGAGGTCCTCGACCGGCGTGAGGTCGACCAGCGGGGCGGTCGACGGCGACGGGAGGGGCGATTCCCCGCCGGCGCCCAGCTTCAAGAGGGCCTCGCGGCCGATAGGCTCACCGAGGTGGACGCCGGCCACCGCCACGTTGAGGGCAGCCTGCTCCTCAGGCTCGAGCCCCAGGTCGGGAAGGTAGTAGGCGTCGGGGTCGACCCGGTAGCCGAGCTGCTCCTCGCCGTCGACCGGCATCACCAGCACGGGTACGCCTTCGTCGCGCAGCAACCGCTTGTCGCGCTCGAAGGCCTGCCGCCGGGCATCGTGGGCATCGGGGTAGCCCGGCACCCGGTCGGCGATCTCGCGGAGGCTCAGCGGCCGGGGCGTGTCGAGGAGCACCAGCAAGAGATCGGTGACCCGCTCGAGGCGGTCGAGGCGTTGCACGGGGGTCAATCTAGGACCCCGGAAGCCGGTTCCTGATCGTGGGGGCGACGGTCGGCCCCTACACCTGGCAGCTCCACCTGCCCGCCTGGACGATCCTGGCGGTGCTCACCGCAGCGGTGATCGTCGGCCATCGGCGGCTGGTGCGCTGCCGAGCGCGCCACCCATCCCCTGGACCCGGCGGGAGATCCTCACCTTCGCCGCCGCCGTGGTGGCGGCGGCGGTGGCCCTGACCTGGCCGCTCGCCGATCTCGCCGCCCACTGGTCGCTCGCCGCGCTGGTCACCCAGCGGGTCGTCCTGCTGCTGGCCGTCGCTCCGTTCCTCCTGCTCGGGGTCCCCTACGACGTGCTCCGCTGGGTCACCCGGCCCGCCCCGGTCGACGCCGTGCTGACCCGGCTGCAGCGGCCGGCGGCGGCCATCGTCACCGTGACCGTCGTCGTGGTCGGCTCGATGATCCCCGCCCTGGTGCGGGCCCAGTCGACGTCGCCGGCGGCACGGGGTGGGCTCGACCTGGCCGTCGTGGTGGCCGGACTGGTCCTCTGGCTGCCGGTCCTCGGGCGGGTGCCGGGCATCCACCGGCTCCGGCCGGTCGTCCGGTTCGGGTACGTGGTGGGCCAGGCGGTGGTCCCGGGCTTCCTCTCCTTCCTCTTCATCTTCTCCAACCATCCGCTCTATCCCGAGTTCGCCCGGTCGCGGGCGGCCATCGGGCTCCGGCCGCTCAACGACCAGCAGATCGCCGGGTTCATCTCCAAGCTCAGCCTGCTGGTGGTGCTGCTGACCGTGGGCGCCGTCGTGCTGGCCCGGGCTCCTGTCGCCGACGAGGAGCTCGGCGATGACGAGCCGCTGGTGTGGGCCGACGTCGAGCGGGAGTTCGAGCGGGCCGACCGGCGCCACGCCCACGGGGCGGCCTCCGAGCCGGTGAGCCCGAACGGCCGGAGCGGGTCCGACCCCGGGAGCGAACCGGGAGGCGGGACGCCCCCTTCCTCCTCGGGCCCCGACCGCGGCCGGACCTGATCGGCCCGACCCCGGCGTCCCCACCGGACGGCTGCGGTGTCCGGGAAGCGAGCGAGCATCGCCGAGGCACGTCGAGGACATCGGGCGTGGCCGCGCGCCGGACCGGGCGCTTCCCTACGCATGAGGCGGTGACCCTGCGGGCGCCCCCCGGCCCCTCCCTGCGGCGGCTCGTCACCGGTACGGTCCGCGCCGGGGTCGAGGAGCTCGCCGGCCGGCCGGCCATGGTCGTGCGCTCGGTGTCCTCGGTCCGGCGCGGCGCCCTGTCCATCGAGGACGGCAAGACCATCGGCGCGGCGGCGACCGCGGCCTGCGGACTCCGGATCCCGATGGTGCTCGTGCTCTCCTCGAGCGGCGCGGACGTGTCGGAAGGGGTCGCTTCGCTGCACGGCTGGGGCCAGGCGGCGCGGGCACTCGCCCGGTGCTCGGGGGTCGTGCCGGTCGTCGTCGTGGTGACCGGGACCGGCCCTGTCGGGGCCGGCCTTCCTCCTCGGGCTGGCCGACCTGGTGGTCATGACCAGCGACGCCTTCGCCTTCGTGTCCGGCCCGGCCATGGTCGAGGACTTCACCGGCATCCGCATCGGCATCCACCAGCTCGGTGGCACGGCGATGCACGTGCGCTCGAGCGGCCTGTGCGCCGTCGAGGCGGCTTCGGAGAGGGACGCGCTGGCCCACGTGGAGCACCTCCTCGACCTGCTGCCCGCCCATGCCGACGAGCTGGCACCGGTGATGCGGGTCGACGACCCGGTCGACCGAGACGTCGGCGAGCTGCGCGAGCTCATCCCGACCCGGGCCACGAGCTCCTACGACGTCCGTCAGGTCGCCGCCGCGTTGGCCGACGAAGGGGACGTGACCGAGCTCTGGACACGGTGGTCGCCGCAGCTGGTGACGGCCTTCGGCCGGATCGACGGCCACAGCGTCGGCTTCATCGCCAACCAGCCCCAGGCCCTGGCCGGCACCCTCGACATCACCGCCTCGCAGAAGGGGGCCCGGTTCGTCCGATTCTGCGACGCCTTCAACATCCCACTGGTCACCCTGGTCGACACGCCGGGCTTCCTGCCGGGCAAGGACCTCGAGTGGCGCGGGATGATCCGCCACGGAGCCGAGCTCGCCTTCGCCTATGCCGAGGCCACCGTCCCCCGGGTCTGCGTCATCCTGCGCAAGGCGTTCGGTGGCGCCTACATCGTCATGGACTCCAAGGGCCTCGGCAACGACCTCTGCTATCGCCTGGCCCGGCGCCGAGATCGCGGTGATGGGCGCCGAGGGAGCCGTCCAGATCCTCCACCGTCGGATCGATCCCCGAGAACGCGGAGCCCTGCAGGAGGACTACGCCGAGCGCTTCCTCACGCCGTGGCAGGCGGCCGAGCGCGGCTTCGTCGACGCGGTCATCGACCCGGCCGACACCCGGAAGGTGGTGGCCGACGCGTTGGCCGTCCTGGCCACGAGCCGGGAGGTGCTACCGGGACGAAAGCACACCGCCGGGCCGCTGTAGAAGTGGACGGCTGGGAACCTGCTTTGGGGCAAGCGGAACTACGGCTTGGGAAACCCAACCTCTCCGTGGAGTTCAGGTCCGGACCCGTAAAGATGAGTGCCGATGGGCCTCATCTCGGGCTGCTCGCATTCTTATGTCGCTCGGCGTCGGTGGGTACGCAAGGAACAACACAGCTGAAAGCCCCCCGACGATTGGCAACCACCAGACCCACGGCTCCAGACGCAAATAGGCGTAAGCCGACAACCCGAGAGCGAGCACCACGGCACTTCGGAACGGTAGATTTCCCCGGCGCGCTGCCATCGCCAGGCCCAGAATAAGGGGGGGAGCCAAATAGTATGGGCACATTACCGCTTCAAAGGCACAACGAGCCGCCAACACCACTGCAGCCAACCAGATCAGTCGCTCCATTGGTTGGGGTTTACGCCACGCCGCCAGACCGATGAGAACGGCACCTACGGCGTAGATCCCTCTTCCGGCTCCACCCGAAACCGCGATGATGTGCGGTATGTGGCTCGTCGCGGACTTCACGACGATACGACCATGCAACGATGCGAAGGTTACGGGGTGAACAACACTGGATATCGGATCGGGTATTCGAGGAGCGAGAGCGACCCACGGAGTTGGATGGTTCACGAGTGGAAATGCAGGTTGCCGAATCAGCGCTGTGAACGTGTCGCCCGGATCCCCGAGAAATGCCACACTCGCTAGAACGGCTGGAAGGAGAGCCGCTCGGACCGCTACCATCGCTCGGCGACCGGCCGGTGAGGCACCGATCACCAGCGGCAGCATCATTGCCACCAACGGCTGCATCGATATGCCGATGCCCAGCAACCACGCGCATCTCGACCATTTCACGTGATGCGCCGCACGGAGAGCACACAGTGCGAAAGTCATCGCCACCAGGTCCTCAGCGTGACCCCACACTGTTGCCACGGGAAGGGCGATCGTAGCCAATACGAGACACAAGGATCTCCTCCGGCCTCTTGACACATCCAGGTCTTCCGCCAATGCATCCGCGGCGAATAGAACCGTTGCGCTCAACAACAGCTCACTTGGCTGAATCAACAGCGCAGCAGTAGGACGAGCCAAAAAGATGGGAGCATGCGACTCCGTGAGGCCGAGGTGGCCCGAAAGCATCGCAACAGGGGCTAAGACGATCGGGAATCCCGGAAGGGTCAGAACACCACCGCCCGATGCGTAAACTCCGCCTAAGTATCCCCACCCTACATAGTGGGAGCTTCGGAACACCTCCCAGACGTCTCCGGGTATCCACCATGCGTCGGATCCCTTGGTAAGCGGATACCAGGTGAACATTGCCACCATTCCCGCAATGAGAAGGATTGCGGTGGTGATGAGTGGCCACCTTCGAGCCCTGATAAGCGCCGCAAGTTGGGCAGGGTGGTGATCCGAGTAGCCAAACTCGTACAAGGCGCCTTCAGGATGACGGAGTTCCAAGGTATCCATCGTTCGCAACTCCGGTACTGGCGACACAAGGATCGAAACGTGGCCCCCTTCCGATCGAAGGGGGCCACGTCTCACTGCCATGCCGGGTTGCGGAGGATCAGCCTCCACAACTCGAACTCAGGTGACTACGGGCTCGGCGGGAAGCCGTTGGCCTGGAACACGTTGCCAGAACCCGTGGCCGGGATCGAGCTGGCATTGCAGGTAGCCGCGTTCTTCTGGACCCCATAGAAGGTGCCGGCGGCCGAGGCGTCCGGCGTATACCCATGGAGGTTCACGTACGGTCCGTCGGCAACGGCCTGCTGACCCGCGTTGTCGACCGCATACCAGCAGTTGCTGTTGTTCTTGGATGTGACAGCCAGGATGACTCCAGTTCCGTCAGCGGCATTGCCGACCGTGGCATCGACGTAAACGCTGATCTGATTCTGGTTCGTCGAGTTCCCGGTCGTCCACGACACGCTGGGCTCCTGAGTGCTCAATGCGGCCGTGATGGCGGCCGCCGTGCCGTACGACTGTGATTGCTGCTGGTAGTAGGACTTGACGTTGGTCAAGGCCGTGTTCAGGTTGGACTGAGCGGCCCGGTCGTTGGCCGACTTGGTCACACCCAGGAACGTCGGGATGGCGATCGCCAGCAGAATGGCCAGGATCAACAGCACCACCATGAGCTCGATGAGTGTGAAGCCGGCGTCTACGCCTTCCCCACCGAATTACGACGCCTTTCATTAAGGCGTTCGATCAAAGAAAACATCTACTGCCTCCTCGTGTTATTACTGCATCAATGTGAGACACCTATTGGGTGCCGATGCAGATATCGTCCGAGCTAGCAGCTAACTTGAGAAGGAGTTGCCCTTTTCCTGCAGCGAATTAGTAGCGGATGGACAGTGAACCGTGGCGGCGAGTCTCGGCATTGGCGACTCCAGGGATGCCAGATCAGAACCACGTGATGTGCCACTGTCTGCTGAAAAGGCTTAGGAGTACATCGATCTACTTAAAAGACTGTGGGGATGTGGTGCTGGTGCACCGAGCACACCCCATACCTCTCTCAGAAGCGCGGCTTCTCTGTCTGGGAACCCACTTCACTAGACCAAACCGTCGTTCGTTCGATTGAGCCGACACACTACGGGCTCGGTGGGAATCCATTCGTTTGGAACACCTTTCCCGCACCTGTGGCCGGGATCGAGCTGGCATTGCAGGTAGCCGCGTTCTTCTGGACCCCGTAGAAGGTGCCTAGGGCCGAGGCGTCCGGCGTATACCCATGGAGGTTCACGTACGGTCCGTCGGCAACGGCCTGCTGACCCGCGTTGTCGACCGCATACCAGCAGTTGCTGTTGTTCTTGGATGTGACAGCCAGGATGACTCCAGTTCCGTCAGCGGCATTGCCGACCGTGGCATCGACGTAAACGCTGATCTGATTCTGGTTCGTCGAGTTCCCGGTCGTCCACGACACGCTGGGCTCCTGAGTGCTCAATGCGGCCGTGATGGCGGCCGCCGTGCCGTACGACTGTGATTGCTGCTGGTAGTAGGACTTGACGTTGGTCAAGGCCGTGTTCAGGTTGGACTGAGCGGCCCGGTCGTTGGCCGACTTGGTCACACCCAGGAACGTCGGGATGGCGATCGCCAGCAGAATGGCCAGGATCAACAGCACCACCATGAGCTCGATGAGTGTGAAGCCGGAATCGGAATCTCGCTGCATGATTGGACTATCGGATGATCGCCGATCGCTCTTGACCCATTCTCGTTAGTTATGAATGAGCTTGATGTAATCGAACATCGGCAGGTACAGGCAGATGACCATCGCGCCGACGCCCGCTCCCATGAACACGGTCAATAGCGGCTCGAGCAGCGAAGTCAGGTTGTTGACGGTGACCTCGACCTCCTGGTCGTAGAACTGGGCGACCTTCTTGAGCATGGCATCGAGCGCACCGGTCTGTTCTCCCACCTCGACCATCTGCACGACCAGCGGAGGGATGACTTCCTCGTGTTCGCGTAAGGGGTCCGCCAAGGGCCGGCCGACCCTGACGCCCTCCTTGGCCTCTGGTGAGCACATCGCCGACCGTTCGGTTGCCGGCGACATCGGAGCAGATGTCCAGGGACTCGAGGATCGGCACGCCGGAACTGATGAGCGAGGCCAGCGTGTTGGTGACCCGGGCCAGCGCCACCTTGTGGATGAGCGCTCCGAAGACCGGAGGCTTGAGAATCAGCCGGTCCCACTTGCGCCGGCCTTCCTCCGTCGCGATCCACTTGCGGAGGCCGACGATCGCCCCGACGATGACGGCGATCACCAGCAGCACCCATACGCTGGTCATGATCTGGGAGATCTTGATGAGGACTCGGGTCGGGAACGGCAGCTTGCCGCCCAGCGAGGTGAAGAGGTTCTGGAACACCGGCACGATGAAGACGATCATGGCGGTGAAGATGATGACCATCACGCCGAGGACCACCGCCGGGTAGGTCATCGCCGACCGGATGGTGCGATTGAGCTGGGCCTGCTTCTCGATGGTGTCGGCCAGGCTCTTCAGCACCTCGTCGAGGTTCCCACCGACCTCCCCGGCCTGCACCAGCGTGCAGAAGAGGTGGGAGAAGATCTTCGGGTGCTTGGCACAGGCTGCCGACAGCGAGGAGCCGTGCTCGAGGTCGAGGCGGACCTCGCCGAGGACCCGCTTCAGCGTCGGGTTCTCGACTTGGGACACCAGGATCCCGATCGAACGCACCACCGACAGGCCCGAGTCGACCATGGTCGAGAGCTGACGGGTGATGACCGCGACTTCCCGCAGCTTGACCCGGTCGGACAGGCCGGGGATCTTGATCTCGGTCTTCAGGTTGACGGCCGACTTGGGCGTTACCGAGATCGGCATGTACCCCATGTCGCGGAGGCGCCGGACGACGAGCGCCATGCTGTCGCCTTCGACCTGGCCCTCGACCAGGCTCCCCGCCTTGTCCCGGACCTTGTACTCGAATGTCAGTGCCATGGTGTCCCGATTCCTCTGCCGCCCGGATCGATCACTGAATCAACTGGAGTGGAGGTGGTTGCGGAGCTCCTCCTCGTTGGACGAGCGGTCGAAGGCGATGCTCTCGGAGATGCGCCCCTCCTTCACCAGCTTGGCGAGGCCCTGGTCCATGGTCTGCATGCCGAATGTGGCTCCGACCTGCATCACCGAGTAGATCTGGTGGGTCTTCGACTGCCGGATGAGGTTCCGGATGGCCGAGGTGCACATCAAGACCTCGGCGCAGGGCACCCGCCCGCTGCCCTCGGTGTTGACGATCAGCTGCTGGGTGACGACGCCTTCGAGGGTGGCGGCCAGCATCACCCGGATCTGCTCCTGCTGGTTGGTCGGGAACACGTCGATCACCCGGTCGATGGTCTGAGGGGCGTCCTGAGTGTGGAGGGTGGCGAACACCAGGTGGCCGGTCTCCGCCGCGGTGAGCGCGGTCGAGATGGTCTCGAGGTCGCGGAGCTCGCCCACCAGGATGACGTCCGGGTCCTGGCGGAGGACCCGTCGGAGCGCCTCGGCGAAGGAGTTGGTGTCCTCGCCGATCTCCCGCTGGGTGATGATGGATCGCTTGTGATCGTGGAGGAACTCGATCGGGTCCTCGACCGTCACGATGTGCAGGGGCTTGGTCCGGTTGATGATGTCGACCAGCGAGGCCAGCGTCGTGGACTTGCCGGACCCGGTCGGACCGGTGACGAGCACCAGACCACGGCGGAGCTCGGTGAAGGACTTGATCGACTCGGGCAGCCCGAGGGAGTCGAATTCGGGCATCTCGTGCGGGATGGGGCGCAAGGCGGCTGCCACCGTCGCCCGCTGGAGGGACACGTTGACCCGGAACCGCCCGACCCCGGCAATGGAGTGCGAGGTGTCGAGCTCGTGCTCGGCCTCGAACCGCTCCCGCTGGGACGCCGGCAGGATCCCGAAGATCATGTCCCGGATCTCCTCGTTGCCGAGGACCGGGCAGTTCTCGATCGGACGGATGGCGCCGTGCAGCCGGATGGCACCGGGCTGCTGGGCGGTGAGGTGGAGGTCGGAGGCACCGACGGCCACCGCGTAGCGGAGAAGGTCGTCGATGTGGAGGGGCGCGCTCTGATCGGTCCGTGCCGGGAGGCCGCGCTCGAGCAGGCTCTCGACGGCGGACGACGGGTGGACCTCGTCCGGCCCGGGTTCGGGTTCCTCGGCTGAAACGTCGGGCACCGCACCTGGGACCGGCGCCGGGACCTGAGAAGCTGGAGCGGCCTGTGAGCCGTTGCCGTTGGCTACGCCCGAGCCGTTCTGGCGGAGCGACCGGGCAATGACGACGGGATCGGCGAGCACCGGGTTGATGCGGCAGCCGAGCCGGGTCGCCAGGCTCTCGACGTCCTGTTCGGAGGGCGGTTCGGCGAAGGCCACAGCGAGCACGCCGGCGTCGAGCTGGACGGGCACCGCCTCGTACTGGAGCGCCACCTCGTCGGCCATCGCCGCTTTGGCCTCGGGACCGACCGCGATGGCGGCCAGATCGACGGCGGGCATCTGGGCCAGGTGGGCGAGCGCCCCGACCACCACGCCGGGCTGGAGCAGGTTCCGGCTGATCAGCAGCTCGGCCAGGGAGTGCCCGGTCGACCGTCGACTCGGCGACCAAGGGGGCGAGGTTGGACTGGGTCTCGTAGCCGCCCTGGACCAACGCATCGGCCAGGCGGTCGGACCACTCGATTCTCGCCTGTGCGGTGACCGGGCTCACGCGACGACCCTCAGCACCTCTTCGAGGGTCGTCTCACCCTCGATGGCCTTGCGCAGTCCGCTCTGGCGCAGGGCGGTCATCCCCTGCGACACGGCGATCCTGTGAATGTCGTCCACCGATCCTCCCTCGATGATGGCCCGCTCGATCTCTTCGCTCATCGGCAGCAGCTCGGCCAGGGCCTTCCGTCCTCGGTATCCGGTGTTGGCGCATGCCGAACATCCGACCGACCGGTAGACCTTGGACAGTCCACCGACCTGCTCCAATTCATCGGCCGTCCACCCCGCAGCTTGAATGTCGGCCTCGGTGGGCTCGTAGGCCTCCTTGCAGTGCATGCACAGTCGGCGGGCGAGCCGTTGGGCCAGCACCCCCGAAAGGGCGGAGGTGACGAGGAAGGGCTCGAGGCCCATCTCGACCAGGCGCATCGGCGTGGATGCAGAGTCGTTGGTGTGGAGGGTGGCGAGCACCAGGTGGCCGGTCAGCGCCGCCTCGATGGCGATGACCGCCGTCTCCTTGTCGCGGATCTCGCCGACCAGGACGATGTCGGGATCGGACCGCAGGATCGACTTGAGGGCCGAGGCGAAGGTGAGGCCGGCCTTGACGTTGAGCTGGACCTGGCTGACGCCCTTGAGCTGGATCTCGACCGGGTCCTCGACGGTGATGATGTTCTTTTCGGCCGAGTTGAGGGCCGACAGGGTCGTGTAGAGGGTGGTCGACTTGCCCGACCCGGTCGGGCCGGTCACGAGGATCGTCCCGTAGGGCTTGGTGTAGAGGCCCCGGTAGGTCTCGAGCAGGTCGTCGTCGAACCCGAGGTCGGTGAAGCCGAGAACCACGCTCGACTTGTCGAGGACCCGCATCACCACCTTCTCGCCGTGGATGGTCGGGCAGGGTGGCCATCCGCAGGTCGATGCCCTTGCTCCCGACGTTGAGCGAGATGCGGCCGTCCTGGGGGATCCGGTGCTCGGCCACGTTCATGTCGGCCATGACCTTGAGCCGGGTGGTCACCGCGGCAGAGATGGCCCGGGGTGCGGTGGAGACGTCGTGGAGGACCCCGTCGATCCGGTACCGGATGCGGAGCTCGGCGCCGGTCGGCTCGACGTGGATGTCCGAGGCCCGCTCGTTGAGGGCCTGGAGGATGAGCAGGTTCACGTAGCGGACGATGGGCGCGTCGTCGGTGACGGCCTGGATGTCGTCGACCCCGCTGTCGGAGGTGCCGCGACCCGTCGAAGCCCAGCGAGGCCTCGACCGCCATGTCGGCCGCCTCCGCCCCGCCGCTGAAGGCCCGGTTGATGTACGAGCCGATCTGGGAGCGGGTGGCCACCACCACCTTGAAGCTGCGCCCGATGATGGTGCGCAGGTCGTCCATGGCGAACACGTCGGTCGGGTTCGACGCGGCCACGACCGGCGTGCCTTCGTCGTTGCGGATCACGATCACGTTGTGGTGCCGGGCCGTCGTCTCGGGGATGGTCCCCATCTCGTTGAAGTCGACGCCGGCGGTGTCGAGGTCGACGAACTCGAGCCCCATCTCCTGGGCCATGCCCCACATGAGGTCGGCCTCGTCGACCAGCCGCTGGCCGGTGAGGATCCGAGCCACGCTCTGCCCGCTGCGACCGTGCTCCTCGAGCACGGACCTCATGTCCTCGAGGGAGACCCGCCCGCCGTCGACCAGGGCCTTGGCCAGCGGTGGGAAGGACGCCGTCTGGGCTGCGTCCTCGGTCTCCAGCGCGTCGGACCGGGGCTCCTCGCCGTGCTGCTCCTGGTAGGTGGTGACCGCCTCGTCCACCAGGTCGGCGGCGATGGCGGCGGAGTCGGTCGTCACCTCCGGCTGGTCGTCGACCGCCACGGTGAGGGCCACCTCGGCCAGATCGTCGGTGGGAGCCGGCGCCGGTGCCGGCTCGACGCCGTCTCCGGCCTCGTCGTCCACCGGAACGGCGAGGGCCAGCTCGGCCAGCTTGTCGGGGAACGCCGCCGGCTCGGAAGGCTCCGGTTCGAATGACGAGACGCCCGTCGGTGGATCGAACGCCGGATCGCCGTCGGCCCGGTCGGTCCGGAGCGGGGCGGCTGGCGCATCGATGCCTCCGGCGGGCGCCAGGGGGTCGGGCGCGACCCGGCGGTCCCCGCTCTGTTGCCGTTCCTCGCTCTGCCTGCGGTCCCGGCCGCTCCTCGGGATCATGACCGATCGGTCGGCCAGCAGCCCGCCGAAGGCACCGTTGCCGTTGCGCTCGCCGTCGAGCTCGGTCCGGGACTGGTCGGTGCTGTCAGTCGATCCGAACAGCTGGTCGAGATAGTCCCCGATCTGGTCCCGGGATGCGACCACCGAGATGAAGTCGCGGCCGATGGACTGCCGCAACGTCGCCTGGACGCTCGTGTTCTCCGGCTCGGCCGTGGCGATGACCGGTGTGCCGAACCGGCGCTTGAGCACGACCACATGGTGCTCCCGCGACAGTGCGGCCGGCAGCATCGTCCCCGCGCCGGGGTCGACCCCGTAGGTGTCGAGATCGACGAATTCGAGGTCGTGCTCCTTCGCCATCACACGCGTGGCATCGGCGTCGCCCATCACCTCCACCATCGGCAGGGAACAGCACGAGATTGAATGGCAATCCGGCTCCTTCGTCCCAGCTCGTGATGGGCACGAGCGCTCACCCGGCCGAGCGGCGGCCGGTCCGCACCGGCTCGGTCCGGACCGGCACATCTGCTTGACTGTGAACGGATCGTCCGCCGTCCGGCTGCTCGTCGGCACCCCACGCCGGCCGCACGCAGCAATCGACGGTCCTTCCTTGTCATCTGGATGTGTTCTGATGCTCGCCATGACCGATGCCCCGCACCTCGGCGCCGTGGTCGTGGTGGCCGGTCTCGTCGGGCTGTTCGTCGGATCCTTTCTCAACGTGGTGGCCTACCGGGTCCCGCGCCGTCTGTCCGTCGCCGGTCCCCGGTCCTTCTGCCCCACCTGCCGTCACCAGCTGACCTGGTGGGAGAACGTCCCGGTGGTCTCGTGGATCGGGCTGCGGGGCCGGTGCCACCGCTGCGGCCAGCCGATCGCCTTGCGGTACCCACTGGTCGAGTCCCTGACCGCCGTGACGTTTGCCCTGGTCACTTGGGGTTGGCGGGGAACCCTCGCCTCGGCCGGCTACTGCGTCCTGGTCGCCGCCATCATCGCCATCGGCCTCATCGAGTTCGGGCGGACCCGCGCACCCCTGTCGGTCGCCGCCACCGGCACGGCGCTCGCTCTGGTGCTCCTCCTGATCGCCTCGGCGTGGGACGACCGATGGCAGCTGGCCGTCGGTTCCCTCCTCGGGACCGGCCTCGCCGCTGTCGTGCTCGCCGCGCTCCGATCGCTCGACCCCGAGTGCCTCGACCCCCGGGCCCATGGCCGGAGCGCACTGTTGGTGGCGGGGTGCTGGTGCGCCGGGCTCGGCCCCGTGCCCGTCGCCGTCGCCGTCGGCGCGTGGATCGTCACCTATCTCGCCTGCATGCTCGGCGCGCGATCGATCGCCGGCCGCGCGTAACGAACTGACTCCACGGGGACCCGCCCGGTACGCATTGGTCGGTACACCTCTGGTCTCGTCGCTCGTCGTCGCCATGGTGGTGTCCTTCATCGTGGGAGTGTGACGCCCCTACCATTAGGTGATGGCCGTCGCCCGATCCGGAAGCAGTCAGCAGCCGGCGTCGCCGGACACGGACGCTCCACCACCGATCCCGCGTGCGCGTCGTCGTGGTGGACGATCACGAGCTCCTGCGGGCGGGCACCAAGCGCATACTGGACGAAGCGCACGACATGACGGTCGTCGGGGAGGCGGCCGATGGCGACGAGGCACTCGAGACCATCGCCGCCCTGCGGCCCGACGTGGTGCTGGTCGACATCCGGCTTCCTACGATGAACGGGATCGAACTCGCCCGACGGATCCTGGGGGACCACCCGGACACCACCGTCCTGATCCTCAGCGCCTACGACGACCAGACCTACGTCCGCGCCGCACTGGCGGCCGGGGTGGCCGGCTACCTCCTCAAGACCGCACCCGGTGACGAGCTGATCCACGCCATCCGCGCCGCCTGCGACGGCACTGCGGGCGAAGGAAGGGAGCCGGCGGGCCGGGGGGAGAAGGACGGGGCCTGGTCACCGGGCGCCTCGGCTCGGCAATTGACCAGCCGCGAGGAAGAGATCGTCCGCCTGGTGTCTCGGGGGATGAGCAACAAGGCCATTGCCCACCAGCTCGGCATCAGCCCGCGGACGGTGGAGGGCCACCTCAACCACGTCTTCGACAAGCTCGGGACCAACTCCCGCACCGAGCTCGTGCACTATGCGCTGGCCAGCACCCTGTTCGCCGGCGCACCCGACAGGGCCCCGAGGCGGTCATGAAGGCGGCGCTGGACCATCTCGAGCGCCCCGGCGGCGTCGCGCCCCCCATTCCGGTCCCCGATCTGTCGGCCCTGGGGCAACCCCCTCGTCCGCCCGCTCGCGAGGTCGAGGAGCCCCGAGCCGACGAGCGACCCTGGCTCCGTTCGCGATTCTGGGTCCTCCAGCTCATCGTGCTGGCGCTCTCCCTCATCCGGTTGGCGGCCACGGTGTTCTTCCACCTCCAGACCACTTCGGTCGCTGTCGAGTTCTCGACTCTTGCCCTCTTCCTCGTCCCCGTCGTCTATGCCGCCCTTCACTACGGAGCCGGCGGAGGTATCGCCACCTCGGGATGGGTCTCGGTGCTCGCCGTTCCCCGCTTTGTGACCTATGCCGGCGCCCACGAGTACGTGGCGGCCTGGGCCGAGCTCTTGCAGGTGGTGCTGTTGAACGCCCTCGCCTTCCTCATCGGGCAGGGGGTCTCGGCCGAGCGGGCGGCGCGGCGCCTGGCCGAGGCGGCGCGTGAGGCCCACCTGAGCGCCGAGGCGCTCTACCGCGAGCTGTTCGACTCGAACCAGGCCCCCATTCTCTTCGTCGACTCGGACGGCTATGTGGCCGAGGCCAACGCCGCCGCCCTGCACGCCTTCTCCGCACCCGGCCGCAGCCGCCCGGGGGATCGGGACGACGCCGCCCCGGTCCGGTTGGTGGACATGATCGGACCCGAAGCGGCGGCTGAGGTGCTCACCCGGCTGATCGCCGGGGGGAGCCGTCCGCCGGCGACGGCCCCGGCGTCTCGACCGTCGAACGGGTCGAGCCGGTCCCCTTCGAAGTGGACGGACAGCCGGTCCTCTACCGGCCGGCGGTGACGGCCGTGGGCCGGACCGACGGTGGGCGGCGGATGCAGGTCGTGTTCGAGGACGTCACCGCCGAGACCCGTCGGCACGACCTCATGGAGGCGTACACCGCCCGGGTGGTGCTCGGGCAGGAGGAGGAGCGTCGCCACATCGCCCAGGAGCTCCACGACGGTCCGGTCCAGTCCCTCGTCCATCTCTGCCGCCAACTGGACGCGCTCGGGGCGCCGGAGCCGGAAGGGGCCGAACCGGCCGCGCCGTCGCTGTCGCAGCTTCGCGGTCTGGTGGAGGATGCCGTCGGTGAGCTTCGATCGATCGCCAGGGGATTGCGCCCATCAATCCTCGACGACCTCGGGCTGGTCGCATCGATCAACCAGATGTTGACCGAGACCGGCACCCGAGGCGGGCTCGAGACCTCGTTCGGGGTCACCGGATCAGAGCGTCGCCTGGCACCCCCGATCGAGCTCGCCCTGTTCCGCATCGCCCAGGAGGCGCTGTCCAACATCGAGCGACACGCCGCAGCGCAGCGAGTGGCCGTCGGCATGAGCTTCGAACCCGGCGCGCTGAGGCTCCTGATCAAGGACGACGGGGTCGGCTTCGAGGCAGGCGACGGCGGGCGGCCCCGGGGGTCGGGGGCCCTCGGTCTTCCCGGGATGGTCGAGCGAGCCCACCTGGTCGGTGCCCGCCTGGTCATCCACTCTTCCCCCGGGGCCGGGACGACGGTCGACGTGTCGGTGCCGGCGACGAATATCAGCGTCGAGCGGTGGTCTGATCACGTTTAGCGTCGCAAATCGGGGGGTAATCCGATGGTCACGCTCGCCGTGGAGCGGCCGCGGCCCCTCCCCGAAGGGTTCGAACCTGTCACCCAACCGACATCAAAGAGAAAGCGCCCGCCTCCTCAATTCGTGGGATACTGAGCCCGTGGAAGAGATCATCATCGAGTCCTGCCATAGCACCTGGATCATCGATATGGAGAATTCGCGCTTCCGCAGGGTGGTGAAGGGGTCGAACCAGCATGCTGCTCCGGCCTCCACCGAATGGCAGGCCTGCTACGGCGTCGAGATCGATCCGCTGTCCGAGTCGTTCGTCGTGCTCCTGAACCCCGAGGGCACTCGCCTGCTGCGCAGCTGGCGCCATGTCGAGCATTGCTCACAGTGCGGCGGCGAGGCCACCTCCGAGCTCTCCCTTCGGGACTTGCGCTCCGCCGTCCGCAGCTGATCCACCTGCGCTGATTCCACGTCACCCCTGACGGCCCTGGTCGGGACGAGGGCGCCAAGGGGCGTTCCGCCTGGAGTGGGCCGCGGCGGCAGATCGATCGTTCAAGTGTCCGGCGGATCGCGACGATCTACTGGCGACCACCGATCACCGCGAGCGACATACCGCATGTCCGGCCCGCCGGACGTGGCACACGGTCATGCGCTCCGACGAGCAGCGAGGTCTCCTCCCCCCGCGATGACCACCAACCGTGCCTCCACCGACATCGACGCCGGGCGACGGGCCGACGCCGCGCTCCGGCGCAACGACCCGCCGGATCCCGACGGCGCCTCCCCCATCGTTCCGTCCCCACCACCCGCCGCCAAGCAGGCTGACTTCGCCTCCTCGGCGGCAATGGTCAACGACATCCTTGCCGCGGGTCCGCCAGGCACCACCCAAGCGGGTGAGAGCGAAGTGGCCGACGACCTGCCCGAGGTCATCGCCGACAAGCCCGATTCCAGGACCGGACCTGCGCCCGAATTCGTCACGAGCCCGGACTTCTTCGCGAAGCGTCGTCGGAAGGACCCGCTCTGGCAGCGCACCAAGCCCAAGAAGCCAGTCGAGCAGAAGAAGGAGTCACCCGAGCCGGAGACCAAGCCGTTCTGGCCGCACCGTAAGCCGAAGAAGGCCGCCGAACAGGTGACGAGGTCCGTCGAACAGGCGGCGAGGTCCGTCGAGCAGTTAACGAGGCCCGTCGAGCAGGTGGAGCGGCCGTTCTGGAAAAAGGAGCTGACGCTTTGGAAGTCCGCCGAGCGGGAGAAGCGGGAAAAGAAGCCCTTCTGGCCGCAGCGCACACCGAAGGCGTCCGTCGAGCAGACGAGGCCCACTGAGCAGGTGACGAGGCCCACTGAGCAGGTGACGAGGCCCATCGAGGAGGCGACGAGCTCCGTCGAGGCGGCGACGCGGCCGTTCTGGAAGAAGGAGCTCACGCTTCGGAAGTCCGCCGAGCGGGAGAAGCGGGAAAAGAAGCCCTTCTGGCCTCACCGCACACCGAAGGCGTCCGCCGACCAGACGAGGCCCACTGAGCAGGTGACGAGCTCCGTCGAGGCGGCGACGAGCTCCGTCGAGGCGGCGACGAGCTCCGTCGAGGAGGCGACGAGCTCCGTCGAGGCGGCGACGAGCTCCGTTGAGGAGGCGAGGAGCTCCGTTGAGGAGGCGACGAGCTCCGTTGAGGAGGCGACGAGCTCCGTTGAGGAGGCGACGAGGGCCGCCGAGCAGGTGACGAGGCCCGTCGAGGAGGCGAAGCGGCCGTTCTGGAAAAAGGAGCTGACGCTCCGGAAGCCCGACGAGCGGGAGAAGCGCGAAAAGGAGCCCTTCTGGCCGCACCGCCCGCCGAAGGAGTCCGCCGAGCAGGTGACGACAAGGTCTGCCGCCGCTAAGGAGAAGCAGCCGTTCTGGAAGAAGGAGCTGACGCTCCGGAAGCCCCGGGGCGCCCACTCAGAGCGCCGGCGCCCGCTTCCAGACCCCTGAGCTTCCCCCGGTCTTCTCCCACAGCATGAGCTGGCCGATGCTCATGGTCCGGTCGGTCGTCTTGCACATGTCGTAGACGGTGAGGGCAGCCACCGCGCAAGCCGTCATGGCCTCCATCTCGACTCCGGTCCGATCGACCGCCTCGACCTTGGCCTCCACCTCGACGTAGTCGTCGCCGATGGTGAAGTCCACATGGACCGCTCCCACCAGCAGCGGATGGCACATCGGGATGAGCTCGGCGGTCCGCTTGGCGGCTTGGATGCCGGCCACCCGGGCGGCGGCCAGGACGTCGCCCTTGGTGATGGCGTTGTTGGCCACCTTCGCCGTCGTCTCGGGCTTCATCTCCACCCGGCACCGGGCCAGAGCCCGGCGGTGCGTCGCCTCCTTGGGGGACACATCGACCATGCGGGTGCCCCCGAAGGGGTCGAGATGGCTGAGACTGCGGTCAGTCACCAGCGTCCCCCAGGGTCACAGGCCGGAGTCTAGGGGAGACCAGGGCCTCCGTCCGTGATTGGCACTCTCTCCAGTAGACTGCCAGCCAGCGGGACCGAGCCGAGAGGACCACATCCTTGCCGACCTACGAGTACCACTGCGCCACCTGCGACCGGAATTTCGACGTCGTGCAGTCCTTCCACGACGACCCGCTCGAGGCGTGCCCGACCTGCGGGTCGCCGGTGCGGAAGGTCTTCGGCAGCGTGGGGATCGTCTTCAAGGGGAGCGGCTTCTACAAGACCGACAGCCGGGCGGCGACGAGCGCCAAGGACGGTGACGGCGCCGCGGCGACCACCTCCGACGGCAAGGCGAAAGAGAGCGCCGGTTCCGACGGCTCGGCCGGCTCGGGCGGTGACTCGGCCGGTTCGGGCAGCGGGTCGGGCGACAGCTCGTCGCCGTCGACGAAGGAGGCGAAGTCGGCCCCCGCGCCGGCCCCGACTCCGACCGGGAACGGCAAGTCCGCCGGTACCAAGGAGTCCGCCAAGACCTGAGCGCGCCGACCTCTTCGCTCGGCTGGCGTGCCCTCGATGTCGCGAAGAGCCTCGCCAAACGCGCGCGCCCGCCCGTACAATGCTCGTTGTGGACCGGGACGATCTCGATCAGTTGCTGATCCTGCTGGCGGGTCTCGACGGCTCCGACCTGCACATCAAGGCGGGTGCCCGCGCCCGGATGCGCATCGCCGGCGCGCTCCGGACGGTCGACCACCTTCCCGAGTTCACCGCCGAGGACACCGAGCGCATCGCCGAGGCGATCATGACGCCCGTCGCGCTCGAGACCTTCCGGGCCCATCACGAGGCGGACTTCGCCTACAGCCTCAAAGGCACCGGCCGGTTCCGGGTCAACGCCTACTACCAGCGGTCCACGGTGGCGCTGGCCATGCGGCGGGTGCGGGCCAGCGCCGCCACCGTCGCCGAGCTGGGCCTTCCCGAGACGGTGACCGCCCTCGCCGACGAGATGCGCGGGCTGGTGCTGGTCACCGGACCCACCGGCTCGGGCAAGACGACGACGCTGGCAGCCATGGTCGACCACATCAACCACACCCGGATGTGCCACGTCGTGACCATCGAGGACCCGGTGGAGTACCTCCACTCCGACGACCTCGCCGCCATCGACCAGCGCGAGATCGGATTCGACACCGACTCGTTCGGCTCGGCCATGCGGGTGGTGCTGCGCCAGGACCCCGACGTCATCCTGGTCGGGGAGATGCGCGACAGCGAGACGGTGTCGGCCGCCCTCACCGCCGCCGAAACGGGCCACCTGGTGTTCTCCACGCTGCACACCATCAACGCCACCGAGACGATCAACCGGATCGTCGACTTCTTCCCGCCGCACCAGCAGTCCCAGATCCGGGTGAGCCTGGCCGGTTCGCTCAAGGGCATCATCTGCCAGCGGCTGATCCCCACCGCCGACGGCCAGAACCGGGTGCCCGCCCTGGAGTTGCTGGTGGTCAACGGACGGATCCAGCAGGCGATCATCGACCCGCTGCTCACCGCCGACATCGAAGCGATCGTGGCCGACGGCGAGTACTACGGGATGATCACCTTCGACCAGTCGCTCGCTTCGCTCATCGAGGCCGGCACCATCGACCTGGCCGAGGCGATGAACACCGCCACCAACCCCCATGACCTGAAGGTCCTGCTCGAGCGGAAGGGCATCCTCCAGACCGGGCAGTTCGCGGCCACCTTCGGTTGAACCCGGGCGCTTCCGCCGCCTGAGCCGGGCCCACCGCCGCCGCAGGCCGGCGGGCACCTGGGTCCCGACACCTCCCACCCGCACGCCTCCCGCGCCAGGCGGCGTTTCGACCGTCCGGCGGGCCCGCGCCGCGCCGAGAACGTCCCTCGGCGACACGGTGACGATGACGGTCCCGGCCGCCGTCGGACCGGCTCAAGGTGGCACGTTTTCGATCCGATAGACGCTCGTACAGTCTGGTGCAGTCTCAGGCCGCACCGGAAGAACGAGGATCGCTCCAGGCGATCACCGAAGGGGAACCGGAGCACCACGGTGGACAGGTCGAGGGCCGGTGGAGTCCGAGGAGTGAGAACGTGGCGCAGCTAGTCGTCGGGCTCGACATCGGCACCAGCGCGGTCCGGGCGGCCGAGCTCGACGTCAGCCATTCCCGTCCCGTGCTGCTCACCTACGGTCAGGTGGGCCTGCCCCCGGCGTCGCTGGTGGACGGCGAGATCCGCGACGGCTCGGCGGTCACCGAGGCCCTCCGCCGGCTGTGGGCCAACGGGCACTTCTCGAGCTCGTCGGTCATCGTCGGCATCGCCGGGCTCCGAGCCATCACCCGCGAGATCGACCTGCCCTTCGTGCCCGACAACGAAGTCGACAGCGCGGTGCGGTTCCAGTCGGAGGAAGTCATCCCCTTCCCGCCCGAGCAGACCATCCTCTCGTCACAGGTGCTCGCCGACTACACCTCGCCCGAGGGCGACAAGATGCGCCGGGTGCTGGTGGCGGCGGCCCACATCGATCTGGTCAACGGGGTGATCGAAGCGGTCGACCAGGCCGGCCTCGCCGTCGCCGGGGTCGACCTCATCTCGTCAGCACTGGTCCGGGCCATCGGGGGGCACGAGGAGACCGCTCAGCCCGAGGCCATCGTGTCGGTCGGGGCAGGGGTGACCGTCGTCGTCATCCATCAGCAGGGCAGGCCCCAGTTCGTCCGCACCATCGGATCGGGCGGCAACGCCACGACGGCCGCCATCTCCGCCGCGCTGGACGTGCCCATCGTCGACGCCGAAGGAATGAAGCGGCGCATCGGCGAGAGCAACTCCCAGCTCCAACCGGCGGAGCGGGCGGCGCAGGCGAGCATGGTCGAGCTGGTCGGCGAGATCCGGAACTCGATCCAGTACTTCGCCTCCCTCCCCGGCCGCCTCCCGGTGTCCAAGGTGCTGGTGACCGGCGGGGGGTCGGCCCTCGCCGGGCTCATCCCGATGCTGCAGGCCCAGACCAACCTGCCGGTGCTGACCGTCTCGCCGCTCGCCCGGCTCGACACGTCGAAGCTCGAGCTCACCGAGGCTCAGGTCGAAGAGGTCCGGCCGGTGCTGGCGACGCCCATCGGGCTGGCCCTGCCCGAGCCCGACAAGGCGGTCAAGAAGTTCAACCTGTTGCCGCCCGAGGTGGTCCAGCGGGCGCGGCTCAAGCGCATCAAGGAGCGGACGCTGATCGGTTGCGCGGCCGTGGTCGTGCTGCTGCTGGCCTTCGGGATGTGGAAGCTCCTCCAGGTCCACAACGCACAGAACAACGTGAGCGCCCTCCAGTCCGACATCAACACCCTCAACGCCCAGGTGCCCAAGTACGACCAGGTGGTGGCGGCCAACGACGCCTACACCGCCGGACTTGCCCGTCGGGCCTCGGTCCTCAACTCGGCGGTCGACTGGCCGCTCGCGCTCAACAACCTCATCTCGATCACCCCTCCGGGCGCCCAGGTCAAGACGTTCAACGGCACCTCCACCGCCAACGGCACGTCCTCGGGGGGCACCGCCGGCAGCGGCGCCGGCTCCACCTCCGGCACCGGGTCGGCCACCGGCGCATCGGGCGCATCCGGCGCACCGACCTCGGCTGCCATCGGGACGATCCAGCTCGCAGGTGACGGGCCCCGGGCCGAGCCTCTCGATCTCGGCGGCATGGATCAACGCCGTCGCCAGCTCCCAGCTGTTCGCCAACCCGCTGCAAGGGGCGACGACGGTGGCGCCGGACTCGTCCATCGCCTTCCCCTTCACCGTGTCGGTCACCCCCAACGCCAGCCTCTCCAAGAACGGGAGCCTCAAGTGAACGCGGCCCGCGAGTACCGGGTGCCCCTGCTGATCGGCGCGGGCACCGTCGTCGTCGCCCTGCTGCTGTGGGTGGCCCTGATCGCACCCCAGAACTCGAAGCTGTCCAACCTCGCGGGCCCAGCAGACCCAGCTGCAGACCCAGCAGGCCTCGCTGCAGTCGAAGCTCGCCACCCTCCGGACCGAGCAGCAGAAGCTCTCGGCGAGCTGCGCCGACCTGCAGAAGATCAGCACCCAGATCCCGAGCGTGCAGACCCCGACCGACATCGACGCCGAGGAGTCCTCGTTCGAGAGCCAGTTCAACGCCCTCACCTCGAGCTCGGGGGTGACCCTCACCCAGTTCAGCGGCTTCGCTCCGGCCTCCTCCACCTCCGGCTCGACGACTCCGACCACCGCCCCGTCCTCGTCGGGGTCACCGGGGTCGGGCTCCGCCGCCGGCGCCGGCGGGGTGACGGCCGTGCCGACCACCGTGGCGGTGACCGGCAACTACGGACAGGTGCTGGCCTTCGTCAACGGTCTCGACAACTTCCCTCGCCTGTTCGTGATCCAGACCTTCGTGCTGGCCTTCGGGGCGGCGGCGTCGGGGAGCAGCGGGTCCTCGGGGGCCAGCGGCTCCTCGGGCAGCAGCGGGGCGAGCTCGGCAGCGGCAGCCGGTGCCGCCCCGCTCTGGACCGGCGGGGCGGCGACGGCGGCCTCGGCCGGGCCCTACAGCCTCGCCATCACCGGGTCGATCTACTACACCTCGCAGCCGAACGCCCTGGCGGCGTGCACCAAGGCCACCGCCGACGTCAAGAACTGACCGTCGGGCGTCCGATCAGCTGACGGGCGGGACGGCGGCTCAGACCCCGCTGAGCTGCATGTCGCCGACGGCCAGGGTCTGGCCGGCGGCGATGCCCGGGAGCCACTCGACGTCGGCCCCGACGGCGACCAGCGACTGCAGCATGCGCTGGAGGGTCGAGGCCACCGTCACCTCCCGGACCGGCTCGGCCAGCCGGCCGTCCCGGATCATCAGGCCCTCGGCCCCGACCGAGAAGTCCCCGCTGATCGGGTTCACCCCCGAGTGGACCCCGGTGAGCGACTGGACGAACAGCGCCCTCGCCCACCGCCGCCAGCACGCCGTCCTCGTCGTAGCCCTCGGGACCGGGGGCGAGGGTGAGGGCTCGGCATCCCGGTGCCGGCGTGCCGGCGTAGCCACCCCGGACCGCCGATCCGGTGGACGAGGTGCCCGCCCGCGATGCCGACACGGTGTCGTAGAGGAAGGCCCGGAGCACCCCGGCATCGATCAGCACGTTGCGCCGGCAGGCCAGGCCCTCGGCGTCGTAGGTCGAGGCGCCATAGGCGCGCGGGTCGGTCGGGTCGTCGACCAGGGTCAGGCCGGCGTCACCGACCGCCTCGCCGATCCGGCCGGCGAAGAACGACCGGCCCTTGATCACCGCCTCACCCGACAGCGCCGAGGACGACGACCGACAAGCAGGGTGGTGGCCACCCGGCGGTCGAAGACCACGGTCGTCCGGGCGGAGGGGCCCTTGGCGGCGCCGAGCATGCGCACCGCCCGGGTCACCGCGTCGGCAGTGGCCCGGTCCGGGTCCAGGCCGGCGAAGCCCCGGCTCACGCTGAACCCGCTGCCGGTCTGGCTGGCATCACCGTCGCCGGCGATGACCCCGACCGACAGGTAGCCCGACGTCTTGCGGCTCGAGGCGCGGATCCCGGTCGTCGAGACCAGCGCCACCTCGACCGACCCGTCGCCGTAGTCGGCATGGTCGACCTGGCGGATGCGCGGGTCGGCGGCGCGGGCGGCGCGCTCGAGCCCGAGGGCCAGGTCCACCTTGTCGGTGGTGGGCACCGAGCCGAGCGCCTCGTCCCACAGGTCCAGATCGGCGGCGGCCACCCCGTCGGGCACGGCCAGCCGGACGTGCTCGTCGGCGGTGGCGAAGGCGGCGTTGTCCCGCGCCTCGGCCAGCGTCTCCTCGGGGACCGGACCCTCGAGGGAGCCGGCCCAGGCGAAGCCGAGCCGGTGCTCGGTCACCACCCGGATGCCGATCCCGGCCGAGGTGGCCGAGGTCAGCGACTCGACCTCGCCGTCGTAGGCCCGGATCTCGGTCTCGTCGCCGCGGGCCACGTACACCTCGATGCTCCTCGCCGGGCCGGGCCCACCCGGCCACCCGGTCGGCCAGCTCGAGCAATTCGTCGGTGCCGGGCCCGGCGCCGGTGGCGGTGCCCGTGCCGGTCGTGGTGGCGGTGGCGCCGGCGGTGCTCACCCGGCCGTCCCGCCGATGGTGACACCGGTGACCCGCAGGGTGGCCTGCCCGCAGCCCACCGGCACGCTCTGTCCGTCCTTGCCGCAGGTGCCCGGGGTCATGGCGAAGTCGGTGGCCACGGCGTCGATCCGCTGGAGGATCTCGGGGCCGTTGCCGATGAGGTTGGCGTCGCGGAGCGGCTCGGTGATCCGGCCGTCCTCGATGAGGTAGGCCTCGGTGGTCCCGAACACGAAGTCGCCGGTCGTGGTGTTGACCTGGCCGCCGCCGAGCTTGGCCACGTAGACCCCCCGCGGCGTCTGGGCGACGATCTCGTCGGGGTCCTCCCCGCCGGGGAGGAGGAAGGTGTTGGTCATCCGCACCATGGGCAGGTGCTGGTAGGTCTGGCGGCGCCCGTTGCCCGACGAGACCCGGCCCTCCTTGCGGGCCCGGAGGTAGTCCCACAGGTAGTCGGTGAGGACGCCGTCCTCGATGAGGACGTTGCGCTGGCCGGGCCGGCCCTCGTCGTCGACGGCGTAGGTCCCCCACTCGGTCCCGACCGTGCCGTCGTCGACCAGGGTGACCAGCGGGCTCGCCACCCGCTGGCCGACCTTGCCGGTGTAGACCGAGGCGTCCTTCACGATGTGGTCGGCCTCGAGCCCGTGGCCGCACGCCTCGTGGAACAGGATGCCGCCGCTCCCCCCGGCGAGCACCACCGGGAGCTCACCCGACGGTGCCGGGCGGGCGGTGAGCTTGGACAGGGCCCGGCGGGCGGCCAGCGCGGCCAGCTCCTCGACCGAGACCTCGTCGAAGAGCTCGAACCCGAGGGTGCGGGCGGCCGACTCGAACCCGGTCTGGAGCCCGGTGTCGCCCGTCGCCACGCACGACACCGAGAACCGGGTCCGGACCTGCTCGTCCCCGGCGAGCAGGCCTTCGGAGTTGGCGACGAGCACCTGGCGTCGCGACCCGCCGCAGGCCGCCTGCACCTGGGAGATGGCACCGCCGGAGCTCCGGGCCGCCTCGTCGGCCCGGCCGCAACAGCTCGAGGGTCTCCCCCTTCGACCCGAGCCGCGGGCCGGCTCGGCCGTCTGCGACCCGACGGGTGGGCGTCGGCGCCGCCGGCGGTCGGCGAGCGCCACGGTCGCCGTACCGCCTCCGCCCCGCCGGGCCACCGCCGACGCCGCCTCGGCCGCCCGCAGGAGGCCGGCCTCGGAGAGGTCGGCGGTGTGGGCGAAGCCGGTGGTCTCCCCGGACACCACCCGGATCCCCGCGCCCCGTTCCCGCCCCGACGACAGCTCCTCGACCCGCCCGTCGTCCAGCAGGGCCGACGACGTCGAGCGGTCCTCGGCGAACACCTCGGCGAAGTCACCGCCGCCACGCAACGCTCCCGACAGCACCCGTTCGAGCACGGGGGTTTCGATCACGACGGCCTCCTCGCGACGCGGCGCCGTGCTTGGTGGCCGGTGCCCGTGTCACGTATCGTACCGGCGTGGCGCCCCGGACCGGCCTGTCGGCCCGCATCGAGCTGCGGGTCACCGACGCCGACACCGCCGAGGCCCTCCACACCGGATCGGTGCCGGTGCTCGCCACGCCCCGCCTGGTGGCCCTGTGCGAGGAGGCGAGCTGCAAGGCACTCGACCACGAGCTGCCCGAACAGGCGACCTCGGTGGCCAAGCGGGTCCAGTTCGACCACCTGGTCCCCGTCGGGGTGGGTGGGACGGTGACGGCCGAGGCCACCCTCGACCGGATCGAGGGACGGCGCCTGGTCTTCACGCTGTCGGTGTCCGAGAGCGCGGGACTGGTGGCGGCGGGCAAGCTGGTCCGGGTGGTGGTGGACCGCCAGTCCTTTCTGGCGAACGCCCGCTGAACCCGTGCGGGGGCCGAGCCGGCGGGCTCGGCCCGGGGCCGTCAGCTCGTCGGCCCGGGTGCGTGGCCGGGCGATCTCGCCACCCGCTGGTAGCCTGAACGCGGACCGGGGCCACCGGTTCCCTCCTCCCATGGACATCGATCTCCCATGATCCTCGAGCGCATCGACTCCCCCGCCGATCTGCGTGGCCTCACCCCGGACGAGCTGTCGCTGCTGTCCGAAGAGATCCGAGGGTTCATCGTCGAGACGGTGACCGCCACGGGCGGGCATCTCGGCTCCAACCTCGGAGTGGTCGAGCTCACCCTGGCGCTCCACCGGACCTTCGAGTCTCCCCGTGACGTCGTCCTGTGGGACACCGGCCACCAGGCCTACGTGCACAAGCTGGTCACCGGTCGCCGTGCCGCCTTCCCCGGGTTGCGCCAGGGCGAGGGGCTCTCGGGGTACCCGAACCGGGCCGAGTCCGAGCACGACTGGGTGGAGAACAGCCACGCCTCCACCGTCCTCAGCTATGCCCACGGCCTGGCCAGCGCGTTCGAGCTCCAGGGCATCCACCGTCGGGTGGTCGCCGTGGTGGGCGACGGCGCGCTCACCGGCGGCATGGCCTACGAGGCCCTCAACAATCTCGGCCACTCGGGCAAGCAGGTGGTCATCGTCCTCAACGACAACGGCCGCTCGTACGCCCCGACCGTGTCGCGGCTCTCGCTCAGCCTCACCTACCTCCGGCTCAACCCCGCCTACGTGCACGCCCGCCAGCGGCTCCGCCACCTCATCCGCGAGCTGCCCGCCGTCGGCGACCTCGCCTACGGCGGGGTGCGCGGCCTGGCCAGCGCGCTGCGCGAGGCGGTCACCCCCCACACCTTCTTCGAGGCGCTCGGGATCCGCTACGCCGGGCCCATCGACGGGCACGACATCACCGGCGTCGAGCAGGCGCTGGCCAACGCCACGGAGTGGCGCGGGCCCATCGTGGTGCACGTGCTGACCCAAAAGGGCCGCGGCTACGCGCCCGCCGAGGACGACGACATCCAGCGGCTCCACGACTTCAAGGTGGCCGCCTCGCCGGCACCGGGCTCGGCGCCGGCGGGTGCGGCCTCGGGGACCGGCACCGACCCGGGCACCAACGGAGAGAGGGTGGGCGCCGTACGGGGCCCGACGGCGGCCGACGAGGCCGAGTCCGAGGTCGACGAAGCGGCCGAGCTGCCGGTGACCACCTTCACCGACGCCTTCACCCGCTCGCTCCTCCGCCATGCCGAAGCCGACCCCCGCATCGTGGCCATCACCGCGGCCATGCCGGGTCCCACCGGCCTGCTCCCCTTCGAGGCCCGGTTCCCCGACCGGTTCGTCGACGTCGGCATCGCCGAGCAGCACGCCCTCACCTCGGCGGCGGGCATGGCCATGGCCGGGATGCGCCCGGTGGTGGCGGTCTACTCGACGTTCTTCAGCCGAGCCTTCGACCAGGCGAACCTCGACGTCGGCCTTCACCGCCTTCCGGTGGTGATGGTGCTCGACCGGGCGGGCATCACCGGTGACGACGGTCCGAGCCACCACGGGGTGCTCGACATGGCGCTCGCACTGTCGATCCCCGGCGTCACCCTGTTCGCCCCGTCCTCCGCCGAGGAGGTCGAGGTCATGCTGGCCGAGGCGCTGGCGCTCCCCGGGCCTTCGGTCATCCGGTTTCCGAAGACGCCGGCGCCCTGGAGGGCGCCGGGGACGGCGGGGTCGGGACTTGCGGCGCGCCAGGTGATCGCCGGGGACGGCTCGGCCTGCCTGCTGGCCGTGGGGAAGATGGTCGGCCCGGCCGAGGAGGCAGCTGCGCTGCTCGCCGCCGAGGGGATCCGCGCCAGTGTGTGGGACGTCCGGGTGGTCTCCGAGCCGGACCCCGCCATGCTGGCCGATGCCGCCCGGCACGACGTGGTGGTGACGGCCGAGGACGGCATCCGCCAAGGAGGAGCGGGCTCCTACCTCGCCGACGCCCTCCGGGGTTCGTGCCCGGTGGGGAGCGCCCCCCCGGTGGTCTCGCTCGGGATCCCCCGCGCCTATCTCGCCCAGGACAAGCCCGACCGGATCCTCTCGCGGCTCGGTCTGGACGCATCCGGACTGGCCCGATCGGTGCGCGACGCGCTCCGGTCCCGCTCGGGATCGGGTACGGGGAGGGGCGAGCCGGGGGCCGCGCCCGGGCTGGCGGTGCCGACCCCGCTCGCGACCGGGTCGACGCCCCCGGTCCCGGTCATCGCCACCTTCGACGAGACCTTCGATTGACGCCTGCGCCACGGCCGTCGCTCGTCACGGCGGGTCGCCCACCGCATCGAGTTCACGAGGCGCGGTGATTCGTCAAGAAACCTTGACGGAACCCGCTCGATGAGGCAACCTGGGCCCGTGAGGGATGAATCCTGGGACCGATGGGAATCGCTGCGCTCTAGCTCCGAGCCAGACCCCGTCGAGGTGCTGGAGACAGTGGCGAAGTTCCAGCGCTACTTCAAGGAGGTCGAGCGCCAGGCGATCCATGCGGCCCGCGCCAAGGGCAAGACCTGGAAGGAGATCGGAGGTGCGCTCGGTCGGACCCGGCAGGCCATCTGGCAGCGGGCCACCTCGACCGAACCGGAGGGCAACACGGCAGAGAACCTGCGGCGTGCCATCGAGGACGGATGGTCCCGGACGGCCGAGGTGCGATCGCAGATCGGCCTCGACGTTCCCTAGCCGGTCCAGCATCCACCGGCCCAACATCCACCGGCCCGGCATCCACCGTTCCAGCGTCCACCGCTCAGCGTCAGCGCCGCCCCCGGGTGCCCGCGTCAGAGGCCGTCGGTCGTCCGCATCGAAGCTCGTCGCCAATTGCCGCCTAAATCGAAACGTGTTCTACTGAGGTTCCGATGACGTTCAACCTGGCCGATCTGTTCGAGGCGGCCGCCGACGCCTTCGGCGACCGGGAGTACCTGGTGGCGGACGGGAAGCGCCGGACCTTCGCCGACATGGAGGGGCGGGCCAACCGGCTGGCCCACTTCCTCGCCGACCGGGGCATCGGGCCCGGCGACCACGTCGGCATCTACTCCCAGAACAGCGTGGAGTGGGTCGAGACGGCCTGGGCGGTCTTCAAGCTGCGGGCGGTGTGGATCAACATCAACTACCGCTACGTCAAGGACGAGCTGGCCTACCTCTTCGGCAACGCCGACCTGGTGGCCCTGGTGCACCAGGCGGAGTACGGGCCGCGGGTGGCCGAGCTGCTCCCCGGGCTACCCGACCTCCGGCTGCTGGTGGGGATCGAGGACGGATCGGGAGCGCCGCTCGGCGAGGGAACCGTCCCCTTCGAGGAGGCCATGGCCGCCGGGAGCCCCGACCGCGACTTCGGGCCCCGCTCGGGCGGCGACCACTACATCCTCTACACCGGGGGCACGACGGGCATGCCCAAGGGTGTCGTCTGGCGGCACGAGGACGTCTTCTACGCGCTCGGCGGCGGGGTCGATCCCCATTCCAACACCCGGGTCGAGCGACCCGAGGAGATGGTCGAGAAGGGCCGGGGAGGCCAGGTGACCCTGCTCCCGATCGCCCCGCTGATGCACGGTGCCACCCAGTGGTCGGTCATGGGCCAGAGCTTCGTGGGCAACAAGACGGTGCTGGTGCCGAGGTTCGACCCCCACACCGTGTGGAAGCTGGTCGAGACCGAGAGGGCCAACTCGGTGATGATCACCGGGGACGCCATGGGCAAGCCGCTGATCGAGGCGCTCGACGACCCCGGCGCCTCCTACGACCTGTCCTCGCTGATGGCCGTCACCTCGTCGGCTGCGCTGTTTTCCGCGCCGGTCAAGGACCAGTTCTTCGCGCACCTGCCGAACATCGTGATCGTCGACGCCGTCGGTTCGTCGGAATCGGGCAACAACGGCATGATCACCATGGGCAAGGACAACACGGCCATGAAGAGCGGGCCGACGGTGTCCGTGCTCGGCAACACCGTGGTGTTCGACGAGGACCTGAAGCCGGTCGTCCCGGGGTCGGGAGTCATCGGCAAGATCGCCCGCTACGGGGACATCCCGGTCGGGTACTACAACGACCCCGTCAAGACGGCGGAGGTCTTCGTCGAGGTCGACGGTACCCGTTACGTGATGCCCGGTGACTTCGCCACGGTGGAGGAGGACGGATCGATCACCCTGCTCGGCCGGGGATCGGTCTCCATCAATTCCGGGGGCGAGAAGATCTTCCCCGAGGAGGTGGAGTCGGCCGTCCGCTCGTACCCCGACGTCTTCGACGCCATCGTGGTCGGGGCGCCCGACGAGCGCTGGGGCCAGCGGGTGGCGGCCATCATCCAGCCCCGCCCGGGCCGGCACCCGAGCCTCGAGGACATCCAGGCCCACTGCCGGCAGGCCATCGCCGGGTACAAGGTCCCGCGCCAGCTCCACGTGGTCGAGCACATCGTGCGCTCGCCGAGCGGCAAGCCCGACTACCGGTGGGCGGCGGGGATCGTCGCCGAGGTGCCCGAAGAGACCGACCCGGGCGGGGCCCGCACGGCGGCGGCCGGGGCCTGACGGCACGCGCTCCGGTGCCCGTCGACTTGAGCGAGCTGGCCGCCCCGGTCCGCTGCGCCGTCCTGACCATGGAGATCCAGCGCGGGGTGATCGGGGACCTCAGCTCCTTCCCGCAGCTGGCCGAGGCCGCGGCGGCCGCCGGGGTCGTCCCGAACACCGCCCGATTGTCGGCGGAGGCCCGGACCCGAGGGATCCCGGTCGTCCACTGCACGGCCGAGTTCCGGGCCGACCGGGCCGGGACCTTCGTGAACTGCCAGCTGGTGGCGGCCGCGGTGCGGAACCCCGACCACCTGCTGGCGGGAACGCCGGCGACCGAGCTCGTCGAGGAGCTCGGGGCCGAGCCGGGCGACCTGGTGTCGCCGCGCCGTCACGGGGTCTCCCCGTTCACCGGGACCTCGCTCGACGCCCTGCTCCGGAGCCTCGACGTCCGGACCGTGATCGCCACCGGGGTGTCGGTCAACCTCGGGGTGCTCGGTCTGGCCATCGAGGCCGTCGACCTCGGCTACTCGGTGGTGGTGCCCCGCGACACGGTGGCCGGGCTGCCGGCCGGTTATGCGGCGGCCGTCCTCGCCGAGACGTTCCCGCTGATCTCGACGGTGACGACCGTGGACGAGCTGGTGGCGGCGTGGGGCCGGTCGGCGCCCGCCTGAACCGCGGCTCCCGCCCCGGCGGGCTCGGGGACCAGCCCTACAGGGTCCGGGTCCCGTCCAGCTGGATCATGGCGTTGGTGGGCAGCTCCGCGACCTCGACGTCGGGAACGGGGAAGTTGAAGTCCCGGTACTTCCGCTTGGCGGTCTGCCGGTAGCGGGTGGTCGAGTGGACGGGGTCGGGGTCGAACTGGGGGATGACCTTCGTCCCGAAGACATCGAGCATCTCGTGGATCTCGTCCTCCATGAACGAGTCCGACGGCAAGCCGAAGACCAGCTGGTCGCAGCCGACCGTCTGGTACTTGGCCACCTGCTCGGCGACCTCGTCGGGCTCGCCGCACAGCAGCCAGCCGCCTTCGATGAGGTGGTCGAGCATGCCCTCGTCGGTGATCGTATGGGGCCGCTCGGGCCACACCGGGACCCCCTCCTCGTGGGGGATGGTGTCGTGGTAGTTGCACACCAGGGAGTAGAGGTAGCCCCGGCCGCGGCGCAGCGCCACCTGGCGCGCCTTCTTCCGGTCGCTCAGGCAGATGACCGCGTTGGTCATCATCACGTTGTCGTTCTTGAACTGACCGAGCGGCTCGGTGCAGTTGGCGATCCCCTCCTTGTAGGCCTCGATCCGACCACGCAGGTTGTAGATGGGCTCGAAGTTGAAGGCGATGGCGCCGATGCCGAGCTCGCCGGCCTGGGTGAAGGTGCCGGGATTGCCACAGCCGACCCAGATCGGTGGGTGGCCCTGGCCGCGGTAGGGCTTGGGCAGGATGTTGTGGGGGTAGGGCACGGTGAAGCTCTCCCCCTCGTACATGTAGTCCTTCTCCTCCCACATGCGGGGGATCTGGCGGATGACCTCGTTCCACTCCGCCTTGGTCGAGTTCTTGTCGAGGATGTTGAAGGTGGCGATCTCGTGGCTGCCGGCGCCGCGGCCGGTGCCCCACTCGAACCGGCCCTCGAAGACGTGGTCGAGCATCGTCACCCGCTCGGCGCAGCGCACCGGGTGGTTGACGCGGGGCGAGATGTTCATGATGCCGGTGCCCACGTGGATGCGCTCGGTGGCGTGGGCGAGGTAACCCATGATCACCTCGGGAGAGGACATGTGGCTGTACTCGGTCAACGTGTGGTGCTCGCCCAGCCAGGCGTACTTCCAGTTGAACCGGTCCGCCTCGATGACGTATCCCATCTCCCGCCGGAGCATCTCGTGCTCGCAGGCGGGATCGTGGGCGGCGGGGCCGGGCACGTAGCCGTTCAGGAAGACTCCGAACTCCATGCGGCGCGCTCCTCTCGCTCGGCGCTGGCGCAGGGTTCACGGTAACAGCGAGGTTGCTAAATTGCAACGTGTTCCAGATTTGTGCCTGGCCGCCTGACCCCGTCCTGACCCGTCCTGACCCGTCCTGACCCGAGCGGACGAACCCGAGGTGCCATGGAGACCGTCGACGAGCTGATCCGAGCCCAGGCCGGCAACCACCGGACCGGACTCCTGTTCGCGGACCGCACCTGGAGCCACCACCAGGTGCTGGCGGCACAGGCCGAGCGGGCCGCCGCGCTCACCGACCTGCGCCGCCCGGGCCCGTTCCACGTGGCGCTCCTGCTCGACAACGTGCCCGAGTACGTGTTCTGGATGGGGGCGGCCGCCCTGGCCGGCGCGGTGCTGGTCGGCGGGAACCCGACCCACCGGGGGGACGAGCTGGCCCGCGACCTCGCCCACACCGAGTGCCAGCTGCTCGTCACCAGCCCCCACTACCGCTCGTTGGTGGAAGGCCACGACCTCGGACCGGCGCTCCCCCCCGAGCGCATCCTGGTGATCGACGACCCGACCGGCGACCTGGGCTCGAGCGGCCCCTACCGCGACCTCCTCACCGCAGATGGCCGGAGCTCCCCTCCCCGACCGCGCCGCCACGGGGGTCGGCCCCGACACCCTCGGCCTGCTGCTGTTCACCTCGGGGACCTCGGGGGCACCCAAGGCCTGCCGGTGCAGCCAGGGCCGGCTGGCCCGCATCGGCGGCATCGTGGCCCAGATGTTCGAGCTGACCCCGGACGACGTGTGCTATCTGGCCATGCCGCTCTTCCACTCCAACGCCCTGATGGCGGGCTGGGCTCCGGCCCTCGCCGGTGGCGCCGCCGTCGCCCTCCGCGAGCGGTTCAGCGCCTCGGGGTTCCTCGCCGACATCCGCCGCTACGGGGTCACCTACTTCAACTACGTCGGCAAGCCGCTCTCCTACGTCCTCGCCACGCCGGAACGGGCCGACGACGCCGACAACCCCCTCCGGCGGGCCTTCGGCAACGAGGCGGCGGCGGCCGACGTCGCCCGGTTCGCCGAGCGCTTCGGCTGTTCCGTGCACGACGCCTACGGGTCCACCGAGGGCGGGGCGACCGTCCAGCGCACGCCCGACACCCCGAAGGGCGCCCTCGGCCGGGCGGCGCCGGGCACCATGGTGGTCGACCCCGAGACCGGAGAAGAGTGCCCCCGGGCGGTGTTCGACGAGCACGGGAGGCTGCTCAACGCCGAGGAGGCCATCGGCGAGATGGTGGCCCAGGGTGGTGCCGCCGGGTTCGAGGGCTACTGGCGCAACACCGAGGCCGAGGCGGCCCGCATCCGGAACGGCTGGTACTGGACCGGTGACCTGGCCTACCGGGACGAGGACGACTTCTTCTACTTCGGGGGCAGGGACTTCGACTGGCTCCGGGTCGACGGGGAGAACTTCGCCGCCGCCCCGGTCGAGGACGTGCTCCAGCGCCACCCGGACGTGGTGCTGGCCTCGGTCTACGCCGTGCCCGACACCGACGTCGGCGACCAGGTCATGGCCACCCTGCTGCTCCGTCCGGGCAGCGAGTTCGATCCCGAGGACTTCGCCGGGTTCCTGGCCGGCGAGGCCGACCTCGGCACGAAGTGGTCACCGCGATACGTGCGCGTCGCCGAGGAGCTGCCCGTCACGGCCACCACCAAGGTGATCAAGCGGGTGCTCCGGGCAGAGCGGTGGAACGTGGAGGACCCGGTGTGGTGGAGGCCCGAGCCCCGGGCCGCCTACCGGCGGTTGTCGCGGGCCGAAGCCGAGGCCCTCGACCGGGCGGTCGCCGACCGCCAGGGCCGGGGCTGACCCGGGCCGTCGCCTGGTCGCGGCCCGGACTTGCCGGGTCCTCGCCGGGCGGGGTCAGGCCGGCAGGTGCGCCGGCAGGCCGAAGGCGGCAAAGAGCCGCTCTGGCTCCAGGAACGAGTGGATCGCCGCCACCTTGGTCCCCGACGTCTCGATGACCATGAGGGCCCAGGGCGCATGCCCGCCGGCGGGATCGGGCTTGTAGTGCCCGAAGGCCGGGAGGCCGTTGGCCGCCGTCGGCAGGAGCCGCGATCCACGGCACCCGATGCCGGGGCCGAGCATGAAGCGGCCGATGTCGGCCGAACCCTCCAGCCACATGGCGTAGGGCGGCATGGTCTGGACGGCGTCCTCGTGGAGCAGGCTGACCAGGTCGTCGATGTCGTAGCGCTCGAAGGCGTCCACGTACCGGGCCAGCAGGTCGGCCTGGGCGGCGTCGAGGGAGGGCGTCGGCTGCCCGGTGTCGAGGGAGGCGAGCGTTGCCCGGGCCCGCTGCAGAGCGCTGTTGACGGCCGCCGTCGTGGTGTCCATGAGCTCGGCGGCCTCGGCCACCTGCCAACGGAGCACCTCGCACAGGATGAGGGCGGCCCGCTGGCGGGGCGGGAGGTGCTGCAAGGCGGCGACGAAGGCCAACCGGACGCTGTCCCGTTCGGCGAGCACCTCGGCCGGATCGGCCTCGACCGGCAGCACCCGGTCGTCGGCGATCGGCGAGACCCAGGCGCCCTCGGGCAGCCTGGCCTCCAGTGACGACGGGACCGGGGGGCGGGACGGCCCGAGCTCCATCGGGCGCGCCCGGCGCTGGCTGCCCCGGAGCTGGTCCAGGCACACGTTGGTGGCGATCCGGTAGAGCCACGACCGGACCGACGAGCGTCCCTCGAACCCGCCGGCGGCACGCCAGGCCCGCAGCATGGTCTCCTGCACGGCGTCCTCGGCGTCGAACCCCGAGCCGAGCATCCGGTAGCAGTAGCCGGTGAGCTCCCGACGGTAGGTCTCGAGGTCCTCGGTCCGGAGCCCGTGGGTGCCCACCGTCACGGACGACGATGCTAGTGCCGCGGCCGGTTCGACGGCAGCGGACCGGGTCGCTCCGCCCACGTCAGTCTCCGGCGACCAGCTCGAGGCCGTTGCCGTCGAGGTCGCGGAAGGAGAACATCGCCGGAACGCCCGGCCAGCGGAGGACCTCGTCCACGTCGACGCCGCGTTCGACCAGGGCGGCGTGGTCTCCGGGGATGTCGGCACTGATCAGGCGGATGCCCGTCTCGACCCCGGCCGGTGCCCGCTCGCTGGCCGCCACCAGGGCGATCGTCGTCGTCCCTTCCGGCGGGGCGACCACGATCCATCGCTTCCCCTGCCCGATCGGCACGTCGAGGCGTTCGGCGAACCCCAGGGTGTCGACGTAGAAGCGCAGCGCCCGGTCCTGGTCGGCGACGGGCACGCCCACGGTGTGGAGCCCCCGGACCCGGATCGTGGGCCCCGTGCCTTCCCCCCTGGAACCTGTCATCGACATCGTCCCTCCTTCCGGCGACAGACCCGACCCGCTGCCGGGACCCGAAGAGTAGGACGGCTCGACCGCGCCGAGGTCATCGAGGGCGCCGGCCTGCCACCCGGGCACGGGCCCGTCGTGCCTGGCGGGCCCGTCGTCGGGCTCCCCTCCGAGCCCGACCAGGGCGCCCACCCCGGTGAGGTCGAGCAGCTCGCGTAGTCCCGGACACGCCCCCTCCAGCCGGACCCGGCGCCCGGCGCGCCGTTCGACCAGGGCGATCCGGGCCACGAGGTCCACCGTGGCGAGATCGACCCGGCCATCGCCGACCAGGCGGGCGACCCGGGCCGTGCCGTCGGGGCCGAGGCTCGTCACCGTGGCCAGGACGCGATCGCTCCCCGTCGGTCCGCGGCTTTGCTCCATCGGGAGTGCGGACGAACGGGCCGGCCCGAATTCAGCGTTCGCCCAGGTGACCGGTCGCCGAGGCGCCCCGGAGCGCTCAGGCGTCGGCCCCGAGGACGAGCCCGCTGGTCGGCACACCGGTGCCGGCCGTCACCAGCACGTGGTGCACGTCGTCGACCTGGTTCACCGAGGTGCCCCGGACCTGGCGCACCCCCTCGGCGATGCCGTTCATGCCGTGGAGGTAGGCCTCGCCGAGCTGGCCGCCGTGGGTGTTGACCGGCAGACCGCCGCCGATCTCGATGTTGCCGTCGGCGACGAAGTCCTTGGCCTCGCCCCGGCCGCAGAAGCCCAGCTCCTCGAGCTGGTAGAGGACGTACGGGGTGAAGTGGTCGTAGAGCACGGCGGTCTGGATGTCCGTCGGGGCGAGCCCCGAGGTCTGCCAGAGCTGGCGCGCCACCGACTCCATCTCGCCCAGCCCGCAGAGGTCGCCCACGTAGTAGGAGGTCATCATCTCCTGCCCCGGACCCGATCCCTGGGCCGCCGCCTCGATCACCGCCGGCCGGGCGGGAAGGTCGCGGGCCCGCTCGAGGGAGGTGACCACCAGCGCCTGTCCCCCGTCGGTCTCCTGGCAGCAGTCGAGCAGGTGGAGCGGCTCGACGATCCAGCGCGACGCCTGGTGGTCCTCGAGCGTGATCGGCTTGCCGTAGAACCAGGCCTTCGGGTTGGTGGCGGCGTGGCGCCGGTCGGCCACCGCCACCCGTCCGAGGTCCTCGGAGGTGGCGCCCGACACATGGAGGTACCGCTGGGCCGCCATGGCCACCCACTGGGCCGGGGTCAGAAGACCGACCGGGGCGTACCAGGCGAAGTGGGCCGTCTCGGCGTTGGGGACCGGCGCACGGTCCTGCACCCCGGTGCCGAAGCGGTGACCGGACCGCTCGTTGAAGGCGCGGTAGCAGACCACCACGTCGGCCACCCCGGCCTCGACCGCCATGGCGGCCTGCTGGATGGTGGCGCACGCCGCTCCCCCGCCGTAGTGGATCCGGCTGAAGAAGGTGAGCTCGCCCATCCCGAGGCTCCGGGCGATCTCGATCTCGGGATTGGTGTCGGCGCTGAAGGTCACCATGCCGTCCACGTCCGCCGGCTCGATGCCGGCGTCGCGCAGGGCGAGGTCCACCGCCTCGACGGCGAGGCGCAGGTCGCTCCTCCCCGACTCCTTGGAGAACTCGGTGGCTCCGATCCCGACGATGGCCGTCCTGCCGGCGAAGCCGTGCTCGGTCCCGCTCATCGGCCCGTCCGGCCGGCCAGGTCGACCCGGGCTCCGGGGAGGCGCACCCCGATGGTGCCGGTCACGTGGTCGCCGAGGCGAGTTGGCCCCGCGGACGGCCACCTCGACGGCCCCGTACCCGTCGGCTCCGACCGATTCGTCCTTGCCGGTGACCGATCCGGTCAGGGTCATGGTGTCGTCGGGGTAGTTGGGCGCGCCGAGTCGGATGCGGACGTCGGTGAGGACACCACCGGGACCGGTCCAGTCGGTGACGTAGCGGCCGACGATGCCGTTGGTCGAGAGGATGTTCATGAAGATGTCCTTCGATCCGCGCTCGGCGGCGAGCACCGGGTCGTGGTGGACGTCCTGGTAGTCGCGCGAGGCGATGGCGGTGGACACGATGAGGGTCCGGGTGAGGGGCAGCGCCAGCTCGGGGAGCACGTCACCGACGGCGACCTCTTCGAAGCGCAGGGTCTCGGCCCGGGAACCGGCGCGGTGCCGACGGCGCCGCCCGATCCGGCTCCGGTGGGGCGCCCATGCCGGCACCGGTGCGGCGCTCGCACCGCCGCCCGTCGCGGCGCTCATACCGGCACCGGCCGTCCGGCCCGCAGCTCGTCGACGACCTGGCGGCCGAGCCGGGCCAGGTGGGCGCTCGGAGCGCCGAGCAGGAGCTCGATCTGCTTGCCCCACAGGAAGTAGCGATGGATCGGGTAGGAGATGTCGGCCCCGATCCCGCCGTGGAGGTGCTGGGTGGCGAAGACGGCCCGCTGCCCGGCTTCGGCGGCGAACCACGAGGCCACGCTCACCGCCAACTCGGCGTCCAACCCGTGGTCGAGCCGCCAGGCCGCCTGCCACATGGTCACCCGGATCGACTCGGTGTCGATGGCGGCGTCCGCCGTCCGGAGCATGGTGGCCTGGAAGGTCGAGAGCGGCCGGCCGAACTGCTCACGGGTGTTGAGGTACGCCGCCGTCTGGGACACCGCCGCCTCGGTGACCCCGACCTGCAGGGCGCAGAGCCCGGTCCAGGCCCGCTGCAGCATCCAGTCGACCACCTCCCCGCCCCGGGCCGGGTCACCGCCGGCCAGCAGGTCGGTCGGTGCCCACCCGGGCGCCGTCGAGATGGAGGTGGGGATGGACCTCGCGGTTGGTGGTGACCGCCCGCTCCACGCTGACCCCGGGCGATCGGGGGTCGACGACGGCCACGACCGTCCCGCCGTCGACCGACGCCGGCACGAGCACCCGGTCGGCCACGTGGGCCCAGGGGACGGCGAAGGCCGTGCCGCTCAGGGCGAGTCCGCCTTCGACGGTCCGACCGCGGACCGAGGGGCGCCCCGCCCCTCCTGCCGCCACGTCGGCGGCCACGTCGGTGAGCGCGGCCGTCAGCACGCGCTCGCCGGCGACCACGCCGGGCAGGAGCTCGGCCTGCACCCGCTCGCCGCCGAAGGCGGCCACGGGCATGGCCCCGAGCACCAGCGTCGCCAGCAGGGGGACCGGCGCCACCGCCCGCCCCTGGGCCTCGAGCACCAGCGCCGTCTCGACCATCCCGTACCCGCCTCCGCCGAGGGCCTCGGGGACCGCCAGTCCGAGCAGGTCGGCCCGGGCCAGCTCGGCCCAGAGCTCGCGGTCGAAGCGGTCCTCGGTCGACTCCACCTGCTGGACCCGCTCGGGGGTCACCAGGCCGGCGAACAGCCCCGCCGCCGCCTCCTGCACGGCGCGCTGCTCCTCGCTGAAGCTGAAGTCCATCAGCCGCTGCCTCCCGGCGGGCCGGAACACCGGCAGGGTCAGCTCGTCGTCGAAGTCCTCGAACCCGGCGACCACCGGCATGCCGATGGCGATGCTCTCCGGGGTGATGTCGGCGACGTTGGCCACCAGCCGGGTGCCCTCCTCGAGCTCGACCAGGGCGATGACCAGCGGGTAGTCGAAGGCGGGGACCTGGGGATGGTGGTTGACCACGTAGCTGTAGACGGTGCCGCGTCCCGAGGCGGTCACGGTGTCCCACTCGAAGGAGCGGCAGGCGGCACAGGCCGGCCGGGGAGGGTGACGCAGCGTGCCGCAGGCCGCGCAGCGCTGGATGAGCAGCTTGTGTTGCCGGGCGCCCTCGAAGAAGAACCGGTTGTCCTGGGTCAGCGCCGGCCGGGGGCGCAACGGGCGGGTGGAGGCGGCGGAGCGGGTGGAGGGGGCGGAAGGGGCGGAGGCGGCGGAGGGGCCCGGGCGGGCCCCATCCGGCTCGACCGGGCGGGGCCGGAACTTGAGGATGCGGAACCGCATGGTGGCGACCGGCTCGCCGTGCTGGTCGGTGAACTCGAGCCGGGTCGTCACGAAGCGGCCGACGCCGAGCGCGGTCTCCTTCTCCGGCGACACGGCGTCGATCACCGACGAGACCTGGAGGTGGTCGCCGAGCACCAGCGGTCGCACGTAGTGCTGATCGCAGTTGGTGGCGACCACCGAGGTGTAGCCGGCCGCGTCGAGCAGGCCCATCAACCGATCGGTGGCCGAGTCCCCGCCCGCCTGGCCCGCCGCCCGGGCCCGCTCCACGTCGAGCGAGGCCCGCAGCCCCCGCATGATCCAGGCCTGGAGCATGGTGGGCGGGGCGATGATCCCGGGGAACCCGGCCCGGCGGGCGGCCTCGTCGTCGACGTAGACCGGGTTGTGGTCGCCCATGGCCTCGACCCAGTGACGGATCATGGGCAGGTTGACCGGGTCGGGCGCCCGGGTGGAGCGGTCCCGAGGGCTGCCCGACGAACGACTGCAGGCCGTCCTCGGGCCCGGGCTCGGTGCCCGCTGCGACCCCGGGTTCTGCTCGGGGCAGGGCGCTCACCGCGAGGCCCGCTTCATCCCGAGGCCGGCGGTGGCCAGGATCTCGCGCTGGACCTCGTTCACCCCGCCGCCGAAGGTGTTGATCTGGGACTGGCGGCCGGCCCGCTCGAGCTCGCCGTGGAGGACCGCGCCGGGTGAACCCGGCGCGAGGTAGCCGCCGGCGCCGACCACCCCGAGCAGGCGCCGGTAGATCTCGACGGTCGACTCGGTGCCGAACACCTTGACCGCCGAGGAGTCCGCCGGACCGAGCGTGTCGTCGGCGACCGCCGCCGTCATGCGCCAGTTGAGGAGCTTCTGGGCCTCGAGCAGGGCGTAGGTGCGGACCGAGGTCGGCCTGCACCCAGGCCACGTCGCCGAGGCCCCGCTCGAGGGCGCAGCCGGCCGTCTCGACCCACATCCGCTGGGCCAGGGCGCTGACCGCGGCGAGACCCACCCGCTCGTGGTTGAGCTGGCCGGTGATGAGGCGCCAGCCCTCGTTCCGCTCCCCGACGAGGGCGGTGCCCGGCACCCGGACGTCGTCGTAGTACGAGGCGGTCGTGGCCACCCCGCCGACGGTGACCAGCGGGGTGCAGGAGAACCCCGGCGCCGAGGTGGGCACGAGGAAGATCGAGATGCCCTTGTGCTTGGGGGCGTCGGGGTCGGTCCGGGTGGCCAGCCAGATGTAGTCGGCCTGGTCGGCGCCGCTGGTGAAGATCTTGTTGCCGTTGATGACCCACTCGTCACCGTCGAGCACGGCCCGGGTGCGCAGCGAGGCGAGGTCGGTGCCCGCACCCGGCTCGGTGTAGCCGATGGCGAAGTGGATCTCGCCGGCCAGGATGCCCGGGAGGAAGAAGCTCTTCTGCTCGTCGGAGCCGAAGCGCATGAGCATGGGACCGACGGTGTTGAGGGTCACGAACGGGAACGGTGCCCGGGCCCGCTGCACCTCGGTGAAGAAGATGAACTGGTCGGAGGTGGGCCGGCCCTGCCCGCCGTACTCCTTCGGCCAGCCGATCCCGAGCCAGCCGTCCTTTCCCATCCGGCGCACCAGGGAGCGGAAGACCTCGCCCCCCTCCTGCTCGCCGTCCAGCGCCCGGCGGACGTCGGGCGTCAGCATGTCGGCGAAGTAGGCCCGCAGCTCGTCCCGCAAGGCCAGCTGCTCCGGGGTCTCCTCGAGATGCATGGCTCAGCCTCCCTCCACTGCCTCCGGCGGACTCGCCGATCCTCCGGCGCATGCCGGCACAGCCCTGCCCCGCCGGTGCCAGGCCCCGGCCCGGTGCGGCTGGCCTATGATAACTGATACACGTTCTAATAAGTTCCGGGGATCCGCCCCGGCGGGACGGGCCCGGTCGAGGTTGCATGCCGCCTCGGGGCGCTCGGGGAGGCACCATGGAGACCACCGACATCGACCTGTGCGACCCCGACAACTTCGTCGCCGGGGTCCCCCACCAGTGGTTCGCCCACCTGCGGCGCGACGACCCCGTCCAGTGGCATCCCGATCCGGACGGGTTCGCCGAGGGGTTCTGGTCGGTCACCCGCTACGACGACTGCGTGAACGTCAACCGCGACTACGAGCACTTCTCCTCCTACCGCGCCGCGGCGCTCTTCACCGACATGGACGAGGACGGCCTCGCCCAGCAGCGGATGATGATGCTCAACATGGACCCGCCGATGCACACCCGCTACCGCCGCCTGGTCAACAAGGGCTTCACGCCCCGGATGATCCGGGACCTCGAGGACAAGGTGGTGCGCGCCACCGACGACATCATCGACAGCGTCTGCGAGCAGGGGTCGGCCGACTTCGTCGAGCAGATCTCGGCCGAGCTGCCGCTCCAGGTCATCGCCGACCTGATGGGCGTCCCCCAGGAGGACCGCCACCTGGTCTTCGACTGGTCCAACACCATGATCGGGTCCGCCGACCCCGAGTACCAGTCGGGCACCGGTGCGGACGCCCCGGCGCAGGCGTCGATGGAGCTGTTCGCCTACGCCGACGAGCTCTGCGCCAAGAAGCGGCTCGACCCCCACGAGGACCTCTTCAGCGTCCTGACCCAGGCCGAGATCGACGGCGACCGGCTCTCCCAGCTCGAGCTCGACCTCTTCTTCCTGCTGCTGTCGGTGGCCGGCAACGAGACCACCCGCAACCTCATCTCCGGGGCCATGGTGGCCTTCTTCGACCATCCCGACCAGTGGCAGCGGCTGCTGGCCGACCGCTCGCTGCTCCCCTCGGCCGTCGAGGAGATGCTCCGGTTCGTCTCGCCGGTCATGCACTTCCGCCGGCAGGCCACCTCCGACGTGGTCATCGGCGACCAGCCGGTGGCCGAGGGCGACAAGGTGGTCTTCTGGCACGTCTCGGCCAACCGGGACGAGACGGTCTTCCCGGAGCCGGATCGTTTCGACATCGGCCGGACCCCCAATGTCCACATGGCCTTCGGCGGTGGCGGGCCCCACTTCTGCCTGGGGGCCAACCTGGCCCGGATGGAGATCCGGGTGATGTTCGACCGGCTGCCGACCGGCTGCCCGACATCCGGCTGGACGGCGAGGTCCAGCGGCTGCGCTCCAACTTCATCAACGGCGTGAAGCACCTGCCGGTGGCCTTCACCCCCTCGGCGCCGCTGGCGGCGAGGCCGTCGTCGGCGTCCCCGGACCGTTGAGCGGTCGGCCCGGGCCCGCCGGTCGCTAGCCATGCGGTTCCACCAGGCCATCACCTTCCTGCCCCTCGAGTCGGCCGTCGGCCTCTCGGTCGCCGTCCGACTCGCTCGGGTACTCGGGGATCTACCTCTCCGACCACCTGTTCAACCCCCGGCACCTCACCTCCCGCTACACCTACTCGACGGCGCCCGACGGCGCCCCCTTCTGGGAGAAGGAGACGGCCTGGCCCGACCCGATGTGCCTCATCTCCGCCCTGTCGTCGGTCACCACCGACCTCACCTTCACCACCGGGGTCTACATCGCCCCGGTGCGCGACCTCATCACGGTGGCGAAGTCGGTGGGCACGACGGCCGTCCTCTCCCACAACCGGGTCCGGCTCGGGGTCGGGGTGGGCTGGTGCGAGGAGGAGTACGCCCAGACCGGGCAGGACTTCCACAACCGCGGCAAGCGCCTCGACGACATGATCCCGGCGCTGCGGGCCCTGTGGCGGGGCGGGTGGGTCGAGTACCACGGGACCTACTACGACGTGCCGCCCTGCCAGATGAACCCCTCCCCGACCGAGCCGGTCCCGATCATCGGGCGGCGGCGACTCCCCGGCCGCCCTGCGCCGGGCGGCACCCTGTGCGACGGTTGGGTCAACGCCGGGGCGGTCGCACCCGACGAGGCGCTCGAGCAGGTGGGGCGGATCAAGGAGGCGGTCGGGCGAGCGGGCCGCGAGGGCGAGCCCTTCTCCATCTACCTCGCCGTGCGAGCCGCTCCCGACCTCGACCTCTACCGGCGCCTCGAGGACGCCGGTGTCACCGACCTGCTCTGCGCGCCGTGGATGGGCGTCCGGGCCGGGGACGCCGACACGCCCGAGTCGGTGCACCGCGCCCGGGTGGCGGCGTGCGAGGGGTTCGCCGAGCAGTTCATCGCCAAGATGGCCTGAGCTCCCGAGCTTTCGCGTCGCCGGACGGCGAGGCGCCGGAGCGGGTAGTAGACGAGTCCGGCCACGACGAAGCCCACCGACAAAGGAGATGTCGGCTCCGTCGAGGGCGTCGGCGACCGGGCCCACCACCAACCCGGTGTCCATGAAGGGGACCATCGCGGCGAAGCCCACCACCAGGGCGCACAGGGCGGGCCATCCGGACCGCAGGCTCTGCCAACGGAGCAGGTCGACCAAGGTCTGCCGGCTCACGTCTCCACGACGGGACGCCCAGTCGATGACCACGACGGCGAGGAACGGCGCGATCCAGTAGGCGGTGAACAGCAGCACGTTCTGGAACTTGGCAGAGAGGTTCCCGGTGTGGAGCCAGAGGATCAGGAAGAAGGCGATGAGGGTCCCGAAGGCGGCCGACAGGTGGCGTTTGACCCGTACCCCGCCGGCCTGGGCGGACAGGGATCCCGAGTAGTCGTTCATGGCGTTGCTGGTCACCGCACCGAAGGCCACGGCCACGAGCGCCAGAGCCCCCAGCACGCCCCCGCCCATCAGCGCCCGAACGCCGGCCGCGGTCTGGTCGGTCAGCGACCGTGCGCCGAGCAGCCCGATGACGTACACCCAGAGGAAGGACCCGGCGAGCCCGGCGAACGTGAAGCAGAACAGCGGCCGTCGTGAGGTGTCGGTGGCCATGTACCGGCTGTAGTCGGCGGCGTAGGTCGCCCAGCTGAACCCGCCGCTGAAGGCGATCACCGTCATCAGGACGAAGGTCCCGACCGCCGCCCCGCCGTGGACGGTCCCGTGCACGGGGAAGTTCCCGCGCTCGACGACCTTGTAGGTGAGGACGGCGAAGAGCACGGCGAGGATCCCGGCACCCCAGGCCTGGAGCCGGTGGACGAACTCGTAGCCGAGGAAGCCGACCAGCCCCTCGAGGGCCAGGACCACCAGCACTCCGATGGCGAAGGGGACGTGGAAGAGGAGCTGGGCCGCCTCCCCGCCGAACAGGCCGACCAGGCCGTCCCAGGCCACCGCCGACAGCCACTGCACGAGGGCCGGAAGGGCGATGGACTTGCCGAAGGGCAGGCGGGCCAGGGGAAGCTGGGCCATCCCGGTCTTCGGGCCCCACAGCGACAGGGCGGCGACCGGCAGGGCGCCGAGCACGACCCCGATGACGATGGCGCCGAGTCCTTCCCACAGGCCGAGCCCCAGCGTGGCGGCGAGGGTTCCGGTGAACACCCCGGAGAGCTCCATGTTGGGGGCGAACCAGACCGTGAAGTTCCGCCAGCTGGCGCCGTAGCGGGCGTCCTCGGGGATGGGGACCATGCCCGCCGTCTCGAGGGTCAGGTCACCCGGCCGGGTCGGGCGGTTCCCGTCGAACACGCTGAGCTCTGGCATGGTCGTGGTCATCGGGCCTCGTCAGTCGGTGCTCTCTGCTGCCGGGAGCTCGTTCGGCGGTGCGCTGGTCGACGCGGTCGGTGCTCGATCGACGACGATCGCTCACTCGACGGTCCGGGCGGTCCGGAGGTTCGGTCGACGGCGCCCCTCCGGGAAGAACGGTTTGCGTTGCTCAGGGTAGGCGATGGCGCACCGAGCTGGACGGCCGTGGTGGGCGGGCAACGGGCGCACGCGGCTCGGATGCCTGTCGACGGAGAGCCGGGGGCTCGCTCGAGCGGATCCGCAGGATTGGCGCCGGCGGGGGCGCCCGACGGTAGGGTCGGAGGGCGACGTCGGAAGGCGCCGTCGGCCGGTGGATCGGGGTTCGCCGCCCAGGGAGGACTTCATGAAGGATCTGCTGCTCGGGCTCCAGCTCGGCTACTGGGGCGCCTCGCCGCCGGCGAACGCTCCGGCCCTCGTGGCCGAAGCCGAGAGGCTGGGGTTCGATTCCGTCTGGACGGCCGAGGCCTACGGCTCGGACGCCCTCACCCCGCTCAGCTGGTGGGGGTCCCGGACCAGCCGGGTCCGCCTCGGCACGGCACTGTGCCAGCTGTCGGCGCGCACCCCGACCGCCATGGCCATGGCGGCGCTCTCCCTCGACCACCTCTCGGGCGGACGGTTCGTGCTCGGGCTCGGGGTGTCGGGGCCCCAGGTGGTCGAAGGCTGGTACGGCCAGTCGTTCGAGAAGCCGCTGGCCCGGACGGTCGAGTACGTCGACATCGTCCGACGTGTCCTGGCACGGGAGGCGCCGGTCACCAACGACGGGCCCCACTATCCGCTCCCCTACCCGGGGGGAACCGGGCTGGGGAAGCCGCTCAAATCGATCGTCCATCCGTTGCGCGGGGAGATCCCCATCATCATGGGGGCCGAAGGCCCGAAGAACGTCGCCCTGGCGGCAGAGATCGCCGACGGGTGGTTCCCGATCTTCTTCTCCCCGAACGCCGTCAAGGCGTTCGAGCCGGCCCTGGCCGAGGGATTCGCCCGGCCGGGGGCTCGCCACGCCGCAGAGGACTTCGAGGTGATCGCCCTCGCCCCGACCATCATCGACGACGACATCGAGCGGGCGGCCGACGCCATGCGGCCCTCCATCGCCCTCTACATCGGGGGCATGGGGGCCAAGTCGATGAATTTCCACTTCGACGTCTTCTCCCGCATGGGCTACGAGGCCGACGCCGTCAAGATCCAAGAGCTCTATCTGGCCGGCCACCGGGACGAGGCCACGGCCGCCGTCCCGACCGCGCTCATCGAGGACACGGCCCTGATCGGGCCGAAGGAGAAGATCCGCGACGACCTCGAGGGATGGCGGGAGTCCATCGCCACCACCCTGCTCGTGACGGGAGGCTCGGAGACGCTCCAGATCATGGCCGAGCTGGTTCTGTAACTCGTCGGTAGCTGAGCGGGGGCCGGCCGGGCTCGCTCCGGTCGAGGTCGTTCCGATCGAGGGGGCCCCGCCCCGTTCATCGGACCCAGGTGTGTCGGATGGGGCGGCTAGGCGCGGGCGAAGGCCCCACCCTCCCTGACTGCTGCCCAGTCGTCGACGTCGAGCTCGGCGGCCATCTCGACGTCACGGCCGTATCCTCTGCCGGCGAGCTCGAGGCCGGTAGCGCTCCCGATCACGGCTCGATGGACGTCTCCCGTGGCCTCGTACAGGGCAGCCATGGCGGACGCTTCGGTGGACAGGCGGTAATCCCGCTCCTGGAAGCGCGACAGGAGCGCCCCTGCACCGATGGCGTCTTCGAGCGACGGCCGCAGGGAGCCCTCCGGCCACCTTTCACCCGCCGCGACAACGAGGAGGGGACGTTCCGTGGTGCCGATGCCGTGCTCGGCCAGCCACCGGAACGTGGCATCTCGGTTTCGCAAGCAGCAAGCCAGGACGAGGCCGGAGGTCCCACCAGCGATCGCCGCCCCATTTGGGGAGGGTAGGAGGAGGCGCTCGGCCAACGGCCCCGTCGCCAAGTCGGCGGGAGAGAGGGTCCAGGGGTGCTCAGGAGAGATCTCGGCGCGTGGAACGGCGATCTCCGTCTGCAGGTCCGCTGGGGTCAGCGTTGCGTCCGGATCCGCAACCGGATGAGCGAGCACCTCCGTGCCGCGGCCGACGACGACCGAGACAGCGGTGGAAAACGACAAGACGTCGACCACCACGACGCACCCGACGGAGGAGGCCAGCGCCGCCGTCCCGCTCTGCCCCCACTCGAAGCGGACGGCGGAATCGCTCTGAAGCAACGCCGCCGGGACCCGTTCGTCCATGGTGCGCCCGACTCCTCTCGGCTCCCTCCGCCTCGGGACGGGAGGCTAGCGGAGCGTCGGACGGGATCTCCTCCTGCGGCTGAGCGATCGGTACAGGTCGATGGTGGCGGGATGGATCGAGTCCATCGGTTCGATGTCGTCCGCCACCAGCCGTACGAGCTCGGCCATCACCGCCTCGACGCCGGCGGGATGACCGGCGGCATCGGCGGCGCGCATCAGCATCCGGTACAGCCGCTCGTCGTACGGGCTCACCAGTAGGCCCTTGCGGGCCGCCCACTGCGCCTCGTCGGGTCGGTTCCTGGTCAGGTAGGTTCCGGCCACCTGTCCGCTCAAATCGACGACGGCAGCCTCGATGGCCGGTCCGATCCCCTCGAGGATGGCCCAATCGGTCGATCGCAGCCCGTCGAACGGCCGCCCGCGGATCAGCTCCAGCGCCGCCCGCCGGGTCGCCAGGTCCGAGGAGCCGGCGAAGCTCACGAAACGGTCCCAGTCGGTGCCCACCGAATCGGAGAGCGCCAGACGCCCATGCGACCGGGGGAGGTGGTCCTTGCCGTCCGGGGTCTGGCCGAGGCACCGTCTGGCCACCGACGCGGTGGAGTGGAGGCTGGCCGGCGCCATCACCCGGTCCGGCCAGAGCGCGGTGGCCCACGACTCGTTCGACGCGCCGTTCGGGTGCATGGCCAGGTAGACGACCAGCTCCTTGGCCCAGGCCCGGGTGAACTCCCGGGCGGCGCCGCGGATCTCGATCGGTCCGAGGACCGCCACCTCGATCTGCAGGGAGTCGGGCAGGGCGGGGCGGGACACCACGTCGATCGGGGGCAGCGATCCGTTCGGACGAGCTGGCTCTGTCGGGACTGGTCCCGACTCGCTTCGGCGGGTGGCCTCCGGGATCGGGAGACCGATCGGGAGGCTGACATAGGGCTCGTCGGAGGAGAGCACCGGTGCTCGCTGGGCGGCGATGTCGAGCAGCGCCGAGGCGGCGCGGAGGTCGTCGGCATCGATCCGTTGCGGCAGGATGGCGGCATCGAGGGCCGAGAGTGACACCGGGCCATGGTCGGCGAGGTGGACGGTGTGCGCCGCCTCGATCCCGTCGCCGCAGGCGACGACGGTGATCCCGGTCGAGCCGTCGGCAACGGTCTCGACCAGCGCCGCCGTCTCGTCTCCTCCGAGGCCCGGGCCGCAGAGGACCACCAGCGGTTCCCAGCCGATCGGTCCGTCGGCGCACCGGGCCCGATAGAAGGAGTCGAACCCGGACCGCTCGAGGCGCTGCCGGCCACGGACGTGCCGACGGCAGAGCTCTCTCGTGAGGTCCTCGACGTCCCCCCGGGCGCTCACTCGCGGGAAGCGGACGAGCTCGGCTCCGAACCCCACGACCACCAGGTCGAAGTGTCCCGACCACCGCGAGGTGGCGAGCTCCAGCGCGAGCGCCCGGACGAAACCGTCACACATGTCGCGGGAACCGGTCACCGCCAGGGTCCCCAAGCTCTCGAGGTTGACCATGGCGACGCCGTCGTCGATCGAACCAGCCGTCACCAACACCGGCGCCACCGCTTCGTCGCCGGAGGGTCGTGGACCCGGACCGGACCCGGTCTCGGCTCCGGCACGGCTCGACGGGAGGGCCACCGGGCGATCGACGAGCACCGATCGCCCCCGCTCGGCGATCCGGACGTGGTCGGGGACCCGACACGGTGCGACGGGCCCGTCCACCACCACCTCGACGACGTCGGGACGGACCTTGACGCCCACGATGGACGGTGGTGGCCGGCGCTCCTGCTCCCACCACCGACGGAGCGACTGCAGGGACCGGTCGACGTCCTCCAGGATGGTGGGCCCCTCACCGAGACGGAGACGTTGCTCGAGATCGCGCTGATCGGGACCCGGCAGTTCGATGAACGTGCCCTCTCGGCGGTAGCGCTGCTGCACCCGTCTCATCCGGTCCAACAGATTGGCCACCCCGGCGCCCACGATGCCTGCCCCGACGGGCACGAACGGCGGCGTGGGCATGGGGACGGGTGGCCCGGGATGATGGGTGCGACCGACAGGGTGCTCCGCCCCGACGACGGGTCGGCCCTGGCGACGGGCTCGGCCCTGGCGACGTGATCCGGCCCAGGGCCGTGATGGGGCACGGGCTCCACCCCGGGCGCGGGCTCCGGCGCTGGCACCGGCTTCGCCCCGGGCCCGCCAGTCGCGGGCAATCGGAGCCTCCAACCCGGGCGCACCCAGTGGTCCCGACCGAGGGACGCGCCGTCGGATTGCCGGATCCCGTAGTTGAGCTCGGCCAGCTCTCGCCAGCGACGGGGTGACCCCAGGCGGTCGGAGGCGATCGACCACAGCGTCTCCCTCGTCCCGACCTCGTGCAGCCTCGGTCGGGCCGGATGACCAGCGTCGGACACCCGGCCGTTCGACCCCTGCTCGCGTGCAAGAACTCCCACGCCGTCCTCGTCGGGTGCGGGTCCGGTCGTTCCGTGGGGCCCGACGGACCGGGTGGAAGGCCCCGCCAGCACCGGGTCGAGCGTGACCGGCCGATGCACAGAGCGGACACGGGGTCGCCGGTCGAGCGGATCGGCATCCTCGATGATGCGCAGCTCATCGAGGGTCACGGTGCGGGCGGCATTGCGGGTCGCGACGAAAGCGGAGCTCGAGGGGAAGTGGCTCGTGCCCGCCGAGGGCCCGTCCCTGCTCATCGCCGAAACGGCCAGGGCGGTTCCCACCAGGCACGCCACCACCGATTGCACGGTCCGGCTGGCCGGGAGCGCGGCCGGGGTACGGCCGGTGATCCAGGATCGGACCTCGAGCCCGACGCATGCCGTCACCCACGCCCACGAGATCCATGCCAGCAACAGCGCGCCCCAGGCGATCCAGTGGAGGGCGGGCTGGAGGCCGCCGCCGGCTCGTGCCGTGGCGACGATCCTGCCGACCTCGCCGAACCCGGCGTGCCGGAACGGCAGTCCTCCGACGGCGAGCAGGACCACCGGAACCCCGAAGACGACGAACAAGAGCGAAAGGAGGGACAACCAGGCCCTCGGGCCCGCACGGGGACCTCGCCCCAGATCGGGCGGCGCGCTCACGGGTTCGCCGCCGTCACGCCTGCCTCGTCGACCGCCGAAGCCGATGCCGACACGGGCAGCGAGTCGATTCCGACCAAGCCCAGGATGTCGGTTCCGACCCGATAGTGGATCTCGACGCTCACGGTTCCTCCGGACACGGTGGCCGTCCCGGGATGGCCGGCTGCCAGGGTGAACGCCTCGGCAGCGGCGACGGCCGCCTGCGGGTCGATCCGCACCGATCCGCTCCGGAGGGCGTCGACCGACAGCGCACCGGCACCGGCCCGGGCCGCCTGCTCGGCCTCGTCGACCGCTGATTGCTGGGCACTGATGGCCTTACCGCCGTCCACCACCAGCCCCGTCAGCGCGAACAGCGCGACCAGTAGCAGGGCCACGAACGCGGTCACCGACCCTTCGTCGTCTGTCACGCGCCGGCCCGCTCGTCCCATTCGTCAGCCGACCGGGCGGTACGGATCGATGGGGGCGGTCGACGTCGCCGTGATGCTCGTCGACCCCGGAATCCCGGGCACCGACAGGTCGGACAGCGCGACGCCACAGGTAACCGTCACGGTGACGGATCCGCCGGGGAAGAAGGCGCCGAGGTCCGGCCGGATCTGCGGCGAGACGCAGGTATGCCCGGAGCCTGCGACCTCGGCTGTCGCATCCGCCAACGCCGAGGCTCGAGCGGTGGCGGGATCGGGGGCGACCGCCGCCGCCTCGGCGCCGGCCCGGGCGGCCTCTGCCACCTGTTGACGCGAGGTCGAGACCCGGCCGAAGGCGGAGATCGCCAGCACGAACACGAACACGGCGGGCGTCAACAGCACGAGCTCCACGGTCAGGCTGCCGTGCTCGTCCCCGCGGTGGTGGTCTCGCCGGTTCCTCATCATGTCAGCTCGAAAAACGTTGTCATGTCAGCTCGAGAACCGAACCTCATTCCCCGGGCCGGAACTCCTGGACCGGTCCCACCTGGGTCGCCGTGACCGGCAACGAGATCCCGGGGAGGAGGGCCGGAGCGTGGCCGGTCACCGTCACACTGAGCTGGTCACCGGGAAGGACCCGGACCTCGACCTGGGCAGTGGACGCCTCGACACCCGATCCCGCCGCCTCGAGCACGGCCCGGGCTCGCTCCGATCCGGCGGATTCCCCACCGCCGCCGACGGCCATCGCGGCGCCCGCACCTTCGGACGCCGCCAGGTGCACGACCTGTGCGGCGTGCGCCCACAGGACCATCTGGACGACGATCGTCAACAGGAGCATGAGCACCGGGACCACGATGACCGCCTCGACCACCACCGAGCCGCGTTCGCCGCGTTCGCGAACGCATCGCCGACGGCACGCCCGATCGCCTGATACGGGCTCCGAGCGAATGTCGGCCCGGATGGGATCCGCCTCGATGGCGGCGGGGAGGGGTTCCGGCGGGTCGGGACGATCGGACCCCTTCGTCAGTTGAGATTGATCGAATTGGCCTTCGAGGTCACCTTCGCCACGATGATCGCCCCGACGGCGATGGCCAGGGCGGCGAAGATGGCGGTGAGGATGACCTTCTCGACCACGGTCCCCGTCTCGTCCCACCGGCCCGCCGTCGTCGTCCTGGTCCGTAGGTAGGCCCACAGGGCCATGATCTGGTTCGGCATGATGAATCATTCCTTTCCTGTTGGCAGCTCTCGAGATCGATTCGGTCGTCGTGATCGCTCGGGCAGCCCGGACCCGGTCGGAGGAGGTTCGTGATCGAAGCGCCGACGGGGCCGCTCGCCCATGCGTGGCCACCACGTCCAGCAGCAGTTGTTCTGACCAGACGCGCCGCCGCAACGGCGCAGAGCCGGCTGAGCTCCGACTGCCGAGGATCCACTCATGTCGCTCCAAGTCATCGAAGCGACCGGATCCCACAAGATCGTCCTCCGCCATCTTCACGAGTTGTACAGCCATGACTTCTCGGAGTTCGATGGTCGCGACGTCGATGACACAGGCGAATACGGCTTCCGATACCTCGACGAATACTGGGTCGACCCGCATGTTCAGAAGCCTCCGATGATCCGGCTGAAGGCGGGGTAGCCGACGAAGAGGAGGAAGCCGACGAGGAGCAGGGCCCCGGGCAGGAAGAGCCGTTCGGTGGTCGTGTTGGCCGCGGTTTCGGCATCGGCCTGCTCGTGTCGGCGCAGGGCCTCCGCTCTCGCCGTCAACGACTGCCGGACCCGTGATCCCTCCGTTCCGGCGAGCTGGAGGGTGGCCGCCAACTCGACGAGCTCCGACACCCCGATCTCCTCACCGAGCTGGCTCAAGGCCACCCATGAAGAGGAGCCGCTCTCTCGAGCCCGCAGGAGCGCGTGCGAGATCCGCTGGGCGGACCAGTCCGAGCTCACCTGGGCGGCGGTGAGCAGCGCGCTCTCGATGCCCATCCCGCCGGCGAGGTTCAAGACGACGAGATCGACGAAGGAGCCGACCACCACCCGCACGTGGTGGCGCCGGTCCTTCGCCCGCCGCACCAGGTCCACGACGGGAACGGCGGCTCCCACCGGGCACGCCACCAGCGACGCCACCATGGCGAGCGACAACGGCACCACGGTTGCACCGGCGACCTCTCCGACCAACCACCCGAGCGGTGGCACGAGAAGGCCGGCACCGCCGAGCACGAGCATTTTGGAGGCGACCGACCCCGGAGACTCGCCGGTGACGGCGAAGGCCGGTCCGAGGGATCGCCAGCGATCGCGGGAAACAGCCGTGGCCTGGATGATCCCGATCACCGCCTCCCCGCCCGAACCGACGGCTCGCCGGGCCATCGCAGAGAGCGGGATCTTGCCCCGACCGAGGGAGGTCACCGCCTCGGGCCCGAGCGGGCGACCGGTCGGCGACGTGGGTCCGGCGACGGCGGCCGAGCGGGTGAGCTCGACGGCGGCGGCGACGGTCTCGAGCGTCGGAGGGGCGGGCCTGAGCCCGCGGACGACTCCGACGCAGCCGAGGCCGGCCAGCAACCCGGTCAGGAGAGCGAGGCTCATCGTGTCAGGACCTGCCCCCCGACGAGGCGGACGGGCGCCGGCGGACGGGCCAGCGAGACCATCAGCGTGAGCCCCACGGCGTAGAGCGCCCCGACCACGAGCAGCACGACCTGCCCGGACCCCGTCCCGAACGGGGCAAGGTAGCGCTGGCCGAGGAGAGCCAGGCCGGCAGCGAAGGCGATCGAGAACACCAGGACGATCCGCACGCCGCTCCGGACGGACGCCCGGGACGTCTCGACCCGCAGCCGCAGGGCGACCTCGTCGCGTGTCGACTCGGCCAGCGCGGCCAGCAGGTCGCCGAGGCGCTGGGCCCGGGACGTGGCCGCGAGCATCAGCGCGCAGACCACCCGGTCGGCGCAGGGGTCGTCGAGCTCGTCGGCGAATTGGATCAGACATTCGCGTGGGTGCACACCCGACTTCAACCGGGCGGACAGCCGCATGGCCGCGTCACGCATCACCGGAGGACTGAGCGGCGCGGTGGCCACCACGGCCTCGATGAGTCCAGCCGACGCCGCCAGGGTTCCTTGCAGCATCTCCGTCCAGGTGGCGACGGCCTCGATCCGGCTGATCGACGCCGATCCCGAGGTCCGGCCGAACAGGACGGGAACCCCGTAGACCGCAGCTGCGACGAGCACGACCGCCACCGGCCAGCCCGTCACCAGGGCCGCCGCCACCCCGGCACCTCCGGCCAGGGCCAGACGCCCGAGCCGGGCTCGGAGGGCGGCCACGAGCCGGCCGTTCTCGAGCCGGCGCTCCGACTCCTCGCTCCCGTGCCAGCTCGCCAACAAGCCGACCCCGCCGAGGCCGAAACACAGACCGCACACGAGCGCGAGGCCCTCGCTCACGCCAGGACGCCGTACAGATCGTGGCTCGGCGGCTCGTAGCCGAACTCCCTCAATTCCCGGAGCGTGACCGGCCGGAGCGGTGCGGCAGGAACGGCTCGCCGGTCGGGCCCGGGACGGTAGATCTCGTTCGAGATCACCTGGACACCTTCGGCGTCGACCACCTCGCGGACCGAGGAGACGAAGCGGGTCCGGGCCGCACCTGGCCCGAAGGCCGTCCGGTCGCCGCCTTCGTCGCCGGTATGGGGCTCGCCGTCGGGGTCACCACGGTGGCCTGGCTGGCCGAAGGGCGCGAGGCCGTCGAGTGGATCGGGCTCGCCGAGTGGATCGGGCGGACCCGGTGGGCCGGGCAGCTCGTCGGGGCCCTGCATCTCGGAGTCGAGGTGGACGACCAGGTGGATCGCGCCGGCCACCAGCAGGTTGGTTGCCTCCAGCGGCAGTCGCTCCGGCGCCTGCACCGCATAGGAGGCGATCCGGCGGAACACGCCCGCCGACGAGTCGGCGTGGATGGTGCACATGGACCCCGAGCGGCCCTGGCTCATGGCGTTGAGCATGGGCAACACCTCGTCGCCGAGCACTTCGCCCACGATCACCCGGTCGGCGTTCATGCGGAGCGCCCGCCGGACCAGATCCGCCACCGAGACCGTGCCGGCTCCTTCGAGGTTGGCCGGTCGTGCCTCGAGGGCGACCATGTCGGGGTGCCGATGCGGCGTGGTGTCCAGCCCGAGCTCGAACGCCTGCTCGATGGTCACCAACCGCTCCCGCGGCGGGATCTCCGAGGCCAGGGCCCGGAGCAACGTGGTCTTGCCGGAATTCATCGCCCCCGACACGACGATGTTCTTCCGGGCACGGACGGCCGATCGGAGCAAGGACTCGAGCCCCACGTCCAGCGATCCCAGCCCCCGGAGGTCCGCCAGCGACAGGTCCGAGAAGCGATGCCGACGGATGGACACCGCCGGACGAGCCACCACGGCCATCACCGCCGAGAGCCTGCTCCCGTCGGGCAATCGGAGGTCGAGCTCGGGTCGCGCCAGGTCGAACCGCCGCTCCGACAGACCGAACCGGCTGGCCGCCGAACGCACCAGATCGACGAGCTCCTCGTCGGAATCGGCGACGGACGGCATCATCTGCTTCGACCCGTCGGCGAAGGTGGCCCAGACCCGGTCGCACCCGTTGATGTCGATGTTCTCGATGTCGGGATCGTCGATCAATGCCTGGAGCTGGCCCATGCCGAAGAGGGCGTCGAGGACCGATTGGGCGAGACGCTGCTCGTCCGCCTGCACCAGTTCCCCGGACCCGTCCTCGGGCCGGTGCCAACCGTCCTCCGGGTCGGCGGTCAGGGTGTCGAGGTGGGCGAAGATCTGGCGGCGGGCGAACTCCCGGCGGTCGTCCCCCACGAGGCCGGCGCCCTCGGGCGACGCCAGGTCTTCCGCCACTCGTTCCCGGATGGCGGCGGCGATGATGCTCCTCACCGGGCTGCCGTGCCCACGCCCGCCTCGGCTTGCCGGTCCTTCGCCGAACCAGGTGCATCGGGGCGCGCTGGGGTCTGACCGATCTCCCCGCCCGGTGCTCCATCGGGCGGCGACAGGCCCTCCGCACCGGTGTCGGGCTCCCGTGCCGCTTCGACGAGATCGTCGCCGGCACCTGGCCATCGCATCGGGACGGCGCTCAACCGGGAAGCGAGCCGCCCGGCAGATTCGACGAGGAGGTGTCTTGACAGCCGGCGCGATCCGCCCGGAGCACCGCCCGCAATCCGCGCCGCGTCGAGGTCGTCGGGAAGCACGGCGACCACCGGCAGATCGGTGAAGCGCTCGATCTCCCGGTCCCGAAACGAACCGGACCCGACGACCACCAGCCCGGTGGTGCCCCGGCGTCGGCGTCGCAACGCCACCGCACGCTCACGCACCCGCAGAATCGACGGGGCATCGCGGCGGAGCACGATCAACAGCGCCGTCGAGTGCTCGATCCACGATTCGGCGCCCCGCTCCCCGGGCAGCAGGCGGCCGAGGTCGGCCACCACGTCCCAGTGCCCGTCGACCTGGGAGCCGGCGCTCCTCGTCAAGGATGTGACGGCCCGTCTGTCATCGACGCGGTCGGCGCACCGCGCTCCGACCAGCACGGCCAGACCGCCGGGGAGCGTCTGGACGTGTGGTCCGATCGGCTCGGTCCCGTCCCCTCGGCGAGAGGCTGCGCCGAACGATGCCCACCCGCGGTGGGCGGAGAGCCGGAACCGAGCCGCCAGGTCGCCACCGCTCGGGTCGCACTCGACGAGCACCACCCGTCGCTCCTCGGGCCATGCCGCTGCGACAAGGCAGGCGAGAGTCGTCACCCCGGGAGCGCCCTTGACCGACGCAAGCGCCACCGTCGTCATGACGGACGACTCCCGCCGCCGCGGCTCTGGCCCGACACCGACGGAGGCGGAAGGAGCACCAGGCTCACCTGGCCCGCGGTCGCCGCCGAGGCCACCGACGGGGCGACCGAGTTCGAGACCTCGACCGATACCAGCTCGGTGCCGCTTCCCGACGTGGACCCACCGGTCGTGCCCCCGTCCGGCAGCCCTCCCGACGCCGGCGGTTGGATGCCGAAGACCAGGGCTCGGGACACGAGGACGCCCGTCCCCGAGCCCCCGTCCCCCGAGCCGCTGTTCGGGGTCGGCGGCACGGACGTGACCGGGGAGCCCGCCGCGACGGTCTCGACGACCATGACCTGGTCTCCCGGCGAAAGACCGTCGGCCGGCAGCTGACCCGGCTTCAACGCCATCCCCACGACGGCGTCGCCGGGGCCGATCGGCTCCGACGAGGTCGTATCGCCGATGGTCAGCAGGGTGCCGGCCGGTATGGTCGTCGCCGCTCGTCGCCCGGCGAGCTCGCCGGCGTCGGACACCGGGATCGGATCGACACCGCCGGAGATCGCCGCGCTGGCCTGCCCGAGGTCGCTGCCCCGGATGGGCTGGCCCTGTTCGATGGTCCGGGTCACGATCAGGACGGACTGCTGGTGGGTACCGGCGGCGTAGACGGTGGCGAAGGCGGCGACGCTGCCGAAGACCAACAGGGCCGACAAGACGGTCAGGAGAGGCCTCCGACCGCTCGGGACCAGGGGCAGCCGGGACTGCTTCACCGGATCGGGCCCCATCCGGTCGACGCCGGCTTCGCGGGACCGGTCGAGCGTCGACGTCATCGGGGCCCTCCCCCGGTGCCGCCCCCGCTCGGGAGGCCCCCTGCGAACAGGCTCTCGATCTGCTCCACCCGGAGCGGGGCTGACGACGACGTCGACAAGGGCGGGAGCGATCCTCCGCCGGGAGCACCCTGCGCCGACCACTCAACCGACCAGCTGACCGTGGCCACCACTGCGAACGCCGCGTCGTTCGGATCGCCGTCGGGAGAGGGCTGCCCGGACGACGTCTCGGCATAGACGTGGTCGCAGGAGGTCGCCTGCAGAGCAGCCGGCTCCCCGGTGTCGTAGGGCACTCCGGGACCGTCACAGATCACGACCGCACCGTCCCCGGTCGTCCATCGGACGGAGACCGGGTTCGCCACGGCGGTGGCGCTCACCGGTCCCGCCGACGCGGTGACCGAGTAGGAGTGCCACAGGGACGCGTCGATCCAGAGCCACGTCGGAAAGTTCACGACCGTGGTCCCCGACGGGTCGAGGCCGAGCGTCGGCGCAGGAAGCTGGAGCGATCGCTCCGCTTGCAGGGCGAGCACGCGCGGGTCCACCGCCGGTACCGCCGGGGCCGCCGGGTTCGTCGGGCCTGCCGATTGATCGGCGAGCCACAACGTCTGGTTGAACGACGCCCCCGTGACCGAGTTGTTGCAGGTCATCGAGTACCAGCTCCCCGGCGTCGGGCCTCCGGGAGCGATCCCGCCCTCGTCGTTGAGCACGAGCTTGGTATAGGTGCAGGACCAGGTCGATCCTCCCGACGCACCACCCGCAATTCCTGGTCCCGGAGCACCGATTCCGCCCGGAGCACCGGATCCACCCGGAGCGGGACCAGTGGTTGCTCCCGCCGAAGCCCCCACGTTGACCGTGCCGCCCGGTGAATCGCCGCCGGTCACCGCCCCGAATGCCGGTCGCGGCCACACGACAATCGTGGCCAGGCCGACCAGAGCGACTGCCTGCCTCGTGAGGGTTCGAGCCCGCCGACGCGTCGGCGACCGTGGGTGCATCGGCGCCATCGGTCGCACCGGCGCTCCCGGCGGTTGCTCGTCGATCCGATCACCTACCCCACGTCGGCACATCGCGGCCGGACGATACGGTCGAGCCCCGGGGGCCGCAACGGTCATTGCAGGCGGCGTGCAACGACTTCTCGCCCGCGGTGCAGGTGCATGATGCGGGGCGGCCGGCCACTTCCGAGCCATGCGCACGTCATGAGCACCGGCCGAGCGTGCACGTCCGACCTTGCTGGGAACCTTGGCGACCTGCTTGCACGGCGGGTGCTCTTCGGCCACGCCTCACACGCCGGCGAATGGCGACGGGTCCATCACGGGGCCTCCGGCACCTTCCCATGGGCCCGTTGCGGGCCGTCGGGCTCGGCGTGCCCGTTCCCTCCGTCGTTCCGGCGAGCTGGACCGGGGTGACGAGCGGGCTGTGACCACCTGCCACACTGGTCGGCATGGCAGCCCAGTACATCTACACCATGCGGGACCTCCGCCGTTTCCATCCGCCCGACCGCGAGGTCCTGAAGGGCATCAACCTGTCCTTCTATCCCGGGGCGAAGATCGGGGTCATCGGCTCCAACGGCTCGGGCAAGTCCTCGCTGCTCCGCATCATGGCCGGGGAGGACGACGGCTTCACCGGGGAGGCGCGGCTCACCGCGGGGTTCACCGTCGGGTTCCTGCCCCAGGAGCCCGAGCTCGACCCCGGCAAGGACGTGCTGGGCAACGTCGCCGACGGCATCGCCGAGACCAAGGCCTGGGTGGATCGCTTCAACGAGGTCTGCGCGGCCATGGGCGAGCCCGACGCCGACTTCGACAAGCTGCTCGCCGAGCAGGCCGAGCTGCAGGACAGGATCGACGCGGCCGGCGCCTGGGATCTCGAGCGGACGTTCGAGATCGCCATGGACGCGCTGCGGCTGCCGCCTCCCGAGGCTCCCGTGGCGACCCTCTCGGGCGGCGAGCGGCGCCGGGTGGCGCTCTGCCGGCTCCTCCTCTCGCAGCCCGACCTCCTGCTCCTCGACGAACCCACCAACCACCTCGACGCCGAATCGGTCGCCTGGCTCGAGCGCACCCTGCAGGACTACCCGGGCACGGTGGTGGCGGTCACCCACGACCGGTACTTCCTCGACAACGTGGCCGGCTGGATCCTCGAGCTCGACCGGGGGGCGGGCATCCCCTGGGAAGGGAACTACTCGTCGTGGCTCGAACAGAAGCAGGCCCGCCTGGCCGGCGAGGAGCGGGCCGACCGGTCCCGTCAGCGAGCCCTCGAGCGCGAGCTCGAGTGGATCCGCATGTCGCCCCGGGCCCGTCAGAGCAAGGGCAAGGCCCGGATCAACGCCTACCACGACCTGGTGCGCGGCCGAGGCCGAGACCGCCGATCGTCGAGCGGACGCGCTGGACATCACCATCCCGCCAGGTCCGCGGCTCGGCGACCGGGTCGTCGAGGCCGAAGGGTCTGACCAAGGGCTACGGCGATCGACTGCTCATCGACGGGTTGTCGTTCCTCCTGCCGCCGGGCGGGATCGTCGGCGTGATCGGGCCGAACGGCGCCGGCAAGACGACGCTGTTCCGCATGATCGTCGGCGACGAGATCCCCCGACGGGGGGACCCTGGAGGTCGGCAGCACGGTGCGGCTGGCCTACGTCGACCAGTCGAGGGAAGGGCTCGAACCCGGCGCCACCGTCTTCGACGAGATCACCGGTGGCGCCGACCGCATCGTGGTCGGACACCGTGAGCTGCACGCCCGCGCCTACGTGGCGAGCTTCGGCTTCACCGGCAGCGACCAGCAGAAGAAGGTCGGCCAGCTCTCGGGCGGAGAGCGCAACCGGGTCCAGCTGGCCAAGGTGCTCACGAGCGGTGGCAACGTGCTGCTGCTCGACGAGCCGACCAACGACCTCGACGTCGACACGCTCCGCTCGCTCGAGGATGCCCTGGTCGAATTCCCCGGGTGCGCGGTGGTCATCAGCCACGACCGCTGGTTCCTCGACCGCATCGCCACCCACGTGCTGGCGTTCGAGGGCGACTCCGAGGTGCGCTGGTGGGAGGGGAACTTCAGCGACTACGAGGCGGACCGCAAGAAGCGCCTCGGCGTGGACGCCGACCAGCCCCACCGCATCCGCTACAAGCCGCTCGTCCGCAACTGAGCTCGGCTGTGACGACCCCTCCGTCCGACCACGCCCCGCCGCACATTCGCCAGCGACAACTGGTCGGGGGTCCATCCCGACGTCCTGGCCGCCATCGTCGGGTGCAACGGGGGCCACGCGCCCTCCTACGGGGACGATCCCGGTGACCGCCCGGGCCGACGCCCTCTTCAAAGAGCATTTCGGACCCGACGCCGAGGTCTACCTCGCCTTCAACGGGACCGGGGCCAACGTGGTCGGCCTCCAGTCGCTCCTGCGTCCCCACGAGGCGCGTGATCTGTGCTGCGGGCGCCCACATCTACATCGACGAGTGCGGCGCGCCCGAACGGTTCCTCGGGTCCAAGCTGGTCCCCGTGCCCACGCCGGACGGCAAGCTCACACCCGACCTGGTCGACACCGCGGTCGTCGGCATCGGGGACGAGCACCACGTCCAGCCCCGGGTCGTCTCCATCACCCAGGCGACCGAGGTCGGGACCTGCTACCGCCTCGACGAGATCGTCGAGCTGGCCCGCTACGCCCACGAGCGCTCGATGTTCCTCCACGTCGACGGTGCCCGGCTCGCCAACGCGGCCGCCTTTCTGGGGGTCGGGCTCGATCGGTTCGGGCAGGATTCCGGAGTCGACGTGCTCTCCTTCGGCGGTACCAAGAACGGTGCCCTGGGCGCCGAGGCGGTGGTCTCGTTCCGCCGATCTGGCGAGCCCCGCGCTCCGCTACATCCGCAAGCAGTCGATGCAGCTGGCCTCCAAGATGCGCTTCGTCGTCGGCCCAGTTCGTCGCCCTGCTCGCCGACGGGCTCTGGCGGTCCAACGCCGAACGGGCCAACGCCATGGCCCGCCGGCTGGCCGAGGGGATCAGCTCCGAGGCCGGCATCTCGCCGCTCTTCCCGGTCGAGGCCAATGGCGTCTTCGCCCTCCTCCCCCGAGCGGTGACCGACTCCCTCCGGAAGCACTACCCGTTCTACGTGTGGGACGAGCGTTCGGGGGCGGTGCGCTGGATGACCTCCTTCGACACCACCGAGGAAGACGTCGACTCCTTCGTGTCGCTGGTCGCCGAAAGCATGGCGGCCCACCGGTAACGGTCGGACACGAACCCGTGCAGTCCAGCGGGCGGAGCGGGTCGGGCCGGACACGCCCGGTCCAGATCCGACACGGTGGCCCGGGCGGGCCCATGTGGTCAGGCGGTGCCGGAGAGCTCAGGCGGGGTGGTGGCGCGGGGGCCGGCCCGGGCCCGGAGGTCCGGCGAACGCCTGGGCGATGGACATCCACTCCTCGGCCTCGGGGCCATCGACGACGAGCGCCGTGTCGGCGATGTGCCGACGTTGGGTGACCACCAGGCAGAAATCGAGCGCCGGGCCCCGCACGCTCGAGCCACCGAGGGCGGCGACATCCCGACGTCGCACCGTCCGACCGCTCGGGTGAAGGCTCTGGTTCGCCGATCGGCCAGTCCCACGATGCCCCCGACGGAGCGCTCAGGCGCACCTCGATCGGTCCGGGTGGCACGGCCTGGCCCCGCACCGCATAGGAGAAGGGCCGGGTACGGACCCCGAGATCGGCGATGTGGCGCAGCCGGTCACTGCCGGCCCGTTCGATGCCGAGCGCATCGGCGACATCTTGGCCGTGGGCCCAGGTCTCCATCAGCCGGGCGGTCACGAACGACCGGGCCCCCATCGGCGGGCCGTACCAGGGGATCCTCTGGCGGGCGTCGATGCCGGAGAAGGCATCGGGCCATCCCGGCGTGCGACTCCTCCCACCATGCGAGCAGCCGGCCGCCGTCCATCGAACGGCCCCGGGCCAGGTGGGTCGCCATCGGGTCCCCGGATCCCGCCATCGCCAGCTCGGCCTCTCGGACGAAGGTGTCCGGCTCCTCCACGGCACGGCGCCCGGCGTCGTCGAAGAAGGCCAGGTGACTGATCTGGTCCCGGACCGCCCATCCCGCCGCCGGCGTCGCCCGGTCCCACCGCCGGTCGGAAGGGGTGAGCGGAGCCACCAGCCCGAAGGTCTCGGCGTATTCGTCGTCCAGGTCGGCGAGAAGCTCGGGGAGCGTCGGAAGGTCCTTGGCCGGCACGCACCGAAGGCTACGGGAACGAGCGGCCGCGCGGATCGACCGACCGCCGACGCCGCGACGCGGTCACCAACGGCCACGGGCGCCTCACCGTGCCGACCACCATCGTCAGGCTCGGCTCGGCGGCTCCGGTCAGCCTCGAGGACCACCGGTGGCGTGAGCGCTCATGGACCGCCGAACGGGGCCGCGCTCCGACGACGTCCGTCGTCCGCCGAATTCGCCGGGTCGGCCCGGTGCATGAGCACATCGAGCGATTCGGGATCCCGATGGCTGAACCGGGCCGAGCCCATGGTCATCGCAAGCCCGAATGTCGTCCTCTGGAGCTCGAGATTGCTGGCCGCCACCGCCGCACGGAGCCGGCCGGCAATCTGCCCTTCGCTCCCGTCGAAGCCGGTGAGCAGCGCGGCGAACCGATCACGGTGCACCCGGGCCACGACGTCGGAGGAACGGAAGGTGTCGGTCATGACCGTGGCGGCCAATCGCAACAACTGGTCGGCGGCGGCCTGTCCACCGCGATCGCGGGCGATGTCCAGCCCCTCGACCCTGGCGACCACGACGAGGGCGTCGACCCGCTGGCGTCGGCAGAACGCCATCGCCTGGGTGCCGACGAGGGTGAAGCCCCGGAGATTGACCAGGCCGGTCAGCGTGTCGTCGACGGCGAGGCGGGTCACTGCGATCTCGTGCTCCACCATCGCCCCCAGGTCGCGCAGTGCGGCCAGGTCGTCCGCCTCGAGGGACCGCGGCCGGTGGTCGAGAAGGCACAACGTGCCGATCATGGCTCCCTCGGGGCTGGCGACCGGGCATCCGGCGTAGAACCGGACCCTCGGTTCTCCGGTCACCCACGGGTCGCCGGCGAACCTGGGATCGTTCGGTGCGTCCGAGACCTCGAGGACGTCCTGGTCCAAGATGGTGTAGTTGCAGAACGGGAGCTCCTGATCGATCACCACCGCCAGGCGGCCCTGGCGCGATTTCGCCCATTGCCGGTCGATGTCGACCAGGTTGACCCACGCGGCGTCGACGTCGAACAACCGGCGGGCGAGCCGGGTGATGCGATCGAAGCGCTCCTCCGGTGCCGTGTCGAGGAGCCCGAGACGCCGAAGCGAACCGACGCGGACCAGGTCGTGCTTGGAGAAACGCACCGCCTCCACCTGGTGGATATCGACGGTCCGGCAGACCCGCTTGAGCCGGGCCGCTCACCGGGCGGACCCGGCCCGTCGGGCCAGGTCCTGCATCGCCGCCCGCTCGGACGCGCTCATGTTGCGATCGGTGACCTTCCAGTCGACGACTTGGGCGAGCACGTCGCTCACCGCCACCCGGTCGAACGGTGACAGGAAGGTGTGGACCAGGCGCGCCCTCAGCCGCTCCCCCACGGCGCGGGTCACCCGGCCGGTCGGGATCTCACCGCAGGCGAGGAGCACCCAGGTCAGTGCCAGATCGACCTCGCCGGCCCCTCGGGCGCGCGTTGGCCCAATCGATGACGACCGGTCCCGACGGCGAGAGGATCACGTTGAGGGGATGCAGATCGAGATGAACGAGGCGGTCCCCATGCCCACACGGCGCCTCGGCGAGCCAGTCCGGTGCGGCGATCCGGTGCAGGCGCTGGTGGAGCTCCGCCAGGAGCGCGCCGCCACGGCGCATCCTCCACGGTGGTCGGGTCAGGCTGGTGGCCAACAGCGGCCCGTTGATCCGCTCCATGACGACCTCGGTACCGTCGTCACTCACCTCGTCCACCGCGGGGACCGGGTACCCGTGCGACCGGGCGTACTCCATGGTGCGGGCTTCGGACGCGATCGAGCGCCCCGTCCGCGACCGCCGCAGCACCTGGTGGTCGCCGTACTCGAGGATGTCCGAGTCGCGGCCCGATGCGAGCAGGCGCCCCGCCTGCCTCACGGGCTCGGCCGGACGGCCGGCGACGTGCCGGCGGAAGGCGTCAACGGCACCGAGTCCCGAACCAGGTGTTCCACGTCCGGCCAGGCGAATCCGACGGTCTCGGCGGCGACCGTGCCCGTCGGGCGGTCCACCAGCACCAGATAGGGATAGCCGAGCACCCCGTAGTCGGCCCATGCCCGGTCGCTCATGACCACCTGCACCCCCGACGGGGCGAGTGCCGCCACCTCGGTCGGTTGGGCCGCGGGCGGTTCCTTGGTCACCACGACGGGCATGACCGATCCCGGCAGCCGAGCGCCCTGCGGACCGGCCAATCCCTGCCAGAACTCGCGCGCACCCGTCACATCGAGTGGCCAGGAACACCAACAGGACGAAGCCCTCCCGCGCTCCGATCCGGACCCGGACGGGCTCCCCCGCCGGCGTCACCCCCGAGACATCGGCGGCGGACGGCCGGCGGCTCGGGTCGAGGTCCGAGCCGGCGACGTAGGGGACCGGGCGCAGGCCGCGGCGATAGCCGGGGTCCGACAGCGGGTTGCCCGACGAACCGGGTGGATCGGGGGCCCCGGGTGGATCGGGGGACCCGGGTGGATCGGGGAACCCGGGTGGACGGGCCGGCGCCGGCCCAGCCGGACCGGAGGCCGCCGCCCCTAGCCGTCGTCGGTCGACGAGGCGGGAAGGACCTCGACCGCGTCGCCATGGCCACACCACCGGCACGACACCTCCTCCACCGACTCCGCCAGCACCTCGACGTCCTCGACGGACAGGTCGCCCCCGACCGAGAAATGATGGAACGCCCGGGTGCGCCGCTGCACGACCACGTCGAAGCGCGTGAGGTTGCCACATGCCCGGCAGCGGTAGCGGGCGGCCGGGACATCTCCCGGCAAGCCCGGGACGGACCCATCGGTCGCGCCGCTGGAATCCCCCACGGTGGTCCCGACCAGCCCGGGCCCGCCGGTGCCCCCCGGGGCGGGCGATTCGTCGATCACCACGCACAACGTAGTCGGGCCGGTGCGCCGGTCCGGGGTAGCCCGCCGACCCCAGCCAGGGGCGCCGGCCCCGCCGGTCCATCCGAAAACGAACAGGTGTTCGATATCCTGACCCGATGGTCCTGACCGGCCAGCGCTCGTTCGACGGGCCCGAGACCCTCCTCAGCGACGTGACCTTCGCCGTGGTCGACGTGGAGACGACCGGCGGATCGCCTGCGGCCTGCTCGCTCACCGAGGTCGCGGCGGCGAAGTTCCGTGGCGGGGAGCTGCTCGGCACGTACCACACCCTCGTGCGACCCTCGGGCCCGATCCCTCCCTTCATCCGGGCGTTGACGGGGATCTCCGACGCCATGGTGGCGGAAGCCCCGTCCGAACGGGTCATCCTTCCCTCCTTTCTGGAGTTCGTGGGCGGGGCCGTGCTCGTCGGTCACAACCTCCGTTTCGACGTCGCCTTCCTCGACCATGCCCTGGTCTCCACGGGCCGCGAGCCACTCGGCAACGACACGGTCGACACCCTGGCTCTGGCCCGGCGACTCGTGCGCGACACGGTGGCCGACTGCAAGCTCGCCACCCTTGCGACCGCCCTCCGCCTCCCCCACCTTCCGTCGCACCGCGCCCTGGCCGACGTGCTCGCCACCGCCGATCTCCTGCACGCCCTGCTCGAACGGGCCGGTTCGTTCGGGATCCTCGAATTGCAGGAGCTGCTCGACCTGCCACGACTGGTCGGTCATCCCCATGGGGCGAAGCTCCGGCTCACCGCCCGGCTCCCCCACGCCCCGGGCGTCTACTGGTTCTGCGATGCGACCGGCCACGTGCTCCACGTCGGTCAGGCGAACGACCTCCGAGCCGGGGTCCGTTCCTATTTCGGCGGTCGGAGCTTCAGCGGAGGGAGCGGTCGGCGGCGGCGCGCCACGTCCCGCCTGCTCGGGCAGGTGCACTCGGTCCACCACCGGGTGTGCTCGGGACCGCTCACCTCCTCGGTCCTCGAGTGGCGACTCATCCGGAGCTGGATGCCGCCCTTCGATCGGGCCCGCTGGCGGCATGCCGGCGTGAGGCCGGCGCCGGGTGCGAAGCGGTTGGCGGGATCAGCAGCGGTCCGGTGATCTCGTCCGGTGATCTCGTCCGGAGACCTCGTCCGATGAGCTCGCTCGGATTGGCGACCGGACGGACGGCCGGGGCGCGGCGCCAGCCCTAGCCCTACCCGGGAGGGTCGTCGCCGGCCGACTCGTTCGACACCCGGACCAGCTCGTCGAGGACACGCTCGGCACGACCGTCGTCGATGACCTTGCCGGCCAGGCCGATGCCGTCGGACAAGTCCTCCACCTGGCCGATGACCACCAGCGCTGCCGCAGCATTGAGCACGGCGATGTCGCGGTGAGGCGACGGCTCGCCGGCGATCACCTGCCGGATGGCCCGGGCATTGACGCCGGCGTCGCCCCCGCGCAGATCCTCGATGCTCGCCGGCGCCAGTCCGAGCTCGGCGGGATCGATCCGGTAGCGAAGTGTCTCGTAGCGACCCTCACGGCCCACCGACCAGCTCGTGCACGGTGGAGGGGCCGGTGGTGCTCAGCTCGTCGAGCCCGTCGTCGCCGTAGACGATCATGGCCCGCTGCGCCCCGTTGGCGGCCAGCACGCCGAGCATGGTGTCGGCCACGGCGGGATTGCTCACTCCCACCACCTGGTAGCGGGCCCGGCCCGGGTTGGCCAGCGGTCCCAGGTAGTTGAACACCGTCGGGATCCCGAGCTCCTTGCGGACCGGGGCGGCGTAGCGCATGGCCGGATGGAAGCGCGGTGCGAAGCAGAAGCCCATCCCGACCTCATCGATGCAGCGGGCCACCCCCCGCGGCCCGAGGTCGGCCACCACGCCGAGGGCTTCGAGCACGTCGGCGGCTCCGACCGCCGAGGACGAGGCCCGCCCGCCGTGCTTGCAGACCTTGGCGCCGGTCGCCGCCACCACCAGCGCGGCGATGGTCGACACGTTGATGCTCCGGAGCCGATCGCCACCGGTGCCGCAGGTGTCGACGAGCTCGGTCCCGGCCGGAAGGTCGAGGCCGAGCGAGTGGGCGAGCATGGCGCGCACGAACCCGGTCATCTCGTCCACCGACTCGCCCTTGGCCCGCAGCGCCACGGCCAGCGCACCGATGCTGGGTCGGCGACGGCACGACCCGAGAGGACCTCGCCGAAGACCGCCTCGGCAGCCGACGTGGTGAGGGAGTTTCCGGCCACCAGGTCGGTCAGCACCCCGGGCCAGCCCCCGAGCCGCTCGAAGTCCGCTCCCGGGGCGCGGCTCGACGTCCGCTCCCGAGGGGTCGGCCCCGGGCGGCATCAGTCCCACCAGAGGTCGTGGGCCAGGACGCCGCGGGCGATGAGGCCGAGCTGGACCTGGGAGGTCCCCTCCACGATGGTCAGCTGACGGGCGTCCCGGTACCACTGCTCGGTGGGGTGGTCCTCCATGTAGCCGGCCGCCCCGAGCAGCTGCACGGCCAGACCCGAGGCCCGCACGGCCAGCTCGGTGGCGTGGTACTTGGCCATCGACAGGAAGGGCACGTACTCCTTGGTGAACTTGCCCTGGTCGGCGAGCCAGGCCGACCGGTAGGTGAGCAGCCGGGCGGCCTCGATGTCCACGGCCAACTTGGCGATCTCCCACTGGATGCCCTGGAAGTCGGCGATGGTGCCCCCGAACGCCTTCCGCTGCTGGACGTAGTCCGTGGCGTACATGAGCGCGCCCTCGGCCAGCCCGATGCCCCGGGCGGCGACGATCGGTCGCATGGCGTTGAGACCCAGCATGGCCAGGCGGAAGCCCCCGACCTCCCCGATGACGTTCTCGGCCGGCACCCGGACGTCCTCGAGGACCAGCTCTCCGGTGTCGACTCCCCGGACCCCCATCTTGTGGTCGGTGCGGCCGACCGACACGCCCTCCCACGCCCGCTCGACGATGAAGGCGGTGATCGAATCGTGGGCCCGCGACGACGGGTCGCCGGTCTTGGCGAACACCGTGTACCAGTCGGCCTCTCGGACCCCCGACATCCAGCACTTGGTGCCGTTCAGCACCCAACCGCCCGACCTGACGGTCGTCGGTGCGCCGGTGGCGCTCGCCCCCTCCTACGGTCGGGCACGGCCCGGGTCGACATGCCGGCGACGTCGCTGCCGGCCTGGGCCTCGGACAGCCCGAAGGCGGCCCGCAGCTCGCCCGAGGCGATGCCGGGCAGGTATCGCTTCTTCTGCTGGTCGTTGCCGGCGATGAGCACCGGACCCGACCGGCAGCCGGGTCAACAGGAGCATCAGCGCGGCCGCGTTCGAGTACTTGGCCACCTCCTCGATGGCCACGGTCAGGCCGAGGATCCCCGCACCCGATCCGCCGAGCTCGGTGGGGAGGCAGAGCCCGAGCAGGTCGGCGCGCCGGAAGGCGTCGAAGATGTCGTCGGGGTACTCGCCGGTGGTGTCGATCTCGCGAGCCCGTGGCTTGACCTTGTCCTGGGCCAGACGTCGCACGCTCTGTTGGAGGGCGGCGAGCTCGGGCGAGAGGTCGAAGTCCACGAACGACGAGGCTATCCGCGCCCTGTCGGCACGCCCTCCGTTTCCCGAGGCCATCTGCGCGTGGGGGCACAGGGTCATTCGGGTCGATCAATCGGCTCCTCGCGTACGATCTGAGGTCGTGGAGCGGGCGAGGGGCCGGCCAACCGGCCAGATGGTACGGACAGGACCCATTTCGACGTCGTGGAGGAGCGAGCGCGGAGCCGAGCCCGGGGACGAGCGCGCAGCCGAGGGTGGGCACGCGGTCCGGGCGGCCATCCGGAGGGTCGGCCTGGCGGGCCGGAGGGTCGGCCTGGCGGGTCTTGTTAGCCGGCGTGGTGGCCTCGCTGGGCTGGGCGGCGTGGATCCCACCGGCGCCGGCCCAGGCGGCGACCGCCCCACCGGCGACGGCTTCGGCAGCGACGGGTCAGACGGGGTCGGCCAAGGCGGCGAGCGCGCCGCTCACCTTCCGGGCCACCGGGACGTTTCGAACCGCGCACCGTGACGGGCACTGGTGGCTGGTCACTCCCGACGGGCACCCCTTCTACTCCAGCGGCATCGACCACGTGTCCTCGAGCCCCGACGTCGACCAGACCACCGGACAGTGCCCCTACTGTCAGGCGATCGCCGCCGAGTACCCGTCGGTGGGCGCGTGGGCGACCGCCACCGTCGCCCGGCTCCGCTCCTGGGGGTTCAACAGCCTCGGGCCCTTCACCGACGACACCACCTTTGCCTCACAGATGCCCTACTCGGTCCAGCTCTCGATGGCGAGCGGCGACGACTGGTTCGCGCCCTCCTTCGTCACCCATGCCGACGAGGTGGCCGCCAGCCAGGTCGCCCCACTGGCGCACGACCCGAACCTCATCGGCTTCTACACCGACAGCGAGCTGCACTGGGGGCCCGACGGCTCGGACACGCAACCGGTCCTCGACAACTACCTGGCGCTGCCGCCGGGCTCGCCCGGGCTCGCCGTGGCCCAGCAGTACGCCGGAGATCCCAACGGGTTCGTGTTCGCGCTCGCCACCCGCTATTTCCAGGTGACGACGGCCGCGGTCCGGCACTACGACCCGGCGCACCTCATCCTCGGGGTGAAGGCCGAGGCCCAGGAGATCCAACCCGAGCTGCTCGAAGCGGCCCGGCCCTACGTGGACGTCTTCAGCATCGACGACTACCAGCTCCAGCCCGGGTTCGCTCAGATCATCGACCAGATCTGGCCCCAGTACCTCCCCGTGACCGCCACCTTCTCCAATTTCGAGCGGTACGTGAGAAAGCCGATCATGGTCGGGGAGTACTCGTTCCGGGCCCTCGGGAGCGCAACCCCCGACACCGTCCCGCCGGTCTACGCCACCTACGCCACCCAGCAGCAGCGGGCAGCCGCCTACGCCGGCTACGTCGCCCCCCTCTACGAAGACGCCCCCTGGGTGGTCGGGGACGAATGGTTCGAGTACGTCGACGAACCCGCCGGCGGCCGGTTCGACGGTGAGAACAACAACTTCGGGGTGGTCACGGTCGGGGACCAGCCGTACCAGGAGCTCGTCAGCGAGATGGAGGTCCTGCACTCGATCGCCCCCGACCGGGTGGCCCGCCCGGGGCCCAGTTGCGACTCGTGGACGACGGGAACGGCCGGGGTGGCCTGCGACGCCGTGATGGACAACCCCGTCTATCCGCCGGGCGTGCTCGAGGGACCGATGCCCGCCGGCACCGAGGGGCGGCGGTACTCCGGATCGGTGGTGGCCGTCGGGGGGCGCCCGCCTTATTCGTTCGCCGCAGACCCGACGACGCCGCTCCCCCAGGGGTTGGCGCTCGACGCCAGGACCGGCGCGTTGAGGGGGATCCCGAGGGAGTCGGGCACCTTCACCTTCACCGTCGACGTCACCGACTCCTCGGAGCCGAGCCGCGCTCACCGCCGGCGGTCAGGTCACCGTCACCATCGCCGCCCGGGGCGGGCCGCCGGGCTGACCCGGCCCGGCGCGACCCGTGCCCGGTTCCGGTCGCTCGAGGGGTGGCGACATAGGCTCCCCGCCATGACCCCGCCCGGCCTCCCACCGCCGCCCCCGATCGGGGCGTCGGCCCTGCCGGAGGGGACCTACGACGGGCAGCGTGGTGGTGGTGACCGGCGGGGGAACCGGGCTCGGCAAGGCCATCGCCACCGAGTTCGGCCGGCTCGGCGCATCGGTGGGCATCCTCAGCCGCGACCGGACGCACCGGGCGGCCGGGCGTGGCGTCCGTCGAGGACGCCGGGGGTCGGGCCGTCGGCGTGGCCTGCGACATCCGTCAGGCCGACGCCGGTCGCCACGGCCTTCGACCAGGTCGAGGCGGCGCTCGGCCCCATCGAGGTGCTGGTGAACAACGCGGCCGGCAACTTCCCGGTGCCGGCCGAGGACATGAGCCCGAACGCCTGGCGCACGGTGGTCGACATCGTCCTCAACGGCACCTTCCTGTGCTGTCGCGACCTGGCCCGGCGGCTCATCCCGGCCGCAGCGGGACGGGGCGATCGTCAACGTCGGCGCGTCCTACGCCTGGACCGGGGGACCCGGCTTCGCCCACTCGGCGGCGGCCAAGGCCGGGGTGAAGAACCTCACCGAGACCCTGGCCGTCGAGTGGGCCCCCTACGGGATCCGGGTCAACGGTCTGGTGCCCGGGCTCATGCCCCACGAGGACGAGACCGCGGCCATCGCCGCCGTACCGGGCAAGTACGAGGGCCAGGACTCGAGGGTGCCGGCGGGCCGGGTCGGGCTGCCCCGCGAGCTCGCCTGGGCGGCCACCTACCTCTGCTCCCCCTACGCCGCCTACATCAGCGGGCACTCGCTGGTCGTCGACGGGGCCAACTGGCAACGCCGCCACACCGTCCAGCCGCCGTTCGTCCCGATCCGGGACCAGCTCGGGCGGCCCCCGTTCGGCCGGAGGACGCACGGGTCGGCCGTCGGAACGGGGAGGCCGATCGTGACCGATCGGACCGAGGAGGAGCGAGACCTGGTCCGGTTGGAGGTCGACGGGCCCGTGGCCGTGATCACCAACAACCGTCCGGACAAGCACAACGCCATGAGCGACGAGATGGACCGCCGCCTGTGGGAGGTGCTGGCCGAGGTGCACGAGATGCCGTCGCTGCGGGCCATCGTCTGGCGGGGCGCGGGCAGCTCGTTCTCGTCCGGCCGGGACACCACCCAGCTCGGCCTCCGGACCGAGGACATCTCCGACCTCGAGTTCATCGAGCGGGGCCACCGCCCCACCCAGATGTTCCTCACCATGCCCTGCCCGATCGTCTGCGCCCTCAAGGGATGGGTCATCGGCGGCGCCTTCGAGCGGGCCCTGCTCTGCGACATCCGGGTGGCGGCGGCCGGGCACCCGGATGGTGCTCCCCGAGGTGGGCCACGGGGTCATCCCCGACTCGGGCGGGCGTGGCGCGCCTGTTCCAGATGGCCGGCCACGGGCTCGCCGCCGACCTGGCCCTCACCGGCCGGGTCCTCACCGCCGAGGAGGCGCTGCCCACGGGGTGGTGAGCCGCCTGGCCGCCGACGGGGACGAGGCCGGACCAGCTCGCCCTCGAGATCGCCCGGCGCATCGCCGAGGCACCGGCGTTCACGGTCAAGATGGCCCGCCGGACCCTCTTCCACCTGGGCGCCGCCGAGGTCCAGCGCTCGATCTCCGACGAGGCCCTGGAGCAGTCGATGGTCTTCGCCTCGGGCGACTACGCCGAAATGAAGGAGGCCCGCCGGACCGAGGAGCGCCCCCCGCTACCGTCGGCGCTGAACCCGAGCGGTCCGACCGGCCGGCGGCGCGACGAGCGTCCCGTTCCGGGTAGAACCGGAGAGACTGCCCGACGAGGAGACACCATGAGCACCACGTCCACGCCCACCGACCGTTCGAGCCACCCGGTCCACGCCAGCGGTACCCTCCGTCTCGGCGACCTGGAGGTCCACCGCCTCGGGTTCGGGGCCATGCGGCTCACCGGCGAGGGGATCTGGGGCGACCCGAGCGACCGCCACGAGTGCCAGGCCGTCCTCCGCCGGGCCGTCGACCTCGGCGTCGACCTCATCGACACCGCCGACTCCTACGGTCCCGAGGTCAGCGAGCGACATCATCTTCGAGGCGCTCCACCCCTACCCCGAGGGCCTGGTCATCGCCACCAAGGCCGGCCTCACCCGGCAGGGACCCGGGCAGTGGGCGCCGGTCGGGCGGCCCGAGTACCTGCGCCAGCAGTGCGAGCTGAGCCTGCGCCGGCTCGGTCTCGACCACATCGACCTGTTCCAGCTGCACCGCATCGACCCCAAGGTGCCCGCCGAGGAGCAATTCGGGCTGCTCGCCGAGCTCCGGTCGCGAGGGCAAGGTCCGCCACGTCGGGCTCTCCCAGGTCGGCATCGAAGAGATCGAGGCGGCCCGGTCCGTCGTGCCGGTGGTGAGCGTCCAGAACCTCTACAACCTCACCGACCGCTCGTCCGAGGACGTCCTCGACCACTGCGAGAACGAGGGGCTCGGGTTCATCCCCTGGTACCCGATCGCCTCCGGGGAGCTCGCCCGTCCGGGCGGCGCCGTCGACGACGTCGTGAGGGAGACCGGATCGACGCCGTCCGCGGTGGCCCTGGCCTGGCTGCTCCACCGATCGCCGGTCATGCTGCCCATCCCGGGCACCAAGTCGGTGGCCCACCTCGAGGAGAACTGCGGGGCGGCCACCGTGGAGCTGACCGGCGACCAGCTGGCCTCCCTCGACGCCGCCACCAGCGGGACCTCCGGTTAGCCTCGAGGTCGACCTCCGGCGGAGCCCCATGGCTCGACGCGGAGAGCCGGCCCGGACCTCAGGGGCCGCCGAAGACCATCGGCGCCGACCGGATCCCGGCGATGACCGGAGACGCCGTCCGGACCACGGGGCCTGCCGACCTCGATCGAGCCGAAGCGGGCGAGCAGCTCCTCCAGCAGGATGCGGCCCTCGAGCCGGGCCAGCACGGCGCCGATGCAGAAGTGCGGCCCGAACCCGAAGGCCACATGGGGATTGGGGTCCCGGGCGGCGTCGAAGCGCTCGGCGGTCGTCCCCGAACACCGACTCGTCCCGGTTGGCCGAGGCGTACAGCATGAGGACCGGTTCGCCCGCGCCGAGGCTGCTGCACCGGCGAGCTCGACGGGGCGGGTGGTGGTGCGCATGAACGAGACGACCGGCGTCGTCCAGCGCAGCATCTCCTCGACGGCGAGGGCGGCACGGCCCGGGCGACCACCGGCGCCACCGTCCGGGCCCGGTACCGACCCGCCGCTGCCGGAGGCCGGACCACTGGCCCGGGGCGCCGGCGAAGCCCAGCAGGCCGCCGGACATCATGTTCCGGGTGGTCTCGTTCCCGGCCACCAGCAGCTGGACCAGAAACATGGCCAGCTCGTCGTCGGTGAGCCGGTCTCCGTCGAGCTCCGCCGCGGCGAGCTCGGAGATGATGTCGTCCTTCGGCGTTGGCCCGCCGGTCGGCCGCCGCCGCCAACAGGTAGCCGACCATCTCGGCGCTGAGGGCCGCACGCTCCTCCTCGGGCCAGTCGGTGGCGCCGGGGATGACCGCCTCCGACCAACGGAAGAACCGGGGCCACTCCTCCTCGGGGACACCCAGCAGGTCGCTGATCACCTGCGAGCGGCAGCGGAACGGCCAGCTCGGCGACGATGTCGACCGGGACGCCGGGCTCGATCCGTTCGACCAGGGCGACGGTCCGCCGACGCACGCCGTCTTCGAGCGCCCGCATGAACGTGGGCCGGAAACCGGGCTGCACGAGGGCGCGGTAGCGGGTGTGGTCCGGCGGGTCGGTGTGCATCATGGTCGGCGGCGTGGCGTACTCGCTGCCGATCTCGAACACCATGATCCCCCGTCCCGAGCAGAACGTCTCGGGGTCGCGGGAGATCGGCCACTACCTCGGCGTGCCGGCTGGCGACCCAGAACCCGACCGCCGTCGTTGTGGGCCAGCGGCGCCTCGGCCCGGAGTCGGGCATACAGCGGGAACGGGTCGCCGGCATAGAACTCGGGTTCCACCAGCGGCGCGGTCAGGTCGGTGGTGTCGTCGGCGCCAACGGTCGTCACCAGCGTTCCTCCCCCGGGTCCGTGCCGGCGCGGTCCTGTCGTCGCGCCGGATAGCTCGTCCGTGGTCACAGTCTCGCAACTCGTCGGCCGGTCTGGCGCCCCGGTGGTCACCGGAGCAACCGGTCGGTCGCGCCGGTGGTCGCGACAGCGAGTGGTCAGTAAGGCCCGATGCGCTGATCCGGGTTCGTATCGATCAGATGGTGCCCGTCGATGGAGACCTGTGACGTCCATTGGTGACCGTCCCACCAGCGGAAATGAAACCGTCCGCTCGGATCGGGGTGCCAGGCCGGCGGCGAGGGGGCCGCGCCCTGACCGTGATCCCGATCGGCAGGGACCTGCCCGGTTCGGACCTGCCCCCCGTCGGCGGGGACGGGTCCGGTCTGCTCGGGCCGCCCAGCCGGATCCTCGGCGGAGAGCTCCGGCTGGACGTTGGCCGGCTGGGGATAGGCCGGGAACTGCTCGGCGACGCTCGGGGTCCGCGTCCAGACCCCGCTGCCGGGCGCCGGCCGCCCGCCCCCAGCGCCGGGCACCGGCCGCCCGCCGGCTCCGGGGTAGGCGGAACCGTGCTGGGCCCGGCGCACCCCGTTGGTATGGGCGATGAGGTACAGGACCAGGCCGAGGACCAGCGAGAGGAACCAGAAGAGCGCCCACACCATGGACGGCAGGCCCCACGGGGTCCGGCCGAGCGTGCGGCGGTCGTTTTCGGAGAGGCGGTAGCCGATGACCGCCCAGAGGAACGAGAGCACGATGACGATGGCCAGCTCGCCATCGCTGAGGTGGACCACGCCGCAAACTCTACGCCTCGCGGCACGAGTGCCGGCGCCCCACCCTCCCCGAGGTTCAGAAACCCGAGGAGACCGATCCGACCTGGCCGGTCGCGGTACGTTCGGACCGCATGTCCCCCCACCGAGTGGTCCCCCGACGCCTGGCCGGTCACCGCGTACCAGTCGAGCGCGGCGTGAAGGCCACCGACGCCACTGTGAGACGCCAGCAGGATGGAGACCAGGCCGAGCACCCCTGCCACCACCCCGACGGGGGCGAAGACGAGCCCAGCACCACCGCGACCGCCTCTCGACGAGAACGGCCATCATGCCGATGACGGGGAGGCCGTCCACGCTTCTCAAGGTCGTCTCGCCGGGACAACCTGCGTCTTACGTGCTCGTCGAGCCCGTTTGCGGCTTCGGATCTGGAGGCTGCGTCGCTGGCGGTGGCGCGCCCTTTTTTGCCTCGCCCCTCCTAGGCTTTCGCCCAGACGTCCTTGTCCACACTCATCGAGTCTGACCGTCCTGCTGGGCGGGAGGAGGAGTTGGTGCAGGGGACTCAGGTTGCCGCGCTGGCTCAGGTGGTCGCGTGGGTGGGTGGCCACGGCCAGCCACCATGCCCTTCTTAAGAGTGCCTTCCTCAGCTAGCGGGAGTTCTCCTCGGTCTCGCCACCAGACCCAGGATACGGTCGTCTCGATCGTCACCTGGTCATCCTCTATCGCCACCCGATTATCGTCGGTCCCGTGTGTCGGACGGATGCGGGCGCCGCTGAACCCGGTCGGTCCGGCACCCTGGACCGCTGACACCGGACCCCACCGCGACCGTCGTCGCGCCCTACAGGGGATGGGTGCGGAAGAACGTCCACATCGTGGCGCTGGCATCGATTGCCGAGTTCTGCGGTCCGAGGGACCTAGTCAACGCGGTCGGCAGCGTCGGCCCTCCGGGCCACTCGTGACCTTCACCGGCAATTGTGTACAGCTCGACCGATGCTCCCCCTGCGCAACCCGAGTAGGTCGACAGGGTGACGCCGCCGGCCGGCCGTGAGGTAGACCGGCTCGGACCGCACTGGTTGCGGGCCGCCCAGCGCTCGGCGGCCACCGGAACGCTGTAGGTCCAATAGGCCTGGCCGTTCCCGTTGTAGGGATCGACGGGATCCGCGGTGCCGTGGAAGGACACCACCGGCACGGGTCGGCTCGAACCGCATGGCGAAGGAAAGCGCAGCCCGCTCACCGGAGCGATGGCGGCAAAGACCGTCGAGGCGTCACACCCCAATTGACTGGCCATGCGGGCCCCGCCGGAGAACCCGGTGGCGAAGACCCGGTTCCGGTCGACGCAGTAGCCCTGCTCGAGCTGGGCCACCAGTTGCTCGAGAAAGGAGACGTCGTTGGGCGCCGTCGCCGGGACGGGGGCGCCCCCCAAGAGCGGCTGGCCGGGGACGTTCCACTCGAAGCCGTTGCCGGCCGGGATGTCGCCCTGGGGGTAGACGACGACGAAGCCGTCGGCGTCCGCGGTGGCGTCCATCCCGCTGAACCCGAGCTGCTGCTCGGCTGTCGATTGGCTCCCGTGCATGTTGACCACCAGGGCGACCGGCGAGGCCGGGCGATAGCCCGAAGGCACGTGCACGATGGCCATCCGGGTCCGACCGTCGATGACCGGCGACAGGGTGACGGTCCCTGGATTGGCAGCGTGCTGGCCGTTGCACCCGCTGCTCGGTGCCGCCACTGCCGGGCTCGAAGGGGAAGGGGCCGAACCCCGTCCGGTCGTCGGGCTCGCCGAAGTCGACGGAGATCCGCTGCTCGAACCGGACCCCCCACACGCCGCCAGGGTGGCCGATGCCGCCGCCAAGGTCGACACGATCAACGCCGCCCGCCGGACCAGAGAGCTCCCCTGTGCACCCATGTCGCGCCGGGCTCCCACGCCCCGGCCCGGGTGCCGGCTGCGGGCCGAGCTCCGCCGTCGCATCGATCGTGCAGCCATGCGCTCACCTCCCATGCGGGTGGCGGCCCGCCGCGCTACCCGAGAGCCGCCGCGCTTCGCTACGGTCCGCCACAAGGAGCCCTCCGCCTTGCAGCTCGCTGGATATGTAAACGATTACAGTAGACTCGCGCTGCGATGCTGTCAACGCCCAGGCCCCCGTCGGCACGATGACGGCCGACATCCGTCAGGTCGCTGCTGAGGCCGGCGTGTCGACGGCCACGGTCTCCCGAGTCCTCAGCGGCCGAGGGCCCGCCAGTGCCGAGGCCCGACGCAAGGTGGCGCAGGCAGCGGGGCGGCTGCACTACCTCCCGAACGCCGCGGCGAGCAGCCTACGAACGGACCGTTCCATGATCATCGGGGTACTCGTCCCCAATCTGGGGAACCCGGTGTTCCTGCCGTTCCTCCGTGGCGTGGAGCGGGCCACCCGGGAGCACGGGTACTCCGTCATCGTGGCCGAAACCCAGCAAGACCCGGCGCTCGAACGGCGCCAGCTCGACCTCCTCGTCTCCCAACGCACCGACGCGCTCATCATGGCAGCCCGACCGGCCGACCCGGGTCAGGTACATCGGTTGGCTGAGGCGGGGTTGCCGGTCGTCGATCCGCTCGCCCTGGTGACAGAAGCGGGCTGGGACACGGTCCGGGGCACCGACCGGGCGATCGAGGACGCCTGTCAGCATCTCGCGTCACTCGGCCATCGTTCCATCGCCCTCGTCATCGGCGGACGCGCCGTGCGTGGGGCCTCGGGGCGCCGATGGCGGCTCCTCGAGACCACCTGCGGATCGCTCGGCATGGGCGCCTCGCTGGTGCCCATCGGCGACTCGGCGGCCAGCGGCGTCGCTGCGGATCCGGAGGGGGAGACCCGTCACGGCGAGGCGATGGCCCGCACCGTCACCGACCTCGTGACCGCTCGCTCGGGGCCGACCGCACTGTGGTCGAACTCCCATGTCCTCGCCCCTCTCCTCCTCGAGGGTCTGGCGCTCGCCGACGTGGCGATCCCGGGGGACTCCTCGTTCCTCACCTTCGGCGACTCGCCGTGGGCCGCCGCCTACCGTCCTCCGATCAACGTCGTCGCCACCGACATGGCCGCGGTGGCAACGGTCATGACCGGGGTCGTGCTCCACCGCCTCGGTGCTCTCCCCGAGGCCCCGGAGCTCGTCGTGCCCGCCGATTCGTACCGCCGCCGTGGGAGCGTCGGTCCGGCCCCGGCACGCTGACCTCCGCCGCCCGGCCCGTTGACCCACGCCTCCCACCAGGCCCTGCCCCCGCCAGCTGCCGCCGACCGTCCCGACGTTGGCGTGGCCCGGCTGGCGACAGCTTCTCCGATGCCGAAGGGGTCTCAGCTCATCGAGGCGATCGGGTGCTTCGGCGGGTACGTACCGAAGGTCCCGAAGTGCCGGGCGATACCGCTGGTGAAGCTGTCGATGTAGGCCAGCTTGCGGATCATGTAGCTCCGGCTCTCCTTCGGATCGAGGTAGAGGTTGTACAGGCGGCCGTGCGAGTACTTCTGGGTGACCCCGGTGAACCCGCCGAGGTTGAGACAGTCGCGGTCGTCGTCGGAGGTCGACGCCACCATGAACTTCCACTCCCCCACCCGGAGAGCCGAGAACACGTTGGTCAGCCAGTAGTAGAGGTACTTCCGGTTGGAGTCGCCATCGGGGTCGAGGAGGAACGAGGTCTGGTCCACCCCGTCGACGTACCGGTCCTCGGGGACGGCATCGCCGGCGCCGGCCAGGGTGAGCACCGTGTTGAACAGGTCCATCTGGGAGAAGAGGCCGTCGGAGGCACGGTCGGCGGCGATCGTGCCCGGCCAGGTCACGATGGCCGGCACCCGCTGGCCTCCCTCCCAGGTCGACCCCTTGGCGCTGCGGAAGGGCGAGTAGGCGGCGTCGGGCCAGGTCTCCATCTCGGGCCCGTTGTCCGACGACAAGAAGACGAAGGTGTCCTCCAGCTGGCCGGTGGCCTCCAGCTCGCCGACCAGCCGGCCCACGATGTCGTCGAGCTCGATGATGGTGTCCTTGTAGGGATGCTTGGCCGGGGACGATCCGAGGAACCGCTCGTGGGGATAGTTGTCGAAGTGTGCGCCCCTCGTGCAGTGGTAGAGGAACCAGGGCCTGCGCTCCCCCTCTGCGGGTGCGGCCATCCGACGGATGAATTCGAGCGAGTAGGAGGCCCACTTGTCGTCCAGCGTGGAGAGGACCGGGATGGTGACCTCCTCGACGTTTTCGGTGTCACCGCCACGCGCCGCGTGTACGAAGCACTTGTTGAAGGGCAGGTTCTCCACCCACCGGGTCCGCTCCTCGCTGTAGACGATCTCGGGGAAGAAATTGGGGTCTCGCCATTCGGTGTACATGTCCGACACCGACAGGAACCCGTAGAAGTCGTCGAACCCGACGTGCTGGGGCTGGGAGGCGGTGTTCTCCCCCATGTGCCACTTGCCCACCGCCTGGGTCACGTACCCCGCGTCGGACAGCAGCTGGGACAAGGTGATCTCGTCGGCGAGGCCGCCCGGCTGGCCGTACATCGGCGGCCGGAGGAGCCCGTGGCGCATGGGCAGCCGGCCGGTCATCAGCGACGCCCGTGACGGGGTGCAGGATGGCTCGGAATAACAGGAGGTGAGCAGCATGCCGCGTCGGGCCAAGGCGTCGATGTTCGGAGTCGGTGCGCCTACGGCCACCCCGCCCCCGTAGCAGCCGAAATCGCCCCACCCCACGTCGTCGAAGAGGATCACCAGGACATTGGGCTGCTTCCCGCCGGTTCCACGGAACCGGCCGAGCGCGGCGGCGCTCCGTTCCTCCTGCTCGGGGAGGACGAAGGAGGGCTCGAGGCTCTCCCGCCGCCGTGTCGTCTCTGCCACCACCGGGTCATGAGCCATCGCGCCGTCCGTCCTCTTCGCTTCCGTCGTGAGCGGAGCCGATGCTAATCAGGGCGTCTCTCCATCCCCTGGGGGAGCCGGGCGAGAGGCTCCTGCCCGGTCGAGGGGACTCAGGCCCACGGCGCCAGCTCGGGGAAGTCGGGTGGGCGGGCTCGGCCGTACAGCCAGGCCAGCCGCAGACGGTCGTCGAGCCGATCGGCGGCGGGTACTCGGTGACCGGTGGCGACACGCTCTGGCACGCTCGCTTCGAGGCGCGGCAGCCAGGCGGCGACGAAGTCGTCAGGCCAGTCGTGATAGGTCACCCCTGCTCCGAGGTCGATCCGGTGGACCTCGAGCTCCTGCCACCGCCGGCCGGGGAGGGCGGACAGCGGGCGCTCGCGACCTCCGACGTCGCGGGTCGACCGGCCCCAGGCTTCCTCGGGAACCCTGCTCCACATCTCGGCGAGGGCTGCGCACGAGCCCGACAGGTCCTCGAGGATGGCGGCGGACGGGCGGGAGGTGCCGGCCTCGATGTCGGCGGCGCGGCCGGCGTACCCACCGGGGTACTGCTCGACGACCTCGTTCCGGACCGCTGCCTCGGCCCGGCGGACGTGGCTGTCGGCGTTGCGCGCCACGTGGACGAGGACGTGGCCGACCGTCCAGCCCGGAAGGAGCGAGGGTCGGGTGATCTCTGGCTCCGACAGGCCGCGAGCAGTCCGGAGGAACCGGTCCGTGGCATCGGCGACCCGTTCGAGGTCGTCGGTCGGCCTCACCGGCGGAACCGGAGGCGATGGACGATCATCGACGTCGCCGTTTCCGACTCGACTCCGTCGGCGCCATCGGCGGCGGGCCGGCGAGGAACTCTCCTCGGATGCGGGGAGCGTCGGCATGGCGGGGATCGGCGGGAATCGGGAGCACCTCAGGCGGGTGATCCATGTTGGCCGCCCTGCCTTCGGTTCGGCGCGCCATCATCGCCCGCCGCGCTTCGGGGCAGGCGCTGGGCCTTGCCAGCGAGCGGCCATGCCCCGCAGATCGCCGTCCTCGTCGAACCAGGTCTCGATGCCGCCGAAGCCGGACTCGGCAAGCGCCGGCACCAACGTGTCGTGCTGGTGTCCACCCAGCTCCAACAGGAGCCAGCCGCCCCGGCGCAACAGCCGGGAGGCACCGAGCACGAGCCGGCGAACCAGGTCCAGGCCGTCGGGACCGCCGTCGAGCGCCCGGAGAGGCTCGTAGCGCCGCACGTCGACAGGCAGGAAGCGGATCTCCGCGGTCGGTACGTAGGGCGCCACCGCAGTCACGAGGTCGAAGCTGCCGGGCCGCAACGGCGGATCGTGGGACCCGAGGTCGGCCAGCACCGTCCGGATTCCGTTCCGACGGGCGCAGGCCACGGCACGGACGTCGATGTCGACCCCGACCACCCGGGCATCGGGACGGGCGGCCATCAGAGCGGCCGCCACCGCCCCGGCGCCGGTGCACAGGTCGACGGCGCGGACCGCTCCGTCGAGCGGCAGATGCCGGGCCGCACGGGAGGCGAGCTCCTCTGTCTGGCGCCGGGGGACGTAGACGCCCCGATCGACCCGGACGGGACGTCCGCAGAACATCTGATGGCCGGTGATCCAGGCCAGCGGCTCACCGTCACAGCGACGACGGACCCACGCCTCGAGCCTTCCGACGTCGGGCCGCTCGCCGGAAGTCGTGCCCTCCCTTCCGCCGTCGTCGCGGGATGCATCGACGAGCTCGCTCGCCTCCTCGTCGGCCGCCACGCATCCGGCGGCGGCCAGCCGCGCCCCGACCAGCTCGGTCAGCTCCTCGGGATCTGCCACATCGGCCCAGGACGTCAGAGGCCCCATCCGTTCACCGGGCCCGTTGGAGCCGTGCGTTGACCTCGGCCACGCTGAACTCCTCGGGATCGAAGGGACGCCCGAACCAGCGGATGTGCTGCTCGTGGTCAGGGTGGTTCGGATCGGAGACGGCCTGCAGAAACTCGGCGAACCCTCCCACACCGCCGCAGTCCTCGGGCGGGGTGGCCCGCTGGCCATCGAGGCAGACCGCGAACTTGAGCGCGGTCGGGACCGCCTGGATCGACTCGATGACAACCTCGTGCTGCCAGTGGTCGCCGAAATCGTAGAGGTAGGTGAACCGCATCGGCTGCACGATCACCTGGGTCAGGTGCACCGATTCCTCGTCGATCTCGTCGTCCTCCATTTCGCCGTCGTCCGCGGTGTAGGCATGCTCACCGATCTCGAAGCGGTGCAGGTGGTAGTCGTCCCATCCCATCGCCGCCTGGAAGATCGAATGGATCTTCGCCAGCTTGACGTCACCGGGCACCAGGAGGCGCCTCCAAATCGTCGGCACGTGACGCATGAGGGAGATCCGCAACTGAACCGCCGTCTTGCCGGCAAGACCTCGGTTTCGTGGGGTCATGATCGGAAGGCTATGCCGGCGTCGTGGCACCGACCCGCGGCTCGACAGACGGCGATTCCGAACGAGCCGGACCGTGGTGACCGATGCCCCGGCAACCGTCGACACGTACCACATGCGGTAGGCCCCTCGGCCTGCCGCCGCAGTCCGCTCGCCGAGGCCGACCACGAGGCTGCTGTCGCCTCGCTATGCGAAGTCATCACCGAATCCAGAGCAAGAAGCGGCTCGCATGAACAGGAGCGTGTTCGAACAGCGACAGCTTCTGGTCATATATGGCACGAAACCGGATCTGCGGCTGCCTCTGGAGCCGATTGGTACACCTCGCCGTTACCAGTTTCGTCATCCGATCAAGTCCGGACGGGTCACCGTCGCGGGCAAGCCCAGCCAGGACTTGGCACCCGGTACGCTGGGCAACATTCTGCGGCAGGCTCGTCTGTCGAAGGAGGCCCGTTGAGCACTTGGACCGTGGTTTACGAACAAACTGAAACAGGTTGGAGCGCCTTCGTACCCGCCCTGCCAGGATTGGGTGCCGCCGCAGCAACCCACGAGGAAGCCGAGCAGCTCATCCGGGAGGCGATCGTCCTGCACGTCCAGAGGCTGGCCGAGGACGGCTTGCCGATTCCCGACCCTCACAGCATTGACGTAGGTCAGGTCGAACTCCCCCAACCCCGCGTGAGTCGAATCGGCGGATCTGGCAACCTCCGGTTCGATCAGAATCGGAAGGTCTCCGCGCAAGTGGGGGATCCGTTGTCGCTCTTCGAATCCCGTGCGGGGCACCTCATTCAGCTGCTGATCCTCCGACAAGCGCACGACTGATTTCAGGAGCGAGTTCGATGATCGCGTCGTCGTCAGTAACGAGCTCCAGTTCCCGCATCTCGGCCAACGCCACGTATGCCGCGTCATACGCCGTGATCCCGCGGGTGACCCAGGAAGCCACCGATGGCAGCTCCGGCTCGCTCACCTCGAAGCAAAGGTCAGCAAGAGCTTCGGCGAATTCCACCACGGCTTCTGCCTCCCACCGCCAGCGTCTCCCCGCGACGTTCAGGAGCTCCAGGAAGAGGAGCGATGGAACGACTACCGAAATTCGGCCGGCCTGATAGTCATTGCGCAGCTCGCGAGCCTCGATCGATCCGCGCTGTTCGGCGGCAAACCACTTGAGCACGACCGACGCATCAAGGACGACGTCCCTCAATGTGCGTCCCGGTCGCCTCGAATCGCCGCCGTCACGTCCTCTTCACCGGGGTGAGCGTCGAACAAATCTTGGAGCCGGCCGATGGCGCGTCCGGCCTGCCGGCTGGCACCGGGCCCACGGCTTTCACCGAGGTCGTGCTGAGCCAAACGAGCCAGGTAAGCGCTCCGACTCAGTCCGGCCGACCGTGCAGCTCTGTCGATCCGGGCGAGCAACTTCTCATCCACGGACACGAGGATCTTGGTCATCACTTGTCGAGTATATCCGGATATCCAACCCTGCGGTTCTGCACGTGAAGATCACAGACAGCGCCCGAAACACGGCATTGCCGACGACGACATCCACCATGCCCCCCGCCATCCCATTCGACTGCTGGCGAGCGAAGGAAGGGACCTCTTCGTCGGTGCCGACTCGTCTGGGCGACTCTTGGGGATCGTGATCCTCGATGATGATCCGAACGAGGAGCCGGTCGTGATCCACGCCATGCCGTTACGACCCAAGTTCCATCACTACCTGAAATGATCTGCATGCCCCGAACCCATGACCAACTCCAGAAAGCCCTTGCCGACGCCGAAGCGTGGCTCGACGACCTCGATCCGGCCGCCCTGGCTTCGCCCGACTCCGACGGAAGGGATCTACGTGCCATCGGCGACGCGTTGAGGGCCGTCGCTGCCAGCGACTTGGAGTTGGCCGAACGGGTGACCGATGCCCGCGCCAAGGGCCGGACTTGGACTCAGATCGCCGCAGTCCTCGGCGTCAGCAAGCAGGCCGCACGCGAGCGCTTCGGTGACGCCGGCCGGCGCTCGCAGCCCCGCGCTTCCTGACTGGGAGCACACGTCGTGGTCTCGAGGTGCCATAAGGCGAAACCGTTTGTCCACTTCGATGGTCTGCCGATGCCGCTGCCGCCACCGGGCACGGTCATGCGAAAGGGACCGGGGGACCGATAGCCCATGTGTGAAGTTCGTCGGGCCGCAGCTGTTGACTCCTCACGACGGAACCAGTGCCCAGCCCCGGTACGGTATTTGGTATGGCAACCAAGAAGACACCGTCACTCTTGACGTAGATCAACTGGACAAAGTTCAAGTGCTCGTCGAGTCAGGCGTCGCTCCGAGAATGTCGGGGTTCGTGCAGCACGCGGTGAGCGTCGCTCTCGATGATGTTGCGGGGTGGGGTGCCATGCTGGCCGATGCCTTGAACGACACGGGAGGCGAGCTTTCGGCCGAGGAGCGCCGCTGCGTCGACGAGACGCTCGGGAAGGGGCGTCCCAGCACCCCCGCGGCCTGATGGCGGGGGATCACGCTTGATGCAGGGGCTGATCGCCCTCGAGAGGAACGATCGTCGCGTCCTCGTATTGCTCGAGCGGGCTGCTCGCGTCACTGTTCCGGCCAGCGCTTTGGCTCAAGCCATCCGCCAACCCCAACAACAAGCCCGTCTGTCTCGACTCGTCCGACAGCCGACCACCTGTGTCGTCCCTCTGGATCGGGTCGACGCCGGCCAGTGTCGGAAGGCTCCTGTCGGCCAGTGCAACTGTCGACGTGGTCGACGCTCACGTAGTGATCTGCGCGCGTCGCGCTCGGCAGCGAGTCGTAACCTCTGACCCCGATGACCTCCATAGGCTCGACCCGACGGTCGGTCTTGTCATCGTCTGACCTGTCAAGCTCACTCGCCGTTCTCGCCATCACCCGGTGCCGGAGAGCGGGTCATACGAGGCACGTTTGACCAGTGCCGAGTGCCTCAGCGAAACTGTGTCCACGGCGGCGACCGGCCGCCGAGCAGTGGAACATCCGCCCCAGTCGGGGTTTCATCGGCGAAGGGGAACTCGCCCTCTCGGTCGTTCTTGTCACAAGCCATCTTCCGAGCACCGCGTCGCTGGGGGACGAGGGTGTCATGAGGAGGCTTGTCCATGACTAAAGACGCCAAGTTCAAGAAGGTGGTCCGCCGCCACGCCGAAGAGACGGGTCAGCGCTACACCGAAGCGCTGACGGATCTCGAGGATCTCGGGACTCGCATGCACCACGAGCCCGGCGCTGATCGGCTGCTCGACCATCTCCGGGAGCACTACGGCATCGACCCCGTCGGGGCAAACAAGCTCAGTGTGCACAAGACCTACGTCTTCCGTATCGACCAAGCCAGCGGTAAGCCGTGGGTGGCCCGAGCATTTCCGCCCGCCCGCCCGAGGGTCGGCGTCGAGGGTGACGCCGCCATCTTGCGGTTCTTGGAGCGACACGACTACCCGGCTGAGCGCCTGGCGGTCGACCAGCCGGTGTCTGACCTCGACGGCAGCGCGGTCCTCGTCACCCGCTTCGTCGAAGGCGGACACCTCCCCGACGGCGCCCCGAAGTTCGCCATGATGGGCGACCTCCTCGGACGGCTCCACGCGTTGCCCTACAACGACTCGGTCAGCCGACCGGGCGGAGCGAGCGGCGAGGATCCCAGCCGCGAGGGCAGCCCCCGTCAGGATCTGCTGGCCGCCCTGGCGTTCCTCGACGCCGTGGACACGAAGGTCGCGGCCGCTGACCGCGAGCGATTCGAACTGCTCAGAGGAAGGGTGCGCTCGGCCGACGACGGCCAGGGCCTTCCCGAGGGGTTGCTGCATGGAAACCTCCTCCACGCCCCCGACCACGCCGTCCTCAGCCAACAAGGGCCAGTCGCGATCAACTGGAAGGCGTCGGGGCGCGGACCGCGCCTCGCCGACTTCGCCTACCTGATCTGGGGCACCGGGTTGTGGAATCCACGTCGGGCGAACCAGGAGTGCATCGACGCCGCCGTGAGCGGCTACCGCCGACACATCGAGCCGACCCGAGACGAACTCGACCGGCTTGAAGCGGTCATGTATATCCGTACTCTCTACCTCACCTGCTTCGGCTACCGGCGCGCGGCCACCGACGGCGTGCCGTTCCGCGAGTGGGGTTTCATCCGTCCACCCGAATACTTCAGCGCCACCGCGGAGGCAACCCGAGCCGCATTCGGTCGATAGATCGCCGATGCGACCAAGCAGCGACGGCGGTCAACCGCACTATCAGAGCACGAACCCGCCGATCGAGGTCCCCAAGGACATCTACGAGCGGGTCAGCGAGCTCTGCCTGGTGTTGCCCGAGGTGACCGTGCGGGTCGACGAGTCACTGTCCAGAACCAGATCTACGGCGTACTCGTTCGACATCCGCCGGAGATCGTTCTGCTTGCTCGTGGCATGGGAGGGCCCGAGCGGCAAGCCCGGGCCGCTGCTGGCGTTGCGGGCCGATGCAGACGAACGAGACGCGCTGCTCTCCATTGGCCACCCGTTCTTTGCCCCGCGAGCCGGCCGTGATCGCATCGGGATATGGCTCACCGCCGGCACCGACTGGGGAGAGATACGTGAACTCATGATCGACAGCTACCGGAGACTTGCGCCGAAGAAGCTCGCCGCGCAGCTCGAACAGCGACGCGGGCAATGATCGGACGTCGTGTCTCGGATCCCTCGCTCGGCCGTCGTCGCTAGAGCCGCATCCACACGCATGAGCGGGCGAGCTCGCCTGGAACGGGCACGAGATCGGGTTTCGCACAATGACACCTTGTGGGGACGGAGGGGGTCGAACCCTCACTGGGGGCGGTTTAAGCGCCCTGCCTCTACCGATTGGGCTACGTCCCCGGCCTGAAGGATCGAACGGTAGCGAACTGTTCTGACGGTACCGACCTGATGCGGACGGCGCCCAGACCTTAGGCCCCGTCCCGGGGCGATCCCGGTGCAATGCGGCCGCGACCCGGCTGGATGGCGCGGCCCCGACCAGGCTGGATGGCGCGACCCCGACTCCTGCTCCTTGGTGCGGCCCGCACCCTGCTGATCGGGGGGCCCTCACCCTGCTGAACGGCGTGGTCGGCACCCTCCTGAACGGCGGACCCTGATTCTCGGGAAGGCGGGGTCTGCTCCTGGTTAAAGGCGGGGCCGTCACCGGCCGATAGCGACGGGAAGACCCGGACAGGACGAGGGCGCAGGAAGCGAGCGGTACGGGGTGAACGAACCGATGACCAAGCCAGGACGGCGCGCCCTCCTCCCCCACAGCGGTGACCCGCTCCCCCCGTCCGGACCAGACGGGGTGGAGCAGCCACAGAGTCGTCCCGAGACTGCCGGCTCCGTCCCCGGCGGCGTAGCCGCCACCCGGCGGTCGCTCGCCGCCCTGTCGGCCGCGCTGCGTGGTCGTGGTCGGACTGGTCGGAGGATTCTCGTTGCGGGCAGTCGCCTCGTCTCCGGCATCCACCCCGGTCCACCGGAGCAGCGCAGCACGCGCCAATCCGATCGTCGGCATGGCCCACACCTCCGACGGCCGTGGCTACTGGTTGGTGGCGACCGACGGCGGCATCTTCACCTTCGGCGACGCGCAGTTCTACGGGTCGACCGGCGCCATCCACCTCAACCGACCGATCGTCGGGATGGCGTCGACATCGGACGGCCGCGGCTACTGGCTGGTCGCCTCCGACGGGGGCATCTTCAGCTTCGGCGATGCCCAGTTCTACGGGTCGACCGGCGCCATGGTGCTCAACAAGCCGATCGTCGGGATGGCGCCGACCTCTGACGGCCGCGGCTACTGGCTGGTCGCCTCCGACGGGGGCATCTTCAGCTTCGGCGACGCCCCCTTCTACGGGTCGACCGGCGCCATGGTGCTCAACCGTCCCGTCGTCGGGATGGCCGCCAGCCCGAGCGGCCGCGGCTACTGGCTGGTCGCCTCCGACGGGGGCATCTTCAGCTTCGGCGACTCCCAGTTCTTCGGGTCGACCGGCGCCATCGTGCTCAACAAGCCGATCGTCGGGATGGCGTCGACATCCGACGGCCGCGGCTACTGGCTGGTGGCCTCGGACGGCGGCATCTTCACCTTCGGCAACGCGCCCTTCTACGGTTCGACCGGAGGATCACCGCTCGGTTCGCCGACCGCCGGCATCTCCACCGCCTCGGGGGGCAGCGGATACTGGACGGTGACCGCCGACGGTACCGTGTCGGACTTCGGTGCCGCGGCGTCCCTCGGGTCGATGCCCAGCCCGTCGGGGCCGAACTCGACCGCCGGTCTCGTGAACCTTCCGCCGAACCCGAACTTCCTCGGCGCCTGCTACCCCCACAACACCGGCCCGAGTTGCCTGGCCCAGATCACCGCGGCCACCACCGCGGCCCGGGCCGCCGAGGGGCTCGGGCCCATGCGGCTCCCCTCGAACTTCACTGCGCTCTCTCCCGCCCAACAGCTGTTCGTCATCACCGACGCCGAACGGGTGGACCGCGGGTTGGCGCCCTTCGTCGGCCTCGTCGATGCCCTGGACGCCGACGCCCAGGCCGGCGCCCAGATGAACACCGACCCCGGCCCGTCGTCGCCACCGCCGGGCATGCAGGTCATCGGCTGGGGCAGCAACTGGGCCGAAAACGGCAACCCCCTCGGCTCCAACTACTTCTGGATGTACGACGACGGGCCCGGCAGCGGCAACGTCGACTGCACCGTGGCCGGGCAGCCGGGCTGTTGGGGGCACCGCGACAACATCCTGTCGCTGAGCGACTACCAGGCGCTGTACGGCGGCACGCTGCTGATGGGCGCCGGCGAGGCCTACGGAACGTTCGGCAACGGCTGGGCATCGGACGCCACCTTGATGGTGCTCGCCTCGGGCCCTCTCCCGCCCATGAACTACACCTGGGCCGACGCCGTGGCCGCCGGAGCCGGCTGAGGCCGACCACAGCAGCGGGCGCAACGCCGGGAGGACCATCCAGTCACCGCCAGCGGCGACCCGGCCCGGCTCGTCGGGATCAACCGTCGGGTGCCACCGACACCGGGCGGTCGGGATCGACATCGGCCAAAGCCTGGAGCTCCTCGTCCCTCGGCGCATCGACCCGGTGGAGCAGGCCCTGGCGCCCCGGCCACGGCCCGAACACCATCGTCGGCCGGCGATCGGGGTCCCAGACCGGCCATTCGGCGGTCGGGTGCCCACCCGGCGGCGACGCCGCCACCAAGCCGTCCCGACCCGAGCCGTCCCGACCCAAGCCGTCCCCCCGACGCAAGCCGTCCCGACCTGAGCCGTCCCGGCCTGAGCCGTCCCCGTGACGACCACCGGCCAGCGAGCCGTCGGCCGGGTCGCCCCCGGGCGACCCCGAGCGGGCGAAGGCGACCCAGGCCCGGCGCATGGCTGCCGACAGGGCGAACGCTCCGTCGCCGGTCCCCGAGAACGGCTGGACACCGGGGTGGTGGACCGTGCCGAACACGAAGGGGATCTCGAGTGCGTGGCACGAACCGAGGACGCCCCCGAAGGCCGGGGTCTCCCAGGTGAACAGGTAGCAGTAGGTCCCGGTCCCGGGGGCCGCGGCCTGGCGGTGGGCGTCGGCCAGCCGGATGGTGGGCCAGCGGAAGAGGAACTCGGTGGACACCGCCGTCCACAGGTGCTGGGGCGTGACCGGCTCGCCCCGCCCGGCCCGGCAGAGTCGCACCCGCTCGACGACCTCCCCGGCGGTGTCGGCGTCGGCGAAGAGGACCGTGGCCCATTTCCGGAGCCCGGCCTCGTCGAGCTGGGCGAAGCGCGGACTGCCGAGGGTGAAGAAGGAGGTCTCGTCACGGGTGGTGCCGATGAGCAGGTCCACGTCGGCGGCCGAGCCGGCGGCGACGGCGTCCTCGGGCGGCGAGGGGAGCAGGCCGCCGTCGACGGCCGGCATCAGGAGGAGGCCCGACTGCCCCCGGCCGTCCAGCCGGCTCCCGACCTCGGCGGCGGCCGACACCAGCGCAGCGGCGGGCACCTGTTCGAGCGCGCCGCGGCTCGGGCCCACCCCGAGATGAGCCACCAGGTCCTCGGCCCGGGCGGTCGCCTGCTCGGCCGACTGGGTGTAGGGGGGTCCGCTCTCGACGATGGCCCGCCGGAACAGTCCCCGCGCCTCGGGGACGGAGAGCAGAGCCGAGATGCTCATGCCGCCGGCCGACTCGCCGAACACCGTCACGTTGTCGGGATCGCCCCCGAACGAGGCGACGTGTTCGCGCACCCAGTGGAGCGCGGCGATCTGGTCGGCGAGACCCCAATTGCCGAAGCCGCGCCACTCCCGACCCTCCAGCCAGCTCTGGCCGGGTTCGGCGAACATCGGATGGGCCAGAAAGCCCGAGCAGGCCGAGCCGGTAGTTGATCGTGACCACCACCACGTCGCCCTCGCGGGCCAGCATGCCGCCGCGGTAGAGGCCGACCGATCCCGACCCGGACAGGAACGAGCCGCCGTGGATCCACACCATGACCGGGCGCCGGCCCGAGTCGGGCGCGGGCGTCCAGAGGTTGACGGTGAGGCAGTCCTCGGAGTGCTCGTCGGGATCGCCGCCGAGCGCCAGCTCGAAGGCGGCGGGCGCCTGGGGAGCGATCGGTCCGAACCGGTCGCACATGCGCACGCCGGGCCAGGGCTCGGGAGGCTGAGGCGGGCGCCAGCGGCGCGGGCCGTCGGGCGGTGCGGCGTAGGGGATCCCCGAAAAGGACCACACCCCGCTGCGCCGGATCCCCTGGACACGCCCGCTCCGCAGCTCGACCACGCCGTCCACGATTGAGACCTCCAGTTGCCCGTCCCGGGTGCCGATAGAGACACGAACTTACCGACTCGGGCCGAACCGGACTCGGTCCGGTCCGGACTCGGGCCCGGATCGGGCCGGACGAGACCGGCCCGGGCGAGCACCTGCAGCCGGTGCGGTCCACGGTGACCAGGGGCGACTCCCTTGGAACCGGAGATCGCCAGCCGTTAGCGTGAAGGAGTGGCCGAGGTGGAGAAGGGGCGATCGGTCACCGGCGGCCGGACGCGTCCGCCGCGACCCGGGCGACGAAGCACCCGGCGTGCCCGGCGCGCCACCGGCCGCGCCATGGCCGGGATCGCCGGGGCAGCGGTGGCTACCGGGGCCGTCGGCGCCCTCCTCCTTCCCCTCCTCCTGCTCCCGGGGGCCGCCGGAGCGGCCCCGAGCCCGAGCCCGAGCTCGACCGCGGCGCGGAGCGCCACCACGGCGGCCACCGGCACGGGAACGGCGGCGACCGGCACGGGAACGCCGGCCTCCGGCGCAGGCAGCAGCACCTCGTCCACCTCGGCGGCGGGCGGGGCAGCGCAGTCGTCGATCGACGCCGGCGAGGCCCAGGTGGCCAGCCTCGAGACTCAGATCTCCCAACAGCAGGAGGTCCTCGACCAGACCGACGAGCAGTACAACCAGGCGGTCGTGAACCTCACCCAGACCCGGTCCTCGCTCCAGTCCACGAACGCCTCGCTCTCGACGGTCAAGTCGCAGCTGGCGAGTGCGAAGGCGAGGCTGCGCCTCGAGGCGGTCCAGGCCTACGAGGACGACTCCACCTCGTCGGCGGTCGCCTCGCTGTTCGGCGCACCCGACAGCGCGGCGCAGACCCGGGACGTCTACCGGGGGATCGACGCCGGCGCGCTGGCGGCCGACGTGGCCCGCGTCCGGGCCGGCCAACGCCAGCTCGACGCCACCCAGGCCAAGCTGCTCGCCGAGCAGCAGACCGAGACGCAGCAGCTGACCGTGGAGCGCCAGGCCCAGCAGAGCGCGGCGGCGGCCAACGCCCAGTCGGAGGCCACCCTGGCCGAGGTCAAGGGGGCACTGGCCCAGGCCATCGCCCAGCAGGCGGCGGCCCAGGCTGTGGCGGCGGCCCGCACCGCGGCCAGCGCGTCGACCCCGGGGGCGGCTCAGGCGGCCGCCGTCCAGGCCGGCCAGGCCGCCCAGGTGGCGAGCACCCTCGGCGCCGGCAGCCCCGCCGCCGTCGGGGCCACCACCGCCGCCAACCAGGCGGCGGGCTCGGTGGCGGGCGCCGGAGGACCGGCCCTCACCAGCGGAGGCAACCCGCAGGCGGCCGGCCTGGCCGCCGTGCACGGGGCCATGAAGTACCTCGGGCGTCCCCTACGTCTGGGGTGGCGAGAGCTCGGCGGGGGTGGACTGCTCGGGCCTGACCGCGCTGGCGTGGGCCAACGCCGGCGTCTCCCTCCCCCACTCGGCCGCCGACCAGTACGCGCTCTTCCCGCACGTGCCGCCTCAACCAGCTCGAGCCCGGCGACCTCCTCTTCTACGACTTCGGCGGCAGCGGCATCGATCACGTGGTCATGTACGTGGGCCCGGTGCTCGACGGTCAGCCGACCCCGTACGGCAGCGGCACCATCATCCAGGCCGCCCACACCGGCACCGTGGTGACCTTCGACCCCGTCTGGTACGAGGGGCTGGTCGGAGCGGCGAGGCCCTGACCGCCGGCCGAGCCCAGGCCGGGGCGGCACCCGGGCCGGGGCGGACCGGGCCCGACCCGAACCCCGGAGCACCCGCCGATAGGGTCGGCCACCGGTCCCTCCGACACCCCGAGGGCGCTCCCCGCCACACCGAACCGATGACCCTCGATCTCACCATCGTCGTCCCCGCCTTCAACGAGGCTCACCGTCTCCCCGACGGGATGGACCGCTTCGCCGCCGCCGTCGCCGAGGGGGCGGTGGACCTGAAGCGCACCGAGGTGGTGGTGATCGACGACGGCAGCACCGACACCACCGCCCGCACGGCGCAGGCCCTGCTCGCCCGCCTGCCGCACCACCGGGTGGTGAGCCTGCCGGCCAACCGGGGCAAGGGCGCGGCGGTGCGCACCGGGGTGGCACTGGCCCGGAGCCCCGCCGTCGCCTACATGGACGCCGACATGGCCATCGACCCGCGGGCGGTCCCGCTGCTCCTCCGGGCCCTGGCCAACGGCGCCGACGTGGCCATCGGCTCGCGGGCCCTGCCCGACTCCATGGTGGACGGGACCTACGCCCTGCGGGCGGCGATGGGCCGGCTCTTCAACTGGACGGTTACCACCGGGACGGGGCTCGACCTCCAGGACACCCAGTGCGGGTTCAAGGCGTTCCAGACCCCGGCCGCCCGGCTCCTCTTCCACCTGGTCCGCATCGACCGCTTCGCCTTCGACGTGGAGGTCCTCGCCCGGGCCCGGCGCCTCGGGCTGCGCATCACCGAGGTGCCCGTGCAGTGGAAGCACGTGGCCGGGAGCACCATCCACCCCCTGCACGACTCGATCGGCATGCTCGGGGACGTCTGCCGGTCGAGGCTGGGGCTCCTCCCCGTCCCGCCGCTGCCCGCCGTGACGGTCACCGACACGGCGCGCTCGTCCCCGGGAGGTGAGGACTCCGCCGCCATGGCCAAGCGGGTCCGCGCCGTGGTCGCCGAGTCCCTCGAGGACGCGCCGGTGCCGGTGGTGGCGGGAGGACGGACCATCACCGTGGTCCTTCCCCTGGTCGAGGACGAAGAGGAGGCGGCCGTCGTGACGGCGCTCCGCGCCGAGTTCGGCTCCGCACGGGTCTCGCGCCAGCCCATGACCCTCGGCCGCCTGATCTCCCTCGGCCGGTTGGCCGGCCGGCTCCGGGCTGCTTCGGCTCCGGGGGGGACGGGATGAGCGGGCCGGCCGGGCGTCGGGTGACCGGCGGGACCGGGGTGCCGTGGCCGGTACGATGCTCCGGTGACCGAAGAGCCGGTTGGCGGGGCCGAGGCGACGACCCGCGCCGGCCCGGCGGCCGGCACCGAGCGGGCGAACCGGGCCCCCCGCCGGACTCCTCGCCCCGAACCGGCAGGAGAGGCCCCCGACCGCCAAGGCGAGCCGGCCGACGTCGGGCGGCCCGAGCAGCCGGCGGTGCCCGCCTCGATGCTGCCGGTGGCCGTTCCCCCCACCGACGACGGCGCGCCGGTCGACCCGAGGCGCTCGGACGTCGACGAGTGGGGGCGTTCCGAGCACATGCGCTCGCTCGTGCGGCGGCTCTACGACCCGATGTACCGGTACTGGTTCCGGGTCGAATGGCAGGGCCTCGAGAAGATCCCCCACACCGGCGGGGCGCTCCTCATCGCCAACCATGCCGGGGCCATCCCCTCGGACGCGCCCGGCCATCATGCACGGCATCGAGGAGGAGCTGGGCCGGCCGGTCTACGGCCTGGCCGACTACTTCTTCCGGACCATCCCCTTCGTCGGCACCATGTGGTCGAGGACCGGGGGTGTGCCCGCCCACCCCGACAACGCCTACCGGCTCCTGCACGACCAGCAACAGCTCGCCCTGGTGTTCCCCGAGGGCACCAAGGCCACCTCCAAGACCTACTCCGACCGGTACCGGCTGCGCCGCTTCGGGCGGGGCGGCTTCGTCGAGATCGCCATGCGGGCCGGGGTGCCCATCGTCCCCATCGCCGTGGTCGGCGCCGAGGAGTCGATGCCGATCGTGTTCCGGCCTGAGCAGCCTCGCCAAGCTGTTGAACCTCCCCTACTTCCCGGTGACCGCCAACGCCCTGCTGATGGGACCGATCGGCTACGTGACCTACTTCCCGGTCAAGATGAAGCTGCGGGTGCTCGACCCGGTGACCTTCGACGTGGAGCCGGGCCAGGGCCGCTACTCGCGGAGCCGGGTGATGGACGAGGCCGAGGGGATCCGGGCCAAGCTGCAGGACGCCCTCCACGACATGCTGCGCGAGCGCCGCAGCATCTGGTTCGGCTGACGGTGGGACGGCGGGTCCTCATCACCGGGCTCGACACCTTCTGGGGCGGGCGCATGGCCCAGGCCCTCGAGAGCGAGCCCGACGTCGAGATGCTCCTGGGGCTCGGGGCCAACGAGCCGAGGGTGCCCCTCGAGCGGACCGAGTTCGTCCGCTCGGACCAGAAGTACTCGATCCTCAGCCGCATCGTGCGGGCCACCCAGGTCGACACCATCGTCCATACCTTCCTCGAGACCAACTCGGACAACGTCCCGAGCCGGGTGCTCCACGAGATCAACGTCATCGGCACCCTCAACCTGCTGGCGGCGGCCGGTTCGGTCGGCTCGTCGGTGCGCCAGGTGGTGGTCAAGTCCTCGACCCATGTCTACGGCGCAGCCGAAAACGACCCGGCCTGGTTCAGCGAGGAGACGCCCCGCCAGAGCCCGGTGCGCACCCGGCTCGAGCGTTCGCTGCTCGAGGTCGAGTCGCTGGTGCGCGACTTCACCGACGACAACCCCCATCTGGTGGTGTCGGTGCTGCGGTTCGCCAACGTGCTCGGCACCGACGTGGTCACGCCGGTCAGCCAGAACCTCCGTCGCCGGCTCCTCCCGTGCATCGCCGGTTTCGATCCGCTGGTCCAGTTCATCGAAGAGGACGACGTGGTCCGAGCGCTCGAGTACGTCACCAAGCACCGGATACCCGGGGTGTTCAACGTCGCCGGGGCGGGCAAGCTCCCCTGGAGCGAGGTGGCCTCGATCAGCGGGGCGTACCTGCTGCCGCTGCCGCCCTTCCGGCCCCGAGCCTTCGTCGCGCCGCTCCGCCAGCTCGGGCTGGTCCAGTTCCCGCCCGAGCTCGAGGGTGTCGTCCGCTACGGCCGCGGGGTGGACATCTCGCGGCTCCTCGAGACCGGTTTCCGCTACCGCTACACCAGCGCCGGCGCCGTCGAGAGCTTCGCCCGGGCCAACAACCTGCGCCGCTCCACCGGGTCGGAGGGGCCCGCCTACCGCTACGAGCAGGACGTCGAGCAGTTCTTCCGGCACTCGCCAGCGGTGGTGCGGGGCATCGACGCCTGAGCGAGTCGACCTCGTCAGGCTTCGGCTGAGCGACGCTTCGGGCCCATCCGCAGGCGCCGCAGCGGCCTCGTGATGCGCCAGCTGAGGGTCGCCCGGAGGTCGTCGATCTCGGCGGAGCGGGTGTTCAAGAGCGTTTGGGCCTCGTCCAGCTCCGCCTTGCGCTGCCGGAGCTGGCCATTGGAGAGCTCCAACTGGCTCTGGACGTTGCCCAGCACCACGCGGATCTGATCCAGCTGGAGCTCCGTATGGGCGGTGGCGGCCCGGGCGGTGGCCAGCTCCTGCTCGCTGCGAGCCAGAGCTTGAGAGACATCGCGCAACTCCGTCTCCATGCCGGCGAGTTGCGCGTCACGTTCTTTCACCAGGATCGCCATCGCCTCGCGATCCAGGGCGCTTGATTCGTAGCGCTCGGTTGGTGCCCCTCCGCCTTCGGGATCTTGGACCCGGACGAGCTCGGGATCCGCCACAGAGGCGAAGGCGGCCTCTGCCCGGGCTCGGTCGCAGTGGCTGCTCAACCAGGGCCAGACGGTGTCGATCAGATAGTCGCCATCGGTCACAGCCCGAGGAAACTCGAGCAGGTACAACGGGACCTGCCTGGCCGTCGCCCAATGGATCAGGCGATGGAATCCGACGGCGAGGATCCGAGCCTCGTCCACCGGATCCAACGAGTACACGGCGCCACCGACCACCACGCCGTTCACATCACTTGTCGGCCATTCTCCAAAGCCGCGTTCCGCCATGGCAATGCGCTCTTGCAGCAACCGGCTGGTGGCCGATGCCATGAGCTCGCGGATCGGCACGACGAGCGCATCGATGGCAACGATCTCTGGGTCGATGTCGTGGCAGTAGGCGAACAGCCACGGGTCCTTCACGACGTAAGGAACCTGGTCGTTGATCAAGTGGTGCTCGAGACCGGCCCGGGCCCGGTCGTCGAAGGCACGCTCAGGGTTCCCCACATCGAGGCCGCATGCGTCGAGGAACCGAACGAGAAAGCTGGTCCCGGCCCGACCAGTTCCCGCGATCACGGCATGGTGCCTGATCGGAACGCTGCCATTGTGGGGATCACCAGGCATCCAGTCCAGAACCTACCCGCCGAGAGTTCCATGCCCGGTCACCGTCTGACAGAGCCGGGACCGGCTCGACGGCGGTCTTCGCATGAGCTCGGGTCGCCGTCATGACGCTGGAAAGGCACGGCGGCGGCTAGTGGCCCCGTCTCAGAGTCATGGTCCAACCCGGTGGTCGGATCTGGAAGGTGAAGGGTGAGCCCGCCGCGGCTCGGTCGAACCGATGGACCTGTGCCGGCCAGCTCGGAGCAACGACGGTCGGATAGCGGAAGTCCTCTCTGGCCCCGAGGGCGGCCACAGCCACCAGTACCGCCACCATGGCCAAACCGATGACCCGTCTCGACCGCAGCTGACCTGCCGCCCAGATGAGATCGGCGAGCAGGGCGAGCGACGGGAACAGCCAGTAGCGGCCCCCGGCGTCACCGATCAGAACCTGCCACTGGAATCCCCGGGCTGACGCCAACGGGCTCACCAACGAGCCGGCGAGCACCAGGGCCGCCCACAGATTGAACATCTTCAGCTCGAACGGACCTCTCCACGCGGCGAACGCCACGACCAGGACCGCCCCGCCTAGGAGCAACGAGGAGCAGACGAGCAGGTGTCCGGTGAACCAGGCGGACGTGCTCGTCGCCGTGCCGAGCACGGTGGTCCCGACGAGCCTGCCGCCGATGATCTCGATCAGTCGGGGCGCGGTCGCACCCAGCGTGCCGACGGGGGGCGCGGCGCGGTCGTGAGCTCGTAGGCCTGTACCGCCGCGGTGACGACGATGAACGCGCCCAGAACGAGCGTCCAGACCTGGCGGCGCCGCAGGTACACGAGCACGGCGATCACCACCAGGCTCAAGACGAACGGCCCGGTCAGTCCGGAAAGCACGATAACGGCGACATCCAAGGCCCGTCCGGTCACACGGGAAGCCGGTACGGCCAGGAGCACCAACAGGGCGAGGATCGCGAGGTGCCATTGGGCGTTGGTCAGCTTGACGTTCACTTCCGACGAGTTGGGAACCACCAGGTACACCGCGGCCAGCAGGATCCGCACCCGCCGATCGGGGACGGCGCGAGCCATACGCCGGCTGGCCACGAAGACAGCGGGCGCGACCTGGACGACGAGGGCCACCCCGGCAAAGAAGGCCGGTAGCCAGGTCAATGGGACGAGCAGCCCGGCATCGGCGACGAGCCTCGAGAAGGTCTGCAGGTATCCGGCCTGCTGGTGCAGGAGCGGCGCGTACCACCCTTGGGTGTAGGCGCTCTGGAAGAACACTGCCCCGTCCTCGGCCCACAGCTGAGGACGGAGGAGCACGGACGGTGCGCGGGCGAACGTCACGAGGCAGCCACCGGCAAAGACCAGCGGGAGGATGACCGCGTCCGAAGGACCGCTCCGCCGTATCCGGTGCTTCGGGCCCCCGCTTTCCCGGTTCCTCGGTGAACGGCCCGGTGCCGACGGCGGCTGGCGAGAAGACGCGACCATCTCCGTCGATACCGCGGTCACACGAACGATGTTACAAGTGGGGCCCGCGATCCATGTGGCAACGGGCCCCGAACGCACGCTGGACGGCGATCAGCTGGACACAGCCGCGGCCGCCATCTAGCTTCGCTTCAACCACTTCGTCTTGAGCCCGGGGCTCCGGGATCTCCATTCTTCGGCGGTCATGGCGTAGCGAACGTGGTCCTCCCACTCGCCATTGATCTCCAGGAATCCCATGGCGACACCCTCGTTCCGCAGCCCGAGCTTCTCGACGACACGACGACTGGCCTCGTTGCGCGGAATGATGGCGATCTCGATCCGGTGAAGCCGAAGGGTCTCGAACGCATACTCGAGGACGACGATGACTGCTTCGGGAATGTAGCCCGATCCTGCCAGTTCTTCGTCGATCCAGTACCCGATGGATCCGTTCTGGAACGGTCCACGCTGGATCGAAGAGAGCGTGATCTCCCCGGCGAAGCGACCCTCCACGAAGATCCCGAATCCGAAGCCGGTCCCGAGCTGACGCTCCCGCTCTCGCATCTGACACCGGGCGGCGAAACTGGCCGCATCCTCGGGCGCCACGGGGGCATCCCGCGACCTCGGTTCCCACGGCACGAGCCACGATCGGCAGCGGACCCGAACGGCGAGCCAGGCCTCATAATCGCTCTCGACCAGGGTGGCGAGCCGAATACGCCAGCCGGACAGCTCGAGCGATCTGACCGCTCGCGCCCGAACGCTTGGACCCATAACGGCATCGTAGGCCAAGCCCTGATCGGTAGAGATACATGGCAATGCACCCCGGAGTGCGGCACCGAGCGTCGATTCCGGTCGCGTTGGCGAGTCCGGTAGCGGTCCCCGCGGGGCCGGTTACTGCGTCACAATCTCGTTCTTGTCGTCGCCCTCTCTGTCGCCGTCCCCGGCCACCGAAGCAGCCCGCAGCACGGGTCACGAGTCCAGCCGGCGGGCAGGCGCCGACCTGGGGCCGCCCGCGATCGGAGGGCCGGAACGCCGGTCACCCCACCTGGCTCCGGTGGCGTGCATCGTGGTCGCGATTCTTCTGGCCAACATGCCCGTCCTGCTCCATCTGGTCACCACCAATCCCCTGGATCTCGAGGCCTTCCTCTCGCTTCCGCGGGGCGGCTTCCTGCCCGGCCTCCCCTACATCGACCCGAACGCCGGCTACACCACACAGGCGCTTGGACATCTGGCGGCGATGGACTGGTTCCACGGACACGTCCCGTGGTGGAATGCCGACGAGGGCCTGGGTGCCCCTCTGGCCGGGGAGATGCAGAGCGGCGCGTTCTTCCCGTTGACTCTATTGCTCGCCCTGAACAGCGGCCTGTTCATCCTGCAGTTGGTGCTGGAACTGCTGACCGGGCTCTCGACCTACTTCCTGGCGCGAGGACTCGGTGTGGGCCGAACGATCTCGGCTGCCGCCGGCGTGGCATTCGGTCTGTGCGGAACCTACGCGTGGTTCGCCCACGCTCCGATCCGTCCCGTCCTCCTCCTGCCCCTTTGTCTCCTGGGAGTGGAACGGACGATCGGAGCGGCGGCACAGCACCGTGCGGGTGGGTGGGTCCTGCTCTCGGTGGCCCTGTGCCTTTCGGTCCTGGCGGGGTTCCCCGAGACCAGCCTCATCGACGGTGTCTTCGTGGTCTGGTGGGCGATCCTCAGGATCGTGGGATCACCGCACCGCGCCGAATGGCAACGGATGGCCCTGAAACTGGTGACCGGTCTCCTCGTCGGCGTGGCGCTGAGCGCTCCCCTGCTGGCGGCCATCACCGGTTATCTGCCGGATGCCTTCGTCGGAGGCCACAACGGAGGCTTCGCCCACGTCGCCGTACCCGCCGGGGGCCTTTCCCAATTGATCCTTCCCTATTCGCTGGGACCCATCTTCGGCTTTCACTCGGCGGTCGGAGGGACCGACGTCGTCTCCCAGGTGTGGGGAAGCGTCGGTGGGTTCCTTTCCGTGACGCTCGTCGCTGCCGGGCTGGCGGGGCTCTGCGGACGCCGAATGCGGCTCCTCAGGCTCGGTCTGGCGGCCTGGATCGCACTCTGCCTGCTCCGCACCTTCGGCTTCCCCCCAGTCGTCGATCTCCTGGCCGGCATACCGGGGATCCGCCTGACCGCGTTCTACCGCTACTCGGATCCCTCATGGGAGCTCGCTGTCGTGGTCCTCGCTGGGTTGGGACTCGACGACGTCGCCCGTGGCGTAATCCCGAGGCGGGTGCTCATGATCGGCTCTGGCCTCGCCGGCGCGCTTGCCGCCGGGGCGGCAGCAACCGCATGGCGATTGTTGTCGGGCGCGGTGGGGCCGACCGGCCACCGATACGGTCACGCAGATCTCTATCCGCTCGTGAGCGTGCTGGCGGCCGGGGCGGCACTCCTGCTCCTGGCCCTCGGTGGATGGTGGGCGGGCCGGCCCCGATCCGAATCGCCGAGCCGCCAAGGGGTCGAAGGCAGCGACCGGCTCCGAAGGTACGGCCGGATCGTCATGGGCGGAGCGGTCGCGGCGGAGTCGGTCCTGCTCTTCGGATTCACCTTGCTTTCGGCCCCCGCCCCAGCGGTGCTTCGAACCGCTTCCGTCACGTGGCTTCAGAACCATCTGGGCTCGTACCGGTTCGTCACGCTCGGACCGGTCCAGCCCAACTACGGGTCGTACTTCGGGATCGCCAGCGCGAACGTCAATGACATCCCGCTCCCGAAGAGCTGGGTCACGTATGCCCAACTCCGCCTGGACCCGAATTCGCCGTCCGGGATCTTCACCGGCGGGGCCCGGATCGACCCCCGAGGGCCGACGCCGGCTGAGGAGCTCACCGCCAACCTGGCGAATTACGAGAAGGTGGGCGTGCGGTACGTGCTCGAGCTCGCGGACGGTCGCGATCTGCAGGAGAGCCCCTTTCCCGCAGCGGGGACTGCCTCCTGGCCCGCGGGACCGCGGCTCGTGCACCGCGACACCCTGTCGGAGATCTGGGAGCTACCAACCCCCGCACCGCCGTTCTCGCTCGAGGCACCGCACTCGGCGGCGTCCTCGCCCTCCTTGCCACGCTCCTGTGGCGTCACGAGCCTCGGATGGGACCGTGCGACCGTCCGCTGTCCACGTCCGTCCGTACTCGTCCGCCGTGTGCAATACCTGCCGGGATGGTCGGCGAGCGCCAACGGTGTCCCTGTGGCCGGGTTCGAATGGACGTCAATGGTCCCAAAGGATTGTTTCAGTCCGTCAACATCTCCCCAGGAACGACCCGAGTCGTGTTCACGTACCGCCCGCCTGGTTTCCTCGTCGCCGTCGCTATCTCCGCGGTAGCGCTCATCTGGATCCTTGGCTCATTGGTCATCGCTCGGGTCCGAAGAGGCCGGGTGTGAGCAGCCCAACGACGCACGTCGACGGTCAGTCAGAGGACAAGTGCGACGCTGAGCATCGCCGCCGTTCAGGATCGATTCCTGGGTCGGCGTCGGTGGTCGCCAACAATCGGCCATTGAATTTCGCGGGTGCGGTTGAAAAACCTGATTTGTCTGGCCTGAGCTATCGCCTGTCAGCACGTCGCAGCCCTATCATGTCGCAACAGTCACTGACCGATCAGATGCACACGCCGGTGCACTGAGCCTGAACAAGGAGACACGGGTCCGATGACCGTTCTGGTGACCGGTGGAGCGGGATACATCGGTTCGCATACCGTGCGACTTCTGCATGAAACTGGTCGAGACGTCGTCGTTCTCGACACAATGGAGTTCGGCCACAAGCACGCCATCGGTAATGTGCCGCTCATTGAGTCCGACATTGCCGACACTGAAGCGGTGCTCCATGCGGTGCGCCAGTTCGGCGTGCGCTCCGTCGTGCACTTCGCTGCCTACAAGGCGCCGGGAGAATCGATGGCCCAGCCCGGCAGATACTTCTACAACAACGTCTCCAACACCGCAGCCCTCTTGGAGACACTTTCTCGCGCCGACGTGAAGGAGATCGTCTTCTCATCCAGTTGTTCCGTATACGGAACACCGACGAACGTACCCGTGGCAGAGGATGCACTTGTCCAGCCTGAAAGCCCGTACGGCGAGAGCAAGGCGATGGTGGAACGAATGCTGAATTGGTACGACCGATGTCGAGGGGTCCGATCGGTCAGTCTCAGGTACTTCAATGCCGCAGGTGCCTGGAACGACGGGTCAATCGGTGAGGATTGGACTCTAACCACCAACCTCGTTCCGCTTGTCATGAAGTCCGCTCTGGGACAGAGCGGTCCCCTTCAGGTGTTTGGCAAGGATTACCCGACTGCCGACGGCACCGCGATACGAGACTATGTACATGTCGTCGACCTCGCTGACGCCCATCTCCGCGCCTTGGAATTCCTAGAGGCTGGAGCCGACACGAGCGTGTTCAATCTAGGGACAGGAGTGGGGCATTCCGTTCTGGAAGTACTTGCGGCAGCCGAGCGGGCGGTCGGCCGGCCCATCGATCACCAGTTCGCGCCACGAAGAAGAGGAGACCCGATCGCTCTCTTCTCTGACAGCCGTCGTGCGCAAGGCGTACTCGGCTGGAAGGCTCATTATGGGCTCGATGAGATACTCGCTTCAGCCTGGGCTTGGCACTCGACTCATATCGAAGGATACGGCGACTCAACATCAGGACGATGATTTATCGAGCCCTGGATGACCAGCGCCGCCCGCTTCCCTTCTCAATTCATCCTGAACGTGCCGGTTCGCCGATGGCGGGGCGCGGATCCGAGCCAGTGACGGCAACTGAGTCCGAGGTGTCGTCGGGCAGTTCGGTACCCAGTACTCGATTCGCCTTCTTGCTGTGTCGTCCCCGTACGAACACGGTGTCAGTGATCGCTCGAATTCCACAAGTCGCTGCGATGACCAGCAACGGAGTCGGGGGCATGCCGTACCGATAGTCGTAGGTGAACGTCATGACCGGGATCACGAACAGGGCCAACGCACACAACAGGAACAGAGCGGTGTAGCAGCGGGTGCGATGATTACCCAGGACAAGACCGATCACCGCGAGACACAGAGCTCCGAGCAGCGTCCATCCACTTACGCGAACAAGCCTCTGATAATCACGAAGAAACCAGATGGAAGAGCTTGTATAACGCTCAGTATCCGAATAGTGAGAACTCAGCGCCCTATCGAGGCTTCGTTCCAGAGCAGGTTGGCTGTCGGAGAATGACACCATGGTGCTGTCTTCACCTCCATACGGACGAGCTCCATCCAAAGCGGGATCGACATATCGAGCGAGGTCTACCCCGACGGCCCGAAGGTAATCCAAGGGTTGATGGAGGATGGCCTGGCGTGCGAATGCTTCGAGTGGTTTCGCGCCCCCCGGTGACAGGGCGAAGTTCTCTCGGCTCCGAGACCCCAGGTCCCAGACGTAGTAGTCCGGCCCAGGCCGCTTCGATTGCGAGCTAGAGGGGCACAAAGCGCGGGTTCCAGGTGGCGGGGTGAAGTCTCGACAGTCTGCGAACGGCGCAACGCGCGGGTACAGGTTCCAGCCGTCCATATCTGCAATTCCAGAGTACCTTCCCATCGAAATTGCAAGGACAATGTACCCGGTCACTAGCAAGAGAGCGGACAGCAGAAATACCGTGGCGCCCGCCAATCGCTTTCGGCCTTCACCAGGAAGGCTGAACACTAACCAGACGAAGACGATGGGGATGAGGGCGAGCGCAGGACTGCGGATCAGTCCGCAGGACGCGGTCAGACACCCGGCGAAAACGAACGACATCTTCGACGTCACGTCGAGAGCTCTCACGACCGTATAGAGGGCAGCGAGCAGGAAAAAGATGAGCAACGACTCTGCCATGAGGATGTGCTCGAGGTAAATCTGATCGCCGCTGAGGAGTACTGCCGCTGCCGGGAGGAGACCCAACCAAACGGGGCCACCGAGCCTTCGAACGATGAGATAAGCAAGAACCCCACTCGCGATCCCGAGGAGATGCTGAACTCCGACGGTCACTTCGAGGTTGGCACTCATCGAGTGGATCAGCCGCAAGAAGGCCGCGTATCCGGCGGGCATCCAGAAATCGTCGAAGATGCCAGTTGGGTCGATCCTCGCAAAACGGATGCTGTCGACCCAAACAAGAGCGGCCGGTCGGGACATCCACATGGCGGTTCCCCGAAGACCAGCGCCGACGAGTATCAATAGGCCGAGCGGTAGATATCTCACCCACGACCGTCCTCTACTTGCTCGACGGTGCAACGGGGGGAGCGTCGTCCTTGATGGCACGTCAACGATCGTCATTGGATCTCTGGATACTTCCGAGTAATCGGACTGGGCGAGGAGTCAGTACTGCGCCCGGCCCGGCCTGCGGTGCGTCCCGCGCCGGGCATGGGCCGCGTTCGAAGTTAGCCCAGGATGCTCAGCACCTTGACGATCTCACCAGATGACAGCCAATACGCGGTCCCATGCAAGTCTTCGTCTAGATTCGCACAAGCAATCCCGGGAGAGGAGGAGGATGCATCCAAATAGCAAGTTCCTCTTTGAACAACACGCGCTGTCATACTTTGACGATTGTCATGACGTTCTTGAGATCGGGCCGGATGCCAGCCCATCTACTTACCAACAACTGGTTCGCCATCCTGACCTCAGATGGACAACTATCGACCTCGACTACGGAGACCGGACCAATGGTGGTCGCCCGTTTGCACATGATGCGAGCGGAGTGGACCACCTGGTGATGGGTGAATATTCATTTCCATTTCCCGATAACACGTTTGACACGGTTGTGTCGGGTCAAGTACTCGAACACGTCCGGCGAATCTGGGAATGGTTCGGTGAGGTGGCCAGAGTGTGCAAGCCCGGCGGACACGTCATAACAGTTTGCCCGGTCAGCTGGCCCTATCATGAAGCTCCCGTTGATTGCTGGCGTATATATCCAGAAGGGATGCGGGCACTGTGCGACGAGGCCCACCTGCAGGTCCTCTTCTCGACGGTCGACTCGTTGGAGCCGCGAGTCTCCAGACGGAGTTACCCCGGCCCTACCCACCGATGGGGTCAGAGGCTCGGCGTCGTCTCGACCGGGAAGGATTTACTTCGCCGTGCCGTCGGATGGCCTACTCCATTCTCCCTCGATACATTGACCGTCGCGAAAAAGGCAGAGGAAAGCGGATCCACCCTCCGTAATGATGCCGGGCTCCGTGATGAGGGTGCCACGGATAGCAGCATTGACCGACCGCCGTTGGCTTTGCCTCTCGTCGACGTCCGAGAAGATCGCCGCGATTGGAGGCGGTTCAAAAACATTTTGGCATGTCCACACTGCAACGGCCACTTCCTGTCCGAGCGGGAAGACAGATTAACTTGTGATGATTGCTCAACGGACTTTTCGATCATCGACGGGGTTCCTATCCTTGTCTGCGGTCAGGACGAGGCTCGAATTGTGCCCGCCACCCACACAAGCAATCAAGCCCCCATGGAACTCCTCGAGTGGTTGGAATCCAAGAGGGGGTTTACTCTCCACTTGGGTGGGGGCGCCACCGATGTCAAACCAGACAACTGCATTGAGGTCGAATATGCGGTCTTCCGGCACACAGATGTTGTCAGCGATGCACATCACCTTCCGTTTGGGGATGGAACCATTTCCGCCGTGCTGTCGCTCAACACGTTCGAACACCTCCGTGATCCCGCCACGGCAGCCAACGAGCTCTATCGCGTCCTGCAGCCAGGCGGCGAGATCTACGTGCAAACCGCTTTTCTTCAGCCTCTTCATGAAGAGCCTGCACACTTCTTCAACGCGTCCGAATTCGGTCTCCGCGAATGGTTCTCAGACTTCGAGGTCGACTTCTGCTCGGTGCCCCCCAACTTCTCTCCCGCGTATTCTCTTGCCTGGTTGGCGTCGGAGATGCTTCACGCTGCAGGGACAGAGCTCGGGCCCGACATCCATGAGCGCCTCGAGAGCAGCACGTTGGGACAGTGGCAGCACATCTGGTCGGCCGGGGCCGCTGCCGAGCACGAACTTTCCGAGATCGTCGGTCGGCTATCCGACTTCTCAACCAGAAAGCTGGCAGCGGGCTTTGACCTCCGGGCTCGGAAGCCGCTCTCGGGCATCCGGTGAACTCAAGATGACCGCATCTTCGAATGATGACGAGCTCTGCCATCCCGCTCTCCTCGGGCAGCGACGGGTGCTCGCACCGAACCACGAAAACACATAGATTGCATGTGCCACGGTGGGACCTGTCGACGGGTGCATCGACGCCGTGGCGCTGCTCCTCCACCCAAACGACTGACGATGCTGCCGAATCAAGAACGACAAGTACGGTCACTTATGTCAACGTTCAGTCTCGGGGGTGCTGACCGTCCAATCCCGTCCCGGGCCCGATGATCCCCGGGCGACTCATCCTTCTTTATCCCGACCGTGGCAATGCGTTCTATTTTCAGCTCGCCAGTCGTCTAGCGAGTGCCTGCAGGAGAATCGCCTCGGAAGTTCTCCTGATGTCTCCGAGCGAGCTCAGCGGGGTGGACGAAGCGTGGATCCATCAGGCCATCGCACTGGTGATCTGTCCGGCCGAGTGCGCCCTGTCGACAAACGGCACGCTCAATAAGTTGGATGAGGCAATCCGTGTAGTGGCGGTGGTCGCGGACTCAGTGAAGACACCTTGGTACGCGTCGCAGTACAACGCTCTGGGTCGACTAGACGCATTCTGCGACGTGGGATTCGTCGACCAACGCCGCTGGAATCCCATCTCCGATATTCCGTATCATTTCGTGTTCAACGCCGGACTCGACGATGAACGGAAGCGGCTCCAGGAATTGCAGCTTTCGGAGAGACCGCTCGCTTGGGCGCTGATCGCGCACATGACGCCCGACCGCGCTCAGCTCGGGAACGACCTGTTGACTCGGTTGGGTCCGCAAGGTTTCCTGTTCTTGCCCTCGTTAAAGCCTGTCCGTCCTGGAGAAGGAATGCTGAGCCCCCGTGCTCTCCATCGTCTTCTCGAGAAGGCATCGTGCTATGTCTGGCGGTCCCACCACACATATCCTTACTACGAGTCCTTTCGATTTGTCGACGCGATTCTGGCAGGCGCTGTGCCGTGCAAGATTGACGACGCCAACGAACCGACCTTGGCCTCGATTCCGAACATCTACTCGTCGGTCGACGGTCTCCTACAAGCACTAGATCGTCATGGTGCGTCATCATTATTCGAGACGAGTCGTGCGTTCTATATGGACCAGGGAACTCTTGGCGACCAATTGATCGAGTTCTTCAACAATGTATAGCTTGTCCACCTGCGCCCGGACGAAGGCAAAATCGGGTGCCGTTGACCAGCTCGTCACTTGTCCCGGCATTGACATACCTGGGATCGCCAAGGTTGACGGAGTGAGCATCGTCATCCCCAATTGGAATCATCGTCGCTTTCTGCCACGGTCGGTACAGAGCGCCCGGAGAGCTGTCGCCAAATTGGCCGAAATGGACGTTCTCGCCGAGGTGATCGTCATTGACGATGGCTCGAGGGACGGCTCCCAGCGGTTACTCGGCTCCTTGGAATCGCACTACAACTGGGGCGACGTCGCAACAGTGTTCTTGCCCGACAATGTCGGACTTTGCGCCGTTCGCAACCTTGGGCTTCGTCTCGCCCAATTTACCGGCGTCCTCTTCCTGGACGCTGACAACGAACTTATAGCTGACAATATTCCGACTCTGTACCACGCCCTAGGCGACACGGGGGCGGCACTCGTCTACGGAAATCTCCTCGACGTTCGCGAGGGCGCGATTGTCGGTGTACGCTCCAACGAAATCCCAACTCTGCGGTTGTCAGTGGACAATTACATCGATGCGCTAGCCCTTGTGCATTCCCCCACCGCATTGTCCATTGGAGGGTACACACAGAACCGGCAGCTGGATTATTGGGCTGACTATGAATTCATTCTGCATCTGCTTGCTGAGGAGCTAATGCTCGTCTTCGTACCAATTCCGGTCGCTTACTATCACCAGGTTCCCGCATCGATGCTCGCGGAAGCGGCACCCAGTCAAGAAGCTGATCGTCGCCGGCTTGGTCGGATGTACTTTCAGAAAGGAACGCTTGAATGGGATCAGAAGAGAGTGGGTCGCATGTACCATCCAGAGCTCGGATTCTTGGACGATGAGTGGTGACCCGGCGATGACAGCACTGAGCGGCAGGGGGGGATCTCTCGAAGCTCGGCGCCGGCTCTCGGCCTATGCCTCGGCAGTTGTTGCCGAATATCCAGGAATTCCGCTTCCAGTGCTCTTGACGTGGTCGATCGCGCCCCTCGACGCGATGGCAATGTGGGCACTCCTCGATGCTGTCGATGAGGAGACTGTTGCGTTGGACGTGGGAACCTTCGTCGGCGTCTCTGCATTCATTCTTGCCTCGCACCCTCTGGTCGACAGGGTTGTTTCGATCGACCCAAATCCTCTTGTCACAGACGAGGTCAATGAGAAGAAGGACGCACTCGGAGCCTGGATAGATCCGGATCACCTACCGGCAAATCTCCGAGTGCATGATGTGACGAGGCTCGCGCTTGCTCAGTTTCCCTCAGAAGCGCGGAAGGTTGAACTGTTCCAAGGGTATCTCGCAGCTGGAGCCGGACTGGGCCAGGCAAGGGGTGATGCGAGCCGCCGGTTCGAGTTCGGAAATCTGGATGGGGATCGAACCCCAGTCGTTGCGTTCATTGACGCTCTACATACGGCCGAGGGAGTTTTCGGAGATCTAGCTGCACTGTTCTCCGCCAAGCCCATGGCAATCGCCGCGTTAGACGATTGCCGACGCTATTGGGGTCCGTATGTCCAGGCGGGCGTATCCCGCTTCCTCGATCAACATACGGATTACACCTTTGACTTGCTCGCCGATATGTGCCCAGGACTCGCTGCGAGCAATCTCGGCCTCGTTTATCCAAAGGGAGGGCCCGCCAGCAAGGTTGTCCGCGAGCTCGCTCTCCACTTCAGCCGTTCGGTCGACGCGGTGACTCTGCTTGAGCGTGAGGAGCATTTGACCGACCAAGTCTCAGCTCTCTCGAACGAGCTATCGGGTCTTCAGGACATGATCCGCCGTACGCAGGAGGAACTGGAGATTGCAGAGCGCCGAGCTGCAGATGCCGAAGGCGATCTCCGTACCGCAACCGCCGAGTTGAAGCAGGCGCTCGATCGTGAGAGGTTGGCGGAGTCCGAGCTCCTCGAGATGCGTCAGAGCACTTCGTGGAGACTGACATCTGCGCTGAGACGAATCAGCGACATAACGGGTCGGCAGAGATCCCCACGATCAGCCTTAGCTCTGAAGGCACGCGATGACCATTCAGGGACCGCCACATCCGATCGAACATCGATCCGACACCGCACTCATGAGGTCCCATTAGGTGCCAGGTGACCCGACGCGTTTGATTTCAGCCATCGCTCGTCCCTCTGGGGGGCTGTGGCTTGTGTGGGAGGATGGCGGAGTCTGGGCGATGGACGGTGCGCCCTTCTATGGGTCCTATGCAAGTCTGCCGCCGTCGCAGGCGAAGGCAGAAGCGCATTTCGTGGCGGGCGCATATTGGCTCGGTGCGGAGGGGCACGACGGCTACTACTTGATTCATCGGGACGTCAGGCCCGACGGAGAAGGCATATATCGATTCGATGCGGCGGCGTGGCGGCAGATGCGGCCATATTCCCAGAACGAGTAAACCGTTCACCCATACCCTGGTTCATACCTCGGACTGATGGGCTGCAGCAGTCGGCGCATCCTTTGTCGAGGCCGACGGTTGGATCAATCCGCCGACCAACGAAAGCCATTCTTCGTCCTCTTCCGGGGGTCTCAGAGGACACCAGGGGACCAGACGACTGAGATTCGGGTTGTAGGAAGGATCTTCCTGTAGAAGGAGGTCGTTCCAACGAGAGAGGAACACCTGGTAGTCGCGGTAATAGCCGGACAACCCTCGGCTGACCGATTCGAAGTGAGTGAGCTCGGCGTGGGGGGTGAACAGAACCCGATAGCCCGCCTTGCCGAGGCGGATGCAGAAGTCGACGTCGTTGAACCCGACAGCAAAGACCTCGTCAAAACCATGCAGCTCTTCGAAGACGTTCCGTCTGACCAGCATGCAGGCTGCCGTGACGGCGCTGTACCCGCGAACCAACCGATCCCACCAGAAATAGCCATGGCCGTCCTTCGGCATGCCCAGGAAGAGATGGCTCGCGATCCCGCCCAATCCCAGAACGACTCCTGCGTGCTGAAGCCTTCCGTCGGGAAACACCAGTCGGGCACCCACGGCGCCGACTTCTGGCCGTTGGGCCTGCTCGACCATGGCACGGAGCCATCCATCCGAGCTTGCCTCGATGTCGTTGTTGAGGAACAGCAGCATGTCCGTGCGGCACGTCGCAGCCGCGACGTTGTTGATGGCAGCCCAGTTGAACGCCCCCGGGTATTCGATGATCCGGAGTGACGACCGATTCTCGAGGAGCTGGCGCAACGCCCGCGTTTCGGGCTCCATGCTCCCGTTGTCGATGAGTACCACTTCATCGATGTCGTATCCCGGTGCCTCCTCCAGCGAATCCAGACAGCCCAACGTCAGCGCAGCTTGGTCGCGGAACGGGATGATCACGCTGACCGACGGCGATCCGCGGATGCGACGGCGAACGTGATACGCCCCCTGGAAGGGACCTGACTCTACGTCTGCGTCCAAGCCACGGCGGGCGACCGCGTCTTCCAGAGCCCGGCGGCTTGCCCGATGCGCCCACGGTTTCGCATCGGCATCCCCCGCTGCCGATCCCGCCACGGCCCGCCAGTGGTAGAGCACCTTCGGGATGTGGACCACCCGTCGCGCCACTTCCGTCGCCCGCAACATCACGTCATAGTCCTGGCTTCCGTCGAAGGCCGGACGGAACCGGCCGATCCGATCCAACAGCTCGTGGCGCACTGCCAAGACGTGGCCGAGGTAGGGATAGGCGAGCAGCAGGTCAGGATCCCAATCGGGCTTGAAGTGCGGCATGAACGGTCTGTCCAGCTCATCCACCTTGTCCTCGTCGGAATAGATGACGTCCGCGTCCGGCTCGGCCACGATGGCGGCGGCGATTTCTGCGAGCGCTTCGGGCTCCAGCACATCGTCATGGTCGAGCAGCACGATGAACTCTCCGGTCGAGGCGTCGAGTGCGAGATTTGTGGCCCGGGAGATCCCACCATTCTCGGGAGACCTGACTACCGTGACCCGCTGATCACGTGCGGCCAACGAGTCGAGCGCCTCGGTGAGCTCTTGATCGTTCGACCCATCGTCGCAAAGGCACAGCTCCCAACGCTGGTACGACTGGTCGAGCACCGACGTCACACATGCCCGGAGATACCAGACGGGCGGCCTGTAGACCGGGACCACGACACTGAGAAGCGGTCCGTCGGTGGGGAGGTCTCCCTCCGTCAGAATGTCTGCATGCTCGATGCGGTACAGACGACGGAGATGAAGCCAGTGCCAGTAGCTGGGGGGCGAAGAAGCCGCATCGACGTCCCAAGGCAGATCGATTTCGGCAGGCTCGGGGCTCGGCAGGGCATCGACCAACCGATCGGCCATCCACCCGAGCGCACCCACAAGGGGCGCTGGTGGACCGCTTACGCCTGCGGCCGTCGGAGGCAAGCGGTGCTCGGTCGCCATGTCGTTCCGAACCATATCGGGTGGCGTCTCCGAGTCGTGGCAGTCGCGCCGTCGACGCACCGTCCATGTCTACTATTGCGCCAGACCCGGACGAGGAGACCATGACGTGGGAGAACCCGCGCTCGACCCCCGAGAATTTCTCGAGCACCTGAAGACCCAGCACCGGGTCTTCTTCTGGGAACCCCTGCCGCCGGACGACCCGGCTCAATTCAAGGAGCTCGAACGCACCCGGATCAGGGCGTCTCTCGAGTACCTCCATCATCATTGGGCCCTTCCCGACAGCTTCCATCCGGGTGATGCCGGTACGGGAATCCGAGGCAGGGTCGTCGGCTTCTTCGGCAGGTTGACCTTTCGGGTCCTCGGTCGGTACCTGCGGGAGGAACGGGACCTGTTGGCGCACCTCGTTCGGGTGAGCGAAGCACTGGAGCAACGGTGTGACGAGCTCTCCGCCCGATGCCGGCAGCTCAACGACGACATGCTGTCGCGGCAGTCGGCAGAAGCACGCAACCAGGCAAAGCTCGCCCTCTGGCTCCATTTGGATCCTCCCCCGGTCGTGCCTTCGGGTCGCCGCGACGAGCAACCTTGAGCCCGTCTGCTCTCCGTTCCGCTCTCCTCGAACCGTGCTGCCTCGAGACCCTTTCGCCCCGGGCGGGGCTGAGACGTGATGGCATCGCAACATGCCCGCGCCTGAGCCGCATGAAGGCGCACCCCGGCGCCAGCGGGTGGCGGTGCTGGTCGCCCACTGGGAGGCCAAGTCCGAAGAAGGGTGGATGACCAGGCAGATCGCCGGGGCACTGGCCTGCGTCGCCGACGTCCACGTGGTCACTCCGGACGGACGGACTGCCGGAGAGCTGACCGATGCCGTGTTCACCGTCCATCCGTTGCTCACGACCATCGACCCCGGCGCAGAGGCCCGTCGGGACCTTCTGATAGAGGCCGTGACGAAGACCTCCTCGTCGCGGGACCTTTCGATCGACAGTGACCTGGCAAGCGCTTCTCGATCGCGATCTCATCGAACCCTGGCGGACGGCTGCTCCGCTGCTCCACGACCTCGAACCTGACCTGATCGTGATCGCCGGCCACAAGAACCTGGGCGCGTCTGGCGGCCGTGGACGAGAGCGGGTGCCCGGCACCCATCACCCTGGCGGCGCTCGGAGCCGACAGATGCAGCCTGTCCTTCCCCCACTTCGATCCCCTGTTCGACCGAGCTTCTGCGGTCCTCACCATCACCGAGTGCGAACGGGAGTCGGTCATCGACTTCCACGGAGGGACGATCAGGGCGCACCGGGTCGGGGCACCGCTTGCCGCAAATCCCAGCGCCCGAAGCGAACCGAACACCTGGGTGGGAGAGACGGACTACATCCTGGTGGCGACCGAGTCCGCATCGGACGAGACACACGTCGACACCGAGCTCAGTCGCCTCATCCGCCTGCGATTCCCCGACAATCCGGTAGGGATATCCCACCGGGACTCGTTCTGTGCGTGGCACCACGGCCGCCTGAGGCAAGGCTGGGCGGTCCAGCGGACGAGCGACATGGCGCGGTTGATGGCTTGGGCCCGCGTGACGGTTGACCTGCGCCCGGGGCGCCTCTTCGCTCGGCGGTGCGTCGAATCATTGCTCTACGGAACGCCGATCGTCGTTCCGGCCGACAGCCGGGCGCGTGAGCACGCCGAGCGGGGCCGAGGAGGACTGTGGTTCGCCAATCCGGCCGAGCTCACCTGGTGCATCGAGGCCATGCTCGACCCCGACACGCGCGATGCGTTCGGCGCCCAGGGCCGTGCCTACGCCGAAGAGGAGTACGGATCGACCGACGGGTTCATCGATCGAGTGACGACGGCGTGCGGACTGACCGCCCCGGGCCCGGCCTCCCCGTCATGACGACCGACGCCGCTCAGATCGTGCCGTCGGCGATGGCCTTCTCGATCCACGGGATCACCTCGCGCGAGGATCTCGTCGAGACCGGTGGTGGCTTCGAACCCGAGGATCCGCTTGGCCTTTTCGACCGAGGGCACCCGGCGGCTGGACATCGTGCTCGAAGGGCGGGTCCGACACCCAATTGAGCGGGGTGTCGGGGCCCTTGATCTGCGCCCAGATGGCCTGAGCCAGCTCCAGCACCGTCGTCGACTGGGCGGTCGAGAGGTTGAAGTCCTCGTTGAGGGCATCGGGGTGCTCCATGGCGGTCACGATCCCCTTGGCCAGGTCGGCGCCGTAGGTGTAGTGCCGGATCTGCGTTCCGTCGCCGAGGATGTGGAGCGGGTCCTGCCCCTTCAGCACCTTCTGCACCAGGTCGGGCACCACATGGCTCATGGCCAGGCTCACGTTCCCGCTCAGGATCTCGACGTCCCCGAGGGCGCGGCGCTCACCGATGCCGACGCAGTTGAACGGCCGCACGATCGTGTAGGGGAGCTTGTACTGCTGGTAGGCGGCCCGGGCGAAGTACTCGACGGCCAGCTTCTGGAAGCCGTAGGAGGAAACGGGCGGGGGGATCTCGTGCTCCTGACCCTCGTAGGAGGGCCACGAATCGGCCGACTCGAAGACCATCGACGAGCTCATGTAGGTCACCTTCTGCAACCTGCCCGACTCATGGGCCTTGATGGCCGCGTCGCACGAGGAGGCGATGATCCGTTCGTTGGCTGCCAGCAGGTCGTAGGCGTAGGTGTGGAAGTAGGAGATCCCACCGATGAGGGCGGCACCGGCGATGAAGTGGTCGCAATCCTTCAGCTCGGCAGCCAGCACGTCGACGTCCCGCGCGTCGGCCTCGACGAACCGGTACCGCTCGTTGTCGTCGTACGAGCGCTTGACCGGGCCGTACTTCGAGTAGTTGTCGACACCGACGACTTCGTGGCCGCGGTCGAGAAGCTCCTTGACCACGTAGCCGCCGATGAAACCGGCCGATCCCGTGACGAGAACGGTGCTCATGCGTTTCCTTTCGGACAGGTCTGCTCGCGGATCTGGTCGATGGTGAGGCGCGGCCCGAAGGCGAACTGCCACCAGCGCAGGTAGTGCGGGAGCCAGCTCACGATCTTGAAGTTGGACACGCCCTGATTGCGCTCCAGCCAGATGGTCGGCAGCTCGGCCACCGGCAGCCGGGCCCGCCGGGCCTTGGCCACCAGCTCGATGCCGATCTCGAATCCGCTCGACGAGGCGATCCCGACCTTCCGGACGAAGTCGGCGTCGTAGGCCTTGAACGAGTTGGTGGCGTCTCTCGTCCCCACCCGGGCCAGCAGCCAGAGCGAGAGGCCGGCCAGACGGGACAGCGTGCCCTTGAGGAAGGGCCCACCGACCTGCTGGCCACCTCGCGAGTACCGGGACGCGGCGGCGATGACCACTCCCCGCTCCACCAGCCGGACCAGCTGGTCGATCTGCTGGGGATCGTCACACCCGTCGGCCATGGTCACCACGACGACGTCGGCGACGGCACGGTCGATCCCGTAGCGGATGGCTTGGGCCGGACCCGGCGCGACGTCGTTGACGACGACCCGGATCTGGGGGTTCTTGGTGCCGTACTTCTCGACGTAGGGGATGGTCGAGTCCTCCGGGGAGTCCACCACCACCACGATCTCGGAGGGGAGCTGGACGGCCTCGACCAGCCGGCCCAGCACGTCCTCGATGGCCGATCCCTCGTCGTAGGCGGGGACCACGATCGACACTCGGGGCTTCACACCACCACCCCGTCTCCCCGCAGGTTCCAGATGTCCACCACGGGCTGGTGGATCTCGAGATCGGCGTAGAGCGCGTGAGGAGCGCCGATCACGACGAGGTCCGACCGCTCGAGGACCTGGTCGAGCGGCGAGAGGCTGTCGTCCACGGTCACGAAGGGATCGGTGGTGAGGACGTCCTTGGCCCGGACCTTGAGCACCCGCTTCAGCTTGTACGAGAGGCTCGACCGGTTGTCGTCGGAGCCGCCCTTGAAGGCCATGCCGAGGATCCCGACGGTCATGGCGTCGAGCTCGAAGCGGGCCGCCATCCGTGACACCAGGTAGAGCGGGAGCCCCTCGTTGATCTGCATGCTGGCCTGGCCGAGGGCGAAGTTGTTGTTGTTGAACGCCGCCAGCTGCATGGTGTCCTTGAGGAGGCAGGGCCCGGCGGCGAAGCCCGGCCCGGCAGGTCGGCCGCCCGCGGGTAGTCCTCGATGACGGCTCGCCGGATCCGCTCGTAGTCGAGGCCGAAGTCGTTGGCCATCATGAACAGCTGGTTGGCCGCCGCGAACTTGATGTAGCGGTACGAGTTGGTGAACAGCTTGGCCAGCTCCGCCTCCTCCGGATCGACCCGGACGATGCGGGACGTCAGGTGCTCGAAAGAGCTCGGCCGCCCGCCGGTAGGCGCCGTCGTGTGCGCGCCGCCACGATCTGGGGGAGGGAGCGCAGCTCCTCCATGGCCTTCCCCTCGGCGATCCGCTCCGGACAGAAGGCCACGTCGATCGATCGGCCGATCCGCTCGATCATCCGCTCGACCATCCGGGTGACCCCCGGGAAGACCGTGGAGCGCAGGATCAGCGCCTGGCCGTCCACCAGGTGGTCGCTCACCGCCTCGAGAGCGGCCACCACTGCCTGGGGATCGGGATTGAGGTGCTCGTCGACCGGCGTCCCGACCACCACGACCAGGTACTCGCTGGTCCCGACGGTGGCGGGCTCGGCCGAAGCGGTCAGGGTGCCGTTGGCCAACGTGGTGGTGAGCACCTCGGCGGCGCCGGGCTCGAGATGGGGCATCTTGCCGGAACGGACGGTGTCGACCGCCGCCAGATTGGTGTCGTAGAGGGTGACCCGCAGGCCCGATTGGGCAAGGGCCAGGCCGAGCGGCAGCCCCACGTGCCCACAGCCGCCGAGGACCGTCACATCGGTTCTCCAGGGGACCCCCACCACGAGGAGGCTAGCGAATGCCGCTCACCTGGGACAACCAACCGTCCGTCCGGCCGGCCTCAGGCGCCGACCACCAGGCTGGCGACCAGCCCGTCGAGGATGTCGGCTTCCGACACCAGGCACTCCTCGAAGCCGAACCGTCGCATGACGACGGCCAGGATCATGGCCCCGGCGGCGATCACGTCCTCCCGCCCGGGCACCATGCCCGTCCGGGCGAGCCGGGCCTGGCGGTCCTCGGCGGCCAGCGACCGGTACCAGCGGTCCGCCCCGGCAGCCGACAGCACGGCGTGGTGGGTGCGGTCCCGGCGGTAGGTCTCGAGCCCGAGGTCGAGCGAGGCGAGCGTGGTCACGGTACCGGCCAGCCCGACCAGGCGACGGGCCCGAAGGAATTCGGGATGCGCGTCGATGGCGGCCTCCAGAGCGGCACCGACCGCCGCCTCGGCCTCGGCCAGCTCGGCCTCCGAGGGTGGGTCGGAGGGCAGGTAGCGCTCGGTCAGCCGCACGCAGCCGAGCTGCAGCGAGACCACGGCGAGGTCGGGATCGGCCGCTCCGGTACCGGTCACGAGCTCGGTCGACCCGCCGCCGATGTCGAGCACCAGGAACGGGCCCTCGGCGGGGTCGAGCTCGGCGACGGCGCCGGCCAACGACAGCCGTCCCTCCTCGGTCCCCTCCAGCACCTCCGGCTCGAAACCGGTGATCCTCCCGGCGGGTGCGAGGAACTCGTCGCCGTTCGAGGCGTCCCGCACCGCCGACGTCGCCACCAGCCGTCCCCGGCCCACCGCCAGCCGGTCGGTGACCGACCGGTACTCGGCCAGCACCGCCGTGCACCGGCCGATGGCCTCGCCCGAGAGCTTGCCGGTGGCGTCGACGCCCTCCCCCAGCCGGGTGATCCGCATCAACCGCTCGACGGGCCGGCCGTGCGGGTCGGCGACCAGCAGGCGGGTCGAGTTGGTCCCGCAGTCGATGGCGGCGACGGGGCCGTCCCGGTCCATGCCGACCTTGCTACCACGGGACGGTGGACCAGCCGGTGCGGCGGCGGTCGGCGACCCGATCACCGGGACCGGGCGGCCCCCGACGGCCGGAGCCCGATGCGCTCGGCGGTCCACTCCCCGACCGGGTCGTCCGCACCGGTCAGCCACCAGGCCAGATGGGCGTGCAGGCACTTGATCCCCTGCCTGGTCCCGCCCACCCCGCCCGACGGCCGGGGGCCGCGGTGATCCGCTCCGACCAGCGCGTCCCGCTCGCGCCGGTAGCGCCGGTGGGCCTCGGCCACGAGCTCGGCGGGCACCTCCGCCTCGGCCTGGCGGACGCCGCCGGTGGACTCGAGCCTGCTCACCGCCTCCCGGAGGTCGGGGTCGACCAGCCAGTAGCGGGTGGGCATGGGTGTGCCGTCGAACAGGAACGGGGCGTTCTCGATGACCGCCGGAGCACCGCGGTCGGAGCGGACGGCCACCGCGAACCCACCCGAGGGCACCCGGCCGAGCAGCCGCGCCACGACCTGGCGGTCGGAGGCGGCGGCCTCGGGCCGCCCGGTCATCGCCAGAATTCGAGCGAGTCGGCCACCCGGGACCAGAAGCTGGTCGGACCGGTCGACCGGCCCGACCCGGCAGAGGCGGCGGCGCTCCCCTGGGTCGGCGAACCCGAGGGGGTGCCACCGGTCGCCTGGGCCGGCACCAGGTTCGGGTCGGGCGACATGTCCGGGGCGTCGGCCGGAGCCACCAGAGGCTGGCTCCCGGGGTCGCCGCTGACCGGTGCCCCCGGCGATGGTGGTCCGGCTGCGGCCGCCGGGGGGCAGCACGTCGTAGAGGGTCTGACCGGGCGAGACCAGCTGGTACCGCTCGCGGGCCAGCCGCTGGACGGCCGCCTTCGAGCTCAACAGGTGCTGCTGCCGGGCGAGGGAACGGTTGGCCCGCTGGAGCTGGTCGAGCTGGGCGGCGGCCGCCGAGAGCTGGCGGTGCTGGGAGAAGAGGCCGGCCAGCGGGAAGCTGGTGGCGAGGATGACCACGGCGCACAGGGCGGCGACGGCGAGGGGGATGCGGCGCCGGCGGTCGGCGGGCGAGCGGGGACGACGGTCCGCCGATTTCGCGGGTTTCCCGGCGTTTCCCGGGTTTCCCGGGCTCGCCCGCACCGATCGTCCGCAGCCGGTCCATGGCCTTCGGCGCCCGGTCCCGATCGGCGGCGCCTGCGGGCCCTGGAGACTGGCGGCGGTTCGGGTCTTCGCGGTGGCGGCGCCGGACTTCGGGCGGCCCGGTCCGGGCCGGTCCGGCGTGCCGGTCCCCGCCGGGGCCCGGGGGCCCGACCGCGGGACCGGGGGGCCGCTCGGTGCGGCGCTTGGCGTGGGCGCCCCGGCTCACCGGGGCCGGCTCCGGCGAGACAGGGCGTCACCGCCGCGGTAGGCGGCCGACTCGCCGAGGGCCTCCTCGATGCGCAGCAGCTGGTTGTACTTGGCCACCCGGTCCGACCGGGCCGGTGCGCCCGCCTTGATCTGCCCGCAGTTGGTGGCGACGGCCAGGTCGGCGATGGTGGTGTCCTCGGTCTCCCCCGACCGGTGCGACATCACGCAGGCGTAGGCGGAGCGGGTGGCGAGCGACATGGTCCCGAGCGTCTCGGTGAGCGTCCCGATCTGGTTGACCTTGATCAGCACGGCGTTGGCGACCCGGCTCTCGATGCCCCGGCGCAGCCGCACCTCGTTGGTCACGAAGACGTCGTCGCCGACCAGCTGCACCCGGTCGCCGAGCGCCTCGGTGAGGGCGGCCCAGCCCTCCCAGTCGTCCTCGGCCATGGCGTCCTCGACCGACACGATCGGGTAGCGCTCGACCAGGTCGACCCAGTAGTCGACCATGGCCTCGGGCGTGAGGGTCCGGCCCTCGCCGGCGAGCACGTAGTGGCCGTCCTTGTAGAGCTCGCTGCTGGCCGGGTCCATGGCGATGGCGATCTCGTCGCCGGGGGTGCGCCCGGCCGCCTCGATGGCCTCGACCAGGATCGAGATGGCGTCCTCGTTGGAGGGGAGATCGGGGGCGAACCCGCCTTCGTCGCCGACGGTGGTCGACAGGCCCCGGACCCGCAGCACGCCGGCCAGCGCGTGGTAGGTCTCGACCCCCCACCGCAGCCCCTCCGAGTAGGAGGCCGCCCCGACCGGCATGATCATGAACTCCTGGAGGTCGATCGAGTTGTCGGCGTGGCGCCCCCCGTTGACCACGTTCATCATCGGCACCGGCAGCACGTGGGCGTCGGCGCCCCCGACGTAGCGGAACAGGGGCAGGTCGAGCTCGGCGGCGGCGGACCTGGCCGTGGCCAGCGAGGCTCCGAGCATGGCGTTGGCCCCGAGCCGCGCCTTGTTCGGGGTGCCGTCGGCATCGACGAGGGCCAGGTCGACGGCTCGCTGGTCGAGCGCCTCCTTCCCCTCCAACAGGTCGGCGATCTCGCCGTTCACGTTGGCCACCGCCCCGAGGACGCCCTTGCCGCGGTAGCGGTCGCCCCCGTCGCGCAGCTCGGCGGCCTCGAAGGAGCCGGTCGAAGCGCCCGAGGGCACGATGGCCCGGCCCACCGCCCCCGACTCGAGGAGGACCTCGACCTCGACGGTCGGGTTGCCGCGGGAATCGAGGACCTCTCGGCCGATGACCTGTTCGATGGCACTCACGGTGGGCAGTCGCTCCTGTCAGCCGGTGAGGCTAGAAACTACCACCGCCAACCCCACGGACCTGGGAATTCTCCGTCATCCCCGTGCCTCCACCGTCCGGCGGAAGGCAGCGTCGGTCGCCCGGAGGGCCGTCTCGGGATCGACCCCGAGGGACCGCGCCAGGTTGGCCGCCGAGAAGAGCAGCGCCCCGAGCTCGCCGGCCGTGTCGTGGCCGCCGGACTCGGCGAGCCGGCCGGCCGCCTCGGCCACCCGGGCGGCTTCGTCGGCCACGTCGGGGAGGACCATCCCGACGGCGAGCGCCTTGCGCTGCAGCTTGGCCGCCAGGGCCAGGGCGGGCAGGGCGGCGGGGATCCCCTCGGTGACGCTGCGGCGGTTCTTTTCGGCGAGCTTGCGCACCTCCCAGGTGGCCATCACCTCCGCCGGTGTGTCCGCCGAGGCGCCGCCGAACACGTGGGGGTGGCGGGCGACCAGCTTGTCGTGCACGCCCCGGGCCACATCGGCGAGGGTGAACCGGCCCGCCTCGGCGGCCAGCAGGGCATGGAAGTAGACCTGGAAGAGCAGGTCGCCGAGCTCCTCCTCGAGGTGGGCGACGGCCCGCTCGGTGTCGACGGCGTCGGCGGTGCCGGCGTGGGCGTCGGCGTCGGCCGAGCCGGCCGGCGGGGTCGGGCCGGGGCGGGAGGAGGAAGCGCCGCGGTCGGCGGCGGACAGGGCGTCGATGGCCTCGAGCACCTCGTAGGACTCCTCGAGCAGGTGGCGGGCCAGCGAGCCGTGGGTCTGCTCCCGGTCCCAGGGGCAGCGCTGGCGGAGGGTCCGCACCAGCTCGTCGAGCCGCACCAGCTCGGCCGCCACCGGCGCCTCGAGCCGGGGGATCCACAGCGAGGTCAGATGGTCGGGCCGCACGGCCCGGTCGAGCTCGTCCCAGGCCACCTCGCCCACCCACTCGTCTTCCAGCCCGAGGTGGCACAGCACGGTCACCGGCGGGCCGTCCTCGGCCTCGACGGCCAGCTTGATCCCCGAGAGGACGGCCGGGCTCCAGCACTGGGCCACCAGCAGCGGGCCGCGCTGGCCGGCGGCATCGACGGCGAAGGACTCCCCGTCGACCAGCCGCACCCCCGATCCCACCGGATCGATGCCCAGGCGGGCACAGGCCAGGTCCACGAAGGACACCGCGGCATGGACGGCCACGGCCACCTCCCCGGCCGCCACGGCGGGGTGGGCGAGGAGCTCGGTCACCGAGGTCTCGGCCACCGCCGGCGACCCGGGCACGGCGTAGACGACGACCCCCGACCGGCGGGCCTCGCCGACCAGCTCGTCGGCCATCGACCGGTACACGCCGGCCAGGCTCTCCCCCTGCTCGTAGAGGCGAGTCGAAGGTGCGGGCCGCCTCGACGGCGGCGGCAGCGGGGTGGCGGTCGGTGCGCAGCACGACCGGGGCCGGTCCGGCGAGCAGCCCGGCCGCGTCGGCGGTGACGAGCCCCGGACCGGCGGGACCGAGCCCGACCACCTCGATGCGCGATGTCACGGGGCCGCCGGCCAGGTCAGCCGCCGTTGGCGGACCCCGTCGAGCCGGTCGGGAGGTTGAGCGCCGGGGTGGTGGTGGTCGTCGACACCGCCGGCAGCAGGTAGCGGTCGGGCGGCCCGTGCGGCGGCACGATGGTGAGCGCCTTCCAGGTCCCGTACTGGGGATCGACCGACACGTTCGAGCGGCGGGCGAAGCCCACGATCTGCCGGTTCACCCGGTCGAGGTTGGCCGTGGTGCGCAACAGCTCCTGGCGGACCACCGGCCGGGCCGAGGCCAGCGGCTCGACCGACTGGCTGGTCACCTCGTAGATCAGCCACCGCCCGGTGCTCTGGTCCTGCATCGGGCCGATCGGGCGCCCCACCGGCACCGTCTGCATCTGGAGGGCCTGTTCGACCTGGGTGTGGGTGAAGCTGCACCCGAGCGCGCCCCCGTTGGCCGCCGTCTGGGTGTCGAGGGAGCTGGCCTTCGCCACCGAGTCGAAGGAGGCGCCGGCATCGAGCTGGGCCACCAGCTGTTGGCCATGGGCCTGGGTGTCGGTGGCGATGTCGCTCACGCAATCGGTGGTGAACTGGGCCAGGTTGTCCTGGTAGTAGCGAGAGACGGCGGCGTCCGACAGGTCGGCCCCGCGGGCGAGCAGCTTCTCGTCCACCGCCTCGTTGCGCACCTGGGTGTCGCGAACGGCGGCGGGCAGCCCGTCGAGCAGCTGGGCCCCGCGCACCGCCCCGCCGGTGGAGGTCTGGCAGAGGGAGACGGTCCCCGAGGCGGCCGACTGCTGCACGGCCGAGCCGGACTCGCCGTCGAGGGTGGCCTGGAGGTCCGATCGGGCCTTGGACAGGTCGCCGGCGTCGACGGTGATCCCCTGCGAGGCGGCGTACTGCCCGACCAGCAGGTCGCCGACCTGGCTCTTCAGCACGGCGTCGGTGAAGGCCATGGTGTAAGTCCCGGATCCCCCCGCCCCCTGGGTGGCCTGGGCGGTGAGCTGGGGGTTCTGGAGCTGGAGCAGGCACTGGCCGGCAGGTGTCGACTCGTAGGTGGCGAGCTGGGTGTTGAGGGTGGCGGCCGAGATGCTGTCGCCGTTGGCCGAGGCCGCCGGCGGCGTCACGTCACAGGCGGAGGCGAGGACGCCCGCCGCCGCCAGGGCCAGCGCCGCGGCCGCTCCCGGGAGTCGGCGGTGCACGGGTGGGGATGCTACCGAACAGGGTGCGAGCGGCGGAGTCGGCCGTGCTCGTGGGGGTGCGGCGCCTACCCTCCGATGAGCCTCACCGGCCTGCCACGGCCGCGGGCTGCCGTCACCACGAGGGGGTGGATGCCGTTCAAGCCAGATCGGGCTCGTCGGCAGCGACCTCTGCGGCCAACTGGACGTAGCCGCCTGCTTCGGCGATGGAATCCCGGACCATGGCCCGCAGACCGCCGTGCCCAGCGGGCACGATCAAGAGGGCATAGCCGAGGTCGGCGATCTCGACCACCCCACCATCGACCAGCTCCCACCGGCGGCGCGCCTCGGCGGGCAAGGCCATCTGGCCACGTGCGGAAACCCGGAACTGCGCAACTGCCACAGCCCCATGGTGGTGCCGACAAAGCATCCGCACAAGGAGACCTTGTCGCTGCAGACAGGGGTCGGGAGCCCGTCGCACCCAGGACCGGGGTCGTCGGCATGCCCCGGACCGTCGGTGCTACCATGTAGCACTCTATGGACCGGATCGGGGTGCGGGAGCTTCGCCAGCACGCCAGCCGATACCTCGCCCGGGTGGCGAGCGGAGAGACGATCGAGGTGACCGATCGAGGCCGACTGGTCGCACGGCTGGTGCCGACACACGAGGATCTCTGGCAGGACCTGATTGCTCGTGGCCAGGCCCGGCCGGCAACTGCAGACGGCCACGTCGCCGATGACGATCCCGTCGACTACGGCATCGAGGCGTCCTCTCGACTGGCGGAGATCCGCCACGACGAGCGGTGAGGCTGTACCTCGATTCGTCCGCACTGGTGAAGCTGGTCCAACGCCAGGTCGAATCGGACGGCCTGCGACGCCTCCTGCGCCGGGACGGAGACGAGCTCGTCACGAGCGCCCTCGCCCGCGTCGAGGTCGTTCGGGCCGTCGCGGCCGGGGGGCCACCTGCCCTCGACCATGCTCGTCGCCTCCTGTCGCGTATCGACCAGATCTTGCTCGGCACCGAATTGCTCGATCGCGCCGCCATGCTTGTCCCCACGGTTCAACTGCGGAGCCTCGACGCGATCCATCTCGCTGCGGCACAGGCCGTCGGGGGTCAACTCCGCGCCGTCGTCACCTACGACCGGCGTATGGCGAGCGCCGCCGCCGAGCTCGGCATCACCGTCGAGGCACCGGGATAGGTCCACGTCCCGGTCCGCCGATGCGGCGCGGGGAGTCGGTGGAGGTGCGCTCTGTGCGCATGCTCGGGAACGATTCCGACACGGGCGACCCGATGCTCGCGGACGGAGCTGGACGGAGCTCTGCGGACGCTATCCCTCGGGGACGAGCTCGCGGAGCAGACCGACGAGGCCCGGGGCGAACGCCCCCGACCCCGACGGGGCGACCGGGACGAGCAGTCGGTGGAGCTCGGACTGGTAGGTCGACCCTGGCGCCAGCCGCCGCAGGCGGACCTCGGCCGACGCCGGCAGGGCCACGGGCGAGAGCCGAGCCGTGGCGCCCCTTCCCCGACCGGCGGGGGCCATCCCCCGGCCCGGCTGGCTCACCGACACCTCGGTGATGCCGAGCCGGATGCACTCGACCCGGAGCCGGGCCACGTCGACCAACGCGGCGGCCGGACCGGGCAGCGGGCCGAAGCGGTCCTCCCACTCGGCCCGCACGTCGTCGACCTCGGCCTCGGTGCGCACGCCGGTCAGCCTGCGATAGGCCTCGAGGCGGACGTCCTCGGCCTCGACGTAGTCCGGCGGCAGGTGGGCGGCGTCGGGCAGGTCGAGGGAGAGCTCGACCGGCCGGGGCGCGGCTCACCCTTCAGCTCGGCGACCGCCTCGGCGACCATCTGGACGTAGAGGTCGTAGCCCACCGCGGCGATGTGGCCGGACTGGTCGCGCCCGAGCAGGTTGCCCGCCCCCCGGATCTGCAGGTCGCGGAGGGCGATCTTGAACCCCGAGCCGAGCTCGGTGTGGTCGCCGATCGTGCGCAGGCGCTCGTAGGCCTGCTCGGTGAGCACCCGGTCGACGGGGTGGAAGAGATAGGCGTAGGCCCGCTGCCCGGCTCGGCCCACCCGGCCCCGGAGCTGGTGCAGCTGGCCGAGGCCCATCAGGTCGGCCCGATCGACGACCAGGGTGTTGACCGTCGGCATGTCGATGCCGGACTCGATGATGGTGGTGCACACCAGCACGTCGTAGGCGCCCTGCCAGAAGTCGAGCACCACCTGCTCGAGCGAACCCTCGTCCATCTGCCCGTGGGCGATCGCCACCCTCGCCTCGGGGGCCATGCGGCGCACCCGCTCGGCCACGGCGTCGATGTCGCGGACCCGGTTGTGCACGTAGAACACCTGGCCCTCGCGGAGCAGCTCGCGCCGGATGGCCTCGGAGGCGGCACCCTCGTCGAGCTCGCCGACGTGGGTGAGGATCGGGCGCCGGGCGGCGGGCGGCGTGTTGACCATGGAGAGGTCGCGGATGCCGGTCAACGCCATCTCCAGGGTGCGCGGGATGGGGCTCGCCGTGAGGGTCAGGACGTCGACGCCCTCGGCCAGGGCCTTGATCGACTCCTTGTGACCGACGCCGAAGCGCTGCTCCTCGTCCACCACCAGCAGCCCCAGCTTGGCGAAGCGCACGTCTCCGGCCAGCAGGCGGTGGGTGCCGACCACCACGTCGACCGACCCGTCGGCGAGTCCGTCGAGGACCGCTTTGGCCTGGGCGTTGGTGAGGAACCGGCTGAGCATCTCGACCCGCACCGGAAAGGGGGCGTAGCGGTCGGCGAAGGTCTGGGCGTGCTGGCTCGCCAGCAGCGTGGTGGGCACGAGGACGGCGGCCTGGTACCCGTCCTGGACGGCCTTGAAGGCGGCCCGGATGGCCACCTCGGTCTTGCCGAAGCCGACGTCCCCGCAGACCAGCCGGTCCATGGGCTGGGCCCGCTCCATGTCCTCCTTCACGTCCTCGATGGCCCGGAGCTGGTCGGTCGTCTCGACGTAGGGAAAGGCGGACTCGAGCTCGGCCTGCCAGGGGGTGTCGGGTCCGAAGGCGTGGCCCTCGACCTGGAGCCGGCGGCGGTACAGGGCCACCAGCTCCTCGGCGATCTCGTGCACCGCCGCCCGCGCCTTGGAACGGGCCCGTTGCCACTCGGATCCGCCGAGCCGGTTGACCGTCGGGGAGTCCCCGCCGGCATAGGGGGTGAGGAGCTCGATCTGGTCGGTCGGGAGGTAGAGGCGGTCGCCGCCGCGGTACTCGAGGAGCAGGTAGTCGCGGGTGGCGCCGCCCATGGTGCGGGTCACCATCCCGCCGTAGACGGCCACGCCGTGCTGGCGGTGCACCACGAAGCTCCCCGGAGCCAGGTCGTCGAAGAACCCGTCGGCCGGCCGGGCCCTCGTGCGGGCCCGGCGGTGCGGGCTCCGCCGACCGGTCATGTCGGACTCGGCGAGCACCGCCAGGCGCGAGCCGGGCAGCACGAAACCCCGGTCGACGGCGGTCACCACGATGCGGGCCCCCGGGACGGACAGGTCGGCGACCGCCTCCGGAGGCTCGAGCCCCGGGGTGACGACCGGCACGGTGAGCCCCTCCTCGGCGAGGACGCCGGAGAGGCGCTCGGCCCCGCCGGGGGTGGACGAGCACAGCACGACCGCGTAGCCGGAGGCGGTGAGGGCCGACACCTGGCCGGCCAACCTCCCTCCGTCGCCCAGGATGGGCTCCCAACCCCGGCTCTCCACCAGCGGGATGTCGGGGCCCTCGGCCGTCGGCACGAGGGAGACGACACCGGCGGAGGTCCCGGCCAGCAGTCGCTCGAAGGGCACGTGCAGGCGGGGGGCCCCGGCGCCGGCGTCGAGGCCCCAGGTGGAGGCCAGCGCGCCCGCCAGCGCCGACTCCTCGTCGGCCAGCTCGGCGGCCCGGTCGCGGACCCGGCGCGGCTCGACCAGGACGACGAGGGCGTCCTCACCCAACAGGTCGGTGACCAGCTCGTCGGTCTCGACCAGCCACGGCAGCCACGACTCCATCCCGTCGAACTGCTCGCCGTGGGCCAGCCGGTCCCACTGGTGGCGCCCCCACGGGGCCGCCCCAACCAGCTCGGCGGCCCGCTTCTCCATGGTGTCGTCGGTCACCAGCTCGCGACAGCCGAAGATCTCGACCCGTTCGAGGTCGGCGGCCGAGCGCTGGTCGGCGACGTCGAACCGGGCGAGACGGTCGACCTCGTCCCCCCAGAGGTCGATGCGGACCGGGTCGTCCTCGGTCGAGGGGAAGACGTCGACGATGCCGCCCCGGACCGCCAGCTCGCCGCGGTGCTCGACCATCGACTCGCGCCGGTAGCCCATCCCGACCAGCCGCGCCACCAGGTCGTCGACCTCCACGCGCTCGCCCTTGGAGACCACCACCGGGCGGGCCGCCTGTCGGAAGGGTCCGAGTCGCTGGAGCACGGCCTTGACCGGGGCCACCACGATGTCCGGGCCCCCGGCGTCCTCCGAGAGCCTCCAGAGCAGCCGCAGCCGGTGGCCCATGGTCGACACCTCGGGGCTCACCCGCTCGAAGGGGAGGGTCTCCCACGCCGGGAAGACCTCGACCGGGGCCGGGGCATCCGGGGTCGGTGCACCCGCGAGCGGACCACCCCGGGGCGCGGCACCCGGATCGGCGCGGGAGTCGGTCCCGGCGAACGCGCCGAGGTCGTGGGCCAGCTGATCGGCGGCCGCCCCGGTCGGGGTGACGACGAGGACCGGGCGTCTCGATCCCAGGCGGACCAGTCCCGCCACCACGACGGCCTGGGCCGGCGTCGCCACCGCCAGCGTGGCGGTGCGCGCGCCGACCACCCGGGTCATGGCCGGTTCGTGGCGCAGCAGGGGGGGCAGGGAGCGGAGGCTCACCGCGGCTCAGGGTACCGGGGAAGGGCCCGCCGACCGACAGGTCCGGCTCGCCGTCGGGGGATCGCTGCCGCCAGTCACCCGGCGCCGTTGACTCGGGTCATGGCCATGGACGCCCCCTCGGCGACGATGAGCTCGACGGCGTCGGCCGCATCTTCGACGGCCCGGGCGAGCAGCTGGCGTTCGGCGGCCCGCGGGCGGTTCAGCACGTAGTCGGCCCCCGCCCGGGGGTTCGGGGGCTTGCCGATCCCCACCCGCACCCTCAGGTAGTCGCTCGTGTGCAGGTGGCTGTCGATCGAACGGATCCCGTTGTTGCCGGCCGAGCCTCCCCCCGACTTGATCCGGAGCCGCCCCGAGGGGAGGTCCAGCTCGTCGTGGACGACGATGAGGCGGGCCAACCCGGGCGAGCCCGGACCTCCCGCTCGGTCCGGTCGATCGCCGTCGCTCCCGCCACCGTCCTGGTCATCGATGCCGGCCCGCCGGACCAGCGGGGCGACGGCGCGTCCCGATTCGTTCATGAAGGTCTCGGGGACGGCCAGCATCACCCGGCGGTCGCCGAGCGCCACCTGGCAGGCCTGGGCATGGAGCCCCTTCTCGGAGCGCAGGCGGCCGCCGTGCCGCTCGGCAAGAAGGGAGACTGCCTCGGCCCCGAGGTTGTGCCGGGTCCCGGCCAGCTCGGGCCCCGGATTGCCGAGCCCGACGACGAGGAAGTCGACGGGGCTCCCGGTGCGACGGCCGGTCGCCGCCCGCCGCCGGAGCAGGGCCTACTCCTCGGCGGGGGTGGGCTCCGGGCCCCCGGCTTCGCCGGCCGGCTCCGCCGGTGCGCCGCCTTCGGCGGCCACGCCCTCCTCGGCCGCCTCGGCCGCCGCCTCCTCCTCGGTGACCTGCACCCGGGGCGGCTGTCCGGCGACGACCGTGGCCTCCACATCGGTCTCGAGCTCGACGCCGGCGGGGATGGCGATGTCGGAGACGTGCAGGGAGCCGCCGATGGTGAGCTCGGAGATGTCGACGTCGACCGAGGGCGGGATGTCCGCCGGGCGGGCCTTGATCTGGAGGGAGAACAGCTGCTGGTCGACCACGCCGTCGCCGTGCTGCACCTCGATCGCCTCCCCGACCAGGTTGATGGGGATCTCCGCGCTCGATGACCTCGTCCCGCCGCACGATCAGGAAGTCGACGTGGCTCAAGGTGTTGCGCACTGGATGGCGCTGGATGTCCCGGGCCAGGGTCAGGTAGCTGTGCCCGTCGACCTCGAGTGACAACAGCGTGTTGAGCCCGGCCTCGCCGGACAGCGCCACCTGGAGCTCGCGGGCCCCGACGGCCACCGGGAGCGGATCGGCGCCGTGGCCGTAGACCACGCCGGGGATGAAGCCGTGGCCCCGCAGGCGGCGGGTGGGACGGGTTCCGGTGTCGCGGCCGGAGCGTGCGGCGAGCGTGACTTCGGGCATGAGGGACTCCTCGGGAGCGGACGGGTGGCGGGGCGAACGGGTCGGTGACGGCTGCGGCGGGCGGCGCCACCGTTCGGCGGAGGACGCCCTGCCGACCGGGCCGCTCCCGAACGGGGCCGGCGGCGCGACATGGTAGCCGCCACCCCGGCGGAGCTCTCCACCGGGCGTCCGGCGGAGCGCTCCCCCGCTGTCGGGGAGCGACCGGCCGGCGGGCCGGTTCAGCGCGTGGCGGGGACAACCGGTCGCCTGCCGCCCGGGGTGAGCACCACGATGCCCCCGGGGGTGCCCTGGTAGGTCGTGCCGGTCCCGAGCACCAGCGCGTCGCCGACCGTGGCGATGCCCGACCAGCAGCTGGCCGGGAGGGGCGCCTGGCCGAGGACAGATCCGGTCGCCGCCCGGCGCACCTGGACCAGGGCGCCGAACGCCGGGCAGTTGAAGGTCATCCCCCCGGCCACGGTGGTGGAGGCGAAGGTCCCGGCCTTGGTGGCCTGCCAGTCGACCTTGCCGGTGGCGGCGTCGAAGGCGTGTACCGAGGGTTCCTGGGTCGAGGTGTCCCGCGGGTTACCCGGGTCGCAGTGCACCTGGGTGCCGTGCTCGAACCGGCCGAAATCGCCGAGCGAGGTCGATCCGTAGACGTGGCGCCCGTCGAAGGCGGCGGTGGCGATGAACCCGCCCGAGAAGCCCCCGAACACCACGTTGGTCGACCACCGCAGCCGGCCGGTCCGCGGATCGAGCGAGTAGTAGGAGCCGTCCTTCGAGCCGGCCCCGAGGAAGGTCGCCGTGCCCCCCGGGCCGAGGCCGGCGTTGGGGGTCCCCCCGAAGTCGGTGTCACAGGGCGTGTCGGGGTGGGCCGGCCGGTAGATCCAGGCCAGCTTGCCGGTGGCGACGTGGAGGGCGAACACCGACTCGCTCGTCGGCGGCGGGTCGTAGAAGTTGCAGTCGGCGCTGTCGAACACGACCAGCCCGGCGGCGGGGAGCACCGTGCCCGAGGACCAGATGTTCCCGCACCCGTTGTCGAGGATGGTGCCGCTGGCGTCGACGTCGTCCTGGTACTCCCAGATCGGGTCGCCGGTGGCGAGCGAGGCGCTCACCGCGTAGCCCCTCGAGTCCTTCTCCCCGTCGGTGTCCACCCCGAACAGGACCGAGCTCCCCACCACCACCGGGGACGAGAAGATGCGGGTGCCGTCGTGGTCGGGGTCGGGCGGGAGCCAGGGCCGGCCGGTGTAGTCGTGCTTCCAATACAGCTGTCCGGTGTGGGCGTCGAGGGCGTAGAGCGTGTAGCCGCCGCCGAAGATCACCAGGTCCGGCCGCGGGGGCCCGGTGGTGCCCGAAGCGTGGGCGGCGCCGGGCTGGAACCACGCCGAGGAGGTCACGAGCCCCCCGTCGGAGGCCCCGTCCCTCGGCACCTGGCCCGGGTAGGGGGTCACCGCGTTCTGGGACTGGAGGCGGTACTTCCACCGCAAGGCGCCGGTCTCGAGGTCGACGGCGTAGAACCAGTCGTCCCACGACCCCACGTACACCGTGCCGTCGACCACCGTCGGCGTGGCGGTCACCGCGTCGCCGGTCGGGAGGGTCCACGCCGGTGACAGGTGCTTCACCGACTGCGGGGTGAGGAGCGTCCGGCCGTGCCCGGTGTGCTGGGCATCGTGGGCATAGGTCGGCCATTCCCACGAGGGGATGCTCGTGCCGGCCAGGGCGTCGGATCCCGACAGCGCGGTCGGAGCCGTGCCGGCGTCGCTCGGCGCGCTGCACCCGGCGGTGACCGCCGTCAGGCAACCGAGGAGGGCGAGACCGAGGGCGACCCTCCCCGGCCGTCGCCGGGGATGCCCCACCCGCCGCGGAGCGGTCCGGCCCAACGGGATCAGTGGCCGAAGCCGGCCTTGGCCGGTGCGGTGGTGTAGGGGCCCTGTCCGTGCTCGGGGTTCTCCGAGGGTCCCGACGAGGGTTGCTTGACCGGGCCCTCGGGGTAGGGGCAGTTCCCGGCGGCGGGGACGCACACGGTCACGCTGGTCGGGAAGTCGAACCCGCCGAGGACGGTGGTCGGGGCGCTGGGTCGGCCGCCGGCGAAGGTGACCTCCATGACCCGGCCTCCGTAGCTGGCCGGCCCGCAGTTGGTGAGCTGGTTGTTCTGGCAGGTGATGTGGATGTCGACGAAGTAGAGGGTCCCGTCGGGAGCGAAGGCCATGCCGAAGGGGTTGTAGCCGTTGGGGTCCTGGCCGAGCTGGGAGATGGTCTCGCCGGGGATGGTGGGATGGCCGGGGACCGGCGTGCCGTCCTGGCCGACCCAGAGGATCGACGGGTTCCCGAAGTAGCTGCTGATGGCGAAGCAGTCGCAGGTCGGGTCCTTGGCGATCGCCGCCGGGAAGGGCATGGTGGTGCCGTTCCCCTGGAAGAAGACCGACGTCTTGAGGTGCCCCGCCGGATAGAGACCGCCCGGGCACTCCGACGCCGAGGTCGGCAGGCTGGTCTGGTCGACCCGGACGACCTGCTGGGTCCCGGCCTCGGGCATCAGCACGTCGCCGTTGTCGGCGGTGGTCAGCATGCCGGGTTGGCTGAGGCCGCCGGTCCCGTCGACGTGGTGGGGACCGACCCCGCCGGCGGTCGGGCCGGTGACGATGCAGTACTGCTTGTAGGTCGGTGCGAACCACTCGACCAGCCGCCCGTCGCTCGGCGGGGGGAACGACCCCTGGGCGGTGGCGATGTCGTCGGCCAGCAGGTTGCCGTGCGGGGCGAAGACGCAGCCGGTATAGGTGCTGTTGGCGTTGTAGGAGCCCTTGGCCGCCGCCGGGGAGTCGCCGCCGATGGTCATGCCCGGGTACTTGTAGGGTCCCGGCACGTAGAGGGTCTGGCCGCTGAAGGAGCCGTTGGGCCGGTCGAGCTCCTCGCCGATGGGCGGCTGCTTGTAGGGCAGCAGGCTGCCGGGGTTGTCCTGGTCGGGCTGGGTCGGGTCGTACCCGCCGACGAACCGGGCCGAGTGGTCGGGCAGGACGCAGACCTGCCCGTTGAGGTCCCACGGCGGCATGAGGACGCCCAGGGTGTGGGAGGGCATCGACAAGAAGTCGACCTCTTCGTTCTGGTCCCAGTAGACGAGGTAGGACGGCCGCTTGGATGCGGCCAGGGAGGCGGTGCCGCCCCCGCCGGGTGCCGAGGTGGTGGTGGTCGTGCCGGTGCCGGTGCTCGACGACGAGCAGGCGGCGACGGTCGACGCCACCAGGACGACCAGGCTCACGACCCCGATGACCCGGCGATGGCCCATGGTTCCCCCTATCGATCCCCGATCCGGCGCCCAGTGCCACCGACCGGAGCGGCGCCATTATCACCACCTGTGGCCGGCCGGTCAACGAATGTTCGTTGGGCCGCTTCCGGTGCCGCCCTCGCCGCCTGTCGCCCCGCAGCCCTGCAGGTGCGGAGCCGACGGGGTCAGGGCCCGGGTGCCGAGGCGGCCGCCGTCGCCACGTCGCGGGGGTAGTGGCGGGCCCCGACCAGCAGGATGACGCCACTGGCGGCCAGCGGCAGGAGCATCACCCCGAAGGTGATCTGCAGGCCGTGGCCGGTCCCGGCCAACAGCTCGGAGAGCCCTCCGAAGCTCACCGGGGCGATGGCTTGGGCCCCCGCACGGAGGAAGGTGCGGATGCCCTCGGCCCGGCCCCACAGGAGCGGCGGCATGATGTCGAGACGGGCGGCGTCGAGGGGAGGGTTCTGGGCGGTGAGGCAGAACGCGCCGGCCGTGATGTAGGGCAGGGCGGTCAACGGGCTCGTGGTGGTGAGGGCGGGGACGAACAGCGCCACCGTGGCGAGAGCGGCGATGCCGGCGAGCAGCACCCGGCCGCTGATCCGGCCCCGGTGGACCCACAGGTCGCCGAGTCGGCCGCCCGAGAGGACCCCGACCACGGCGCCGAACCCGACCACCAGCATCAACAGGTTGGCGAGGACGGTGTGCACGCCGTACTGGTCCCCGGCGAACTCGAGCCCGAACGTCTGCACGCCGGTGAGGAAGAAGTAGGCGAACACGCTCGAGACGATGAGGACGACGTTGGTCCGCACCGCCAGCACGTAGCGGGCGGCACGCACGATGTTCATCCGCCGGGGGTCGCCGTGGAGGACGAGCTCGGGGTCGGGTTCGATCCCGAGCTGGCGGGCCAGCCGCTGGACGTCGCTCGGCTCGGCGTCCACCGGGACGTCTCCGGGTCCGGACCGGGCCCCTTCGGCACCGGGTTCGCCGACACCATCGGCACCGGCGAGGCCGGTCGCACCCTCGGCGTCCGCCCCGGCCGGGGGCCGCCGCCGGTCGACCATTCGGGTGGCCCCGGGGAGCAGTCGGCTGGCGCCTCCCCGGGCGGGCTCGCGGAGGGATCGGAAGTACCAGGCCAGGGTGAAGGCCAGCAGCCCGAGCACGACGAAGGCCGCCCGCCACGACAGCGCCGCCACGTCCCCGGTCACGAAGAAGCCCACCCCCGCTCCCACCAGCTCTCCCGACAGGACGTAGCCGTAGACCTTGCCCCGCTCGGCGCCGGGGAAGAAGTCGCCGACCAGCGAGGCCACGGCCGGCCCGGCGACGGCCGTCACCGCGCCGAGGAACATCCGCACGAACAAGAGGGCGCCGAACGTGCTCACCGATGCGCTGACCAGCATGGTGACGCCCCACAGCAGCATCGTCACCACCAGCAGGCCGACCCGGGGGACGCGGTCGACCAGCACGCCGAAGGGGACGCTGGCGATGGCGCCCACGGCGGCGGTCACCGCCACCAGCAGCCCGATGTCGGCGTTGCCGATGTGGAGGGCCTGGCGGAGCTCGACGGCCGACGCACCGACGGTCGACGCGTCGGCGCTGCTGAGGGCGAGGACCGCCGCCAGCAGCACGATGACCTTGGTCCGGGCCGGACCGCCGAGTGCGGTGGTGATCGAACGGCGGGCCCACCGTCCACCTCGCCGGACCGGGCCCGCCCTCATCGCCCGTCCGTCGGGACCCGACCGCACGACTTCCCCGGCGGGCGGGGAGGGCGGCGCTCGCGCCCGTGGGGTCGGGGCCGGGGCTGCATCGGCGGAAGCGTTCCGGCGACCTGCCCGGCACTCGCGGGCGGCGCCGGGGTGCCGGTGGTCCTACCCGGCGACCGGACCGTCCAAACGGCGGCGGCCTCCGACGGGAGCCGCGGTCAGGCCAGGTTCTCGCCGCCGAAGATCTCGGAGACCGACGTGTCCTCGAACACCGCGTCGATGGCGTCGGAGATGAGCTTGGCCACCGACAGCACCTCGAGCTTGTCGAACCGCCGGTCGTCGGCGATGGGCAACGTGTTGGTCACCACCACCTTGGTGAGCGCCGAGTTCTTCAGGCGGTCGACGGCCGCATCGGAGAGCACGGCGTGGGTGGCCATGCACCACACCTCGGCCGCCCCCCGCTCGACCAACAGGTCGGCGGCGGCGACGATGGTGCCGGCGGTGTCGATCATGTCGTCGATGAGCACGCACTGGCGCCCGTCCACCTCGCCCACCACGTGGAGCGCCTCCACCTGGTTGGCCGCCCCGCGCAGCCTCCGCTTGTGCACCACGGCCAGGTCGGACGTGAGGTGCTGGCTGAACCGCTCGGCCACCTTCACCCGTCCGGCGTCGGGAGCCACCACCACCAGGTCGTCGCTCCGCTGGCTCCGGAGGTAGTCGACCAGCACCGGGGCGGCGGTCAGGTGGTCGAAGGGCACGTCGAAGAACCCCTGGATCTGTCCCGAATGGAGGTCGACGCTCACCACCCGGTCGGCCCCGGCCACCGACAGCATGTCGGCCACCAGCTTGGCCGTGATCGGCTCGCGGCCGGTCGCCTTGCGGTCCTGTCGCGAGTAGCCGTAGTAGGGGCACACCGCGGTGATCCGCTTGGCCGAGGCGCGCTTGGCGGCGTCGATCATGATGAGGTGCTCCATGAGCGAGTCGTTCACCGGGCCGCAGTGGGTCTGGATGATGAAGACGTCGCTGCCGCGGATCGACGTGTCGAAGCGGCAGTGGATCTCGCCGTTGGCGAACTCGCGGAGGTTGGCCTCGCCGAGCTTCACCCCGAGCTGGTCGGCGACCTCGCCGGCGAGGGCGGGATGGGAGCGTCCCGACACCAGCTCCAGTCGGCGGCGGGGCGTGAACTCCATGGGCGTGACGCTACCGCGCCGGGCCCCCGACGTCCCCCTGCGGCGGGCGGACCACCGGGCCGACGGCGGCGGGTCCCACGGCGGCGCCGGCAGGCACCTCGGTCCCCTCGGTCGAGCACGGCGAAGGGTCCGACCCGCGGCATCGGCGCCGATCGACGAACGCCGGCACACGCTCGCCGCCACCGTGGCGCCGTCGCCCACCACCGTGTCCACCAGGTGGGAGTCGGGACCGATCTCGGCGTGGGAGCCGACGACGCAGCCGCCCTGGAGGATCACCCCGGGGAGCAGGACCACGTCGGGCTCAGCTCCACGTCGACGTCGACGTAGGTCCGCTCGGGGTCCCACATGGTCACGCCGCGTCGCATCCAGCGCTCGTTGATCCGGTCCCGCAGCTCGGCCTCGGCCACGGCCAGCTGGGCCCGGTCGTTGACCCCGGCCACCTCCATGGTGTCGTCGACCACCACCGAGGCCACCTTGTGGCCGGCCTCGTAGAGCACCTCGAACACGTCGGTCAGGTAGTACTCGCCCTGGGCGTTGGCCGGGCTGAGCCGGCGCAGGGAGGGAGCCAGCACGCTGCGTCGGAAGCAGTAGATCGAGGTGTTGACCTCGGTGACCTCGAGCTCGTCGTCGGTGGCGTCGGCGTGCTCGACCACCCGGGCCACCGCGTCGTCGCGGCCGCGCACCACCCGCCCGTAGCCGGTCGGGTCGTCGAGGCGGGCGGTGAGCAGGGTGGCGGCGGCGTCGGCGGCCCGGTGGTTGTGGACGAGGGCGGCGAGGGTGGCCGGTCGCAGCAGCGGGGTGTCCCCGGGGAGCACCACCACGTCGCCCGTCGTCGGCGTCGTCGTCGGGAAGTCCGGTCAGGGCCACCGCCATGGCGTCGCCGGTCCCCCGCTGCTCGGGCTGCTCGACGAACTCGATCGCCATACCGGGCGGCGCGTGCTCGATGAGGGTCTTGGTCACCCACTCGGCGCGGTGACCGACGACGACCACGACCCGGTGCACGGAGAGCTCGGCCAGCGCGTCGAGCACGTGGAGCACCATCGGCCGGCCGCACAGCCGGTGGAGCGGCTTGGGGCGCGCCGAGCGCATGCGGGTGCCTTCGCCGGCGGCCAGCACCACGGCGGCGACCGACCGCCCCGGAGGACCGGTCCGGCCCGATCCCCGGGTCCACCGGCCCGGTGCCCATCGTCACGAGGGGCTCCGCCCAGCCGGCCGGCTCGGGCGCCGACCCCGGGCCCGCCGCGCTCGCTCGGTCACGGCGCCTATTCTTCCCACGTCGGAGCGGTCCATGCGACCCGCTCCGCCCGCGCCGCTCCGGAGCGAGCTGCGTCCCCCACCTCCATGCCCGTCCTCACCTCCACCATCGACCCCGGCTCCGAGGCGTTCCGGGCCAACGAGGCGGCCCTGGCCGAGGCCGTCGAACAGGTCGACGAGCAGCTGGCTGCGGCCCGGGCGGGGGGCGGCGAGCGTTACGTGGCCCGCCACAAGGAGCGCGGGAAGCTGCTCGCCCGCGAGCGCATCGAGCTCCTCCTCGACCGGGACACCGCCTTTCTGGAGCTCGGCGCCCTGGCCGGCTGGGGCACCGAGTACACCGTCGGGGCGTCCTCGGTCACCGGCATCGGGGTGGTCGAGGGCGTCGAATGCCTGGTGTCGGCCCACGATCCCGACGGTCCGCGGCGGGGCGATGAACCCCTACTCGTTCCGGAAAGGGGCCCGCGCCTCGGACATCGCCCTGGCCAACCGCCTGCCGGTCGTCAACCTGGTCGAGTCGGGCGGGGCGGACCTGCCGGCCCAGGCCGAGCTGTTCATCCCCGGCGGGCGGGCCTTCCGGGACCTCACCCGCAGCTCGGCGGCGGCGCTTCCGACCGTGGCGCTGGTGTTCGGCAACTCCACCGCCGGCGGAGCCTACGTGCCCGGCATGAGCGACTACATCGTCATGATCGAGCAGCGGTCCAAGGTGTTCCTCGGCGGACCGCCGCTGGTCAAGATGGCCACCGGCGAGGAGTCGAGCGACGAGGAGCTCGGCGGGGCGTCCATGCACGCCCGGGTGTCGGGCCTCGCCGACTTCCTGGCCGTCGACGAGGTCGACGCCATCCGCCTCGGTCGCCAGATCGTGAGCCGGCTCAACTACCGCAAGCTCGGCCCGGGGCCGACCGAGCCGGCCGACGAGCCGGTGCACGATCCCGCCGAGCTGCTCGGCATCGCCTCTGCCGACCCCAAGGTCCCCTTCGACCCCCGCGAGGTGCTGGCCCGGGTGGTCGACGGTTCGCGCTTCGACGAGTTCAAGCCGCTCTACGGCGCCAGCCTGGTCACCGGGTGGGCCTCGATCCACGGGTACCCGGTCGGGATCCTGGCCAACCACCGCGGCGTGCTGTTCTCCGAGGAGGCCCACAAGGCGACCCAGTTCATCCAGCTGGCCAACCAGATCGACGTACCGCTGGTCTTCCTGCAGAACACCACCGGCTACATGGTGGGCAAGGAGTACGAGCAGGCCGGCATCATCAAGCACGGCGCCATGATGATCAACGCCGTCTCGAACTCGTCGGTGCCCCACCTGACCGTCAACATCGGCGCCTCCTACGGCGCCGGCAACTACGGGATGTGCGGGCGGGCCTACGACCCCCGGTTCCTCTTCGCCTGGCCCAACGCCCGCTCGGCGGTCATGGGACCGGCCCAGCTGGCCGGGGTGCTGTCCATCGTGAGCCGCCAGTCGGCCGAGGCGCAGGGGCATCCCCTTCGACGAGGAGGCGGACACCGCCATGCGCGAGACCGGTCGAGGCCCAGATCGAGGCGGAGTCCCTCCCCCTCTATCCTCAGCGCCCGCCTCTACGACGACGGCATCATCGACCCGCGGGACACCCGGACCGTCCTCGGCATCTGCCTGTCGGTCATCGACAACCAGCCCATCCGAGGGACACGCGGCTACGGCGTGTTCCGCATGTAGGGGCCCGACGGCATGAGCACCGGATCGATCGACGCCGTCCGAACCCTGCTGGTGGCCAACCGCGGCGAGATCGCCCGCCGCATCATGCGCACGGCCCGGGCGATGGGCATCGCCACCGTCGCCGTCTACTCCGACGCCGACCGCTCGAGCCCCCACGTCGGCGAGGCCGACCTGGCGGTGCGCCTGCCCGGGGTGTCGCCGGCCGAGACCTACCTGCGCGCCGATCTCCTCCTCGAGGCGGCCTGCGCGCGCCGGCGCCGACGCCGTCCACCCGGGCTACGGCTTCTTGTCCGAGTCGGGCGAGTTCGCCCGCCGGGTCGCCGGGGCGGGTCTGGTCTGGGTCGGCCCGCCCGCCGAGGCCATCGACGCCATGGGCTCGAAGATCGGGTCCAAGGAGCTCATGCGCAGGGCGGGGGTGCCCACCCTCCCCTCGGCCGTGGTCGACGGCGAGGACCTCCCCGAGGCGGGCGAGCTGCGCGCCCTCGGCTGGCCGCTGCTGGTGAAGGCCTCGGCCGGGGGCGGCGGCCGGGGCATGCGGGTGGTGCCCAACGCCGGCTACCTGGCCGAAGCCGTGGAGGGCGCCCGCCGCGAGGCGGCGGCGGCGTTCGGGGACGGGACCGTCTTCCTCGAGCGCTACGTGGCCGACCCGCGCCACATCGAGGTGCAGGTACTGGCCGACGCCCACGGCCAGACGGTGGCCCTCTTCGAGCGCGAGTGCAGCATCCAGCGCCGCCACCAGAAGATCGTCGAGGAGGCGCCGAGCCCGGCGGTCTCGGCCGGGCTGCGCAAGCGCCTGATGGACGCGGCGATCGCCGCGGCGCGAGGCGGTCGGCTACGTCAACGCCGGGACCGTCGAGTTCGTGGTGGACCGAAACGGTGACCCGTTCTTTCTGGAGATGAACACCCGGCTGCAGGTGGAGCACCCGGTGACCGAGGCGGTCACCGGGCTCGACCTGGTGCGGTTGCAGCTCCTGGTGGCCGCCGGCGCAGCCCTGCCGCGCCGAGGTGCACGAGGCGGTGGCGAGCGGGTCCCCGCGGCCATGCGGTCGAGGCCCGGCTCTACGCCGAGGACCCGGCCCGCGACTGGCTGCCCTCGACCGGGCGGCTGCACCGGTTCGAGGTCGGCGACGAGGCTGGATCGGTCCGGGTGGACAGCGGAGTCGAGTCGGGATCGGTGGTCAGCCCGCACTACGACCCCATGCTGGCCAAGGTCATCGCCCACGGGCCCGACCCGGTCCGAGGCGGCCGCCGCCCTGGCCGGCGCCCTGGCCCGGGCCCGCATCCACGGGGTGACCACCAACCGCGACCTGCTGGTGCGGACCGTCCGCCATCCCGCCTTCGTCGCCGGGCAGACCGACACCGGTTTCCTCGAACGGCACGGGCTCGACCGGCTGTCGGCCCCCCTGGCCGACGAGGCCGCCGTGGTGCGCCACACGGTGGCCGCCGCCCTGGCCGCCCAGGCGGGGCGGCGCCGAGGGGCGCGGGTCCAGCGCGCGGTCCCTTCCGGCTTCCGCAACAACCCGTTCCGCCCCCAGCAGGTGACCTTCGAGTGCGGGGGGACGGATCGCACGCGTCGCCTACCGCTTCGACCGCTCCGGCCGGGCGCCGGACCTCGTCGAGGTGGACGGCGAGCCGGTGGGCGTCGAGGCGGCGACGGCAACGCCCGGCGAGGTCGCCCTGACCGTCGAGGGGGTGACCCGGCGCTACCTCGTCGAGAAGAACGGACCGGTCTCCTACGTGGACGGTCCCGACGGGAGCTCGACCCTCCGACGAGCGGGTCCGCTTCCCGCCGCCCGACGAGCGGTTGAGCGAGGGCTCGGCGCTCGCCCCGATGCCAGGCACCGTGGTGCGGGTCGACGTGGCCAAGGGCGACGTGGTGGTCGCCGGCCAGGTGCTGGTGGTGCTCGAGGCCATGAAGATGGAGCACGCCGTGCACGCCGCCTCGGCGGGGACGGTGACCGAGGTGGACGTGGCCGAGGGCGACCAGGTCGAGACCGGCCGGGTGCTGGCCGTGGTCGATGCCCCGACGGTCCGGCCGACGACCCATGAGCGAGCCCCTGCGCATCGCCAACTGCTCGGGCTTCTACGGCGACCGGCTCGCCGCGGCGCGCGAGATGGTGGAGGGTGGGCCCGATCGACGTCCTGACCGGCGACTGGCTGGCCGAGCTCACCATGCTCATCCTGTGGAAGGGCTACCGCCGCGACCGGTCCAGGGGTTGCGCCCACACCTTCCTCACCCAGATGGAGGAGGTGCTCGGCACCTGCGCCGAGCGCGGCATCAAGGTGGTGACCAATGCCGGCGGTCTCAACCCGTCCGGGCTCGCCGACCAGGTCCGCCAACTGGCCGACCGGCTCGGGTTGGCGGTGTCGGTCGCCCACGTCGAGGGCGACGACCTCCTCCCCCGGATCGCCTCCCTCCAGCACGACGGGCACCCCCTCGCCCACCTCGACACCGGCCGGCCCCTGAGCGAGGCGACCGGCGAGGTGGTGACGGCCAACGCCTACCTCGGCGGCTGGCCCATCGTCGAGGCCCTCGCCGGCGGGGCCGACGTGGTGGTCTGCCCCCGGATCACCGACGCCTCCCTGGTGGTCGGACCGGCGGCCTGGCACCACGGCTGGGCGGCGACCGACTGGGACCGCCTGGCCGGAGCGGTGGTGGCCGGACACGTCATCGAGTGCGGTCCGCAGGCGACCGGCGGCAACTACGCCTTCTTCACCGAGGTCAAGGGCGTCGAGCATCCCGGGTTCCCCATCGCCGAGGTGGCCGAGGACGGCTCGGCGGTCATCACCAAGCACCCCGGTACCGGCGGCGAGGTGTCGGTCGGGACGGTCACCGCCCAGCTGCTCTACGAGATCGGCGGGCGCCACTACGCCAACACCGACGTGGTCGCCCGGTTCGACACCATCCAGCTCGCCGAGGAGGGCACCGACCGGGTGCGGGTGTCGGGGGTACGCGGCGAGCCCGCCCCCGAGGAGATCAAGGTCTGCCTCAACCTGCTCGGCGGCTGGCGCAACACCATGACCTTCGTGCTCACCGGTCTCGACATCGAGGAGAAGGCGGCCCTCACCGTCCGCTCCCTGGACGCCGCGCTGGCCCCGGACCCTCCGCCAGGAGCTCGACGTCCGACTGGTCCGCTCGGACAAGCCCGATGCGGCGACCAACGCCGAGGCCACGGCCACCCTGCGGGTGACGGTGAAGGACGCCGACGCCGAGCGGGTCGGCCGGCGCTTCTCGGGGGCGGCCACCGAGCTGGCCCTCGCCGGCTACCCGGGCCTCCACCTGACCGGGCCGCCCAGCGCGGCCACCGACTACGGCGTGTACTGGCCGGCCCTCCTCCCCGCCGATCTGGTCACTCCGCGGGTGGTCCATGCCGACGGCCGGGCGGTCGAGGTCCCCCACACCGCCCATCGGGCGGCGCCCCGGGACCAGGTCGTCGACGCGTCGCCCGACCTGGCCCTGTCCCCGGACGCGGTCGTGGCCGAGATGGCGGAAGTAGCCGAGCCCGCCGGCCCGGTGGTGGCGGCCGGTGAGGCCGGGGCGGCGGCGACCCGGCCCACCCGCCGGGTGCCGCTCGGGACCCTCGTCGGGGCCCGCTCGGGGGACAAGGGGGGCAACGCCAACGTCGGCCTGTGGGCCCGGACTCCGGAGGCATGGGCCTGGCTCGAGTCCTACCTCGGCATCGAGCAGTTCTACGCGCTGGTCCCCGAGGCGGCCGAGCTCGAGGTCAGGAGGTTCGAATTGGCCAACCTGCGGGCCCTCAACTTCGTGGTGGTCGGTCTGCTGGGCGAAGGCGTGGCCAGCTCCACCCGGCCCGATCCGCAGGCCAAGGGGCTCGGCGAGTACCTTCGGAGCCGGCTGGTGGACATCCCCGTCGACCTCCTGGCCGCCCCGGACGAGGAATAGCCCATGGACTTCATCGAATCCGACGAGATGCAGATGCTGCGCGAGGCGGTCGCCGCCATCGCCGCCAAGTTCGGGCACGACTACTACGTGAAGAAGGCCCACGCCGACGAGCGCACCGAGGAGCTGTGGGGGGCGGTGGCCGAGGCGGGGTTCCTCGGTGTGAACGTCGCGACCGAGTACGGGGGCGGGGGCGGCGGCATCAGCGAGCTGGCCGCGGTGCAGGAGGAGCTGGCCGCGGCGGGGTGCCCGCTGCTGGTCATCGTGGTGTCGCCGGCCATCTGCGCCACGGTCATCGCCCGGTTCGGCACCGGTGAGCAGAAGCAGCGCTGGCTGCCGCGGTTCGCCACCGGCGAGCTCAAGATGGCCTTCGCCATCACCGAGCCCGACGCCGGGTCCAACTCGCACAACCTCTCCCTCACCGCCACCCGGGACGGAGACATCTACCGGCTCAACGGGTCGAAGTACTACATCTCCGGGGTCGACGAGTGCGAGGCCATCCTGGTGGTCACCCGGTCGGGGATCGACCCCGACACCGGGCGCGGACGGCTGTCCCTCTTCGTGGTCGACACCGGTACCCCGGGGCTCGACGCCCAGGTGCTCCCGGTCGAGATCACCGCTCCCGAGAAGCAGTACACGCTGTTCTTCGACAACGTCGAGGTGGAGGCGGACCGGCTCATCGGGGCCGAGGGCGAGGGCCTCCGCCAGGTGTTCGTGGGGCTCAACCCCGAGCGCATCCTGTCGGCGGCCACGGCCAACGGGATCGGCCGGTTCGCGCTCGGCAAGGCGGCCGACTACGCCGGCAGCCGGGAGGTGTGGGGCACTCCCATCGGCCGCCACCAGGGCATCTCCCACCCGTTGGCCAAGGCCAAGATCGAGGTGGAGCTGGCCCGGCTCATGACCGACAAGGCGGCCTGGCTGTTCGACCACGCCGGCGACACCGCCGCCACCGGAGAGGCGGCCAACATGGCCAAGTACTCGGCGGCCGAAGCGGCGCTCGCCGCCGTCGACCAGGCCATCCAGACCCACGGGGGCAACGGGATGTCGACCGAGTTCGGGCTGGCCGACATGTGGGGCATGGCCCGCCTGCTCCGGATCGCCCCGGTCAGCCGCGAGATGATCCTCAACTTCGTGGCCCAGCACTCCCTCGGGCTGCCCAAGTCGTACTGAGTTTCCATGACGGCGTGGCCGTCACCGGCGGTGAGTCGGGCATCACATCCCAGTGTCCGGGCGGGACAGGCTGCCTCTCTACCCTTGCATACACCGTAGAAGTACCTTCGTGGTATGTCCCGGACCAACATCGAGATCGATGACGATCTCGTCACCGAAGCCATGAGGCGTTACGGGGTGCCGTCCAAGCGAGCGGCGGTCGACCTCGCTTTGCGGCGCCTGGTGGGCGAACCGATGAGTCGGGAGGAGGCCCTGGCGATGGAGGGTTCCGGCTGGGAGGGTGACCTCGAGGAGTTGCGCCGGGGCGCCCCGTCCGGGTGACCCTGGTAGATACCTCGGCGTGGGTCGAGTTCCTTTCGCCGGACAGGCAGCGACACCCATCGAGCGGTCCGGAGGTTGCTGGAGCAGGACGCGCCGGTCAACACGACGGGCGTCGTGGTGATGGAGGTACTGGCCGGCGCTCGTGACGAGGAGCACCATCAAGAGCTCCGCCGTCTGCTGGCGAGGTGTGGGTACCTGCCGACCGGAGGGTTCCCGAACTACGAAGTTGCAGCCGGCCTGTACCGCTCGTGCCGGGCCGCCGGTGAGACCGTGCGGGCGCTGACCGACTGCCTCATCGGAGCGGTTGCGCTTCGTTTCGAGGTCCCGGTATTCCACGCCGACCGTGACTTCGACATCTTGGCTCGGCACGCCCGAGTACCGACCGAGCGGGCTGAGCCCACGAATCGAGACGGGAGATGAAAGCCACCCTCCGCCTGGCGGAGCATGCCTCGGCGCCTCGTTCGCCCCGATGCGCCCGCCCGGTGGTAGGTCTCTGGCCCCAGTGCTCGCCTCGTTTCGTCCACGGGTCGGCCGGCAGCGGGATCACGACCACCCGGTCTCCCAGATCGACGGTCACCTCGTGTGCGTTCCACCGGACCTGGGCCTCGGCCGGTACTGCGATCTGCCCGTTGGACGAGATCCGTCGCATGTAGCACCACGTACGCTGGCTCCGATGGCAGGACCGTTGGTGACCACCGTCGGCCACGGCACCCTCCCCGCCGATGCGTTCCTCGCTCTGGCCGGCGACGCGGGCATCGAAGACGTCGTCGACATCCGCTCGTTCCCCGGCAGCCGGCACAATCCCCAGTACGGGCGCGAGGAGATGGAGCGGTGGCTGCCCGAAGCCGGCATCGGCTACCGGTGGCTCCGTGAGCTCGGGGGGCGGCGCCGGCCGGTGCCCGACTCCAAGCACGGGGCGCTGCGCCACGACGCCTTCCGGGCCTACGCCGACCACATGGAGACGACCGACTTCCGCGACGGGCTCGGCGAGCTTCTGGAGCTGGCGGGCCAGGCGTCGGTGGCGGTGATGTGCAGTGAGTCCGTCTGGTGGCGGTGCCACCGCCGACTCCTCGCCGATCACCTGGTGCTGGTGGACGGAGCCGACGTGGTCCACCTCATGCACGACGGGCGGCTGACCCCACACGCCCCGACCGACGGGGTCAGGGTGGCCGATGGCGGGCTCGTCTACGACGTCGGAGCAACCCCTCCGCTCGCGCCGAGCTGAGAGCGGAGGACTCCGTCCCAAGGGGCGGCGCCCGCGGCAGCCAGGTGGAATTACGCGTATCGAACCCGGGCGGCCCGGACTTACCGTGCGAAGCAGGCTATGGCACGGGTCCCACACGGTGAATTCGCTGTAGGCCGACCGCGGGGCGGCCGATACAGGGAAATTGTGAGCTCCTCATCGGACCCGACGCGCCCGAGCGCCCGGCGGCGCCTGGACCGGCGGAACTGCGGTGACGACGGCGTGAGCCTGCTCGAGGTCGTCGTGGCCTTTACGGTGCTCATGATCGCCCTCGTCCCGCTCTCCTACCTCTTCACGACAGCCGTGATCCAGGCCGGCCAGTCGACCAACCAACAGACCGCCCTCTCCATCGCAGAGAAGTGGGTCGAGACCCTTTCCAACACGACGCCGCCGGTGAACTCCAATGGCGAGGTGGTCGTCGACAAGAGCAACCCGCCGGAAGGACCCGCTCCCTCGTCGGCCTCGACCACCGTCGCATCGGGCTCCAACAACAAGCCGCTCGCCACGGCCACCACCATCTACGTCACCTCGGTGGCGAACTTCGCCGCCGCCTCGACCACGATCCCTCAGATCGCCCTGGTCACCACGGGATCGGGTTCCACGTCGGTGACCAACGCCGTGACGTACACCGGCATCGACGCGGTCAATAAGGCGCTCACCGGCTGCAGCTGCGGGACGGGTACCGGCACCATGTTCACCGGCAACGCCGTCACCCAGGCGAACGTCATTACCCCGACCGAGACGCGGGGAGGAACCACTTACTCGCTCTCGGCGAAGTACTCGTGGGCCACCGCACAGAGCTCGGGAAGCTCGACCCTCAACCTGTGCTCGTCGGGCAATCCCCAACTGCTCAAGCTCACCGTAGCGGTGTCGTGGGGGCCCAACGCGGACGGCAACCTCGTTCAGGACAGCGTCATGCTCAACTACCCGCCGGCTGGGGTTCAGACCCTCGGGTTCATCGCCATGCAGATGTCGGGGGACACCACGGCCAACGACGCCCAGAGCCCAAGTCACCCGTGGTCCTACCGCGTCCAGTCGATCCCGGTCACGATCTCCGGTCCCCAGACCCTCCAGCTGAACCCCGACAGCTACGGCTGCGTGTTCGCCCAGGTGCTTCCCGGGACTTACACGGTCTCGGCGGCAGACCCCGTCAGCGGCAATCCGCCCGGCACGACCTACGGAGCACCCCTGTTCGTGGCCAATGCCGCTGGCACCGTCTCCAACCACATCTGGAGCCAGCCGACGTCGCTGCCCACCGGGTCGACTCCCTCCGTCACAGTGGCCATCGGTGCGGTGACGAGAGTGGCGGCGGCCTATCCCACCGCCTACCCCGGCTTCGACCAGGGGAGCACCGTCAACCTCACCTATCCCTCCTCCACCTCGGTCGAGGACGGGGTCACCTGCCCCGGCTCGGGCACGATCACCTGCATCACGACGGGCGAGAACGGATCCGGCACCGCCGCGGTCAACTGGGCGAACCAGGGGGCCTGGTCGACGGCATCGGTGCCGTCGGGCTCGACCCGGATCACCTCGGTGGCATGTGCAGGGTCGGTGGCCTGCATCGGGGTCGGGTACGGGCCGGCTGGTCCGGTCATCCTTCGCGGCACGACCGGGGCCAGTCCGGGCCTGTCGGCCGACACCGTTCCCGCCGGAGTCGCCGGCGCCGGCGGTTCCCTGAACCAAGTCATCTGCCCGTCCACCTCGGCGTGCGTCGCAGTGGGTACCTCGTCCACCGGATCGGGCATCGTCCTCGCCGGCGTCATCACCTCGGGGTCGGACACCTGGGTACAGGACACCCTGGCCGGCACGACATCCCTGTTCGGCCTCATGTGCCCGTCGGCGACAGGCTGTGCCGCCATCGGCACCACCGCCTCGGGTGGAGCTCCGGTGCTCGTGAGCGGGCCCGCCGGCGCCGGGTCGTGGGCGGCGGGGACGCCGAACGGGTTCAGCCTCTCGGCCCTCAGCCAGGTCACCTGCCCGACCGTCACGACGTGCGTGGCCATCGGGACCGGGAAGGTGGGCTCGGCCACTTCCCCCTCTCCCGTCGTGATCACGGGCGCGGTCACCGGCGGGACGGGGCTGGGTAGTGCCGGAAGCTCCGTGACCTGGACCGCCGACGCCGAGCCGGGCGTCACGCTCGCCTCCTTGCAACAGGTGATCTGCCCGACCGCCAGCAAGTGCCTCGTCTCGGGAGCCGGCACGGCCGGCTCTCAGACCGGAGCGCTCGTGCTCTACGGAAATCTGGGTGGCCCGTTGAGCGCCGAGTTCCCCCTGGACTCGGGCGCCACCGTCACCAACGTGGCCCAGCTGACCTGTCCGTCCTCCACCGCCTGCTACGGCATCGGATCGAATGCCTCGGGACCGGAGATCTTCACGGGGGCGATCACCGCCGGCCCGACGACGGCCGACACCTGGACCAGCGACACCCCGCCGACCGGGAACCTCGACGCCGTCTCCCAGATCGTCTGCCCCGCCGCGACCTCCTGCCTGATCATGGGCACCGGCACCCAATCCTCGGGCGGGCCCGCGGCCTTCTTGCTGTCGACGAGCAACGGATCCACGTGGAACACCGTGTCTCTGCCGTCGGCTGACGGGTCGGTCGCCTACTTCGACGGGATCGGTTGCACGGTCGGCGCCTCACCCATCTGTGCGGCAGCCGGGGCATCCCCGACGGGCTCGATCATCGTGACCTCGACGACCGGTCCGGCAGGGAGCTGGTCGGATCAGACCCCGAACGGCCTCAGCGGCTATGCGAGCTCGGGCATCCCGATCGAGATCAACAACTCCGGCCTGCTCCCTGGCGCCTACGTAAACGTGGTCACCGCCGGGGCGGCCACCAACGTGACCCAGCTTCCGGACCTCTACCCATTCGCCGGCGGGTACGGGCTGTGGGCGGGCGACTGCCAGGCGGAGGGCTTGAACGGCTACAACGTCTCCGTCGCCGCCACCGTGCCGGGTGGGACCTCGGGGGCGACCTCGGGGATGAGCACGCCCACCGTGCCACTCGGCCTGTTGTCGTTCCAGGTGCTTAACGCAAGCGGCCCGGCCGCCGGGCTCCCCCACGCCGGGGTCAGCCTGCGGCTACAGGTCCCGGCCAACGGCAACGGCTGCGGCCAGGACAGCTACAACCTCCAGACATCCGGCGCCGATGGTTTCAGCCGCACGCTCGTCCCGTACGGCACCTACAACCTGTTCGTCAACGGCAGCGGTACCTCGTACGGTACCGTGACCGTCACGGGCAACGAGCGCGACGCTCACCCCGACCTCGGGCGGCCCGGCCACGACCACCCTCCCCTACCCGCTGACGGTGACCTCATGAGGGCGCTCGACCGCATCCGGGCGACCAGCTGTGGCACGGGACGTTCTCCGATGAACCATCGGCCGGGGCGCGACGACGGCCTCACGCTGGTCGAGCTGCTGGTCGCCTTCGCTGCCCTGATGGTGTTGTTCACGGTGGCGGGGACGGTGCTCACCACCTATGTCTCCACCGGTACGTCGGTGATTTCCAACTACACCTCGACCGATGAGCTCCTCCCCGGGTCGATCATCATCCAGCGGCTGATCCGGTCGGAGGTCGAGCCTGCGCCGGCACCCCCGGCAATTCCGCATGCGCCGTGGCCAACGCATCCTGCCCGCCGTTCTTGACCGCAAGCGTCGGGACCTACTCGAACACCTTCTACGCCAACATCGGGGACCCGAACGGCCCCGCCAAAATCGTAATGGCCGAGTCGGCTCCCACCCGGTGCAGCGGGTGCAAGTTCAGCTCCGCCATCTTCACCGTCACCGAGTACCCGGCCACGGCGAGCACGTGCCCCACCACGTTGACTTCCACGGCAACCTGCTCGTGGTCGGCGTCGGGGAAGATGCTGGTCGACATCCCGAGCGTGGTCAATGGCGACATTGCCGGCTCGATACCGATCTTCACCTACAACACACTCGATCCGGTATCGGGAACCTACGTACCGAACAATGGTGGCACGGCCGGTGCCAACGGCATCCTGCCGGGGTTCACCTCAGCCTGCTCGCCGCCCAGCTCGACCAGCCAGAACTGCCTTCCGGACACCATCCAGAGCGTCGGAATCGACATCCAGGTGCAGACAGCTGGAAGCCCAGTCCACGAGAACTCCTTCACCGTCTACCGCCTCTCGTCCGCTTCGTATCTCTACAGCCCGATAGTGGGGTAGGTCTTCATGTCATCTCCTTTCGCTCGCCCTCGTAGCGGTGGCTGCCGTGCACCCGCGGCAAGCCGCAATTGCGGCTGGCGTGCCGCAAAACGGGGCCGAACCGCCGTGCGCTTGGCCGACTCGGGCCAGGCAGCTCTGGTAATGGTCGTCGCCCTGACCGTGGCATTCACCACCATCGGTGGAGTCATGGTCTCGACCATCACCAACAACGACCCGCTCATCGCCCGGGCCTCGATCCAAAGGCTCGCCTACCGGGCGCTCTCCTCGGGGGTCAACGCCTATCAGAGCGACATCAACGCCGATCCCTACCTGGCAGCCTGCAACTCGACCACCAATTACCCCTCGGGCAGCAACGCCACCGCCCAGTGCGCTGGCATCAATTACGAGACCTGGAGCCAGGTTCCAGGTACCGATGTTGGCAACGGCGTCATCCCCGAGTACTACATGTTCGACAATCCTTATGCCGTCGTCGACTCGACGACCAACGCTCTCAGCTACCTCGATGTCCAGGTCGTCGGGGCGGCGGGGTTCGGCTCGAACATCGTCTACTACTCGACGGTAGCGAAGTTCACCCCGGCCAACGGGTTCCTCGACAACGTCTGGTGGTCGAACTACGAGGCCTACAACTCGTCGGCGGACACCAATCCGGCCACGATCGGCTCGGCCACCGGGTGCTCGTGGTACTGGAGCACCAGTTACAACAACTCCGGGAGCTGCACACCGGTGTTCTTCGGGCCGAACGATTCGATCGTCGGGCCCGTGTTCTCGAACGACTCCATCTTCGCCGACAGCCGGCCCAATTTCGGGGCCAGCTACCCGGTCACCACTGCCGACCCCAGCTGCCTGTTCGTCGACCCGAACGACTCGAACCACGGGTCACCGCCGGGGTGCAGGAACACCACGTCCGACGTCGGCACCTACGACGCCGCGAACAGCTCCAACAGCGCGAGCAACCAGGAGCAGATCCCTCAGGACAACCTCGCCCTGGCCAACTTCGCCCAGCAGAACGGCTGCTATTACCAGGGCCCGACCACCATCACGGTCATCGGCAACAAGATGACCGTGCTCAGCAAAGGGACGAGCGCGAGCGGGGCCAACGACACCTTGAACTTCGCCGGCAACACCAGCGTCTGCCCGACCGACGGCACCACTCAAGTCTCTCTGCCCAACAACGGGGTCATCTTCGTCGACCAGGGTGGCAATGGCAATTCCGGCGACAACCCGTTCGACGGGGTGACCCAGACCACTTGCCACGGCCGCCGGTGCACGACGAACACGATCGACAACCAGACTGCGGTGGGCTCGGGCGCCTGCAGCGGCTGCTATTACGGGCAGACCAACAGCCCGGACAACGAGGCCGATGCATTCGTCAGCGGATCTCTCTCCGGACATCTCACCGTGGCGTCGGAGAAGAACGTGGTCATCACCGGGCCGCTGACCTACGCCGATTGCACATGGGCCGGAACCCAGTCCCAGAGCAACTGCAACTACAACAGCTTCACCAGCTCGACGGCCACAAACGACGTGCTCGGGCTCATCGCCTACCAGTACGTCGAGGTCAACTTGCCAGTGGACGGGAACGGGAACATCCTGACCCCCTGCGGTGCCAGCGGGGCCCAAGCCGCACCGCTTTGCGATCCGAGCACCTCCTCGGGCAACCCGGCCGGCGGACAAGGCCTCGAGATCGACGCTTCGGTCCTGGCACTCCAGGACTCCTTCATCGTGAACAACTACACGCAGTCGAACAGCAACAACCGAAGCGGCAACGAGGGGACGCTCACGCTCTACGGCTCGATCCAACAGGACGCCCGAGGACCGGTGGGCCAGTTCAACGGCGGGAGTATCGTTTCGGGGTACGCCAAGCACTACCTCTGGGATCCCCGGCTGCCCTTTTACTCGCCGCCCTACTACCTGACGCCCGGGACCCAGTCGTGGGCCCTCACCTCCTCGGCCGAGAGCTATACGGGGAGCTGTCCGAACCTCCCTCCGGCTCAGTCGATGCCGGCCACCTCGCAGCCGAACTTCACCAACGGATCGTGGCCAGCCTGCTCGACCCCCTGAAACGCCGATTGGCCCGCGCAGGGCCGGCACCCACCAGGAGCGTCGGACGGACGTCCGTCAATCCCGTCAGCCGGCCGC